>NZ_CP012882.1:0-1200000 GCF_002224265.1 Vibrio vulnificus NBRC 15645 = ATCC 27562
TACCTGCGACTTTTACCGAGTTCCATAACCAAGTGAGAACTGGGCAATGGCGGTGCGTAACAGAGCCATCTGCATTCGTCACCGGAGAAACCAAGAGCCAGCTTCCAGTGCTCCAATGACGGGTTATCTGGAATTAAGCTACCTGTCGCGAAGTTACCCTCACGGAACGAGATTGCCACGATCATCAACAAAGGGAAGATGATCATCGATAAGAAGGTCCACAACGCAATATGGGTTGCCCATACGCGGTATTAAGTGATTTACCTTGTACCATTGCCATGTTGTATGCTCCTTACCTTTAGTTCTGAGACAGCTTTGTGAAACGCAGGTTAAGTAGAGCCAGCGCGCCAACCAGTAGGAAAATCAGTGTTGCGATAGCACTTGCCAAACCGAAGTCTTGGCCGCCGCCGCCTTCAAACGCGATGCGGTAGGTGTAGCTCACCAACAAGTCGGTGTAACCGCAGGCTCTGAAGTACCAATCATGTTTGGACCACCTTGCGTCAACAACTGGATCATGACGAAGTGTTTTGAAGTTAAATGCAAAGCTTGCAATGGCCAGTGGAGTCAACGGCTTAATCATCAGCCGGCAACGTCACACGCGAGTGAAGTTTTGCACGAAATTGGCGCCATCAATCGCCGCAGGCTTCTTCACAAGTCTTCTCCGGAATCGCTTTCAATAGACCCATACAAAGGATCATCATGTAAGGGAAGCCAAGCCAAGTGTTCACAATCAGCACCATGCTTTTTGCCATGATGGGATTCAGAGAAACCAACTCGGGCTGATGCCAAACAGCGCCTTTAGCACCATGTTGATCTCACCAAAGCTTTGGTTAAACAGACCTTTAAAGATCAATATTGAGATAAACGCAGAACCGCATAAGGCAAAATCAGCAATACACGATAAATAGCACGGCCTTTTAGCTCTTCCCATTGCACGACACTCGCCAGCACCAAGCCAATCATGAGAGTGAGCACTAGGTGAGAATTGAGAAAACCACTGTCCAGATAAAGATACTGATGAATGGCTCTTTGATGCCGTCATCTTTCCAAACACGTTCAAAGTTATCGGTACCAATTTGCCACCACAAAACCTGGAGAGACGGTGTTGCCAACAAAGTTGCCTGCTTCATCCATCGCTTGTAAAAACCCACGTCCATATTCGGCTTGAGCAGTTCGCCAGTCTGATTGTTCTTCAGCGTTTCACCATCCGCTTGCATGGTCGTAAAGCGGCACCACACCAGCAAACTTGCGTAAGCCACTCATGCGGATGTCATCACCATTAGCCAAAGTGCAAATCGATGCTGCTCAGTGCAGTACGGTTGCTAACAATAGTCTTAATCGGCTCTTCTGTGCCTGTCACCGCATCCACTGGAGAAAGTCTAGATCGCTGATGGCGCTCCAAGAACAAACTCAGGTGTCGACAGTAGGACGTGCCATCTTTAATGACAATACGGTGACCAGAATCGGTTTTATACAGCGTAAACGGATAGCTTTCACCACTTTGGAAAGTACGGTCCAAAAGCACGCTTTGTGCACGATCGAGAGAAAGCTGGTTTTTAGCGCTGTAGTTGGTAAACGCAAGACCAACGGTGTATGCCAAAGGAAGAGGATGAACAAAATCATCCCGGCAATACCCGGATAAATGTAGCGATGAGCGTAAGTTTTTTTACTACCAAACACATACAACGCCAATGCGGTAAGAATCACGGTCAACATTGCAAAAGCAACCTCACCGCGAGAATACATTAGAATCGTTGCATAACCATTAATAAGACCGACCGTGCCAAGAAGCGCCATTTAATAAACACTTTTTTGCTGCCGGCAGGCTGGCTGCTGGAGCTGTCATAGCATCTGTACCTTGAACTGACTGCATAGGAACCTGCTAGCGATTATAATAAAAAGAAAAGAAAAGTAAGAGGAGTTACCCCTCCTTAAAAAGTTACATTATTTTGTCATTTGTTTTTCTGCGTCAGCCAGAGCAGCATCCACAGTTTGACGACCATCCACTACGTTAACGATCGCGTTTTTCGCCGCACCCCAGAATGCATTCATTTGTGGGATATTTGGCATGATTTCGCCTTCATTGCGTTGTCCATTGTCGCCGCAATACGAGCATCTGCATCAAGCTCACGTTGGAACGAGTTCAGTCAACAGCACCTAGCGGCTTATCGTTGTTCACCATACGTAGGCCATCATTTGTCAGTAGGTAGTTCTCAATGAACTCTACCGCTAGGTCTTTGTTTGGTGATGCCGTTGAGATGCCCGCAGTAAGAACGCCAACGAAAGGCTTAGAAGATTGACCATTGAACTTAGGCAGTGTAGTCACACCGTAGTTGATACCAGACTTCTCAATGTTGCCCCACGCCCAAGGACCGTTGATGGTCATCGCCGTCTTGCCTTGGTTAAATGCAGATTCAGAGACTGAGTAATCCATGTCTGGAAAATGATGCCTTTCTCAACCAGCGATTTAACGAAGTTCATTGCGTCTTTCACGCCATCTTTCGCGATGCCTGCGTCCTTAACGTCGTAACCTTCAGAAGTGTATTTGAACGCGTAACCACCATCAGCTGCCATTAGTGGCCATGTGAAGTACGTTCTTTTAGGTTCCACATGATGGCAGATTTGCCTTCTTTCTTCAGTTTCGCGTTTAGCGCTTCCACTTCTTCCCAGCTCTTTGGTGGGTTTGGAACGATATCTTTATTGTAGATAAGAGATAGAGACTCTACCGCGATTGGGTAGCCGATGATCTTGCCATCGTACTTCACTGCGTCCCATGCGAAATCCACAATGCCTTCTTGAACTTGTTTAGAAGGTTTGATTTCAGCCAACAGACCCGCTTCTGCGTAACCACCGAAACGGTCATGCGCCCAGAATACGATATCAGGACCGTCACCCGTTGCTGCCGTTTGTGGGAATTTATCTTGCAGCGCATCTGGGTGAGCAACCGTCACTTTAATACCTGTGTCTGCTTCAAACTTTTTGCCTACTTCTGCTAGACCATTGTAACCTTTGTCACCGTTGATCCAGATAGTCAGTTGTCCTTCTTCAATGGCAGCGTGTGCACCGAAAGAACCCAGTGCAACAAGAGTACCTAGTGCGACAGCGCTTAGAGCATTTTTCATGTTCGTATCCTTTTTATATTTTGATGTAGGGCTACTCCACAGAGGATGAGCCGTATTTCGACGTATATCATCTGAAAAAACCTGCTCTGTCTCATCCTCCTATCCTCTACGCCCCAGATATTATGGCGTATTTTCGTGATCTACATCGTCAGAGGTAAGAGAGCAAAATCACAAAAACGGCACTCGATGCGATCGAATTCACATTTAATGACGCGATTATTGTGATATTTGCCCACTCTGGGGGAAGAGGCGTAGCCCGCCCTCCTCCTTTTCTACTCCCCCTACAATTAATTGCCGTAGGAGGATGTAGGCAAGTGCTATATCGAAGAAACTGCACCCATCCAAGAGTGGATGGTAAGAACCCTTTCCCAGCAGGCCAACTTGGTCACTGTTTTTGCTGGTTTTCATTGCCATACGAGTGGAATGTCATTAGTTAAGATGTTAGTGGTAGTTTGTTATTCACGGGGGAGACATCTTGATGAATGTGGGGGAGAAAACTCGTATTTGGCTATGATGGGTGGCACTTTAATATAGGAACTCCATTTTTAAAGTGCCGCCCTGTTTTCTTACTGTTGCTTAACTTACCGATTCCTACTGTTACTGTCCGGCTCCATAATTCATATAATGATGGACAGTGAATTATAAAAAAATTGATCGAGGACGAGCTAAATGGCGAGTGTCACGTTAAAAAATGTTTGTAAAGCGTATGGCGACGTATTGATTTCTAAAAACGTTGATCTTGAGATCAACGAAGGCGAATTCGTAGTATTTGTCGGTCCATCGGGTTGTGGTAAATCGACATTGCTTCGTTGTATTGCAGGGTTAGAAGACATCACCTCTGGCGATCTTTATATCGGTGAAGAGCGTATGAATGATGTAGAGCCATCGAAACGTGGCGTAGGCATGGTTTTCCAGTCTTATGCACTTTATCCGCACCTAAATCTCTATGACAACATGTCATTCGGCCTTAAGTTAGCGAAAGCAGACAAAAAAGAGATCGACAAACGCGTAGAGCAAGCCGCTGAAATCCTACAACTTGGCCACCTACTCGAGCGTCTGCCAAAAGCCCTTTCGGGTGGTCAGCGTCAACGCGTGGCAATTGGTCGTACCCTTGTTTCACAGCCAAAAGTGTTCCTACTCGACGAACCCTTGTCTAACCTAGACGCAGCTCTACGCGTGCAAATGCGTGCCCAGATTACCAAACTGCAACGTCAACTTGGCTGTACCATGATTTACGTTACGCACGACCAAGTCGAAGCAATGACCATGGCTGACAAAATCGTGGTACTCGATGGCGGTTTTGTCTCTCAAGTTGGTAAACCCCTAGAGCTGTACCATTACCCTGAAAATCGTTTTGTTGCTGGCTTCATTGGTTCGCCAAAAATGAACTTTATGAGTGTGCAAATCGTGGATGTAGAGAGCGAACGCGTTCAAGTTAAGCTATCAAACGGCGTGACTTTCTGGGTCCCTGTGGATGGAACAACCGTCAACAAAGGTGATCGCATGTCTCTGGGAGTACGTCCTGAGCACCTAGTCTCCTCTGCACAAGGCGACGCAGTGATCGATGGTGAAGTGATGATCGTCGAGAAGCTGGGTAATGAAACGCAAGTCTACCTCAACCTAGAGAGTGCCGATGCGGATGTAATCTACCGCCAACCAGATACGTTGGACGTGGATTCTGGCGATCGCTTAGAAATTGGTATCCCAGCTCATCGCTGCCACCTATTCCACAGCGATGGCCGTGCGTGCAAGCGCCTATTTAATGAAAAAGGCGTAGAGCGTTAATACTATTTTAATCTTCATGTCTTTAAAGGCCTCTTCCTAGATAAGAGGCTTTTTTGTTTTTTATGCTATACCGACATTTCTTTGTATTTCTGACACTTTCTACTGATTATTCTCCGCTAGCATCTTGCACTATAGTTTTTCTCATTCCGCAATAACTAACACTTTTCTCGTTTTCTCGATTTTAGGTATTAGATTTTTATGATTTAGGTCTATTAACCGAAGGTCGAAATTTCATTCTTAATTCCACTAACCAAACTCACTCAAATTCTTACACTTCCTTGCAACTGTTGTTGATATTTCGCGAGGCAAATTGCGTCATATCAAACAACAGACACCATCACATTGAACTGTTAGCACGACATTGAGAAACGACACTCAAGGGCGGTAGCGTGCCAAATTTGACGGAATGACATTATGAATAACAAAGGATTGATTCGCTCACATGAGACTGAATTTTCTTTTCTGTATCGCTTGGCAGATCTAACGATCATCATCGGCTTTATGGCCTTGCTGACACTTTATCATTTGGCTGCCATTCCAAAAGACTACCTGATGTTAGCAATCGTCTCAGGGCTCATCTTTATTCTCTTTGCCGAAAGCGCGCAGCTGTATCGCTCATGGCGTACCAGTTCGATTCGACAACAGCTCACCTTGGCCTGCGCAGCGTGGCTAGCAACAAGTTTGCTGCAAATTGCCATTCACTTCTTCACCAAAACTCTGGATACCTACAACGAAGATATTGTAACCCCTTGGTTACTTATTACACCGATTCTACTCATGTGCTGGAGGATACTTTTTCGCTCGACTTTATCTTACCTCCGTCGCTTGGGACTAAACACACGTACCGCTATCATTGTTGGCCAAACACCGCATGGCATCACCTTGGCCAATGAACTAAAAAATCACACTGAGCACGGCGTGATCTTTCAAGGTTTCTATGATGAAAGAACCGTCGAGCGAGACGAGAGCAATGCAGACTATCCGATCAAAGGCAATGTTGCAGACGCATTGAGCAAAGCGAAAAATGGCGAAGTCGATTACGTCTATATTGCGATGCCAATGCACGCTAACGAACGTATCGCCAAGTTTCTACACCAGTTTTCAGACACCACCGCAAACACCTATCTCATTCCTGATTTCTTTACTTACAATCTGCTTCACTCTCGTTGGGATCAGATTGGGCAAGTCCAAACTCTCAGCGTCTTTGACACTCCGTTTGCCGGTTTTTCATCATGGCTTAAGCGTTTTGAAGATATCGTTTTTTCCAGCCTAATACTGCTGTTAATTTCACCAATCCTCATTGCAATCGCCATTGGTATCAAGTGCACATCTCGCGGTCCCGTGATTTTTAAGCAAGATCGATATGGTCTAGATGGACGCAAAATTCGCGTATGGAAATTTCGTTCCATGACGACCATGGAGCAAGGCTCTGACGTAAAACAAGCAACAAAAAATGACCCTCGGATTACACCATTTGGCGGTTTTCTGCGCCGTACGTCACTCGATGAGCTGCCCCAGTTCATTAACGTACTTCAAGGAACCATGTCCATTGTTGGCCCTCGTCCTCATGCGGTTTCGCACAACGAAGAATATCGCCAGATCGTTGATCGCTACATGCTTCGCCATAAGGTAAAACCAGGCATCACAGGATGGGCGCAAATCAACGGTTATCGTGGCGAAACCGACACCCTAGACAAAATGGAAAAGCGCGTTGAGTTCGACTTGGACTACATCCATCGTTGGTCAATTTGGATGGACATCAAAATCATCTTTCTCACCGTGTTTAAAGGCTTTACTGGTTCTAATGCTTACTAAGCCATACAGCCAATACTTAGTAAAAGGAATGACGATGAAACGCTATACCGGATTTGCCTTAGGTTTGTTACCCGTTTGGGTGGGTGCGGTCGAGCCACTTGCGTTTACGACCGAATCCGGCATTGAGTTTATCCCGACACTTCATACTTACTATCGATTTGATGACAATATCGCCAAGCAAGAAGCTGAATCCTCTCATGTCTCCACGATAGGTGTAAAACCCGCCCTATTGGCAAGGATTGACCGAAATCAGTACAAAGCGGATTTTATTTATGTTGCAGATTTTGGCCGTTCTTCAGATGAGCAGAATGACTATTTAGACCACAAGTTTCAAACAACCAATTATTTTACTTTTAATCATCGTAATCGTTTGGTTTTGGATTACCAGTTCCGCTTGGGTCACGAAACGCGTGGAGAAGGTCTGACCGAAGGTGAACAAATATCCTTAGCACTTCCAGAGCTCATCACATTTCAATCGAATCAGTTGAAAAGTAACTATGTGTTTGGTGCTATTGGTTCGCAAGGAAGGCTAGAGTTTGGCCTTAACTATTTAGACAAAACGTTTACCAAATATGAAAACGGCACCAGCACTCTGACAGCAACCAAATACAGCGATTTTAGAACCCCGTCTCTCCATAGTGAGTTCTACTATCGTCTGCGCCCTGAAACGTATTGGTTAGTCGGCTCCCAGCTTCACCTCACTGAGTATTTACATGAACGAGAATCCGTTGCCTCACGCGATGGAACCAGTACTTTTGTTTATACCGGTGTTAGTTGGGAAATAACCGGTAAAACCAAAGGCACCGCCAAGCTCGGCTATCAGATCAAGGAGTTTGATGACAAGCAACGCGCTACATTCGAAGGACTCAGTTGGGATATTGGCCTCAGTTGGCAACCTCAAGAGCATACGATCTGGACTTTGTTAACCACGCAAGCCGCGGTCAATCCAGAACAAGACGGTGACTACAACCTACAAACTCGCTACTCACTTCAGCTTGACCAAGCATGGAACAGTTATTTCGTCACGTCCCTAAAAGGACTCTATCAACAAGACGATTACACTGGCTCCTACCAAAGTGGCGTACTACGAAAGGAAGAGCGGTTTCAGCTTAGCGCAGAAGCCCAATACCAATTCCGGCGCTGGGCGAGAATTGACGCGGCTTGGCAGTACCAAGACAAAACATCCAACTGGTCTGGATACAGCTTTGATCAACACATTTGGACAGTGACCGCTAGGCTGTCGTTATAAGCATGGAGCAAACATGAAATTTTTACTCAAGGTGCTACTAGGGTTAAGTCTGATTCTGGCACCCTATGTCTCTGCATCAATATCCGACG
This sequence comes from Vibrio vulnificus NBRC 15645 = ATCC 27562, assembly GCF_002224265.1. NCBI lineage: Bacteria > Pseudomonadati > Pseudomonadota > Gammaproteobacteria > Vibrionales > Vibrionaceae > Vibrio > Vibrio vulnificus. The sequence goes on from NZ_CP012882.1 coordinate 8,061, forward strand.
CGGGCTACCAACTAAATAGTGGCGATTCGATATCCATTTTGGTGTATGGCGAGGATGACTTATCGATTCCCAATATTTTACTCACCTCCGATGGCCAAATTGACTACCCCTATTTAGGCCGAGTGCTGGTAAAAGGGAAAACCCCTAAAGAACTAAAAGAAGAGATCGAGCAAAAGCTAAAAGGGGACTATTTAGTGAACCCCAAAGTCATGGTCTCGATTAATAAGTTCCGCGCCTTTTATGTTAATGGCGAAGTAAGGCGTCCCGGTAGTTTTGAATATCAACCTGGATTGACCATTGAAAAAGCCATTGCCATTGCCGGAGGGCTAACAGACAGAGCCTCTCGTAGCAATATTCATCTCACACAAAGCCAAAATGGCGAAACCATAAAAAAAGTCTCACTAAGCCAGAAAGTGTCTCCTGGCGATATTGTCGTAATTGAACAGAGCTTCTTCTAGAGTGAACGGATACACTGCAATGAATGAAAATCAAACAAACCGTTATTACATCGGTAATAAAGAATTGTTCCAATTTGGAAGTTATCTAAAGGTCCTCAGAAAGCATTGGTTTAGTATTGTCACCCTTTCTTTGGTGATTACGTTAGCCGCAACTTGGTTTATCTATTCAAAACCATCGATTTACCAAGCGACGGCCACCATTTTAATTCAGGAAGAGCAGCGCAACGCATTATCGATCGAGGAAGTCTATGGTCTAGATACCACCAAAAAAGAGTACTTTCAGACACAAATAGCGATACTCCAATCTAACCACATCGCTGACAAGATCATCCAACAATTTGATCTTACCAATCATCCACACTTTACGGGGTCAAGCTCGCTCAAAACAAAGCTTAATGAGCTTAAGTCCGTTCCTTTGATACAAGATCTGTTGAATGTTTCACCGAACCCAACGGAAACCAATGAGTATCACTCTTCCTATTATGAAGCGTTACAAAGCTACAAAAACAGAGTTGATATTGATCCGATACGCAACACTCAGTTGGTCAAAGTCAGTTTCCGCTCCGCCGATCCGAAACTCGCAGCAGAAATCGCCAATGCCATCGGTCAAGCCTATATTGATTCCAACTTTGAGGCGAAACTGGCAGTAACGCAAAATGCAACCAATTGGCTGGACAGTAATGCCAGACAATTGGAAGACAAACTACACAAGTCAGAACAAGCACTACAACAATTTCTCACCACAGAAGGCCTCGTCGACATCAATGGCATCGATGATATTTACGCGAATGAATTGGAAGAGCTGAGTAAAAAACTCAACATTGCGATAGAAAAGAGAATTCAAGCACAAACCCTAAGTGATCTTCTGCTGCGAAAATCCGCACAAAACCTCGATAGCCTGCTTTCGATCGATGAGTTCGCTAATCAAGCCCAAATACGCGAACTCAAAATGCTGGAGAGTAACGCAGAGAAATTAGTGGGTGAACTTTCACAGCGTTATGGCCCTAAACACGACAAAATGATTCAAGCAAAAGCCCAATTACAAAATATCCAAGCGCGTTCGCAACAGTTGATCATGGAAATGGTGCTGAGCAAACAACAGGATCTCAAAGTAGCTCAGAGCTTTGAAAACAGCATTCGTCGAGAAATGAGCAACAAGAAGGCCGAAATCCAATTAGTGGGCGGAAAAAAAGCGGAATATGAGAAACTCAAACGAGATGTTGAAAGTAATCGAGAACTGCTCAAAGCGTTTGTAAACCGCGAAAAAGAGACCACGGCGACCAGTGATTTTCGTAACGTCAATGCTCGTTTTACAGACAAAGCTCTCGAACCACTTTTCCCTATTGCTCCGCAACGACTAAAACTCGTCATCATCTGTGCGGTGTTTGCGCTGTTTTTCTCATCTGCCGCAGCCATCATCTTAGATATGATTAAAGACGTGATCCGTACACCCGAAGATGTTGAGAACAAACTCGGTTTAAGCTGTATTGGTACCATACCTTACGTTCGCAGTCGCAAATTACGTAAACCAGGCGTCAGTTTCCAAGCCTATCTTGATCCTCAAAATCGCGTGTTTAGCGAAGCGTGTCGCTCCATCCGAACCTCGCTACTGTTACGTCTGGTGAACAGTAAGCAAAAAGTCTTGGTCTTTACGTCAGCCATACCTGAAGAAGGGAAAACCGCCACTTGTATCAACATCGCATCGACCTTCTCAAACTTAGAACGTGTACTTTTGATCGATTGCGATTTACGCCGACCTTCGCTAGAAAAACGTTTCAATATTCCCGCACAAGTTCCGGGTTTAAGCAACATCCTGACTATGAACACACCTTTAGAAGAGTGCATCGTTCGAATCGAAGAAGCGAATCTCGACGTCTTAACCGCGGGTCTGCTTCCGCCAAATCCACAAGAATTGCTGTCGTCAAAGCGATTCCAAAATCTCCTAAACACACTACAGGAAAAATACGATCGCATCATTATTGATACTCCTCCACTGCTTTCCGTCAGCGATGCATTGATTCTTGGCCAGTTGGCTCAAGGATTGATTACCGTCATTCGCTCAGACTCTACCAAAGTCGCTTTGGCTAAAACGGCGCTGTCGAAACAACGTCAGCACGATATTCCTTCATTTGGCGTTGTTATTTCTCAAGCAACAACACCACAAGAGGAAGCCCACTATGTCCAAAAATACGCTTATTAACTTGAGATAAAGAACGAAGCATCATGAGAATTTTACATATTATCAATGATCTATCTAAAAATGGTGGCGCGCAGAAGTTTTTGGTCGACCTCGTTACTGGCGAAGAGGCTAAGTACGACATAAAGATTCTGGTGCTTTGCCACGAAAATGATTATCTCGAAACGCTCAGTCATCATGGCATTGAGTGTTATGTATGGCAAACACTCACCTTTAAGGAAAAATGGGCTTTGTTTCGCTGGCCAGACATTGTTCATGGGCATCTTTATCCGTCGATCTATCTTGCACTGCTTGCCTTAGGTAAGAAAAAGCTGCAGACAGAACACAGTTCAAGCAATAGAAGACGCGACTATCCGGCATTTAAGTTTATGGAGTATCTCTTGTATCTAAGCCACGATCTTACCGTCAGTATTAGCGAGAAGGTGCAGGAAGAGTTGATCAAGTTCATGCCGAATTTTCGTCAGAAATACAAAGTCATTAACAATGGCGTTGATCTGTCATGCTTTTCGATGTCCGCGAGAACAGGCATCAAACATCCGGCTCAAATCAAAATAGGCATGGTGGGTCGACTGCATGAGCATAAAGATCATGAAGCGCTGATTAGAGCCGTCGCCCTACTCCCAACACAATACCAGTTACACCTAGCTGGCGATGGCCAAAAGCGAGAGGCGCTGGAATCTCTCGCTCAGCAGTTAGATATCACGAATCGAGTGTTTTTTCATGGTGTCGTCACCGATATCCCTACTTTCTTAGAGCAAATGGATCTCTATGTACAGTCTTCCCTCATTGAAGGATTTGGGTTGGCGGCTGTAGAAGCCATGGCGGCAGGTTTGCCTGTATTGAGCTCGAATGTTCCAGGATTGGATGATGTCATCGGCAACGCTAGTTATTTATTTGAAGTTTCTAACAGTGAAGAACTGGCGAATAAAATAATTCAAGTTTGCGACAGTAATGAGAATTATAGTGTAGCGAGTAAATATTCCATTTCACGTTGCAAGGAATTTACCATTGAGAAATTTAGAGACAGTTATTATAAAGCTTATGATGGACTATTCATCCAAGGATGATTAACCGTCAAAATTTCAATACCAACCCATAAAAATTATTTTCAAATATTATTTATATACCCAAACAACTTGGAGTTGCAGCCAACACCGCTGCAGTTTCAAGTAGGAAGGGTATATAAATTAAAGAAATACCATTCTTATTAATATTATTTTATTAATCAAAAATCATTCATCAAACCTGTGCTCAATCGCACGTTATAATCTATGGAATGGAACTATGAAATACTCATTGAATAGACAGTTTGAGAAAAATAAAGAGCTCAAATCCGATAATTTCGTCTTGGTGTACCAAATGGGAAAAGTCGGATCTTCTTCTATTGAGCATACGTTGAGTGACTACAATATACCTAGCTATCACATTCATACATTTGACGATCATGAAGAGTTTCAAATGTATCACAATCGTCAGGACGTCAAAAAGTTCTTTGATTTTAAAAATCGGACGATGTACCGCGTTATCCTGAATCATAGAAAACGACTTTTACAGAATCGAAATCATCTAAAAATCGTTACGCTTGTTCGAGATCCGATTGCCACTGTTCTCTCTCGTTTTTTCCAAGACCTTCATATTCAGTTTATCGAAGGAAAAAAGAACGATTCCATTCATCGAGACATGGAGAGGACTTATCAACATCTCGAGTTTTGTTTCGACCATTATATTAACCTTAATTACTTCGCGAATTGGTTCGATAATGAATTAAATAAAAATTTTGGTATTGACGTCATTAAAAGTGACATTGATAACAAGGAACAGTTTTATCTTTTCAAAAACAAGAAAACAGAAGTGATGCTAATAAAGTGCGAACATCTTAATAAATTAGATAGTGACATCGCTAAATTCCTCAACGTTGATGGCTTTATTTTAAAAAACAGTAATGAAGCAAAAAACAAGTGGTATTCAAATATCTATAGTCATTTCAAAAACAATTACGACTTTTCAAAGCTATTTTACATGTACGACCTACCACTCTACCGTCATTTATATTCAGAGGAAGAGAGAGCTCAATTTAAGAACAAATGGTTAAAGACACCAGGGACGAGTCAAAAATGAAAAAAGTACTGCATATTACAGAAGCATTTGGCGGTGGTGTACAAACTGCACTTTATAGCTACGTTTATTCATCAAGGAATGAACCTATTGAGCATCACCTTTTTGCCCGAGCCCGTGAAGAAGATTCTACGAAAGAAAACGGTAACAACCAATTTCAATCTTCCACCTTCATTGATGGTAATCTGGTTCAATTTTTCTTGAGTGCCAATCAACGTATCAAACAACTCCAGCCGGAGGTGATCCACCTCCACTCCAGCAAGGCGGGATTTCTTGGGCGATTTTTGACTGTGGGCAATGCAAAACTTATCTATACCCCGCATTGTTACGCGTTTGAACGAGAAGACATCTCGGTATATGCACAAAAATTCTATCGAATACTCGAAGGGATTCGCATTAAGAAATTTACTGCGATTGCTGGATGCAGCCAGCGTGAATGCGATTTAGCCATTTCGTTGGGAGCCAAAAAAGCGGAGTTACTGAATAACTACGTCACCTACCAATCTAACGCCGGCAACAGTGTTCCACGAGGCGAAAAGATAAACCTTGTAGCCTTAGGGCGAGTGGCGAAACAAAAAGATCCCCAATTTCTTTGTCAAGTTGCTGAACATATCTTGCAGCATAACTCTGCTATTCAGCTGAACATTACTTGGATAGGAGGCGGGGACCCTTCGTTAGAACAGCAGTTGCGTGACAAAGGTATCGAAGTCACTGGTATGTTGCCAAGAACAGAAGTGGTAGAACGCCTTCGCAATGCGGACATCTATTTACACACAGCAGCATGGGAAGGGATGCCTCTTACCATTCTCGAAGCGGCTAAACTGACTCGTCCTATGGTCATTCGCAAAATCGGCGCAACAAAAGATCTGGATTACCCATTCCTAGCCAGTACCCCGCAAGAAATGGCAAAACAGATCATCCACTGCGTAGAACACTTCGATACCATTCCATTCCAACAGTACTGTAGTGATATGAACAACACCTACAGTGAAGAAAAACAAAGATTGGCGCTCAGCAGCCTATATATTTGAGAATCATTTTATGCTCAGCGCGCTTAATCAAAAATTGTCTGGTTTGTCCCATGAGAAAAAAAAACTCGTTTCAATTGGGGTACAGACAGGGATCATGCGAATTTTATCGGCCTTGTTTGCGTTTATACTCACGATTGCTGTTGCAAGGTTCTCAGATGCCACGGTCGCCGGACAATTTTTCTATCTTTTTAATTTGGTCTCCTTCGTTGCTATCGTCAGTCAGCTTGGATTCAATGTTTCATTGGTGAAATACAATGCCATCGCTTTCAGTCAGAATTCGATACAGCAACAGAGCGAAAACTATACCATCTCAGTGCAAAGAAGTTTGGCCTTCTCTTTTTCTCTGTGCATTTTAGCCTTCATCGTTCAATTTACCTTTGGCGCATCACTCATCAATGTAAACATCACTCCTAGCCTCTTCGCTTTGTTTTCACTCACCATTCCACTTATCGTGTTAGCACAACTCAATAGCTATGCCTTACAAGCGATACGCCATGTTACTCCTGCGATATTTGCTTTGCAGATGGGTGTGAGCTGCTTTCTAGTCTTGTTCATTACGATATTGCATTTCTTTGAGATCATTAGTCTGATAAGCATGTTGCTGGCTCTGCTACTTTCAGCCTCTATGGTTGCATTGATATCAACGATCCAATGGCTTCGTTCAGGTCAATACTCCACTGTGCCCTTACCCGTTGCCCATAATGCGGAATTAACCGACAGTGCAAAACAGGTTTGGATTGGCAATATCTTTACCAACGTGATCCAGTGGGGCAGTTTGATCATCGCGGGATTCTATCTAACTGACAGCGATCTGGGTTTATTGGCTGCAGCTCAAAGGACTTCGCTGCTCATTGGATTTGTGCTGATCAGCGTGAATTTTATTGTCGCTCCAATGTTTGCCTCCTTATATCAGCAAGGAGAGATGAAAAAACTGAAAAAACTAAGCACCAACGCTTTCCGACTCAATATTTCTCTTTCTCTCATTCCAGTCATTGCTTGTACCTTTTATTCACAAGAAGTCATGACTCTCTTTGGTGCAGAGTTTGAGTCTGCAGGTATCTTGTTAGCCATATTGGCGCTTGGGCAGTTGGTGAATGTCGCCACCGGCTCGGTTGGCTTTCTCCTGTTGATGAGTGGCTACGAGAAAACAATGAAATACATCACCATAGCCTCTGGGAGCATTGCCATTATTTTGCTTTTGGCCCTGAGCCAAATGTATGGGGTGATTGGTGCCGCCAGTTCAATTGCAATCGGTATGGCAATACAGAATTTGGCCGCACTTTACTATGTAAAACGATACTTAGGCTTTGTACCCATCGGATAGAGACATGAGAAAATTAGGATTATTTGTCGTTTGCATCATGACAGTTTCACTTTCACTATGGAAAAGTAGTGGAATGGAAAGCCATGTTTACGAACAATTTGAATACTATATTGGTGGGAGCCGTGCTCTTCATTCCACATTAAGCTTTTTAATCGCTTACATGGCTGTTCTCGCTTTCCCTTCAATGTGCAAAGCCATATCCAATGACATATTTGCAATTCGACTTCTAGTCTTGTTGCTTTTTATTGTGTCACTCGATGAGCTATCGCAACTGTTTTTAAGCCATCGCACGTTTTCGACATCCGATATGATGACAAACTGGTTTGGAATTACTACTGGCTATCTTCTGGCTCGTCTTTATCTGTTTAAGTTTAAACCTTTGCTCAAGCAGCATTAAGTTCTCGAATAAACGTCGCCTACTGTGGGTACTATCTCGCAGTTCGACATGACCATTGCAGCCAAACACGATCCGATGACAATAAAAAAGGAGAACCTGAATTCTCCTTTCCTCATCCTCACTCACTTCACCTAACACTCACCGACCACATCTCGACACATCAGTAATTATTCGATCTCCACACCATTACTCTTCTCTGAAAGCACGATTAAAACTTTCTGTAATCGGTTTGAGAAGATAACTGATTGGTGTCCGTGGCCGAGACAAGATAAGCACTTCCGCATTCATTCCCGCCGTTAACTGATGCTGCTGAGCATCTTGGTCATTCAACGCAATTCTCGCCAAATAGTAGTCTTCTTTGTTTTGTTCAGACAGTTTGTCCGCTGAAACCGTCAGAACCTTACCATTGAGTGGTTCTTGAATACGCGCATTGAGTGCCGTAAGGCGCACTCTAGCATCTAAACCTGGAGAGATAAGATCGATATCTTGAGGACTGACTCTCGCTTCCACGATTAAGCTGTCATCGTCAGGAACCAATTCCAGTAACGTTTCACCACTACGAATCACACCTTGTTCGGTGAAAACTTTCATATTCACTACCTTGCCTGAAATTGGCGCGCGTATCCCAGTGCGTGTATAAATATCTTGAGCCACACGATACTCTTCTCGAATAGAGACAATTTCATTTTGCGCTTCTCTCAATTCAACGACCACTTCGTTGATTCGCTCGAGTGCCATTTCCTCTAAACGGGATTGGTTTTCGTCGATGCGTTTTTGCACTGTTAACGTTTGTCTATCAAGTTGACTCAAGGTACTTCTTACTTCAGTTGCTAATCTTTTAAACTGCAGCAACGTTGATTTACCGGAAAACCCCTGTTTTACTAATGTCTGATTACTCAGGATTTCTTCTTCGATTAACGAAAGTCTTTCCCGCTCAATTTTTTTGGTTTGATTCAAATTATTGAGCTCCAACTTTGCACCAGAAATCGTCTGATGAACGATATTGAGTTTACTTTCGAAGTAACGAGCTCTCGCCTCAAAAATCTTTTTTTGAATTTGCTGCGCCTCCAGCAATGTGTTTGAGATTGCCATTTTCTCGAGGTCACTTTCCCAAACAATCTCACTCGTATTATTAAACTCTGCTTTTAAACGACTCTCTTTTGCGACGGCATGGACAAACCGGCCTTTAAGAGATTCTAAACGCGACAAAGATTGCTGTTCAGAAAGCTGTATTAGTAGCTGGCCTTTCTCAACATAATCCCCTTCTTGGATCATTAAGCGTTCAACAATGCCACCTTCAAGATGTTGAATTGCCTGACGTTGACTGCTTACGGACAAATCACCATAGGCGATGGCTGCACTTTCAAGTTTTGCTGTTGCCGCCCAGTAGCCAATACCACCGCCAAATAGTGCAATAGATAAAAAACCCATAACAATGGGTCCTTTGATATTCAGAGTATCTTGTGGCGAAAAACGTTCTACAACGTCTAACGTCTCACCATTTCTCTCCGCTAATTGATTAGCCATGATTGACCCTCGGAATGTCTGTTTGACTCGATCCCATCAAACGCTTCAGTACTTCGTTCTTTTCGCCATACAGCTTAACTCGGCCTTCAGAGAGATAGAGCAGACGATCCATATTTCTCATCGTGCTCGGATTATGAGCGATAACGATCACGGTGGCTTTTTGATTTTTTAAGTGAGTAATGACATTTTGATACGCCGCTTCTCCTTCACCATCTAGGTTTGAATTCGCTTCGTCCAATATCACGACCGATGGGTCATCATAGATGGCTCTCGCCAACGCAACTCTCTGCCTTTCTCCACCAGATAACCCTCTCCCACCTTCTCCTATCTCAAAATCGTAACCTTTCGGCTTCTTGAGTATCATTTCATGGCAACCCGCCAGTTGAGCGGCCCGTATTACTTTTTCTGGCTGCTCTATTTTGAGTCGGGCGATATTTTCTCTGATGGTTCCGGGGAATAACTCTATTTCTTGAGACAAGTACCCTACATGCCTTCCCAAATCTTCTGATGCCCAGAGAGAAACATCCATTCCATCTAAGGTCACCTTTCCTGCTAAGGGCTTGATATTACCGACCAATAACTTAGCCAGCGTTGATTTCCCTGTGCCCGAAGGGCCGATAATACCAACCGCACAACCAGGAGGAATGGAAAATTGAGCGCCAGAGAGAACTGGCTCAGCAACACCGGGATGACGATAAGAAACGTTAGCTAACTCGAAATGCCCTCTGGGTCTGGGCAATGGCATATTGAGTTCATCAACCTGAACTTTGTCACTGATTTCTTTCAATCGACCATAAGCACTTTTAGCGAGGGATGCCGAACGCCAAGTCGTAATCGCTTGCTCCATTGGGGAGAGAGCTCTTCCCATCAAAATTGAGGCAGCAATCATGGCACCTGCGGTTATTTCATGCTCAATCACTAACCATGCCCCGCCACCTAGAAGTAAAATTTGTAGGCCACTACGAATGAACTTAGAAATATTGGCAATAAGGATTGAACGACTTACCGCATTATCTTCAACCACTTGCGTTTGCTGATTGTACTGATACCAATTCCTGAGGTAGTCATTCATCATCCCCATCGCAAGCATAGAATCGGCATTTTGTGCCGCGGTTTCTGCGTTAGCGATGGCGTTAACCGCTCGGTTATCACTATCGAGTGCCGCTTTACGAATCGCAAACTCATTAAATAAGCCTAAAGACAATAGAGTAAACGCGCCCCCTAAAGCGATTTGTCCTAAGACAGGGTGCAGCATATAAACGAAGAAAACGAACAGTGGTGTCCAAGGAGCGTCAAGCAAAGGGTAAAGCGAAGATCCACTAAAAAAAGATTTAAGCGTCTGCAAATCTCTCAATACCTGCGCAGTATAATTACGCCCAGTGTGTGTTTTAAAATGAACGGTTTGTCTTAACATTAGGCTAGAGAGACGGTTATCAATCCAAAAGCCAAAGCGTTTGCTAATATGTGCCCGTACCACTTCAAGTGCAGACATAGTTAATAAAGCCAACAGAACAATGACGGTCAGCAAAACCAATGTATCAACGGAGTATGACGAAATCACTCGGTTGTAAATTTGAAGCATGTAAATGGGTATAGAAAGTACAAGAATATTGATAAAAAAACTAAAAAAAAGTGACCATACAAATAGTGTTCTTAGTTTCTTCTTCACTTCCTTAAACGCGGAATTTTGCAAATTACTACCCACCTAGAAGTAGTGCTACGCAAAACGTAGCACTATTTATCTCTAATTTAGAATTGGAACATGTCATCCGCATGAGCGACAAAATCTGCTTCTGTCACACCAATCAACTTCACGGTAAATGCTCCACCATCGGAAAGAACTAGGTTACCCACTGCATCATAGCTTACTGACAGATCATCCACTGAATGAATCGTGGCACTGTCGATACGTACTGTGTCCTCACCAATAGTGAAATCCACCACTTTAGCCGTACCGTGTCCGTCAAACTTATCGGTAAAAATAAATTTGTCGGCGCCTTTTCCACCAATCAGGACATTGTCACCAGAGCCAGCAACCAAAATATCGTTATCTAGGCCACCATTCATATGGTTGTTACCATAAAGACCAAGTAATAAGTCATCCCCTGATCCGCCGCCAAGATAGTCATCCCCTAGCCCAGCTTTGAGGATGTCATTACCTCGTCCACCAACTAATCTATCATCGCCAGCCCCGCCGATAATTAGATCATTACCGCCGCCACCAACGATATTGTCGTTATCACCATGTCCTACGAACTTGTCATCGCTACCAGTATAGTTACTAAGAACATCTACATCTGCAGTTCCAGAATAAACAGCCATTTTTTTATCCCTCTTTTTGATTCCATTATTGGATATAGAACGTTATCGTTAAACAACATCTGACTTCACTACTTCAAGACATCAGAAGTATATGAAAGCTCATGCTCTATATGAGTTTGATTTTCGGTTGAGTTTTCACTCACCGAATAAGGAATCAATTACCAGGTTCATACTTTTCAACACTTATTCATGATAAAACAAACAGTTATTGCTAGTACTCTATATGATTAATAATGCTCGGTAACCTATAGAATTCGATAAACTATAGAAATAGTGGCCTGGTGGTTTTACAAATTTCGTTTTGCCCACGCAGTTGCCTGTGTTCGGTTTTTTACATCAATCTTTCGGAAAATATTATAAAGATGAGATTTAATCGTGTGCTCGCTGATAAAAAGAGAATCCGCAATTTCCATATTCGAACCACCTGCCTTAAGAAATTGTAATACTTGAATTTCTCTTCTGGTTAGCTCGATATCTAACTGTGGTTCTTCCTTCTTCGCTCCACCTTTTTCTTCATAATATGAGATAAGTTGCATCATTAATCTTCTCGGGAGCCAATTATCCCCTCGAGCGATCGCTTCAATCCCGCGACACAACTTATCTATGTTATCTTTTGCACCAAATACACCTTTAATGTAAGGCCATTTGATCAACTCTTCCGGCTCTAAGTCTTCCAGTAGATTCAGAAGTATTGTCCCTCTCAGATCACTCCTATTTTTGATAATATCAATATTATCCATTGATATATCCACAGAAAGATCAACAAGCAGAATACTTTCAGCATTTATTCTCTCTTTCGAGATTGGTTTCTTTGCATCAAGAATTTCAATTGTCATCCCAGTTTCAGCCATCAGAATATTTTTTAGATTCTCACTCTGAAGGCTTTGTTGAGTGACTAATACAATCGTTGTGTCTGCCATATTACAACCCATACTGAAACGTCTCATTCTAAAATTTTATACTTCATACTATTTTTGTTTTAAGAAGCACTCAGCTAATCGCAAAGTGCTAGAGACAACTTTAAGGCTGTTTTATTCACTTTTAAAATACTAATTAAGTAAAAGTGAATCTAAAATTTATTCATCTCATATGTGATACATTGATATCAGGAATGGTATATTTTTGTGATTAGCCGGCGGGATTAGATCGTAGAGGATGTGGGAGAAAGATGTTCCTTAGCCCAAATTAGGGCCTGAACTCTATTTTTAACATCAATCTTTTTAAAGATGTTGTGTAAATGCGTTTTCACTGTGTTTTCTCTAACAAAGAGCTTTCGTGCAATTTGTTGATTTGAATTCCCCAATGATAAAAGGGTTATTATTTGCTGCTCTCGTTTCGTCAACTTTGTAGATACGGTTTTTGAGATAGGTTTACTGTGCTGACGCAAAGTTGAAATAAATTCTTGTGATATTTTACGACTAAACCACATATCACCCGACAGGATCTTGTCAATTCCTAGTTCTAAAGTACTAATATCATCAGATAAATAAAATATTCCAGTCAACGAACGCCAAATACATAATTCTTCAATACTAATGTTATTTTGGCAATTAATCAGCACCTCTTGAACTTCTGAAAAGTTTTCATCTATAAAATTCAAATATGAAGAATAAAAATCCTCTTCAACAACACTATAATCGACAAGAATTGCCTTGATCGAAGAGTAACTCGTCGTTCGTTCATCTAACTCTTTTGGAGTGAGTAGATGAACGACCATATTGAGTTTTTTCTCAAGAATTTCTTTTAGCAGTGAGGATTGCAGACTGTCTTCCGTAATCAATATCACTTCCTTGTTTTGACTCTCCATGCTCCTCACAGCCCTTTATTCATCAGTTTAGCTGAGCATAAAATTTAGGCTCACAGCCAATAAAGTCAAGTATGAAAAAAAGACCGAGTAAAGCAAAAGTCTGAGATAAAGTAACGGGCAATAGTATGAAAAGCATGAAAAAGGGAAGCTTGCGCTTCCCTTAATTTTGAGGGGGTTAGTGAATCGGTGTTTCACCTTTTTGAGCATATTTACCAAAGTAATGCTCTAATACTTCAGGAGTCAGTTTTCCTTCGGCTTCCAGTCGCTTAAGCTCAGCAGCAATCTGCTTTTGCTCTTCAATCGACGGTAATTTCACTTCCGGCTCTTGACTGGCCTCTTCAGACATCATCTGCAATTCTTTTTCAAAATCACTCATTTTCACTTACCTAAAAATGTCAAAACTGTGAAGGATTCTACCTAAGTTTACAGTTTGAAGCTACCCACCATACTATCGAGACGACGCGACAACTCACGCAGCTCTTGACTTGCATCGGCCAACTCTTCTGCTGTGCTTGTCGTTACTTCATTGATGGCATTGATTTCTTCTATGTTCTGATTAATGGTATGAACCACGGTAGATTGCTCTTCCGTTGCGGTCGCCACTTGCGTATTGCGATCTGAAATATCAGCAATACGCTCAGAGATGCTCATCAGTACATTAACCGCTTCGTCTGTCGCACCAACGCCCTCAAAGGTGACCGCTTTACCTGCGTCCATCGCCGAAACTGCATCTTTGGCATCGTTTTGTAACTGGTTGATCATCTTTTGAATTTCTTCGGTGGAATCTGCCGTTCGACTTGCTAAGTTACGCACTTCGTCAGCAACAACAGCAAAGCCACGCCCTTGCTCGCCCGCACGGGCCGCTTCGATTGCCGCATTCAACGCCAGCAAATTGGTTTGATCCGAAATATCTCGAATAACATCAAGAATGGAGCCAATTTCTTGTGTTGTTGTCGCTAACTGCGATACTACTTGGCTCGTGGTTTCGACATCATCTGCAAGACGCGAAATGACGTTCTTCGCTTTTGTCACCACCTCTCGACCAAGTTGCGTATTGTCAGAGGCTTGATTCGCTGTATCTGCGGCCGTTGCTGCGTTCGAGGCGATTTCGCTGATGGTTGCGCCCATCTGATTGATGGCCGTCACCACTTGAATCGTCTGATCTCGCTGTTCTTGGCTGTTGTCGTGCGTCGTTGCCGCTTTCGATGAGACCGTTTCAGCCGCGCTATTGAGCGAGTTACTGGTCGCTGCCACTTCTTTCATCGTGGTATGAATTTTCTCGATAAATCCATTGAAGCCCATCGAGAGCTGAGCGATTTCATCTTTCCCTTTGATGTCAATGCGCTGCGCGAGATCGCCATCCCCTCGACCTAGGTCGGTGAAACGTTCAGCAATTTGTTGGATAGGTTTGGTAATACTGTTCGCGAGGATCACGCCCATGAAAATAAAGACAGCTGCCACAACTAAGGTCGTAATCAGCATTTGTTGCGCGGCGGCATCAAGGTCAGCAAAGACTTCATCCACAGGCACAATACCAACCACGTACCAGTTCATCGACGGCACATAGGCACTCGCGACGAAAACACGCTCACCATCGACTTCGGTTTCAAAGACCACGTCTTGCTGCTTGTTTAGCAGCGATGAAGGATTCTCTGCAACATAGCTAGAAAGAGGTTTACCGACGGCTTGTCTGTCTTTGTGGATTTGAATGTTACCTTGGCTGTCGACAAGGAACACGTAACCGGTTTTTTCAATCTTGAAACTGTTCAGTTTGCTGACCATTTCATCCATCGATTTAGACACACCAGACATGGTGAATCCCGATAGGTGTTGATAGTTGGCAAACATTTTCACTTCACCATTGGCTTCGGTAAAGATGCTCACCATTGTCGCCTGACCTGAGTTAGTGAAGCCGAAAAACCAACCATCCTGTGATTGAGTAAGCTGACGCAAGAAGCCATTTTGGTTCCAGTAATACGCCGTTTTTCTATTGGCCACCGACGCATCGTTCAAGCGGTATTGATCTTTGACGTTATTGAGTTGCTGCACCAACTTCGTTTGCCCTTCAGGGTTTTCCGTTTGTACGACGCTTTCGCGAACAAATTCGTTCTTCGCTAACTGCTCTGCCGCAGACAAGAGTTGCGATACATCTTTATCAACTTGCAAGTTAATCTGGCTCAAGATCAATGGCAATTCGATATCAACAAGACGATGGCTAATCACTTCACGTGATTGTTTTTGCGCCATAAAACCGAGAATGATGGTGGATGCAAGCACAGCAAAGGTTATCCCAAGGACAACTTTTTGCTTAATGCTCAAAGAGTTAAGATTAATCATATTTGGACCTTTAACAAGAATCACTTATTGTGGGTAATGCGCGATAAAGCAATACAAAAAGCGCAAAAATATAACATATATTTTGTTACATTCTTATGGGTATAGCTTATATCGGCCAAACAAACCCAAACTGAAGCAAAATCTTTCTTCACGATCACACTTCATCCTTGGAAGAAAAGTCTCGCGACTTCCCTTGAAACGCAAGCCTTTCACCCTCATGTGCTAATTTGTCGCTAACCATGGAACTTTCTTGGCTTTTTACGACCCAAGAAACCAAAACCAACCGAAGTAGTAGAATCATGCAACAACGTAGTTTTGATGCCTTAGCTAACTATTTACAGTCTCAAATCGTTGGCCAACCTGAATTAGTCAAACAGTTACTCATCGCGCTTCTTGCGGACGGACACATCTTAGTAGAGGGGCCTCCAGGTCTCGCTAAAACACGAGCCGTGAAAGCGCTATCAGAGTGCATTGAGGGTAATTTTCACCGTATCCAGTTTACCCCCGATCTCTTGCCTGCAGATTTAACGGGCACCGATATTTTCCGCCCAGAAAAAGGCGATTTTAAGTTTCAAGCTGGCCCTATCTTCAATCATTTGATCCTTGCCGATGAAATCAACCGAGCTCCGGCCAAAGTACAGGCCGCAATGCTCGAAGCCATGGCGGAAGGACAAGTCACCGCAGGACGAAATACCTATCCACTCCCAGAGCTGTTTTTGGTGATGGCAACACAAAACCCCATTGAGCAAGAAGGTACTTATCCTCTTCCAGAAGCCCAGCTTGACCGATTTTTGTTGCATCTTAATGTCGATTATCCAGACGCAGCTCATGAGCTGGCGATTTTGCGCATCAATCGCGGTGAAGCTAAAGGAGAACAGGCACCTGAAAAGCCTTTAGTCACACAACAAGAGATCTTTTCAGCCCGTCAAGAGGTGCTGAATATTCAAATGGCCGAGTCACTTGAGCACTATTTAGTGCGATTGGTGATGGCAACTCGCCAACCTTCTCACTACAACGGCGAACTTGCAGAATGGATTAGCATGGGAGTCAGCCCTCGCGCAACGATTGCCCTTGACCGATGTGCACGAGCGTATGCTTGGCTAGATGGACGTGACTATGTCACTCCAGGCGATATTCAGACAATGGCTTATCCTGTATTGAGACATCGCTTGCTGCTCTCCTACCGAGCTCAAGCGGAAGGGATTTCGGCCAACCAAGTGATCGATAAGCTGATTAGTTTAGTGGGAAGCGCCTAAGCCATGACCCCCGTTACATTGCCACCTCATTGCAATGGCGTGGCGTTATCGCTAGAAGAGTTGCTTTGCTACCAGAGCCAAGCCGTGCGCTGGATCCCTCCTGCCCGCAGCGTTTGGTCACATCTAAGTGGTGGCCATGCTAGCCGTGTTCGTGGGAGAGGCATGGATTTTGAAGAGGTTCGTCAGTACCAACAAGGTGACGATATTCGCAGTATCGATTGGCGAGTCACAGCCCGCACTGGTAAAGCGCACACTAAACTCTTTAGCGAAGACAAAGAACAAGCGGTGATCCTGTATTTGGATCTCAACAGCAGTATGTTTTTTGGTTCACGATACGTCTACAAATCTGTCCAAGCAGCGCATTTAGCCAGTGTAATTCTGTGGACGACATTGGCAAAAAAAGATCGCTTCGGCGCCATGATTGACGACGGCAAAACCTTATTCGAACATAAACCATCAGCCTTAGTGCGTAACGGTTTGGCTTTTCTCAATCAATTGACTCAACGTCATAATGAACAGCTGGGGCGAGCCACTGAAAGTCGACTCCCTTTCAGTCAAACCATTGAGAGGCTTAAACGGATGTCACCCAAAGGGTGTGAGATAATTTTTATCAGCGATTTCATCAAAATGAATGAGCAAGAGCTAAACCAAATCACACAGCTTAGACAACACAATAATTTGAGGCTGGTACAGCTTTATGACCCTTTGGAGCAGGGTGAAACCCGTTATCGAGGAAGTGTGCTCGCCAGTGATGGCCAACATTCTCGATGGTTTGATTTCGGTTCCAAAAAGCAAAAATTGGCTTTGAAGAACAACTTCGACCAACATCAACAATCTTTACGGCTGTTAAGTTATCGTAATGGAATACCGTTTAGCACCTTATCGAGTGCTGAATCTCTTATCAACCAATTATCCGTGTAATAATAATGACAACAAATTCAACACCTTTAGAGCTGCAACCTCTGATTTTACCTGCTGTCCCATCTTGGTTTCCTCTTGCTTGGGGATGGTGGGCTTCTTTCGCCAGCGTTGTTGTGGCTTTACTGCTTTTAACTGCCTTCTTTTTGTGGCGAAAAAAACGTCTCAAAGCAAAGCGTGCAGCACTCAAATTGTTTGTTAAACCCATCACGCCACATACGCCTTCGTCAGCCATCGAACTGCTAAGGCAAGCCGCGCTTTGTTACTACCCACGAGAAGCGATCGCGTCGCTGCATGGTGAGCAGTGGTACCAATTTCTTGACTTACAACTGGGTGAAACTCGTTTTAGCGACAAAATGCCGTTATGGCAGGCTGCGCTCTATCAGAACAAACACGGTGAGCATGACAGTGAGCTGGTCAACGATTGTTTAGTCTGGGTGGAAAAAGCACTCCCACCTAAGCGAGGTATGCGTGGCTGAAGGGTTTGAATTCCTCTGGTGGTGGGCGTTCTTTCTGCTTCCACTGCCATTTTTGGCCTATCACTGGCTGCCACAAGTCAGCAACAAGAACACATTGCGCCTCGCCTATCTGCCGAAAGAGATTGAGGCTGCAGGCGTAAAAAACAAATTCAGCAAACTGGTTACTTTACTTATTTGGTGCAGCCTGATTGTGGCTTCCGCAAGGCCAGTGTGGTTTGGTGAGCCTATTGAGCACTTCCCAGAGTATCGTGATCTCATGCTCGTTGTGGATCTCTCTGGCTCTATGCAGCAAGAAGACATCTTGCAAGAGGGTGATTACATTGATCGCTTGCGTGCCGTCAAAAACGTGGTGACTCAGTTCATTGAGCAGCGCCAAGGTGACAGGCTGGGCCTAGTATTGTTCGCTGATCATGCGTATTTGCAAACGCCCTTGACCGCAGATAGACAAACCGTGGCTAATCAACTCAATCAGACCATCATCGGCCTGATCGGGCAAAAAACCGCAATTGGAGATGGACTTGCTTTAGCCACCAAAACCTTTGTCGACAGTGAGGCGCCGCAACGAGTGGTCATTCTGCTCAGTGACGGCAGCAACACCGCTGGCACACTTGACCCCATCGAAGCCGCAAACATCGCCAAGAAATATGGCGTGAAAATTTACACCATCGGGATTGGCGCTGGTGAAATGGAAGTGAAGCAGTTTTTCATGACGCGAAAGGTTAATACCTCGGCAGATCTTGATGAAAAAACACTGACGAAAATTGCCACAATGACGGGTGGCCAATATTTCCGAGCCCGCGACGCGCAAGAGCTACAGACAATCTATCAAGCGATCAATCAGCTTGAACCCGTCTCTAAAGACGCACAAGTTTGGCGCCCTCAACAAGAGTGGTTTGTTTATCCTTTGAGTTTCGCTTTCGTGTTATCCATCTTATTGTTTGTATTACGGAGAAATCATGTCTGAACTGATTTTTCTTGAGCCCAAATGGCTATTCGGTTTGATTGTCCTACCTGTCGCTTGGTTATTTTGGCGCTTTAAAAGGCAAACATCGCAAGGCCCAGTGGCAGCCCATCTTAGCCAAACACCAACAAAAGGTGCAAAAAGCACCTGGTCAATACTATTGTGGTTGAGCGCTTGGGTTGTCGCCATCCTTGCGCTGGCATCACCAAGCTGGCAACACACCACGCGCCCCAACTTCAACAACCATCAAAATCGGGTTTTGGTCATGGATATGTCGCAATCCATGTATGCGCAAGACATTGCGCCAAGCCGTTTACAACAGGCAAGGTATAAGGTGCTCGACCTACTTCCGCAATGGAAAGAAGGCAATACCGCCTTAATTGCTTATGCAGGCGATGCCTATTTACTTAGCCCACTGACCAGTGACAGCCAGACGTTAGCGAATCTCATCCAGAACCTATCGCCTGACATCATGCCCTATCAAGGCTCACGTCTTACAAGCGCCTTGATGTTGGCCAAAGCACAACTCGAAAAAGCGGGAGCCGCAAAAGGCGATATCATCGTTATAAGTGATGATATTGATGATCAAGAACTGCAGGCAGCATTGAAGCTTGTTGCCAACTCCGCGATTCGAGTGTCCATTCTTGGGGTTGGTACACCAAACGGCTCGCCAGTTCCTCTGCCTAATGGCTCGTTGCTGACAAGTTCAACAGGACAAGTAGTGGTTGCTAAGTCTGATTTCAACAATATGGCAGCACTGGCGCAGAAAACGGGAGGCTACTTCGCCCCCATTCAATTTAGTAACCAAGACGTTGTAGAAATTGCCGCAGCAACGCAGGCCAATTCAGAGATGCATCAAGCAAAAGCCAACAATACACAGCAAAGCGAAGTCAGGGAAAATGGGGGTTACTGGTTGTTGCCACTCTTGTTACTGGCAGGATTAGGCTTATTCCGACGAGGCTTTGTTTGGATGGCATTCGTACTGAGCTTACCCCTGACTCAGATACCTAGCGCTCATGCCTCTGCGTTTCTTACCGCCGATCAACAAGGCAAGTCGTTGTTCGACCAAGGGCAATATAAAGCGGCAGCTGAGCAGTTTTCGAACCCGCAATGGAAAGGAAGCGCCGCATATAAAGCCGGAGAATATGAACAGGCGGCAACACTGTTTGCGCAATCAGACAGTGCAGAATCACTGTACAACTTGGGTAACGCACTGGCGCAAAACGGCCAGTATGATGACGCGCTAGAGGCCTACCAAAAGGCGCTTGCGAAAAACCCAAACCTCAAACAAGCAAAAACCAATCGCGAAGTTGTAGAAAAAGCAAAACAGCAACAGCAACAGCAACAGCAACAGCAACAGCAACAGCAACAGCAACAGCAACAGCAACAGCAACAGCAACAGCAACAGCAACAGCAACAGCAACAGCAACAGCAACAGCAACAGCAACAGCAACAGCAACAGCAACAGCAACAGCAACAGCAACAGCAACAGCAGTCTTCCAATCGCGATAATCAGAGTCAATCAGAAAATCGTGAAAATGCGCAAAACAAGGCGAAAGAAAAGGCTCGAGAAAGCGATGAACAAGGCGATGCTCAACGCCAGAAAAAACCGTCCGAACAGGGTGAAGAGCAAGTTAAGTCGAGCGATAAACCCGCGCAAGAAAGAGCCCCCAAAAGAGAGGCGGAACCGGAAAACGTAGAAGCACAGCAACCTGCGCCGAAAAACGCAGACGATCCAGACTTTAAAAAGCTGGAATCCGTTGAAAACGCACGCGATCCTGCTTATCTGCTTAAAGCACAAATGTTGCTGCAAGCACAGCAGAAACCGGCGCCTGATAATAAAGACAAAACATGGTAATGAGTAAGCTATGAATCGAATGACACCCTTTTTCATTTTGCTATCGACACTGTTTTTTACGCCTTTTCTGGCGGCAAAGAGTCTGGTTGCGAGCGTAAATAAAACCAAGGTTTCGAAAAATGAAGTGATTCAACTCACGGTGAGAGCCGATTATTCACTCGATGCCAATGACATTGATTTTTCTTCGTTAAGCCAAGACTTCTTCACCTCGAGTCCACGTTTTGTCAATTCAAGCAATTACATTAATGGCCAATCTTCAAAGCTCAGTGAGTGGACACTTTCCATCGCACCCAATCGCGCTGGCATCGTGACGATTCCTGCCTTCTCTGTTGATGGCGAAAGCACGGCGCCAATCCCATTAGAAGTGTCTGTCGATCAACACGAACCAAACGTGTCAGATATTATTCAATACTCGATGCAACTTGAAACCAGCACGCTCTATCCTCAGCAATCCACGCAGTTAAAGGTCGAGATTCGGATACTGGCGGATCCCCGTCGACTCGAAAATCCGCGTATCACCCCACCGTCCATTCAAGGCGTAGAGATAGAACCACAAGGGCAAACTCGCCAATTTCAGCGTGTTGAGCAGGGCCTTCAAGTCACCATTATTGAGCAGAACTATCAACTTACCGCCAACCAACCCGGTCTTTTTGAACTCAAAGGACCGTTGTTACGCGGCTCTTATATTTATGGTGACAGCTTAACGGGTTCGACCAAAATATTGACCTTAGATGGCAAGCCACAGAGTCAATCGATCAAGGTAAAAGCCATTCCTAACAATGCCGCACAGCCCTGGCTACCCGCTCAACAACTGTCGCTTGTTCAACAATGGCATCAAGATGACGGCGAGAACAACACCGTTGAGCAAGGCAGCAGCATCACGCGCGAAATCACTCTGACAGCAAAAGGGCTCAATGAAAACCAGTTGCCAACTCTCAAGTTTGACTACCCCGCATCAGTACGTGTGTACGATGAGAAGCCTGTATTTAAGACTCTTGAGAATGGTACAACCCAAATGACACTGAAGCAGGTGTTGATCCCAACCGAAACCGGTGATTTAAGCCTACCTTCACTGCAATTAGCGTGGTGGAACACGGTTTCTGACCAACAAGAAACGGCCGCACTCGAGGGGCGTCAACTCAAGGTGACACCGGGCTCGGCACAAGTGTTTACTTTGCCTGAGCAACCAACGCTGGCGAGTGAAACAAACCTTCGCCCAGACTCTACCCACCAAGAGCCTATTCAAAATACAACCATTTGGTTTTACTTAACCTGGACATTTGCCTCACTGTGGATTCTTACCCTCATTGCCGCTCTATACTGCTATAAACATCGCGGGACAAGTGCAGATAAGCCTCAGAATGCAACATCCAATAACGCGCTTGAATCGATGCAAGCATTGCAAAAAGCGATTGCTGACAACGATGCCGTCAAAATCGAAGCCCTGGTGCGCCAGTGGATGAAAACCGCCACGGTTTCTCAACCAGTAAAACAGGCAATTGAATCAGAGTTAAAAGCGATGCACCAAGCGACCTACTCGCGACAGCCTTCACCATGGCAGGCAGATCACTTACTTTCACTGATCAAGCAAAGCCGCTCAGCCTCAAGCGATAAAGCCTCTTTTGACATGCCAAAGCTCTAGCTCCGTTCAGACAGCAAAAAAACAACAAGGGCGAACAACACTGTTCGCCCTTTGTTCTTTCGCTCGCTTAGGTACCAGAAAAGTTACATCGCTTCAACCGACAGTGATTCATAACTGCAAACTCGGTTTCGCCCCTCCGCCTTAGCACGATAGAGAGCAACATCAGCCTGTTGATAGAGCTTATCAAAATGCAGATTGCGAGCTTGAACTTGATCGACCGCCACGCCGATAGAAACGGTTAGACGATCGCCATTTGGATTGACTTGATGCTTAATTTGCTCTTGCTCGATACACTGGCGGATGCATTCGGCACGCTGTAAAACGCCACTGGCCTCACTGCCAGCCATCAACATCACAAACTCCTCCCCACCAATGCGACAAAACACTTCTTCTTTGCCATTACTGTGGTGCTCAAGGATGTGGCCAATACGCATTAAGGCAATATCGCCTTCCAAATGACCATAATGATTGTTGAATAAGCCAAAGTGATCAATATCGATAAGGATCAGACCAAACGCGAGCACTTTTTCCTCTTCACTATGGCAGATGGACTCCATGACATGCTCTAGCATGCGTCGGTTGCCAAGACGGGTCAGTGGGTCCAATTTGGATAATACTTCG
Organism: Vibrio vulnificus NBRC 15645 = ATCC 27562; assembly: GCF_002224265.1. Lineage (NCBI taxonomy): Bacteria > Pseudomonadati > Pseudomonadota > Gammaproteobacteria > Vibrionales > Vibrionaceae > Vibrio > Vibrio vulnificus. Next base: position 31,311 of record NZ_CP012882.1, read on the forward strand.
AGCTGACGGTTTGCTTCTTCCAACTCTTGGGTGCGCTTACGAACCTCTTTTTCCAAATTTTCGTTGAGCTCTCGTATCGCTTCTTGCGCTTGAGTGCGTTGCAACACTTCCGCCAGACTGGAGGCAAACATGCGGATCACTTCCCTAAGCTGCGAAGTCAGCGGTGAGCGAGTCAGCAAGTTGTCCACCGCAATAAACGCAATAGGACCATTGGTATTGCTGGTCAGCAACGTCATTGCCCCCCAGCCAAAACCGACGATATTGCAGTCATGGTAAATCGGCACGGAGTCTTCAAACGCAACCTCATTGGGCATTGAGCGCGCAAGATTAATCAAAGCAAAATCTTGTGTCTCACCAAAGAAATAGGACTCATCCACGACGTTGCCTTGAATATCCGTCCCCCAAGTGCCTTGCATGTAAGTGCAGTTTTCATCGGTAAGAAACACCGCCATGCGATCAACGCCAAGATGCTGAATCGCGAAGGAGACTGCCGATTTACACACATCACTCACCGTTGTGCAACGCGACAATTCAACCATGCTTGAATGGAGCATTCGCACATTTTGTTCTTGGCGTTTACGGATATAAATTTGCGATAACAGCGAACCAAACGATTGCAGCATCTGCTTTTGATAACTGGTGATCGGCTTACGGTGAATAAAATTATCCAGCGCCAGCCAACCGAACGGTTCATGGCCATCACGTAGAATCAACATCAAGTTCCACCCCTGCCCGACCACTTTCCCTGCGGTATAAAGCGGGGTTTCATTAGAGATCACCAGATTGGTGTCGCGTGAAGAGAGAGCGGTAACAAACTCTTCACCCAACTGATGAAGATCGTATTGCGTATGAAATTCACTGATGGTATTGCCGTGTTCATCGGTGCCATAAGTACCGTTGAAGCAGCGTTTTTTCATGTCGAGTAACATAAAAGTCGATCGATCAAACCCCAACCTGTCTCGTAGCGCTTCAACCGCTTTACGATAGAGATCGTTTAACGTGCTTGGGTTGGAGATTTCCAACGCCACTTCTTGCACCAACTTCATGTTGTCAATAAAACGTTCACGATGGTTAATTTCGTCAATGTACTGCGCTTCACGGATATCGCGATTTTTGATCTCTAATGACGCTTGTTTTTCCGCACGGATACATTGCCATCTGGCCGCAATCAACTGCATCGCATCGTGGGTTTTCTCGTAGATATGATCGGCAGACCCCGCTTTTACCCCTTGGATCAGAATGTAAGTTCGTAGCATGGGGAAGTTATCCAGCATCATGATGTAGCTGTTCCCCCCGAGGAGATCACGGTGATCCCAGTTACAGGTATTAATGGCTAAAGGAATTAAGCTCTCCGAGGTATCAAACTGCCTTGCCCATTGCCAAAAAGAGCTGGGAAAATCCACCAAAGGTGCTGGCTGCCCAGACCAAAAACGCAATGATAACGACGTATTCACGCAAGGATCATCAAATATCGCCATCGCATCCACTTCCATCAGTTCTGCGAGATATTCAAACATTGTCTCCGCCAGTAACCTATGGTCTCTGGTCGCCGACACCTTACGCATAAAGCTCCTGAAATTCACTTTGCCAACACCATTATTATTTTAGGGAATTGCGTTTAAAAGTAACCGTCCGACAATGTGCAATCAAACGCATTTCGAATCAGCTGTTAAGTCGTTCGCATTTTTGTCACGGCGATTGTCTTAAGCGAGAGAGAGACTGCATTTTGTTGCTGTGTGTTTGCAGTCCGAAAACAAAAAAGCCCCTCTGAGAGAGGGGCAAAAGTACCATCGCTTATAGTTATAATTCCGTTTAAACGTCAATTCGCAGATTAACCAAAATCGCCGTTTACATAGCCACGAGTGCGGTCATCACTTGGCTGGCTAAAGATCACTTGAGTATCGTTGTGCTCCACCAGCTCACCCATTAAGAAAAAGGCGGTACGATCAGAAATACGACGCGCCTGTTGCATGGAGTGCGTAACGATCACAATGGTGTAGTTCTTCTTCAACTCTTCCATCAACTCTTCAATTTTATGCGTCGCAATTGGGTCAAGCGCAGACGTTGGTTCATCCATTAGGATGACATCCGGCTCCATCGCAATGGTGCGCGCAATACATAAACGCTGTTGTTGACCACCAGAAAGACCAAAAGCATGCGATTTCAAGCGATCTTTCACCTCATCCCATAACGCCGCACCGCGTAGTGAACGCTCGACGACTTCATCAATGTGTTTTTTGTCTTTGATGCCTTGTGCACGCAAACCATACGCTACGTTCTCATAGATGCTCATCGGGAATGGGTTTGGCTTTTGGAACACCATGCCGACCTTAATACGCAGATCCGCCACATCAACGTTGCCATAGATGTCTTCGCCGTCCATTGCCAACTTGCCAGTAATCTTTACCCCTTCAATCAGGTCATTCATACGGTTCAGACAACGCAATAAGGTGGATTTACCACAACCAGATGGGCCAATAAGCGCCGTAACTTGGCGAACCGGGATCGGTAGGTTAATCGCTTTCAGCGCTTGGTTTTCACCGTAATACAAGTCTAGGTTTTCGATATCAAATTTGTTCATAGTCTTAATCTCTGAATTCTTTTCAATTAACGTCTTGAGCGTCTTTGGTTATTCGTCGTTAGTAAGTCGCTGTGTTAAAACGTTTTGCAATTAATTTGGTTACCATGTTGATCAACAGCACCACCACAATCAGTACGGTAGCTGTCCCGTACGCCTGGTTCCACTCATCAATGGTAAACAGCTCTGTTGTCAACTTATAGAGGTGTACTGTCAGCGTTCGGCCTGAATCCAGTAGTGAGTCTGGAATTCGTGCCACCATACCAGCGGTAAGGAACACTGGTGCTGATTCACCAATCACGCGGCCAATACTCAAAATCACCGAGGTTAAAATACCAGGCATTGCACTCGGCAAAATCAAACGCCAGATGGTATAGATTTTTGATGCACCGAGACCATACGAGCCTTCGCGGTAGGTTTGTGGTACCGCCATCAGCGCTTCTTCTGTCGTCCTGATGATCACCGGCAGGATAAGAATACTCAGCGTTAAGGCCCCCGAGAGAATCGAGAATCCCAGACCAAGAATGGCGACAAAGAATGTCATACCAAACAGACCAAAGATAATCGAAGGAATACCGGCCAAGGATTCAGTACAAAAGCGAATCACCTTAACCAATCGGCTGCCCACTTTGGCGTATTCTGTTAAGTAGATAGCCGTCATGATCCCTAGTGGAGCGGCGACAGCAATCGATGCCACAACCATGTAAATGGTCGAAATGATCATCGGGAAAATGCCATGCTCTTCACCTGTACGGGTGTAATTGTCGGAGATAAAGCTCCAATCCACATGCTGCAAGCCGTTAGAAAGGATGTACCAGATAATCCAGAACAAGAAGCCCACCGTCAGAGCGGCTGCCGCCCAAACCAGAGCATTAAGAATGTTGTCTTTTACTTGACGAGATTGTTTTAATTTTGCGCGTTCCATAAATGTCACCTTCACTTGCGATTACTTCGCTTTTTCTCGGTTGAGGTAAAGCAGCGCGGCATTCAACACCATGATAAATACCAACAGCACCACACCAGTTGCGTAAAGCGCGTTGGCGTGAACACCACTGGCGTATGACATTTCAATCGCAATGTTCGCCGTTAGCGTACGAGCTGAATCCAATAAGCCTTCAGGCATGGCAGGAGCATTTCCCATCACCATGATGATCGCCATGGTTTCACCCAGCGCACGGCCAATACCGAGGATAACGCCAGTCATGATGCCGCTGCGTGCCGCAGGAACGAGCAGTTTAAAAATAGTAAAGATTTTCGATGCACCCAATGCCAGTGAGCCTTCTTTATAAGCTCTCGGCACCGCACGAATCGAGGTTTCAGAAACGGTGATTACCGTAGGTAGGATCATCACACCAAGCACAATGATACCCGCTAAGATGGTGTTACCCGCAGGCACATCAAAGACGTTTTGGATCAATGGGACAATAATCACCAAGCCAAAGAAACCGTAAACGACCGAAGGGATACCTGCCAACAGTTCTACCGCGGGACGAATGATATCTGCGACACGTTTAGGCGCAATTTCAGCGATGAAAACCGCCGTCAGTACCCCAACAGGAACACCAACAAGCACCGCACCAAACGTCGATACCATCGAGGCAACGATCATGGTGGCGACACCATAAAGCGCCGGTGGTAACCAATCTTGGCCTAACACAATGCCTGAGACGCCCGCTTCTTGGAAAGCTGGAATACTTTCTCGGATGATGAAGTAGGCAATCACGGCTAGAGAAACAATACCGATAACCGCACTGGTCAAAAACAAGCCATGGAAAATACGTTCGCGCCAGTCAATGCGCTTTTGCGTACGTAAACGAGGTTTATCGATAGCTTTAGCTTCATTATTCATAAGCTTTTCACTATTTGTTGCGATGGTCATGAATCTAATCTCACGTTTCGAACAAGTCGAAGTGAATGGAAAACGCTCAGCCCTTTTCATTGGGCTGAGCAAACTTTTAAATCATTACTTAATTAACTGAGATGTAGCCTTTCTTCTCTACAATGGCTTGTGCTTCAGGGGTCAGCATCCAATCAAGGAACTTTTGCGTTTCAGCAGATGGTTTGCCCTGCTTGTAAAGAACAAGGAATGGACGAGCCACTTTGTACGAACCGTTTTTCACATTTGGAATAGACGCATCCGTGCCATCGATAGCTAGCGGGTGAACCGACTCATCAACAGTGCCAAGCGAGATGTAACCGATAGCGTAAGGGTTTGAAGCAACCATCGTTTTCAGTGCACCGTTACCGTTTGCCACTTGAGCACGTTGAGAGATGGCAGACACTTCTTTACCCGAAATTTTCTTCTTCAGTTTAAGAATGTCTTCAAACGCGCCACGTGTACCTGACGCTGTATCACGAGTAATCGCAACGATGGGTTTGTCTTCACCACCAACTTGTTTCCAGTTCGTCACTTCGCCTTTGTAGATGGCAGAAACTTGCTCAGCAGTCAGACCTTTCAGCGTGTTTTTGGGGTTAACAACCACTGCGATACCGTCACGAGCAATCACTTCTTCAACCAAAGCGGTTTCTTTCTCAGACGATTTTAGGTCACGTGAAGACATACCGAGATCAGCAGATCCATTTTTTGCTGCTTTAACACCTGCCGATGAACCTGGGCCTTGAACTTCAATAAAAACTTCTGGGTTTTTCTTCATGTATGTTTCAGAGAAAACTTCCATCAGTGGAGTTACGCTGCTTGAACCCACTGCAGAGATCGTTTCTTTTGCCGAAGCGGTTGTCACTGTCAGAGCACTCATAAGAGCGATTGCACCGATTACTGTCTTTTTCATCACAATATCCTTTATTGGCCAAATTGCCGTTGTGTTTCACTTGAACGATGCTCACTTTAGGATGTGAATATGACAGTTGTGTTTCACTTAATTGAACCCTCTGTGACACATTGCTGACAGTTGTGCGAATAAATCCACCAATCGAGTAGCATCAATGTGTAACAAATCGTATGAAGTAACCCCACCACCTCTATCAATAAAGCCGTTATGAAAGCGGTTTTATTGAAAAGCTCACTTTTTAGCCTAGACATTTTACTCTATGAAAAATCGTGCTTTACGCACATTGTGAGCACTCTCTGATAATTGCTATTTACCCGCCAATTTTGAGAGTGACTACAAACTACTAGTGACATTTGTAACGAAATAAGTCATTGAATACAGCAGGCGAATGGTTACAATCATCCACTAATAAAAATAAAACAATAATATTCATTCTCATTAATTATTTGTTCACAGAGGGTCGTTTTTAATGCGTCGTTTTTTAAATACACTTTCGATAAAAGCGCAGGTGTTGGTTCCTGTTGCTTTTACTATCGTTTTGTTGCTCGGGGGGGTCACCCTTGGCGCAAGCAACTTAAAACATGCTTTTGAGCGTGTAACCATTTCTACCGAACAACTCATCGTTCACAAAGGTGAATTAGGTGAAATTGTCGATAACATGTACGGAATGCGGATCAAGGCGATTTACAGCCTATTCCGCCCAGACGATCTGACCACACTGATCTCCGTGTTATCCGACAAGCAAAATGAAATTCGTTCACTGCTCAACGCGATTGAAACCGTACCGGGCCTGAAAAATGAAGTGGAACAGATGCGCCAAGCACTTAACCACTATGTCGATTACTCACGTGATGTGATGTTGCCTCTGCTCAAGGTAAAACACGGTGAAAGCTACCTCTCTTCCGATTTTCAACAACAGTACGATGTTGCGATGACCGCCTACCGCAAAGCCGGCGAAGAAATGGTTAAAGCAATTGATGTGCTTTCGCAAAAACTCAATCAAATTGCCATTGAAGACGTTAAAGATAACGGCAATCAACACAACGCTACGCTGACTTTCTCTGTTTTTGCCATGCTTGGTATTTTGGCCATCGCTGCGATTATTAGCATGGCTCTGGCTCATATGATCGTAAAACCGATTCGCTCGCTACAAACCACGATGCAAGCGGTCGCTAAAGGCGATCTGTTAGTAGAAGCTCAAGCGGAAGGTAAAAACGAAGTCGCACAGCTGGCTCAAGACGTGAACACCACGATTCATCAACTGCGTAATACCGTGGACGCATTGGTTCGTATTAGCGTTGATGTGGCATCGGCCTCAACAGAGCTTGCCGCTGTGATGGCACAATCAAGCGTCAATTCTGATCAAGAGAAAAATGAAGTGGAGCAAGTCGCCTCTGCCGTTAGCCAGTTAGAATCCACAGCCGCAGATGTCACCGCCAATGCGGTCAAAGCGGATACAGCTTCTAGCCAAGCAAACCAATTGGCAAAACACACTCTCAGCATGTTTGAACAAAATAATCGCGCCAACGATAAGATGGCTGAGCAGCTCAATCAAGCAGCAGGGGTAGTGACTTCGCTGAAAGTTCAGTCTGAGCAAATTGGTAAAGTGATTGAGGTGATTCAAAGCATCTCAGAGCAGACCAACCTACTGGCACTGAACGCGGCCATTGAGGCGGCTCGCGCTGGAGAAAGTGGTCGAGGCTTTGCTGTGGTTGCCGACGAAGTTCGTATGCTCGCCGCAAGAACGCAGGATTCAACCAAAGAGATCCAAGCCATTATTGAAGAGCTGCAAACGCAATCTGGACGCGCGAATGAGAGCATGAACTCCAGCCTTGAAACATTGGCGAGCAATCAAACACTGGCCGGTGAAGTGAGCCAAAGCCTAAGTGAGATTAGCCACTCAATTGAAGAGCTCACCTTGATCAGCGCTCAAGTGGCTACCGCGTCTGAAGAACAAAACCAAGTGACCAAAGATATCAACCAAAACTTGAGCAATATTTACGAGCTGGTGAGCCAAAATGTCACGGGCATTACTCAAGCTGCGGCAGCGAGCCAAGAACTCTCCTCTCTCGCGGAGAATCAAAAAGAGCAGTTGGGATATTTTAAAGTCTAACGTCAACACACCGATCACACGCCCTGCCTTTTGGTAGGGCGTTTTTTCATCGCCGACTCACTGTGTAAGTGAACTTAAGCAGCGCTTACATAGGCATACAAAGTCTATCTTCTTAAAAATCAGTCAGATAACAAAATATCTACGCCAATGATATTGGCGAGACAGGGCCACTCTTCTACTCTCCACTTAAGCCCTTCATCTTTAATCTTTTTCACTAGAAGAAAAAAGGTGACGAACAAATAACAGAATGACATTCCATTAATCAATTTAACAGTATAGAATACCAACAAACTGACCTATCTTTGACCATCATGAAACAATCCATGCTCACTCTAAAAAACAAAATTATCTTGTCTGTTTTGCTCTGCGTCCTCACCATAACGGGTGTCTTCATCTGGCAATCTTCCAGCATTTTGTGGCAGCAGACGCGCTCAGGCATCTACGCCCGAGCTACCAGCGTCTCTGAAGCCGCCGCTCCCGCTTTGCAATACTGGTTAGAGAATAATATCCAGATCCTCGAATCCGCCGCTCATATCGAGCAATTGACGCAAGCCAAAGAGGCCATGCGCCATGCTAAAGAGTCAGCGAAGTATTTGGATGTCTATTACGCCACTCGTGACGGAAGCCTTTATCTTTCTGGTCAGGATGCAAAATACCCCAACTATGACGCTCGTAATGCTGAGTGGTATCAGCAAGCACTCCAAGAAAATCGCAGTATCGTTTCCGCCCCGTATGTCAGCACTGAAACGCAGCAAGCTATGATCACACTCGCCACGCCAGTCAAAGTACGTGGAGAGATCATCGCCATTATGGGGGCGGATATTTCTCTTAAGAGCGTTCAGGACAATATTTCTGGCTACAAGGTGGGCGACAACGCCTATGCCATGCTGATCAACGAACAAGGCACCATTGTTGCTCATCCTCAGACCTCACTAGAGATGCAACCCTTCTCTGCGTATTCAAGTGAGATCTCGCTAGCGGGTATCCATCAAGCCATGGAGAACAATGAGATCCAACGCCTCAGCAGAAATGGCGCAGAAAAGTTGATCTATTTTGACAAAATCAACCATACCGACTGGATCCTAGCGATTGAAATGGATCGTCAAACAGAAGAACAAAGCTATTCGGAACTGTTGCAAAAATTGCTATTGGAAGGCGTGGTCATGACGTTGGTGCTGATCGTCATTATCTCGCTCTTCATTAATTATCTGCTGAAAGATTTCTACCAAGTCTCGCACGCGTTAAAAGCAATAGCGCAAGGTGAAGGCGATTTGACGCATGAGATCCAAATCAGCTCCAAAGATGAAGTTGGTCAGCTTGCTCAAAACTTCAATACCTTTGTCAAAAACATGCACGACATGGTGAGCCAAATCGTCGCGCTTTCTCAGCAGCTTAATCAACAAGCACAAGATGCGGCGCAACAAGCACAACACCGCAGCCAGCGTATTGCAACACAACAAGATGAAATTAATATGGTCGCGACCGCCGTAACGGAGATGTCGACGGCCACGCACGAAATTGCCTTGAATGCTGAAAATACTTCAAAAGAAGGCGAAGCCACTGTCGATGTATCTCGCCAAGGGGTCAGCGAAGTACAACGCAGTCAACAGTCGATCCTTGCATTAGCTTCCGATGTGGAACGATCTGCCGCTGAGCTTCAAGAGTTAGAGCACCACGTGCATAGCATCAGTAATATTCTCTCTGTCATTTCAGAGATTGCTGAACAAACTAACTTGTTGGCGCTGAATGCCGCCATTGAAGCCGCTCGCGCGGGTGAGCAAGGAAGAGGATTTGCCGTTGTGGCAGACGAAGTCCGCATTCTTAGCCAGCGCACCCATACGTCCACCAGCGAGATTCAAAAAACCATTGAGACATTGCAATCGGCCACGCACAAAGTCGTTAATACCATGACGGCAAGCCATGCCAACGCGCAGCAATCGGTGTCTGATGCAGAAACCGCTTGTCAAAGCTTGGAAAACATCATGGCGAGCGTGCAACGCATTAATGATATGTCGACGCAAATCGCCACCGCCGCGGAAGAACAATCGTTGGTGACCGAAGAAATCACCCGCAATACTCAAGCGGTGAATGACGTCTCCAATGAACTCGCACAGGCCGCCGTCACTGCAACCGAGCAAGCCAAACAATTGTCAGACTATTCCAAGCAACTGCATCAGCTCGTTTCACAATTTAAGCTTTAATACAAATCTCTGCGTCTTATAACAACGCTACTCTTCGCTTGACGAATAAACAAAAGCGCATCGAACCTCGATGCGCTTTTCTATTGCCAGTAGACTTAGATAGCCGTTATTTATTGCTCAGTCACCAATAAGACACTCAGGCCCTGAGTTTGTGCGTGGTGATACACTTCGCCATTGGCACTGTCAAAACTCAGTGCTGACGCGCCTTGAGTGGATGGTGTGTTACTCCAGATATAAACCGCCAAATTGCCCAGCTCTACCGTGTATGCCGACCCCCAAGCTCGAGCATTCAAAGATGGGGAATGGCACGCAGCCTCAGTTAAAGAGACTAACTCTTTAATATTGGCCATTCGCCAGCCACGCTTACCAGCAAAATTGAACAAGGCGTGGTTGGCGTTTTCGTCATCGACCGCTTGAGCCGTTTGCAACGCGCTTTGCCAGTTCTCTAACTGGGCTTCGCCTTCACAGCGCTCTTGAGCCTGATTCCACTGTTGGCCAACGGCACAACGCATCCAGGTTAAACCAGTTTGCTTGTCGGTTACGGTGCCGAGATCAGAGTAACTAAAACGGGCATTCGATGCCGTTGGGGTTAAGCCGTCTAAGCATTGCTGTTCTGCCCATACCGAACTTGAAGCAAGGAGCAGCGCCAATGTTGTGAGTGTTTTTTTCATCTTAGTTCCCTTTTGCTGCAACCATACGGACGGGTAGTTGGAAAGAGGTGCCGTAATCGGCTTCCACCATGTCGGAATAAATTTCAAAGTATTCGATTTGGCCGCGGTCTTCACCCAACAGTCGCACCGCCGCCGATTGGATACTGCCTTCGGTAGCATACGCGTTGTATTGAGTGAATTTCACCGTCGATGTCCATACGTAGCCATACGGATCCAGATCGGGATGCCCCAATGATTGCTGCGGGAAGTAACGCTGATTCAATCCTTTTTGTTGGCCGGTTTCCGTTTGAGATTGCTCGCCAAAATCGATGAGATTGTAGAACTCTTGCACCGTCGGTAAGCGCCAGTTGGTTTGCCCACACAAGGTTTGCTGACTGAGCAACTCCGCGTAATCTTGCGTGGTACAAATGTTGTCGCCTGCATCGTGGCACCCAGACGCCGCAAGGTCTTCCGCGTACGGTTCGAAACGAGGTAACTTGAGGGTAAAAATACGATCGCGATATTGAAGCGACTGCGCATCGGCACTCTTATTTTCCCAGATCAAGCCTGTACGCAGATCTTGAACACAAGACCACTGCTCAGCGTCATCTGCTAATGGGTTGCCATTGCCATCGAGCTTGACCAGTTTGAAGCCATTTTGTGTGCTTTCCTGCCTATCGAGTTGATCAAAACCAAATGAAGCATCTTGGCCCGGATAATGCCCGCTTGGCGCGTTTTCTAAGCTCACACTGTTGCCAGAGAATTGCTTAACAACCCCGGTATCGTTAATCACTTGGCGTTGTACTGGCTGGTTTCTGATCGCTTCGAGCCACTGCTCAATGGTTTGCTCACTCAAAGCATCCGTCGCTAAATGTTGCCCAGCAAACTGCAACTGGTGGGCAATTTGCGCCAAAATACGTGATTGCTCATGGCTGTTTACTTTACCCAGAACTCGGCGCACGTTGTCGTTCAACACCTCAAGGCCATTCGGTTGACCTATCGTCAGAAGATCGTCTCCCACCGCAACACCCACATCCGCTAACTGTTGTTGCAGTTTTTCCTTGGCAACCGTCACGGTAACGCCTTGGTTGACCATGGCAGAAATCAATGACGTGACTTCGTTGATCACCATGCCTTTTTCTTTACTCTGCCCCGGCGTAGAAAGATAGAGGGTTTGATTGCCCGCCAACGCCACCTCGGCTAATACTGGACGACGATAGAAAGTTTTGCTGGTCGACTGAAAACGAAACTGGCCATTGCCATCTAACGCGATGGTGCTTTCCGTTTGATCGCAGCGCGAGTTCTGGTTGTAGTCAACACACACTTTGGTGTTCGTGCTGTTCGCTTCCGCCAGCGCAACTTGACCGGATAATGAATAAGTGGGCGCCGTGTTGGTGGCACTGCCACCAGATGATGAGCCACCACAGCCTGCCAAGAGCAGCGCGGAGGCAATAAGGGAATAGTGTCGTTTCATGTTGTTTTCTTCTGCTTAGCTTCAATTTTGGCGAGAGCAAAACGCTCGAGCCACAAATATGGAAAAGAGCGCCCAGAGGACAAAGAGATTGAGTTGCCCACCCGATTTTTTCGAAGTGCTATCTGCACGGGTTTCATTACATTGGTATTGCTCAAACTGGCTAATGCCCCACGCGTTTAACCGGCCTTGATTGCCTTCGATGGAATCCATGATCTCTAGACGCCAGCGTCCCCAGGCTTGCTGACCAAGTAATGGCGCTAATTGCGCGTCGTGAGCCACGGTGAAATAGCCTTTGAAGCCGTTGCCCTGACTGATTTGGTGATTCCAAAGCACCAGCTTGTCACCTTTTGGTGAGGTCAAAGTGATAGACAAATCCGCCATTGATGCGTGGTCAATATCGAGATAAATGGCGAACTGTTCACCAATGGTGACGTCGCGATCAAGAAATGTCTGCGAGAAGATCTGTTGTCCAACGTTAAAACGGCCCTGCGCGTCAGTGCCGGCATCATTCAGTCGCGCGTCCATCTGCTGCGCACTATTGACCAACTGAGGTACACCTCGCACCAAGGTGATCGACTCTTGCCACTGCTGCTTTGCCAGCCAAGGCTGATGACGATAATCGGTCTCCACTTGCGCGACAAACGGCTGGCCACATACCAACCCTTCTGGTAGCTCCGAGCTAAGGGTAAGTGAATGGGTCAGTTGGCTCTGCTTCTCCACCAAGATCTGTTGCTGAAGAGAAAGTCTTGCCTCAACCTCTGCAGCTCGACCGTTGGCCACCAGCTCAATAGAGAGCGGTTTCGCATCCGTGATGTATTTACTTTCAAGACGGCTGGTGAACGGGGCTTTTAACAATCCGTGTCGTTTAAAGTGGCGTTGCAAAATCTCTGCATACGGTTTTTCAGGGTAAAGAGTGGCAGCGGCCAGCACGGTGCTTTCCGCCAAATCGTGCATCTTTACGCCGCGCCCGAGGCCATACATACCTTGCAAAACGATCGTATCGAACTGATGAAACACTCGCTCATCCCCGTCACCGAGCAAGGAGACTGACTCCTTCAGGGCCTGGAACAACGGTGTTGACCACAGTTCATCACCCAACTCGCCCCCAACACTTTCGTGTGCTCGATAGTGGCCATGTTCAAAATAGCGCGCACGTTGGTTCCACAAGCTTCGAGTTGAGAGACGATTTCCAAACACGCCATCCCAATTGAACACCGTATCCAGTTCAAACTCTTGGCCACGCCTTGCGGCATCGAGATATTGCTGACGATAACTGTTACTACCAGCCCAATAATCACCGAACCCTTCGCCGATCGCACCGCTATGGCCATATGCCCAATCAGGCACAATTTGATAGTGGATACCGTGGCCAAGCTCATGCAAGATAACATCGGCATCCATCGCATCTGGTGAAACACCACCCAAGCCAAACATCGCCGCCTGAGGGCCTTTATAATAGGTAGAATTGTTGGCAGACAGCCCACGTCCATCAAACTTTAGTGGCTCATTAAACAGCGCATAGCCCAGTGTTTTTGTGTATTCGAGCGAATGGTCAAGATGGTAAAACGCCATCACCGCCAAAAAACGCGGATCATTGCTATCCAGCGTTTGCAGATCCGTCAAGGCTGCAAAATGGCTAATCCCCGACGGCGCCGCGAAACCGCTTTCGTCTCTGACCGGTACACCATCTTGCGTCTCCACTGAAATCAGTGCTTTAGCATCCACTTCGACCACATTTCGGTTGCGTAAAAAATAACCCTGATCGGTTTTTAGTAAGCTGACCTTTCGACGTTGATATTCCATCGCGCCGGGGTAGTCATCCATGCTGTTCCAGCCACTGCTTGGGGCCGGAAGTTGTTGTTGCGTGCGAAGATCGGGGTCGAAGACCTGTATTTCAACCGTTTCGAGTTCGCCTTGTTCTAAGGCAGGAGGAAAATCCGCCTCTAATCTTCGAGGGTGTTCCAACTCCACCGCCGTGGTTGGCTCGCCATTGAGCAACACCGTGTTTTCTAAACTACGAAACACGCGCGCCACTCGGTGCTGCTGATCCGTTGTCACCACAAGGCTTTTTTGCTGTTGATACTGCCCATGTTGCCAAACATCAAAGTTATAGTGATGGCCCAACAGTGAGGTGGTTTGATACCTGAGTTTAAATTCGCCCAGATCAGCATAATGCTGCTGAACAAACTGCTGTACTTGCTCGACGCTATTCAAGGTCACTCGCTCTTCGGGGTAATCCCACTGCGCTGCGTCAACCATCGGATTCATCGCCAGTAGCAGGGCAAGTAAGGTGAGTTTGGTCTTCATCTTCGACTCCTTGCGCTTAGAACTGGTATTTCACGTTGGCCGTGAAGTAGCGCCCCGGCTCTGTGGAATAAGTGGTGTGGGCTTGTGAAATGCCCGCCACGTCTTGATAGCGAATGTATTCATTGTCGAACAGGTTGACGATGGAGGCACTCAACGTCAGATCCTTATTCCATTGATAAGAAGCAAACAGGTCGAAGCTGTGCCACGACTCCGTTTTGGCGCACGACACTTCTTGATTGAAGTCATTCACGCACACAGGTACACGGTCCATACTTGCTGCCCAGTTCCACAGCAATGATGCAGACCAGTTTTGCTTGGCGTAACTCAGCTCAACGTTACCTTCTACTGGCGTTAGGGTTCGAATGTATTCGCCTTGGTCATTTTTGCCGTCGACATAACCCGCTTTCGTCGCCAGTAACCATTGCTCGTTGATCTGGTGGGCAGCCGATAGCTCTGCACCGTAGGTTTCAACCCCGTTAAGGTTTTGGTATTGCTTCAGAGTCACAGGGCCAGCCATGCCCACTTCTTTGACATCAATGAAATCATCAAATTGTTGGTAAAACAGCGCAACATAAAGGCGTGAGGTGCCGTTATCAAACTTATGCCCCACCTCGAACGAATCACTGGTTTCGGCTTTGAGATCCATATTAGGAATGATGACAAACGGAGTGAATGGAATGTCTTCATGAGACACATAGCCGTATGCTTTGTCATACGTTGGCGCACGGTAACCATGGTTGTACGAAAAATAGATCTGATGAGCGTCAGCCACTTTTCTTGCGATAGAGAAGCTCGGTGACCACTCTTGGCTGTCGATATTCTTCATGGCGAAACCGTTGCTGTGTGCATCGCCATCTGGCGTAAGGCGATGAGCATCAAACCGCAGCCCCAATGTGGTTGTCCAGCGGCCATACTGCATCATTTCTAAACCATAGACGCCCACACTGAGCGCTTTGGCTGGTGTGAAAGGTTGTTTGCTGAACGCACTTGAGCCACCCGAAACCAAAGATTGACGCTCAGACGTTCTCGAATAGCGGTTGCTGTTTACTTTCAAGCCATAAGCAAGTTGGTGCTCAGTTTGAGCGGTGGCAAACGCCTTGGTCATATCAGCACGAAAGCCCACAAGCTGATCGCGAAATTCGTTGTTGTCTAAACTGCGCTTTTGCTCCGTAATGCCATTTTGATCCAGCCTGCCGTAGAGACGGTTGATATCTTCTACATCAGCCATGTCTCGCCAATACAACTTGGCTTTGGCTTCATCGAACCAAAAAGCGTCCACAGGCTGATATTCCAACCCAGCCGAAACGCCAAGATCCGTGACGTGCGAGTCTTCGTAGTACTGGTTTTGGTCCCATTTTCCATCCGCATGTATACCTGGGCTCCCTTCACGACGAATTTGCCCTTCACGATAGGCATCTGCGGCAATACTTAACATCAGCGCATCACCAACAAAATGGTTGAGCTGGTAATTGGCGCTCGCCCCTTCTAACTCACGCTGATAGTTATCTTGATGGAAGTTGCGTGTTTCCTCTCCCTGCCAATACGCGACCGTCAACAACGAGTCAGTGTTGCCTGATCGAAAGGCCAAATTACTCATCAGTTGGGTTTTATCACTGATGCCTGTGTACGTGGTGGCCACATCAGCATAGAAATCGTCATTTTTTAAGTAGTCACTTGGCTGCATCGATTCAATCACGACAGTGCCGCCCAGCGCGCCTGAACCGTGAATGGATGAACTGGCTCCTTTCACCACTTCAATACTTTTGACGTTGACCAAGTCAAAGGAGTTACGCCCCACTTTGTCATTGATGTCATTAGCACCAAAGCCATCGGCACTTTGCACGCCATCACGAACGATCATAATTCGGTTGCCCGTCATACCACGGATGGCGATGTTTTGTGGCCGACCCGCGCCTCCCGTGACACTGACGCCGGGCTCATTGCGCAGCGCATCGTACAGCTCCGTTTGGCCTTTTTTCTCGAGTTCTTTACCACTGATCACCGACACAGAGCCCGCCACTTCCGATAGCGGTTGCTCGATTTGATTGGCCGTCACGACGACCTCTTCCATCACGGCGTGGTCATTTTCAGCGTGCACGAAGTTGGCAGCGAGTACCGACAGTACCGCCGCTGAGACAGGCGTTAGTTTCATTTATTGCTCCGATTTATTCGATGTTTTGATCAGTGAAAGTAAAAAAGCATACTCTTTGGCTTGTTGCGCCAATCCTTTACGCCTGTCCATGGCGTGGCCTGAATCAAAATCCGTTTGCAACAAATAAGGCCCGGTTCCTGTACTAAGAGCCGCCAGTTTTGTCAGGTACTTCGCCCCTTCCCAATACGGCACACGCTGATCGTGCCAACCAATTTGCACCAACATTGGCGGATAAGTGGCCGATTGAAGGTTGAGATAAGGGTCGTAATCTTGCATCGCTTTTCGTTGAGCAGGCAACTCGGGATTACCCCATTCTCCATATTGCTGCTCAGTGAGCGGTAATCGGCTGTCTGACATGCTGTTGAGCACATCAACAAACGGCACTTTGATCACGGCCCCTGAAAACAGTTCCGGCTTTTGGTTGATCGCTGCCGCCACTAATGTACCGCCCGCACTGGATCCCATTAGGTAAATGTCGCGCTGCACCGGCTCTGCCCCCTTCGCATTCAAGCGAACATGGCGAAGTGTTTGAGCGGCGGCGACAAAATCAGCGATGGCGTTGCTTTTGTTGATCCCTTTCCCTGCATCGTGCCATGACGCACCAAAGTAGCCGCCCCCACGAACATGCGCCACTGCGTATATGGCGCCTTGATCAAGTAAGCTGATGGTCTGCGGCATAAAATAAGGTTTCATGGTAAAGCCGTAAGCACCGTAACCATAAAGAATCACTGGGGAAGTTGCCGTGAGCTTGTCACGACGGTACGCCAGTGTCACCGGAACCTCAACACCAGAAGATTGCACCAAAATCTGCTCCGTACGGTACAAACTGGGCTGGTAATTGGCGTAGCGATCTTGGGCGATCGCTTTGATGCTCAGCGAGCTCACGTCTAGCTCTCGCCAAGTCGGTGGCGTGGTCATCGACATGCTACGAATGCGCACTTTGTTACTGGCGAAATCGCCATTTCTCGAAACCCAAGCCGCTTCACCAGCGTGATTCAAGGGGATTTGCTTGCGTAGTTCACCACGGTAGCTTAATACCGAAAGTAATGAATCTGGACCCTGGCTAGCGCTCACCACAACACCTGCCGAAAACAGATAGAACTGATTCAGCGTCGTGATGTGATCACTAAAGCGTTGCCAATCAGTCGGTGCCTGCAACGGTGCCTGATAAAGCTGAAAATCACCAGCATGATTGCTCTGAACAAAAAGCGTTTGCTGGCTGATATCCGCATAATATTCCATCCCTTGTTCAGCTTTACGCAGAACAGCGGAGACTTCTCCAGTGCGCAAGTCGAGGATTTTTTGTTCGCTACTGTTTTCATTGTTGCTTTGCAATAGCGCGTAATTTGCATCACTGGCGGCATAAAACGACATCAACCAATCTGCTCGCGTTTCCTGCCACAAGCTGTGTTGACGACCCGTTTCGAGCTCAATCGCCATGATGTTCGATGGACGCTGAGACTGATCTTTTTCAATCACATAAACAGTCAAACCATCGCGAGAGAGCAACACTGGCGTGTCCAAATCTTTCGCAATTTCAACCATATGGCCTTGTTTTAAATCGACCAACACCGCTTGATATCGCTCGCTACCTTGACGATCTTCGGTAAAGAGCAAGTGTGTACGCTTTGCCGAGATGGCCCACTCACCCACTTGATAGTAAGCCGTGTTATTTTGTCGCTCGGCAAACGAGAACACCACTTCTGCTTGTTGAGTGAATGGGTCGCGGCGCATCAATTGCAAACTGCCGCCTTGGTTAGTTAGCTTCCATTCCTCTCCTTCACGATAACCCCATGGTTCTTCACCTTTCTCAGGCTGCATCGCTTGCCACTGCTCCTCGAGCATGTGTGCCAAACTCTCGCTTTCAAGCAATCTTTGTGCTGTAAGCTGATTCTGCTCTTCTAGGTAAGCACGCACTCGCGGTGAACTGCGTGAATCATCTCGCAGCCATTCATACTTGTCTTTAGCATCCTTATCCGTCACAGAGGAATTTTGAGCAAAACTCAACCCTGCCGGGAGCCATGCCAGCATCAAAAGAAGATGAATAAATTTCATAGTTTTGGAAGTTACATTTATAAAGCAAATGAAAGGACGCTAGTTTGCACTCAAATGCAAATAACATCAATTATCATTTACCAAAAAATAGTGATACAGATCGCAAATGCAAATGAGAATAGATATCAATTTAAGTAATTACTCAAATACAATCTTCCAGCAGAGAGGTAAAAAAAACGCCCCGGAACATCGGGGCGGTTTCTCATTTAGGCGATAACGCTAGGAAGGTTACTCTTCCGTTGGTGCGGCAGGTTTTTTCTTAGGAATAAACACTGAATCACCCACTGCCACATTTTGGTAGAAGCTCTTATCACGCTTCGCTGGTGCTTTCGACACAGCTTTCTTCTGTGGGCGTGCTTTCTTTGTCGTGTCTTGCTTCTTCGCACGAAAATCGGGCTTACGTGGTTTGATGCCTTTAAACTTGCCCTTAAGATCATCAAATTCAGAGAAAGCGATGTCTTGCTGAAGGTAAGCTTCTACACGTTTGAAGCTATCCCAGTCTTTCGGGCCGACCAAGGAGATGGCATCGCCTTTGTTGCCAGCACGGCCAGTACGACCAATACGGTGAACATACTCTTCGGTATGCTTTGGCATATCAAAGTTGATCACGTGCGTCACGGTTGAAATATCCAAACCACGCGATGCCACATCCGTCGTCACCAAGATCTTGAACACGGTACGCTCAAATTGGCTCATGATGGTATTGCGCTGATTTTGATTCAAACTGCCGCTTAGCGCGATCGCTTTCAGCTTTTTCTCATTCAGTTTTTCAGTCAGACGATCGGTATCCGAACGTGTCGCCGTGAAAATGATCACCTGACGGTATTCGGCTTCGCTCAACACACGCTCTAGAAGCGCTTCTTTGTGATCTAAGTGATCACACAAGTAGAAACGTTGAGTGATGTCTTTGTGCTCTTCATTCGACACACCGATGGCGATACGTTTCGGTGCATCCAGCATTTCTGATGCGATATCGTTCACTTCTGCGTGATCCAACGTAGCAGAGAACATTAACGTTTGACGACGGCGGTGCTTCGCAGCATTGTGGATGCGGCGTAGCTCTGGTGCAAAGCCCAGATCGAGCATACGGTCCGCTTCGTCTAGTACCAAGGTCTCAAGACCTTCTAAGAACACAGATTTGTGCTCTAAGTGATCCGCAAGACGCCCTGGAGTCGCGACAATGAACTTAGGGTAGCGTGCTAACGCTTTTACTTGATCGTTGAAGTTCTCACCACCCACGATCAAGGTTGCGTCGTAGGAAAGGCCGCCCAACATGGTACGAAGCTCTCCATACACTTGTTTTGCAAGTTCACGAGTAGGCGCAAGGATCACACCACGCGGGTCACGCGCTGACAATGCTTTTGTTTTTAAAGACTTATGAAGCATAGGCAAAACAAACGCCAGCGTTTTGCCAGAACCTGTTTTTGAGGATGCCAGCAAATCTTTACCAGCAATCGCAACTGGAATCGCTTGCTGTTGAATTTTCGTCGCTTTCTGAAAATCTAAGTGCTTTAGGTTCTTCAGTAGGCGATTATCTAAGCCTAAATCTTTAAATTGCAAAGGTTTCTCCACTATTTTGCACTATCTTGGCCGCTTATTTTGCCGCCGAGAGGGAATCAATAAAAACGCGCAATGATACCTTAAACCGCATAATAAAGGATAGAGATCACAGAAAAATTATCCACATTTCACAGGAAACATCGGCCTAAAAATTCGATTACCCAAGTTCATGTCAAGCAATAGGCTAACCAGATCCGACACACAACACAGAAAAACGTCTCATCTCTGTTAGAACTCGGTAAAAATCCTTCAATATGTGGACGTTGCTCACTTTTTAATTCGCTGTTGTCATTTATTGTCGCTACAATCAAAGAGTCATATGACATTAGTGTCAATAATGACAGACAATTATAGAACAAGGAGTTTTTATGAATAAGATCCTAATTGCAGCTGCCACCTCTTCTGTTCTTTTACTTGCCGGTTGTGCATCGGGGCCAGATGAACAAACCAAAGCAGCAATGGCGCAGGTAGAAGATCTTAAGAATCAAGTCGATGTACTGACAAAAGAAGTGGCTGCACTTAAGAGCAATCAAGCGGACGCTGAGATGAAAGCCAAAGAAGCTGCAACCGCAGCGATGGCAGCTCAAGAAGAAGCAGAACGTGCGAACGAGCGTATCGATAATATTGCTCAGTCGTACACGAAGTAATTGCTGTAATCTGCGTCGGGTTATTCAAAACCTGGCGCAGCTACCTCTACGGGCACACCATTTTGTGCCGCAATCACCGCTTTCGCTTTCGAATCATTCAGATTTAACTCGCTCAACCACCAATCCAACTCTATTGGCACAACTAACTCATCCTGAACCCCATTGCTTCTGGTGAGTGGCTCGTGCGCTTCAAGGTAAACAATTCGCCCCGGCTCAAGGGACACTTTCACCGGTTGGTTGATGATCTTCACTCTCTGTCCTTTGTCCACTTGAGAAAACAGCCATTCAATATCTTTTGGCTCCATGCGAATGCAACCAGCACTGACGCGCAAACCGATACCGAAATCTTTGTTCGTTCCGTGGATCAAATAATCACCGCTGCCATACGCTAAGCGAAGGGCGTACTCGCCCAACGGGTTATCTGGCCCAGCAGGGACAATTTTAGGCAGCTCGATGCCTTTTTCTCGATACTCTTTACGGATGGAAGCGGGAGGTGTCCAGGTTGGATTCGGTCGTTTTTCACGAATCGACGTCACCATTTCTGGCGTATCACGCCCGACTCGGCCAATCCCGACCGGAAAAACGTGCACCTTACCCAGCTCGGGCTCAAAATAATAAAGCCTTAACTCCGCTAAATTGATCACTATGCCTTGGTACTCCACGGGCGGAAGCACCATTTCACTAGGGATGGAAAGCACATAACCTTCCTGAGGCAGAAACGGGTCTACCCCTTTATTGGCTGCCATCAAGGCCAAAAAGCCCACATCATATTGCTTGGCGATGTTCGCCATGGTTTCGCCTTTTTCAACAACATGATGCTGGATGCGTCCAATTAACCGACTGCCTTCCGCGGGAAGATCATAAGTCGCAGCGTCGCTCGTCCAACTCAGCAATGCCGCACAGAAAAGCGTAATCAATGTGGGTTTTGGCATTTTCATTCAGAGACAATCCTTGGCTTGGGTAAACAAAGACAAGGTTATCTCTCTTTCCTGTTTGTGATCAACCATTGGCGCTGGGTAATCCAACTGCATGTGACCTGGCCAGTTCCACGGCTGGTGAACGAACTTACTCGGCACCTGCGCTAATTCTGGTAGCCAGTGCTTCACAAACTCGCCATTCGGGTCAAACTTCTCTCCCTGCGTAATTGGGTTGAAGATCCGAAAATAAGGTTGACCGTCACACCCTGTCGAGGCACACCATTGCCAGCCTCCATTGTTGGCCGCAAAGTCACCGTCCACCAGTTTCTGCATAAAGTATTGCTCGCCCAGCCGCCAGTTGACGTGCAAATCTTTGGTGAGAAAACTGGCCACGATCATGCGCAAGCGATTATGCATCCATCCCGTTTGGTTGAGTTGCCGCATCGCTGCATCCACAATGGGGTAGCCTGTTTCCCCTCGGCACCAACGTTCAAACCAGTCCGGTTTTGCTGGCCATAGCAGATGTTTTTCCCACTCGACAAAGCCCTGCCCTTTGACCAACTTGGGCTCGAAATGAATCAGGTGATGATAGAACTCACGCCAAATAAGCTCACTCAACCACACTTCACGACCATTCGACAGATAACTTTGCTGCCAATACAGTCGTGCAATACATTGCCTGACCGAAATGGCGCCAATCGCCAAATAAGGGGACAGCACGCTGGTGCCTGCCGTGGCAGGGAAATCTCGTTGCTCGTGATAGCGATCCACTTCCTCATGGCAGAAGCGTCTTAACGTCTCACGAATCTGTTGAGAATCAACAGACCATGCCTCGCTGCTTTCTCGTGGGTAGCTAAACGGCGCCTGCTCATGCCAAAGTGATGATTGCAGGGCTTCAGGCAATACAACCGGCTGCGCCGCTGAGGTTTTGATGATCTGTGGAGGAACAAACGATTTCAGCCACGCTTTTTTAAACGGTGTAAAGACTTTGAAATAGTCCCCCTGTTTATTCAACACACTGCCAGGTGCCTGCACACACTTATCTTCGACATCGAGGGCACCAATCTCTGATGATGCGAGCTGATTGATTAACTGTTCATCACGAACACGCTCATTGACTTCATATTCGCGGTTAAACACCACTTCACTAACCGCCAATTGTTCAGCCCAGCTCGCAACGCGTGTTGCGCTTTGTGCGTAGTCATCCACTTCGTCGTACAACAGCGGGATGTTGAGCGCGTTGAGTTCTTCCGCCAGCACCGCCAAACGCCGCGCAATGAGATCGGCCTGCATAGGCGCCATGTGATGATCACGCCATTGCAAACGGGTGGCCACAAAACAGGCAACCACCTCTTGTGAAGTCGCAATAGCATGATTGAGCGCTGTGTTGTCCACACTGCGCAAGTCTCTGCGTAACCAAACCAGCTTCATTACCATCCCTACCCAAACTGGAGTCGAGCCAGAACATCGCTCAACGTAACTTTGTTGTTATCGAGCATGGACTTAACCATGTTCATCTGTTTCTCTTGCAACGCTCGATGCGAGAAAATATGCACACGCTGATAGTGTTCGGTGACATCAGCAAAATCGAGCCCAGAAAGATCTTCCACTCCATCAATCAAGGTGACATACCAACCTTGTTCGCTTAACGTCACTGCCTCCATCCATCCCGCAATAAAATCGCCGCCTTCATAGGAAAGCAGTAGACACTTGCCTTTACTGGCCGCTTTCCGCTCTGCTTCAACAATAAAGGTGAGACGAGTATGCAGCATAGAACGAAGTAAGCCTTTTTGTAGGCTACGAGTGGTGCTTTTAACCCGTTCCAATGCCGTCATGACCGGATATAAGAACTGATCGCAAACCACCGAAAATGGATACTCTTTCAGAACCGTATTGAGCACCGACTCAGCCTTGCCTGCGTTCAGTACAGACAGAGCCGTCAACATTCGTTCGACTTCATCTAACTCACGACTCTCCGCTGCCAACGCGCCTTCGGCATCGGGGTTTACCAGCAGATCTTTCACCTTGCCGATGGCAATACCTTTAGCGAGCCAACCCTGAATTTCGCGAATCATCTCGATATTGTCTTCACTGTAGAGTCGATGCCCTTTCTCAGTACGTTCGGGTTGAACTAAATTGTAGCGACGCTGCCACGCCCTTAAAGTGACCGGCTTAACCCCCGTAATCTCAGAGACTTCGCGAATCGCATACCACTTTTCTACTGCATTTTCTTCATTACAAACCATAACGTAATTTCAACTCTTGTGGATAAGGCTTGAGGTATTTTTGGCTTTCCAAATAGCCATCAGGATGGGTATTGAGATAGTGGCGAATCAAGGTCAATGGTGCCAACAGTGGCAGCATACCTGTGCGATAATCATCGATCACTTGCGCCAACTCGCTTTTCTGCTCTTTGTTCAGTGCCGTTTTAAAATAGCCTTGAACATGCATCAACACATTGGTGTTGTTTTTACGGCTTGCTCGATGGGTTAGCGCGACCATCAACCCTTGACGGTATTCAACAGCAAACTCGTTGATATCATAATCGGCTATTTTGGCTACCAAGCGGCCCAAGGTTTTATAAGACTCTGGATGATGCGCCATCAAGGTCAGTTTGTAGCGAGAGTGGAACTCGACGATGCTTTTGCGCGACAACTGATTCAGCACGTTGGTATTAAAATCATGCAGGCAATAAACACGAGTGACGAAATTTTCACGCAGCACAGGATCGTTCAGGCGGCCATCTTCTTCCACCGGCAACCAAGGCATTTTGCGCATCAGAGTTTGGGTGTACAAACCAACGCCTTCTTTCTCCGCGCCATGAGCTTTGTAGACCTTGACCTTCTCCATGCCACAGGTGGGTGATTTTGCGCAGACAATGTAACCACTTAAAGAGTGTGCCATTAATCGATCAACTTGCTGCTCAGAGTAAGAGAGCATCTGCTCAGTGTAATCTTTGTCAGGGTTCTTTGTTTCCACCATCGCGATTCGTTCTTCATTCGAAATAAGGCGAATCGTCGGGCGCGGTACAGGCATTCCCATCCCCACCTCAGGGCAAACCGGCACAAAGGAGAAGTGTGGCATCAGTTCCTGCACCACAAAACGACTCTGTTTATGTCCCCCATCAAAACGGACTTGATCACCCAACACACATGCACTGATACCGATCTTTAGTGTAGAAGAACTCATGCTCATCACCCTTGTACAAAAAAATTACTTGTACAATTTATAGCAAGCAAACTTGAGTTGTACAAATATTTTTTTTGTACATATCTAGGAAAAATCCACAATTAACGTTACTAAACCATGTCATAGGTTATTAACATGTAACAAATCACCCATAAGTTGCGACGCTCCCACCCCCTCCCAACGCCCCTGTGACGCACTTCAAGCATGGCAAATCGATTGCCCCTTAAGTTTCAACATTTTTAGTTATCAATCGTGGTTATAAATGTATAATCAGGAGCTTTTGTGAGCCACCTCTCATGGAATGGCGAATTATCTAGCTAGTATTGCCTCAACGAACGAAAACAGTTTCAACAGAATTGGTAATTTGACTCTGTTTTTGATGACAATTACCTCAATAGAAATATTGGAGAATACTATGGCAACCCCACACATCAACGCACAACCAGGTGATTTTGCAGAAACCGTACTTATGCCAGGCGATCCGCTACGCGCTAAGTACATCGCAGAAACTTTCTTGGAAGATGTAAAACAAGTTTGTGACGTTCGTAACATGTTCGGCTTCACTGGCACTTACAAAGGTAAAAAAGTGTCTGTTATGGGCCACGGTATGGGTATCCCATCTGCATGTATCTATGTTCACGAACTGATCGCGGAATACGGCGTGAAAAATGTTATCCGCGTTGGTAGCTGTGGCGCGGTGCGCGACGACGTTAACCTGATGGACGTTGTGATCGGCATGGGTGCTTCGACGGATTCTAAAGTAAACCGTATCCGCTTTAACGATCACGATTTCGCTGCACTGGCGGATTACGGTCTATTGGAAGAAGCCGTTAAACAAGCACGTGCGCAAAACGTACCAGTAAAAGTCGGTAACGTATTCTCTGCGGATCTTTTCTACACACCAGAAGCAGACATCTTCGAGAAGATGGAAAAACTGGGCATCCTAGGTGTGGATATGGAAGCGGCTGGCATCTACGGTGTGGCTGCGGATCTGAAAGCAAAAGCACTGACTATTCTGACTGTTTCTGACCACATCATCCGTGGCGAGAAACTAAGCTCTGAAGATCGTCAGAAGTCGTTCAACGACATGATGAAAGTCGCGCTAGAAACAGCAATCAATCTTTAAGTTTTTTGGCTGGGTTCGCCCAGCCACCGAATAATCCCGAGGGGGCGATCGTGTCTAACGGCGAACTGCCAAAAGACGCAGATGGGTTACAACTCAACTTTTGTAAAACATTGGCGTGTGACAACTTTGGTCTGAGCGATGCAAAACGATACGTTTTGCAACATGCGAACCCTAAGCGTCCAGCGATGGTCTGTCGTGAATGTGGAGCTTTCCCCCCCTTACTTAACAACCGTGAAGTGTTGAATGAGCTGCATCGCTTACGTCAACTTCACAGTGATGGTTTGCCAGCGTGTCGCAACGACGACTGCGCAAACTTTGGCCTTTCTGTTCATACCCACAAACATCTCTACCATGCCTTTGGTTACAGTGGTGATCGCCAACGCTATCGCTGCAAAGCATGCCAATCCACGTTTGTCGATAAATGGTCTGGCGCCAACAAAAAGCTTCAGTTTCAAGAAAACTTAATGGGCCTGTTGTTCACCGGTTACTCGGTGCGCGAGATTTGCCGTAAACTGGCCATCAACCCAAAAACGTTTTATGACCATGTTGAACACATTGCCAGCCGTTGCCGCCGTAAATTGGCAACGATTGATGCGCGATGGGTCAACCATGCGCTCAATTACGAACTTGCTTCTCATTACCAACGTTTGCAACCCAATAGCGACAATGGTGTCTATTGGATGGCCACAGGCGATGCGCATTCTGGCTATATTCTTTGCCAACATGTGAACTACTCTGCCAAAGAAGAGCCACTAGGTACGGTTGATCACAACCCTTACGAAGCGATTTCACGTTTTGTTTCTCCGCAATACACCGCAGAGGCAAAAGAGCCAGAAAACACACCTTCTGACTATCTGCGTGAACGTATCGACCAGAAATACCAAACCATTTTGGCCCGCGGCAACGTTGAAGATCCAATGGGAAATATGGCAACCTTCAACTACCCGACGAAAGGCGCCGTAGTTCGTCCGCCTTACACCTCTTATGCGCATTATTTGCATGTGCTGGATATGTGTAATGAAGCTGGACGCGTCTCACTTTACATGCCACAAGATCCACTATTGCGCTCTGCGGCCCTGAGTGTTTGCCTCCCTCGAATCCAAAGTCAAAATGTTGACCTACTTTATGTCGACGAAGATCCCAGTTGGGATTTAAACCAATCATTTGAAAAGTTTGACATTGTCTACATGAGTTGGTGGCGAGATCGCTGGGCAATTGCCAACCAAGGCAGCAAACTCAAAGGTATTTGTTATCTTGCAGGTAACAAAAATCTGCCAGAACAATGGTTTAACAAAGCAACCACGCGAAATATCTCGTTCTATCAGTCACGTTTTCAGTTATTGTTTGAAGGGTTTGTCAACGAACCAAGACGAAAACTCAGACCGGGTGGCGTCTTACCATTGCTCGACATTTTCAGAGCTTGGCATAATTTGTGCTATCAAGATAAACATGGACAAACGCCAGCCCAACGACTAGGTGTTACAGAGAGCCCATTAACCATTAAACAGCTTCTGTCCTAGCACTATCGTCTGTCTGGGTTAAGATTATGTGAAACGACACCCAATATTGTCATTCATTTAGTATTAACTCAGTAAATTATTGCGGATGAATGATGCGAATTTTTGACACGTCAATATAATGAACGTGTTGTACGCCAACTGAATCGCATGGATGTAAATTTTGGATAAAAGCCAACTTCAGTTAGACGCTGAACTTAGACAAATCAAAGCCCGCGTAAATAGTGAGCCTGCGGAGGTACTGAAAATTGCCGAGCAGTGCTACATCCGCGCCGAGCAAATTGTCTACCCAGAAGCGGAAATTGAAGCCCTTTTAATCCAGTCGCACTGCTGTTGGTGTTTGATGGATTACCGCCGTGGTTTAAAACTCATCAAAGAAGCCCACAGCAAACAAAACCGCCTCGACAACGACGACCGACTACCTCAAATTCTCCACTTATATGCCCTACAATACTGGGGTCAAGCCAAATATTACTCTGCTCAGCAATACTGGATTAACGCGCTGGAACAATCCGCGTTGATTGATGAAACCGAGATACAGATTGAAGCGTTAATTGGCTTGGGCAACGTTTGGCGTATCACTAACGATTACAAACTGGCTGCGTCGACGCACGAACTCGCGGTTAAAGTCGCAAACAATGCACGTATTAACTGGGCGGAAGGCAAAGCGCGTATTTTGCTGGCTTGGGACTACTACCTGCTCAATAACTACGTGGAAATGCTGACCATCTTGGATGGGGCTAGCGAAGTGCTCAAAGACTACCCCGACAACACATGGCAAGCGGAAATCTGGGATTTTCGCGGTCTTGCCTTACTCGGCTTGGAGCGTTTGGATGCCGCCGACGAGGCAACCAAAAAAGCACATGATCTTGCGGTTGAACACAACCTTACTTGGATGAAAGCCCATTCCTTTATCAGCCGCGCGCGCTTAGAACTACTACGGAAAAATACCCTAAATGCTTCGGTCTTACTCGATCAAGCTGAAATCTCTGCGTTGCAATTTGATAATGGTGAACTGTTAAGCCAAATTTGCTTCCAACAATCCAAAGTGGCGGAAGAGCAAGGCAACTTTGAAGTGGCTTATCAAGCCTTTCGCAAGTATCGCCACTACTCGCTGCAAATGCTGCGAGAGCAAACTAACCGCGTTGGTCTAGACAAAGCACGTAGCTCCAAACGTCAGCTCGAACAGCGAGCACGCAAACTCATTAACCGTATTCGAGCCCAGCACGAATACGATCCAGAGCGTCAGTTTTCGAATGTGGTGTCTGAAACCTATTGGTGGGAACAACTGGTCTTATTTAAAACCGAACTCAAGCAGGCCAACCATTCCATCATCATGATCCAACATGCAGATCCTGCGTATCTGGAAGTGTGTACCGAGTTAGCGCATAGCTTGTCGACACCAAAAGATCTCATCTCTCGCTTGAGCAGCGATCGCGTAGCCATGTTAATCCGTGAAAAAGACGAACCTGCAGACGCCCTTTTTCATGTCGTCTCCACCATGATTTCGATCTACCCGTGGCAACGCCGAGGGCTGAACGGCCCGCTACCTCAACTCTCTTTGCAAGATATCCTCACCTTCCCATTCACACTGGAACAACTAGAGGATTCACACAGAACCAAGACCAAGGGAAAGAAAAAACATGGAAAAGCTGCTGAGTAAAGTAACTGATGCCGGTTTTGATCCAACCTCTGTGTCTGGTGAAGAAGCGATCATCTTATGGAACCACGTGAGGCAACACGTCGCCTCGACCAATACTGAAAAAGCCCACTGCTACATCATCAGTGCAGAATATCGTTTCAAGTTGAAACAAGTACAACTCAGTATTGATGAACTGAAAGAAGCCTTGTCGCTGCTCACTCTACCGGAAAATGCGGAAGACATTTTGACGGTCAAAGCCAATCTCAGCGAGCGATTGGTCGATATTGGGGATTACGCCGGTGCACTCAATGAATACGTTGGGGCATCAAACATTGCCGTCGAACACGGCTTTCTTGATGAGTATGTTACCTCAGTCTTGGGAATGGGTAACTTGTGCGACGCGTATGGCGATCATCAACGCGCGCTGCGCTATTACCAAAAAATCGATGGTATCGATCACGCCATCAGTAGCCGCTCATTACGCCTGCGTTACAAGCTCTACATGCTCGCTTGTTACATCAACCTTGGTCGTATTAGTGCAGCGAAGGATCTACTCAAAGAGTGTGAAGAACTGAGCATCCTCGTCAGTGACAAAATTCTTTCTGGGCAAATTCTTCTCTATCAAGCAAAAATCCATCGTCTTGAGAAAGATTACGTGTCGGCCCTGCTGTCGCTTTCCAAAGTTCAGTACATTTCAGGCAACTTGAACTCCACTTGGTTATCGGTCATGAACCGCATTGAGATGACCTACTCGCTTTGTGCTATTGGCAAAAAAGAGTTGGCGAATCTGCTGCTCACCAGTTCATCCAAAAACATCGAGATGAAAGCATCCCCTATCATTGCCAAGCAGTTTTATCAGGCAATGAGCGAAGTGCTTGCCGCTCAAGGGCTGTTCAAAGAGGCGTTAGTCTTCGAGAAAAAAGGCTTTCGTATCGAAAGCGATCTGATGAAACATATTCCCATCAGTGAGTTGGGGGCCGCTCAATTACGCCGTATCTCTCGTTTTGAGTTGCAGTTGAAATTAATCCTCTCTGAAATCGAAAACAAAGAGCTCAAAGAGACCACTCAGCAACACAAGAACACCGTTGCTCAACTACAACAAGACGTGTTTACCGATCCTCTTACAGCCTTGCATAACCGTCGTTGGTTGGATGTCAAACTGAAGGATCTGTTGCTTCACGACACTACATTTGCCTTGATGGTGATTGACATCGACCACTTTAAATCGATCAACGATGAGCTTAGCCATTTGGTGGGCGATAAAGCGATTGTCAATGTGTCATCGGAGTTGGCGGCGTATTTCCGTTTTCGTGGCGCTTCTTGCGTGCGTTTTGGTGGAGAGGAATTTTTGGTCATTCTTGAAAATACCGATTTGGCGAAAGCAGAGCTTCATGCCGAAAACTATCGTGAACGTATTTTCCAGTTTGGTTGGCGAGAAATTCTTGGTGAGCGTGGCCTAACGGTGTCGATTGGCATTACCATGCATCGTGACGGCGAAAATACCCAGCGCACCTTCTATCGTGCCGACAAAGCGTTGTATCGCGCGAAAGCCAACGGCCGTAACCAAGTTTGTATTGAAGAGTAACCTTTTCCTTTCGATTAAAGGCGGCACTGCCGCCTTTTTTGTTGCACTCAATACCCGACTTATGCACTCCTTGCGCTCCATCCCATAAGCACTTGATAGTTTTCATTATTGCCTTGCGCGAATGAGAGATTTCGCGAATACTTATCCCACTTGATTTACCTTTTGTTTACGCTTTTTCATCATTTCATTGAACGCAAGGAAGTAAGATGTTTCTCGATTATTTCGCATTGGGATTGCTTGTTTTCGTCGCTTTAGTGATTTTCTACGGCATTATCGTGATTCACGATATCCCTTACGAAATCGCCAAAGAACGTGAACACCCACACCAAGACGCTATTCACTACGCAGGCTGGGTGAGTTTATTCACTCTACACACCATTTGGCCTTTCCTTTGGATCTGGGCAACCTTATGGCGCAAAGAGCGCGGTTGGGGCTTCCAAAAACTTGAAGAAGAACAGCACGACATGCACCATCGCGTCGATCAATTAATTGATGAAGTCAAACAGCTTCGTGAAGAAGTGGATCAATTGAGAAATGCGCAACGTGTGCCTGCCACGCTCGTCATCACCAGTGAAGAGGAGAAGTAGTAATGGATTTACTGTTGATCCTCACTTACACCGCATTGTGTATTGCGATTTTTAAGATTTTTAAGATTCCATTGAATAAATGGACGGTACCTACCGCGGTTTTGGGTGGCGTAGTGCTCATCGGTACGCTGATTTTATTGATGAACTATAATCACCCATTCACTCAGTTGGGTAACCAAGTTTACTCAACCACCCCAATCGTGTCGGGCGTTCGCGGCCGCGTGATTGAAGTGCCCGTTCAAGCAAACCAAACGCTCAAGCAAGGGGATGTGCTGTTCCGTATTGATCCTATCCCGTTTGAAGCGGAAGTGGCCAAGCTCGAAGCCAAAGTCAAAGAAGCCAGCCAAGGGGCGCTTGGACTGGAGTCCACGCTGAAGGAAGCGGAAGCGGCCGTTATCAAAGCCATCGCCGAGCGTGATAAAGCGAAACGCGAATATGAACGTTATAAGCGTGGCTACGAGAAAGGCGCATTCACAGAGCAACAAATGGACACCACTCGTCAAGCATTCAAAGCTGCACAAGCCGCTCTTGAAGTCGCACAATCGAAGCAAGACCAAGCGCAGATTGCGTTGGATTCCGAAGTCGGTGGTGAAAACACTCAGGTCGCACAGCTATTAGCGGAATTGCGCAAAGCTCAGTTTGACCTTGAGCAAACGGTTGTACGCGCGCCGACCGACGGTTATGTCACCCAATTGGCGCTGCGCCCTGGTGTGATGTCAGTGCCATTGCCACTGGCGCCGGTGATGACGTTTGTCCACAGTGAAGAGAAAATCTACACGGCGGCATTTCGTCAGAACTCGCTTCAACGCCTACAACCGGGTTTTGAAGCTGAATTCATGTTCCGCGCCTTGCCAGGAAAAGTCTTTAAAGGTGAAGTGATTGAGGTGCTTCCAGCCATTGGTGAAAGCCAATTTCAAGCTCGTGGCGCACTACTCGGCACGGAAGCGCTGCGCACCAGTGGCCGCGTATTTGCGACGTTGCGAATCACCGATGATTTGAGCGAGTATCACCTGCCAATGGGCACTGCGGTGGAAGTGGCGGTGTACTCAGACAGCTTCACCCACGTTTCCATCATGCGTAAAGTGCTTATTCGTATGAAGAGCTGGCAAAACTACCTCTATCTCGATCATTAATTTTACGTTTTATTGTAATCAGGGGCTGACATTAAGCCCCTGATTGCTTTCTAGACATCCAGACAGATAGCATTCCCACTTGAGGGTTTCTTCTGTATAATGCGCGCCTTATTTTTCCACTTGCTGAAAAAATAATCCAAGGCGCAAAATCGCGCCACTTCTTGGTTAAGGCCTTGAAGGAAATAACGAAAACAGCAAGTTACGTTCTTTAGACAATTGAACTGAGGTTATCTATGAATCTTTCCGCTAAAACCGTTGTGGTGATTGCCATCGGTGCTGCTCTTTATGGTATTGGTGGGTTACCCATGTTTGGTATTCCCGTGTTTGCAAACACCACCCTCAAACCAGCCATGGCGGTTCTTGCCCTATTTTCGGTTCTGTTTGGTCCTTTAGTTGGTTTCTTGGTGGGCTTTATTGGCCACTGGGTCACGGATCTTTTTGCCGGCTGGGGCGTTTGGTTAACCTGGGTTCTTGGTTCGGGCATTGTCGGCCTGATCATTGGTCTGTTCCCTTCTCTTACTCGTAATCGCTTAGATAAAGGCGAGTTCAATCTCAAAGATTTCTCTCTATTTATCGTTCTCGCACTGCTTGGCAACGTATTTGGTTACGGCTGTTCCGCGTTTCTCGACACCATTTTGTATGCAGAACCGTTCACTAAAGTGTTCACACAGCTCACCATCATTGCTTCTGGTAACACTGTACTAATCGCTATCGTTGGCTACTTCATTTTGAAATCGGTCGCGAAGCGCAATAAACAAAGCCGCAACCTAACAGAGGCTTAATGTCGAATGACAATCGAATTTTCTAACTTCTCTTTTAGATATGAGTCGCTGGACAAACCGACGCTAAGAAATATCAATCTAAGGATAGAGAAAGGAGAGAAAATCGTCATTATTGGTCAAAGTGGTAGTGGTAAATCTACCCTTGGCCAGTGTTTAAATGGGCTTATCCCCCACGCAATCAAAGGTGAAGTTTCCGGTTCTTTGACCATCAACGGCCAAGAAACGGCGGCGTTTGCCATGCACCAGTTCACCGAACAGGTGGGGACTGTGCTGCAAGACACCGACAGCCAATTTGTCGGTTTAAGCATCGGTGAAGACATCGCGTTTGCACTTGAAAACCAGCTCACCTCGAACATTGAGATGTATTCACTGGTCAAAGCCACCGCGAAGATGGTCGACCTTCAGCAGATGCTGCAGCGCTCACCGCACGATCTCTCTGGCGGACAGAAACAACGCGTTTCGCTGGCAGGCATTCTCGTGGATGATGTCGACATTCTGCTGTTTGATGAACCGTTGGCAGCGCTCGATCCAAAAACTGGCAAGCGTACCATCGAAATCATTGATGAGTTGCATCGCAAGACAGGCAAAACCGTGGTCATCATCGAGCACCGCCTCGAGGATGTGCTACATCGTCACGTCGACCGCATCATTCTGATGGATGGCGGTGAGATTATTGCTGATACCACGCCAGACGAGCTGCTTGCTTCGCCATTATTGGCTCAATATGGCATTCGCGAACCGCTTTACTTAACGGCACTAAAATCCGCTGGTTGTCATCTTGCACTAGACGATCACCCCTCGAGTTTAAGCAAGTTACCCTTGGCTAATTATCAGCACGCGATGACAGATTGGTTCCACCAAGCGAACACGACAAGCCACCACGCTTCTTCAGAAACCTTACTTGACGTGCGCAATTTAACCTACTCCTACGACGGTGAGAAAAACGCATTAGAAGGGGTGAGTTTTGATGTGCAACGCGGCGAATTTGTCTCGATATTAGGCAAAAATGGCTCCGGTAAATCGACCATCACCAAGCTGATCATGGGCGTCATTGAGCCCGACAACGGCACGATACACTTAAACGGCCAAGATCTTAGCGAGCTGACCATTTTCGAGCGCAGTCAAAAAGTAGGCGTGGTGATGCAAAACCCTAACCATATGATTTCGCACCATATGATTTTTGATGAAGTTGCATTTGGCCTGCGCAATCGAGGTGGGGACGAACAGCAAGTCAACAGTAAAGTGCTTGAAGTGCTCGAATTGTGTGGTCTAAGCAAATATCGTCATTGGCCAATTGAAGCACTCAGCTACGGCCAGAAGAAACGCGTCACCATCGCTTCGATTCTCGCACTAGAGCCTGAGCTATTGATCCTCGATGAGCCAACCGCAGGTCAGGACTACCGAAACTACACCTCAATGCTGAGCTTCATTGAAAAACTCAATCGAGCGCTAGGCATCACCGTCGTGATCATTTCTCATGACATGCACTTGGTACTGGAATACACCACACGCTCCATCGTGATTGCAGATAGCCAGCTTGTGGCCGACGCGCCGATGACGGATGTTTTCAGTAACCCTGCATTGCTGGACAGAGCGAACCTAACCACCACCAGCCTGTACGAGCTTGCTACACGCTTGAACATTGCTGAAACAAACGCCTTTATGCAGCATTTTATTGATGTAGAAAAAGCTTCTCGCCGAGAGAAAACCGTTGAGAGAAATGTGGCATGAAAGACAACAAAATGAAGTTTGGTATCAATTACATCGATACCCAATCTCCGCTGCATAAGCTTAACGGCATCACCAAGTTTTTGCTGTTCATTGCGTGGGTGACGGTCGTTTTAACCACGTTTGACCTGCGCTTGATCAGCGTGTTGATTATCGTTGGCCTTGGGCTACTCAAGATGACCAAGGTGCCTTTTCATGTTTACAAGCCATTGCTACTCGGCACCGCCAGCGTATTGTTGATCAATGCCTTGTTTATGTTCGCCCTTGCGCCACAGCAAGGCAGTGAGTTCATGGGCTCGACGACCGTTTTATTGCCATTGCCCGGTCAATACTCTTTGACTCAGGAAACTTTGTTCTATCTACTGACGGTCACGCTCAAATATTTCAGCATGTTCCCGATTGCGTTGGTGTTTGTTTTCACAACCCATCCAACCGAGTTCGCCGCCAGTTTGAACCGTTTAGGCGTGCCGTACAAAATTGCTTATGCGGTGAGCTTAACACTGCGTTATTTGCCGGAAGTGAAAAAAGACTTCGTCAATATCATGCATGCACAGCAAGCAAGAGGGGTCGAACTGAGTAAAAAAGCACCCCTGTTCACGCGCATGAAAAACGTCGCGAAAATTCTTGGCCCACTGATTTTCTCAAGCCTCGATCGCGCCGATCAAATCTCCAACGCGATGACACTGCGTGGTTTTGGTCGCCACAACCAACGAACTTGGTACAGCTTAAGGCCGCTGAGCCGCTCTGATAAGCTGTGTATGATGGGCATTGCGCTTATGGTGACGCTGGCCATTGCCAAACGCCTCCTAGAGCCTCAGCTCTTCTGGTACCCGTTCTCATGATCACAAAGGGATGCACACTGCATCCCTTTGTTTTTTTGCCCCAATAGAACAAGCCTCTTAACTCCACTTTAGGATCCGAGTCTCGTTACCCTCTTCCGGTTTGGCGGGAATGTTGAAAGAAAGCAGCAAACTTATCGCCGCCATAAACGCGCCAATGTAAAACACGCTGGCAGGCGACACGAGCCAAATCACGCCGAATGTTACGGGGATCACCACCGCGGCAATGTGATTAATGGTAAAGGCCACTCCGGCCGTCGATGCCATGTCAGCAGGGTCTGCAATCTTTTGAAAATACGTTTTAATCGCCAACGCCAAGGCAAAAAAGAGATGGTCGATGATGTACAACGCGGCCGCCCATTCGGCGGACTGTACCAGCGCATAACCAACAAAGACAAAGATCAAACCGACGTATTCAAACGTCAATGCTTTGCGCTCGCCCACCACACCGATGAAACGGCCAATACGTTTGGCAAACAAAAAGTTGAAAAGGTAGTTTGCCAAAAACAGCAAGGTAATGTCGGCGGCGGAATAACCAAACTTTTCCACCATGAGGAAGCCT
This sequence comes from Vibrio vulnificus NBRC 15645 = ATCC 27562, assembly GCF_002224265.1. Taxonomy (NCBI): domain Bacteria; kingdom Pseudomonadati; phylum Pseudomonadota; class Gammaproteobacteria; order Vibrionales; family Vibrionaceae; genus Vibrio; species Vibrio vulnificus. The sequence continues at coordinate 67,444 of NZ_CP012882.1, forward strand.
GCGAACACAGTAAAGATCTGCCTACGCGCCCCACTCATAAAGGTGAGTGCGTAGTAGAGCCAATAGCGTTTCCGCAGTACCAACTTCTTGTTCTGCACCACCGTCGTATGAAATTGAGGAAAAGCAAACGCCATGAGCATCACCAACACAAAGCCAACCCCACCCGCCAGCAGATAGACCATCTGAAAACTCAGTTGCCAGACCTCAAGCAGTAGCCAAATCGCACCGTAAGTGACCAATGACGCCAATGCGCCAATCGAGACCAATTTACCCAGCATCTCCGGTGCTTCTTCTTTACTTAGCCACTGCAATGACAGCGATTGCTTCAACGTTTCGAAATAGTGGAAGCCTGTCGACATCAGTAACGTCGTCGCTAACAAGCCAAACAGCGAAGGAAAGAACCCCGTCAATGCCGTCCCCAACGTCAACATCGCCAGTGAGATCAGCATGAAGCGCTGCTCTCGTACAAACAGCAAAACAAACACAACCGTAAAGGCAAGAAAACCGGGGATTTCCCGAACACTTTGCAGCAAACCAATATCGGCACCATCAAACTGTGCCTTTTCAATCACAAAGTTATTGAGCAACGCCATCCAAGTCGAAAACGCGATAGGGACGATGATAGAAATGAGCAATAAGAAATTTTGTGGTGTTTGCCAGCGATGGCGATGTGCACGCATGGGCTATCCTTAGTTCTGCGTTAGGTAAGAGTATTGTTATGCCACCATCATACCCATGAGACGCACATCAAGAAACCATCGAGATGAAAAAAGCAAAGGCTCAATACCACCTTCGTTGTATTGAGCCTTTGGTAACGATAACCCTTGAGAGTTACTGCGTTTTATCTAATTGCGCTAACAAGCTTTCAATCGCGACTTTCAGTTGGCGATCGTAATTTTTCGCAATGTCTTCTGGTGAGTTATAAACCAACACATCAGGCACCACTTCTTGGTTTTCGAACCATCGACCTTGGTCATCTTTGAAGCCGAGCTGCGGAATGCCATAAACCAAACTCTGCTCTTGTTGAGGTTCCCACAACACGGCCGTTCCTGTACCTGGCACTCGTTCACCCACCAACTGACCAATCCCCTCACGCTGGTAGAAATATGGCACAATCGAGCCATCGGAGTAGCTAGCGGCGTTTGCTAGCATGATGCTCGGTTTTGCCCAGCGCCGCTCAGGGAATGTCGACAACTGGTAACCATCACGCGTCACTTGAGCACTATGGCGCGTGCCGGAAAGGGTTTCCATCAGTTGATCATGCAAGTTCCCGCCCATGTTGTAGCGGATATCAATGATGACCCCTTCTTTGTCGTTGTACTCACCAAATAACTCATTTACTAAGGTTTCGTAGGACGCCGGTCCCATCTCGGGGATATGGATATAACCCAGTCTGCCTTGCGAGCGTTCTTCGGTCAGTGCTTTGCGCTGTTCAACCCACAGTTCGTAAGCCAACTGAGCCTCTTGTTCAAGCGACGTCGGCACCAGCAGCACACTTTGCGCGGCTTTATCACCCGGTTTGAGCACACTTAAACGAACACGTTTACCCGCTTTGTTATCCAGCAGTGGATAGATATCCATTTCCGGAGCCACCTCTATACCATCCACAGAGTAGATGATACTGCCCGCCTTGATCGGCGATTGGTAAATGTCCGCAGGACCACCAGGAATCACCGCTTTAACACGAACCCCTTTGCCACGGTATTGGTCATCGTAAAACAGCCCAAGTGACGCTGGCTCTGACCAAGTCGACTGATAGCGACCGTAACTTGCTCCGGTGTGTGACGCATTCAACTCACCAGACATTTCACTCAGTAACTCCGCAAAATCTTGGTAGTTATGAATCCCCGGCAGATAACGTTTATACGCCTCGCCATAGCCTTGCCAGTCCACGCCATGCATGCCTTTGTCATAAAAGCGGGTATCTGTTTGACGCCAAGCGTGATCAAAGATGTATTCCACTTCCGCACGGAAATCATAATTAGCGTCTGCTTGGTAATCGACATAGTTGCCCTCACCACTTGGCAGATGCAACTCTTCAATACCGTGCGCACCGATAATCACCAAGGTTTCGATATCCGGCTCCATCTTCACCGCGGCAACATCTTCACTACTGCGTGTAAACAGAACGTTCGTTTCCCCTGTTTGGGTATTGATGTCGGTAAACTCCACCTCATCACCAACCAAGTTTGCCACCAACAGGGATTGATTGTCCGGAGAAAGGTAGCTGAAAATTGGCGTCATGGAATACGGGGTAACCCGATAGGTACGATGCTTGAGCCCTTTACTCTCCACCACGGTCTCTTGTGGTGCTTGCTCGCCAGGCTCTTCGCCAGAGTCCGCGGCGCGCTCCTCTTCGAGCCAACGTTGCTCATCGTCCTTCTTCCAATTGAAATCCGCTTCTTGGTTGAGAACCGTCAAATAGATGTCTGACTGCACCGCCCACTTGTCGATCTCTCTCAAACTATTTCGATCGGTGCTCCAATAAATCATCTGCCCGTCGTGACTGAACTTCGGCTCACCCTCAATAAAACCGGTATTGGTAATTTGCAGTGGTTTTTCACTGCCATCCGCTTTTAGCAACACAATATCAGCGTTGTAGGAGGCTCGATTACGGGTCACCAAGTATTGGCTATCTGGCGACCATTCGTAACTCAGATCCTGATCAACGTAGGAATAGAGTTGCGAAGAGTCCAACAGCACGTGATAGCTGTCATTTTTGATGTCATACACCTTGATCGAGTTGCTGTTTTCGCGATAGGCGATCTTGCTCCCATCTGGAGAATACAGCGGCTGAGTTTGATCAACTGCTTCATCCGAGAGCTGTTCTTCTACCACATCAAACGAAGTGGAAAAGCTTCTGCCCGTATCATTGATGTAGCTGTGGAAGACATCCCAATTGCCATTTCTCTCCGATGCATAAAGCAATGAAAGGCCATCATTTGAGAAAGAAAGATAGCGCTCTGCTTGCGGGGTCTTGGTCACGCGCTTAGTCGCCCCTGAGAGCAAAGAAACCACATATACATCGCCTCTGGCGACTACGGCAACTTCTGGCGCCACCGGCGAAACCGCAATTTCAGTCGCTTCATGATTGAGGTTAACAAATCGCTTTCCTTTGCTGAGAAAGGATTGCCGAATAGTCACCTGTAATGGTTTGGCATCCGCTTCATCTTTGCCTTTAAACCAAATATCACCATCGTAGCCATAGGCGAGATCACCTTGCTGGCTAATCGATAAGAAACGCACGGGTAAAAATTCGTGTTGGGTTATCTGTACGGGTTCAGCCGACGGATCAGATAATACGCGCTGCCAAACATTAAAACTGCCTGAACGCTCAGACAAATAGTACATAGAGCGGCCATCTTCAGCCCACACCGCGTTACGGTCTTCACCACGATAATTGGTCAGTTTTGTGTGCTTAGCCGTTTTAGGGTCAAAGCGCCAGATATCGCGCGCAGCATCGGAGACATCACGTTTACGCCACTCTTGCTCCATCGGTGACGGCAAATCGGTATAGAGATACTCGCCTGTTTGCCCATTAATCGACAAACTGCTGATTGGATTGGCAAGCAGCAGCTTTTCACGCCCGCCACTCACATCCACTGAATATATCTGCGCTGACGCGCTGCCCGCGAAGCCATTGTTCACACTGCTCTCGATATCTCCGATCCGCGACGATCGAAAATAGATTTCTTGTCCATTCGGACTAAAAGCATAAGGGACATCTTTGCTAAAGTGATAAGTCAGTCGCTTTGCGTCTCCGCCGTTTGCGCTCACCAGAAAAACATCACCTGGCCCGAAGCGATCGGTCGTAAACGCAATGGATTCCCCGTCCGGTGACCAAATGGGATTTTCACTGTAACTGTCAGCAGAAGTGAGAGGAATGGCTTCTCCCCCTTTGCTTGCGATAAGCCAGATCTGCCCTGCGTAGGTAAACGCAATTCGTTGACCGTCTGGCGATAAAGCGATGTCTCGCAACCAAGTGGGTTGAGAGTTTGTGGTCGTTGTCGCAACACTTTCTTGAGCTAAGCTCGGATTTGAAAGACTGGCCAGTAAGACCAATGCAATCGAGTTGGCAGTAAAACGTTGAATTCGCATCCGTTTTCCTTGCGTTATTGTAATAGGAATGAGTTTAAATGAATCAAACACTGTTTTTTATACAGGTTTTTGACGATAGATAACAGGGAAAAATTCCATCCAAAAATCAAATAGGACCAGTGAATAATTGAACATTAATACAGCATTCTCTAATGCACTTTTATCCATAAGGCTTTGATGGTTATTTACTATTGTCATTTCTAACCTACTCAGTTTGTTAATAAAACTCTGGTTTTCATTAACAAATGCCGCTAGATTGATAAAACAACAACAAACAAGGAGAAATGCATGGAGATTACTATTCGCCCAACGTCAATTGAGGACGCCGAAGCACTCGTTGAGCTTTATTCTCAACCTAAGGCGCAACGTGAGACCCTGCAGCTCCCAAAACCGTCGGTGGCGATGTGGAAAGAAAGGCTAGCGAGCATACCGGCGGGTGTGTACAGCTATGTAGCACTCGTTGATGGAAAAGTGGTTGGCAATATTGGATTTCAGCACTCACAAAGGCCAAGAACCGCGCACTGCGCTTCATTTGGCATTGGCGTACACGATGATTTTCACGGCTTAGGCATTGGCAGCAAGTTGATCGAAACCGTCACGGAACTGGCTGACAACTGGCTCAATGTGAGAAGAATTCAGATCGAAGTGAATGTCGATAACGAAAAGGCGATTTCTCTTTATAAAAAGCATGGCTTTGTGATTGAAGGTGAAGCCGTCGATTCCTCGTTTCGCGAAGGGCGATTTATTAACACCTACTATATGGCAAGAATCAACCCAAATACTCAGTAGTTCACTTCAAATCGAGACAATTTAGCCCCAAAAAGCCAGCTTTCGCTGGCTTTTTCATGCTTTCAGATGATGCCACTCAGAGTGTCGTTCTAAATAATGTTTAACATAGCTACAAACTGGGACGATCTTGTAGCCTTGTGCTTCGATAATGGGCAATACGGCCTCCATCATCAATTTACCATACCCTCCACCTCGCAGCTCTTCTGGAACACGAGTGGAAGTGATGGACATTACATCATCGTGTAGCTGATAACGAACCGTTGCGTAGTACCCCCCCTCTAAATGGACTTGAAAAAGCGCATTTTTCTCGTCATGAGTGACATGATTCACAGTTTCTCTCCTTATTTTTGCGTAATCAGCATTGAATCAATAACAACAGCTAAATAAAATCTTTAACTGAACATATACACTAAACTTATTAAGCTAGATTCATTCAGTGTAGATGAACTTTGCGCTATGAATCCGCACAATTACAACGTTGCAGGCCGTTTCATTAGGATAAGGAACAATGAATTTACCTATGGCTAAACTCCAAGGACGCAATCACGCATTAGCGCCAAATCATGCTCAGCGCTTAACGAGCACCTTCAACAGTACCGATGCGCTTGCAATGATTGAACATGGTAGTGAAATCACACTCAATGTAACGACGCCCGTTGGAACCAAATTTTTAACCACAAGCCTATTTGTTGGGTCACATTCTGGCAATGCCATGCTGGTTGAGATACCGCAGATTTCTGAAGACGATCTTAAGTTTTACTTCCAAGAAGGCTTTTGGATAAACGTTAAAGCCCTTTCTCACCGAGGCGAAGGCGCCATCATCCATTTTCGTAGTCAACTGACTCACCGTTTAGGCGACCCATTCCCCGTTCTCGTACTCAGCGTGCCAAGCACCATGCAAGTGGCTCAACTTCGCAAAGAGACACGCTACGAGGTTAACCTCCCAGCGAAAGCTTACGTTAATGACTATAAGGTGGAATGTGAAATTCGCGACCTCTCTCGTGGCGGGTGTCGCTTTGTCACGGCGCCAATGAGCCGAACTTTCACTGTGGGTGATGAAGTGTCATTGGAGATTCTACTCGGGAAAGCAGGTGGGCCAACCTTGGCACCACTGAAAGGAAAAGTCTGTAATTTACAGCGTTCAACGCATTACGCGCGTTACGGCGTCGAATTTGATGATTTCGGCAAGCACAATGCGAAAAACTTACTTGGTCATTTGAAGTTTGACGGAACCAAGCTCAAACTCAAACATTAGGCGTGCCGATAAGTGACTTGCCGATAAAAGAAAACCGTCGCTAGGACGGTTTTCTTCGTTTTGAATGGTGATTACAGACGGAAGAAGCTCAATTGGGCTTTTTGTTTTTCCGCTAGATGAGAGAGTTCGTTACTCGCGCTGGCGCTTTGGCTGATGCCCGCTACGTTTTGGTTCACCAGTTCAGACATGTTCACGACGTTGCGGTTGATGTCTTGTGTCACTTGTGATTGTTCTTCTGCTGCCGTTGCCACTTGTGCATTCGAATCATTGATGTTCGCGACAGCTTCAGTAATACCAACCAGAGCATCATTCGCTCGTTGAGTCAATTCGTTGTTGCGCTCTAGCATGTTCAAGCTCTCTTGCATGCTGTCATTGGCTAGGCCAGATTGCAGTTGAAGCTGCTCAATGATCTCTTGAATTTCTTTGGTAGAATCTTGTGTACGAGCCGCCAACATACGTACTTCGTCTGCCACTACCGCAAAACCACGGCCAGATTCACCCGCACGGGCAGCTTCAATTGCCGCATTCAGTGCGAGCAGGTTGGTTTGTTCAGAAACGCCACGAATGACTTCAATCACATCGTTGATCTGAACGGATTGTTCTTTCAAGGTCAGTACCACGCGCGCAGCATCGTTCAGTGCTGATGACATCTGTTGGCTTGCTTCAGCACTCTCTTTAAAGATAGCCAAACCGGATTTTGCCAAACCGTCTGTCTCACGAGCGGTTGCATCTGCTGAAGTCGCGTTATCGCTAACGTTGTTCGCGGTACTTGCAAGCTCGTTCACTGCTGAAGCGACTTGTTCAATTTCCGCCAACTCTTGTTGCGCGTTTGCTTCAGATTGTGTCATGACAGCGGCAAGCTCTGTTGATGCTGATGCCACTTCTTCAGAAATACGGATCAGGTGTTCTACCGTGCTGTGCAACTGGCTCGCTGTGGTATTCACATCTTTGCTGAGATGTGCAATTTCATTGTCGCCATCGACGTCTGCACGAACAGAAAGGTTACCTTGTGAGAGTTCACGCATCACCGCTTGTAACTTGATCACCGGTGTCACAATCATGCCAGAGAGGAACCATGCCACCAACAAGGAGAGCGCCAACACACCAAGGACCGTAATGGTTGCCATGTTTTGTACATGAACGTTATCACGGTTACTTTTCGCCATGGTTTCAGAAGCGACACGGTTCACCTTCTGCGACATCGCGTTGATAGCCGATACCATGTCATCGCCCACTTTGCGGTAATCCGCGATAAAGCGGTTGTATTCTGCCGCCGAGACAGTGCCTTGATCATGGCGACCAAAGAAGCTCACCGCGCTGGTCGAATAGTCGATGTAGTTGTTGATCGCTTTACGCACTTCAGCCGCTTCTGTGCGGAAGTCGCCCTGCTTCGCCATCTGATCCAAATCCAGATTGATCTCTTTGGCACCTTGCTTCAGTTGCGCTAGAAATGCATCGCGACGGTTCGCATCGTAAATGGCATAAACCGCGCTAATTCGCAACGGGTAAACCGCGTCGTCAATCTTTGCCAATGTGTCTTTGTAGAAAACCAGAGAATTGGTGTTATGAGTGATGACATCTTGCTCTGCTTGCAATTTGTCTTTGGTGATCCAAAGAGAAACCAGCAAAGCCAGTGCAGTCAACATAACAGGAACTAAAACTTGGGTTCGAACGGACAAGTTTTTTAGAGAAAATTGCATTTAACGCCTCAATCTATCAAATGTTCGCTTCCGTGCTCTGGGAACAAAGCCAAAAGTTGGAAAGACGAAATTCTAGATCTTGGTCACGTTTTTGTCTATATAAAATGCTAATAATTTCATAACGTTAACGCCATAAAAATGACAAACGCCAAATTTACGACCATATGAAAACAAGTGAAAAAATGTAGAAGAATATGTATTTACAGCATCAATTAATTGGGTGCTCATATTCAATAATGACCTGATTGCCTTCCACATAGACGTTGCGGATCACCCCATCAACCGTGACCTTGTTTTGCAAAAAAATCGTCTGCGACGTCGAGAGGTCACGACGAGAAAGTGAAGGGATCACTTTGAAAGGTTGCACGTGTAGCTGCTCGCACAGTTGGTTGATAAAACCCAACGTCAGTGGCGTATCGCCACGTAGATAAGCAGAGAACTCGTGATGATTGAGGCCAAGACGTCGCGTCATTTCCATCTGCGTAATATGCATTTTTGCTTTTTGCGACATCCAGATATCGTAAAGCGCAATACGATCCTTCTCCGTAAATTCCATCACTTTTCCCCAATCATCCAATCTGAGTAGAAAACTCTCATGAATTAATAACTAAAGTGTTAGTTATAAGTCAAAAAACAGGCTGTTTTCTGCTTCAGAAACGGTACTTGTTGCACAAAACTCGATCATGTTCACACACAGCGGCTATAGGCAAAGCCAATCATTGAACCGAAAATCACTTTTTCTCATCGCTTTTTTGGGTTATTCACCGATTTTCTGATACCTTTCGGGTTTTGATTCAAACGATGAGTTTTTCAATATGAATGATTGGTTAATTGAGCTGCAACGAGCACTCTTTAGTAATCACAAGGATTGGTTCGGCAGCGTCCTGTTTATCACAGGTTGCAGCGCCATCGCATGGATCGTCTGGCGCGTCATCGCATCACGCTTGCATCAGTTGGCAGAGAAAACCCGACTTCACTGGGACGATCTTCTACTAGAAGCTTTTAGAGCCCCTATCAGCACTTTTATCTGGCTATGGCCAGGAACCATCTCCCTTGGCATTATCGTCCAAAGCCAAACCGGACAAAGCTTAGCTTGGCTTGGCACCGCGAAGCTCATCATGGTGATTTCACTGCTGGTTTGGATCGTCATGCGCTTTGTCAATCATGCAGAAGAGTATGTTTTAGCAGCTCAAAGCTACGATGAAACCACAGTGCAGGCCACTGCGAAGGTGGCGAGGTTATTTATTCTCACCATCGGCGCGCTGACCATGATGCAGGTGTTTGGTGTGAGCTTATCTGGTTTGTTAACCTTCGGTGGTGTGGGTGGCTTGATCGTCGGTTTAGCGGCCAAAGACCTTCTTTCAAACTTCTTTGGTGGTTTAATGATCTACTTTGACCGTCCATTCAAAGTTGGGGATTGGGTACGATCTCCGGATCGCCAAATTGAAGGCACCGTCGAGCGCATAGGTTGGCGAATGACCATTATTCGCACCTTTGATAAACGCCCTTTGTATGTACCCAATTCGGTGTTTAGCAATATTGTGGTGGAAAACCCTTCGCGCATGCTCAATCGTCGTATTTACGAAACCATTGGTGTGCGTTATGACGATTGCAATAAGCTACCTCAAATCATTGAGCAAGTGCGCGAGATGCTGAAACATCACCCCGATATCGATACCGATCAGACCTTGATCGTGAACTTTAACAGCTTTGGTTCTTCGTCACTTAACTTCTTCGTCTACACCTTCACCAAAACGGTGAACTGGGTTGAGTACCATGGAGTCAAGCAAGATGTACTGCTTAAAGTGATGGAGATTGTTCAAAAAAATGGGGCGGATATTGCATTCCCGACTCAAACATTGAAGTTTGACCCCGTTCAAGCTGGACTGGTGGAATCCAACCGCTCTCAATCGGAGTAACGTTCACCTTAGAACAAAACGCAAATACAAAAATCGAAGCCCGCGCTTGATGATTCAGCGCGGGCTTTTTTTAGATACGTGGCGCCAACTGACGTTGAATCACCAGTCAAAACGCCATCTTCAATCGTTACTCTTTGCTTAATACAACACGAGCATTAAGCGGCTGAACCGGACGGTTGTTTTGGCCCATAGCCTGCATCAATACGTGCGTCTGAGTGGACGACAGCTCGCTGGCTTCCTTAATCACAAACCAACGAACGCCCTCGCTACAAGGAGGCGTAGTGAGTGAACCGTTAAAGCGATAGTACTCGGCGTGCACAGGAATCAAGTCGTTAACGTCAAACGCTTGGGCAAGTTTTACTGCCTCACCCGCTTTTGGCACTTTTGCAATCAACGAGTTCAACGCTTGGTTTTGGCTACCCGACTCAAACATCACAGCAACCACCGCCAAGTTGCCCGCTTTGTCTGCATGCACAAAGTGCGCCTCTAGCGGATATTGCTTACCTTGGATCAAGTTTTCAGATGGCGTATGGAAGTGAAATTGCTTCAGTTCAAAGCTTTTACCGTCAATATCCAGTACATTCTTGCCTGATAGGCTTCCCTGTAATGTGTGACCATTGTTACTTAGCGCAATCACTTGGCCTGAATAGTGCAAATCTAAGCCTTTGAGATCAGCTTGTGTTGGCTGACGGATATCAATCGGGCTTTGGTTTTTCCCCATCGCACACTCTTTGGCAATCTCTCCCCAGTGCTCTGGTCCATGTTTACCCTCATAACCCCATTCGGCGGCATGGCATCCCATCGCCGTTAGACCGGTTGCAAGCACTGCAGCTATCACTGTTTTTTTCATTTTCTTTCCTTGCTTTCGTTGTGTTTTATAGAACCGCGCCATGGTAATCACAAACGATCAGAATCGGGCAATGTGCAATCTTTGTTTGCTGTCGAGATTTGGAAGCAGACACAATCATGGTGTAATTGAGATGATGATTAATTGGTAAGCGAGTGAGTTCGATTCCATAAAATAAGCCGAGATTTCTCTCGGCTCATCGTGATCATGTTGCTTCTCTCTGCGCGTTTTTAGGCTATTTGTAGCCACCATACACAATTGGCGCATCAAGCGAGAGGCGGACTCGATTACGGTGAATCGCCTCTGGTGGCAAACTAATAAAACCGTGCTCTGCAATGGTTTCCTGCCCCTCTTCGCCTAATGTTAAACCGACGAAATACTTCTCCGCATCGGTGAGGTAATGGCGATTGGGTGGCAAATTAAGGTAGAGATAATAGACGTTAGACAATGGGTAACGGCCAGACAAAATCGTCTCTTTGTTGAGGTCAAAACGCTCGCCATTGCGGTTGATGATATCAAGGCGGCGCACACCACTCTCAAGCTCTGCGTAGACGGTATAACCCATCAAATTTTTGTCATCGGCGATCGCGTCGATAAGTTGCTCACGCTCAGGATAAAACTGGGTAAGCGAGCTTTGAGGCGATTCACACTCCACCAGCTTAGCGAAGTTCAGATGCTTAGCCAGTTCGTTTTCCACCGCCACAGGTTTGATGGTTTGATACTCTTCGCCAAGAATCTTATTCCACTGCATGAGTTCAGGTTGCTCATGGCAACCGAAGATCAACTCCAATTCATCAATGGTAACCGCACCGATGGGGTTTTCTTGATTCACGACGATCGAAATAACATCAGAGGTAAAGAAAAGCTCCGTCGGGCGATAGCCATATTTGTGCTCAAACAAGGCGATTTCACTGTCGAGCCATTTGCGTGAACTGATACCCAGACGCGCTTGGTTGTCGATCATTGCGCCTTGCACATCGGCACTTTTTCGCGCGGTGATATCGAGCTCTGCCGATTGGATTAAATCGTTAGCAACCACCATCAATTCTTGTTCAACCAAAATACGCGAGCTTTCTTGTGCCCAAGCCCCCGCACTCAACGACAACCCAGCCAATGTAGCGATACAACCATTGATTAATTTCATTTTTGCTCCCTTCATGATTGCCACCCGTTATTGACGAACAGTGCGTTTGAGATTGGACGATTCTTGCTCTGAGGTGTAAATCGTCCATTTCGCTTCGGTTTTCATATCTGGCTGGGTGATCACCGCGATGGTGCGGCGTTTTCGGTCTTTGAGTTTCTCCGTCAACGCGGTCACTTGGGTAAATTCCTGCTCAGAAATACGCTCTGGTGCAATGCCGTTTTCGATTAACGCCTCTTTTAACACCGAGGTGCGCTTTTTCGCTAACACTTGGTTGTACTCATCGCTGCCTTCTGGGCTTGTGTCGCCAACCAGAATGACTTTTGCTTCTGTGCCTTGATTTAAAAGTGCCAGCAACTCATCAAACTCGCTCGACTGATCGAGATGAATATGGGCATCGTCAAAATTGAAGTAAACGGTTTTGATGTCCACTTTTTGATAAATTGTCCAACGAGTACAACCTTTGCTGTCCACTTCTGCCCCCAATGGCGTGTCCGCACAAATGTCACGCTGGTTGATCACCCCATCTTTATCGCTATCGCGCAGATCATCGATTTGATGTCGAGTCATGGTGGTGTCCGGCATTTGTGCGCAAGCCGCAAGCAACACAGGCAACACAGGCAACACTGCGCAGGCTAATAAATTCAGTCTCATATTATTTCTCCTTTGCCTGCCATTCTTGTGGATGTTCTACACGTAACGCATAGGTAAGCAGCCCCATTGCATTGAGCAATCGATACGCAGACAAGGTGTGGTCATACTGCGCAGCCACGTAGTTTCTGCGAGCTAAGAACACTTCCACTTTCGCATCCAGCACATCCAGTAGACTGCGTCTTCCAACCGTAAATTGTTGGATGTAGCCCTGCTCAGCCACTTTTGCAGAATCCACATTTTGTTGCAGCAGTTGCTTTTGCTTAGCCAACATATCGTAGGCGTGCCACGCCAATTCTGTTCCTTCTCTCACCTGACGTTCTGTGCGAATGCGAATCGCACGAGCTTGCTCCGCTCGCCATGCTGAAGACTCCACCCGCGCGTTGGTTGAACCGCCATTAAACAGATCGTAATCGAGAGTCAACATGATGCGCGCATCCTCATCACGCCCTTCCGCACCACCGATGTTCTCGTTTTTGTTGGCTTGCAGCTCCAGTTTGATCTCTGGGTAATAGCCACTTTTCTCACGCTTGATCTCTTTACGCGCCGCTTCAATATCTTGAATGGCTGCGCGAATTTCCGGATGATTGTCGACGGCTTGTTGCACCGCGACCTCACGACTGGGTGGCAGTAGCGCAAGATCAAAGACAGGATCCACCAACTCACGAGCAGGTTTGCCAACAAGACGAATAAACTGAGTTTCTAAATCATAAAGGTTGTTCTGCGCAGCTATCATGGACGATTTACTGGTCGCCACTCGCGCTGAAATCTGTGCCAAATCAGAATGGCTACTCAAGCCTTTGCCCGTTCTTTCCAGAATATCTTGATAGATCTCTTCATGTTCGCTGACATTACGCTCGGCAAGATCCAGCATGGTTTGCGCTTTGAGGTATTCTAAATAAACTTTCACCACATCCAAGGCAACGTTTTCCACATCAGAGAATAATGCCAAACGTTCAGATTCCGCTTCAAAGCTGAGACGATCGACATTGGCGGTGGTTTTCATGCCATCAAACAACAGTTGCGAAACTTTCACCCCAAGCTCACTGCGCGTGAGTCCACGATCATCGTCATCGATTTTTCGACCACTGTTGTAGTAGGTTTCCTCGTAACCAATCGCGCCGTAGAGCTTCACTTGTGGCAGATAAAAGCCCTCGGCTCCGTCCATATCTCGGATGACCGATTGATAGCGCGAGTACTGGGCAAGTACTTCTGGGCTGTAATCAATGGCCGCAGCCACCGACTCCTCCAATGAGATTGCATGTGCATGTGGCAGCGCCAGTGCCCATGACACCATGAGTAATTTTGAACGCATTCCCTTTCCTTTTCTGTTTAAGGCTCTCTTAACGCCGTCTCTTTGGCTCTGAGAAGCGGCTTAAGCCAATAGCTCAATACGGTTTTCTCTCCCGACAATATGTCGACCATCGCCTGCATGCCGGGGATAATTCTAAAATTCTGTTGTGATGCGTCATCGGCCATCAATTCAATGTGAGCACGATAATACGGGTCACCTTCTTCGGTTTTGAGTGAGTCAGCACTCACATACACCACTTTGCCTTTCTGCCCGCCATAGATAACGAAGTCATAAGCGGTAAACTTGACCGTGGCTTCTAAACCGACTTTGACATAAGCAATATCTTGTGGCGCGATTCTCGCTTCCACAATTAAGCGGCTATCGAGCGGCACCAACTCCATAATCGGTTCACCCGGGCGCACCACACCACCAATCGAGCGGATCAACACATCTTTTACCGTGCCATCCACCGGTGACAAAATTTCCGTGCGACGCAATTGATCGGCTATCGCCGATTGGCTTTCCTGTAGGCGCGCGAGCTCAGCCACCACTTCATTCAACTGACCACGCGCTTTGGTGCGAAAATCGAGTGCAATGCCGCGATAATCCGCAATCGACTCGGAATAAGCCGCTTTTTGTTTCTGTGCCAGCACTTTTGCACTAGAAATATCGCCTTGCAGCTTGACGTAGTCGCGCTTGAGTTTAAGCAGCTCCACTTCGGCCACTGCCCCTGTTTTCACGACATCTTCAAGCATGTTGAGCTCTTTCTGCACAATCGCCATGCTGTTTTCCAAGGTGCGAATGCTGTTTAACGTATCTTGATAGGCTTGAGACTGCTGCTCAATGCGCAAGGCGGATTCTTCCAGTTCCGAGTCCAGCTGTTCCAAACGTTGATGGTAATTTTCTCGCGCATTAAATTCGGCGCGAGTGACTTCATCTTGCCCACTTGGGTAAGGTTGCTTGGCAATGCGCACTTGTTGCTGCCAATCCGTGGATCGACCGTCAACCACGATGCTTTGCAGCTCGAGCTCCAAACGCTTTTTCTGCGCGAGCAAAGTTTGCAATTGCTGATCCGACTCTTGGTAAGAAGCGCGAAAACGGGTGTCATCGAGAACCATCAAAGGCTGCCCTTTCACCACTTTCTCCCCTTGCGACACCAACACTTGCTTAATAATGCCGCCTTCTAAACTCTGTATGGTTTGAATCGACAAGCTTGGCACCACTTTGCCGTCACCAACCACCACCTCATCTAAGGTCGCCCATGAGGCCCAAACCACTATCGCCATCACCAACGCAGCGCAAAGCCAAATGAGACGACGAGAACGGTAAGCAATGCGGTTATTCGACCACATGATCTGACTGCTCATGATTGCCCTCCTTTGACCACGCTCACTGATTTCACTCGGCTGCGCACTCTCGCAGAACCTTGTTGCGTGAAGATCTCATGCGGTGTGCCTTGCGCCACCAATTTACCTTTATCGAGCACCAAAATACGATCGCAAAGGGTAAGAAAACTCTGCTTATGTGAACTGATGACCACGGTTTTGTTCGCTGGCAAACGTTGTAAAGCGTGGAAAAAACGCTCTTCTGCCGCTTTGTCTAACGCACTGGTGGGTTCGTCCAAAAGCAGCATCGCAGGGTCGCGATAGATCGCGCGAGCGATCGCCACTGCCTGACGCTGTCCCCCTGAGAGAAAACGCCCCTGTTCACCCACCTGAGTTTCCAAGCCATTCGCTAAGCGAGGCATGTAATCATTGAGGCCAGAGAGCATCACCGCGTTAAGTAATCTTTGCTCATCAATGCTTTGGTCACCAAAGGTGATGTTTTCGTAGATGGTGCCATAAATCAGCCCTGGGTTTTGACCAACCCAGCCAATCCCAGCACGAATGACACTGGGCGGCCATAACTGCGCATCAATGGTTTCGTAGTACATTTGCCCAGCGGTTGGCAGCAACTGACGAGCAAGCAACGCCATTAAGGTGGACTTCCCAGAGCCAGCATTGCCGATAACACCAATTTTCTCTCCCGCTTTGATATCCAGTGAGATCGCTTCCAACGCGTGGATCTGCATCTCTGGGTAGGCGAAGCTGACGTTTCGCAAAGCAACATTACCGTGGAACTCGCCTCTGTCCATCACTTGATGTGACGTGGATTCTTGAGGCGTGGCCATGATCTGGTTGAGCCCTTCCATTGCGGTTTGCGTCTGCTGGTAACGCAGCATCAGCATAGAAAGCTGGTTGATCGAAGACGCAGCGCGCCCACTGAGCATCACAATGGCAATCAAGCCTCCCATGCTCAATCGCCCTTCGGCAATCTGATACACACCGAAAATGATCAAGGCGATCGTCACCACTTGCTGGCTCGACATAATGGAGTGAGAAACAATGTTGGAATAAAAACGCGAACGGGTTTGCCATTCCGACAACGCAGAAACCGTCTGTTCCCAGCGTTTTTGTGTCATCCCTTCTGCATTGTTTTGCTTGATATCCGTCAGAGCTGACAGGCTATCGTAAACATGGGCTTGGCGTTGCGTAGAAAGGCGCGCCGATTCGGTAAAGGTTTGTGCAATGCGACCTTTCATCACAAAACTGAGCAGCAATAACGCCGCCATGACCGCCAGCGGGATCAACATCATCGCGCCGCCTAACCAGCCAATCAGCAGGAGGAAGAACAGCGTAAACGGCAGATCGACTAAAGTAACCAGTGACACTGAGGTGAGGAAATCTTTTACGCTATCGAAATCTTGCAACTGGCGGGCAAATGCGCCCACCGACTGAGGTCGCTGCTCAAGGCGCATCCCCAGTACTTTTTGGAATAGTTGCGCTGACAGTTTGTTTTCAACATAGCGCCCCGCCATATCGGTCACCGAGCTGCGCGCTTCTCGTAATACCCAATCAAACACCACGACGATGATGACACCGACAGACAGCACCCAAAGAGTATGGAAGGCTTGATTCGGCACCACGCGGTCGTACACATTCATGGTAAACAGTGGCACGACCATCGCCAG
The DNA here is from genome assembly GCF_002224265.1 of Vibrio vulnificus NBRC 15645 = ATCC 27562. Lineage (NCBI taxonomy): Bacteria > Pseudomonadati > Pseudomonadota > Gammaproteobacteria > Vibrionales > Vibrionaceae > Vibrio > Vibrio vulnificus. The sequence continues at coordinate 84,148 of NZ_CP012882.1, forward strand.
CAAGTTAATGACAAACGAAGCCAGTAAGAGATCACGATACCAAGGACGCACTTCCATCAGCACTTGGCGAAACCAATGAACGGGCTTTTCTTCAATCAAACTCTCAACACGGCCATCAGCAGCAACCTGTGTCGAAAGCTGCCATACCCCCTCTTTCACTTGCGTTTTCAACTCATCCAAACTCAAGGTCAGGTCACTATTGGCCTCATGCGGCGATAAACAGCGGTATCGCTCGCCTTCTCGCCCCAAAATCAGCAGCGGGCTACCTTGCTTCTCCACGGCTAAACAGGGGAAAGTGGCCTGTTCCAGCAGCGACAAGTTGGTGAGGCCGACCTCTAGCTGCGCTTGCTCTGCCGCTCGTTGAAACAAGGCTTCACTCAATTGGCCATTTTCAAGGGGCAGACCATTGACCACCTTCAGGGCGTGACAACGAATACCAAAATGTTGGCATGCCCAAAGAATGGCCGTTAACCAGTGATCTTGTCTCTCTTCCACGATTGTGTTCATACCACTCCCAACTACTGAACAATCAGATTTTGATCATCGATCATTTGCTGAAGGATTTGTGCTTCGGTCAGCCCTGCGCCGTAATAATCCTCAAGATTCAGGTCTGTCAGTACGATGGTTTGCACCGCATTCACACCATCAGTCTTGATGTTGATATGCAGATCCGTACCGGTTTGCACTAGGTCGACAAATGGATCCGCACTCGCACCATCACTCACACCCAAACCAGACAAAATCGCACTAAGATCAATGGTGTCGCTGTTGGCAGACATATCAAACCCTGCGATGGTATCGACCGTCGCATCTCCCACCGAACCTAAACTGTCTGAGTTGAAGACAAACAGATCATCGCCACTGGTGGCGGTTAAGCTGCTGTCCCCTATCGCCAATAGCTGCACATCCAACACTTGGCTGAGTCCTGTCGCTGTCTGGCCGCCCAACTGTGCGCTTGGCGTCAGTGTGAGGGTGAAACTCTCGGCGCCGGTGTAGCCGGAGACAATACTGAGGTTGGCCACATCATTAACCGGAACGAGCCATTCGCCAGACTCTTTGCTGCCAGCCGACAGGAGCAAACCATCGGGTAATCCCGAAATGGTCAGATACCCTTCTTCTCCATCGGCAGGATTAACCATACTCATATCCAGATTGAGTGGAATCGACCCGCTCGCTTCAGCCACGATGGTGACGTAATCCAGCGTCAAAATAGGCTCATCGGGTACCGGAGCTAGCTCAACGACAATGCTTTGTGTTTGTGCCTCACCCAAATCGGTCGCAAGAGAGCCCAACACAATACTCTTGTCAAAAGTTTGCGCTGTCATGGTCAAGTTGAGGGTGCCAAAGGCATCCCCTGAGTAGAGTTGGATATTTCCGACCTCACTGGCACGTACAATCACTCTCGCCACCCAACTACCATCACCGTGCTGATTGAATGACGCTTCATGACCATCAACAATGATCTTATCCAGCCCGCTCAACGCAGAAGGATCGGAAGTCAATTCGGCATGCAAGGTTAGTACAATAAACTCATCACTATTGGTTTCATTGCTGCTGATGGTCACTGGGATAGAAAGCGCTTCTCCTTCCATGCCTGTGTATTGACTATCCAATCCAAAGAACTGCACATCATCACCCACTGGCAAAACGCCCACTGTCATCGAGCCAGAGGTGTGGACAATATCGGTGGTACCGATCTCTTGCGTGATTGCGTTGATGGTGAGTGGAATATCACCGCTGAAATCCAATGGTGGGAGAATATAAAGATCGGCAAGTCTGCTTGGATCAAGTTGCCACTCACTGCTGGGCATGCCATCGAAACTGCCACCATCGGCTCCGTTATTTGGCAGCAGTTCATAACTTGCACCCACTTTGTAAACCAGCACAGCCCCATCCGGTACGCCTTTGATCATAACGGATAGTGTTTCGGAACCATCTTGGTCAATGAGGCTCACATCAAGGCCGGACAACGCAATGTAACTGTCCTCATCCCCCAGTACGTTGCTTGCGTTAATGTTGGCGGCATCGGTCACCGGATCAATATGAATGGTGATGATGGAAACTTTGTCTTGCGTATCGGTTTGCGCGACGCAATCCGCAGCATCGGTAATATTGGCATGCACTTCCAAGCGAATATCACCACTGTAATGCGCCGGAGGGACAAGGCTGATATCGCCAAGTCGAGTCGCATCGTTAATGGTATACGTGCCATCACCGTTGTCGGTGAGCAGTCCAGTATCTGCCGGAGTTTCCACTAACGTGACGCCACTTGGCACTTTGATCATCAGGCTATTGATGGTCTCTTTACCCGTTGCGCTGTTACCCTCACCACTGATCGTTTGTCCCGCCTCAACACTGTCACCGAGTATCAGGCTCAAATTCAGATCCGTCACGCCATCTTCATCCATGGTAGTGACCGACGAGACCAGCATATCATCAACAATGGGTAGAATTTCGATATCAATGGCTTGTGTGGTAGTGACACTGTCACCATTACAGCCAGAGGTTTCTTTGATGTCCACTTCGAGAGAAAGGCAACCCGCAAAGTCCTCATCCAAACCGGTGATTTTTAAGCTCGCCATTGCTTCGGGCGGAATAACAAAACCGACGATGTTACCCGCGCTGTCATACTCAATAGTGACCCCTTCTCCCTCAATCATCACGCCGTCTGGCAGTTTATCAGCGCTAATAAAGAATGAGAGTTCGTTATTAGGATCACTGCCAATATTGCCATCGAGCAAACCCGATAAATCAAGGTCTTCTCCTTCGTTGAACTGCAGAGCGTCATCACCCGGAGTTAGATCGCCAGGGGGACCAACGGGCTCACAGCTGCCACCCCCGTCGTCATGCCCAGTAAATTGCACTCGGATCGGTGCGTCGATAAAGCGGGCATCCTCCCCATCAATCACACGTGCTGAGACCACTAAATTAATGATCTCGGTATTTTGTGTCGACGAAATCGTCGCATCCTTGAGGATCAGCGCTGCCAACTCTCGCACGCTATCACTGGTTAGGCCGTGCGCAGGGATCACCCAGTTTCCTTCACCGTCTTGAGTGGCACCATTCGGATGGTCGACAATCAAGGTTAAGCCTGTCGGCACTTTGATGACGATATAATCAAGATACTCAGAGCCATCCACGTCCATATCAACAAAACGCACCGCGTATGTGAGATCGACTGCTCCCCCCTCACTGTTGGCAAGCACCCGCGGATTGCCTTCTAATCGCGTATCGAGTTCAACGCGGGCATCAAAATTCACGGCGATGGTGGCATCAACATATTTCTGATCAATGGCGCCTGTACCAGAGGTATCCTGCACCAAATAAGTCACTGGGATATCGAGCGTACCGCTGAAATCCATCGGTCCTTTAGCCGTTAAACGACCGCTGTTTAACAACGATTCCAGATCGGGGGAAAGAGAGTCGGTCAAGCTCGCGACATCTAATCCACCCGTAGGAATCGTTATTTCAACGCCATCAAAATAGAGCGTGATTCCCTGCTCTGGTGCGTTAATCACATAACCGATGACTTCTTCACTGCCGTCGTTATCTGCACCTAATGATGGCCAAAGTGAAAGAGGAACTCGATTGTCTTCCACACCTAACGAACTGATGATGCTGCCTGAGTTTTGATCCACTTGCGGCTTGATTTCGATATCTACCGTCATCGGGAACTCGCCGGAGTCACCATCTGGCTCAGTGGAGATCACTTTAAGAGAGAGTTGCAGTTGACCACTGTAATCCTCAGGGACTTTGAGATACAAGTTAGCCAAATCGCTATTGGTCACTTGATAAATGATCCCTGTGGTTGGGTCTTCACCCGAGATCGGCAAACTCACTGGCTGCCCTGAAGCATCCACTAGCATCACGCCATCAGGAATACCCGTGATCAAAATGTTGATCACTTCGGAACCATCGTCATCTGACGTGATGAGTTCAAAATCCAACGGGATCAATTGATCTTCAATGAAATCGGTTTGATTGCTGATCACTTTGCTTTCGGCATCATAACCCCAATGTCCAGCACCGCCATCGATCGCGTGTGGTTCATCGACAACCCCGGTTAAACGGATAGTGATGGTTTCCGTACTGCTGTTGGCGGTTGGTGTCACTGGGACCAAACCATCCACCGTTGACTCCAGCGAAACGGCGGTCACTTTCACGGTCAAGGTTTCAGTCACCGAGCTGATGTCTTCTTTCGGAATCAAATAGATGTGGCCAGCCACCAGCTCAGCATCCGAGAACCAATAAGTGCCATCTTCCAAGCGAAGCGAGCTGCCCCCTTCGACACTCCAACCCTCTGCCACTTCAAGTTTGTAGTAGAGGGTTTCAGAACCATCGCTATCGGTGAGATGCCCTTTAATAGCGTCGTGGAGGTTCAACGGCTGATCTTCTAAGCCCGCAATATTTTTCACGGACAGTGATGGCGTATCGGCATCTGGGCGCACATTGATGGTCACTTGCTGGGAAGCGACTGCCGTTTGATCGCTTGGACTAGCAAAGCTACTACCCGCTTCCGTTGCTACTGCGGTGACCGTAAAGGTGAACTGTCCAGAAATATTGGTATCGGATCGAATCGTCATGCGATTCAACTCTTCTTCGCTGTAAGCGGTGGTTTCGTTGACTTGGCTGCCATCGAGCCAAACGGTAATTCCCGCAGGAATGCCGGAGATCAGATAGCTGAGGCTCTCTGAGCTGTCGCTGTCGACAAGATCGGCGTTCAACGTCAGCAATAATGGCTCTGAAGCGTCTTCAACAAGGGTATAGTCATACTGTGAATCGGCTTGCCATGTAGGCACATCCGCAACGGGGAACACATTGACATTAATGGTATCCGCCAAGGTTTCACTGCCTGTGGTACTGGCGATGATCGCGCTGACCGCCAAAACGATCGTAGCGGTATTGCTGGCTAAATGCGTGGCAGGTTGATAGGTCAATGCGCCTGACACCGTCACTTGGTTGCCAATCATCAGCAACTGACTACCCGAGAGAATGACTTTGCCACCCACGGCATTGAGCGCGACACCATCAAGGTATAAGGTGCCTCCTTGCAGAGAATTGGCATCAATCTCTATCGAGTCCACCGTTTCACCTTGATCGCGGTCGCCTAGTGCAACCACGATGGACAGTGTCCCTTGCTCATCTTCACGCATTTCCACATCATCAACACGTAAGATGCCGGCTGTGTCATCCAAGACCAGCGTTGCGGTGCTGGTCACTTGGTCGCCGTCCCCATCGATAACCACATAGCTTACCGTGTCAGAAATCGCAGGAACCGTGGTCACATTTGGGTTTGTGGTTAGTTCGAATGTGCCATCTTGATGCACAACCAGTGAGCCGTACACCTCACTTGGCACATTCGGGTTAACGAGTTGGATGGTCACTGGCGTGCCATCCGCCGAGAGTGGATAAGTTGTACCGCGATACGTCACGCTGCTGATTTCAGCACCATCGGCACCCATCACCGACTCAGGCAGCAAGTTCGTGGTGTAACTGTCTCCTTCCACCAGCTCGACACTGGTGTTCTGCGCAATGGGCACATCATCCGTCACCGTCACGGTTAAAGTTTCAGTGGAGGAGATGTCGCCATCGGCATCGATAACCCACATATCAAAAGGCAGATCAAGTAAGTTGGTACCATTGCCATCAGGGTGATCCAGCGCACCAGAAAGGACAAAATCGACTTTGCCGTTGTTGTTCGGGCGAATTTTGAACACCACTTCGCCATCACTGCTTTTTGCCACAAACCAGCCGTTGCTGTTTTGCGCATACAGGGTTATCGCTAAACCGCCACTGGTAAAGCCTTGAGCGTTGAACGCGGCGATGTCGATCTGAATATCAGCCACATCATCACTACCACCATCGACATTCAGTACATGCGTGACGGTCTCGCTGCCCGATGCGATGCCATCATCCGTAATACCGTGCTCGTCTACCACCACTTGACCAGCGACACTTAATGTTGGCGTTTCGCCATCAAAGATGATCAAGGTGCTATTGCTGGTCACGGAAGTGCCGTCGGTATCCGTCGCGGTGACGGGTAATGCAACACTCAACTGTTTATCGTTAGTCAGTTTACTGTGATCAACGGGCAAATAGAGATGCACCGACAGTGTGACCTGATTGGTGCTATCTGGCGCAAAGTTTACGCCATCCGGCAACTGCACAGAGAATACCGCCGTGCCATCACTGAGAATGGCATCATAACTGCCGTCACCGTTCACACGCCAAACCAACGCCTCACCATTATGGGTAAGCGCATTGTTGTTGCGATCCACCACCGCTTGGCCATTACTCACTGACAAGGTCACCGCAACGATAGGGTCGGTGTCCGCCGATACCACCAGATTGACACTTGCTTCACTGGTAATGCCCGCGGGAATCAAGTTGTCTTTCGGCAGCTCAGTCACCACTAAAGTTGCCGACGTCAGCTCACCTTGGTGACCGTCTTGGATTTCGATGTCTAAAGGCAAGCGCTGTATATCGCCATCGGTATCGCGTATGGTGATCACGAGAGGAATCGCGTCAATTTCATCCTCATCGTGCTGATCTAACGCTCGATAAAGAATGAAATCGTAGTTAATCAGTGAGTTGTTTTCTGCATTTGGCTCTTGAATACGCACTTCAAACACCAAGTGGTTCAGATCCCCGACATAGGCTTGAAGCGTGTTGCCATCTGGAGAAACCACGTACGAAATCTCTTCCCCACCACTGGTTAGAGTGGGCTGCCCAGCCAGTTCAAAATAGAGCGAGCCAATAGGATCGCTTCCCACCGCGACATTGACTGAACCACTGTCACTGATACTCGATTGAGTCAGCAACCCTTCTTCGTTTAAGAACACACCATTTGCATTTGATAACGTAGGATTGGTGCCATCTTCAATTCGCCAAACAAAATCTCCAGAGATCAGCGCCGTACCATCACTGTCGGTGCCTGTGATGGTGACAGGTAAACGAGTGACATCATCACCGTTGTACTGGTTAATTGGCCGATTTAAAGTAAGAGTGAGTGACGCGTTCACATCACTACCACTGATCGCCGCGTCACTGAGGGTGAGCGTAAAGATAACATCGCCATTGTGTGCTGTGGCACTGATCGTTTTACCATCCGAACTTAACTGATAGCTCAGCGTCAATAAACTCTCACCACTGGTCAAATTAAGGGATTCAAAATCCGCTAAAGCCTTTTCATCAAAACGCAAAGAGTTGGCATCGGGATTATCTGAGCCACCAGTCACCGTGATGCTTGTTGTCACCACTTGTGCCCCATCGCTGAGCAGATTTTCTGTCAGGGTTTGGCTGCCTGGTTCAATTCGCCCAGCCTCACCATCGTGAATATCGATCACCACATTCGCGGAGTCGTAATCGTAGTTTTTATCCCCTGCGATGTAGGAAAACGTCACTTGCTGGCTTTGGCTATGGTCGAGATCTCGACTGACCGCCATGGTCCAACGACCGTCGGAATAGATGGTGAGGATTCCCTCTGGTAGCACTAAGCTCAGTGGTGCGCTTTGCGAAACCACATGCGTTTCGCCATTAATGAAAATGCTCTTCACCAACAGTGGCGCATCAAGATCAAAATCGTTGGCGAGCAGATTACCAAACTCATTGTGCCCTTCCGTTGTCAGGTAGTGGTCATCAAAGGAGATCGGTTGAGAGTCGAGCACGACGATGGAAACAGGCGCCACGACGGTTTCACTGGTGCCATCGGTATCCGTTTGTGTGGCCTGGATAAGCAAAGAGGTATGGGTAGAATCCAGATCGCGAATTTCATCGAGCGGCTTTTTCAGGCTGATCTTCACTTGGTCATCCACTATCTCGGCCGTCAGTACCTGTGCCCCATCGGTTCGCGTAGCCGTTAAGCTCAACCCGTCTGTCGAAATGGCGATCGTGATAGCTTGCCCCTGCGAAGTCAGCTCGGTGAAGGCACTTTGGTCAGCATGGAAAGCAAAATCACCAAACTGGATGTTGAGATCAACCGTCGCATTTTGCTGTCCAAGGATACCAACGAGCGCTTCGATGAACACCGCACCATCTGGGTAGATCACCGTCGGCATGGTGTCCGTTGCTGGGTTACCCGCTAAATCTGTTACGTCTGCTTGAATTTGCCACTCTGCATTTTGATCCAACGAAGCAATGTCAACACCGTTGATCGTCCATGAGCCTGAAACATCAACAAGTGTGGTGTAAGTCAGCGTATTTGTTCCGTCTGTAATCGTCACCGTTACGGTTTGATTTTCTTCCGCGCTGGTCGTGCCCTGAAGGGTTGTTAAGCTGCCCGAACGAAAATCCACCACGCTCAAACCATCGAGCGTATCGATATCTATTTGTGGTGGCAAAGTATCAATCACATGCAGCGAATCACTGGCCGTTGCCACATTGCCCGCCACATCACTGACCGACGCCGTCACCACAATCGGCCCGTCAGCAAGACTAGAGAGATCCGCATCGGCGACTTCCCAGCGTCCGTTGACCACTGTGGAGCTAAACGTCAGCACTTTGCCCGCTTGATCCGTCACCGTAACGGAAACTGTTTGACCCTCTTCGACAAAAAAGACTCGGCCAAACAGATCGGTGGCGGTCACTTCAGTTGCATTAAGCAGCGCATCACTGCCTGAGGCCACATTCACGCTGATCACTGCGCGCGTGTCTTTGACAATGGTATCGGTGTCCACGGTGGGATTGCCAGCGACGTCAATCGTCTGCGTATTGACGATGAGCTCACCCTCAGCAAGCGCAGAGAGATCTTCGCTGATTGACCAACTGTTGCCGCTCACTGTGGTTGTGAAGGTTAAGCGATGACCAAGATGATCAATCACTTCAATGTCAATGCGCTGGCCATCTTCCACATTGCTCACGGTCCCAGCGATACCACTGGTGGTGATTTCGGCCTTGTTGAAGAATTCATCACCATTGCCTTGGAAATCGGTGCTGATCTCCGCCAAGGTGTCTTTGATCGTGGAATCACTCGCCGACACGGAATGGCCATAGACGTCGTGAATTTCCGCTTCCACCATCAGTGGCCCTTCCGCCAATGAGCTAAGATCAACCGGGCTCACTTGATAGGCGTTATCGGAAACGCGTGTGGTAAAGGTCAGCACCTTGCCATCTACATCCGTGACGGTAATGGTGACGAGGCGTAAATTCTCGACATCCACCGTGTTACCGTGAATACGCACTGCGGGCACTTCAAACTGGTTTTCGTAGCCATCGCCACCATCGTCAATCACCACGGTGATCTCTGCACTATCAACCAGCGGAGGAAAGACAATCGCATCTTCAATCACGATGGGCAGTGGCGTTAGTACCGTTTCAGTGGTGCCATCGGCATCGGTTTGCGTTCCTGCAATCATCAGGTCCGTGAGTAGGCGCTGCGAATCGCCGTGATCCACCGGCAGGAACAGTTGCAACTGAACTTGAGCATTCGAGGCAATATGCGCCGTCAGTAAAATTTCGCCATCGGCACGGATGGCGGTTAAGGTCAGCCCATCGGCTGACAGCGTGGTCGTAATGCTTTGACCAAACGAAGTCAGACTTTCTAGATCCGTTTGCACGTCATGGAAACGAAATTGCGCTTGTTCCACATTGATATCGGATGTTGCACCGCTACTGCCAATCGCCACCGTCAAATCTTCATACACGGTCACCACATCAGGGAAGGTGAGCGTCGGCATATCATCCACCGCGCTGTTTCCTGCGGCATCAGTCACCGTGGCGGTGAGTGTCCATGTCGCGCGGTTGTTCAAGTCGCTCACATCAATGGCTGCAAATTGCCAGTTCCCCGCGGCATCCACGCTGGTGGTGACACTGATGCTTTGAGTGCCATCGCTGATGGTCACCACCACGGGTTGACCGACTTCGGCCCCTGTAGTGGTGCCTTGCAACGCAGTGCTGGTACCCAATTTAAACTGCAAAATGTTGAGGCCATCGAGCGTATCTATGTCAATGGTTGGAGCCGTGGTGTCTACCGTCGCGCTATCGGTTGCCGTTGCTGGGTTGCCTGCGACATCGACGGTCGAGACGGTGGCGGAGATCTCGCCATCCACAAAGCCAGAAAGATCGAGATTCTCGATCGCCCATGCCCCTCCAACAATCGTGGTTTGCAGTGTCATGGTGTTGCCTGCGGAGTCCGACAGCACCACATTCACGCTTTGGCCATCTTCAATGTGACTGACCAAACCGCCGATTTTTACCGAAGTCAACTCTTCTGGATTCAATAAGTCGTCGTCACCACTTTCAATTTCAACCGTAATGGACGCTTGAGTATCTTTCACTATGGTGTGATGTGAGGTGGTAGGGTTGCCCGCGACATCAAGGGTTTGAGCGTGTACCGTCAGCTCACCATCACTTAACGTACTTAAATCAACCTCCAATGACCATTGCTCGCCCGATACCACAGTGGTAAAAGTCAGTCGTCCGCCTTGCCCATCGATGATTTCAACGTTGATGGTTTGTCCATCTTCAACATTGGCCACGTGGCCATTGAGCATGGTGGTAGCTACTTCGAACTGATTTAAAAATGCATCCCCTTGGCCGTCAAAGGCGACATCCATTTCTGCCAAGGTGTCTTTGATGGTGGCGTCGTTGGCGGTGATGACGTTGCCATAGGCATCATGAATTTCTGCCTCGACCGTGAGCGGACCTTCAGCAAGCGAGCTCAAATCGACAGGGAAAAACTGATATTGGTTGTTCTCAACTCGGGTGGTGAAAGTAAGCGTCGCGCCCAACGAATCGGTCACGGTAATGGTGACTAAACGCAAATCTTGAACATCCACCGTATTGCCGTGTATCCGCGTGCCTGGTACTTCGAGAGCATTTTCGTAGCCATCGCCGCCATCGTCGATAGTAACCGTCAACGACGCGCTATCCACCAAGGGTGGGAAGACAATCGAGTCCTCAATCACAATCGGTAACGGTGCAATCACTGTTTCTGTGGTGCCGTCGGCGTCCGTTTGGGTGCCTTCCAACAAAATTTGCGTCAGCAAGCGTTGCGCTTCACCATGGTCAACGGGCAAAAAGAGGGACAACTTAACTTGGCTATTGGTTTCAATCGCAGCGGTTAATACCGTTGCCCCATCGCCACGGACAAGGCTCAAGGATAGACCATCGGTTGAAATCACCACTGACACGGATTGACCAAGAGAGGTAAGTGCGGCGAGATCGGACTGCGTGTCGTGGAAAGTAAACTGGGCATTATCGATATTGATGTCCGACAACGCCTCGCTGCTGTCGAGAATCACCGATATGTCTTCCCACAAAGAGACGGTGTCTGGAATATCCAGTGTTGGCGTCTCATCGCTGGCGCTATTGCCTGCGGCATCGGTCACCGTAGCAGTTAAGGTCCAACTTTTCGCAGCATCCAGCGCACTGACATCGATGGACGAAAACGACCACAAGCCAGACGCATCCACCGTTGTGGTCACCGAGATGGTCTGAGTGCCGTCGCTGATGGTCACCACAACTGGCTGTCCGGGCTCTGCCCCTGTTGTGCTGCCTTGCAGTGCGGTTTCCGTGCCTTGCTTAAATTGAACAATCCCAAGGCCGGTTAAGGTATCAATGTCAATGGTGGGCGCCGTGGTATCCACGATCGCCGTATCTTCTGCTGTGGCAGGGTTACCCGCCACATCGATGGTACTGGCGGTGGCGTGGATGTCGCCATCCGTAAGAGACGAAAGGTCGAGATCTGTGAGTGACCACGCGCCCGATACGACTACGGTAGTAAACACTAACTTCGCCCCAGAGGCATCCGTCACCACCACTTGCACCGCTTGGCCATCTTCAACATGGCTGACAACGCCAGAAAGCGTCACAGAACTCAGTTCGGTCGGATTCAGCGCCTCGTCCTCGCCACTGTCGATGGCGATGGTAATCGCTGCTTGCGTATCTTTTATGATGGTATCACTCGCGGTGGTGACATTACCGGCAACGTCGATGGTCTCCGTATTAAGCGTCAACTCGCCATCCACCAGCGACGAAAGATCAGCCTCGATTGTCCACGTATTGCCCGCCACAAGAGTCGAGAACGTTAAGGTGTTCCCTAGAGCATCGATCACCTCGATATCAATACGCTGACCATCTTCTACCTCGGTGACTCGACCTGTCAGTACGGTTTTGCTCACTTCAAACTGATTGAGAAACGCATCGCCATTGCCTTCAAACTCCGCGGTGATGTCTGCCAAGGTATCCTTGATGGTGCTATCTGTGGCTTGAATGGTCTTGCCATAGACATCGTCGATATGAGCCTCTACGCTTAACGGCCCTTCGGTTAAGCCTGTCAAGTCAACTGGCGAGATTTGGTAACGGTTGTTTTCTACTCGAGTGGTGAAAGTCAGCGTATTGCCATCCACATCGGTCACAGTGATCGTCACTAATCGGAGATTTTCCACATCGGTGGTGGTGCCATGAATGACGACGGCGGGGGTTTCTTGCGCATTCTCGTAGCCATCGCCACCATCATCGATGGTGACGGTGATCGCCGCGCTGTCAACCAGTGGAGGAAACACAATCGCATCGCCAATCACCACCGCCACCGGCGCAACCACCGTTTCACTTGTACCATCACTGTCGGTTTGCGTGCCTTGAATCATCAGCTCCGTCAGTAAACGTTGGGTGTCACCGTGATCGACCGGCAAAAAGAGTTGAATTTTGACTTCTTGATTGTTGAGAATGTGGGCCGACAACACCACTTGACCATCGGCTCGCAGCGCCGAAAGAGAAAGACCATCGGCAGAAAGTACCACCGAGATGGATTGACCAAGCGAGGTCAGTGAAGACAGGCTACTTTGCTCATCAATGAACGTGAAATCGGCATTGTCGATATTGATTTGCGAAAGCGCGTCGCTGCTGCCAAGAGCAACGGCAATATCCTCATTAACGTTGACCATATCAGGCACCATCAGGCTAGGCATACCGTCGCTTGCGCGGTTGCCAGCGAGATCCGTCACCGTTGCGTTCAATTGCCATTCCAAATTGGCATCCAATGTCGAAAGGTCAATGCTGTCGAACGACCAATTGCCAGCCGCATCAACTTGGGTGAGCGCTTCAACCGTATTCACCCCATCGGTGATGGTGACTAAAACCGGCTGCCCAGCTTCGGCGCCCGAGGTGGTACCTTGCAAGGCCGTGTCTGCCCCGGATTTAAAATCGATGATCTGCAACCCGGTTAAGGTATCAATATCGATGGTAGGAAAAGTGGTATCTAGCCCTGCGCTGTCGGTTGCAACAGCAGGGTTACCCGCAACATCTTTCGTCATCGCCAAGACGCGAAAATCACCATCGGCAAACTGAGAAACATCGATGTTGTCGATCGACCATTGATTACCCGACACCGAGGTAACAAACCACTGCGCATGGCCTGCCGAGTCCACTAGGACAACACGAATCGCTTGTCCGTCTTCAACATTCGTCACCTCACCGTAGACACGAACGTTGCCACTCTCGGCATCACTCACCAAATCATCATCGGCAGAGTCAATGGCTACCGTAATGGAAGCTTGTGTGTCTTTGACAATGGTATCGCTTGCACTTGCGGGGTTGCCCGCTACGTCGATGGTTTGAGCATGAATCGTCAGTGGGCCTTCCGCAAGGCTGCTTAAATCTTCGTTGATCGACCAAGTTCCACCATTGACCGTAGTGGTAAAACGTAGGGTTTGGCCCAAGCTATCGATCACTTCGATATCGATGCGCTGCCCATCTTCAACATGGCTAACGGTGCCTGTCAGGCCCGAGGAAGAGATTTCAAAACGGTTAAAGAACTCATCGCCTCGGCCATCAAACTCAGTGGTGATCTCCGCCAAAGTATCTTTGATTGTGGTGTCAGAGGCTTGAATAAAGTTGTCGAGTTCATCGGTAATGGTTGCGGTGACGGTCAAGGTACCTTCATCAAACCCACTGGCGTCAATACCTTCAATGCGGTACTCGCCTTGAAAAACCGTAGCGCTAAACACTTGCTGTTGACCGGAAGCGTCAGACAAAACCAGCTGAACGATACGGCCATCCTCTACGTCTGTCGTGGTACCGAAAATCGCAATGCTCGGTACTTCCAGCGCATTTTCGTAACCATCGCCACCATCAGCTATCGTCACCGTGATCGTGGCATCATCATCCAAGAGATAAAATTGCGCATCTGGGCTTTCACGCTCAGGCGTGTTTTCATAGTCTGTCGGCAGCGTGTCGTAACCGGATTGAGCCAACACCTCACGCAGTTCAGGGCGAATGAAACCGAGTAAGCTCGCGCTTTCAGAAGCGAGGTCCTGATCTGAAGATTGCGCTTCGTTTGGCGTTGTAGGGCGTTGGTATACTGGCTCTGCGTCAATGGGATCGTCAATGTTAACGGCATCACTATCATTAATAGGTAGCGGTGTTTCTTTAACGTACTTCACCGTTGGGTCAACCACCTCGTCGGCTTGTACGGCAACCCACTGACCATCAGGCATTACCTTCCAAAGTACGCCGTCGATTTCGATATAAAGTACCGGTTTCATTGTCATTTCCCTATGCCACTGCGCTTACTGCTACAAATTTAATGCATACCAAACAAACTCACAAGGCTTGACCTATCATTTAAGCTTATGTTTTTTAAATTAAATCCACATTTCATTAGCGGATTCACATATCAAATAAGCCTCTCTCAATTATTGAACAAATTGATACCATTGAATTCAGTTCGTTTCATAACCAAATCCATCACTCAATATTCATCTAACACTTTGTCTTAGCGAAAGCTTCACGATTGCTTCACATTTGATGATGAATAATCAAAACCATCAAAAAGAGGAAGTCATTATGAAAAAAATCCTATTAGTGCCATTTGTTTTGCTTGCATCTCACTCCGCTTTTGCAGCTTTCGACGCTCAACAACAGCAAGGTGGTTTTACGGGTCCAACAGTGGGCGGCGTCAATACAGTAGCCAATGCACTGACCGCGCGCGATGATACGGCCGTTGAACTGACAGGGAACATCGTTCAATCCCTCGGAAATGAAATCTACCTATTTAAAGATGCGACTGGCGAAATTCAGGTGGAAATCGATCACGAAGATTGGCGTGGGCAGAATGTCGCTCCAAAAGATAAAGTGCTCATCATTGGTGAAGTAGACAGTGAACTCGTGTCGACAAAAATCGATGTGGACTCTATCCAAAAACTGTAAATAACACCTGCCTCTGTGTTGCTCTGCGTACCAAACGACGTTGAAACGCCATTACTCAACTCGTTTGGTATTCTTCAAATTCGCTAACGTTTATTTTGAACAACATTGACAGACACACAGACTTTGATGTGATGGACGCACCTCCCTTCTAGCGTCGTTGTACCAAACTAATAGTACAACCATTGAGAGCAGGAGTAACAAGTATGCCTATTAAAGTTGTCGGTATTGATATAGCGAAAAATCTCTTCCAAGTATGTGTGCTGGGTACAAATGGACAAATTTTATCAAACAGAAAGGTAAAGCGAGATAAGCTTCTAGATACTGTCCGCCAACTACCTGAGCAAACTGCTCTTGCAATGGAGTCATGTGCAACTTCTCATCATTGGGGCAGAATATTTCAAGAGCTAGGATACACAGTGGCTCTTATTCCAGCTCAGCATGTAAAACCATTTGTTGGGCGGCAAAAGAACGATGCTAATGATGCAAGAGCCATTTGCGAAGCCTATTCTAGACCTAATCTTCACTTCGTTCCTGTTAAGTCTGTTGAACAACAAGACCTCAAAGCGATACGCAGTGTCCGTAAACGTTTGGTAGAGAACAGAACTGCCTTGGCGAACCAGATCAGAGGATTGGCTGCTGAATACGGGGTAGTATTTCCTCTCTCCATTAAAGCTTTACGAAGTCATTTACCGCTAGCTCTTGAAGACGCAGAGAATGCTCTTTCCCCAGTAATGAGGAACTTACTGCAAACTTTATACTGTGACTTTGTCAGTCTTAGCGAAGAGATAGATGAAATGACCCAAAGTGTCACCATGTTGAGTCAGCAAAATCCAAAATATGAGGCTATTCGGAATATTCCTGGTTTTGGTCCGATTTTGACAGCGGCTCTGATTAGTGAGGTAGGTGCTGGAAACCAATTCCAAAATGGTCGCCAGTTCTCAGCATGGTGTGGCCTAGTTCCAAAACAAAATAGTACAGGTGGAAAAAGTAGTCTCGGCTCTCTATCGAAGAATGGCAATCGCGAATTGAGAGCATTACTTATCCACGGTGCTCGCGCAGTGGTTCGGTGCGGAGCTAACAAAGCGGATGCTATGGGAGTATGGTTGAGAGGACTCATTGCACGCCGAGGCAAAGCAAAAGCGATTGTCGCTCTTGCAAACAAGCTCGGTCGGGTAGCATGGCACATCTTGGCGAAAAATAGCGAATACGATATTAATCAGGCATTTAAGCCTGTTTGATTAAAAATACTAAGTTCTAAGGAGATATCCTCAAGAAGCAACTGAGTTTGCAATAGCTGATGAATAAACGGTGAACCATCCTTACTACACTCTGATAACGCAACGAGGTTATTGAAACCGAGGCTTTGAAAAGACAGTGAGGAGCGGATTACATCATGGCGCAGGTCACGTAGTAGACCTAGAAAGACGTCGGATATATGTTAGCGACCGTATCATTGAATCAGTCATTGCATCCTGAGGTGCGTCCATATATGTTGCGTAATTCGAGGGAACTAAATCAGAAGGTTGCGATCTGATCGGCTAAGTAAGTTAATTATCCTAGTCTCATGCCTAAACCTCGCTACAAAACAACGAACTGGAAACAGTACAACAAAGCCTTAATCAACCGTGGTTCACTCACTTTCTGGATTGATGAAGAAGCCATTCGCCAGTGGAAGCAGAGCAAACAAGATAAACGAGGTAGACCTCGTCAGTTCAGCGACTTAGCCATTACTACTGCGCTTATGGTGAAACGAGTTTTCTCAATGCCGTTGAGAGCATTGCAAGGGTTTATCGATTCTGTTTTTTCATTGGCTAACGTCCCTATAGTCTGCCCACATTACAGTTGTATCAGTCGAAGAGCTAAGCAAGTCGAGGTTTCATTTAAACCAAAGAGTAGAGGTGCAATACAGCATCTAGCTATTGATGCAACAGGTCTCAAGGTTTATGGCGAAGGTGAGTGGAAGGTCAAGAAGCATGGTACTGACGGGAAGCGAAGAGTCTGGAGAAAGTTGCATTTAGCGGTAGACACCAGCACTCACGAAATCGTCGCGGCAGAACTGAGTTTATCTAATGTTACCGATGCAGAAGTCCTTCCTAACTTGCTCAAGCAAACACGCCGAAGAATTATCGAGATATCTGGCGATGGCGCTTATGACACAAGGGATTGCTACGATGCCATACGGTTCAAACGAGCTGTCCCACTCATCCCTCCAAGAGAAGGGGCAGCCTTCTGGGAGAATGGTCACCCTAGGAACTTAGCGGTAGGTTGCCAAAAGCTCTACGGCTCCAACAATAAGTGGAAAAAGCGGTACGGCTATCATCAACGCTCACTATCAGAGACAGCAATGCATCGAGTGAAGCAGTTGTTAGGTGGGCGATTAAGTCTGAGAAACTACAATGCTCAGGTTGGTGAAACTTACGCCATGATTAAAGCGCTGAACAAACTTACAGGGCTTGGTATACCCGAAACGATGGTGATCACCTAACAATTAGTCATGTTAGGCGTGTTTTCGAATTAGGAAACAAAGCCGCGTAAAGGGGTTGTGAGTCGATAATCAATACTTTTTCTACTGTCATTTTTACTCTCTCTTTATCAACAACACTCCTTGTCTGTTTTGTAAGACACACAGCTTAATTGCTTGTAGGAAAATTCTGTTATTACCACGTCATAAATTGTTCTCTGCCATGACACTTCCATAACAAGCCACTAAATTAGCAATAGCCAAATTGCATTCAAACAACACTAACCAACTGATTTAAAATAACTAAACTCAATTACCACCTCAAAATTCTCAACAATGAGACTTTGAAGATAATCAGAGCATCCAGTACAAACCCAGAGGCTCTACTACAAAGCCATGGCAATTAATAAGCAGAAACTTATATAAAAATAATATGTGACACTCTACCAAAATAAATACAATTGATATTCATTCTCATTTGATTGCACTATACATTTCCAGATGGGAATGTTCCCAAATCAAAAAAATAGGAAGTATCATGAAAACGATAAAATTGCTTGGCCTACTGACACTTATTGCTTCATCTGTTGCCTCTGCAAACACAGCCATTACTTTTCCTGGTGAAGGCAGTTCGGTGCCAAACGCCCCCGTCACTTTCCCAACCTCTTCAAAAACACCAATCACTTTTTACAATGGCTACACCATCAAAGATGGGATTTTCCGTTCAGAAGTAAACACATGTGTTGTTGAAGTCGCTAATCCTGAATACGAAGCAAAACTTATTTGGGAAGGAAAAACGCCAAAATTGCTTATTGTGGGTAACACCGACCCATTCCCATGTCGCGCTGGCTTTACCGAGGCAATGGAAGTCAACCTAACCGCATTTTTGCAAAACATTCCCACCCATATCTTTGAATATTTGGAAGTGGCGAACCGCGTCAATATGCAACGTAGCTTCTAACTTCCACACGAACGCCTACCAAATCAGCCGCCAGATCTTCGGATCTGGCGATTTGCATAGAGTCACCGTTTCAACGCACGTCTTTACGCCCTCACTCAAGGCCTTGATTGAGGATAACCAAGCCGAAATCACTCGGATATTGTTGTTAGAAAGTGGCTTCAATCTGCTTTGTGTGGTCGCTCTACTCCATCTGCTTCCTTTGGCACTGATGGATAAAGCATTTATGGTGTTTTTTGTTTTACAGGCGGGTGGTTTTTTATTGGTACAAAGACGCAAGAAAGCGTGGTTATCTTTCGCTGTCTCCGTCTGTTTGTCTTTTGCCATCTTGGTCTGGATCAGCCAAGCCGAGCAAACCCAAGTACTCGGCTCCGGACAATTGCAGTTGTTTGGCACCGCAGTGCTGTGGCAACTAAAGGCGATTTACACCCTGTGGTTATTGCAACTGTTGTTGGTGGAATATCGCTATATTTTGCCCAAAGTGACGATACTGCTGGCGGATTTGGCCTCGCTGATCATTGCGTTGCAAGCAGAGGATTTCTTCCACGCTCGCATTGTTACCGCCAGCCATTTCTTGTTTTTGAGCCTCTGTTTTGACTTCAAAAGCCGAGATTGGGGAGGCAGGGAGTTCGCGGTGCTGCCATCGCTGGTCGCCATTCAAAAGCCCAATATTGCCAAGTGGATTAACTACTCCTGCCTAGCTTTGGCGTTGTTGTGTGCTTTGCACCTCGCCAGCAGTTTGGCGATCTTCCCCCAGTGAAGCTGAAAGGCCCGTTTTAAGCATCAGAGGTACAAATGATTGTGCCTCTTTTTTATCATTGCCTTGAGATATTACTTTGAAATTTGACATAGCTAAGCACGCGGTTTTGCGTGCTTAACGCCTTGCTTCTATCTCTTCATCCACCATGTTTTTGATCTCTTGCCGAACCCACTGGTGCGCGGGGTTGCTGTGGTGAATCAAATGCCAAAATTGTTCAACCCGAAAATCTGCGGTGTAAAATGGCAGTTCAGCAACGGTTATCTCATAACGATGGCTTAAATGGCTAACTAAACGCCTTGGCAACGTTGCAATCAGATCAGTGTTGATCAACAACTCCGGCACCATTGAAAAATGCGGCAGTGACGCCACCACTTCGCGCTGCTGGTTCAGCCTTTTTAGCTCATGGTCGATATCGGTTTTTCCCAACCCATTACCTGAGACGATTACGTGTCGGCTTTGGCAGTAACGCTCCAACGTCATGGATTGATTGGCAAGCGCGTGATTTCGGCACATCACCACCGCGTAGTTATCATTGAAGAGTCGCTGCTTAAACACATTGGTGGGGGAATCATCGGTCGAATACAGCAGCAGATCCGCCACTTTCTCTAAGTAATCGTGCAATGGCATGTACGCGTTATACGGCACAATTTGCAGTTTCAACTTGGGGGCTCGCTGCTGAAAACGCGCCAACAGCTTTGGCACAATCATCATCATTTCAAAATCCAGTGCACCTATGGTGAACACCCCTGCGTGCTGCAACGGATCAAACGCATCATCCACCAGCATCTGCCGAATCGTATTCAATGAGCTTTCTAACTCGCGACGAAGGTATTCCCCCTTAGCGGTTAAACGGTACTCGCGGTTGACCTTCACCAACAGTGGATCGCCAAATTGTTCGCGCAGACGCATCAATGCTCGACTTACCGCAGGCTGACTCATGTTCAACGCTTGAGCTGCTTGGCTAATATGCTTGTGAATCAACAGTTTTTCTAAAATAGTTAACAGATTTAAGTCAATACTGCGCAAATTGATCTCGGGAGCGACCATCAAAATACCTAATAATTTCCTGCGTGAGTGATATACATACTATAACAATCATGCATTTTTGATATATGTGTTTCTCATTTATCTTCTTCCTCACCTGATGAGGAGAGAAAAAAATGAAACGATTCACCTTTGCTTTAGCCCCAATCACTGCCGCACTGCTGTCTTTCAATGCTGGCGCTGCAAACCACAACCACAACCACAGCCACGATCAACAACGTGCGATTGTTTTCCCAGGCGAAACAGTGCAGAGCACACTGCCTAGCGAAGTCGAACCATCGGCCACTCAAGTGCTCAAAGTGGGCCAGAAAATCAACAATCTCTACGAGCGCCAGTTTGACGACAGCAAAGCCACCGTGCAGAAGCTGGGCAAAAACACCTATTGGATTGGCGTCAACTATTACAATGCCACGGTAATCGTTAACGAAGATTCGGTGATGCTGATTGACCCATTAGGCGATGGCCGCATCGATGCGCTTTTCAAAGGCGTGCAATCCATCACCAACAAGCCGATTACCACCATTATGTACTCACACTACCACCTTGATCATGTTGGTGGTGGCAACCAATTGGTCGAGCTGATCAAGCAAAACTATCCGAGCGTGAACAAAGTACGCGTGATTGCCAGCCAAGCAGTGGCCAACAAAATCGCCCAGCATGCAGAAACCAATGAAAACGGCGTAAAAACAACAAAAGTGCCAGCACCAACTGATGTCTACGACCTAAGAAAACCGAAGGTGGTGAAGTTCGGTTCCGTCAAAGTGCATTTGATCGCGCCAGCAGGCTCTGGCCATACCCCAGATAACACCATGATTCTGATTCCGAGTGATCGCGTGCTGCATTTCGCTGACATGATTAACCCTGACCAATTGCCGTTTTACAACTTTGCTGGCGCAGAGCACTTCCACGGTTATGAAGAAGATCTCGAAAACTTGCTCGGTAAACACCTTGGCTGGCAATGGGATTTCATTAATGGTGGCCACGGCAACATCGGTTCAAAACAGGATGTGAAAGATCTACTGCAATACATCGCCGATGTAAGGGCGGAAGTGGGCAAACAACTTGAAGTGGTGCCTTACACGCCAATGCTCAGCGATGGTAACCATTTCGTTTGGTTTAAACGTTGGCAAGAAGAGATTACCCGCAACGTACACACCGCATTAGCAAGTAAATATGGCCACATGTACGGTTTTAATTCCGGAGCGGTTGAAACTCATGCAGCAATGATTCTTGCCGATATGATTGATCATTAATTCATCGTCAAACCACTTCAAAAACACCACCCTGCCCATCGTGGCTGGGTGGCGTTTCAAAAGTAATTCTCTGTTTTTACTCTGCTTTATTCGCCATCAACACAAAGCCCTTTTGCAAACAAACCCAAAAACAACGAATTAAGCCCACCTTGATGTAAGAAAACCGCCACTTAGCCGTTCTTTTATAAAACGAAAAGAAAAAGGAAGTTAGCCATGAAAAATCTTATGCGCGGCATGCGCGTGTCCATTCCCCTGCTGGTACTGTCTGCTCCCGTGTGGGCACAAGAGCAATACCAAGATTACGCGTTTGTTGGCGCGGGTGTCACCTACGGCGAATCCGCATTTTCAACGGATGGGGCCAAAGCTGGCATTGAACCCTCTTTGTTTTACAACGGACAATACGGCTTTATTGATGGCAGCTTAGCCAATTATTCTCTCACTCCTTGGTTGGGTCTGTCGGGTAACCTGCGTTTTGCCGAAGTGTCGGACGATTTTGATGACATTCCCCGCGGCATCAAAAACCGTGATGGTAATGCCGATCTTGGTATCACCGTGGGTACGGTTGGCGCACGCCTCACCTACCTACAAGATGTCACCAATGTTCACGACGGTTATGAGATTCAACTCCACCTTGGTCGCGCTTTTGATACCCCGTTTGATCAGTGGGTGCTCTCCCCTTATGTTGAAGTGGATTACCGATCCAAAAAACTCTCGCAGCATCTTTACAACGTCTCAGCGCAAGAATCTGCGGCTTCCGGTTTAGCGCAATTTGACGCGGATGAGACTTGGGTTTACAAGGCAGGTTTGATTTCACTCTATGACATCACCGAGCAGTGGCTAGCCATTGCCAAAGTGGAGTTTGAACATCACGATTCGAGTAGCCCGTTGATTCAAAACGACCTTGCTTGGCAAATCAGCTTAGGCGGGGCGTATAAGTTTTAATAACTCAAATTCCCACAAAACTCCCCTCTAGGGAATAACCAAAGCGCTCGAACAACGAGCGCTTTTTATTTTCAACGAACAGCAATAAGTAAGAATAAGCGAGCCAAATCAAACACAAGCATTAATTAACATATACGTATGAGTTCACATTTATACTGCAGTGAGTACAGACGCCCTATTGTAAGATCCTCTCTTTATCCACAAGCCTTTTAACAAGGCCTTGACCTTTTTGAGTTTTAGGTGACTTACATGTTTAGACCATTGATTAGCCTCGCTTTTCTAGCAACATTAACAGGCTGTGTTTCCACGCCTTATGTTGAACCCACTGGAGAAAATGTCTCTACCATCAAGTTTCACAACCAAGGTCGCGGCAACGCGGAAGTTTTTATCTACAAAGAAGCGGCTCAGTGCACTGGCAAACAAAAGGCTGCTGAGGTAGAAAAAATGGCCTACAAAAACGTCACCGTGTTATCAGACACTCCACAAAGTTTCTCATTTGGTTTTGGCTTCTCCGACTATGTGAGTCAAAAATCCTGTTCAATCACAGGTACGTTCACACCAAAGGCCAAAACGGATTACGAAGTGCTTATAGTCTCCTCTTATGGCGGATGTGTCGTCTACTTGTATGAAATACAAAATGGCCAAAAAGTACCCGCACAAGGAGAACAGCGAGAATATTCCGAACCAGTTGCGGGGGACAGCTGGTGTGAGTAGTAAAGCGCGTGTATCAATAAGCGATGGGGAGAAAACATGATCAAACTTTGGCAAATCGTGCTAGCCGCACTCGCGTTAACCGGCTGTGCTGCAACCGGCACTACTCCGCAAGATACCACCACGGAAAACAACGCGCCTTCAGATGCAGCACCTGTAGAAAGCTCACCTGTAACCGAGGAAACCGATGCCTATTTCGTTCTGGGTAACGTCACGAGTATTTACGACATCAAACTCTCCCTTGGCAGCGTTGATTTCGAGACCGGACGTTTTACAGAGGATTGGTTTTCTTCGTTGTGGTATCGCTACACGGAAGACAGGCGTTATATCGTGGGTAAAGCGAAGCCGGGCAGTTTCATTGCCATCACTTCGACAAAAGCCACCGATGCATCGGGCACACATTTGGGCACCTTTACCCCTTGTAACCAAACCTTGGTCTTTCGCTTACCTTATTTGGGTCCTGATTTCTACGTCACTGATGTCAACTACCATTGGCACAATACCTCCATTTCTCCCGTCTATTCTGATGGGATAGAAGAGGCGAAAAAAGCTTTCGCTGTTCAGTATCTAGAGCAAGCCCCTTACCGCCAGTTAGATGCCGACTTATACAAAGACTGTGAAACGCTTAGTGCAGACCCGACAATTTTGACTCGACCATTTTAACCCGTTCACTTATGCACTTTTCTGTCGAAAACCCAACTTCATGTTGGGTTTTGTATTTTTAGTTCAAACGCTTAGACTTGAAGGAAACGTGAAACTCATTTTTTCAGGAGCGAATTGTGAGAAAAATTCTACTGTTGGCACTTTCAATGACGCTGACTGGTTGTCTTGGTATGCCAGAAACCGTCAAACCCGTCGACGAGTTCAACCTACAAAATTATTTGGGGAAATGGTACGAAATCGCCCGCCTCGACCACTCTTTTGAAGAAGGCTTAACTCAAGTTACCGCCGAATACACCTTAAAAGACGATGGCGGTGTCGCGGTACTCAACAAAGGCTTTTTGGCCGATGAAAACCAATGGAAAGAAGCCGAAGGAAAAGCCTACTTCGTCAATGGCGACTCTGAAGGTTACTTGAAAGTCTCGTTTTTTGGCCCGTTTTACGGCTCTTATGTGGTGTTTGCACTCGACAAAACCGACTACCAATACGCCTTTGTCTCTGGCCCTAATACTGACTATTTATGGCTTTTAGCACGAACCCCGACCGTCGACCAATCGCTCATCGATACTTTCGTCTCCATGGCCAAAGAACGGGGATTTGATACCGAGCGCCTAATCTTTGTTGAGCAGAAATAACGCCAGAGATAAGAACGCTTAACGATCACGCTTTCTCTAGGAGGCGCTCTTCAAGCTCGTCATTCTGGACAGCGAGGTACGAGCGTGATGCAGAATCCATTCCGCAGAGCGCGCTGGAAATTCATTGAGAAAACCGCAGCTCTAGCGCTTGTCGACAAATGGATTCCTAGTCGCACTTAGGCTTGCTGGAATGACAGACTGTGAGCTCTGTCTTTATCGACCTCTTCACTTGCATCTCTGCTTAAAGAGCCCCCCAAACACCGCTCTTTAAGCTCGTCATTCTGGATAGCGAGGCACGAACGTGATGCAGAATCCATCCCGCAGAGTGCGCCGGAAGTTCGGTGAGAAAACCGCAGCTCTAGCGCTCGTCGATGAATGGATTCCTAGTCGCGCCTAGGCTTGCTGGAATGACAAGCGGTGAGCTCTGTGTTTATCGGCCTCTTCACTGACACCTGCCGCTTAAAGAGCCCTCACAAAACACCGCTCTTTACGCTCGTCATTCTGGACAGCGAGGTACGAGCGTGATGCAGAATCCATCCTGCAGAGTGCGCTGGAAGTTCGGTGAGAAAACCGTAGTTCTAGCGCTTGTCTATAAATGGATTCCTAGTCGCGCCTAGGCTTGCTGGAATGACAGGCGGTGAGCTCTGTGTTTATCGGCCTCTTCACTGACACCTGGCGCTTAAAGAGCCCTCACAAAACACCGCTCTTTAAGCTCGTCATTCTGGACAGCGAGGTACGAGCGTGATGCAGAATCCATCCTGCAGAGTGCGCTGGAAGTTTGTTGAGAAAACCATAGTGTCAGCGCTCATTACAAGACGGTCTAAACCTCCAGTCATTTATAAATTTTTCCTCTATATATCAAACCATTAACTAGCAATAAAAGTGTGATAATAACCACTTAAAGCGTAATGACTTTATTGAGTGTTATGCTAGTATTTGCGCATTAAGTTAGCATTCATTGTGAAACCTAAAACACAATTGCAAAGGTTAGATAAACACAGTGATTGCTAGAAGTAATTATGTTCTCGCTGCCAAACATTGAGGTCGACCGAGTTTTACGTATTTTGGTGCTCTAAGCATTGCGTATTATTTCATAATACTTCCTTCCGTACGGAGGACATATGGATCAAATCAAAGTTACCAATGCGATTGTTACATTTCTTCTAGGTCTCGTTATTGCGGTAACGGTTTCAGGAGGAGCCTTTCTTACTACAGCCATTAAGTATCCTTTTGACTTTATATTTATTGGATTAGGTGGCTTTTTAGCGTTTGGAGTATCTCATTTCTCGGTCAAATATATGCAGAGAGGCTTTTGGAAAGAGTCTGTATTGATGTACTTACTCTACTATTATGGCTCGTTTGGCTTATTTTCGGATGGTCATGCTGCAGGGTGGGCCCACAGCGAAGGGATCTTAGAAAAGTTAGTGATGTCACAAATGTATATTTTGATATCAGTATTTTCGTTGTTTATTCCACTTTTGTTTATTGCTTTGACCATTACTCATACCTTTTGGCTTTACTCTGAAGTGAAAAAAGCGCGAACATAACGAGGCGTTTAAGTGGGATTCATGCCGCGTGGCATTTTCACTATGCGTTGCGTTTAGTGCTTAAGGCGGTATGCAGCGGCATCGGTATGGCGTTGCTCACCCCTTAAGCGGGCGTTAGTTCCCCGGAGGAAGCAATCAATCCGTAGGGAATTTTTGTTTCTGGTGGAGGACACGCATAACTCGGATGATATCGCCCTCGACCCAGTAAGAGATAACCATCGAAATCTCAGGAATAATGAGTAATCGACCGAGGATGCCATCTCGTTGTACACCCATTAAAGGTTGTTCAAGCAAGTTTTCTACTTTTGCTTCAATGAGGTTGTCAGTTTTTTCTGCCGCATCAGGGTTGAAGTCATAGAGAAACTCGAAGATCTTTTCACGATCATTAAGTGACTCTTCTTCCCATAAAATCATTGCTTACCTCGATTACGGATTCTGGCTTTGCGCTCTTCCATTCGAGATTTAGCAGTTTGGTGCTCAATGAAAACGGATTTTCCTGAGTCAAACTTCTCAAATGCTAGATTTACTTGTTCAGTTAGCCATGCATCGTGAGACAATGTTTTTCTTTGTTGTTCAGCGAGTTGCTCAGTAAGTTCACGGCATGCGTCACTAAGAGTGCGACCTTGGCTCTCAGCCATTTGTTGAGCTAGGCGTTTTGTTTCTTCATCAACACGAAATTGAATTCTAGTGTCCATGATGTATTCCTTTGTTGGCGTGTGTACAAATGTTAGCACTAGGCTTTGAGATGGGCAACTAACAAACAATTTAAGAATGATTCCCAACGCATGGCATTTTTCATTCCATCGTTGGGTTTCGTGTTTAAGGTGCAATAGTTTCGTGATAGGGTTGCTCACACCTTAACAGGGAGTTTGTTTCTCTCGAATAACAACGGTTTAGAGATAAATATTTAGTATGTCAGAAGTCATTTCATCAATATCAGATATTATTGTCGGTTTAAGTGCACTTGGTACGTTTGGAATCGCATGTTACGGTGTTACAAATTGGAAAAGAGAATTAAAAGGGAAAAACAATTTCGAAATATCAAAAAATTTAATGAAATCTGTATATAACTATCGAGATGCGATTCAATCATCTCGCTCAATGATTATCCTCGGAAGTTCTCAATATTTGGAAGAGTTGGATAATAATAAAGAACAAAAATTAGAAGTATGGAAAAAATTATTTGACAAACGATGGAAGCCTGTAAGAGAGTCTGTTCAGGAATTATCATCCCTTTCTTTGGAAACTGAGGTTTTATTAGGCAAAGAAGTAAAAAAATTGATTGTTGCATTAAAAGATATAGCATTAGATTTAAGACATGCCATGGATGCTGTTATTGAATATCAAAATGATCCTAAGCCAGAAATATTAGATTTCTACAAAAAACATCCGGATGTTTGGAAACATATAGAATTTAAAGTAGTCAAAGATCCGTACGAGAAAGATAATATGTCTATAGAAATAAAAGATACAATTAACAAACTCGAATCGATTCTCATAAGTCATTTAAAGCGCAATTAACAAACAGTTAAAGTGGGAATTGAAACGCATGGCATTTTTACTATGCGTTGGTTTTTGTATAAGTCAAAACACGGAAATATCATATTGCCTAGTTTATACCTTAGGCAACTCATGTTAACCCATATTATAAAATTATGAAAATCGAAGATTTAATTAATAAAATTGAAGAAGATAAATTTAACGAAAAACAGTTAATAAATTTGTACAACAATGCATTCTCAAAGCAAGAGATCGACGAAGCTGAAAAAGAGTCGTTGATAGAAGCTATTGAGAAAAACACCCGTTTACGTTTTCCTCGAGCCGCCAAGCGGATCTTTGGTGCCAAAGAATCTGTTGCTAGTCAAAAACTCGAATCACTTTATGTTAAGTTGGCAAGTAAGTACGATTTCACGCACAACCGTTTGAAAAATGGCGTTAAAGCAGGAGGTCGAATGATATCTGGCGAATACTATATTGATGTTTATTTGTCTTATAAGAATTTCCAGAATCAGGGTGCAGCCATCGCTTTAACTCAGGAAAATATCGACGCAGAACTAGAAGTTACCGTAAAACGTTACTGCACCCATAATGAAAACTCTGGTGAGATTAAAAAACGCACGGATACCATGGACGCCTTTGAGTCTTGTGCTAACACGTATGATGAATATCTATCAGAAGTTATCAATTAGAAAACGATGAAAGTCCCCCCAACGCATCCCCACATGCGTTGGGCTTAGAACTCAAATCGGCAACCCCCACATCACTACATACCCGCCCTGCGGCGTGGTCTCTGTCGCTTTCATGTGACCAAGCAATCACTATGCGCAACTGAGAACTTATAAAATGGCTAAAATTCCAAATAATAGAGTGCGTTATGGTTTTTACTAGCAAAGTTAAAGTCGTGATTTCTGCCATTGCTATCGTCTTGTCTTCCATTTTGATTTCGATTGATATGTTTGGTGTGATCCCGTTTTTGGTGCTTGTTGTGTCGCTTTTTACCCTGATCATTCAAGGTGGTTTATGCTTATTAGGCTACAAAAATGGCGATGCTTTTGACGCATACCAAGATCTTGAGCGGACGGAAGCAACGGCACTCACAAACTTATTCAAAGATAAGAAAGAGTGTGAAAAACGTTAGCCACCGTTTCACTGTGGCGTTGTGAAGGCTTCACTCAAAACACATTCCCCACTACAGAGTTTTTATAGGATTTTCAATGAGTGAGATCGCTCGTTTCATCTCTGGCGAAGCGCCAGATAAGTTTGGTCGCAACATAGAACAGTTGCTGGCTTACAACCACTTTTGGTTGGAGCACGACCACAAATACATACAAGTGCTGTTTCCGATTGACGAGGGAACCAAGTTCAATCAACACGCTCCTCTTGTAACAGTGCAAGACAGAGAGCAATTTGCCAACTCTTTAGCCCTTCGCACCGCGCATTTGAAGGCCCTCGACCTCATGCTCGAATTTTGGGGCATGGTGAGAAATGGCGATGAAATCTCATCGTTACTGCCGCTCAGCCCTACTAATCATGTCTGGCTTAAACACCACGACCACAACCAACTACGATTAACGCGAGCAATTCGCAGCTTGTATCTATTGGGTAATGAGCGCATTGCACGCAACCTGTGTGATTTCCTTCTCTCTGCCGCCAAGCAAGTGGGCAGTGTCTCGGAGAAAACGCAGCAGTATTGGTGCCATGCTCTAGAAGAGTGAGAAACGCGAAGCATACCGATGGATGACAACGAAAAAGCGCCCCTTTCGGAGCGCTTTCGTTGTTTTTGGCTAGAGCCGATTATTCCCAATCAAGAATCACTTTGCCTGACATGCCACTGCGCATTATGTCGAAGCCTTGCTGGAAATCATCCACTTTGAAGTGGTGAGTGATGATTGGTGTTAGGTCAAGGCCAGATTGAATCAAGCTTGCCATCTTGTACCAAGTTTCAAACATTTCACGGCCATAGATACCTTTGATCACCAAGCCTTTGAAGATCACTTGGTTCCAATCGATACCCATGTCTGATGGTGGAATGCCAAGCAGTGCAATGCGGCCACCGTGGTTCATGGTTTTCAGCATTGAGTTGAATGCGGATGGGTTGCCCGACATCTCTAGGCCCACATCGAAGCCTTCTGTCATACTTAGCTCTGCCATCACATCGTCAAGCTTCTGCTCGGCAACGTTCACCGCGCGAGTCACGCCCATTTTGCGTGCTAGGTCGAGGCGGTATTCGTTCACATCGGTGATCACGACGTGACGCGCACCAACGTGCTTCGCAACCGCTGCCGCCATGATGCCGATTGGACCAGCGCCGGTGATCAGTACATCTTCACCAACCAGATCGAACGACAGCGCAGTGTGTACTGCGTTGCCAAACGGGTCGAAGATAGACGCAAGATCATCAGAGATGTTTGCAGGGATCTTAAAGGCGTTGAACGCAGGGATCACAAGGTATTCAGAGAAACAACCTGTGCGGTTTACGCCCACACCAATGGTGTTGCGGCACAAGTGCGTGCGGCCGCCACGGCAGTTACGACAGTGGCCACACGTGATGTGACCTTCGCCAGAAACGCGGTCGCCGATTTCAAAACCACGGACTTCTTGGCCAATGCCAACCACTTCACCCACGTATTCATGACCAACCACCATAGGAACTGGGATGGTTTTTTGTGACCATTCGTCCCAGTTGTAGATGTGTACGTCGGTACCACAAATCGCGGTTTTCTTAATTTTGATCAGCAGATCGTTGTGGCCAAGAACAGGCTTGTCCACTTCGGTCATCCAAATGCCTTCTTCTGGCTTTAGCTTTGATAGTGCTTTGATTTTCATAATTTAGCCTTAAATAAAGGTACTAGGTACTAGGTACTAGGTACTAGGTACTAGGTACTAGGTACTAGGTACTAGGTACTAGGTACTAGGTACTAGGTACTAGGTACTAGGACCCTAGATGATACCCATGTCTTTGCCCACTTCGATGAAGGCATCGATAGCGCGGTCTAGTTGCTCGCGTGAGTGCGCTGCAGACATTTGCGTACGAATACGCGCTTGGCCTTTTGGCACTACAGGGAAAGAGAAACCAATGACGTAGATGCCTTTTGCAAGCGCACGCTCAGCAAACTCTGCGGCCACTTTGGCATCGCCTAGCATGATTGGAATAATGGCGTGATCGGCACCACCCATGGTGAAGCCAGCCGCTTCCATACGGGTGCGGAAGTGCGCTGCGTTTTCCCATAGGCGCTCACGTAGATCGCCACTTTCTTGTAGCAAATCCAATACGCGAATTGAGGCTGCAACAATCGCTGGTGCCACTGAGTTTGAGAATAGGTATGGACGAGAACGCTGACGTAGCCAGTCGATCACTTCTGCTTTTGCGGATGTGTAACCGCCTGATGCGCCACCCATTGCTTTACCAAGTGTGCCAGTGATGATGTCGATGCGATCCATCACGTTGTGGTACTCGTGCGTACCAGCGCCGTTTTTGCCCATAAAGCCGACCGCGTGAGAGTCATCGACCATCACAAGTGCGTTGTATTTATCCGCAAGGTCACAAATTGCTGGTAGGTTCGCAACCACACCATCCATTGAGAACACGCCGTCGGTGACGATCAACTTGTGGCGAGCGCCAGCCGCATCTGCTGCGATCAATTGCTCTTCTAGCTCAGCCATGTTGTTGTTTGAGTAGCGGAAACGCATTGCTTTACATAGGCGTACACCATCGATGATAGAAGCGTGGTTCAGTGCGTCAGAGATGATAGCGTCTTCTTTGTCCAGTAAGGTTTCAAATAGGCCCGCGTTGGCATCGAAACAAGAGGTGTATAGGATGGTGTCTTCTTTACCTAGGAACTGAGAAAGCTTTTGCTCTAGCTCTTTGTGGATGTCTTGTGTACCACAGATAAAGCGCACAGACGCCATACCAAAACCGTGGCCGTCCATGCCCTCTTTTGCCGCTTCAATCAGCGCAGGGTGGTTCGCCAAACCTAGGTAGTTGTTGGCACAGAAGTTCAGCACTTCTTCGCCACTGGCAATCTTAACGGCTGCTTGCTGGTGAGAAGTAATAATACGTTCAGATTTGTAGAGACCTTCCGCTTTCACATCTTCAAGTTGATCGCGAATTTGCTGGTAAAATGCAGACGACATGGAGAATTTCCTTCCAGTTTGATTGGCCAACCTTGAGGTCGGCTGATTATAGGGCAGCCTTTATGTGATAATGGTCACAGGCGAATGCGCGTTATTACTTTCAAGTGTAATCCATGGCAGAGAAAACGATTATCCCAGTATTTGGAAAAGCATTAGTGAATTTCAGGCACAAATGAAATTTATACCCCTCCCCCATCCCATCCTAAAAAGAAAACGGAAGCACTTGGCTTCCGTTTTCATTGTTAACGCTAAGAGATGTTAGGCTCTGTTGACCTAAAAATTAAAGCGTTGCATGCCTGCCCCTGGTGCGAGCATTTTCTCGGCGATGTACTTGTGCACTGCCGTGGTGGGATGCGTCACGCCCCAGAACACGTATTTGTCTGAGCTGTGAGTGGCACACTCGTTGGTCAAGCTGTGGCTGTATAGGTAATCCGCAGAAGAGGCACGATTGATGTTCAAACAGGCGTCGCTGGCATTTACAAAACCATGTTGCTGTGGGTTTTGCGTCAGTTGTTCAAACAGGCCATGTGTATCGTAGAGGGTAATGTTGTAACCCTGAATGATGTAGAAGGCTGCTTGCGCTTTGATGAACTCATTAAACTCGACGATCTTCGCGCGCACTTTCTCTATTTCCGCTTGGGTGGAGTACTTGAACTGTGGCGCTTTGGTTGCGTCGGGTAAGGTCATCAGCATGATGTTCTTCGCCCCTGCGTCAGTGAGTTTGATCAGTGCGGTGCTGAAATCGGTTTTCACATCCACCACTTCGCGGTTGTAGTTCATGAAGTCGTTCAAGCCAAATTCCAGAGTGAACAAGGTGTTTTCTGGCTTGTAGTTTTTCGCCATTTTGGCGTACGTGAGGTAAGAAAGTACCTGATCTTTCACGCCAGTTAGCGCCACGTATTGGTTGGAACCAGCCGCGCCGCCCACAGCCCAGTTATAAAGAGGCAGTTTCTTCGCCTGCGCGATGTATTCCGTCCAAACAAAACCGTTAGAGAAATGGCCAAGGAACCAGGTATCTGGGTTGGGGAAGCGCCACTGCGCTGCGTTGAAGATGTTGCCGGTATCAGAAAGGCTGTCACCGAATGCGACAATCTTGTTGATTTGATCGGCTTGCATCACCGGATCATTGGTCCAAATGGTGTGGTTGTATGACCAACGGTTGTCCGCGGCAAAATAGGTGATGTCTGCGGCATCGTGCGTGACTCCTAGCGTCTCTTCACAACGTTGCTTAATCACGTTTTGTGATGTGTTGGTGTAGAACATGTTTTTCAGACGAACCGAGCTCCACCAGTAACCGTCGATGGTAAAGTAGCTGCCGTCCGGATTTTCCGCCCATTCCCAATCGGTCGCCGATTCGTCATGAGAGTTGCCCGTTCGATACCAACAACGTACATAAGTATACGTTTCTTTGCTTTGCGTACTGAACACCTGTGCTGAAGTGATCGCTTCAGGAGAGAGAGCTGGCTCATCCGCCACTGCAGATGTGAAGGGCAACAGAGCACCCAACAGAATAGTTATCTTCTTCATAGAACTATCTTCTTATGTTTTGATTATTAATCACCAGTTGAGAGCATTTCTCACTGGGAACCTTCTCATTTTGAGTACAAACTCTATCAAGTCAACTAACTAAGTATTCAATTTTACAAAACTGGTACCAAAGTCAAAAAGCATTCATGAGATTTATAGCACCATAATTTATAAATTTAGAATAATTACTCACTCACAATAGTTTAACATTCACTTTTTAGTAATTAAGCTTTTGCTTTATAAGAGTTTTAATCGAACAAACCATGTTCACTCGTTCTGTTTAATCGGTGACAGCCTGTTCATTATCTGTTCTATATGATGCATTTTTTTTGGCATTTTATAATCAAGCGTTATAGCTAAGTAACGCAATTGAAAACTCATGAAGTGACTTTTCATTGCGCATTTACGCATAAATAACCAGCTCAAAAGGAATAGAGCAAATGCATTACACAACAACAAAAGCTTCCGGGATTTTATCCCTCACTGCCCTTGCTGCAGCCATCATGACGTCCACATCGGCTCACGCAGTTCCGCCGATGGCCTTCGACGAAAGTGATCTTCCCACCAAATACATCGTGAAATTTAAGGAAGGCAGTAACGCTCGCTCAGCAATGACTCATAACCGCTTCTTTGCGCCAAACATGGTTCGTGAAGCGGTGTTGGATAAAGTCAAAGCGCGAAAAGTCGAAAGGCTTGGCAATCAAGCCATTTATAGCGTTGAAATCGACAACTCAGAACTCGGTGAACTGAGAAACCACACGGATGTGGAATATGTCGAAGTGGATCCACCACGCTATTTACTCAGTGAAACGACGCCTTGGGGTTATGGCGCGGTCAACGCCCAATTGTTGATGGACAGTGACGCTGGCAATCGCACCGTTTGTATCATCGATTCTGGCTACGATTTAAGCCACAACGACTTAAGCGGTAACCGCGTTAATGGCAGCAACGACAGTGGCACAGGATCATGGAGCG
This sequence comes from Vibrio vulnificus NBRC 15645 = ATCC 27562, assembly GCF_002224265.1. NCBI lineage: Bacteria > Pseudomonadati > Pseudomonadota > Gammaproteobacteria > Vibrionales > Vibrionaceae > Vibrio > Vibrio vulnificus. The sequence continues at coordinate 118,402 of NZ_CP012882.1, forward strand.
ATCCGGGTAATAACAACGCCCACGGCACTCACGTTGCAGGCACCATCGCAGCGATTGCCAACAATGAAGGCGTGAAAGGCATTATGCCGAATCAAAACGTCAATCTGCACATTGTGAAGGTGTTTAACGAATCAGGCTGGGGATACTCTTCGAGCTTGGTGAAGGCGATTCAAACTTGTGCTGACAACGGCGCGAATGTTGTGAACATGAGCCTTGGTGGTAGCCAATCTAGCCGCACGGAAGAAAATGCCCTGAAGACGATTTACGATCAAGGCGTGTTATTGATTGCTGCGGCAGGTAACTCGGGCAATACCGCTCACAGCTACCCGGCTTCTTACGATTCTGTCATGTCCGTTGCGGCGGTGGACAGCAACAACGACCACGCAGCGTTTTCTCAAGCCACTAACCAAGTAGAAATTGCCGCGCCAGGTGTGGCGATTCTTTCAACCGTCACCGTGGGTGAAGGGGTGCTTTCCGATATCTCACTCAATGGCAGCAGCTACTTTGACCGTGGTGTGGTGCCACATAATCGCCTGATTGTTAGCGGCAGCAATTATGTGCCAGCCCCCGTGGCAGGCAATGTTACCGCAGCGCTCGCCTCTTGTGACGTCTCTTCCGGCCAATATGTGTGTGGCGATATGAGTGGCAAAATCTGTTTGACTGAGCGTATCGACAATCAAACCGCCTCCGCTCGTCCAGAAATCAACGCGGTGAAAGCGTGTCACGATGCTGGAGCCAGCGCGGCGATTGTCTACAGTAATTCGGCACTGCCGGGCTTGCAGAATCCATTTGTGCTCGATAACAACGACAGCTACCGCATGGTCTCAATGACGGTTGATCGCACATTGGGTCTGGAGCTGGCGAACGTAGTTGGTCAAACGTTGACGGTTTCCACCACCACAGGTCGCGATTACGAGTACTACAATGGCACGTCAATGGCGACGCCACACGTGACCGGCGTCGCGGGCTTAGTTTGGAGCTTCCACCCAACTTGTACCGCGCAGCAAGTGCGTAAGGCGTTAACCGCAACGGCAACCGATATCGATGTCGCAGGACGTGACAACCGTACAGGCTACGGCTTGATCAATGCTGACGCTGCCAAAGCGTACTTAGATGCCGGTTGTAATGGCCCAGTAGGTACGGGTGGAGATACGTACACCAACAGCAATGTGGTGTCGATCCCTGATAATTCGCGTGCGGGTGTGATCAGCGTTTTGGATGTAGCGCGCTCAGGCGATGCTGGTGTGGTTAGCATCGACTTGGATATCAGCCACACATACATTGGCGATCTTAAGGTCACACTCACCTCACCAACTGGTGGAGAAGTGGTGCTGCACAACAACTCTGGCGGTTCAGCGAATGACATTCGTCAAAGCTACCAAGTGGATTTCAGCGGTTTTGAATCTCAAGGTGTTTGGGAACTAAAAGCCGTAGACAGTGCCAGAAGAGACACAGGGACGATTAATAGCTGGACATTAACCTTCCAGTAAGGAGTCATGATGAAGAAGTTCACCGCAAAAACGACCGCGATGACGACAACGATTCTCGCCCTCACCATTGCCGCAGGGTATTCCTTCGCCAATAACAAGGGGTTTCCTGTCGATGGTCAAAACGAAGCGTTCGCCACTCAACAACCGGCAAGATACTTTGTTAAGTATCAAGCAGGCAAAGAGAGCGAGGTCCGTGAGCTTCTTCGCTCGCTCAAAATCGAAGTGGTGGATGCCTTGGTCAAACAACGTGTGTTGGTGGTGTCCGGTAGCCAAGAGCAAATGGATCAACTGGCTCAAAGCGAATGGATAGACTACACCGAGCAAGAGCCTGTTAGGCAACTGTACACCCAGTAATCGAGCGCAACGAGCCATGCAAAAACGCCCCAGAAGTTTGGGGCGTTTCGTCTATTGTTGGCCACTGTTTAGGGTTCGCGGCCATTTATTATGCCTATCATATTTGTGCCCGTCATAGAGGGTCACTGCGCGATGGCTTGTTCTCTTTCCACATTATCTTGGCTGTTTTCTGCAAGCCAGTAGAGCCAAATCATCATTAGGCATAGAGCGAAACAGAGCCCAAATAACCAGTTTGAGTTGAGCGAATCGATCACCATACCGCCGACCAATGGTGACACTGCAAAGCCCAACGAATAAAGCGCCGATGCGCCAAAATAGGAGCCGCGCAAATGCGCTGGAGCCAAGCGGTCAATCTGCACATTCAAGGTTGGGAAGGCAATCACTTCGCCTAAGCTCATGACGAAACAAGCCAGAGCCCAGCCCCAAGGTAAATCCGCTGGCGTGAGCATAAATCCGATTTGTGCCAGTGCCATCAACATCATGCCAATACGCGTACGCAAAAAGAGTGGCACGTGCTCAAGCCATTTCAACATCGGGAACTGGAAAATAATGATGGTCAACGTGTTCACCAGCACCAATCCGGCCACCAGCGTTGCCGCATCGGTAATATCTGAACGCACGATGACCTGTGGGATCGACGATTCCAACTGGGCATAGACAAACATCATCAAGAAGTTGGCAATCATCAATTTCACAAAGATGGCATCGCGGCTAATCACCTTCATCGTGGCACGGAAGTTAGGCAACAAAGAGGGATCGGGCTTGGTAAAGGTCTGTTTGCGTTCAATGCCAAAAAACAACCACACGGTGTAAAGCAAATACGTCACACCGGTGATGTAGAAAAGATGTTGCGGTGAGCTCAAACCAATCGTCACCCCCAACAGCGGGCCAATCGCACCACCTAGGTTAAGCAAAAAGTAACGAATATTCAGCGCCAGTTCGCGGTCTTTCACGTTGGCAAGATTATCGCCAATCACCGCTTTGGCGGGCGCTTCGATCATCGGACGCATTAGGCCCGTCACCAGCATCAGAAAGTAGAAGTGCCACAGTTGATCCGCCAAGGCGATGCCTGTGTACGCCGCAGACGCCACCAAACTGCCGCTCACCATCACCCACTTGCGGCCAAACTTATCGGACAAATAGCCCGAATAGAGCCCCGTCACCGCGCCAACAATCGCCGAGCCAGCCAGCATGCCGCCAATTTGCGCCGCACTAGCGTTGTAATCTTGGTATAGGAAAACAATTAAAAATGGCCACGCCATGAAATAACTGGTGCGCGCCAGCAAAGTCCCACTGAGCACCGTCCAGATGGAAAAATTAAAACGCCTTATTCTCTCTCTTTGAAATAAACTTTCTCTCTCCATACGCCTAGCCTCTCTCATCCGTTTTTTCTGTTTTTTTCTTTTTAAGTTTGTGTCAACGTGCCCATCGCAAGCGTTGAAAGCGCTCTCTTTCGCAATCGGTTGCTGATCACAATTTGGCCAGTATAGAGAGCCAAGTCACAATATGTAACCCCATTGTTAAAATTAATTTTCTCTCTTATACCGCGAGCTAACGCACTACCAGAAATGTGTTTTTTGAACCAAACAAACGTGAGCGGTTGCGCGCGAAAACAGGCGGATTTCTGTTACACTGCCAAGCCAAATGGTGTTGTACAAGAAGCGCATTCTCATGGTTAACCCGAAACTCATCGCCCTCCTGCCCGATCTTGCCAGTTTTATCTTGGTGGTGAATGAGGGCAGTTTTACCGCCGCAGCAAAAAAGCTCGATGTGACCCCTTCCGCGTTAAGCAAGTTGATCACCCGCTTAGAACAGGCATTGCAGGTGAAATTGTTTGAGCGCACCACGCGCAAATTGCTCATCACTCAGGCGGGGCAAAAAGTGTATGACCAAAGCATTGCGATGGTGAATGCCGCTCAGCAAGCAATTGAGATTTCTGCCTCTGACCACAGTGAACCGGCTGGCGCCTTAACCGTAGCGGCGCCAGAAGCGTTTTTGAACTCCGTACTGCAACCTTTTGTGGTGCCCTTTTTGCAGCAGTACCCGAATATCCAACTCAAACTGCGCGCCGCAGACGGCCAGATTGATCTGTTTCGCGACAATATTGACGTGGCGTTTAAACTGACCGACAAACCAGATGAAAATTTGGTGCTCAAAGAGCTCAGTAAAACCCATCTGGTTTTGTGCGCCTCTCCGGATTACCTCACGCAGCGCGGCATGCCCACCCACCCGACCGAACTCACCGAACATGACTGCTTGTATTTGGCAGAGAACGATAAAGACAACCTGTGGTCATTCTTTAAAGATGAGGCGTTTTATTCGGTGGCTGTTTCTGGTCGCTATGCCGTTAACCATTCCCAAATGCGTCTGAACGGCGTCAAACAAGGGCTCGGCATCGGCATCTTCCATGATTTTGTGATTCGCGATGCGCTTGAACGCGGTGAAGTGGTCAAGGTGTTGGACGATTGGATGATCAAAAGTAATTATCACGGCGCGATTGCCATGCAATATCCGCAAACCAAATACATGCCCGCTCGTTTGCGCGTGTTTATCGATTTTATTAACCAGAAGTTGGTGTTGTGATGCTGAAAGCCATTCATCATGTCGCGATTATTTGCTCCGACTACCCTCGCTCAAAGCAGTTCTACAGTGAACTGTTAGGGCTGACGATCATTGCAGAAAATTACCGCGAAGCACGAGATTCTTATAAGCTCGATCTGGCGCTGCCTTGTGGTACGCAGATCGAACTGTTTAGTTTTCCCAATGCGCCAGAGCGGCCCAGTTTCCCGGAGGCGCAAGGGTTAAGACATTTGGCGTTTGTGGTGGAAGACATTGTGCAGATGAAACACTATTTAGAAAGCCACGATGTGCTGGTCGAGCCGATTCGGATCGACGAGTTTACTGGTAAACCGTACACCTTTTTCGCCGACCCCGATGGCCTGCCGTTGGAGCTGTACCAACAGTAGCTTTACTAACGATAGCTTTACCAACGATAGCTTTACCAACGATAGCGTTATCACGCTAACCAAAGTGATTTGGGTGAGAGTACCCAAATCACCTCAGAACGTGTTCTGCGATCTCTTCAAACGCGCATTTAAACCTCTCTATTTAAACCTCTCTATTTAAAAAAATGGCTCGATTCAAATCGCTGAGCTTAACGCCTAACTAAACACGGCTTTCAAACGTTCAACACGATTAAACAGCAGCCAATCGAGCAGCAACGCCACCGCAATGCTTGCACCCGCCAGCGGGAAGAGCACGCCGATCACCACGAGCGTCACCAACGCTGTTTTCCACACGCCATCGCTGGCAAATTTTGCGGGCACGCCCAGCTTACCCTGACCAACAGGACGACGAAGCCACCACATGATTCCCCCTGTCACGGCAATCACCACAAAGGCCAAACACAATAGCGCGTTGGCCACTTTATTGAACACACTGATGTCTCCTTGGTGCAGCGCAATCCCTGCCGCCATGGCTTTGGCGACGAGGTTGTAATCTTTCCATGTCACATCGGCCAAGATCGCACCGCTGTATTGATCAAAATGGCTGGTGCGATCCTGCGTCGGGTCGATAATGTCGCCGCTCATGGTGTTGGCAGAAAGGGTAAAGACGCCTGTGTCTGAGCGAGGAAAATTGAGTTTGTAATGGGTAAACCCTAACTCACGCGCTTTGTTCACCATGGCATCAATACCGATGTTTTCCATCATGGAGTGATGCGCTGAATCTGCCATTTTGCTGTGATCGTGAGAGACAGGCAGTGGCGTTTGTTCCAAATTCCACGGCATTTCTTCTTCACTGCCATGGTTAAGATCTTGGTGTGTGAGGGTAGAAAGCGGCACATCGTCCCATTTCTGCGCGGGGAAGCTACTCCAAGGTTGCACAAACTTGCCTCCCCAAATCCCTGCCCACGCCAAGCCTGAAAGCAAGAAAAAGAGCAGAATAATGCTGGTTAGCCCACCTAGATTGGCGTGCAGATCTCGCATCATCACGCGCTTGCCTGAGTGCAAACGCACGCGCAAAAAGCCCGCACGGCTAGCGTTATCTCGTGGCCACCACAAGTAAATCCCCGTCACCAGCAACAAAATCGACAAACTGGCCGCCACTTCGATGAGGTAATCGCCATACTCACCCATCAGCAGCTCGCCGTGAATATCATTCGCCAATTGGTACCAACTGTCGCTGCGGTCAATCGTGCCAAGCACTGCGCCAGTGTAGGGATCCACCGTAACAAAACGTGAGGTGCCGTCGGCAAACTTGACGTTAAAACGGTTGGCTAAATCGGCCTGTTTCGCCGGCACAAATTGGCTAATGGTGCCCTCTGGATAACGCGCTTGCACATTGGCCAGCTGAAGCGATGGCAATACCTCATGATGTTGAGGCGTAACTTGAAGAATGGATTGATAGCGAGCCAATTCGATTTCATCATCAAATAGCATCACAAGCCCAGTGACACTGAGCATCAGCATAAAGGGGATAACAAATAGCCCGGCATAAAAATGCCAACGCCAGGTGAGGAAGTAACGAGATTTTGCACGCGAGCTGGGCTTGGCGGTCTTAGAGTGATCGCTCAACATTTTATAAATTCCTTTTGCGAACGCTAAAAAACACCGTGACCGAAGCGGAAACAGTGCATCTTGAGCGTGTTGACTTTACTTAAATGAGTGTTGTTTTAGATTTTGTATTAAGTCAGCGTCGTGAAAGGTGGCGCGCGAGGAACTTGTCTTTCAAATCGTACACTTAGAGCCAAAAAAGTGTAGCGGTCTGAAATAACCAAGCTCTGTCGTGTAAGAGCAAGTGCAGTTGGAAGCGAATCTTGATGGAAGGTAGAAAAATGGCTAAAGGGACAAGGCTTACCACTGTGAGTGGGCACCTCTTCGCCTTCTTTTATTTGAACCAGTTCAAAGCCATTAACGGTACAAAGCGTCGCCCATACGCCTGCGCTGCTACCATGAGCATTGATAACAGGCATTAACGTGACTAATACCCAGCTTAACGCGGTTGCCACGAGCATTGAACGATGGAAAGAAGATAAACGCATCATAACCGTTATGTAACAATTTGCTCGAAATGTTATAGCAAAGCGTTAATCCTTGCAAAAGGGAGGTGAATAAGTGATTCGTTTATCACAAGAAATCACGCATTGGGTTACGGTTCTCATCACGATGCTCCTCCCTTTTAAGTTTGATCTTGCTTCCATAACAGCTAAGCAATTGGATTTACATCGTTTTTATCTATTAAATCTATCGATAATTCCCATTAAACAAATGCGGTTTATAGGGATATATTTCCCGTGGGCAGAAAAGAGCTTTTGATAACCAACTTGGCATAAATAGACAAGTAAGTTGGTGCAACGCATTGGAGAGCAACCATGCATATGTCAAAAAGCTTTTTATTAATTTCGATGGGTTTGGCGAGTATTTCGGTACACGCTCAAACGCTTACTCGTGACAATGGTGCACCCGTTGGTGACAACCAGAATTCGATAACCGCAGGGGAAAACGGCAGCGTATTGCTGCAAGACGTTCACCTGATCCAAAAACTTCAGCGTTTTGCCAGAGAACGTATTCCTGAGCGCGTAGTGCATGCTCGCGGTACAGGTGCGCATGGTGAATTCGTCGCATCTGGTGATTTCAGTGATTTAACTCTTTCTTCTCCTTTTGCTCAATCAGGAAAAGTAACCCCTGTGTTTGTGCGTTTTTCTACTGTGATTCATTCCAAAGGTTCACCAGAAACTCTGCGTGATCCACGTGGATTTGCGACAAAATTTTATACCGAACAAGGCAACTGGGATCTTGTTGGCAACAACCTACCCGTCTTTTTTATTCGTGACTCGATCAAGTTCCCTGACATGGTGCATTCATTAAAACCGTCTCCGGTCACCAATCTTCAAGATCCGAATCGTTTTTTTGATTTTTTCAGTAGCCAACCAAGCGCAACCAATATGCTGACTTGGGTTTACACCAATTTAGGCACCCCAGCGAGCTACCGCACGATGGATGGCTTTGGTGTGCACGCGTACAAATGGATCAACCAAAAAGGCGAAGTGAACTACGTTAAGTTTCACTGGAAGAGCCAACAAGGTGTGAAGAGTTTACGCCCGGCGGAAGTGACCAGAGTGCAAGGGGAAGATTTCAATCACCTGACTAACGATCTCTATACACAGATTAACGCGGGGAACTTTCCGAAGTGGGATCTTTACGTCAAAGTGCTTTCTCCAAAAGCGTTATCAAAACTCGATTACAACGGTCTAGACGCCACCAAGGTTTGGTTGGATGTGCCTGAGAAAAAGGTTGGCACCATGACGCTCAATCGTGTACCCGATAATTTCTTTTTAGAGACAGAACAATCTGCCTTTGCGCCATCCAATATTATTCCTGGTATTGAGCCTTCGGAAGATCGTCTGCTTCAAGGCCGCTTGTTTGCTTATGCCGATACGCAGTTGTATCGCCTCGGTGCCAACTTGTTCCAGTTGCCCGTCAACAGCCCGAAAAGCCCAGTGGCCAATCACAACCAAGATGGCCCAAGCACCAACTCTACTGGTTTAAGCGATGCGACGGGTTTAAGAAATGTGGATAGCTTAGACGTGAATTACGAGCCGAGCCGTTTGGTTAATCTGACCGTGGATAAACAAGCGAGAGCAGTAGAAACGCCACTTTCTGGCCATGTTCAACAGCAGGCAATCCGCAATCCGCGAGATTTCTTCCAAGCCGGCGTGCTTTACCGCAGCTTGAGCGAACAAGACAAGACGGACTTAATTCACAACCTGTCTGGCGATTTAAACAAGGTAAACGATGCCGAAGTCAAAGCCATCATGGTGAGCTACTTCTACCGTGCAGACAAAGAGTATGGCACTCGTCTCGCCAAAGCGACTGACGTCAATCTAAAACAAGTCACTAAACTGGCGTCGATGTAAAAAGTTTTGGCCCATAGAAGAAAATTCTGCTCTTTTCTGCCCCGAAAAACAGGGCTTCTATGGGCCAAATTTGCTCAATGGAGAGACCACCAATGAAGCGATTTACTCACATTATTTTGTTTTGCTCAGTGACGATTTATTCCATCTTTGCGATTTCGAGCGAAACTGACACAGTTCAAGAAGATCTTTATCAATCCCTCATCGGTTTATTTTTTGATGCCACTAGAATAGGTAATGGCGAAGTCATCAATGAGTTTTTGGATGCCGGTTTTCCGATTAACCAAAGGAATTACCAAAGCTATACCGCCTTGATGGTCGCAGCCTATCAAGGCCAACGAGAGATTGTTCAACTGTTGTTGGCAAGGGGTGCCAATGCTTGTTTACAGGATAAGAGAGGCAATACCGCGCTGATGGGGGCGTTACTCAAACGTGAAATTGGTATCGCTAAGGATCTTTATCAAGCAGACTGCCCCAGCGATTTGCTCAACAAAGCGGGACTGGATTTGAAACAATTTGCCGAAATATACGGTCAATCTGAAGTACTAAAATCGCTAGCGAAACAACAACCTATAACATCTATTTCCTCTGGAGGAAAATAATGAATAAACACACCTTACTTGCTGCCGTTTTGCTTTATTCGACCTCTTCATTTGCGCAGAGTTTGAGCGTTGAGATGAAGGACTTATCCAGCAATCAAACACTCGGCACCGTGACCATCACTTCAAGTGACTACGGAACGGTGTTGACTCCTAATCTCAAAGGGCTACCTAGTGGCCTGCACGGTTTTCACCTCCACGCCAATGGAAGCTGTGAGAGCAGCAACAAAGACGGCAAAGTGGTATTAGGAGGGGCGGCTGGTGGGCACTATGACCCGCAGAATAGTGGCAAACACGGCTATCCATGGACTGACGACAATCACCTTGGCGATCTACCTGCACTGTTTGTTGATGCATCAGGCAACGCGTCACAGCCAGTGCTTGCCCCTCGTGTTGCGTTAAAAGATGTCCAAGGCCGCGCTCTGATGATCCATGCTGGGGCTGACAATCACTCAGATCACCCAATGCCGCTGGGCGGCGGCGGTGCGAGAATTGTCTGTGGTGTGATCAACTAACCCAGCCTTAGCCTCCCAACATGGCTCTTCGATTCTTCTAGGCTCAGGGAATCTTAGGAGCCAAAACAACAAAGCCGCCTTTGAGTAGTCAGGCGGCTTTTATTGCCAAAACGAATTCACATTATTGTAAGCGCTGTGCTTACTTACTCAGCATCGAGGTTAGCAGATTGGCTTAACCAAACAATTTGCCCCAAATGCTGGTTTTCTTCTTCTCGTGGTACTCTTTACGCAACTCATCCACTTCAACCAGAGCTTGCTTGGCAGCCTCAAGATTTCCCTGTTCAAGCTCACCATTCACTTTATCAAGCGCCACTGTCAGCTTGTTAAAGCCTTCATGATACAAGTCGTTTTTCTCCGGTGCGTATTCGCCGGTTTTTGAGTTTGCCACCAGCGAGCGCAATTGGTTGACAGCCGCTTGCATAGACTCAATATCCTGAGCTTCCGCAGCTTGACGAAATTCCAACTTCATCTCTTTCATGTTGGCTTTTAAATCCACTTTGCTTTCTTGGTTGGCAAACCCAGTAAAAGAGACCATCACCAATGCTGAGCCTAACAATACTTTACTTAACTTCATTACTTCTCCGAGTTTTGTTGTCTTTATTTTTCCGCAGTAAGTGTACTCTATGAAGTCTGAAAATAGGGTAAAGAAATTGTAAAGATCACTGACGTAATGACGCCAACTCGTCGATAGGCCCCCTGCCCCTTAACTCAAGAAAATCGAGAAATTGCGATGGGCTATGTGTAATCACACGATGTGAATCAATACCGACAGAGTCCAGTAGCTCGCTAGCAAGATCTAACTTGCCAACATCCTGACAGAAATGAGCATCACTGCCCGTGGTAAAATAGGCGCCAAGTGCTTTGCCTACGCGTGCAATCTCGTAGCAACGCTCCACACTGCCGACTCGGCTGTGCCCTTTCAGAGTGGAGTTATTGATCTCGATGGCCACGTTATGCTCTTTGGCACAGTGAAGTACGGCATGGAAATCAAAGTCAAAATGAGGGTTACCTAAATGCCCCAACGCATCGATTCGGCCACCTTGAATCACATTGAGCAATGCTTGGGTGTGCGCTTCTTTGTTGGACGGCGCAAAAACAGGCTCGTGGAAACTGGCGATCGCCCAATCCAAGTTGGGGTCCACGCTAAGAGGGAGATCAATCTCGCCTTCGGTATTGAGAATATTGGCTTCCACGCCACGTAAAATCGCCACGCCTTCGAGGAAACGAGGCAATACACGCTGGTTGGCGAAAAACCAATAGTGAGGCGCGCCTGGCATGGATTCTGCGTGGTCAGTGGTACAAAACATGGCCAAGCCGTTTTCTTTTGCGCTACGCGCATTTTCAATCAGCGTGCTATAGGCGTGGCCACTCGCATAAGTATGACTGTGCGTGTCGATCTTCAGTTCCATTTCACTTCTCTAATTCACTTAATCGGATTGACGTCGACATTGTACGACACTTCGTAGTGCAACGATCTGATGTGAAATAAGTTTACTCTTCACTCAGCGCTTTTATCAGGGGCAGCGCCTTTTCCCAACCATGATTGAACATGGAAACAAAATCGCTGTGCGTGGTGATCGTCACCATCAACAGCAGTTTTCCATCTTTAGGGCGAAGTTGGTAGCTTTCCGTCGAACCAATCCATTTCATGGCAACATCGCTGTCTATGTCTTGAACATGTTCTGGGTTAAAGATGGCAACATGATGAAGTTCGATCCGCTGCTGCGGTTCAATCGCGTCAATCACCGCACGCGTGCCTCCCATGTCTGGGTCAAAGAACTTGATGTCTTCCCCTTCTTGCCAGACGCCGTCAAATTGCGAGTGAGGAGAAAACGCTTTCGCCCACTGTTTATACAGTTCCAGATCCGTCAGCACTTGCCACACTTTCTCCGGTGTCGCGTCGATTTCAACATGATAATTCAATGTCAGCATACTCTAGCCTCCCTGCTTGTTTAGTTAACACGCTAGCCTATACAGGCTAAAAATCAACCAGTTATTTTTTGGCAAGCGGCATAATTTCGACAATACTTATCCAAAGTAGGCGCGATCTCTCGATTTCGCCCACAACACCGAGTAGTTGTTTGGTGACAAGGATTGAAACGAAGACGCGAACCTGGAGCGCTCATGAAGAAACAACGTTACCCGCTGAGTATTCATATCACGAGTCTGTTTTTAGTGCTGACAACGGTTGTTGGTATTGTTCTGATCACCATCAGCTACAACCACTCGCAAACCTTGTTGACCAAAAGTGCCGAAGGGTTGAGTAACGAGCACGCTCACAAACTGGAATCGGCGTTTCAAACCTCTGTTGGTCCAATTTTAACCACGTTGGATTTTATGGCTGTGAGTGCTTTTCTTGATGAATACAACAATGAGAACAAGCTAAAACCGTGGTTAAGCGCTCTGGCCCATATTTTTGAAGAAAATCCCAATTTGGTCGCACTGTATCACGCATCTGAAAGCGGGACTTTCACCCAATATCGTATGCTGAATTCGCCCACCATCCGCCAAAGTTTTTCCGCTCCAGCGAACGCGCTTTTCCTGATTAATAATACCCATGTGGATGGCACCAACGAGTTCATCTTTCTCGACAGCCAGTTTGAACGAATGGACTACAAAAAGACCAATGACAACACATTTGATCCTCGAGTGAGACCTTGGTTTATCAACGCCGAAATGGACGGCGAGATCAGACTGACAGAGCCATATTTTTTTTACTTTCTAAAAACCAACGGGGTGACGCTTTCTCGACGCTCGGTGAATGGGCAATACGTGGTGGGAGCCGACTTCACTTTGGCCACCTTATCAAACCAGCTTGAACAGCTCGCTTATTCAGATCGAACTCGCCTTGCCTTGCTCGATAAAGAGGGACGTTTACTGGCGCAGCACCAAGTTGGCATAGACATTCAAGCCGATGTCAGCGAACAGCAACAAGTGCTTAAAACCAGTATTTTTGCCTCGCTGCTCGCAAAGGTTGGCTACCCGACCACCCTATTTGAAACCGCCACCTTCAACGGCTTGGATTGGTCAATCACCATGACGCCGGTTTTTCTCACTGACAAAGTGCAGCTTTCACTGGCGGAAGCCTCACCCACCGATGAGATCTTGGCGGATCTGCTCTCGATGCGTGACAAACAAGTGCTCACGGCGATTCTTCTACTTGCCATCTGTTTTTGTGTGGTGTGGCTAGTGGCCAATCGGCTTTCAAAGCCCCTTATCAATCTTGTGTATCTGACAGACAACATCGCACGCTTTAACTTTAAGAAAACACGTTATCCTCAGAGCATGATCAAAGAGGTCTCTAACCTCACCAGCTCCATTGAATTGATGGAACACACACTGCACGATTTATTGCGATTATTGCGTGATACCGCTGGTAACCAAGAGTTTGAAGTGTTAGCCAAAACCATTGCGCACCAAGCGTATTTGGTGACCAAAGCTGAAACCATCTTGCTCTACATTCAGTCGGAAGAAGAGAAAAAGCTGATTTTGGCCGCCAATCACGCCATCATCCCATTTAAGGTCGACATCAATGATTTCGTTAATGAAACCCCTTGGTTGATGGCACAACTCAAGGAGGGCGATACCATCCACCTTGATCGCTCCACCAATGCGTTAAAACGTCATCAGGACACGATTTTTAACTCAGATATTTTTCTTTTTCCGCTCCTTAATCGTGAAAAACAATTGGTCGGCATTGTCACTGTGGGCTATGAGCGCCCACCCAGTGAAACAGAGCTCGCCAAGCACGCATTCTTGCGTGAGCTACTCAGTTTTGCCGAAATCGCCAAAGACAATATTGACCAAATGCAGCAACAAAAAGAGATGCTCAACGCCTTCATCGAGCTCATTGCCTCTGCGATCGATACCAAATCGCCCTACACTGGCGGGCATTGTCAACGCGTTCCACAGTTAGTGACTTGGCTGACGGAAGTGGTGGAGAAAGACAACAAATACTTCCCTAGCTTTAAAGTGAATGCCAAACAATGGGAAGAAATCAGACTCGCGGCATGGATGCACGACTGTGGCAAGGTCACCACACCAGAATACGTGGTGGATAAAGCAACAAAACTGGAAACCATTTACGATCGCATTCATGAAGTTCGTATGCGTTTTGAATTGCTCAAACTGCAAGGGGAAGTGGACTATTGGCGTGCACGCAGCCAAGGGGAAGATCCCGATGCGGCAAAAGCACACCTCACCATGCTCCATCGTCAGTTGGATGACGAATTTGCTTTTGTGGCCCGCTGTAATGCGGGGGGTGAGTCAATGGCCGAAGCGGACATTGAAAAACTCAACACAATTGCCAATCGCCAGTGGAAGCGAACGCTTGATGATCAACTGGGTGTTTCTTGGATTGAACAGCAACGGCACCGCAACAAACCTGAATTACCCGTGATGGAGCCACTGCTGGCAGATAAAGATGTGCACAAAGTGCCATGGGAAGCAGGATTCCACCCAAGCCAACACTGGCAGCAAGCGTATGTACTCAAGCCGGGAGCGTACAAGTACGATCGTGGCGAGCTGCATAACCTGACGGTTCGCTACGGCACGCTCACGGATGAAGAGCGCTTTATCATTAATGATCACATCATCCAGACGCAAATTATGCTTAATCGCCTACCTTACCCTGAGCATTTAAAAAACATCCCTGAAATCGCCGGGGGGCACCATGAGCGAATGGATGGTAAAGGCTACCCACTCGGTCTTCATGAGGAAGAGCTCTCCGTACCCGCACGTATTATGGCCATTGCGGATGTCTTTGAAGCGCTCACCTCTGCGGATCGCCCTTACAAGAAAGGCAAGACATTAGCAGAATCGCTGGAGATCATGACCAATATGGCAACATCAGGGCATATTGATCCTAAGATCTATCTCTTGTTCTTAATCCAAAAAGTGGACCAGAAATACGCCAGCGCATTTGTTAACCGCAGCCAGTTGTCTGAGATAGACCGAGAGTCGCACATTGAGCGGGTGAAAAACTACATGCGCAACCAGTTCTGATATTACGCCTGCCTCTGTTTTAGAAACGGAGGACGCGACATGATCATCGGCCAAAGTACGTTGAGCATGGTGGCGAAAATGATCAATCCCAAACCGGTGATTTGCCAAAGAGAAAACGACTCATCAAAAAACAGCCATTGCCAAGCCGAGGTAAACAGTAAATTGGTAAAAATCAATGGGGCTAACTGAGAGCCGCTGTTCGCTAGCCGGTACGCTTTAGCTCTGTTCACTTGGGTATTGATGATCAAACAAGAAATCGTCAGCAAAGCGATAGCCACTGGCAAACTGAGCCAAGTTTGCAACGTTGCTGTTGCCTCTGACGCTGCGATATCGACAAACACCAAAACAGGCAGGAGCAACAAGGCGGCCAAGCTGAATGTCCAGAAGTTAATCTCCTTGGGTGACAGCGCACTCTTACTGGCTCGATAGAGCGTCAGTTGAGATCCCGAGTTGAACACTCCCCCTGCCAAACCCGCCAGCAATTCGAGCCTTAATGAGAACTCCCCTTCTTTCCCTGCCAATAATATTACGCCGACAAACGTCGCCACCAACGCCGCTATCGTCAATTTCGACACACTGGTTTTGAAAAAGAGACGCTCAAGCAACGGCATAAACAATGGGCCAGTAGCAAAGAGCACCACGCTTTCCACCAAACTCAGATGTTGAAGCGACCAAAGGAAAAAGAGTTGGCAGAGGGCGATACACAGCGCGCGGCCGAGCAAGGGTTTCATTTCCGCCTTATTGGGTATTTTTATTTTAGTTATTCTTAATAGAGCCAATAGTAAAACGGCTGGCAAGGCAAAGCGTAAAAAGCTAAACCATTCGATAGGAACAATATCGACTAAATATTTGGAAATCAGACCTGTCACCGATAAACTCAATGTCGACAGGAGCATATACAAGATAGATTTGTCTAATGTGTGCATTTCACTACTCCTCAGTACCCGCTCATTTTAGGCGGATATGCGGGGTAAAAATAGCGAGTAATACTGACCATATCTGTAAGGTAAACTAACATGAGAAAACAAGTACCACTCAAATCTCTCTATGCTTTTGTGGCGGTGGCAGAAACGGGCAGTATGACCGAAGCGGCCAGTCTGCTTCATGTTAGCCATTCTGCAATCAGCCAAGCGGTCAAATCACTAGAAACTCAGGTCAATCGGCCACTGTTTGAAAGAGTGGGCCGACACGTTCGCTTAAACAATCATGGTAAGAAATATTACAAACAAGTCGCGCCAGCACTAGAACAGATTGTAAAAGCAACCGAAGAGTTGGCGCAGTCCAATGACATAGGACGAATAACTCTCAACATGGTGAACTCCCTCGCTCTGCACTGGTGGATCCCACGTTTGGATGACTTACAACAATTTGCGCCAAACCTGGATGTTCGGCTCTCCAATTTGACGGGCATTTTTCATCTTGAGCAACAAGGAGTCGACGTAGCACTGGTTCATGGTAGCCCTGATGAATGGCAAGATTACTACTGTGAAAAACTCAGTGACGATGAACTGATTCTGGTTTGTAGCCCAGAGTTACTTGCTCATCAACCTTCTGTGCCCGAGCTGCTGACCCAATCGCGCATCATCACCGTAACGAATGAGCGGAGAAAAAACGATTGGGATATTTGGTGCCAGGCGCAGCAGTTCCCACTACCTAAAACCGATAAGCACTTGCAGTTTTTAGTTTCGGTTCAGGCGGTTCAAGCAACCATACGACGACTGGGTGTACTAGTGACCCATAAACTGTTCGTCAAAGATGACATTGATGCCGGGCTGCTCACGCAAGTCGGCACGAGTGTAGTGAATCCTGATCTCGCTTTCTATTGGGTGTGCCATCCTAGCAAACTCAAAAACGAAAGTGTTTTAACGCTGCGCAATTGGATCAGGAATGACTTCATACCAAAATGAGAAAAATTCATGCTTGCCATGCGTCAAGACGCAAGTTAGATTAAATCCATTCCCTCAGTGAATACTTTACATTGCATTTTTAACCAAAAGAGGGTGACCAATATGATCGTAACAACGACTCAACATATCGAAGGCAAAAAAATCATCGCTTACAAAGGCGTTATTGCAGGAGAAGCTATTTTGGGTGCGAACCTGTTTAAAGATCTCTTCGCCGGAATTCGAGACATGGTTGGTGGACGTTCTGGTACATATGAACGTGAATTGGAAAGAGCAAGAACCATTTCTTTTCAAGAGCTGGAACAAAAGGCACGCGAGTTGGGTGCCAATGCGATCGTCGGTGTTGATATCGACTATGAAGTCTTGGGACAGAGCAATGGCATGCTGATGGTTTCAGCCAGTGGTACGGCCGTCGTTATAGAATAGAAATTCATAATAGCGCATCCAATGCGCTATTTTTATGCATAAGAACTAAGACTTTAGTTCAGGAAATATGAAATTATTATGAAAGCTTGTCTTAAAGTATTTACACCTAAAGAAAAAAGCTTTTAAATTGCATGCATATCCAATGTGATGCAGATTTACGACGCTTTCGCTTGCGCGTCTGGAATTGGCCGAGTTCAAATGAACTCGGCCTTTTTACTTTTTTAACCTAAGATTTTCTTACCTAAGAACTACGGACGTGTTGGATTAATCGTCAATGGCTCCAATGTCACCACCGCATTGACCCCGGCACCTGGGTGATCCACGTATGAAGTGTCTTGCATGAGCGTATAGTACACGTCAACAAAGTCGTCATCGTTGGTTAAAACGCCATCAGGGATCGCATCAATAATTTTATTGGTGATCTGCGGGATGATAGCGTACGCCTGAACTTCTGGATCCGGAATCGCTTTCAACACTTCTTCTGCCACCTGAACCAGCAACTTAGCTAGCTGTTTGTAGTCCGTGCCATCATCTTGTTCCATCAGCACCATATCCGCGGCCCCCCAGCGATAGCGGGACCAATGGATCACAATTTGATTAGGGTAATAATCTTTGTTGTCATAATCCAGATAAGGCATCTCCACAAGATCCAACGCTGGCTCATCTCGACTCGGATTCACCCCCGTCACAATGGCATAGATCTCTGCTTTGCCTGAGATCCAAGGTTCTTGGTCATCAGATAAGCGGATTTTCTTCAGTTGTGTGGTTTGGATTGGCGCGGTCGTTTCTGCCGAAAGGCTATACTGCGGTGCCATGCGAGGGGCTGCATTGCGTTCTTTTTCCACCACATAAGGCTGGATCTGCGTTAGTTGGCCTAAGCGTTTCATCTCCGCCTGCATGGCTTGTAGGCCTGCTTTAAGCTCTTTTGTACTGTTGTTATCGACAACAATGACTGGCACATCAGGCATGTTGTAAACATCCAATTGGTGGATCTGACCGTTGACATCAAAAGCTTCAATGTACTGCCAAAGCTCATCATCACCACTTGGTTCAAAAGCGAACAATGGTGAAACATCCCCTTTCTGCCAAGCCGCGAGCATCGCTTCATTGGCAAGGCGAACTTCAAGCAGTTCGTCGGTGTACTCACTCACGCCTTTCCAAGTTCGAATTTGCTCATCGGCTTGAACGAAACGTCGGCTCATTTGCGCCTGTGGTTTCTGCTCAACCAAAGTGGAAATGGGAACATTGAGTTGCTGAGCGTTGATGTTTTGACGAAGCGTGGATTCAACCGAGCTATAGTTTTCACCCAGTTGCTTGGCAAGCTCACGTTTGGTATTGACGATATCTTCCGCTTTCTCATTAGAGATGTTGGTCACTTTTGTCTCTTCAGACTGGCAGCCAACAAGCGCTAAAGTACAGAGTGCGGACAGTATTATTTTCTTTTTCATCTGGTGTCCTTCTATGATTTGATTGGATACAAATAGAGCTATTGCTCCATTCATATCCAAAATACCACCGAACACCACTCATTCAATTCGCTTTTATAAAATTGTATAAACTCTGCCCACAGGATCAAATTTCACATAAGGAATTGATAAAGTAGATTTATCTAAATCAACATAAATTGTTAGCTTAAACAGTGAGTTCGTCTTGCAAACAGCAATATTGGTTTTTACCAAGTCGCTTAGCGACATACATCGCTTCGTCTGCATGATGTATCCGCTCCTCAAGAGAAACGCCATCTTTGACTGCCCAATGGCTCACGCCAATGCTCGCGGTGACATCACATAAACATCCATCAATGCTGATTGGCTGTTGTAGCTGCTCTAAAATGCGTTCCACAACAGGCACGTAAGTATGCGCATCTCGAATACCAATCAAAAATTCATCGCCCGCCAGACGAGCTACCAAGTCGCGATTAAACACGCTGTTCTTTAGCCGTTTTGCGACCACTCGCAACAGATCGTCCCCAATAGCGTGACCAAACTGATCATTGACGGCTTTAAAACCGTCCAAATCCAAAAAGAGCAGATATTGATCTTTGCCTTGGTCATGCTCACTTTGCAAAGATTGAAAGGCGTGAGAACGATTGGCTAAACCCGTCAACGGATCGTGATTCGCCACATAATTTAAACGCTTAAGCTCTCTTTCCACCGATAGATCACTTAGCGTCACCACGAATGCTTCTACACGACCGGAGGTGCTTTTGAGCACCCTGAGCTTCAGTTGACAAGGTAACAGGCTGCCACCTTGGCACTTCACTTCCATGGCTCGAATCAAACCACCGCTTTTCATCAATGCCTTGAGTTCTGCTTGAGTAAACTGTAAAGAGTCGTAGTCGTGAATCTCTTCTAATCGGTGTACTTCGCCAAACCAACGCAGACTGGTGAGGTTTTGTGTTTCAACCGAGAACGTGCGTGAGAGCACCAAAATCGCGTCTTGGTTTTGTTCAAACATCAAGTCAATCAGTTTGCGGCGCTGCTCGGCTAAATAAGCTTCTGAGATATCTTCGAACTGAACCAGTGTCTCTTTACCTTCCGACATTGGGTGACAGGTAACTCGGTATCTTCGTTCCCCATCACGGGCACGCAGTTCCACCGCTTTGCCTTTGCAACCATTGACGATCGAGTGCATTAACGCATCCACCGCCATTTTAGGCTCATAATAAGCCTCGAGTCGCTGCGCGATGTTTTCTCCTTCGTTTTCAATCTTCAGCTCTTTTTGTGCCGCTGGATTGAAATAGCTGATGGTTTTGTTTTCAGACACAACCAATACCCCTCGACGCATGGCACCCAGCGCTCGTTGGATATAGCGGTTGCGCGCTTCCAAGTCATTGAGCACGTTTTGCAGATCGCTTTCTCGATCTCGCAGACTGATCACCATCTCGTTAAAGCAGTGAGTCAGCTTGCCCAATTCATCATCGTGGTAAATCGGCAGCTCTTTTTTCAACACGCCAAAACGCGACATCTGCTCCATAGAGCGATGCAATGAGGTCAGTGGCATAACAAAGACATTGTGCAGCACGCGAGCAAACCACCACACCATAAATGATAAGGTCACGGCGATCACCCCAAGCGTGAGCCACATTCTGCGTTTTCGTTCAAAGTAGGCTTCCAATGAGACCCACACTTCCAATTCACCCAGCACTTCACTGCCCAAGACGATCTCTTGACTTAAGCTCATGATCTCTTCGTTGCGGCACAGCACATTGAGTTCATCCCAGTAACAGTCCTGTGGTAGACGATGGATCGCGGCTTTGGTCAGCAAGTCGGTACTTTTGACTTGTGCCGCGATGATGTCGGGGTCAAAGGTCAAAATGTTCAGCTGCTCTTTTGCCGTTGCTGCGTCGGCGAAAGTCAATGCGGCTTGTAAAGTGCTGGCCACCCCTTGCGAAAGGATCTTAATCCGCCCATGCAAGCCGTCGTAGTGAGACAAGGAGATCACCTTGATGGCCGCCCCACCAACGCAGATAAATATCACGGTAAACAGCAACCATGTCGGCAGTGTCATCTTGTAGCGCAGCGGTAAACGGGCAAAGCGTTTGGTCATCATTGAGTGGGCTCCTCAAACAACTGAGCAATACTCAACAATTGAGCTCTCAAGCGAATCTGGCTTGGTTCAACATGCTTACGAGAGATCAATGGCAAGATACGATTATTCACTTTAATAAAGGCGATCATCCCACCGAGGCGGACAAACTCCTCACCATTCCCCACCAGCAAAGCGTGAGGGTAACGCAGCTTGAGTGTCGGCAATGCCGTCTGAGGATTCGACTCGACAAACACCAAATGGCAGGACTCTTGCGGGTCCACCTCCTCTAAGTATGAGAAAGTCGCCGCCTCTGGCTGAGTTTCCACTATGGCTTTTAAACGTTCTGCGATGACGCTATTGAACTCACCACAATAGCGTGTCTTCTGCTGCGCTAAAGGCGTCGATTGCCAATCGGCCAGTGAGGCAAAACGATACAAATACACCGCTTTCAAATCTTCATCGCTGTATTTAGGCCATGCGGGGACGGCAAGGCAATACACCCCCAAAAAAAGTGCGATTCGACAAAGCAATTTCGTGCTTAGCCTACGCTGCCTCATAGGGCACTGCCCTGCTCCATGGAAGGAGACCAAGCTAACGTCAGCCAATACTGCACCCCATTTTGATAGGGGGAAAAGGCTTGTGGAAACTCTGTACTTTGGTCTGCCCCAAGGTTTTCAACCACGGCCGTCAACCTCGGATAGGCCTTACTGTGCTGCCAGCTCAATGCAATATCCACACTGAATACTTCCGGCCATTGGTAACGCTCATCGGAGGTATAGTCCGAGTGCATCTGTGACTCTGAAATGTATTGAAGTGTACTGCTCGCCCACCATTGCGGAGTGATGTCCCACATTAACTGCGCGTTGACAAAATGGTTAGGCTGGTTCTCTAACTCTCGTTTCACGGCTTGGTTTGAGCCACAAATCGCCCCTTCACAATGACCAATAATGCGCTTGTAGCTGTAATTCATGTTGAGCTGTACAGCATCAATCGGTGCCCACTTGAAGGCTAATTCGCCACCCACGGTTTCTGACCAAAGGGGATCAACCATCTGTGAAACATACTGCTCGATCACAGTTCCGACCGTGCCAGGTGAGGAGTTACCAGGCAGCACAATTTGGCTTGAAGAAACACCTGCATACGCTCGAATATTGTGGTGCTTACTGTAATAAGTGCCTGCGCTGAACTGCCACACTTCATCGGACCAAATTCGATAGCCTAGTTCGTAAGTTTCCACGTTTTCTACACGTAGATCTTCACTTCCTTGATAAATGAAGGAATAGAAATAGTCGTATCGATTCCCGTCACTAAATAGTGCACCTTCAATGTAATTGTTACTTTGCAGCGAAGTGGTTAACTCAAGACGAGATGGCGTAACAATCGCCTTGCCCCAGCCTGCCCATATGCGCTGATTGTCAGCAAGTTCATAGCTGGCGCGCACCTGTGGTTGTGCATCTATCTCTTTGGTCAGGTTATTGTATTGCCAGCGACTGCCTAAAATGAGATCGGTTTTCTCCGTCACCTCTAGATCCCAGTTGACATACACACCATAGCTTTGGCTGAAAAAATCCGCTTGTTGAGCAATACGCAAGTAAGGCATGGAGAAATGTTCTTGCGGCGAATAGGTACCAAACTCTTCGTCAATGAGGCGGACATTGCCCCCAATCGTCAATTGGCTACCAAACCAACCTTGCACCACAATATGAGAATCGAGATCAAGACGAGTGAATCGGGCATTTCTGTCCGTACTGTCGTTAGCACTGTATGTTAGCCACGCTTCGTTATGCCATCGATTCCCTGAATGGTGGTCATAGATGTGTTGCACGCCAGCAAAGTACTCTTCCATCGTCATTTTTGTGTCGTAGAACTCGATATCGGCTTTGTCTGGGAAGAGAAAATAGGGATTAAGCGTCCCCCACTGGTAATCTTCTTTTGAACGAATCCCACCCACTTGTGCACTAACCGTATTGGCCAAATATTGGTAATCCAAACGTGCACCAAAACGCTCGGTATACACCGCATAATCTTGATGCGGTTGCACGCGCGCTTCTTCGCTGGTCCAAGGTTTATGTTCGACAAACTCCAGATAACCGCTGACATAAGCATATTCACCAAGCGGTGCTGCATGCCGCATTTGATACTCTTGATAGTCAAAGTTACCCACTTGCGCGGTCACTGTCGCCTTATCGGCCTCTTCTGGATCTTTGGTAATGATGTTCACCACACCAGTCACCGCATTGCCACCCCAGATAGTACCCACTGGACCAAGGACGATCTCAATTTGCGCGATATTGGCTAGACTGACGGGAATAAGATCCCAGTCAACACCCGAAAACATCGGGTTAAACACACTGCGTCCATCAACCATCACCAATAGGGTATTGCTTAAAGGCTGATTACTCCCACGTGCGGTAATACCCCAATCATAATTAGAAAATTTAGCCACATGCAGTCCGGGCGCTAACGCGAGCACATCGGCCACCGAGCGAGCGCCCGAGCGGTTAATTTCTTTAGCGGTGATAACGTAAACCGAGGCGGGGGTATCAGCCAGGCTTTGTGATGTTTTGGTTGCGGACACCACTTTTGTTTCAGCCAAAGAAGACAGTGGCATATCTAACAAGCTGAGAAGATCCTCACTTGCCACACTGGATGGCAAGATAAGAATGGATGGCAATAAAACGGAATAGAACGGTATTGAACGCATGTTGTCTGCTACTTGTGGCGACGACGAATCGAGCTAAACACTCATTGTGTCACTTTATCAAAATAATCAGAACAATGTACCAATAAAGAGGTACGCAAACATCAAAACACAGCTCATATTTCTATTTTTGTGAGCCACGAAGACAAAACTTATATCGCCAACGAAAACCTTCAATAAACCATTTTTATCAATTGCTTAAATGCATTTATTTTAATGATTAATATGAACTTTCTCGGGGAAATAAAAAAGGAGCGCATTGCGCTCCTTAGGTATAAAACGTGCTTATTGTGTTCTTAAACGCTGCCAGTATTTCTCATAAATGGCGAGCGCTTCTGGACCCACATCATTAATAAACTCCCCTTTCTTCACATCAGCATCAGCCGGGAAAATCGTTGGGTTGTTTTTTAGCTCATCAGGCAACAGCGCTCTACCCGCGTTTGTAGCCGACGCATAGCCTAAGCTATTAACGATTTCCGCTTGATGCTCAGGCTGGTACATAAAGTTGATGAACTTATGTGCGAGCTCTTTGTGCTTGCTGCCTGACGGAATAGTAAAGTTATCCATCCACATAACCGCGCCTTCTTCAGGCATGACAAACTTAAGCTCTGGCATTTCAACTTGACCTTGGTAAGCATTGCCATTCCATTGCATGCCAACCGACGTTTCTCCAGAGACGTAAGGCACTTGAGGTGCGTCTGAGTTATAAAGCAGGACATTGTTCTTCAGCGCAACCAATGACTCGTAGGCTTTTTTGATCTCATCTTCATTCTTCGTATTGATGCTGTAGCCATTTAGCTTCAGTGCCATGCCAAATACGTCGCGAATATCGTCAATGAGCATAACTTGTTGTGCGTATTTCTTGTCCCACAGGTCAGCCCAACGTGTCACTGGCGCATCAACCATGCTTTCGTTGTAACTGATGCCCGTAATGCCCCAAATGTAAGGCAAAGAGTAATCGTTGCTTGGATCGTGAGCTTGGCCTAATAGGCCATCCATGGTGTCTTGCATGTTTGGAATTTTGCTATGATCTAGCTTCGTTAGCAGCCCTTCACGTCCCATCTTTTCAATGAAATAGGCCGAAGCGAAAACCACGTCGTAACCCGTCCCTTTCAGCAGCTTGAGCTTAGTGTACATCGATTCATTATTTTCAAAAGTTGAATAATTAATCGTGACACCTTCTTGTTTTTCGAAAGCCTTTAATGACGCTTCAGGTAAGTAACTTCCCCAAGCATAAACGTTTAGCACTTCATTCTCTGCCTGAGAAAGAGAGCTAAATGAGAGCGCGCTCAGAACCAATCCTTTGATGAACATATTCATAGTTTGCAATCCAAACAGTACCAGCACCATGCTGGGGGTCACGCGCATAATTAGGCAATTGTTAATGATTTGAAAGAAAAATAAATTTGTCGTTACGAGTCAACAAATTTGTCGCTTTATTCATCACTCGGAGGTTGGTTACCAGAGTCGTCGAGGGGGCTTTTTTCGAGGTTAATTCATGGGTTATAAACAAAAATCGCCTGTATAAGTCAGGCGATTTTGCATCGTTTGCTTTACGCTTTTAGCCCCGTCACTTGGGCCACTTCATTCACAACGGCGGTAACATTCTCCGCAATCCGCGCCAACGTTGCGAGCTCTTCGTCGCTAAAAGGGTGCATCAAGACTTTTTCTGCACCTTGCTTACCCACCACCGTTGGTAAGCTCATGAGCACATTGTCGAGCCCATATTGACCGGACAACATAGTTCCTATAGGCAGAACGGATTTCTCGTTGATCATAATGGCTTGGATGATACGAAACACGCTGGCAGAGATGCCATGAGTGGTGTTGTGCTTTCGCTTGAAAATCTCATAACCCGCTTGTTTGACTGACTCAAGTAACTCATCAGCATCAATGCGCTTGATATGATTGATATCGCAGTAATAATCGGCAGATTGCCCTGCAATAGAAATCAAACTTTTCGGTGTGAAACAGTGACTACCATGTTCTCCCAATACGTAACCGAAGACATTTTTGGGGTCAAGTTGAACACGGTTGGCAACGATGGTCATCAGACGCGCGGTATCAATCACACAACCACTACTGATCACCTTGTTTGGTTTAAAGGTCGTGTTACTAACGATAAAATGACTCACCAAATCACATGGGTTCGAAACAACGATTAAGATAGCGTTAGGTGCAACTCGCTCCACTTGACGCGCAATATCAACCCCAATTTTGGCGTTAATTTCTGCAATATCAATTCGAGTTTGTCCTTGTTTGATCTGTGCGCCAGCGGTGATCACCACAATGTCGGCTGCGAGCAGATCGAGATAATCTTTGGTGGGAATAATATGGGTGTTTTTCGAAAAGGTCAGCGCCGCGGTATGGCGAAAATCAAACACTTCCCCTTCCGCACGCTCTAAGTTCTGGTCCAATAGCACCAACTCACTGACGCTTCCCATCGTGAGAAGGTAGTTACAAATGCCCACGCCCACAGATCCAGCGCCAATTACCCCTATTTTCATCATTCATTCCCTGACATAGTACAACTTAGATCACAATTTTATGCTTATTACGCTACCTACTTCCATTTTATTTGGTCAATAAGACATAATTAAGTTGAAACGTCTAACCACTTTTCTCTTCACGATATATGCGTCGATAAGGTGGCGATTTTTCATCCTCTCTATACAGATTTTCGACTCTTCACTAACAAGCTTAGCTTACCGTCTGTCCGATACAAAATCAGTGAGAATAAGATCAGACCGCAACCAACAAGCTTGTTGGTCGAAAGAGATTCGCTGTACCACAGCACACTCAGTATCACTGTCCAAACCGGTTCGAGGATCATGATAAGCGCCGCATTGCCAGGATTGATCTGCTTTTGGGCCATTGTCTGCATCACGTATCGCAATGCGGTAGCGAGAATGGTACTCGCCGCAAACCAAGCCCAGATCGTTGGCTCTATATGAGTTGGCACGCTTTCGAAGAGCAAACTGGCCGACAAACCAATTATCCCCGTCACAAACAATTGAATACAGGTTAAAACCAAAATGGGTAGTGTTTGCGAATATTTGCTGTTGATATTAAAGTGCAAAGCCAAAACGACCGCATTAAACAAAAACCACAACTGACTGACCGAACTCTGCCAACCATCCGCCAAAGAGAGGAAAGCCAACCCCGATGCGGCAATCGGCAAGGAGACCCAGAAAATGCGTTTGGGTCTTTGCTTAAACAGCACCCAAGCAACAAATGGCACCATCAACATGGAAAGGCTGAGAATAAATGCCCCTTCACCCAATGTATCGCTGATGGAAATAGCGTGAATCCAACTCATCAGGGCCGTAGCTAAGAGTAATCCCACTAACGCTGCGGAGCGAATATCCCTCCAACTGGCTTTAAACAGAGAACGATAGCAAAAGGGGAGTAAGCAGAGTGAGGCGAGTAAAAAGCGCAGACCGACAAAACCAAATGGCGGCAGCCCTTGTATGGTCTCTTTAGAAAAAATCCACCCAAAGGCAGAAAGGATTGTCGCAAGAATTAAAATGCTGGCAGCTTTACGTTCAGAATTCAAAAGTTTTACTCTTTTGCTTGTTCGAAGATGAATCTCTTCGTTGGTTATTATTTCCCGACATAAGCAGGATATTTATTGAGCAAAAACATAATGCCAAAACGCAACCGATATCGCGACACGTTGGGCGAGTAAATTCTCACTCAGTGAGAATTACTTAACCATTAATTAAAAAGAAAACGAACTGTTGTCGATGGATTGAAAAGATCACACGAGAAACATTCGTAACCCGCATAGCCGAAGGAGATAAATTACCACTCAATATGGATCGGGGTGCCCATCTTCACTAAACGGATAAACTCATCCATCTCTTGATTGGTAAGCGCAATACACCCGTTTGTCCAATCAAAGCTTTGCACAAATCGCGGATCTCGCTGTTCACCATCACGCAGGCCATGCACCTTGATATCACCGCCAGGAGAGATCCCTCTTTCCTTTGCCAGTAAGCTGTCTATCGGATTCGGGTAACTGATGTGTACAGAGCGATAAAAGGCAGACTCTTCTGTCACATAATCCAGCGTGTAAATCCCTTCAGGGGTACGTTGATCCCCTTCTTGAACCTTATGCCCTTGTGGTTGTTTGCCCAATGCGATTCGATATTCTCGTATCACTTCCTCACCCGACATGAGGTAAAGTCGCCGTTTTGATTTATCCACTTTCACCCAGTCAACTTGCTCGCTCGCAAAGCAGCCAGAGCCCGTGCTGAGTATCAATAGCATCAACAGTAATCGCATCATTCACCGTTTAAAAAAAGCGTTTCCCACACTATACCGGACGAGGAAAATAACAGACAACTCTCCCCTCGGGCTAATTTGAGTTTGGCACAAGCTTCGAGGAAGCGGCGAGCTTAGTTTGGCAGCAGATCAATAAAATCAGTGCCAAAGAAACACCCAATAAGCTTACGTAAAAACTGCTGTAGTAGTTAAATAGCTCGCCAACAAT
Source organism: Vibrio vulnificus NBRC 15645 = ATCC 27562 (assembly GCF_002224265.1). Classification (NCBI taxonomy): domain Bacteria; kingdom Pseudomonadati; phylum Pseudomonadota; class Gammaproteobacteria; order Vibrionales; family Vibrionaceae; genus Vibrio; species Vibrio vulnificus. The sequence goes on from NZ_CP012882.1 coordinate 146,334, forward strand.
ACCAACCGACAAGCTCGAAACCAGCATGCTTAGCTGTAACATATTGGAAAACAGAGTTGAAGCGGTGCCCAATTTGTCTTTCATCATATCCTGCATGACCACCATCCCCAGCGTTGCACAGGTCCCGATAAAAATGCCATTAAGTATTTGAGCAACAATGAGGTGCGTGTAGTTGGTAGCCACTAACATCGCGCTGTAGAAAAGCACACCTGAAGCAATACCGACTTTCATGATGGTCAATGCACTCCATCTCCTGGCCAACTTTCCAGCCCACAACATCACTGGAATCTCGCACAGTGCAGCCACACCAAACAACACGCCAAGCCAGTTTGCATCGACTTTCAATTCTTGAGACAAGTACAACGGCATCGAAACGATGTAGAGATTGTTTGCGGCAAACGCGAGCACGATAATTAGGCAATAAATAAACACCAACGGATTCACTGAAGATACCCAGCCCCCATTCGCCCTACTCGGCTCTTTTTCTACACGAAGGTTGCGTTCCACATTAGGGATACCACGAAATATCACTAAAATTGACAGAGCAATAACGATGGCTGCGACAGTAAATGACGCTTCAAAGCCATACGCCGCTTTGAGCAGAAAAGCCAATGGAGGACCAAATACCCAAGCGATTGCTATCCCCGCTCGCATAGTGGAAACAAAGCTCGCGCTGTCGGTCACATACTTGTCGCCATACTCTCGTCCCAGAGCAAAAAGTTGCCCAAATGCCGCGCCACTGATGCTGCCCAATAACGCAACCACGGCAATCGCAATCCAGTAATCACGGATAAAAATAAAGCTCACTACGGTCACAAGCTGACAACTGACCGAAATCAACAAGATCGTCTTACGTTGCCACCCTCTGTCTGATTTGCCTGCAATCACTTGCGAAACTGACACAGAGCTTATTACCGCAACCACCATATAAAGACTCAGCATCATTGGTGAGGCATTTAACTGTTCAACCAAAAACAAGCTGGTGAGTGGATAAAAAAACGCACCACACAAGCCGATAATGGTGGCGGTAATCACAAATAAAATAGCGGTACGATCTTGCAACATACTCATTTCCGACTGACTTCATAAATGCTGAATATATCGGCTAGTTTATTCTCATGAACCCGCGTAAAGTGGTGCCATTCCATCGTTAACTAATATCATTCCGTCACTTTTCATTAATTAGGTGACCGAAATAGCCTAGCAACATGAAACCTTTCGTCGAAAACGTACTGCTTGAAGAGAGTTTTAATTGGTTAGTAAAAAGGTATCACTGTGAGGTTCCATTAGAAGAGTTCGCATGCCCATGGCATTACCACACCGAGTATGAACTGGTTTTCTACCTCGACTCAGATGGCATCTTTGAAGGGAAATATTTTGCGGGTGATGCCATAGGAACCACATCTCACAATACCTTGCTGCTCTATGGGCCAGGACTGCCACATATGGTTGCAGGTCAGTCGACCAGTCACGTAGCCAACCCCCTAGAGACCGTGATCATATGGTTCAGTCATCGGTGGATACTGGATGTTGTAAGTACGATTCCAGACGCACAAAGCATCGTAGCTCTTTTAGAGGAATCAAAGTACGGCTTGCTCTTCTCTCCAAGCATCGTCAACGAACTATCCGCATGCCTAATCGGATTAGAGCAGAAGCAGCGAAAGTACCAAGCTCTTGATATCATTCATATCCTAATGTGCCTATCAGACGACAAGGCAGCGCAGAGAGTCTCTTATACCCCTTATCAGCTAAAAGCGGTTAATGAACAAGGTGCAACCAATAAAAGGCTGCAACTCGCCAGAGCATTCATCGAAAGCCATTACTCTAAAAACATTCGAATGGAAGATTTTTGCCGTGCTTTACATCTTAGTGAAAGTTCTGCCTATCGCCTCTTTGATAAACACTACGGCTGCAGTTTCTCAGAGCATTTGAAGCAATATCGAATCGGCAAAGCGTGCGAAAAACTCACCCGGACGGACCTACCCATTCAATTAATTGCGGAGCAAACTGGTTTTCAGAATCTCTCTAACTTTAACCGTCACTTTAAATCCTTGAAACAGATGACACCGAAACAATTCAGGATACAGTTTCGCTGATGTTCATTACCTACGCTTAAGCACTTGTTAACCGCACTCTCTTTATAGCGAGTCTTTTTATCAATGTGATATACTTCACGACCATTTATCACAGAGAACACACCCATGAGCTTAAAAACTGATATTCAACAGCTGCACAACCGTCTTGATGCTTGCCAGCGTAAACTAGACGCAGCCCGTTCTCGTGGCGATCATGAAATGATCAGCAAATTTACCGATGAAGTGGACCAAGTTAGCAAGAAACTCTCTCAGCTCAAGCACAAACAAAGCTACGAGCGTAACAAAGAGCGCAAGAGTATTCTCGACTTACCTTTCTCTCGTGAGATCACCAAAGCAGAACAAGCCGATATAGGTAAACTGAAAAAAAGCGTCAAAGGACTAGTGATCGTCCACCCAATGACCAAAATGGGTAAAGAACTGCGTTTGGAAGTCATGACTGGCTTTGCACCTAAACCATTTTAAGTTGCTCTACATATATGACTGTAGATAAGGCCTGAGATGATTCTCAGGCTTTTTATTTGTCTGTTACTTTTCAGTGACTATAACGCCACTCACTCATCTCGATAGCCCAAAATTTCGAGCTTAGATTGCCATCATGCTAAGTGCGCTTAACATGGAGATTAGGGATTCTTTGAAGTTACGATAATCTGCCTTCAATGTGACAACTCACTTCAGGACGAGACACAAAGTCATTTCAAGCCAACATTCAAACGTCAGAAATGACGAAAGCCTGCAAATTACTTTGCAGGCTTTCTATGTAGTGGCGGAGAGATAGGGATTTGAACCCTAGGTACGCTATTAACGTACGCCGGTTTTCAAGACCGGTGCTTTCAACCACTCAGCCATCTCTCCACAAATTGTCCTAAAACTTAGTCTTACTTAAATAATGCTAGGTTTTAGTTTTGCTCTCAGACATTAACAATCTAAAAGCGGTAAGTAAGCCTGGCGATGTTCTACTCTCACATGGGGAAACCCCACACTACCATCGACGCTATTTCGTTTCACTTCTGAGTTCGGAATGGGTTCAGGTGGGTCCAAAACGCTATGGTCGCCAAGCAAATTCTTGCTTTTACTTTCAGCTTTTTCTAAAAACTGAAGGCAAAAAATCTGGAAAGCTGTTTATGTTCTCTACACATTCAATTCGTTCTTGCTTTGAGTCCATCAAAACCCTTTGGGTGTTGTATGGTTAAGCCTCACGGGCAATTAGTACAGGTTAGCTCAACGCCTCACAGCGCTTACACACCCTGCCTATCAACGTTCTAGTCTCGAACAACCCTTTAGGATACTTAAAGTATCAGGGAAGACTCATCTCAGGGCTCGCTTCCCGCTTAGATGCTTTCAGCGGTTATCGATTCCGAACTTAGCTACCGGGCAATGCGTCTGGCGACACAACCCGAACACCAGAGGTTCGTCCACTCCGGTCCTCTCGTACTAGGAGCAGCCCCCTTCAATCTTCCAACGCCCACGGCAGATAGGGACCGAACTGTCTCACGACGTTCTAAACCCAGCTCGCGTACCACTTTAAATGGCGAACAGCCATACCCTTGGGACCGACTTCAGCCCCAGGATGTGATGAGCCGACATCGAGGTGCCAAACACCGCCGTCGATATGAACTCTTGGGCGGTATCAGCCTGTTATCCCCGGAGTACCTTTTATCCGTTGAGCGATGGCCCTTCCATTCAGAACCACCGGATCACTATGACCTGCTTTCGCACCTGCTCGAACCGTCATTCTCGCAGTTAAGCGGGCTTATGCCATTGCACTAACCTCACGATGTCCAACCGTGATTAGCCCACCTTCGTGCTCCTCCGTTACTCTTTGGGAGGAGACCGCCCCAGTCAAACTACCCACCAGGCACTGTCCGCAACCCCGATTAGGGGCCAACGTTAGAACATCAAACATACAAGGGTGGTATTTCAAGGACGGCTCCAACGCAACTGGCGTCACGTCTTCAAAGCCTCCCACCTATCCTACACATGTAGGTTCAATGTTCAGTGCCAAGCTGTAGTAAAGGTTCACGGGGTCTTTCCGTCTAGCCGCGGGTACACTGCATCTTCACAGCGATTTCAATTTCACTGAGTCTCGGGTGGAGACAGCGTGGCCATCATTACGCCATTCGTGCAGGTCGGAACTTACCCGACAAGGAATTTCGCTACCTTAGGACCGTTATAGTTACGGCCGCCGTTTACCGGGGCTTCGATCAAGAGCTTCGCTTGCGCTAACCCCATCAATTAACCTTCCGGCACCGGGCAGGCGTCACACCGTATACGTCATCTTACGATTTTGCACAGTGCTGTGTTTTTAATAAACAGTTGCAGCCACCTGGTATCTGCGACTCTCGTCAGCTCCATCCGCAAGGGACTTCACCATCAAGAGCGTACCTTCTCCCGAAGTTACGGTACCATTTTGCCTAGTTCCTTCACCCGAGTTCTCTCAAGCGCCTTGGTATTCTCTACCCGACCACCTGTGTCGGTTTGGGGTACGATTCCTTACAATCTGAAGCTTAGAGGCTTTTCCTGGAAGCATGGCATCAATGACTTCACTACCGTAGTAGCTCGACGTCGTGTCTCAGCCTTAAGAGTATCCGGATTTACCTAAACACTCAGCCTACGCACTTGAACCTGGACAACCGTCGCCAGGCCCACCTAGCCTTCTCCGTCCCCCCATCGCAATTGTAAGAAGTACGGGAATATTAACCCGTTTCCCATCGACTACGCTTTTCAGCCTCGCCTTAGGGGTCGACTTACCCTGCCCCGATTAACGTTGGACAGGAACCCTTGGTCTTCCGGCGGGGAGGTTTTTCACCCCCCTTGTCGTTACTCATGTCAGCATTCGCACTTCTGATACCTCCAGCATGCTTTACAACACACCTTCAACGGCTTACAGAACGCTCCCCTACCCAATGTTCAAAGAACATTGCCGCAGCTTCGGTTTACAACTTAGCCCCGTTACATCTTCCGCGCAGGCCGACTCGACTAGTGAGCTATTACGCTTTCTTTAAATGATGGCTGCTTCTAAGCCAACATCCTAGCTGTCTAAGCCTTCCCACATCGTTTCCCACTTAGCTGTAATTTGGGACCTTAGCTGGCGGTCTGGGTTGTTTCCCTCTCCACGACGGACGTTAGCACCCGCCGTGTGTCTCCCGGATAGTACTTACTGGTATTCGGAGTTTGCAAAGGGTTGGTAAGTCGGGATGACCCCCTAGCCTTAACAGTGCTCTACCCCCAGTAGTATTCGTCCGAGGCGCTACCTAAATAGCTTTCGGGGAGAACCAGCTATCTCCGAGTTTGATTGGCCTTTCACCCCTAGCCACAAGTCATCCGCTAATTTTTCAACATTAGTCGGTTCGGTCCTCCAGTTGATGTTACTCAACCTTCAACCTGCCCATGGCTAGATCACTCGGTTTCGGGTCTATATCCAGAGACTATGGCGCCCAGTTAAGACTCGGTTTCCCTACGGCTCCCCTAGATGGTTAACCTTGCCACTGAATATAAGTCGCTGACCCATTATACAAAAGGTACGCAGTCACACCACGAAGGTGCTCCTACTGCTTGTACGTACACGGTTTCAGGTTCTATTTCACTCCCCTCACAGGGGTTCTTTTCGCCTTTCCCTCACGGTACTGGTTCACTATCGGTCAGTCAGGAGTATTTAGCCTTGGAGGATGGTCCCCCCATATTCAGACAGGATAACACGTGTCCCGCCCTACTCGATTTCACTGAACATGCATCGTCAACTACGGGACTATCACCCTGTATCGTCGGACTTTCCAGACCGTTCGTCTAACACATGTAAAGCTTAAGGGCTAATCCAATTTCGCTCGCCGCTACTTTCGGAATCTCGGTTGATTTCTTTTCCTCGGGGTACTTAGATGTTTCAGTTCTCCCGGTTCGCTTCATTGAGCTATGTATTCACTCAATGATACTGGCTTATGCCAGTGGGTTTCCCCATTCGGAAATCGTAGACTCAAGTGGCTGTTACTGCCTCATCTACGCTTATCGCAAGTTACTACGTCCTTCATCGCCTCTGACTGCCAAGGCATCCACCGTGTACGCTTAGTCACTTAACCATACAACCCCAAAGGGTCTTTGTTAAACAACCAAAGTTGCTATCTCATTATTTGAATGAGCGAGATAGCGTTGATTTTGCCGGACTCAATTTCGAATAGTCACTTAACAGTGACATTCCCAAGAACACTTGAATGTGTTTGTTGGTGTTTGTCTTAAAGACAAACATTGAGAACTTTACAAACAACAATAAATTGTTGTTTTGTCAGCTTTCCAAATTGTTAAAGAGCAATGCAATTCTCTATGAGAAACACACTTTTTAAAGACTTTCAGCGTCGAAAAATCAACCACAGACATAAAGAAGGTGGTTTTCATTAAGAAACACTAAAAATATTTAAAGAGTGGTGGGCGATACCGGGTTCGAACCAGTGACCCCTGCTTGTAAGGCAGGTGCTCTCCCAACTGAGCTAATCGCCCATTGCGTTCAAGAATGGTGGAGCTATGCGGGATCGAACCGCAGACCTCCTGCGTGCAAGGCAGGCGCTCTCCCAGCTGAGCTATAGCCCCAACTCTTGAAGTAATGGTGGGTCGTGCAGGATTCGAACCTGCGACCAATTGATTAAAAGTCAACTGCTCTACCGACTGAGCTAACGACCCATGGTATCCCGTAGGGGAGTCGAACCCCTGTTACCGCCGTGAAAGGGCGGTGTCCTAGGCCTCTAGACGAACGGGACACTAAGATACTCTAAACTTTCTAAACCATATCAATCTGTGTGAACACTCATCGCAATAATCATCGTATAAGGAGGTGATCCAGCGCCAGGTTCCCCTAGCGCTACCTTGTTACGACTTCACCCCAGTCATGAACCACAAAGTGGTGAGCGTCCTCCCGAAGGTTAAACTACCCACTTCTTTTGCAGCCCACTCCCATGGTGTGACGGGCGGTGTGTACAAGGCCCGGGAACGTATTCACCGTGGCATTCTGATCCACGATTACTAGCGATTCCGACTTCATGGAGTCGAGTTGCAGACTCCAATCCGGACTACGACGCACTTTTTGGGATTCGCTCACTTTCGCAAGTTGGCCGCCCTCTGTATGCGCCATTGTAGCACGTGTGTAGCCCTACTCGTAAGGGCCATGATGACTTGACGTCGTCCCCACCTTCCTCCGGTTTATCACCGGCAGTCTCCCTGGAGTTCCCGACATTACTCGCTGGCAAACAAGGATAAGGGTTGCGCTCGTTGCGGGACTTAACCCAACATTTCACAACACGAGCTGACGACAGCCATGCAGCACCTGTCTCAGAGTTCCCGAAGGCACTCCAGCGTCTCCGCTAGATTCTCTGGATGTCAAGAGTAGGTAAGGTTCTTCGCGTTGCATCGAATTAAACCACATGCTCCACCGCTTGTGCGGGCCCCCGTCAATTCATTTGAGTTTTAATCTTGCGACCGTACTCCCCAGGCGGTCTACTTAACGCGTTAGCTCCGAAAGCCACGGCTCAAGGCCACAACCTCCAAGTAGACATCGTTTACAGCGTGGACTACCAGGGTATCTAATCCTGTTTGCTCCCCACGCTTTCGCATCTGAGTGTCAGTATCTGTCCAGGGGGCCGCCTTCGCCACCGGTATTCCTTCAGATCTCTACGCATTTCACCGCTACACCTGAAATTCTACCCCCCTCTACAGTACTCTAGTCTGCCAGTTTCAAATGCAGTTCCGAGGTTGAGCCCCGGGCTTTCACATCTGACTTAACAAACCACCTGCATGCGCTTTACGCCCAGTAATTCCGATTAACGCTCGCACCCTCCGTATTACCGCGGCTGCTGGCACGGAGTTAGCCGGTGCTTCTTCTGTCGCTAACGTCAAATGATAGTGCTATTAACACTACCACCTTCCTCACGACTGAAAGTGCTTTACAACCCGAAGGCCTTCTTCACACACGCGGCATGGCTGCATCAGGCTTGCGCCCATTGTGCAATATTCCCCACTGCTGCCTCCCGTAGGAGTCTGGACCGTGTCTCAGTTCCAGTGTGGCTGATCATCCTCTCAGACCAGCTAGGGATCGTCGCCTTGGTGAGCCTTACCTCACCAACTAGCTAATCCCACCTGGGCATATCCTGACGCGAGAGGCCCGAAGGTCCCCCTCTTTGAGCCGAAGCTATCATGCGGTATTAGCCATCGTTTCCAATGGTTATCCCCACATCAGGGCAATTTCCCAGGCATTACTCACCCGTCCGCCGCTCGCCACCCGAGAAACAAGTTTCTCTGTGCTGCCGCTCGACTTGCATGTGTTAGGCCTGCCGCCAGCGTTCAATCTGAGCCATGATCAAACTCTTCAATTAAAAGTTTTTTGAAGCTTTCGCTTCGGCTCAATGAATACTGAATAAATTGACTGTGCCGATACTTAGTATCGTTTTGGTCACTCAGTTCATTGATAAATCTTTTGGATTATCATCAACGAGTGCCCACACAGATTGATAGGTTTATATTGTTAAAGAGCTTTGCTTTTCGAGAAGTTTTTCTCTCAAAGCGGAGGTGCATTCTAGCGAGTTAATTTGAAGAGTCAAACACTTTTTCAAATTTATTTTCTCAGAAGCTTTTACCTCACCCGACGTTGCTGAGGCCTTACGCCGTCTGCCGTGTCGGTGGATGCGCATTATAGGGAAGGCAGTTTCTTTGGCAAGTGCTTTTCGATAAAAAATGTCATAAACCCGTTCGCATGCGCAAACAATGAACAAACGGTTATTTTTCTTGATTCCATGTTAAGAAAAAGCATCTATTTTCGTCAGAAATCGTTCAACCAAGCATCTTGGAAATCGGATACATTGAGTACTCTGTGGCTTTCTTCCCACTGATGAATCCTTTCCAGCTCATTCAATACACTCTTTATTGTCAGTGTATTGTTGTCTAACTCGAACACTTGCTGCTGAGTTTGATAGTAGAACTTGAGAATGGTTATTGCTTTCTCATTGTGTTCGTTGTGTGCAGCATTCTTGAGGATATTCAATTTTCGATAGATCTTTAAATGAGTCTGTTTGAGCTTCCACACATACAAGAGCTCATCAAAATAGCGATGTGTCTTTATTTGATTCATTATTGAAAGCGTACTGACAAACGCTATTAGTACTCCTAAAAGATTCCAAACAAAATTGCCCGTCGATTCGCCTTCTACAATCTCTGTGTTGCCAAATAGGGCAATCAACAATGTACTAAATGCAATGGCAGAACAAGCAAAAGCCAGTAGAAATGCCACTATCACCATGTTCCCTTTCTTTCTATATTCTTCTTTATTTATTTGACGCACGAATACCGCCCTCCTTCTTTTAGTGCCAGACTAGTTTAACCAAGCAATACGCACTCGCAACGTTTCCTTTGTAAGCTTTCTCTCAATCGCTCTCTCTTTCACTCTACACTTTGATAGCAGCATGACTCGCAACAGACTATTTGTTGGGTATATACTCCGTGCATTCGAATTCACTGCAAAGGTCTATCATGCGTACATTTGTATTACGCGCACGCGCTGCGCCGACAAACAGTCGAGCGTTATTAGAAGGGGTCGGTAACGAGGCTCATACTGAGATTCTTGCACATACTCTGATGAACACGATGTTTGTCGCACAGTCACATCGCCAAGATGTTGTCGTTCATCTGGTTTTAGAGAGTACCAAAGACTTTTCGCGTACGATTACCATTCACTCTAACGAAGTTTCAAACGTGGGTGGCTTCCACGAGGCAAACTTGTTGAACATTGTTGTTCGTGCGCTTGATGCTTCTACGGGTATGGGCAAAGAAGAACTAAGAAATGTCGAACCAGGTGTGACCGTTCGTACAATTAGCTTTGAACGATTGGTCCAGCAGTTGGCTGAAGACCATCAGCTATATATGTTGGAAAAGAAAGGCGAGTTTGTTCGCGACATTAAGTTTGCCGCCAATCCTTGTTTTTTACTTACTGACCATATTCCGATGCCAAAGAAAACTTTTAACAGTCTGAAGCGTCTCGGAACGCAAAACATTAGCCTTGGCCCTAAAATGTTGTTTGCCTCCCAATGCGTCACTCTGATTCAAAATGAATTGGATCTGCAGGAATAAATGCGAAGGGCTCATTAGAGCCCTTTTTCTTGCTCAAAATTCATCATTGGCGTTCTCTATCCCAATCAAGACGTAGATAACACTCCAAGTGTCTTTGTTCCCTTGAATACTCGCTTGCGTCGAGTTCAATTACTGATATCATTTTTGCCAACATAGTCGGGGAGCCTTATCGGCTGAGATCGCTACGCGAGACCCGTTGAACCTGATTCAGTTAATACTGACGTAGGGAACTATTACGCGCATATCGCTTTCTGCTTTATGCGTTGGTATACCAATATAGTTGGTAATATTGTTGGTATAGACAGTTCCTGTACGTCTTGTTCTAGGATACAAGATGCTACTTACTTCAACTACTCAATCTCTTATTCCATGCGTTCTCACCATTGCCGGTTCTGACAGTGGGGGTGGAGCAGGTATACAAGCCGATATAAAAGCCATTTCAGCCACGGGCAGTTACGCAAGCTCAGTGATCACTGCCATCACCGCGCAAAATACGATGGGCGTTAATGCCGTATTTCCGATCCCTACCGAGTTTGTTGCAGCGCAGCTGGATGCCGTTTTCAGCGATCTCAATATTCAAGCGGTTAAAATTGGTATGCTTGCAGACCGTCATATTATTCGATTGGTTGCCGAAAAAATTCGCCAATATTCGCCAGCGAAAGTGGTACTCGACCCCGTGATGATCTCCACCAGCGGCCACGCGTTATTACAACCAGATGCGATCGCCGCACTGAAGGAGCACTTGATTCCACTGGCAGATATCGTGACGCCGAATATCCCTGAATATGTGGCACTCACCGGAATGCCCATCCCTAACACTGAGCAAGAGATGATCTCGAGCGTCGAAAGTTTAAAAGCGCTGAACTGCCCTGCCATCTTATTAAAAGGCGGGCATTTGTATAATGAGTCCCACAGTAGCGATCTTTTGATCACGCCACAGTTTTGTGAATTCATCCGTAGCAAACGCCACTCTACACGCAACACCCACGGTACTGGCTGCACGTTATCTTCAGCCATCGCGTCTTATTTGGCTCAAGGTCATCGCTTACACAAGGCTGTCTTTTTGGCCAAGCAATACATATCACAGGCGATCGCTCATGCCGATGAGCTATCCGTTGGTCAAGGTCATGGCCCCGTCAATCACTTCTTTGCAGGACACATGAACGTCCGCTAGAAAAGGCCTCCATCGTCATCTTTTGCTCGGGAGTAAGTGCTGTCCCATGGCCTACAGTCACTACCCAGCGCTACCGAGCTTAGAACCCATCTCGAAATAATTGACAGATGCTTGATACTTTCATCTTGCACACTCACCTATAATGGCGGTTTTTCTTCACAAGCTTTCTCGATGAAAACAGTATTCACACCAAAACGTTACTCACTAGTCGCTCTTTCGTGTTTCGCAGCTTTGCTGACTTTAGTTACTTGGTTTGCCTCAGGTATTGATTTGAGGTCTCCTGTACCAGATTTTCTTGGTCTCACTTTTACCCTAGTGACCGATTCCGCTGGCAGTAAAGGCTTTGCTATTACACTGGTCGCTTTAAGCTTGCTGGTTTTACGTCAACACTCTGGACGATATTTTGTTGTGGGTCGATTTGCTGTACTAGCACTTATGCTGGTTTTAAGTTTTGCTGGAAAAACGGGATTAAAGCAACTCACAGAGTCACCCCGCCCCTACACCGAATGGATGGCTTCTGAACATTTAGTTGATACCCCACAAGCATTCTACAATCTCGATGCGACTCAACAAGTAACACTAGTAAAGACACAGGAAGAAACGATCAGTCCATGGCGTTTGCAACATTGGGAAGGTGAAACCGATTATTCCTTCCCCTCGGGTCATACAATATTTGCCAGTTTATGTGTGGCTTTCTTTGGGGGTATCTTTCTGATGCAAAAGCGCTATGTGGCGTTTGTCACGACCCTTGCTTGGGCGAGTTTGGTCGCTTATAGCCGCTTATGGATTGGTATGCACCGACCAGAGGATCTATTTGGCTCACTTGCGTTTATTGCCATGATCACAGCGCTATTGCCAAATTTTCTACCGATACCAACATCAGTCAGGAAGTTTTTACGCATTCGGGAAAGCACAGTTTAAAGCAGCCGTGTTTCATATTTGCCGACCAAGGATAGGGAGGTGAATAATGATGAAGAAACTGAATGGTGTTCAAAATAAACGTAAAAAGAAGGTCGTTTGGTAAAAGTAGGACAACCAAGCGACCAAAAGCTATTTAAGCTAAGCTAGTTTTACAACCAAAGCATAGAAAGTGTTGTCTGTGAGGACCAACTCACTTAGACGAGCACATTATAGCGAGACAATACGGAAAGGAAAGAAATAAAACCCATCATCCGTTATTTACTGACTTTTCTGTGACATCACTGGTTTACCTTTGGTTAAATTTCAACCCACTAGAAACCTTTCTAATTAGCTCAGCATATAGGACAGCTAATATGGACGACTGCATAGCCGATCGCCATATAAAGCGCTTTTTCCGCTTCTTTAGGATCACCAGAGATTCGATTGGTGAGAGACATTCGTCCTTCAGCACTACAAATGATCTCTCCCACGTTCTGGATGAGGTTCCGAAACATTCTATCTTCATTTACAGCGTTAACCCATGAGAGATAAAAGGCTTCAGGGGATGAAAATTCAAGAGCTTGGATGATGTGTTCGACCGCTTTCGGTTTAAGCTCATCCAATAACTCTTCTTTTTTCTTAAAATGCCCATTGACGCAAGAACGACTCACCCCTGTTTTCTCAGCAATATGCGTATAGGTTAAGTGTTCATAGCCTTCTAGCAGGAGTATTTTAAACGATGCATCTATAATATTTTGGTGTGTTTTTTTGGCCACAGCTTGGCTGACTCTTGGCATTGTCATCTCCTACTAAAAGCGGCAAATCCTAACGCTTTCATAAAACCTGCTCAAGAAAATTGATCGATAAAGTGGTCCGACTTTAGCGACATTCTCCTCTCATAAATCCGTTATTATTATTATCAACAAGGCTCAAAAAGCGCAACAATCAATCAAAAAGTATCATTTTATGGCACTCGCGATGATAAAAAAGACCACAATTTGAGTGTTTATCAATAACAAATATAAAAGACATTATCTTTTATTTATTTTCACAAAGTTCGATATCAGTATGCCTCACACTATTGGGGATAACCAAAAAGCAAAAATCCTTCGCGCAATACGAAGGATTTTGTTCAGTCGATAACATTTTAAGTCAGGTATGAGCAGGCGCAACTATGAAAATTAGAGATCACGCATTAAGATTTCGTACTCTTCTTGCGCTTCTTTAACCAAACTTTTTAGCTCTTGCGCGTCTGCGGTAGCAAGCATCACTTTCCAAGGAGAGTGTGCTTGTTGACAAACTAATGCCACCCCTTGTTTGTCACTAGAGAAAGCCAACTGTTCAAAATCAGCCACATAGTGTTGACGCTGACCTTTTATTTCAACATCAAGCTTTCCTACTGGGTTGATTTCTACATGTGCATAGCGCTCTGGTTTAATACTCACTCGATAATCCCTATGTACCGTGATCATGACGCCCTCCAAACTGTGCGGTTACCATCCCAACATCAGTTTAGGAGAGTTTCTACGCAGTGGAGGCCAAATCGGTTGGAATATTGATCCCGGTTAACTTGTCGTGCAAAAAACGTAAAAAATTGCGCATATCGAGTCATTTGACTGGGCATTTAATCAGACAACACCTGCTGCTGGATCACCTGCAAAACACCAGACTCTTCATTGCTTGGTGCGATAAAACGAGCGAGTGCTTTCACTTCAGGATGGGCGTTGGCCATCGCATAGGAATGGTAGCTTTGTTTAAGCATTTCTACGTCATTGAAATAATCACCAAAGCTCATGGTTTGTTGGCGTGTAAAACCCAACGTTTGCTGTAAATGTCTAATCGCCGCGCCTTTTGACGCTTCTGCGTTCATCACATCCAACCAAATCTTGGCACTCACCACCACCTGATGGGTCGCATCAAAACGTTCGCTGAATGATGTGTGTAATTTTTCTTGTGAACCTTCAAAATGACAAATCGCCACTTTGATGAAAGCCTCATCAACATCCAGCAGATCGGGGACATATTGGCAGCGATGGTAATACTTACTGATTTCTTCAATCGCCTCAGGATGCTTTGTTTCGACATAAGCCGATTCTTTACCACATAGCACAATGTGGGCACCATCAATGGTGCGAGCCAACTGAATAATGTCTTTAATATCCGTGCTAGCTAAACCACAGCTGTAGAGCTCTTTTCCTTGATGCATGACTAATGTGCCGTTTTCCGCAATAAACATCATGCGCTCGTTGATTGGGGAAAACGTCTCACGCAGGCTGTAATACTGCCGACCAGAGGCAGCCGCAAAGATAATTCCTTTATCTTCTAACGTTTGATAGATGTGGAAAAACTCTGGTGCCAATTTTCCTGATGGATCCAGCAGGGTGCCATCCATATCGGCAGCAATGAATTTGATTTCTGACAACGACATTTAATTACGACTCTAAACAGAAGAGAAAGGCCGTTATGTCACCAGAAAATATCGAGTTTGTACAGTCTTGATGAGTGGTATAACTCATAGAGAATATTACTTAAAAAGCGGTAGCAGCTGCTTAAACTCTGGACATTTCCCATCACGCATTAATTCAAAAAGCGCCATTTCCAACCCCGACAAACCGATGCCATTGGCTTCAAATTTTCTCAACGCTAAGGCTTTGTTTTGTGGGTCTCGGGATGAGACACAATCTGTCACCACCTCAACTTGGTAACCCATTTGTTTCAAATCAACTGCCGTTTGATAAACGCAAATGTGCGCTTCAATTCCGCATAGCAACCACTGCTCTACTTCGCTCGCTTGGATGGCATTGCTGATAGTTGCTGTACCGCATCCAGAAAAAGTCGACTTATGAAAAGGTTGATAACCTTGCAACGCATTGGCGATAGGCCCAACCGTAGCACCTAAATTTTCAGGAATTTGCTCCAGCCAAATGATGGGTAAACCCAACATTTTTGCTCCTTCAATCAACTTAGTGATGTTGGTGATCATCTGTTCACTTTGATCCACCATCTGCGCCAATTTCCCTTGCACATCCACCACGATTAGCCCAGTTTTCTCTTTCTCTAGCATGCTGACCTCTATCCATCAAACCCGTCTGTTTGCTTTCACTATAGCTTGCTTTTCAGTTGCCTACATCACGACCAAAGGCCAATAAGAGCTGAACACAAATCAAACAAACAGACACGCGTTACTTTTCCTGATGCTTTTTCCGCAGTAACATACTTCGGCTAACGTGCTGTATGAGACAGACGTTTGGCGAAATTATTTTTTTATTCTCAGGGCGGGGCGAAATTCCCCACCGGCGGTATACCGAATGAGGTGAGCCCGCGAGCGCTCGATTCGTCGAGGTCAGCAGATCTGGTGAGACGCCAGAGCCGACGGTTATAGTCCGGATGAGAGAGAATGAAACTTCACCAGAGCTGTTTAGCGCTGGTGCATTTCGTTTTGGAAGAGACACTTCCAGCCTCATGCTGCCCTGATTCTGGTGATTATTAGGAGTTAACCATGAATCAGTCATCTCTACTTGCCGAATTTGGCGATCCGATTACTCGCGTTGAAAACGCTTTGCTTGCGCTCAAAGAGGGACGCGGCGTACTACTGCTGGATGATGAAGATCGTGAAAACGAAGGCGACATTATCTATTCCGTTGAACACCTTACTAACGCACAAATGGCGCTGATGATTCGCGAATGCAGCGGCATTGTCTGTTTGTGCTTAACCGACGAGCACGCCAACAAGTTGGAACTGCCGCCCATGGTCGTTAACAACAACAGTGCTAACCAAACCGCGTTTACCGTCTCGATTGAAGCAAAGCAAGGTGTCACCACAGGTGTTTCTGCGCAAGACCGTGTGACGACAATCAAAACAGCGGCCAACCCACATGCAAAACCGGACGATCTTGCTCGCCCCGGTCATGTTTTCCCGTTACGTGCTCGTCCAGGTGGTGTTTTGGCTCGTCGCGGACATACCGAAGGCACGGTTGATCTGATGCAAATGGCCGGATTGCAGCCTGCAGGCGTGTTATGCGAGGTCACCAACCCTGACGGAACCATGGCCAAAACACCTGAGATTGTTGCCTTTGGCAAACAACACAATATGCCAGTACTCACCATTGAAGACATGGTGATGTACCGCAATCAGTACGACCTCAAGTTGGCGTAAGCGCAGTCAATCACTGAGCTGTTCACCATTGAGCGGTTCATCGTTGAGCAGCTCATCGGTAAACAGTAACAAGGCCAGCATTGCTGGCCTTGTTCTATCTTGGTGGTTCTGTTTTGGTGCTAGATTTTATCTAAAGGAACGCCCTTTCGTCGGTAACTTGACCAAATGAGCACTCGAATGTGGAAGCTCACGCGTACGGCGGACATTAGTTAACGGTTTGAAATCCTCCGCATTAAACGCATCATCCTTTTTAAGATCGTCGCACAACTTATCAATCAGCTTCTTAGTCACATCCCACATAGTAAACATATGAACGTATTTACGGGTCTTAAGTCCTGAGCTGGAGTCCGGCTCATCGATCTCTTCCTTGGCTAACGAGTATTTAAAGATAATCTCGTCCTTTGGCTGGCAGAAAATAAGCGACAAAGAGAGCGGCGTTCGTTGAAGCCACAACCCTTCAGGAACACCACTATCAGGTTTTTCATTTTTCCAATAGTCCGCGACTTCTTGCAACTTTTGATAAGCGTATTGCGCCATCTTCTGTCCGCGCATCGCCAGTTTGATCTGCTTTTCATAGCTGTGTTTGGCAAAGTAATCCCATAGGATTAGAGGGGATATTCCGCTACGGGAACCCGCAAAAGTAGTATCGGGAGAACCAATATAGGTTGGGTTATCCGGTGGAGAAACCATAAACTTATGCTTGGTCATATAAACCCCGGTCGGCCATGGTGCGCCTGGCCACTTATGACCACTAGTGACGATGGAGTGCACCATAGGGTTACGAAAATCGAAATCTGGCCCAGTGTAACAATGGTTTTCTTCAAAGAAGGCTTCATATTTAGGCAGTTTCGCCGCCATTTTGACAAACGGCATATAGCTCGCGCCAAGTGCGCCATCAATGTGAATCCAATAGCCCGTGCGCGTCTCCGTTTTAGAAGGGTCACTCGGGTCGATAGGCACTTGACGCTCGTACAGCCCATTCTCTCTGAACACCTCTTCCAACATTTGGGTTGCTTCATTGATGTTGTCATACGCACCTTTAAAGGTGGTACCGTAGTTGAGCACCACAATGATTGGGTAGCCTTTCTCAGCAAAAAACTTCACATAGGCCTTTAGCTTTTTAATATCGATCGCGCCTGAGCCAACAAGCTTGTTACTGGGTTTATCGTTGATTTGCGGCTTATCATCGTCAAACTCTACTGTTGGCGCTTCCGAAGGCACTTCAGAAGGCCAAACGTCGCCTTCCCCGCATGGGTTTTCATTTGGGTAGAGTCGGTTACCGAGTGAGCCGAAGGTTTCGATTTTCTCTACCGCCATCGCTTTAACAATCGAATAGTGGGTATCCTCAGAGAAAAAGGCAACTGGGGTGTAGGCATTGGGATTATCTTCCGGCGCTTGCGGATAGTGTGCATACAACTGGCTGCTTTTTACCACCTTGCCTTCCGCGTCTTCGCCACAAATTTCATCATCCAATAGTGTTTGACCAGACAAATAATCTCGCGCATTGAGCATTGCGTACAAGTTGCCTTCAGTGCTGCCCATGGTCAGTACATAGCCCCAATAACTTTCTGGATCACCGCGATCCCATGTACCATCGCCTTTTAAATATGGTCCTTGCGATGGCCATTTGGCGTTCCAAAGCGAAGCAAAATAATCCAGCACCATTCGTTCGACAAACTTGGTGTTAACGGTGTAATTGCCATCAACAAATGGGTCGCCGACGTTGTTCATACTGATGTCTAAAAACGGCGCAATTCGTTCGCGATAGTTGATTTTCTCTTCGGTCTGATAGCCTAAAAATCGTTTTTTTTGCTGATTAACGTATTGGAGAATTTCTTGAAAAGCAGCGCTTTGCTCACAAGCACATTGACCAGTGGGTGGAATTTCAAAGCTCGCTTGACGAATGCTCTGCTCTTCCAAACCAAATGATTCATTTCCTCTCAAATAGACTTTCACCGGGTCCTCCTCCGGTGGTGAAATCAGCCCTTGCGCAAATTCAGGGACTTGTTGATACCAAGGCAGTTGCTTCGGCCCGTAGCCGATGGTGACGTTGTGTTTCTCTGTCATACTATTTCCATTTTATTGTTATGGTCTGACTCAGACCCAGCCAAAAACAAATATGAATATAGTTGCTTATTTTAAAATTGCCATCGCCAAAAAAGGCGACCCGTGGTCGCCTTGTCCTCTGCTCTTTCTGCTTTACAGTGTCAGCAGATAATTCACCAGTTCATTGTATTCTTGAATTGTGGTGATTTTGTCTGCTTTCACAATGTACTTATTGTTCACGATCACGCCAGGTACACCCGTCAAAGTACTTTCCTTAAACTGCTTATCAAAACGCTTTTGCATCGAGTTAACGGCAAAACTGTTGTAAGCCGCATCGTATTTCTTGGCATCAACACCATTGTCGATGAAGAGTTGACGCAACTCAGCTTCCGTTTGCGGTGCTTTGCGTTTTTCGTGGATTTGCGTGAACATCGCCGGAACCATGGTTTTTTCTGCATCCAGCGACACCATTGTGGCGTACGCTTTGGCGACAGGGACTCCCATCTCGCCACCCATAAAGGAAACATGCACTTTCTCAAATCTTGCCTCTTCAGGCAGAGATTTCTTCATGCTCTCCACCACGCCCTCAAAACGGTAACAGTGTGGGCAGTAGAAGGAGAAATATTCCGTCACGACAGGTTTCTGCGATTTGGCGGTAGGTAATACCGTGTAATGAGTGCCTTGTTCAAATTTCGCTGCGTATGCAGACACGCTCAGCAACAATGCCGAGAACATAAAGACGATTTTCTTGATCATGTTAATACCTTGAATAATCTAATTTTTATTAATTAATGAATGAAATAAAGATTAAACAAAGGTTGAAATGGGAGGACGAAAGAGCGATTCGTTCATCGAGAAGGCTTTGACCGATTGGTCACGAGAAATCAATGCGAGAGCGAAAGCTTGTTGCAACGATGCCAGTTGCGCTTTAGAGGCGGGCATTTTGCCTATGCACACCGAATGACAGCCATGAGAAGGCTGACTACTTTCCAATTTTATGTCGTGATGAACATCAGGACATGTGGTTTCAGTTGCTTGCACTGCAACACTCTCTGAAAAAGAAAGCGTGTTTTTGATCATTTCTGACGATGCCATAAAGATGATCGCCACGGCTAACACGATCAATAGTGGCATTCTAAACAGTGAGTACAAAAACAACCTCTCCTTGGCAATGAGGGAACTTGCCCTAGGTTAACAGCAAAAAACGTTCTGATGGAAGCCTTTCAAACAGGCAAGCGCTCCAAGTATGACTTTCTTTCCTCTTATCAGTTCCCTAACCAAGCAATAATCAGGTTTAACCTGCCTTCGTAACTTGCAAACACTATGAAACAGGAGTAATACTTATTCGGTTGTTATGAGATATATAAGGATATTGTTATGTTAAAAAAACGCTTTTTCAAAACCAAAGACGAAGTCGAAGTGACGTTTGAGGTTCAACAAGAAAACTGGGAAAGCGCGCACGTTGTTGGGGAGTTTAACAACTGGAAGCCAGAGCCAATGACTTTGGTGAAAAAAAGTGGCTTATTTAAATTCAAGACGCGCCTGCCGAGAGAACAAAAAGTGGAGTTCCGCTATCTCTTTAATCAAAACCAATGGGGTAACGATCCGCAGGCTGATGGCTATGTTGCCAACGGTTTTGGTAGTGACAATGGTTTTGTCTTGACCAGCGAATAATGGCCAAGCAATGGCCGCTCTATCGAGTTGAAAGGCGCATTTTGCGCCTTTTTTCATTGAGTTTTTGCTCAGTCACTCTACTATGCAAACACGGCAAGGAGAGCCGAATAAACAACAAAGGAAATGCAATGTACTGGATTGTCACCAAATACTTAATCACGGCCGCGATCGTGGTATTTATTTCTGAGGTAGCCAAACGCAGCGACAAAGCGGGCGCGCTTATCGCCGCTCTTCCCACCGTGACCATCCTCGCGCTGATTTGGATGTACCTTGAAGGACAAGGCAACGAAAAGCTGACGAATCACGCTTACTACACATTTTGGTATGTGCTCCCTACGCTTCCCATGTTTCTGATTTTTCCGTATCTCATGGAACGATTTAGCTTTTGGATTTCCTTATTCTTTTGCGCACTGATTTCCGTCAGTTCTTTTGCCTGCGTCGCTTTCATTGTCAAACACTTTGGCATCAAGCTGACTTAATGCTCTTTTGTAACTGACGAAAATAATCGCTGGTGAACTCGATAAAGGTGCGAAGGCGTTTAGGTTGATAGCGATCACGATGATACAGCGCAGAGAACGCCACACTTGGAACATGCCAATCCTCAAACACCTCTCTCAGCAAGCCTTGCTCTAGTTCTTGCATACAGTAAAGCGTGGGGACACGAATGATGCCGTTTCCTGCCAAAGCCCCTTTCAACATCACTCGACCATTTTTGCAGCGCAATTTCCCACGCACCTGACAATCTGATGTTTGCTTAGTGTGTCGATGTTGGAAGGTCCAACGCGTCACCGAGCCCGTTAAACAAGCGTGTTGATCCAGTTCTTTGGGATGGTCAGGTCGTCCGTGCATCGCTAAGTAGCTGGGGCTGGCATAAGTGCCCATTTCCACATCAATCAGCTTGCGGGCGACAAAACCAGAATCTTCCAGTTTGCCCATGCGAAACGCGATATCAAATTCATCCTCGATCAGGTCAACACGATGGCTGCTAAAATCCAAATCCACTCGCACTTGCGGATATTGCTGCATAAACTGACCAACCACCTCCGCAATCACCTCTTCCCCTAAGTAACCCCCCACACAGTTAATTCGGATTTCACCCCGAACGGCTTCAATATCATCCACCGCTGCCAACACCGCTTGATCGATGCTATGCAGAGCCATCTCACACTGAGCAAACAGTGCTTTGCCCGCATCCGTTAGTTTGAGCGTGCGCGTGGTTCTGATCAACAACGTCACCCCCATTTGCTTCTCCAGTTGGCTAATTTGGCGAGACACATGCGAGCGCGATACTCCCAGTGCTTCTGCAGCTTTGGTGAAATTACCAAGTTGTGCGATCAGTACGAAGGAGCGGATATCCGCTAGGTTGATCTGTGTTTGCATCGGCGGTTTCTCTTTTCTTTTGATGTTTTATTGTTGCCATATAACAACAGAGTTTCAACTAGGTCGATATATATCAACAAAAATTCTTTTCATAAACTACGCATCAACAAGTCAAAACGACTTTTAAAGAGGATCACAAAATGAAAAAGTTAGTCGTTATTACAGGTGCAAGCTCTGGTATTGGTGAAGCCATCGCGCGTCGTTTCAGTGAAGAAGGTCATCCGCTGCTGCTCTTGGCACGTCGCGTCGAGCGCCTAGAGGCGCTTAATTTGCCAAACACACTTTGTGCTCAAGTGGACGTGACCGACAAAAGCACCTTTGACGCTGCGATTGCTCGTGCAGAAGAAATCTATGGCCCTGCAGACGTATTAGTAAACAACGCCGGTGTGATGTTACTTGGCCAGATTGACACGCAAGAAGCCAATGAATGGCAACGTATGTTTGATGTTAATGTCCTTGGTTTGCTGAACGGTATGCAAGCGGTGTTAGCACCAATGAAAGCACGCAACAGCGGTACCATTATTAATATCAGCTCGATTGCAGGTAAGAAAACCTTCCCAGATCACGCGGCATACTGTGGCACCAAATTCGCTGTGCATGCCATTTCTGAAAATGTGCGTGAGGAAGTGGCGGCCTCTAACGTGCGTGTCACGACCATCGCACCGGGTGCGGTCGAAACCGAATTGCTTTCACACACCACATCGCAACAAATCAAAGACGGCTACGATGCGTGGAAAGTGGATATGGGTGGCGTGTTGGCTGCAGACGATGTCGCAAGAGCCGTGCTGTTTGCCTACCAGCAACCTCAAAACGTCTGTATTCGTGAAATCGCTCTAGCACCGACCAAGCAACAGCCATAACTGCTCATGCTTATCGCACCACAAAGGCCTGCAACTACGCAGGCCTTTGCCACAATTGCACATTCTGATCCCATCGCTGCGCAATAAAATCAATAAACTGACGCACCACCGGAGTTTGATAACTGCGAGAGAGATAAACAGCCCACAAGGAAGACGAAGGCAAAGTATAGCGGTTCAATAGTGCGACAAGCTTACCCTGTTGCAAAAGCGGATTGGCCAAATCACATGGCAGACGGATCACCCCTTTCCCTGCCAACGCCGCACCTAATAAGGTACTGAGGTCATTTGCCCGTATATTGCCTTTTACCGACACTTCAGAGATTTGATTATCGGCAACGAATCGCCATAAGTGGGTACTCAAATGAACTAAGCAGTTGTGGTTGGCTAAATCTTCCGGTTCGACAATGGGCTCATGTTCATCCAAATACCCTTGGGTCGCACACACGACCGCATCGATATCCATCAGTTTTCTCGCAATTAACGTCTCATCGGGTTGATCGGTATAACGCAAGGCGACGTCTACGCGCTCATCCACCAATTGCGAAAAGCGATCGGAGGCAAGAATATCCACCGTCACTAAGGGATGCAGCCCAGTAAAGGCAGACACCGCATCAATAAGATGGTGCTGAGAGAAACCTATCGGGGCGGAAATGCGAATCGACCCCGTTAGCGAATCTCGGCTTTGAACCGCGTCCAACTCCAAAGCTGCCGCTTCATCTAAAATGCGCTGGCATCGAATAAAGGCTTGTTCGCCAGCGTGCGTCAGGCTGACTTTTCGAGTCGTGCGATGCAGCAAACGCTGTTGAAGCCAGCTTTCCACTTCTTGAACATGCCGAGTCACCTGAAGCCGGCTTAGCGATAAGGTTTCCGCCGCTTGGGTAAAACTTCGGCAATTGGCGACTTCAATAAAACTTTTGATGGCGTCGAGTCTGTCCATGAGCATCTCAATTAGATCGATTTATTGAAACAATCTATATCATTTCTTCGTATTTATCCCGATATATCTCATGAGTAGACTCTCTCCATAACGAAACCTCGTAGAACCGGAGAAGAGAAATGAAAATAGCAATATTAGGCGCAACAGGTTGGATCGGCAGTACCCTTGTCAACGAAGCACGCGAACGCGGTCATGATGTGATTGCTATCGCTCGCAATCCCAATGCCATTGAACGCGATGATGTAGAGAAACGTCCATTTGATGTTCGC
This sequence comes from Vibrio vulnificus NBRC 15645 = ATCC 27562, assembly GCF_002224265.1. Lineage (NCBI taxonomy): Bacteria > Pseudomonadati > Pseudomonadota > Gammaproteobacteria > Vibrionales > Vibrionaceae > Vibrio > Vibrio vulnificus. The sequence goes on from NZ_CP012882.1 coordinate 169,923, forward strand.
CAGCCACACAACCTGGCGCAAACATTCCAAGATGCAGATTACGTTATTGCCGCCATTGGTGGCCGAGCGAATGGCGATCACAGCATCGTGGCTGAAACCGCTCAATTGTTACTGACGCAATTGGCCGACGTCGGTGTTAAGCGCTTGCTTTGGGTTGGCGGAGCGGGTTCGCTAGAAGTAGCACCGGGTGTCAAACTCGTTACCGTGCCAGAGTTCCCTGAGGAATACAAAGCGGAAGCGCTGGCTCAATCTGACGCCCTGGATCGGTTCCGTTCAACCTCCAGCCCCCTTACGTGGACATTTATCAGCCCAGCGGCAGAAATTTTTCCAGCAGAGAAACGTCATCAATACCGTGTCGGGGGCGATCAACTGCTCAGCGATGACGACGGTAAGAGCCAAATTTCCGTGGCAGATTACGCAGCGGCCTTGCTCGATGTATTAGAAACGAACCAGTACCTTAATCAACGCATTGGCGTAGCGTACTAAACTCACCGCCTGTTACCCCTTCAATTGACTAGGCACACCTGAGCGTCTTAAGCGTTCAGGTGTGCGCCTCATTCTTCTTTGTCCTTTGTCCTTTGTCCTTTGTCCTTTGTCCTTTGTCCTTCAAGATCATGACAAAGTCATACAAAACGACGACATTGATTTTGTGCCCATTCTGATAACCTCCTGCTGTCAATCTCCTTGGTGGTCATTTATATTTGAAAAGGTGAAGTGAGTCGTATAACTTCTCGTTTCATATCAGTACTTCTGATGACGTACTCAATATAACAACAAAACAAAGCATAGAATGACACCATGGTAGAAGACCAGAAGTTGATCATTGTTGAAGATGACATCAAGCTCCAACAGATGTTAAGTGACTATTTTATGTCACAAGGATTTTCAGTGATCACCGTTGATAATGGCACGGATGCGCCTGAAATGATCCTCAACGAAAAGCCTGCACTCGTCCTGCTTGACCTGATGTTACCTGGTCAAGATGGGTTGAGCGTGTGTCGGCAAATTCGCGACGCCTATAATGGTAAAATCCTGATGTTAACCGCCAGCGATGACGATTTCGATCACGTTGCAGCGTTGGAAATTGGCGCGGATGACTTTGTCAATAAACCCATTAAACCACGCGTATTGCTGGCTCGGGTGAGGATGCTACTGAGACGACCAGATGTAGCCGTTAACCAAGACGCCAACAACTGCCGATACGGTACGTTGAAACTCAATCGTATTCGTCGAGAGTGTCAACTGGCCGATCAAACCATCAATTTAACCGATGGGGAGTTTGATTTGCTCTGGCTGCTGGCAACATCAGCCGAGCAAGTGCTCTCGCGGGAATCTTTGACCAAGGCTTTGCGAGGCATTGAATACGATGGCGTGGATCGCACCATTGACAATCGTGTGGTCACGTTGAGGAAAAAACTCAACGATACCACCACACCACCAAAGAAAATTCTCACGGTTCGAGGCAAGGGCTATATGTTTATGCCAGACACATGGAATGAATAAACACCGAAAATGAAGCGCATTTATCTGGAAGCCTTTTTTGGCCTGATTCTTTTGTTTTTTGCCACATTGTGGGGCTACGAGGTGATCGTCTATCAGTTAAATACCGACTACGATCGTGTACTGACAGAATTCGAGATCAATGCGTTTCATGATCTGCTAACGCCACTGTATCAGGAAAAAGGCCAAGCCTATTTCACCGAAGCGATGGAAAATTACGCCGAAGCCACGCGTTCTATTTTAACCATCTACGAGCAAAAGCAGCTGCCAAAAGAGATTGCTGCTGTTTTTGTCGATCCTGCAATGCTGGTTTATCTGGATGATGATTTTGATGTTTGGATGCGCTTTTCAGCTAACTCGACCATCTATCACTTAAAAGAAGATCTGCAATCACCGTTAAGGCAAGCCATCGATTTTAGCGGTAATTTAGTTTGGGTTTTCTTCATTATCGGCTTTGCTATCTATTGCGTCATTTTGATTTGGTTTCTAAGTCGTCGAGTTCGTGAGTTAGAACGCGTGACATTGGCCTTTGCATCGGGTGATTTGTCCGCGCGAGCCCGCACCACCGCGCGGTATTCCGTCGGATCCTTGAACAAAAGCTTCAACCTCATGGCGGATAAGATCGCCAATCTGATCACCAGCAACAAGGTTTTGACTAACGCTGTGGCTCATGAGCTGCGCACTCCAATTTTTCGTCTGCAATGGCAAGCCGATTTACTTGCCGACTCGCCGCTCACCGAGATGCAACAAAAATCGGTTTCCAGCATGGTGGAAGACATTGATGAAATGGAAGCCATGGTAGAAGAGATGCTCTACTACGCCAAAATGGAAAGACCCGAAGCTCAGTTGCACACACAAGCGATTTCTCTCCTACCTTGGTGTGAAACCCTCGTGAGAAAGTGGCAGAGCGAAACTTATCATCCCATCCATTTGCAGATCGACAGCTGTTGTGATCAAGCCAATGTTGATCCTCACCTTGTGAAAAGAGCGCTCGACAATTTGGTGCGTAACGCGATGCGCTACACGCAAACACAAGTTCGCATTCAAGTGACACACACAGCCGAGCAGTTGGAGTTTCAAGTGCACGATGATGGCAAAGGCGTCGCTGAACAAGATTGGCCTTACCTGTTCGATGCCTTTTACAGCGCCGACAAATCGCGTAACAAATCCACCAGCGGTTATGGATTGGGTTTGGCGATCGTCAAACAGATTTGTCAGATTCACAACGGCAGTGCGCAAGTTGCGCATAGCCCGCTGGGCGGGGCCTGCTTCATTATTCGTTTTTCCCTCTAACACAGAATGATGCCCTCGGCATCATTCAGCTTACCAATCTTACAAAGCGCGACAATTCATTACACGTGCGTGACTGATTTTCATAATAAAACGCTGTACATTTCAATTTAGTCATTGATAGAAGTGATAACAAGGGCAGCTTTACGTTGTGATTCTTACGTTACTGGTGCCGAAACGCGCAGTTGACCAGCTTAATCTTTCCCAACGCCTCTATTGTCACTTCTTTTCACATTTGCTTGACGAGTGTTGAATTAGCTTAGCGGCCGCTAGCGACTCATTGGCCGCAACCAGCTTTGAGCTTCCCATTAATAACAAGTAGTAGGGTTATATTTTGAAACCAGGAAAAACAGGTATTCGTCGTATTGTCGACGCAACGGGCTATTCAATGAAAGGCTTGAAAGCCGCATGGATTAACGAGGCTGCTTTTCGTCAGGAAATTCTTCTGACCGCTGCGCTAACCATCACCGCGTTCTTCCTTCCAGTGACGACCATTGAACGAATTCTCATGGTTTCTAGCTTACTGTTGGTGGTCATTGTTGAGTTGATCAACTCTGCGGTGGAAGCCGTCGTAGACCGCATTAGTGACGATTGGCATGAACTGAGTGGCCGAGCGAAAGACATTGGCTCTGCAGCTGTCTTCGTTGCCTTAGCACTGGCGCTGTTTGTTTGGGCGAGTGTATTGCTGTGACCACAATGAATCGAATCAAATCCCTGTTTAATCGTGAATGCTCATACACCACATTCACTTTGGTGCTGGCGATCTATTTCGCCACCATCGTTAATTTGCCGATTTACAAAGAGCTGTTCAGCATCATTAGCCACCTCGACTCTGTCAAGGTGGGTTTTGTTATTTCAGTACCAATCTTTTTCCTTGCGGCATTGAACTTCTTGTTCAACTTATTCAGTTGGCCTTGGCTAAGTAAGCCTTTCTTTGCGGTGCTGCTTCTTCTCTCTGCGATGGTCAGCTATGCCGGCTACAACTACGGCACTTTGTTTGACTACGGCATGATTGCCAACATCATGGAAACAGACAGCAGCGAAGCAGGATCATACCTCAGCGCGTATTCTGTCATCTGGACCTTGTTGATGGGCGTAGTTCCTGCCCTGTTGGTGTGCAAACTGAATTTGTGTCTGTCAGGCTCTACGCTGCACATGGTGGCGAAGAAAGCTGCGAGTATGCTCGCCTCCTTGGCCGTGATCGCGGTGATTGCAGGCCTTTATTACCAAGATTACGCATCTATTGGGCGAAACAATACCCATCTGAAAAAGATGATCATCCCGACTCAGTATGTGTACAGTGCCACTAAGTATGTTCGCGATACCTACTTTTCCACGCCACAGCCCTACCGCCAATTGGGCCTTGATGCCAAACAGTCAGAACTGGCTCTAAAGCAGGCGGAGCAAAAGCCGACCTTGTTGGTCTTTGTCGTCGGTGAAACGGCACGTTCGCAAAACTACCAAGCGAACGGTTATGCCCGTCCTACAAACCAATACACCAACGAATTGGGCATGATCTCGTTTCAAGATGTCAGCTCATGTGGCACCGCAACCGCAGTCTCTGTACCTTGCATGTTCTCTAACATGACACGCTCAAACTTTGATCGCCCAACGGCAGATAATCAAGACAATGCGCTGGACATCTTAAACCGTGCTGGTGTGTCACTTCTGTGGAAAGAAAATGATGGTGGCGACAAGGATGTAGCAAAAAACATTCGCCTAGTGACCATTGACCGCTCTCGTAAAGATGCACTTTGTAATGGCAGCACCTGTTTCGACATGGCGTTGCTGGAAAATTTTGAGCAAGACGTTGAGAGCTTGAATGGCAACCGTGTGATAGCGCTTCATCTGATTGGTAGCCATGGACCAACCTATTTCCAACGTTACCCGAAAGACAAAGCGGCCTTTATGCCCGATTGCCCACGCGCAGACATTGAAAACTGCTCGGTAGAACAGATCGTCAACACTTACGACAACACCATCCTCTATTCTGATTATGTATTGAGCCAAACTATCAATAAGCTCAAAGCACTTGAGGAGCGTTACAACACGGCGCTGATTTACGTTTCTGACCACGGGGAATCTCTGGGTGAGAATGGTTTGTTTCTGCATGGCATGCCATACAGCTTAGCCCCTGAGTACCAAACAAAAGTCCCACTGATGCTTTGGATGTCACCGGGTTTTGCCCAGACAAAACAGATCAATGCTGACTGCCTTGAGCAGCAAGCCAAGCAAACCGATACCTACTCGCATGATTACATTTTCCATTCACTGCTCGGCGTGATGGATGTGAGTACCAGTGAGTACGATGCCACCCTTGATCTCTTTAAGCAGTGCCGCGCGCAATAAGGAAACATCAATGCGTAAGATTAATTTAGGTCCCTTACAGCCGATTGCTGCCTTTGCAGCCGTTGCACTTGGTCTTGTAACACTCTCGCGATTCCTACTCGCTTTGTGGCAATTTGATCGCATTACCGCCGCTGATGGATGGAGCGATTTACTGTTTCAAGGTTTGCGCGTGGATATTGCCACCTTGTGTTGGCTATTTATCCTCCCTTGCCTCTTAGCTGCCATCCTGCCTGTCGACGGTATGGTCGGCAAAATTTGGCGCGCCGTGTTACGCGTATGGCTTGTGGCTGGTCTTTGGATCATGGTTTATATGGAACTGGCTACGCCACCATTTATCATGGAGTACGATCTACGACCAAACCGATTGTTTGTTGAGTACCTGATCTATCCAAAAGAAGTGTTCAGCATGCTTTGGCAAGGCTATAAGATTGAACTATTTATCGGTCTTGTAGGGTCCATCGCTACGCTTTGGTTAGGTTGGATTTTCAGTGGCAAAGTCACTGAAAATGTTCGTCAAATCAAATGGCAATGGCGCCCTGTGTTAGCCACTGCGGTTGTGCTATTGGGCGTGTTGGGTGCACGTTCATCTCTGGGACACCGCCCGCTGAATCCAGCGATGGTGGCATTTTCCAGCGATCCGTTGGTTAACGATCTGGTACTCAACTCCTCGTACTCGGTCTTTTTTGCCATCAACAACATGAAATCTGAACGCAGCGCGGACAAGTTTTATGGCCAAATGAGCCAAGACAAGATCATCGAGCTGGTGAAAGCCTCATCGGCCAAGCACGATTTTGTCCAAGGCTCACTGCCAACCCTCAACGTGAATAACGCCACTTATCAAGGCAAGCCCAAAAACCTAGTGATTTTGCTGCAGGAAAGTTTAGGCGCTCGTTTTGTCGGTGGCTTAGGCGGTTTACCGCTAACACCCAATCTAGACAAACTGTTGGAAGAAGGCTGGAACTTCACTCAAATGTACGCCACCGGTACACGTTCTGTTCGTGGTATTGAGGCCATCACCACGGGTTTCCCACCATCGCCATCACGTGCCGTCGTGAAACTCAGCAAGAGCCAAACGGGTTTCTTTACCATCGCGGACTTGCTGAAAAAACAAGGCTATCACACCCAGTTTATTTACGGTGGTGAAGCGCACTTTGACAACATGAAGAGCTTTTTCCTTGGCAACGGCTTCGAGCAAATTGTCGATGAGCCACAATACCAAAATCCGGAGTTCACCGGTTCTTGGGGTGTGAGTGACGAAGACTTGTACAACAAAGCGGATGAAGAATTTACCCGTCTTAACAAAGAGGGAAAACCGTTTTTCAGCCTCGTCTTTACCTCCAGCAATCACAGCCCATTTGAGTATCCAGCGGGCAAAATTGAGCCGTATGAGAGTGAGTTCAACACGCGCAACAATACCGTCAAATACTCTGATTACGCACTAGGAACTTTCTTCGACAAAGCCAAGCAGTCCGACTACTGGGAAAATACCATTTTCATCGTCATTGCAGACCATGATGCCCGAGTGTTTGGTTCGCAACTGGTGCCTGTCGATCGCTTCCATATTCCGGCAGTGATTTTGGGCAAAGGTATTGAACCACGAAAAGATGATCGCCTAGCGAACAACATCGATATGCCTCCAACGCTGCTGTCGCTGATCGGCATTGATGCAACATCGCCAATGATCGGCCGCGACTTAACCAAGCCTTTGGCTCGCAAAGATGAACGCGCAATGATGCAGTTTGACAAAAACTACGGTTATTTAACGCGTGACAGCTTGGTGGTGTTCTCTCCAGGTGAAAAAGTGTCGTCCTATCACTACAACTTTGAAGACAAAAGCTTAACACCAAAAGAGGTCAGCCAAGAGTCGCTCGATAAAGCCAAAGCCAATGCGCTATTTGGTTCGATGGCGTACAAATACAATTGGTACAAATCGGATTATTAACCGAGAACATGCTAGGGGCCTGAAACGGCCCCTTTGTTTTATCGCGTTTTTATTTGGCTTACGCGCTTCTCGTTCATCTCAGATTAATCTAGTCTATGGATACTCAACGCTTCATTTCACTGGGTTTAGGAACACATATGCGAACTCTCGGAAATATTATTTGGTTTTTGTTTGGCGGCGTTTTTATGGGGCTTGCTTGGTGGTTTTTTGGCATTTTGGCCTTTATCAGTATCATCGGGATCCCGTGGGGAAGAGCGTGTTTCGTCATCGGTAATTTCTCCTTCTTTCCTTTTGGTTCAGAGGCAGTCTATCGCGACGAACTGACCAATAAACGCGATATTGGTACAGGACCACTAGGGCTTATTGGCAACGTAATTTGGTTCTTGGTCGCAGGCGTGTGGCTGGCAATTGGTCATATTCTCTCTGCTGTGGCGTGTTTTATCACCATCATTGGTATTCCATTCGCGCTGCAACATCTCAAACTGGCGGTGATCTCACTGGCGCCTATTGGCCAAACCATCGTACCGGTCGAAGTGGCAGAAGCAGCCCGATACCACAACCGCTCTCGTTAACGGACGTCAGCACCACCGTTAGTGTGACACTGATTACAAAAACGCCACTTGTTCAAGGTGGCGTTTTTTCGTCCAGCGGCACAATTCGTGATCCTCACCCTGCTCTGTAGGACAAAAGATTCAATTGTCCGTGATAGCGATCTCTCATCCTCCCCCCTCCTCCCTCTAACACGTCTTATAAGGCTGATTCAGTTGGTGAATTGTTCATCAATAATTGAGCGAAAAGTCTAATAAGGAAATCAACGTGAAACAGGTACTGACTACACTCTCACTGGCTGTTACTGCCGCTTTGCTTGCCGGTTGTAATGCTTCATCTAAAATCGACACGCCTCCTACCGCCAATGCCTATCGCTGCGATGCGGTTGCCATGAACAAAGCCGACGATTTACGCATTTATCAAGTCATGGTGGAAAGTTTCGTTAATGGCAACGATCAAATTGGTCACGGTACTGGCTATGGTACCAGCCATCATAAAGGCGATATCCAAGGGATTATTGATTCGCTCGATTACATTCAATCTTTGGGTATGAATGGCATTTGGCTGACACCGATTTTTAATTCCAAGCCTAAAGCGGGGCAAGACCATTGGGCTGATCGCCTTGATGCCACGGGCTACTTTGCCACTAATTACTTCGAGGTTGATCCACGCTTTGGCACAATGGACGACGCCAAACGTTTAGTCGAAGAAGCGCATGCCCGCGGGTTGTACGTGTTCTTTGATGGCGTATTTGGTCATCACAAAGGCGATGTGGCGGCTTCCCCCACAGGCAAGCTGCCTGAAGGAAGCAACAACCCGGTCGACTATCCAGAGAGTCTCGCCTTCTATCAAGAAGTGGCCGAATTTTGGATTAAAGAGTTGAAGATTGATGGTTGGCGTTTAGACCAAGCCTACCAAGTGCCAAAAGAAGCTTGGGTGGAGATTCGCAAAACCGTGGATAACGCTTCAAAAGCCGTGACGTACACCAACAGCAAAGGGGAAACCGTCAATCCGCTTGGATACATGGTGGCGGAAATCTGGGCTGGAGAAAACCGCATCATTGAAACAGGCTATGGCAGCAATGAAAATCCGGCCCTTTGCTCCGCGTTTGATTTTCCGGTCCGCTACCGTTTGGTTGAGACTTTTGGTGTGAATGAAGCGGGTGTTGGCGGAAAATCAGGGGAATGGCTAGCAGAAGGCATGAACTTGCATGCACTCTACCCTGAACACGCCAAACCCAATTTGATGATTGGCAACCATGATTTGGTGCGCTTTGGTGATCTCCTACAACGTGGCAACATCGCTCAGCCACAAGACGAAGAGTATTGGCTACGGCACAAAGCGGTGTTTGCCTTCCAAGCGGCCTATACTGGCCCCATTACACTGTATTATGGCGACGAAATTGGCGATCAAGTTGAAAACTTTGCTGCCAAAGTAGAGCAAGATTGCGCAGTGAAAGGGTTATGTGACGATCACGTGGCGCGCTCAAGTGGCAAAGTGGAAGGCGTGACTGCCACATTGAATGCCAATGAGCAAGATCTCAAACACTATATTCAACAGTTGATGAATTTGAGAAATCAGCACCCTGCGTTATCACAGGGTAAGCGCGTCAATGTACTGGCCGACAACAAAACCTACATCGACCATAAGAGTACCGATAGCGAAGCGATCCTATATGTGGCCAACATCAGCAAGCACCTGCAATATCTGCAGCTTGATGCGGTTAAAGCAGGCTCTGAAGGGCACTTGACCGACCTTATTAACGACGAAGAGATCAAACTGATCGACGGGCAATATTTGATTCCTTTAGCGCCATTGGAAGCACGCTTCCTCAGCATTGAGCAACCCTCTAAAGCAGGACCACAAATCGCCAAAATGGCGCTCGCCAGCGGTATTGGCGAAGGCTTTATGGCGCAATGTGATAACCCGACCGTCGATGAAAAAGGCCCGATGCGCAAGAAGCTTTACGTGGTCGGCGATTTCAGTGACTCCAGTTGGCAGCATAAAGATCATCGCCAATTTGAATACAAAGGCGACGGCATTTACCAAGTGGTCACCAACGAAAAACCGGGCAGCTATCGCATGCAGTACGCTGCGAAGACTTGGACACCCCAATTCACCGCGAAAGGTCTCAGTTTGAAGCTAGGGCAAGAAAACCCACTCATCAAAGGGGGCTATGGGAAAGACACTGCCGTTACCATCATGGACGAGGGTCGCTACGTTTGGAGCTTACAGTTCGACGAACAAGGCACACCACTCAACGTGATGGCGTCAAAATGTGCTGAGTAACGCCAACTCAGTGACATAAAGCTGGGTGTCTCCACCCTGCTAGTTTGGGATGCTCTCACGAGCATCCCTTTTTTCTTTTCGCCACTCTATCGACGCGACTCAAACACCACAAAACACCCGCATAGATTGCCGTTACCTACCACCATACCGTGATAAGTTTCAAATATATTCATGAAAGCAATAGGATTGTAATAAAAAATTGAGAGATTCGTTAACTTTCTATCTTTGATGAAAATTTATCCTTAATTGATTTTTATATCATTAAACAGAAGGTTATATGCTAAATAGAATAATTACCCTAAGTACACTGGCTCTGCTCTCCGCCAATCCAGCTTCCGCACAGCTACTCAATGGCGATTTTGAAACATGGAGCGGCAATAGCCCACAAGGCTGGAGCACCATTGATTCTGGTATCGCCGTTTCTTCCGCCACAACCCCACTAAAAACCGGTAAGCTTGCCGCCGCAATTGCCGTCAATACCGGGACACAAGGCAACACTGACTTCTTGCAGATGGTCAACGTGGAACAGGGCAAAACCTATCAGTTCTCGGTGTCGGTGTACCATACCGAAGGCAAAGTCATGGCGCGATTGATTGCCGATGGCTACCAAGGTTACTCCAATAACGGGCTCACTAATCAATGGCAAGAGCTGACGTTTTCCTACACCGCCACCAGCACAAAATCCATTCCTGTAGGCCTACGCTTTTATGACGTTTCCGGTTTTGATGGCTCAGAAGTGGTGTATATCGACAACTTCCAACCAACGGAATCGGCAACCACACCGACCGAACCGGAAAGCTGCTCCGCAACCACGGCAACCTTGTCACTGACAACAGACCAATACGCGTCTGAGACAAGTTGGTTGCTGAAAAACAGCAGCGGTACCACACTCTTCTCGGGCTCTGGGTATGAGAACTCCACCACTTATAACCAAGAAATGTGCTTAAGCGATGGCCAATACACTTTTGAAATTCTAGACAGCTACGGCGATGGCATTTGCTGTGGGGTCGGTAATGGCTCTTATAGCCTTGTTGCCAATGGCAACACACTGGCTTCTGGTGGCGAATTTACCCAATCGCAACTCACGTCGTTCACCATCGGTGACTCTGGCACCACAACGCCCACTGAGCCCCCCGTCTTAGGCGACTACTACAAAGCGGCCGAAGGTAAGAGTGGCTTTGCGCTAAAAACCGCGCTCTACAACATCATCACTAACCACAATAGCCAAGGATACAGTGCGATTTGGGAACTGGCGAAAGTGGCCGATCTCGATCTTTACTACGAAAATGATGGTTCCATTTTGGATATGTATTCGGAAAAAGCCAGCGGCGCAGACAGTGTTCATTTTACCAAAGGCACCAACCAGTGCGGTCAATACAGCAAAGAAGGAGATTGTTACAACCGTGAACACTCTTTCCCGAAAAGTTGGTTTGGTGGCACAGTGGAACCAATGAACTCAGATGGACACCATATTTTTGCGACAGACGGCTATGTGAATGCAAAACGCAGCAACTGGCCATTCGGTGAGGTTGGCAGCGCAACGTACGTTTCCAGCAATGGTTCCAAACTGGGCTCGGCGAAATCTGACTTAGGCTATGCGGGCACCGTCTTCGAACCAGTAGATGAGTTTAAAGGTGATTTTGCTCGTGCTTACTTCTACATGGCCACCCGTTACGAAAACGCCATTGCGAATTGGGAAGGCAACACCACGAACGCTAACGATGTACTCAATGGCACCAGCACCACGGTCTTTGAACCTTGGATGCTCAACATGCTGAAACGTTGGCATAACGCTGACCCCGTTAGCCAAAAAGAGAGGGATCGCAACCAAGCGGTGTACGAGTTCCAAGGTAACCGCAACCCGTTTATCGATCATCCTGAGTTTGTCACAGCAATTTGGGGCAACTAAGTTACTTCCCCCTAATTGTATTAAAAAGCGCCCAACATCAAAGTTGGGCGCTTCTTGTTTTATCCCACTCTTTCTTAAATATTAGCGATAACGATTGAGGATCGCTTGATGCAGCGTAACGCCTTCCTCATTGGTTTGCTGTTTCAATATATCGATGCCTTTTTGCAATTGATCGACCAGCTTCTTGGGCACGTTTTTATTGAAGGCAAAATAGAGCTCACCCTCTTTTAAGATATAAACGGTTTTAAAGAGTTTGGGGTCTAAACCCGCTTGTGAGGTGAACCAAAGTGCCGCACTCTCATCATAAGCAAGCAAATCAATGCGCTTTTTCATTAACTGCTCAGCCAATTGCGTTACGTAGTTGGCTTCTTGCATCGCCTCACGCGGTACTCCCAGATCTAGCAACATCTGCTCACCCACATCATCACGTATCACACCTATTCGATAGTTCGCCATGTCGATGGGATCGTTGATGACGATATCGGAATCCACTCTCGCCATGACCACCGCTTTGATGTCTGAAATTGGCCCCGCCCATTGGAAGAGGTGTTCTCTATGTTCAGTGCGTGTGGTTGAGAACAGCGCCGCGTCGTCGTGGGTCAAGGTTGCGCGATAAGAACGCGGCCATGGCTGAATCACAATTTGTTCGTCTTTGATATTGGTTCCTACAATGCTTGCGGCTTGGCGCAAAACATCAACCGAGTAACCTCTGGGCATCTTGTTTTCAAGATAATTGGCTGGTGGATAGGATTCCGAGAAAAATGTGAGTTGCTGTAATGAGGTGACCGGTGGTGTTGCTGCACTGACGGAAAAGGTGAATGCAAGTAGTCCGCAAAGTGCCAAGCCGCTTTTTTGAAAGCCATTCATGATCGCTCCGTCAATCGTTTGGTCCTGTTAAAAAGCTAGTCAAAGATCACATGACCGTCTAGGGCCAAATCATCACAAACGCCATTTTTACTGGACAAATTTTTGGACAGAGCAAAAAGTCAGGTGCTTGAAATCAGGTTATTTCTCACCAAACCCTTACGCACGCTACTGCATAACTTACCAAAACGTCGAATTTCATCAAAATGGGGGATCACACCACGGTTCATTGCATGTTCCCAATAGCTCAGTTCACCATCCACCATCTCAAGCAGTTTTTTCGGGCAGCCTACACACTCCCCTTTCGGACCACAGACAAACGTCTCTGATTCGTACAATGGCAATTCTTTTTTCACCGCGTCAATGATATTGCGCATCGCGGTTTGTCTATCCGGTTTTTTAGTCATCGGTCGCACGCTTGCAAAAAAGAGCCAGAGTATAGCGTCAGATGAAAAAATCTGCACAGATTGTCATACGGATCACGTATAACGAAAACGATTAATAAATTCGATGACGTCTCAAGAATGTGATTAGATATTCAACTCGTCCCATCCTAAACTTTGTTTATTTTATAAATTACAGTTGGCTAAAGATGGAATCTTATCTAAGTAAAAAAGTCGTGCCACCAAAAGAAAGCGGGGGCAATAACGACGCTCGAGAGAACAAAAACAATTTTGCCGCCCTCCCTCTAGGCTTTCTTGAAGAGCTCGCACAGTCAAACTCATTGGAAGACATATTACTGTGCACGTCATACTGGATTAGAGAAATCTTTCAAGCGGATAGATCAAGTATTGCGCTGAGAGAAAATGATGCTTATCTCAAGCTTTATGCCCTCGATGGTAATGACGTTTTACCAAAAGACTGTTTGATTCCCATACAAAGCAGTTTTGTTGGCCAAGTGTTTTCCCAACAAAAAACTGCGATTAGCCCAGATAACCGAAAAAGCAACATGATTGACTGTCAATGGCTTGTGGATGGTGGTCTGCTTTGCTGCATGGATACCCCTCTAAAATACAAAGAAGAATGCTATGGCACTTTAAACGTAGCTCACAAACAAGTGGATAGCTACAGCGAAATTGATGCGAAAATCCTAGAAACCATAGCCAAATGGGTAGCCGCTCAAATCTATAAACACAAACAAATCAACAAGATGATTGAACTCGCGCACCTTGACCCACTCACTGGCGCGCTCAATCGGCGTGCGTTTGTTGAAGCGACTTACTTTATCAATGACAAACCAAGGCAATACGACCACAAAACGGCACTACTGATGCTCGATCTCGACAAGTTCAAAGCGATCAACGATGCGTATGGACACCCCGTCGGTGACAAGGTTCTGATTGAAATTGCTCAAATTCTTAAAAACAGCGTACGATCTGATGATTTGGTGGCAAGATTGGGTGGCGAAGAGTTTGCTATCTTGCTACGCCACGTCAACGCAGATGAAGCCCTAAGGCTTGCAGAATTGCTTCGAGCGATGGTAGAACAAACCGTGGTTGAACATCAGAATCAAGCTATTCACTGTACCATCAGCATTGGTATCGCTCTTCCATTGCCGACCGATCAAGGTTTTGAAGAGTTAATGCAACGCGCCGACAACGCCTTGTATGTGGCCAAACGAAAAGGACGCAATCAAATCATTCTGTCAGGTATGAGTGAGACTTAACAGACTCATTCTTCACCTTTTTGGGCTTCCTCACGACCAAATACACCGCCACCGCAGCCAATAGAAAACCCACCATGGCTTTTGTATCAAACGACTCGCCAAACATCAGCCAAGCTTGCAACGCGGTGACGGGAGGAACGAGATAAAAAACCGATGCCACACTCGAAGAGGCGCCATTTTTCACCATATAGAGCAACAGCAGAATAGCTGCACACGACAACACCACCACGAGCCAAAGCAGTGTCAGAACAAAGGTTGTAGTCCATTGCACTTGCATGGTTTCAAACTGCCACGCAAAAGGCAGAAACAGGCATGCCGCGGCGAAATACTGCACCATAGCACCACCCACCATATCCACCCCATGGCAAAAACGTTTTTGGTACAAGGTGCCTAATGTGATCCCCACCAGCGCCATTAGGCACAGCGTAATCGCAAGCGTTTTGTGTGCTTCGGTTTGCCAATCCATCTTGCCAGAAAGCACCAAGCTGATACCTAGCAATCCCAGCGCTAAACCCAACCACTGCGAAAACCGAAAGCGCTCTTGAACCGTGACCACCAAAATCAGGGCGGTTAAAATCGGTTGAATCCCCACCAATAAGGAACTCAATCCGGCAGGCATCCCCAATGAAATGGCCCAATAGGTTCCACCGAGATACAACCCATGAATACTCAGCCCCACAACACATGAGTGCCAGAAGGCTGCCCCTGTCGGCACTCGGCGGCGTAGCAACACAATCAGCAACAAAAACAGCGCGATGTTTGCCAACATCCGGATCGCCAGCAAGGTTGCGGGTTCGGCGTATTGCAGGCCCAATCTGGCACCAACAAAACCTGAAGCCCAGAGCAGTACAAACAAAAAAGGGATCAAACGGAGCAGCATGGAAATTCCTTGTGGCTATTATTATCAACTTGCTGTTACTGTAATTGGGTACAGAAATGAAAATAAGTGACAGTTTGAAGGGAATTTATGGGTACAGATGAGCGTGATATCACACACAACAAGTACTTAGTGGTCGAGCAATATGTGCGCTCGGCCATCCAATCTGGCCTGTTCCAACACGATGAAAGACTGCCTTCGATTCGTCGTCTCCAACAGGAGCTGTCAGTCAGTAAAAACACCGTGATTCGTGCCTATCAAGAGCTGGAAGCACAAGGTTGGGTCTATTCTGTTGAACGCTCGGGTTATCGAGTGAAACCCGCTTTGATCTCTCCTGAGCGCACTCATACCAAACCCACCAAGGTCGATCTGCTTTCTGTCTGTAAAGAATTTCTCACCTATCCGCACGAAAAAGAGCAACTGCCAACGGGGTCTGCGCACCCCAACATCGATGCCCCTGCCATCAAAAGTTTGTATGCGGAAATTGGGCGTCATAGCCGACGACAAAGTCAGCTTCCTAGCCACTACCAGTTGCCTCCGGGCGATACCCTTTTAGTAAAACAGCTGGCCAAAATCACCGCCGATCTTGGTGTCCCTGTCCAACTTTCCGAGATCATCACAACCCACGGCGCGCAACAAGCCATCAGTCTGGCACTGCGAGCCACGACGGTGACTGGTGATATAGTCGCTGTTGAATCTCCTTGTTATTTTGGCAACCTCCTTCTACTCGAATCCCTAGGGTTGAATGTGTTGGAGATCCCCAGTTGTCCTAAAACGGGGATGGAAGTTGACGCACTCGCCAAAGCAATGGAAGAGTGGCCGATCAAAGCGATTTTAGTCACACCAAATTTTACTAACCCCACCGGCGCCACCATGACGCTGGAAAAGCGTCTGGCCCTTTTACAAGTCAGCCATGATGTACCGATCATTGAAGACGACGTATTTGGCGCATTGAGTTTTGAAGAGCCCTTGCCGACCCTAAAATCACTCGACAAAGCCAATCGCGTCATTTACGTCAACTCGCTCTCCAAAACTTTAGATTCGCGTTTGCGCATTGGCTGGCTGTTAGCCGGTCGCTACCAGGCTCAGATTGAAAAGCTTTTGCTGTGTGACAATATGGGCAGTTTGAACCTGATGCAAAGTGCGATCGCGTCGTTTCTCACCACGGGCAAATACCGAGCTCACACCGCCAGAATGCGTCGACAATACCAGTGTCAAAGTAAGCGCTTCCACGCCATGCTTAGCAAGGCATTAAATCAGATTCCCGCGCTGGAAAATCGCTATCAATTGCATCTCAATCAAGGGTCGTTTTTGCTGTGGTTAATCCTGCCTGAAGGGGTGGATAGCCATGCGTTGTATCTCGATTGTCGCAAAGAAAAAATTAGCCTACTACCGGGGACGGTATTTGGCACACACAACCAATATCAACATTGCGTGCGTTTTTGTGTGGCGAACTTTAGTCATGATAGAGATTGGACGCTTCCCATCTCTCAATTAGCTAAATTAATCCGCCATCACAGCCGCAAAGCAGCAACATAGAAATGCAAACACAATTTGATGATTACCGTTGTTAAGCTGTTATTTTTATGAGCCTTTCCTTGAACATATGAAATTCATTGTCTAGCTTTAAAATCAAAGAATCTTTTTAGTGCAAGGAACGGCAATGAAAAAAAGAACAATGCTTTTGTTGGGTTTTGTCGCGGTATTCAGCATTGGGTGTGACAACAACACAACAACACAACAAGAAATATTACCGATTGCGAATGCAGGGCATCCAATATCCAGCGGGCGTGGAACAACCGTCGTACTCAACGGCAGTCAATCCCACGACCCAGACGAAAAATCATTGACTTATCAATGGACAATTATCGAAAAACCGTCAGGTAGCCTTTCAACATTAATTGACAACACATCCCCTTTTCCCAGTTTATATCTCGATAAAGTGGGCATTTATAAAGCTCAGCTCATCGTCAGCAATGGCGAGAAAGAGAGCCAGCCTTCCATTGTCACCATTTCAGATGCAGACACTCCTCCCGTTGCCAATGCAGGGAAAGACATAAAACTATCGGATCTTGGTTTTGTCGTTCTGGACGGAACTGGCAGTTTCGACTCAGATGGAGACAAGCTCGAATACCGCTGGACTTTGGTAAAGAAACCTCAAGGCAGCAGTGCCAGTATTCTCCAACCAACAAGTGCGACACCCACACTAAACTACGACTCTTCTGGCGAATATATCGCAGAGCTCGTTGTGAGTGATGGAGTGTATCAAAGTACACCAGATAGAGTGGTTTTGACGGATAGCAACATTGCCCCCATAGCCAAACCAAAGGCCGCTGCTTTTATGACCCTTGGACAAGCGGTCGCTTTAAGTGGATCTGAGTCGTTTGATGCGGATGGTGATACTTTAAGTTACCAATGGCATATGGTCGCAAGACCAAACGGCAGCCAGGCAAACTTACTTGATGCGACCACGCCACAAACGTCGATCACTCCCGATGTGGCAGGCGATTACATCGTAGCGTTAGTCGTAAAAGATGGGAACAACGCCAGTAGCCCAGCCACCGTGACCATTCATGCTGCTTCCAGTTTAAATCAGGCTCCCATTGCGGTAACAGGCCACGATAGGCAGATAACCACTTCACAGGAAGTGCATCTCGATGGCAGCGCCTCCCACGATCCGGAAGGTAATAGCCTGACTTATCGCTGGTCACTGGTACATAAACCTTCTGGCAGTCTGGCGCAGCTCAGTGAGCCGTTCAGCGTCCATCCGTTTTTTACTCCGGATATCCCCGGCAGTTATGTGGCGCAGTTAATCGTGAACGATGGTACGCGAGACAGCCTTCCGACTAGCGTTCTCCTGTCTGATAGCAACCTTCCACCTGTCGCCCATGCCGGCGGCGATCTCAAAGGCACCCCAGGGCAAACCGTTCAGCTTGATGGCAGCTCTTCCACCGACGGTAATGGTGATCCTCTCAGTTATCGCTGGCATATTGTGAGCCAGCCTTCAGGAAGTCAGGCAGTATTAGCCAATAGCACAGCGGCACAACCATCATTCACTCTTGATGTACAAGGTCATTACGTTGTTCAACTCGTGGTCAATGACGGCTATGCGGACAGTGCACCAGATACTGTGGTGATAACCGATGTAAACCTAGCGCCGATAGCGGATGCGGGTAGCGACCAAAAAATCAGTAAAGGCAGTACGGTTAACTTAAGTGGCAGCCGCTCCACCGATCCCGAAGGCCAGCCACTGAGCTATCGCTGGAAACTATTGAGCCAACCTGCTGGCAGCGCGGCGCTGCTCAGTGCGACCGATACCATAACCACTGACTTTGTGGCCGATGTCGGTGGCGATTACATAGTCCAACTGGTGGTGAATGATGGTGAACTCGACAGTACACCCGCGACCGTCATAGTGCGTGATTTTGACAAAAATACTTTGCCAGTGGCCTCTGCAGGTGCCGATCTGGCCGCCGAAGCGGGGCAGAGTATATTGCTCGATGGCAGCGCCTCCTACGATGCCGACGGCGACAACCTGAGCTATCAGTGGGCCTTGCTGACCCGACCAACTGGCAGTGCCGCCCAGTTAACTGATGCCGTCAGTGCCAATCCGACCCTTAAAACCGATGTGGTGGGTGATTACGTGGTGCAACTGGTGGTGAGTGACGGTAAGGGCAACAGCTTGCCGGATACCGTACTCATTCATGATGTTGCCAAAAATGTCGCCCCGGTTGCCGATGCCGGCAATGACAGGCAGGTTGATTTGGGAAGTGTAGTGACTCTTAACGGCCAGGCGTCCTTTGATGCCAATGGCGACTCCCTGAGTTACCGCTGGGCGCTCATCAGCAAGCCCGCAGCCAGTGCGGCTTCGCTGAGCAGTACCAATCAAGCCAGCAGCCAGTTTACCCTGGATATCGCCGGCAGCTATGTAGCTCAACTTATTGTTAACGATGGCAAGCTCGATAGCAGTCCGGTCACTGTCTCCATCAGCAACAAGCCCAGTTCGGGTATTGGTGCCAACCCTGTCCCCAGTGGTCATACGTTGATTTTAAGCAGTTCTCTTGGCGGGGATGAGCAGGTCGGTGGACTCTATTCCATCAGCGAGAAGAACCTCAATGAAATACACCCACTGATGAGCCTGAAGGGCAAACCCGGGGTACAAACAACTGACTATTTGGGTCTGGTGTTCAGCCCTGAGCGGGGCAAGTTCTTCTTTATGCTGCCGAATGAGGGGTTGTACGGCGGCGCGACAGTAATGAGTTTTGACCCGGCAACCAAAGCGGTGGAGGTGTTACGCCACATTGAATATGAAGTCGTCAATAGTAACCGCGTTTATGGGTTTGCCAGCCGCTTGCTCATTCATCCATCAGGTAAGGCGCTGTTTGGATTGGCAAAATATGGCAGTTTGCTAAATGCCGGTCGAGTATTTTACCTGAACATAGATCCAGCAAGCCCCGACTATCTTACATTTACCTGGATCGCCGACCTTGGTACCCCAGACGTGCTGGGTGATACCTTCGGCCGCGGCCCGCTAGCACATATGCAGTGGAATGGTGACAATCGCATTTTTATCGCCAACCAAAGTAAAGTAAACGCGACCAAGACCAATGTTTTTGAGCTTACGCCTTCCAATTCAGCGGATTTAAGTCAACCCTGGGTTCCCAGCCCCTTCCTTAACTCACGGTATATCAATTCATTTATTTACAGCTACAGTGGCAACTACATCAGTGCTTCTGGGGACTCCTTTGTCAGTGCAAATAACTTTGACGGTAAAACTATTTTTGATGTGAGTACCCGTGAAGGTGGTGGCTCTGGTACCGTCAATTTTGACTGCAGAAGAAGCCTCGGGGTATTCAGTTGGCTTGGAAGAAACCGCTACTCAGTCTGCAGAGGAGACTCTTCACGCACACCTTTGCTGACGGAAGTCAACACAGTCAATGGTGGGTCAAGTGACGTGCGGCGTTTTTCTGGCTGGGGAGGCGCAATCGCCACCGGATTTGCACCATCCTCCACTGGTGGCGCACTGTATATCGCGAATGGCGATGATGCGGCATCCGCATTTGCCGATGGGGTGCGCAGCAGCGGCTCAAATGTGATTGCAGGCTTTACAATAAAACCTTCGCAGATCCGCAGTGTAGGTGGTCTCAACTATGCGGACAGCGCCTTTATCGTTGGCGGCGCAGACAGAGGCTATATCTTCGTCGGAGATCCCGGTATCGCCGATTTCCCCAACGACAGCATCAACGACCGGTATGTCTCTATCTTAAGCTATGATGGCGGTGCGACCCGCAATGGCGCTATTGTCACCAAGGACCGTTTGGATGACAGCGTAACCGTGACCAGCCTGGGATATGCGGCAGGCGCCTACCCGATTGGCAAACCCTTAGTACATTCCAGTGGCAATATTATCAGTAGCGTTTGGTTCGCGCCGGGATTTGAAGGCTGGGGGGCAACGTTCAGTTACGATCCAACCAATGCTCTGATCAAGTACGGCACCGGCAACCAATCTGTCCGTCCGGGCATTGCACTGAAAGAAGATTCGCAAGGTCAGCTGATAGGCCTTGGAACCGACACGAACGATGCGTTCCGACAGGTGCTCTACAGCATAGACCCGGATACCCTCACCTATTCTGCCATCGCCAGCTTTGACAGTACCGGTCAGGCTGAGGCGACCACTGAAGTGGCTGTGAAAGACTCTCAGGCATGGGTTATCTCGGACAGTAATCTCTACTGCTTTGATTTGCTAACAAAGGCGCGCGCCAACACTGGCTCCTTTACCAGCAACGGCGCCCATTCTCCTGTCAGGGCCTTGACCTACTCTGCTGCGAGCAGCCTTTGGTATTTGCCTACGGCGGCGAGCGGCGTGAGTGGGCAGGGAACCATTCAGCAGATCACCGATGATTGCTCTGCCCCCATCAGAACCGATGCCGTTACTGGGCTTGTAGACATACCTTCCACGGCTCTGCTTGCCGCCTCTGACGGCAAGCTGTACTACGGCACTGAGAATGGCAAACTGATGCAGTTTGACCCTATGCTCAATCAGGTGCAGCAGTTCGCTGCATTAGGGGTAGGCAAGGTGGTAGGTTATCTTACCGAAGACAGCAATGGCGACATTCTGGGCATACTGCGACTGGATGGCAGTGACGTGCTGTTTGCAGCACCTCTGGCGGGTGGCACGGTTACTTCCAAAGCGCTACCAAGTTCCTCACCAGTAGATGCCTATTACCCTGGAGTCGTCGAACTCAAATGATGACCTTAATAGCCAGCCCAGTTTAATCTGGGCTGCTTCTTTCCCCTGTAAACGCTAAGTACATTTCCCTTTACGACACTGCCGTTAACCGTACGAAAGGGAGATTCGTCATTCACAATTCATCATGACATAATGCCCCATTCTTCAGGCAACCATTTTAAAGGACAAAAATGACTGCAACTGCCTATCTTAATGAGCTAAACCAACAATATCTGACGATTCATCGCACCAAAGAAGATTTCTTCTGGGAAACCTACATGGGGATCAGCGACGATCATCAAGGCTCAACCAAAGCACAGACCGAGTGGACCAACTTCCTTTCTCAAGCTTCAAAAATTAACGAAATTAGACAACAACTTGAAGCCGCAGAAACCATCGCAGACTCAAGCGAGAAAGCGCAGACGATTCAAGGACTCAATGGCTGGTTAGCCATGTTCCAATCGCACGCTATTGAATCCCCCGAAGCGGGCGAGCTTAAGAATGATCTGATTCAGTTTGAAGCAGAGATTTTTGAGAAGAAGCAAAAGCACGTGCTTACTTACGTGAACGAGAAGGGTGAAACGGTGGAAGGCAGCCTGCCGATCCTGAGCTCGGCAATCCGCGCCAACAATCAGGAATCCGTTCGCCAATCTGCGCATCAAGCGTTATTGGATCTCGAACAGTGGCTACTGCAAAACGGCTTCCTTGAGCTGGTGAAAAAGCGTAACGCCTTTGCCCGCACCATGGGCTACGCCAACTTCTTCGATTATTCTGTGGTGAAAACCGAGCACATGACCAGTGACGAACTGTTTGTGATTTTGGATGATTTCGAACAGCGCACTCGCCAAAACCATCAAAATAGCCTGGATGCATTGGCGCAAGAGAAAGGCAAGGACGCCTTAAAAGGGCATAACTTTGTTTACTCTTTCTCTGGCGATGTCATGCGTGACTTGGACCCATATGTGCCGTTTTCTAAATCGCTACGCCGTTGGGTAGAATCGTTTGGTCGCCTCAATATTGATTACTCCGGAGCGGAGCTCACACTCGATCTGTTGGATCGCAAAGGCAAATACCCGAACGGTTTCTGTCATGGCCCTATCCCTTCTTTCTATGACCAAGGAGAGTGGATTGCCGCTAAAGTGAATTTCACTTCCAATGCCAAACCAGACCAAGTCGGTTGTGGCTACGATGGCATGAATACCTTGTTCCACGAAGGAGGCCACGCCGCTCACTTTGCTAATGTGAAACTCAATGCGCCTTGTTTCTCGCAAGAATTTGCGCCAACCTCCATGGCTTACGCCGAAACACAATCGATGTTCTGCGATAGCCTGCTTGACGACGCAGATTGGTTGAAGCGCTACGCATTGGATGACGCTGGCAACCCAGTACCAGACTCGATCATTCAAGCGATGGTCAATAATCGTCAGCCGTTCAAGGCTTATGCAGAACGCAGCATTCTCGTTGTGCCGTACTTTGAGCGTGCGCTTTATCAAATGAGTGACGAGCAACTCACGGCAGAAAGCGTGACCCAGTTGGCCCGAGATACCGAAATGCGCATTCTAGGTTTGGCGTGCAGCCCACGTCCACTGATGGCCATTCCACATCTGCTGTCTGATGAAGCCTCTTGTGCTTACCAAGGTTACTTGCTGGCTCACATGGCGGTGTACCAAACTCGTGCCTACTTCACCGAGAAATTTGGTTACCTATGTGATAACCCAGAAATTGGCCCTCTGTTGGCAGAGCATTACTGGCATGCAGGCAACAGTGTGTCTCATTCTGAGTCGATTAAGCGCCTGACAGGTGAAGGGTTCAATGCGAAATACCTCGCCGACGCCTGTAACCAAACTGCACAGCAGGCGTGGGAAAAAGAGCAGCAGAAAATCGCCGCCCTTGCCGAACGAGAGATTCACACTCCTGCTAGCCTTAACGCAACCATCACCATCGTCGATGGCAGTAAGGTGTTGGCTTCGAACGCCATTTCTGACGCCGATATGTGCGATCAATTTGAAGCGTACATCGTCAAAACCTATGGTCGATAACTGATCGATATCCAGAGCCAGCAACGTGCTGGCTCTGCTTTTTCCCCTAGCACTCTCTTCCTCCAGCTTCTTCTTCTCCTCGACGCCATCGCTGAATGTCTGACCGATTCCAAAAGCAGAGACACAACACTCATCTCAATAAATAACGCATTGAATAACAAGCCAACTTATATATGATGAGACTACAAAACTAATTGCATATATAGCATAGCGTTTTGTTTTATTATCAATGATCAAAACTCTCCCACTCGTCTGCATAGAGCGAGAGATGAGAGAGTCAATAACAGACAACGGAGTTGGTCGTGAATAAAATTATCCTCGCTTCTGCAGTTGCAGCGGCTGCCGCTAGTGGCGCGTATTTCTATAAAGTAGGACTCAATACTCAAGCAGGCGATGACTTCTTGGCTTATGTACCCGCGGATACCCCGCTGATCTCTTTGCAGACCAACGCCATTAATCATTACGAGTACTTAACCTCTATGGGTTATCAGAATGAAAGCTTCGCCGATGCGTTCGATCTGAAAGAGCTCACCCCAGAGCAAGCCTTTCTTCTCGCCTACTTTGATGGCTACCTTAACAGCGCCAGCAATGAACAAAGCCTCAAGAATTACCTTGGTACAGGCGACAACGTGAAACCACTGCTCTACACCTTAGGCATGGTACCGGTTTACAAGTTCGAGATTGAAAACCCAACGGCTTTCTGGGCCACCATCGATAAAAAGGAAAAAGAGACAGGTGCGACGCATGAAGTCGGTAAACTTGGCCAAGCTGATTACCGCCGCTATGTTCTCGCGTCAGAGCCAAGCGCAGAACAAAACCTTGGTTTTGTAATCGCCCTGGAAGGCAAGGTGGTCACCTTCACGCTCGATGTCCCGATGTTTGGCGCTGAGAACACATTGAAAATGGCACTTGGCGCAGAAAAACCTCAACACTCGTTTGCAGATAGCGGCAAGTTAGCCGCACTTCAAACTAAATATGGCCCAAATTACCAATTTTACGCCTACCTTGATAACCAAGAAGTGATCAAAGGGATCACGCTCAAAGGCAGCAACCAGTTGGCTCGTCAAATTGATGTGCTGCAACAACTCTCTCCAGAAGATCAAATTGACGTGCTGCGTCAGCCGACTTGTCATTCTGAATTGACAACCATCGCCAACAATTGGCCTCGTATTGTGTCTATCGCGAGTTACCAATCCAAAGACAAACAACTGGTTATGGATGGCAGCATTGTCGTCGAGAGTAACAACCAAGTTCTCATCAATGCACTCAAAACCGTACGCGGCTTTATTCCTAGTGATGAAATTAACCGTGACAGCATCTTTGGTATGAGTTTTGGCCTCGATGTTGCCAAATTAGCGCCAGCGATCAGCAATATTTGGAACGATTTGACGCAACCAAGTTACTCTTGTGAACTCCTCGCAGACGTCCAACGAGAGATTCGAGGTGAGAACCCTGCTGCGGCCGTGAGCATGGGTGCTGGCATGGTAAATGGCGTAAAAGGCATTCAGTTTAGCCTGAATGATATTACGATGAACTTACAAGGCCAGTATGGGCCTGAATTTGAAAAACTGGATTTCCTATTCAGCCTCTCAGCAGATGATCCATCACTTCTGGTGCAAACGGCAAAAATGTTTGTTCCACAATTAGCAGAAGTGAACATTGAACCCAATGGCCAAGCCGTGGATCTCAGTGCGCTGGTTGAAGCGCAAACGGGGATGAAAACGCCACTCTTTGCGCGCATGAACGACAAACACCTCACGCTCTATGCGGGTGAAAAAGCCGCAGCGGAGTCAGAAGTCGTGCTCAAGCAGCCGTTAGAAGCAGGGGGGTTGTGGCAAGCCTATATGAACACCTCACGCGTCCTTGAATTCGCAACGATGGCGGCTGAACTCAGTGGCGAGCCAATTCCAGAAGAAGTTAGTGAAGCATTAACGGTGGATGCCACACTCAATTTTGTTTTTGACGCGAACGATAAAGGCCTAGAAATGCGTTACGACTACCGCATTGATAAGTCATCCATGAATGTTGCCAATCAATAATCACTGTCGCGATTGTGCGTTTATCCAAAGGGACCATTGGTCCCTTTTCTATTCCCGGCTATTTCTACTTGCTAACAGGAGATATACCCAAACAACTTGGCGTTGCAGCCAACACCGCTTCAGCTTCAAGTAGCAAAGGGATAGAACCCCATCCACTGACGCTCCCCCTAACTTGGGATGGTTTCATTCCGCACATCACCGAGTAAGGCAAACGCGCTGGGTCCTGTGCATTTTTCTGGCATACCAGCACAAAAAAAACGGCCACCAAATGAAACAATATTCGCTGGTGGCCATTTATCTATTCGGTTTGGGTTTACTTCATTGGCGTACCGTCAGCAGGGTTGATAAACGCCGTCTGATCGGGATCGTCAGAATGATAGAGAGAGGCTTGTCGGTTGTGAATGAGTTGAGCTGCTAACGAAGGGCTTACTGCTCTGTGCTCACCTTTTTCCACTCTGAATTCGCCATCCCAAAAGTTATCCCTGAAGCGTCCTGACTCGAGGAACTCAACAACAACCTTCATCGCTTTCTCCTTTCTACCGCACTGGGTTAATTATAGATATGTCAATATAAGAAGTGATAATGCGAAGGTGTTATAAGCAAAGGAGGTATTACAACCAAAATCCAGTTTTCATGGCGCGATGTATTGAGCCAGAGAGACAATAAAAATGGGCTGAAGAAACAGCCCATTCGACACTCTTAGTGATTATCGTCTAAACACAAAGAGTTAGCGGAAACCATCAAAACGATAAACTTGATCGAGGATTTCGCCTTCTCCCGCGTTCACATCGCTCCACTCCGTACTATGCCAAAAGCTTTTTAAGGACAGATCGGTGGCGTCTGAATTGATCAGTTCGCTGATTTCGTAGGAACCGACGTAATCAGCGTGTGTGACGTCAATTCTCAACTGACCATTTTCTATCGCCCAGTTAAACGGAAACTCTCCATCTTCAGCATCGACAAACGCCCCAGTGCCCTGCGGATTAAAGTAAAGCCATTCGTCGGCGGTAAACACACGTTGCTGATCGATGTACTCGTAATAGCCCACCGCCCAATAAGCGCTTTTGCCGCTATCGGTGCCAGCCATGAGTTCGGCAGTCAGTACGCTTCCGTCCCCCATTTGTGATTTACATTGCGCCACTGCGGCTTGATAAGCTTCAAAGCTTTCGTAGTAAACGGGTTTATCATTGGGCTCATCCCAAGGAGTATTGCCCGTATCACAGCTCACCGCGGGATCACTCTGTGGCGCATATTTCATGTAGTCGACAGCGACGATTTCGGAAAGTCTCTCACTTTCTTCTTCCGTAACCACTTTGTTCCATTGGAAGTACCCTTTGAGGTAGTAGCCCGTTTTATGCTCGCCAGTGAGAGCAAACATATCCACATCGTCATCCAGTGGGAACCGAATAGTCACGATCCCTTTTTCATTGATTGTCCAGGTGAGATCCTTGAGATAATTGCCGTTTTCAAGCATCACCCCTGCCCCCTCTTCATAGAAGAGGTAACTTTCATGCACGCGGTCTTCGGCATCATAGTAGTGCCATTGCATTGTCACTAACTGCTCTGGGGTCAGCGGTAGGTACAAACACGTCTCTAAGGCTTGATAGAAATCCGCTTCAGTCGGTGAACCCGCTGGGCGATTATTTTGTTCATCCCAACCCGTGTCACCATATGTGCAGAGTGATTGCTGTGCTTGCAGCACTTTCAAACGCTGCTGCGCTTTTTCACGGCTGGCAAAGTACTCATCGCCTCGTTCAGTCATAAACGAAATGCCGCTACTGTCCGCTTGTGCATTCTGCATAAAGATCGCTCGAGGAATGATCTCCTGCCACTGTTGTGGCTGTTCAACTTTGCCTTTCAGTAAATAAATACCGTTCACCACATCGAACACATCAAACGCATTGGCCAATCCACCTGGAGTAAAGGTGATCGCTTGCATGACATAACCCGATGCGTCATAGAAAGGATCATCGGTGACCAAATACCACACGCGCGGATCACCATTGTCGTGGTAACGGAATGATGGTGTAAACGCAGGTTTGGCATAGAGATTCAAATTCGGAATCATCTCTGACGTAATTTGGTCAACCGGCACACCTTGCTCTAGCAAGCTATCCACTTCAGCGATCAAGTCGATATTGCGATCAAACCACTGGGTATAGCTGTAACCCATCCAGATGTCGTCATACAAATTGAACACCGTGTATTGATGACCAAAGACATTCTCGGACGCGGTAAAATCGTACCCTTCCAGTGCAATATGATGCCAAGTTTCGTAAGCGCGTTTCTCCGTGGCAGATATTGTGCGCTCATGAAGTGAGAACTCACTGAATTTCTCACCATCTGGCTTCTCTGACGACGTGCGTTTTATTGCATCCGAATCGGCAAGCAAGTAGCGCGAGCCAGACACTTTCGTACTGCTGTCTGCCAACAACTCGGTGGTTCTTTCCACCCAATACGCGGTGCGATTTTCCCATTTTTGGTTGTTGTAGTTATAGTCAGCATACTCTTCGTAGCTGTTGTCTGTCGGGCTCGACCAAATAGGTTGATGCTCCGTTAAGCGATAGGTGTTTTCGCTGTCAGCAACAAACAGGCGGTATTGGTTTGTCGAGCCATTAGCTTGCCAATCCCGGTGTTCTTCCAGCCAAACAGGGATCTGTTCGCGACGTTTTTCTACGCCACGGTAGGCATAATCTTTCACGTGGGTCGCGTCATCATCGATCTTGAAGCCATTGACGGCAAATTGATCCAACTGCGTCGTCACGCTAGCCAGTTCACCATCCGTTCCCTGAGTGACGGTCACATATTGAATGGTGTCGATACCCAGTAACGTTTGTGGATGTTGTCGGCTGGTAAAATTCACGCCATCGAACGTGCGTCCTCCGCCATTGTCAGCCCCTTCCAAAGCGGCATCCGCTTCATCAATGTATTTCCAATACTGCTCACCCTGCGCGGTTTTCTTCCCGATATCCAAAGACCGGCCAACAAACAAAATCTCGCCGTCTAAGTTGAAATCATATCGCCATTCGCTAATGCGGCTAAAGCTGCCATCTTTTTGCGTCTGTTCAATACTATGTTCTTCGCCCAGTAAATCCCCCTCTACGGTACGGAAAGTCCGTTCAACTTCGGTGGTGACCAAGCCACTGTTAAAGGTTTCGACGCTTGTGTGATAGGTCACGTCAAGCACTCTGGCTTCTTTACCGAGGTGGGTCACCGTTGGCCAGCGATAGCTTAGCTCTGTGCTTTGGTCTTGGGTTGATTTGTCCGCATTGTCGGGATAGGCATCCACGAGGCTATCCACACCATCGTTATCGTGGTCGCCCGCTTGCGTGTTGTCGTTCGGGAACTCATCCACCACACTGTCATAACCATCTTGGTCATGATCCCCCGCCAATTTCGGATCGGTTGGATATTGATCCACCAAGCTATCAAAGCCATCCTTGTCTGGGTCACCCGCTTGCGTGTTGTCGTTCGGGAAGAGGTCATCGACATCCTTCACCCCATCGTTGTCATCGTCAGGGTCGGCGTTATCTCCCAGCTCATCACCGTCAAAATTGCGATATTCGGTAGCATCGTCTGGGTATTCATCAAACAAATCAGGAACGCCATCACCATCATCGTCCATGTTGCCGTCGTTGTCGGCATCATAATTAAACTCAGGCTTCTTATCGGCCAGATCTTCTGCAGACGTATCTTCGATGGTCTTCTTAATGCCCTTATTAACCTGTTCCGCAGTATGCGCCATTTTTTGGCTAGCCTCTGGGTCATCCATCGTGGTTTGATATTGTTCTGGAGTTTCAGCTAGCACGACGCCTACTGTCACCAAACTACGCGCCGCAAATGCCGCTTGTTGATGCTCTTCATCCAAGAAGTCACCCAAAACTTGTTCATCCGTTAAACCTAGTTGCTCGGCAATGCGCTTAACCGATTGTTGCTGCTGAGCGGCGATGAGTATGGGGTTAGTTTCGCCTTGCAGGCGATTCACCATATCAACATGAACAAGGGTAGAAAGTGGCGTGATGGCCGCTTCACCAGCGGGGGCAGACATGGTGTATCCCGCGGTGATGGGATCGACATTTCCGCCTTCCGTATCGATGGTTTCACCGGCTATCGCTTGCACGATAACGGGAAAGCTTTGGTAGTTAGCAACGTTGCTGACGTCCAATTGCGCGACGCCCTGCTGATTTGAGTAGGCGATGGGCTCACCATCATCGTGAACCCAGTTAGGGGTGGTGTCCAACCACACCTTAGCATTGTGAAGATAGCCATCAATGGCTGTGACACTATAGGTATCAGGCACCGTAGGTGTGCTGCTGTCTGATGAGTCACTACCACATCCAACCAAACTGACCATCCCCGCCACGCTTAGTGCAATGACGATTTTATTGGCTCTCATGATTCCCTCCGAATTCCTTTTTATTTTCTTCTCACATCGCAATGTTGCGCGGTTACGCAACGGTTATATGCAGCTTAAAAAGGGAACTCAGTCACTTCATCACCCATGTGGGTGACGCAGCACGAGCAATTGAGCGGGGTTTGATTTACATCAATAGAATTAATAATAAGAGACCATTCATACAACTAAAGAATAAGATCCTATACGGTAATAGCGCGAGATCAATTGATTTTGATGACGGCACCCTGTCTTGTGCAAAATCCGTTTAATCTGAGTACGAACCGTCTCTTTCGAGACAGAGCGATAGTGGGCAATTTCACTGCCATCCATCCCTTGCACCAGAAGTTCCAGCACTTCCAATTCGGCATCCGTCAGTACATCACCGTTATGCACGATCGAACGAATAGGGCTGAGCTGAGCAAGTCGTTTTACCATGCTTTGCTGGGCGACCCAACAGTTGCCCCATGAGATCAAAAACTGCCACAACCTCTTGAGATGATCACGCTGCTTAGGCGGTAATGCACTGAAACCATGACAACTCAACATCAAGTAGTGGTGCTCAACCAGTCTAAACAAACCGCAATAGGAATGATGAAGTTTCATGGTTGGGATCAGCACTTCACGAAAGACGGGGTTGCGGATCTGTTTCACTGGCAGCATCTCTTGCATGTAAAGATACTGGCCAATCAATCCCTTACGCAGGTAATACTGTAAGAATGAATCGTGATGTTGATTTTGCTGATAAATGTCCAACTGTTGGCTCGAAAATCCGAAATCAAACTGCAACCGTGGCACCTGATAAGGGTCCAAAATCATGAACACCACATTCTCGATACCCGCCTGAGCCAGTTCGCGCAAGACGATCTCTTCAAGCTCAATGGGTGAAATATTCACGTGATTAAAATCGAGTAAGGTCGAAAAATCTGATTTCATCATTTGCCCCGTTCGGTTGCTGTTTGTCCGGCCATACTGCAAGTGAACGCCTTGATAGTTTCACCTCAAATATTAGTTGAACAAATACTCAACCAAAGTACTAGAAACCGAACCAATGATCTGACGCACGTTTGTCGCGATATTGACTGCCAAAAATGAGGGCTATGAATGAAAATGGAGCCAAAGACGGTCTGATGTTCACTCCCTAAAGCCAGTGAACAAAATTGAGCGAGAAGCCATGAAAATAACCCCTGTAGCGGCATCGTTTGGCGCCTTAGTTGAAGACGTTCAGCTCGGTGCCATCAACGAGCGACAATTTGAGGCGTTGTACCAAGCGTTCTTACATTACAAAGTGCTGTTCTTTCGCGATCAGTTGCTGACAGCAGAGCAGCATTTGGCAATCGGGCAATGCTTTGGTGAGCTGGAACCGATCCACCCTTTCTTTCCTCATTTGGCAGACGCCCCACAAGTGGTGGTGATTGAAACCCGAGAAGGATTGCCACCTGGAGAGAGCTACTGGCACACCGATCTCACTTGGAAAGCCCGCCCCTCAAAATGCGCTCTGCTTCATGCCCAGCACTGCCCAGCTTCTGGAGGCGATACGATTTGGACCGACATGGAAGCGGTTTGGCAATCGCTTGATGATTCATTAAAGCAGCAGTTGAGACCGCTGTTGGCCACCCATGCTTTACACGCTTTTGAAAATAGCCGTTATGACCACAAGGATGAAGATGGGGAAAGCTACGTGGTGAAGAAATCGCGCGAGTTTCCAGCGGTACATCACCCTGTGGTAGCGCAGCATCCGGAAACTGGACGAGAGACACTGTATATTAATGAACAATTTACCCGTTGTATTGACGGGTTGGAGGAAGCGCAAAGCCAAGCGCTGCTAGAAACGCTTTTTGCCACAGCTCGAGAAGAGAAATTTCAAGTCCGCTTTCAATGGCAAGCAAACTCTTTGGCCATTTGGGATAACCGCGCGACCCAACACTTTGCCGTGACCGATTATGGCGATCAGCCACGTCGCTTGCACCGCGTCACCATTACTGGCGATGCACCACAAGCAACGCAACTTAAGTAAGCTGAATTCAGTTAAGGCTAAGCGCTTATTGGCGCACCAACAGCATCATCACTTCAGCGTGATCAGTATGCGGGAACATATCAAACCACTGAGCACGCTCGACTCGGTAGCTAGGCAGATGCGCTAGGTCTTGCTGCATCGTCACTGGGTTACAACTGGAGTAAATCAAATATTGTGGTGCCAGTTGCTCCAACTGTGCAGTCAGCGCTTGGCCCAAGCCGCGGCGTGGAGGGTTAACCAAAATAAGATCCGCGGCTTGCGTTTGTGCCTGAGAATACGCCGCCGAATCCAACGCAGAGAAACTCAAATTATCAATGCCGAGTTGTTGAGCCGAAAGCTTCGCGCTGTTGATCGCTTCTTCTTCAATTTCAATGCCAATCACTTGCTCTGCGTGCGGTGCGCAGTGAAGCGCAAAGCCACCAACGCCGCAGAAGAGATCCCACATTTGGCGTGGTTTGAGCTCGGCTACCCAATCGCGGGCAGTGGCGTAAAGCTGGGCCGCCACATGCGGATTGGTTTGGAAAAAGCTTTTTGGTCTCACCACCATCGGCACACCGTTAAATTCTTCCAACAAATATTGCGCATCAGTGAGAAAGATCTCTTGCTCCCCTTCCAAGCGAGCCATGTGGATCGGCTGAATGTTCGCGCTGATGACACGAATGGCAGGAAACGCCTGTTGCAACCTCGGCAAGTTGTGGCGAATGCGTTCAAGTGCTGCCTCACTTCTCACCACAAAACGCAGCATAAACTCGCCACGAGCCTGACTACGAGTCAGCAAAACAAACTTAAGCTCACCTTTTTTCTTCACTTTGTTGTAAGGCGGAATGCCTGATGTACGTATCCATTCTTGCAAGTAAGCCAACAGCGCTTGGCTATCTTGAGTGTAGAGCGGGCAATGGACTAAGGAGATGGGCGTGCCGTCTTGGACACTTTCGATCCCTAACGTGGGTTGATGCGCGGCACCAAGCGCGACCATTTTCGCTTTGTTACGGCAATGCATTGAGTCACTTTGAACCGGAGCCAACCACGCACTTTGTGCAACATCAGAAAACAAGGTATGTAACGCATTGTCTTTCATTTCAAGCTGTTGAAAGTAAGGAGTATTCATGTGTGTGCAAGAAGTGCAGCTCTTTTGCTCAAAATAAGGACAGGACATGGCAATCGCAACAAAAAAAGAAAACGGCAGTCTATTCCTCTGCCAGCAATTAACCATTCCAATTATTTGTCATTACGATTAATAGGGGCAATAACAAGAGATTCGACATTTTTCATCATAGCAGATAAAGTTTGTGCACATTTTCTGCTAAGGATTGAGCCATGAACGCTGTTATTGACACTCTGCTTTCCCACCGTTCTATTCGCAAATTTACCGACCAAGCGATAACGCCAGAGCAACTCGACACCATCATTCGAGCAGGGCTAGCCGCTTCTTCTTCCAGTTTGCTACAAGTGGTCTCAATCATTCGCATTACCGATCCAGCCAAACGTCAGCAGCTTGCCGAGCTCGCGGGGCCACAACACTATGTCGAAACGGCTGCCGAATTCCTCGTGTTTTGCATTGATTATCAACGCCACGCCACCCTCAACTCAGAAGTACAAGCGGGCTTTACCGAGCTGACATTGATCGGCGCGGTGGATGCCGGCATCATGGCGCAAAACTGCTTATTGGCCGCAGAGTCGATGGGGTTAGGTGGCGTTTACATCGGTGGGCTGAGAAACAAAGCCGCCGAGGTGGATGCCCTTCTCGAACTGCCTCCATTCAGTGCCGTCTTGTTTGGTATGTGCTTAGGCCATCCAGACCAAGACCCTGATCTCAAACCACGGCTGCCCGCGGAGGTCATTCTCCACGAGAACCACTATCAGCCGCTCGATCTCAATAAAGTAGAGCAATACGATCAAACCATGCTCGACTACTATGGCAAGCGTTCATCAAACCAAAAACAGGCCAGCTGGTCTGAACAAGTAACGGGCAAGCTGGCGGGGGAATCTCGCCCTCATATCTTGCCTTATTTACACAGCAAAGGCTTGGCGACAAAGTAACGCCTCACCACAGTGAGATATCTTAACGACGAAAAGGCAGAACCCAAGTTCTGCCTTTTGCTGTCTAACCCAATCTCACGAGTGGTTTTAGACCAGTTACCACTTCATTTCACCCATGCTCACCTTCGCCCCAATGGTGACGCCTTCATCTGCCGTCAGTAGTGGGTATTGCGCCGTGATCTTTTCAATCAATTGCGTCGAGTTGCTTGATTGCTCTACATAGCGCTGCCAATCCATCACATACTGTTTCGTGAAATCAACCGCCTCTACACGAGGGGGAACTTGCCCTAAGTAATGGCCTGGGATCACGCGCTTTGGCTTCAATTGCTTCATACGATCGAGTGATGCAACCCACTCAAGACGTTCCTCTTTGGTTTGACTATCAGCCATCCAGACATGAATGCCACTGTAAGTGGATACCCCACCCAATGCGGTTTTAAGAGACGGGATCCAGTAGTACGCGTTATGCGTACCCGCTTCTTTTAGCTCAATCTTTTCACCTTCAAGCAAGATGTCGCCGTTGTAGACCTCTGGCACATAAAGCTGACTTGGCGCACCTTCGCCAAGAATTGGCCCCCAGTAACCGATCTTTTGATCTTTTGTGTGATTGATGTGATCAACGATGGTTGCCGTCGCTTTAATCTTTACTTGAGGAAAGGCTTCCACGATCGGCTGAAGACCAAAATAGAAATCTGGATCACCACCAGTAATGTACACCGTGGTGAGTTCTTTGCCCGATTGACGAATCAACTCCACCAGCGCTTTACCTTCGGTAGTACTGAACTGTGCATCGAACAAAATGGCTTCTTTTTTCCCCGAAATCAGCGTCGAGCTGACCGGAAAAATGGCCTTTTCTTGTGGGTTATAAGTGGTCAGTTTCAGTGCTGCCAATGCTGGCTGGCTCAGGGTTGCGAGTACCGCAACGGCAAGTATTTTCTTCATAGAGTTGGCCCTTTGAGTTATCTGTTATCAACGGGCTCTAATGTATTTCGTTTTATTTGCGCGAAATAGCCACACATACACACATCACTAGTGCGAATTATGCACCAATAGTTCACACTCACCGTTCTCGTTTATAACGCCTGCCACAGCGGATCGCTTGCCATTCGCTGACAAATAAAATCAATAAACTGCCGATGTAACGGCGTGATCTGCTTACGACTTGAATAGACGAGGTAAACCCCTAGTTCATCAGGCTGCCAATCCGGCAAGACGGGCAATAGACGACCTTGTGCAAGATGTGGCGCCACCGCAGCATAGGGCTGCTGGCTGATGCCACTTCCATGCAGTGTTGCCGATAACACGATCGTAGAAATATTGGCGGTGATAGGGCCTTGAATATCGATACTTTCTCGGCGGTTATCTCGGGTTAAATACCAACGGTTTTTGCCAAAGTAACTGAAGCTTAAACAACGATGTGCTGGCAAATCGCTGGGCTGCTGCGGATGACCAAACTGTTCAAGATACGCAGGTGTGGCAACAAGGGCACTACGACACACACCCATTTGCCTTGCAATAAGCCCTGGGGCCAAATCATTGGTAATTCGTACCGCCAGATCCACCCCCTCTTCAATTAAGTGGGTGCTGCTATCGGCCACCAGCAGTTCGATCTGTACCTCTGGCCATTGAGCACAAAACGCTTCCACGGCTTGCAACAAGAAATGCTCAATTAAAGAGTAGGCCGAAGCAATACGAAGCTTGCCAGAAAGCGTATTGTTTTGCCGATCTCGTATCGCGCTCACTTCATTAGAAAGGGAAAGCATTTGATAGGCGAGTTCGAGCGTTTGCTCTCCAGCATCCGTGAGGCTTTGTTTACGGGTGGTGCGGTGAAGCAAACGGCTTCCAACCCACTCTTCTAACTCACTAAGATAGCGTGATACCTTGGTCCTCTCGATTTCGAGCACGTTTGCAGCGCCAGACAAACTGCCTTGTTCTGCAATTGCTACAAAAGCCCTGAGAGCCTCTAATCTGTCCATTTCTCACCTCATCTCGAGAGTATCTACTCTAATTCATTACATTTCATTACATACTCTCTTTTATCTCTATTAATCAACAATTTAATTAATAAAAGGTCACATCCACTCACAGAATCATAGATTGCATGAATTAATTATTTCACTACACTGCCCACCGAACGACAACCAAGCATAGATAAAAATAATTTGCGTTAACAATGTCTTAACGCATCGATCTGAGCGATTGGCGCAGATTGGATTCTTTTTCTTGGCAACTTTAATATTGCTTACCCAACAATTTGGCTGCACATGCGAACCATCCACATTTTGGTCGTGGTGATTTCTCACTCATACGCCCAGCGTTACGACTAGGCTGAGTATCGTCAAATGGGTATACCACAACACAACAAATATTATGATTACTATTACTTCGGATTCACTCAATATCGCTTTAGCGCTTCTTAAAGAAGCAAACTTTACTCGTGACCAAATTTTTTATAACGACGGGGTACGCAGCCATCAAGTTCTGGGGCTGAATGTTAAATATGAAGATTTTGAAATCGGTGGAATGTATCTCAGACAAGAGACCCGTTACACGTTAGTTTTGCACGCAGCAGACTGCATCGAGTTCTGGTTTGATCGAGAGCAGGTTCGCTTCGAATCACGCAAAATCGTTCTGCCTCATTCTAATGTGGGTCTTCCTTCCGAGCTTGCTCAGCATAACTTTTAAGTCCTAATATCTTCTGCAGGATAGGCTCTGAGTTATTCTCACCTGTAGAAGCGATAACCCGAACTTCCAAGGAGAGGAAGAACGGGTTATCCATTACCCTCTCTCTAATCTGCTACGTAAGCGCGCAAGAAGATACGCACCATTTCATTGATATGCGTCTGTTGATCTTGCTCGTTGGGCTGCGCAAGGTTTGCCACCAATTGCGGCCATAGAAATTGACCGTGGAACAGATTTAACAAGGTAGCCATGATCTGCTGGCTATCGCCAGAGATCAGCCTTCCGTCACTGATGGCATTTTCTATCCATTGTTTGAGTTCTACGTCTTTGCCCCCCATCAAGGCGAGGTATCGCTGTGCCAGCTCGGGCTCTCGAATGAATTCACCCACGATCATACGCACCACAGGCAAACCCACTTCACTGTAGAGACCGATCACTTTGCGCTGCAAGTACGCTTTGAGCTGCGAGTCCAGCGCCCCATGAGCTTGATATACAAAAGTGGTGTGCTCTTTTTGCTTTTCCACCATGGCATTAATGGCTGCAGTGAACAGCAACTCTTTGCTTTCAAAGTGTCGATAAAGGGTGCGTTTTGAAGTGGATGCTTTTTCGCATACACGATCCATGTTGGCGGCATTAAAACCAAATTCTATAAATTCATCTTTGGCGGCCTCAATAAGGGCAAGCCGTTTTTGCTCGGTAACTTTCATAGCCATCCTCTTTCCATTGCCGCTTAGTATAGAGCAAAAATAACAAAAGTACACTTTCAAGTTTACTTGTAAAAAATTAGGTGTATGATCGTGACAAAATGGCGTTCAACGGATGAGAGACCATTGACAGGTGCCTAAACCAAGGCGATGTACAACAATGGCTGAACCACTTATGTTGGTTTTGCTCTATTTATTGATGTTTAACGAATGAAAAAAGCCGTTCTGCTCTCCTTACTGTTTGCTGCTTGCTCCACCCCAACCGTAGCAGACTCCTTTTCACTGCCTATCTGGAAAGAAGACGCAGAAGCGCTTGGTTACACCTTGCCAAAACCGATCGGTTTTAACTTGAGTTACATGACGATGGAGCAAGGTATTAATGTCGATTCCATCGATCTGCAAGGGTTGGACTTCAACTATCTCGATATCGGTTTGGATGCAGAACCCGGACGCCAATATACCGAAGTGCTGACGTTACGGGCTGATGTTTGGCTGTTCCCCTTTCTTAACTTGTACGGTTTGGTGGGAAAGCTAGATGGCTATTCAACCACAGACGTTACCTTAACCGCGGGCTTTAACCCCAACAGACCGATTATCACCCATAAAATCCAAGACTTTCGCTTGGATCTGGATGGCTACACCACGGGCTTTGGCGCGGTGCTAGTCGGCGGTTATGAAAACTGGTTTGCGTTGGTGGACGCCAGTTTCACGCAAAGCCGTTTGACCGTCATCGACGGCACCATTGACGCGATCGTTGTCTCTCCTCGTGTCGGTTATGATTTCAATCGCCACGGGACACCGCTGCGTATTTGGGCTGGTGCCATGTATCAAGATGTTGAGCAAACACTCAAAGGTTCGCTTTCCGATCTTGGCTTGCCCTCGTCCTTAACCTCACTGCTGCCTAGTGATGCTCGTTTCGAAGTTCAACAACACTTGCAAACCCCATGGAACCCCATTGTGGGCATGCAGTATCAAATTAATGAGAGTTGGTATCTGCTCGGTGAGTTTGGTTTTGGTGACCGCCAGAGCATGTTCTTCTCAGTCGATCGGAGATTCTAACCCATGGGCAAAGTTGGGTGTTGCGCTCTGCTGGCTCTCACCAGTGTCAGTGCCTTTGCAAAACCACAAAGCAGTTGGGTAGATAACCTACTGGAAAAACTGGGTGCCAGCGACACGGTCGATACCAGAAAACTGATCGACTGGGGCGTGTTACCGGGTCCCTTTGTCAACCCAGAGCAAGGGCTCGGTATCGGCATCGCGGCCGTGGGATTGTATACACCAACAGGCTGGCAATCTACAGATCCTTATTCCACCTTAACCCTGACTTCCTACGCCTCAACTTCAGGCTCTTACGGATTAGGGGTTGAAAATCGCACCTATCTTTCTGGTGATCGCATTCGCTTACTGATCGATGGTTGGGTGAGCCATACGCCCGGTTATTACTGGGGCCAAGGCGAAAGTGCGGCGCAGACCGACAACAACAAAACTCAGTACAATGCGCAACGTTACCAGTTCAACCCGAAAATCGCTTATCAGATTGCGCCAAACGTCTATCTCAAAGCGGGATGGCACTGGCAAACCTACCAAGGGGTAACCGTTGACGATGAGACCCCCGTGGCCAAAGCGCTGAGCAACGGCAGAAGCAGCGGCATGGTGCTGGGTATGGAATACGACAGCCGCGATTTCGAGCCCAATCCGGCAATGGGCAGCTATTGGAATCTTGAATGGAGTGACTTTCGCCAGCAGTACGGCAGTGATACCAACTACCAACAATGGTTGATGAATGTACGCCATTACCTGCAAGTTTCCTCACAAACCATTGTGGCGATGGAACTCTATAGCCAAGCGTTTACCGGTGACGTGCCTTGGTACGATCAAGCCATGCTGGGCGACGACCAACGGATGCGCGGCTATTATCAAGGCCAATATCGCGATCGCAATCAGCTCTCCACCCAAGTGGAGGTGCGCCATAGCTTTAATCAACGTCATGGGATGGTGGCTTGGGTCGGCGCAGGCACCATTGCCCCTCACTACAACGAGTTGCTCGAACAATCTTGGCTCCCCACCGTCGGCATCGGTTATCGTTTTGCCTTCAAAGCGCGTATCAATGTCCGCGTCGATATGGGATTTGGCAAAGAGAGCAGCGGTTTCTATTTTCATGTCAATGAGGCGTTTTAGAAAATCATGATGAAAATGAACAAAACAACTCTTCTTCTGTTGCTCGCCAGCTTCTCTTCCTCGGTGCTTGCCGAGGTCGATGCCCCCGTGGGTGTGCGCCCATGTTGCGCCTTTGGTTACGACCTAAAAGCCCAGTTGGGAGGCATTCCCGTCCCGTTCTTTTCAGTGGGTAACGTGGTGGACGCCGACAAAATTGGCCAGCACCGCTACAACGATGGCTCACAATCCGTGTCGGGCAATTTGCTCGGACTGGGCGATGAAAGCAACGGCCTCATTTTTACCCAACACGCTGGCTTTATTGATACCGCCCACGTTCGAGACACCGCGGATTACACCTTCTATCTCTATCAAGAAAACCTCACCCATCTTGGTCAGGAATATCAGGTTGAACTCAAACAAGAGCTGCGTGTGCGGCAGATCCATTGGCAGCCTCAGTTTCAGGCGGAGTCTCTGAGTCAAGCCGAAAAAGTACAACGTAGCGCTGACGCCGCCGCGTTCATCGCCTTTCAATTAGCGCAATGGCATGAAATTGCCCAATGGTTTGGTTTGATGTCCGTCGGCGGCTTCGACGAGTTAGCGTCGGCCTTCTCTCCAGAAGATCTCTACTCCAACATGCTTGGCGCACAACTGGCGAAACAGGTGATTCTTGCCACTCCTACCTTGGATAAGAAAACCTTCTCCAAAAACGTCGATCACGTCCTACAACAACGCCTAAGCGAACTCAAAGCGCAATCGAAAAAGATCACTCAACAGAAGATTGAAGCGCTCGATGGGTTATGGTGGGACAGCGCACGCCGTTTGCCTGACAAGTGGCTGCTGCTCAAGCGTGACTACCAGCTCGCTTATACCCTTCAGCCTAATTACCCGGGAAGCGAGCATACTCTGTCACTCAATGCGCACTTTTCTGATGGTAGTCCGATTTCCGATTGGGTCAGTCTGAAACTGATTGCCAGCAACGAGGAGAAGCACTTTTCAGCCTTGCCTGACACCCTGAAAAAAGCGCAAGTCTGGACGCATCAGAACTTTGCGAATTTGGCCGATTTTGCTTATCAACAAGATGCTCGTCATCACCCTAAGTCATTCTCTCCTCAGGTAGGTGAAGAGTAATCAAGTGCATAACTTGCGCTTGTTTATGCAAAATCAAGAGGCATATGCATAGCGATTATCATCTGGTAAGAATTGATGGGTTTGTTTATCTATCGATAAAAAAGATAAACAACCTAATTCAACAGATAAATATTCTAGCTTACTTTGTTATCACCTTGTGAATATACTAAAATTTCAGGTGATATAGATCACATCTATTAATCCAATTCATCAATTTACTTTTTTATTTTTAGTGGACACTGCTACCCTGCTGCTCCCCTTGAACTGAACTCAAGGTGCATAACTATAAGGAGTGTTCATATGAATACCAAGAAACCGATGTCGCTAACCGGCCGTGTAATTCTTGGCATGGTTGCGGGTATCTTGACAGGATTCGCGATTCGCGCGCTATTTGCTGACAATGGATTTGTTGACGCATACATCGTAAATGGACTTTTTGAAGTCGGCGGTAAAATCTTTATTGCCAGCTTAAAAATGCTTGTTGTACCACTGATTTTTGTTTCGCTTGTTTGTGGTACCAGCTCACTTAAAGATATCTCGACCCTAGGTCGTATGGGTGGTAAAACCCTGGCGTTTTACATCACCACCACCGCCGTTGCTATCACGCTCGCTCTGACCATGGGTACGGTATTCCAACCTGGATCAGGTGCAGATCTCACCGCAGCAAGCTCGTTCAAATCGGCAGAGGCACCGTCATTGGGTCAAGTGATCATCGATATGTTCCCGACCAACCCAATCAGTGCGATGGCCGAAGGCAAAACGCTTCAAGTGATCGTCTTCGCCCTGTTGTTTGGTATTGCCATCAGTGCAGCTGGTAAACCGGGTGAGCGCATTGCGGCGATCTTCTCTGACCTTAACGAAGTGATCATGAAGCTGGTTGCGCTACTGATGAACCTGGCCCCTTACGGCGTGTTCTTCTTGATGGCGAAACTGTTTACTGGCCTAGGTTTGGGCGCAATCATTAATCTAGGTGAATACTTCCTAGTGTTGACGGCGACACTGCTCATCCATGGTTTGGTCACTTACAGCTTGATGCTAAAAGGCTTCACTGGTCTAAGTCCATTGACTTTCTTGAAGAAAATGGAAGATGCCATCATGTTTGCCTTTTCAACAGCCTCGTCTAACGCGACCATTCCAGCCACCATGGAAACGGTAAAAAACCGCCTAGGCGTAGACAACAAAATCGCCTCGTTTACGGTTCCGTTGGGCGCAACCGTCAACATGGATGGAACAGCCATCATGCAAGGCGTGGCGACCGCATTTATCGCTCAAGCATTCAACATCGACCTTAGTATGGGTGACTATGTGATGGTGATTCTCACCGCAACATTAGCATCTATCGGTACCGCTGGTGTTCCGGGTGTTGGTCTGGTCATGCTGGCGATGGTACTCAACCAAGTGGGTCTACCACTGGAAGGTATCGCGCTGATCATGGGTGTCGACCGTCTACTGGATATGATCCGCACAGCTGTCAACATCACTGGTGATGCGTGTGTTTCGGTGATTGTTGCGAAATCAGAAGGTGCTTTAGATCTTGACCGCTTTGCCGATCCAAAAGCAGGCGAGAAAGAAGAAGAAGTACACCTAAAACGTGCAGACGCTTAATCAGCAATTGCATCGTTAATAGGCACGAACAAACAGCGAAAAATAAACCCCGTAGAGAGAACTCTCTGCGGGGTTTTTACTTGGGGTCACGCTGACCGTGATGCCATCCACAGGCTATGAAAGCACCATGCGTTGTTGAAGGTATTCTATAAAGGTTTTAATCTGCTGCGGCACGTACTTTGACTGCGCATATTGCGCCAAAATCTGCCCTTGATAATTGCCGCCAAGGTGCCAGTCACTGAGTAACTCGGTCAATGCTCCCGACTCAATATAAGGACGAATCGCAAACTCAGGAAACACCGAAATGCCAAATCCTCTCAGCACCGCTTCACGGCGAATTTCACTGTGATTGACCGCAAATGAGCCCTTCACATTCACCGAAATTTTTCGGCTGCCGATGGTAAAATCCCACACCCTATCCCGCGGATTTTCTCCCAAACACAAACAGTTGTGGCCCACTAAATCATCTGGATGGTTCGGCGTGC
Source organism: Vibrio vulnificus NBRC 15645 = ATCC 27562 (assembly GCF_002224265.1). Lineage (NCBI taxonomy): Bacteria > Pseudomonadati > Pseudomonadota > Gammaproteobacteria > Vibrionales > Vibrionaceae > Vibrio > Vibrio vulnificus. The sequence goes on from NZ_CP012882.1 coordinate 212,676, forward strand.
CTTGCTGCTGCAAATACTCTGGGCTTGCACACAACACCAAACGGCAGCGACCTAAGCTACGAGCCACTAACCCTTCGGTTGGTTTGTCAGTGATTTGGATGATCACGTCCACCTCATCGCCTATCGGGTCGATATAGTGATCCGCGACTTTCAGTTGCAGCGCCACTTTGGGGTGATCAGCAATGAAATCGAGCACGAACGGCATCAACACCTGACGAGATAACGCTTTCGGCGCGGCAATGCGCAGTGAGCCCGATGCTTCACTTTTGTCCGTTTGCGCGGCGGAAACCGCCATCTTCGCCGCATTCATCATATCACTGCACAGGCTATAGACCTCTTGCCCCGTCGCACTCAACCGCATTTGTCGCGTTGTGCGCTCAAGCAGTTTCTTTTCCAGCACATTTTCCAAACGAGTTATCGAGCGACTGACCGAAGACGGCGACACACCAAGCTTTTGCGCGGTTTTCGAAAAACTGCCAGATTCGACCACATTAACGAAAATTGCCATCTCAGAAAGCAGTGGAATTAGCCTATTTGTGTCCATGGCGCAATTATCCTTTGCATTTTCACTGTATTGTTCCGTTGAAGTTACTTATAGATACTAAATAAGTCAATTGACATTAGTCAGACAACATCAAGGACAGAGAGATGAAGAAAATCAGAAGTATTGAGGATGTACAAAACGTCGCGAGCCAAGCCAAACATGTGTTGACGCTCTTTAGCGGCGGCTTAGATAGCTCTTACTTGCTCGAAATTCTCAAGAACAGCCGCGCAAAAGTCACCGCGGTGGCCATTGATCTTGGCGATGACATCGAAGAATCCAAACTCAAGCTCATCACCGATCATTACGGCTTCGATTTAAAAATCCTCGATGCAAAACAGGAGTTTGTTGAACACAGCCTCTTTTGCGCCATACAAGCACAAGCGCTTTACCTAGGTGACTATCCGGTCAGTTCCTCACTCTCTCGACCAATCATTGTTAAAAAAGCGGTCGAGCTGGCGCAGAATCTCGGTTGTGACGCCATCATCCACACCGCAAATCAGTCGCAAAATAGCTTACGCCGTCTCAATGGCGCGATTGAACGTTCAGGCTACCAAGGTTTCTACGGCTCGCCTTATGAGTATTCCGCCATCAGCCGCGAAGAAAAAGCTCAGACGCTGTTTCACTCCGGTTTGGTTGGCTTTAAATCTCGTAATGTCAGTGGCGATTCCAATTTATGGTGTCGCGAGTTTGAATCCGGCATCTTGGACGATCCGGAAAACTTCACCCTCGCCGATTCGCTTTTTACCTGGTCGCGTTGGCAACCAGAGCACCATCTTGAAGGCAACAGCATCAAGATCGGTTTCAAACAAGGTTATCCGGTTACCTTAAATGACAAACCGATAACTCTACTCGAGTTAATAGCGTTTATTAACAACCACGTTGGCGCGTATGAGATAGGTCGTTATGTAGGGTTCGACCATCTCGATCAAGACGAAAAAGTGTTAGAGGTGCGCGAAGCACCCGCCGCAATGCTCTTGATGAAGGCTTATAAGTTGCTCGAAACGGCCACTTTACCTACCGATGTTCTCAAAGCCAAAGCATGGCACAACGAAACGTGGACTCAAGAAGCGGTCGAAGGTCGCTTCGGTAGCCTGTTGCAAAATGCCAGCTATGCGTTCATCGCTCACACTGCCGAGCATGTCTCTGGCAGTGTCCTCTTTCAACTTTCCCGAGGTAATGCAATCGCCACCAGTATTGTTGCAGATAATGCACGATACCTGCGTGATCGCGACAATTGGGAGATAAACGTGGCGCATACCCGCAGTATGCGCTCGGTTCAACTTGAACCGACATCTGATAAACAGCATCAAGTCGCGTAACGGAGGCGCAGATGACAATGACAGAAAGCACGACTCATAAAACCAAGCAGAGCGTTCTTCCCATTTCGCAACAGCTGAAAAAGTACAAATACGTCTTTATCAATGGACGACAAATGACGTTACTACTCAGCACTCATGTTGGCGAAGTGATTCGATTCAAAAACTGCTGGAACCAACTAGAACGCGATCGCTATATGGCTGACGGTGGAACATACCGTTATCGTCGCTATGGTCAGTTCACTAAACTTGCGCGGAGCAAAGAAATTGTGATGATGCCGCACGAACCCTATGTTCAACCTGCGTACATCAACACACTCAATGGCGATATTGAACGTCACTTTGAACCGTTAACCGACCGCTTTGTGACCTCCCCTGTACTAGAAAAACTGCTCAAGATGATGAGCGAAATCTATGACGACGTCGAAGGCGAACCGCAAAACTGGAATATCCGTTTGCACCCCTATCGTATCACCGCAACGGAAGCGGAAGCAGGCGAACCAACGCCTGAAGGGTTGCATCGTGATGGCGTGACTTATATCGCCTCGATGATGATCAACAAGATCAATGTATCCGGTGGCGAAACCCGCATCACCGATGACAATCAAAATGAGCTCGAGCGCATCACGCTCGACAAGACTTTCGACATCGTCATGGCGGATGATGCCGCTACGATGCACGAAGTCTCCACTATTACCCCCGCGAGCAGTGAAACATCAGCATCTAGGGATGTACTCGTTATCGCTTTTACAAAAATGGAGAAATAACATGACAATAGCGACGAGTTCGTTAAAAAAAGGAAGTTTTAAGTTTCCCCTCACTGAAACACTGCTGCTGTTAGTGGCCGTGTTTTGGGGAACCAGTTACGGGCTCACCAAAAGCGCTCTTGTGTATACCAGCGTTTTGCTCTTTATCTCGATTCGTTTCTCGATCACTTTCCTGTGTATGCTACCTGTCGTGATTCGAGACTTTCGCCAAGGACTCAATAAAGACTGGAAGATTGCCATACCGACCGGCTTTATCCTCTCGGCGATTTTTTTCTGCGAAGTGTTTGGGGTTTCACAAACCTCTGCATCCAATGCCGCATTTTTGATCAGCCTCACCGTTATCCTAACGGCGTTTGCGGAACTGGTGATCAACAAAAAGCGCATTAGTAATACCTTGCTGGCTCTCACTGTGTGCAGTGTCATCGGTGTACTCTTGCTCACCAGCGAGCAAGGCATCGAGCTTTCACTCAACACTGGCGACTACTTTATTTTAACTGCGGCACTGCTGCGTGCCTTAATGGTCACCATGACCAAACGTTTCACCGAAGGCAAAGAGATCACCACCACCACCCTGACCTCTCTACAATCTTTTGTTGTGGCCAGTTGTGCAATCGTCGGCGTGTTGGTGTATGTGCCAGCTGCAGAGATCGTATTGCCCGTCTCGTTGGAGTTCTGGTTAACCGTCGCCTACTTAGTATTGTTTTGTACCCTGTTTGCTTTCTATGTACAAAACTACGCCGTGCGAAAAACCTCACCGACTCGCGTTTCACTCCTGATGGGCAGTGAGCCATTGTTTGGTGCTATTTTCGCCATGGTATGGCTACAAGAATCCCTCACCGCGCTGCAACTGCTCGGTGGCGCACTCATCCTGTTTAGTGTGATTGTTACCTCGACTCGGGATAACTGATCGGATTCCCCTTCTTTGAATCCATCACTTTAAGACAAACCAAGCGAGCCTCGGCTCGCTTTGGTTTATTTGGCTCACTATGAGCCTAGACATTATCAACTTGCGCATAACCAGGGACCTAGGTGAAAGCAACAAGCATCGGTTACTGAAAATGAAGTTCTCTTTGTAACCATTCCTTGAAAGCGTTAATCCTTAACACACGTGATGACGAAGGATCACTGATCACGGAGATGCGAACGCCAGGTTTGAGCCCGATGTTAAATGGCTTGACCAACAAGCCGCGCTCAACGAAATCGGCGGTAATGCTCTCTGTCGCCAAGCAGGCACCATGACCCGCAACAACGGCATTAATCGCCATATCGAAGGTACTGACTTCCATCCATTGGATCCCTTCACGCTTGGCCTGAACATTGGCACAGTGAAACCACTGATCCCAGTTGAAGGAGGTAGAGTTAAAGTCAATCAGCCAACAGCGTAGCAGTTGTTCTGGCTCAGTAAACTTCATGGATTCTGCTAACTGTGGTGAGCAGTAGGGAAAAATGGCCTCTTCAAATAACGTCTCTTGCTCAAGCTCAAGATGCTCGACGGTGTCATCACCTTGCCAAATAAGCACATCCGTTTCTGTGTGGCGGATATCAATGCCCTTAGCGTTTTGCACACGAATAGGTACATGAGGGAATTCCATGGTGAATTTCCACAATCTAGGCATTAACCAGCGAGTCGAAAACGAGCGAGGGGCACTAACATTCAACACGCCTTCAAGCGGTTCGTTTTGAATTCGATTGAGCCCTGTAACAATGTTTTTGAAGCCATCATTCACATGTTTTTGCAGGATCTGACCCTTATCGGTGAGATGCATTTCTCGCCCACGACGAACAAACAATTTGCACCCTAAACGATCTTCAAGCTGGCGTAATTTTTGGCTAATGGCAGCTTGGGTAACATGCAGCTCTTCGGCCGCTTTGCTGTAACTTTTTAGCCGCGAGGCCGATTCGAAAAAACGCAGTGCTGAGAGATAACGCAGTCGATTGTCCATAAGCTGAGGTTATAGTTCCTTTAATAAATCGTTGTTCGTAACCCATTTTGTTTGCCTTGATAATAGCGCTAACTGATAAGTAATCAAGGACACCACAATGAAGCCAGCTAAATACATTCACATCAAGAAAATGTTTAATGTATTGAAATTTAGACTAATATTTTCAAGCTCAAGCAGAAAAGAAAAGTGTACGACCACCATGAGTGACCATCTCAAGAAAGACATCGGACTAGAGTGTGATGAGAAAGATAAATCACACCACTCTAGGTTTTTATAATGTGAACTAATTTACTAATGAAGATGAAATATTCATCCAATTAAAGAGAAGCGGTTTTGTATCCACTGCCCTTTTCAGCGGGAGCAAGTAAAAACTACTCACTGCTCTCAAGAAAACGTCTGAGCTGCTCTTCGTCGACAATCTCTAAACCGTTTTCTCCTTTGCTAACCAGGCCTTTGTCCATCAGTTCTTTGACGGCACGACGGTAAACGCGGCTTGAAGTGCCAAAACGCTCGGCTTCTTGGTTGACCTTATCAAACCCACCGAGCATGACTGGGTGCTGTTTTTGCTGCAATAAATCAAAAGCGATGTTGTACGCAATGGGGTGAAGCAAGCGGCTAGTGTAGATCTCCATCGAATCTTGATAATCTTCCGCCAGTGCAGAGGCAAAAAACACCATCATTTCCGGCTGCTGCTCTAATGCTTGAGCCAAACGATGAATGCAAATGAGGTCAACTTGCAGATGTTCGTCAGCCGTAACCGTCCATTGACAAGGCGTTTGCGTAAAGAACTCCATTTCACCGAAAATATGGTCATCGCAGTTCGCTTCTCCGAGCTGAAAGCGTCGACCATTAGCCGCTATGATGTTCATAGAAACGCGCCCCACTGGCACAACAAACAGTTGTTCTAGCTTTTCCCCCTGACGGAGGATCTCCGTCCCTGCATCAACGTAGTAACTGCTGACTTGGCAACGGTAGATCAGCTCTCGAAAAGCTTTGCTCTGCTCTGCTAGATAGGCAGAAAAACGGCCTGTTGAGGAAGGCGTGATTCTCATGTTTCACCTCTGTGATGCGTTATAGGAAGAGTACGTTTCCTTGGCTAAGATGTCATCCTTTTGCAGAGAGTTTGACGCTCTTGCGCTATCACGATGCAACCAACGTCGAGATCATTTGGCTTCAATCGTGCCTAACGATGTTCCTTATAAAGGGCGATATCTTTCCTAAGGCGTGTTTTGTGATGAAATTTATATGCCAATGATTGCTTAAAGTGTTATAAGACAAATCCAAAGACATCACCATGGGATAGCGAAGGATGGCAATAAAAGGCCAAATAATAGAATGGAATGACGAAAAAGGTTACGGGTTCATTTCTGCCATTGGTGGAGAACTGAAAGTATTCTTTCATATTTCTTCGGTCACAAACCGTGGCTATCGCCCCAAAATAAAAGACAGTGTCACTTTCGACGTGGCTGAAGACAAAAAAGGGCGATTCAACGCTGAAAATGTTGTCGTTCTTGGTGTGCATGGTTTCCCTTTTACCGTTTTGTTTGGTTTTAGCTTTTTAGTTGCAGCAACCGCCTCCGTTGTCCTATTCGATGGGGCAAAAATTCTCATCCCATTGTATGTAGTGTTGAGTATGTTCACCTATCTGATGTTTGCTAAGGATAAACAAGCAGCACAGGAGAATAGTTGGAGAACGCCAGAAAACACCTTGCATCTACTCTCACTACTCGGTGGTTGGCCTGGGGCACTGTTGGCTCAATTTTCGTTGCGACACAAATCGAAAAAACAGCCTTTCAAACTCATTCTATGGCTGACTATCACTCTGAATATCGCCGGTTTTCTTTGGCTATTTACCGAGTCAGGTCGACACCTTGTTCAGTTTGTTTTTGACGCATTTTTACTTTAGGGTATTTTCACCCTAACGCCGTGAGTCAATCGATCTCAAACCATCGATTCCAAACACTGGTTCTCAGCAATAGCTGTTATTGGCTAACTATAAGCTTCACTGAAATTTGGCTCTACACTCACGCCCTTTTCCAAACGAAAAACGGCATCCGAAGATGCCGTTTTCTATTGCAAGAAAAGACGCTTGCCTATTGGCAAGAAAGCGCGGTTAGAGCCGCCAATGACGCACGTTTTTCGCCCGCCATCATGGCGTCATCATCATTCACGTATTGGCTTACTCCTTCTTTCACATCTTGCTGGTAGCGTACGACATTATTCAGCACAGAAGCCACGTGCAAACCACGTAAACGACCCACTGTAAACAACGCCGAGGTTTCCATATCGGCTCCCAAGATGCCTTTTTTGTTCCAGTATTGGCACAAAGTTTCTTCATCATCGGTATAGAAGCTGTCGTGAGAACGCACTACGCCCATATGGTAGGGAACAGTTTGCATTTGCAAATAGCCATCCAACCCTTTGAGCAAGCTAAAGCTCGCATAAGCAGGGTAAGCCGCGTCAATGTAGGCTTTTGACCCCCCTTCATCGCGCACTGCCCCTTCCGCTACGATCAACTCACCCAGTGCGATATTCGGTTGCATCGCACCTGCAGAACCAACACGAATGATGTATTTCGCGCCGCATTGCTTGAGCTCTTCAACGGCAATAATCATTGAAGGTGCACCAATGCCCGTGCTGCAAACGGTGATGGCTTTACCTTGAAACTCACCGTTGAAAAGGCGGTATTCACGGTTCTCTGCTATCAGTTCGGCGTTTTCTAGTAACGCTGCAATTCGGTTCGCGCGATCCGGCTCGCCACACACGATCACTCGTTCTGCGACTTGCGTTTCATCAACACACAGATGAGGCTGTTTACTCATGCGACTGCCTCATCGGCCGATTTTTCTGACTTCTGTTGCGTCGATGCTTGGTTACGCTTCGCTGTACGTGCCCATTCACGCGTACCATTCGCAGCAATAAACATTAGGATCGCGTACTGCAGTGACATCGCATACACCCCTTGCATGGCGTAGATGCCGACACTAATGATGTTGATCACCACCCAAAGTACCCAGTTTTCAACATATTTTCTGGTCATGAGGATTTGCGCCACAATGGACAATACCGTCATCGTCGAATCCCAAAATGGGAAAGCGTCAGGCTCCAATACTGGCTCAGCAAGCCCAGCGCCGAACACATTCATGGTGTCCACTGCGATATTTGCCAATGCGAAGAAAAATGGATCGATGTACACGGTCAATAACGCAATCGCACACACGCAGAGGCCCGCCGTGATCACCATTTTCTTTTGGCTCAGCCAGCGCACTTCCAGCAAATCCCCTTCGGCATTTGGTCTTGTCCATGCATACCAGCCATAAACGTTAGCACAAAAGAAAAACAGCTGTAGCAAAAGCAATCCATATAATTGAATTTGGAAGAAGATCACCGCAAATAGTGTCACGTTAATCAAACCAAATAGATAGTTGATGGTTTTTTCTTGGCTGGCAAACCAAATGCAAAGCAAACCAAAAATGGTCCCAATGGCTTCAATCCAGCTCATCGCATAGCCATCACCAATCGGAATATTCACAAGCGTATTATTGATATCAAATAGGGAGAACAGCTCCATATTAGGTCCTTTTTATCGAGTGTTATTGGATAGAAAGATGGTATATCCCGCAACAAGCAAAAAGGGAGGACATTTGTCCCCCCTAACTGGTGTGCGATCATAATTTGAATCAATCGTTCTTTCTATGATTGATTCGGTTCTCTCTAATAGGTCATGCAGCAAAGAACTGTGTTCAGTTTATTTTGCTCCAGCTCGAGACTTTGGTGTTGATAAAGCCACATTCGATCAACGCCCGCTCAATGGTCCCCTTTTGTCTAAGGATCGCGATGCCTTGATTGAGCGCTTGAGCCAGTTTTTCGCTTTCAGGGAATTGTCGAGAGAGAATGAAATGACGCGAACCTGTTAAGCCAATTTTCACTTTCGGAATAGGGTAAAACTGAAAACCTCGGGTGGTAAACGAGAGATCATCAGACACCTGAAATGGCGCCAGCAGGAAATCGACTCGGTGGCGGCCCACCATATCAACCATATTGCCCCAATCGGCCACATTGAGTAAGTTACTCAGCGGCAAAGCTTTTAAAGTGTTCCAATCGCTCACCCATTGTGAACTACTGACGGCAGAGAGCTGATCAATATGAATGGGCTGCTGCTCGTTGAGCAGATCCTCGCGGGTGCTAACGGTATACAGGCCCGCTTCAAACTCCCCTTGGCGAATCACCGCATCACTGACCCATAAACGATCGCCATCCCCACCCACTGCGGAATCCCAAATGGTGTTCGCTGCCATGGCATAATCGGGCAGCATCGACATACGGCGAATACGTTCAGCCACCGGGGCGGTATGAAACTCTAATGTGACGGGCACCCCACCCAACATAAACGCTTGTTGAAGCAACACAATTTCTACCGTACTGCGCCGGGCTTTGGGGCCAGTAAAATCGTCGATCGTAAGCGGGTCTCGATCATTGACGAAAGCTAGGTAATCTTTCAGCACCTTCTCTTCAACCACGACGGGCAGAACAAGTGCAAAACTCTGGCTAGAAAACAATAATAAAATCAGCAACAACCGCATCATTTTGCTCTACTCTTTCAATTGAGAAAAACCAGCCACTTAATTCTAAATTTATGATTAATGCTATTAAGCGTAGCACGCCCTACTAATCTAAAGGAGATTCGCCTAGATGACTGGCAAGTTGAAGCAAACTGCGGCCCAGTTTGCATTCCATTGCTTGCTTGAAGTGTTTGCTGCAAACCGGCTTGGAATACGCTACTTAATTTTACCTTCAACTCATCACCGCGTTTGTGTTGTGGCGCAGCCGAGTTCGGCACATTCGCTGAACTCGGTACGTTGGCTAAAGCGCAGTGTTAGCTGAGAAGGATTGGCATATGTGTTTTTGCGATGTAGAAAATCATCACAAATAAAATACACGTCACCGAGGTAAACACCATGCGCAGTTGGCGATTGAGCTGAGGTTTAAACGCCAACTGCGCAAACCCCACATAAGCCACCAGCAATAGCAATTTTTCTGTTAGCCAAGTATCGGCAAAGGGATACTGGCTGATCGTTAGGCACAGGGCGATAGCGGAGATCAACATCACCAAAGTAATGACTTTATGCACCTTCAAAGGCCATTCTTTCATAAGCCAAGTCGACGCTTTGAACCCCCAATAGGCTCTCAGGGCAAAGCTGAAAAAACTTAATACGATCAATCCAATATGCGCTTTAAGCAGAAGTAAATACATCATCATCCCTAATTGATTTCATTTTCAAACGGATGTTTAAAGTAATTGCTCTTTTCAAGCCGCGCCTTGATGTGAATCAAATGATGCCAAAATGTTTAATTTGTAAAACAAAAGGCATTTACAGCTCACCTTTCAATCAACTTCGCAGGCTGCCATCGTCTGCTTCTCGGTATCGCCATGATCCCCACTTCCAAACTCGACGAGAGCCTTGCCATCTGGGTTCTAAGATAAAATAAAGAATCAAATACAGAGTCAAGAAGTTTAAATATAAGTTAAAAATCAAGCTAGATATTTTTCATCAAAAATAAACAAATAAAGATAAATAAAATCTGCTTATTGGGTCATCAATATAAATAATTTAATTTGTAATGGCCCTATAGATATAGTTCGCGCGGACTTTATTTATGGATATTATAATGACATTACAACAAAATAAGCGATCCATCCTCGCTCTAGCCATTATTTTAGGCTTGAGTGGTTGTGGTGGCGACTCTGGTGGTAGTTCCTCTTCTCCAACCGTACAACCTGATAAGCCCGATACGCCGACGACCAATCCGGATGATCGTTTTACCAAATCCGGCCAATGCGCAGCAACTCAGCTTATCGCTGACACATCAAGCTTTGCATCTCAAATCGCGAATGCCGATTACGATTGCATGAGTTCATGGTTTAGCGCCAGTCAAATCGAAGCTGATGCCTTATTCTCTGAGAAAAACTTAACACTGGTTAATGAGGCGTTATTAGAGACCGTTAATCAATATCAAGGCGAAGAAAAAACTGCCAAGCATATTTACTATTTGGCAGAGTTCATCAAAGCTGCCTATAAAAACCGTCACGATACGTATGCGAGAAAATTAGCTCCATTTAGCACAGAGTTAAGCCAGAATATCGCAACAACATCAGCTATCTTCCTACGTAATACCCATGCACTTGAAATGGGCGACGAACAGATGAAAGCATTGGGATCGATGTTGATCATCGTCGACAGTGTGCGTCAGTTGCATGTTGCAGCAAACGATGTTTTTGCTCTACTTAACCAATTTGAGCAGCGTTTGACGGAAAACTACTACTACCGCAAAGCCATCAATAACATTTTCGTTGCGATGGCAGGCCACTCACAGAGTGATGGTTTTTATCAACTCTTAGCCAATGATCACCGTTATATCGATACCTTGTCGACTTTTGTTAGCCAAAACCAATGGGCGCTAGGCACCGACAGCGAGTTTCTCATTGGCAATGCTGCGAGAGAGTTGGCGCGCTTAATCAAAACCGATGATGACAAGCTAAAAGAGAAAATGACGCAAACTTTGGCGGCGCTGCTTCAACAATTTCCTCTTGGCGGGCAATCGGATCGCGTCTGGGTCGGCATTGCGGAGATGGTCAATGCTTATGCGCCAGAGCGCGCAGCGGAACTTGGTCTGCAAGATGCCAAAGAGCGCCTTCGCCAACGTATCATGACCTTTAGCTACGATTGCCAAGGCCCAGCACAAATTCTGGCGCAAACTATGACACTCGGCCAAGCAGAACAAGTGTGTCGTACGCTGAATGACAAAGAAGTCGATTTCCACACCGTCGCAAAAACCAATCAACAACCCGTCCCCGACGACAATAGCGATAAAGTCGATGTCATCGTTTTCAAAACGAAAGACGACTACAGCACCTACTCTTCGTTTTTATTTGGCAACACCACCAACAACGGTGGCCAGTTTCTCGAACGCGATCCCTCCCAAGCCAACAACGTTCCCCGATTCGTTGCCTATCAAAACGGCTGGGATGACGATTTTTCGATTCTGAATCTCGAACATGAATACGTGCATTACTTAGATGGCCGCTTCAACCAGTATGGGGACTTCCATACAACGATGCGTGAAGGCCACATTGTTTGGTGGCTCGAAGGCTTCGCCGAATACATGTACTACAAAGAAGGCTATCACGCTGCATTGGTGTTGGGTAAAGAGAAAACCCACACCCTACCAGAGGTGTTTGCCACCAGTTACAACGATGGAGTGAACCGCATTTATCGTTGGGGTTATTTGGGCGTACGCTTCTTATTCGAAAAACACCCTGAAGCTGTGGAACAATTGCTTCAGCATTCTCGTCTTGGTGAATACAAACAGTGGGTCGACTACCTTGATCAAATTGGCCCGATTTACGCCAACGAGTTTTCGCTGTGGTTAGACGACGTCACTAAAGATATTGATGACACCGTGACGCCGCCAAGCAAAGAAGAAAAACCGCAAGAATTGGCGATCAATACACCATTTTCCGTCAGTGGCGCGCAATTTTCTGAGAAGCTTTTCTTTGTCGATGTTGCCGCCAACACACGCGAACTTACGTTGACGATCCAAGGTAGCGGCGATGCTGATCTTTATGCCTGCTTTGATAAAGTGTGCCATTACCATGACTATCAATGGACAAACTTTACCCAAGGCAGCAACGAAAGTATCCAGATTGAAAAAGAATCCGATGGCTATGTGAAAGCCGGACGTTACTATCTGAGCATCAGCGGGCGTGAAGCGTTCGATGTGCACGTCACCGCGCAAGCGCAGTAAGTGATCCGAACCGCCACCGCCTCACTGAGGCTGGCGGTTCATTCTCCCCGGCTCTCTCTCCGACTGTTTCTCTCTCTTTTCTATCGCTTGCTTGAGCTCATCAATCATCCGCTTGATGTTGCTCTGAGTCTCAGGATGATAAAGCGCATAAACACCTGCAGGAATGCGTTGTTTTAATGGAATAAAACGAACTTGAGGCCAAGATAAATTGGCATAACTCTGCGGCACAATCGACACGGCCTGACGCGCCGAAATCACCGCCAAAAGCGTATTAGGCTCCACCACTTCTTGCACGATGTTAGGCCGATAACCAGCCTTGGCGCAGTACTCAACAATTAGACGCGTGGACGAAGAATTCTCTTGCTTTAGCATCACAAAATCGGCCGATTTTAAGTCACTTAGCGTTAACTGCCCTCGTTGCGCTAATGGGTGCTCATTGGGTAATGCCACCACCATGAATTCTTGGTAGAGACACTCACTCATGAGTGGCGCCACATCACGGGTATCGGCAAAACGCACCAGTCCCAGATCAATTTGGTGCATCAACAACTGGCGAACCTGCTTCTCAGGAGAGATCTCAAGTAAGTTCAGCGTGGCATGCGGCATAAGCTGTTGCAGTGCATGAAAGGCGGGGCCAAAACCCGCCCAGAAGATCGAACTCATCAATCCGATATCGAGTTGCTGCTTCTCTTCGCGCGCGCACTGCTTTACCCGATGAATCGAGCGCTCAAACTGCGTAAACAAAGTGATGCATTCTGCCTGCAACTGCTCGCCTGCCTTAGTCAGTTGTACATTCCGCGTGTTTCTCTCAAACAGCGCCGTGCCCAACACCTCTTCCAACTCTTTGATTTGTGCACTTAAAGGAGACTTGGTGATATTGAGCTGCTCCGCCGCCCGACTAAACTGCCCCAACTGCGCCACTTTATCAAAGTAACGCAACATTTTAAGCGTGATCCTTTCTTCCACTTACCCACCTCACTTTGTGCCATTATTCAGCACAATCATGCCATTTTAAGCGATTTTTGCCATACAACATTTGCGCTAAAGTGTTCATCAGATAACAAGAAAGAGGAAACACCATGACATTTGATCCAGTCAACCAAGCGCTTGAAACCATTTACAGCTACAAACCCAATTACCAACCTAAAGTCGCCTTTATTCTCGGCTCTGGCCTTGGCGTGATTGCTGATGAACTCGATGACAAAATTGTTATACCGTATCAAGAACTGGAGGGTTTTCCGGTTAGCACGGTTGAGGGGCACAGTGGCGAGTTGGTTCTGGGCAAACTGTTCGGTATCGATGTCATCTGCATGAAAGGCCGAGGCCATTACTACGAACATCAAACCATGAAAGTGATGACCAACCCTGTGCGCACCTTTAAGCGCTTAGGTTGTGAATTTCTTCTGGTCACCAATGCCGCGGGTTCACTGCGTCCCGAACGCATCGATGTGGGCTCCTTGGTGGTCTTTAGCGATCACATCAACACCATGCCAGAATCCCCGATGACGGGCCCCAACGACGACACCTACGGGCCAAGATTTTTCAGCCTTGCCAATGCCTACGATAAATCGCTGCGCAGCGAAGCACTGACCGTCGCCGAGGCCGAAGGCATTCTTCTCAATCAAGGGGTCTTTGTCTCATACACTGGACCAAACTTTGAAACCGCCGCGGAAATTCGCATGATGCAAATCATCGGTGGTGATGTGGTGGGCATGTCGGTGGTTCCTGAGGTCATTTCAGCCGCTCACTGCGGCTTACCCGTATTGGCCTTGTGCGCCATCACCAACATGGCAGAAGGGCTCAGCGACGTTACTCTCTCTCACGCTCAAACCCTCGCCTGCGCAAAACTGGCCGAAGCGGATTTCATTAAACTGATTAAAGCGTTTATTAAGAGCCATTTTTCGCTCTAGTTCGATATAAGCGGATAAAACAATCTAAGAGCCCCAGAACCGTAACCCGTTCTGGGGATGCAGAGAAAGCTCGCAACAGACCATTTTCTCCTATCTCAATCGTTGCTAGTTATAAGCCCGCGCTAACATTCCGTCACCCTGATATTGGTAGACTTTAGAGTCATTGGTGATGAAGACTGACTCCCCAGCTTTGAGTGTGATACTCGTTTCTGCTACCGTCACCGCCACACAACCTTCAACACAAAAAACGATCTCCGCACCTCGCACAAACTGCTGTTGAGTGTCTTGATTCGAGTACAAAATATCAAAACCAAAATCATCGACAGGAATCGGATAGCTGAGTTTATTCTCCTTGTGGATGGGGGCGAGTTTTATCTGCTCTGGTGGCGTAATATGGAACGAGGTATTTTCCACTAATTCTGCAACATCGATGTGCTTTGGCGTTAACCCAGCTCTCAGAACATTGTCCGAGTTTGCCATGATCTCTAGCGCCGTCCCTTGGACATAAGCATGGGGCGTTTCCGCTTGCAGGAACATCGCTTCGCCCGGTTCTAACTCAACAGTATTGAGGAATAGCGGTGACAGCAAACCAATATCGTTGGGGTAATGTACCTTAAAATCCGCGACATAGCTGAGCACTTCTCTTTCTAATGCGGTTTTGGGGCCTCGTGCCAATGCGAGGTCCAGTTCCAACAACGCTTGGTGCTGACGTTCCTCACAAAGTGACATAATCGAACTGAAGAAGGTGCGCAGGCCATTTGGGTTTGGTTGGGCTTCAAGGGCGTTCAGCTCTTTCTCTAGGCTGCAGATCGCCAAATGGCGAAACAACGAGAGCGTCTGTTCTATCGGGCGAAATCCGTTCATCGCTCGATAGAACGTTAATGCATAAACCAGTTCTGGCTTGTGGTTGGCATCTTTGTAATTACGATGAGGCGCATTTAACGCGATCCCCTGTTCATTTTCGCGCGCAAATCCCACTTCCGCTTTTCGCTTACTCGGATGCACCTGAATAGAAAGGGGGGAGTCAGCAGCAAGCACTTTGAATAAATACGGCAGCTCACCAAATCTCATCACTGTGTAGTCACCAAACATATTTTTTCTATCTTTGGCAATGACATCCGACAGCAACTCCCCCGTCGCGGCCACTCGTGAACAGCCATTCGGATGCGCACCCATCCAGATTTCAGCTTGTGGCTGAGCATGGGTGTTTTCAATACCAAACAGTTTTGAAATCGACTCTTTGCTTCCCCACGCATAATTTTGAATCACATTATCCAGCTTTAGCAGTGACATCTTAGATACCTCAAACGTCAGACTCGCGTAACAACTTAATCGCACCGCTCAACGACTTCACTCCCAACTCGACTTTCGAGCGAGGACAGCCTAGGTTGAGCCTCAAATAGCCCTTCCCCACCTCGCCATACACGTCCCCAGACATAATGGCGACGTTAAAGTGGTCAATCAGCTCTCGATTCAACTTCACCATATCGAGATTGAGTGGAGAGAGGTCGATCCAAGCAAGGTAGGTGGCCTCAGGGATGACGTAGTGGACCTCTGGAAAGGCCTGTTCGAGAGAGTCTCGGACAAACTGATGATTGGCTCGGACATAATCCTTCAATGCGTCAAGCCACACCTCACCTTCACGGTAAGCCGCCATCGTCGCTAACACGCCAAGTATGGAAGGAGAAGAAAGCCCATCCACCGCTTTCAGTTTGTGTAAATACTGCTCACGAGTTGATTGTTCGGAAATCAGCGCGTAAGCCCCGTTTAGCGCGGGAATATTAAAAGACTTCGAGGCGGAAGTGACCACCGCCCACGGCTGCCGCCCAAAGCCAACATAAGGGGTATGACATTGGAAGCTAACGTCCATGTGGATCTCATCAGAAATCACCTTAACATCATGTTTGTCACAGAGATCGGCTATGCGTTGGAGTTCTTCTTGGCTCCAAACTCGTCCTGTTGGATTGTGAGGGCTGCACAGTAAAAGCACCCTATTATTCGCATCAGCTAACTTGCTTTCCAAATCTTGCCAATCAATCTCAAAGCGATTTCGTTGCTTGATGAGAGGAGTGCGTACACACTGTCTCGCTTGCCCCTCAATCATGTTGTCAAATGCATCGTAAGCTGGGGTGTGGAACACCACACCTTGACCAGGGGTCGTCCACAACTCTATCAACTTGGAGATAATGTAGATAACCGAAGGGCCATAAACCAGTTGCTCTTGATCAATCGAACAATTAAATCGAGTCTGATACCAATGGCTGATCGCCGATTTAAAATCATCGTGATTCCAACGGCTATAGCCCAGTACGGGATGTTCCAATCGTTGTTTCAACGCTTTCAAAACCACATCTGGCGCTGCAAAATCCATATCTGAAATGGTAAAGGGCAGCAAGCCAGACTTACCAAATCTGTCTTGAACATAATCCCATTGCGTACAGTAGGTACCTGTGCGATCAATCGGCGTATCAAAGTCAACATTCTGATTCATATGAAAAGTCCAAGGTTAGAGCCCCTCAGCACCCGGGGGTAAAGGCGGTGCCAAGGGGGAGCATCAAGAAAGGTGAGAATTAACTCGCAGACATGATGGCTTGCATCTCATTTTTCACTAGGTGAACTTGTGTGCCAATCACCACTTGTAAGTTGTGTTCATCAAGCTTCACGACACCCAATGCGCCATTCGCTTTCAACTTCGCATCATCAACCAAGCTCATGTCTTTCACTGACATGCGTAAACGAGTAATACAGTTGTCTAACGCGGTGATGTTTTCTTTTCCACCTAACGCCGCCAAAACTGCCGCACCTTTACCAGATTCATTGATGAATGCGGCTTCTAGCTCTTTGTCTACTTCCGCAGTATCCACTTCACGACCAGGTGTTTTAAGGTTGAACCTTGTGATCGCAAACTTAAATACTGAGTAGTAAACCACAAACCAAATCCCCGCCACGACAGGCACCAAGTACCATTTCGTCGCTGTACCTTGCAAAATACCAAAGACGAGGAAGTCAATAAGGTTGCCATCGGTGTTTCCTATGGTGACATCCAACATGCCCATCACCATAAAGCCTACGCCCGTCAAAACGGCATGCACGAGGTAAAGTGCTGGCGCAACAAACAGGAATAAGAATTCTAGCGGTTCGGTGATCCCACCCACCACACAAGCCACCACACCAGAAATGAGCAGCGCTTTGATTTTTGAGCGGTTTTCTGGACGAGCACAGTGATACATTGCAAGTGCCGCGCCCGGAAGGCCACCTAAGAAGGTCGGCATTTTTCCTTGAGACAAGAACGCCGTCACTTCTGGTGTGAAGTTAGTCACTTCAGGGCAAGAAAGCTCAGAATAGAAAATGTTCAACGCTCCGGACACGGTTTGTCCACACACTTCCATTGTGCCGCCTGCTTCCGTGAAACGGATCAGTGCAACGAGAATATGGTGCAAGCCAATGGGCAGCAGCAAACGCTCACCAGTACCAAACAGCATTGGGCCAAAATCACCCGCACCTTCAATCACGTGACCGATGCCATTGATACCTGCAGCGAAGTAAGGCCAAACGAAAGGAATAAAAACACCCACCACACCCAATACGATAGCAGAGATAATGGGAACAAAGCGCGCACCACCAAAGAAGGCAAGTGCATCTGGCATTTTGAAGGTGTAAAAGCGTTGATGCAGCTTGGCAACAATGACACCAACGATCACTGCGCCAAGAATACCGGTATCAATAGATTCAATACCAATGATGCTTTTCACGCCATACGCCGCGCGCTCAGCTTGGCTATCCAACACGCCAGCCACAGTGAGAAAGAAGTTAATCGCCAAATTAAAGGCTGCGTAGCCAACAAAACCGGCAAAACCCGCCACACCTTTTTCTTCACGAGCCAAGCCGAGCGGAATAGCGACAGCAAACATCACTGGCAAATAGATGAAAGCGACCAGACCAATTTTGGTCATCCACATAAAGAGGTATTGCAACAAGGTGTTGTCTAAAAGGGGGATCGCTTCTTTGATCGCAGCGCTAGAAAATGAGCTGCCGACACCAAGCAGAATACCTGAAAAGGCGAGCAGTGCGACAGGTAACATGAAGGTCTTGCCGAGGCTTTGCAAGAACTCCCACATTGTTGATTTGGTTGGATTAGACATAGTACGTCTCCGGGATTTGAGAACTTGTAGGGTTCATGCACATCACTTGCGTTGTGCATAACGTGTTTTTGTTATGCGCTCAATATACGCCGCTAAAAAAATTGATAAAACGTTTTACCAACATATCTGTGATCAAGTTAAACAAGTTTTTCCATGTTCGGCGTAGGGCTTTTAAAATACGGCTAATGAGGTTAAAGTTTGGTGATAAAACGTTTTTCTAATCCATAAAGTGAATCTATGTCGTTAAAAAAAGTGACCATTACAGAAGTCGCTAAACACGCTGATGTCTCTGTTACCACGGTTTCGATGGTACTCGGGAATAAAGGCCGAATTTCACCTGATACCATCGAAAGGGTGAATGCGGCGGTAGAAGAACTGGGTTATATCCGCAATCGCGCGGCGGCAAACCTTAGATCTAATACCAGCGAAATCATCGGACTGATCTTAAAAGACATCAGTGATCCTTACTATGCTGAAGTCGCAGCAGGACTCAGCGAAGAGATAGAGCAGCAAGGCTACATGCTGTTCCTCGCTCAAAGTGGCGATAGCCAAGAGAAGTTTGAGAAATGTGTACTCACCATGGCGCGCCAAGGTGTGGGTGGCATTGCTTTTTGCCCAATAGGCGAGAGTCAGCAATTTAATGTCGAGAATCTGAAACAGCATAGCCTTCCGATGGTTTGTATCTCACGAGCATCGGTTGACAAACAAATCGACTATGTTGGGCCGGACAACATGTATGCTGCCAAGTTGGCAACTGAGCACCTTATCAAGAATGGACACCGTCGAATTGCCTATGTGGGCGGAACGATCAGCTCATTATGTCGCGCTGAGCGCATCGGTGGCTACTGTTCAACACTGATGCAGTTTGGTCTCCCTTTTAAGCCCGAGTGGGTTGTTGAGTGCGGCAAAAGCCAAGCAGCTGCTGCGCAAGCGGTTCAGCAATTACTCATTGAACATCCTCATGTCACTGCCATTCTATGCCATCACTCTTCAACCGCATTAGGGGCAGTCTACGGCATTCATCGAGCCGGGCGATCCATTGGAAAAGATCAATTCATTGGCGAACAAGTTTCTGTCATCGGCTTTGACGACGTCGAGGAAGCCGAACTCACAGAACCTTCTCTGACTTTCATTAACTCCAATGCTCGCGAAATGGGTAGGCAAGCCGCCAAACGGCTGATTAATCAGTTAAAACAAGAAGACAGTGAACCATACAGTTTGATTCTGCCACCCAAGCTGATCGTTCGAGAATCCGCGTAATAATTCAGAGTTTGAAGACAAAAACACCAGCCATGTTCGTGGCTGGTGTTTTGTATCCTTATCTTGATCGTTTTACTGCATCAAATGATGCACCTTGAGGGTGTTGGCCATGGCCTCTGTGTCTTCTCCGAGAAACTCAATGGTCACGGCTTGGTTTGCCAGTAACGTGATGCTGGAATCACTGAATCGCCCCTCGGTATCGCATTCTAAATGGACATAAAAGGCCGGTTTGTCTGCGATCAAGGTGATGTGATTACCTTCAATCGTCACCTCAATGTCTGCTTTGGCCATAGGCAAGTTCTTGAGCTCGTGAGTGGAGAACCATGTGTTATTGAGTGGAGATAAGGCCGTAATGGTATCGCCATTCACACTGGCTTCAACGTAAAAGAATCCGTGCTTGAGGTGCGCTAAATTCAGCTCATGTTGCCACACCACTTGATTGCTATCTGCGCCCGCACTTTGCGTAAAACACCAACTTTGCTCTACCTCACCTTGCCAATTGATCCAACTGACCCGTCCGCTCACTTCACAGGCTTGGCGGGTGTCGTTAAGCAAATGCAAGTTCAACGCTGCGCCGCGCGCTTCATTCTGCGACGTTTGGGGCTGAGAGAAGATCAGATGCACTGGCGCGAAGAAGCGTTTCGCTTGGTAGTGAAGCTGTTTCCAGCGGCCACTGTATTCCAGACTCGACCACGAGCTCACTGGCCAGTTGTCGTTGAGTTGCCAGTAAAGAATGCCTCGACAAACTGGCGAGATGGCGCGCCAATGTTCGCTGGCGGTTTTTATTGCCATCGACTGCTGCACTTGGCTGAGATAGAGCATCTGTTCAAAACTCGTTGGGAAACGGAAGTAACGCGTGAACATCTCGGTGATGATGCTATTGCCTCTTGGGTTCTTTTGGTGCACTTCAAAAGTAGGCGAGGTGATGTTCCAATCCTCCTCTGGTACAAAGCTTTTGACTTCCGCCAAAGAAGGCCAAGACTGAAAACCAAATTCCGAGCAAAAACGGGGGTTAACGCTTTGGTAAGCCGTAAACGGTTTGCCGGAATGCCACACATCCCAAAAGTGCATGTCGCCTTTGTTGTCGTCGTGCCACGCGTCACCAAAATCGAGTTCACCGTTACAGGGGGAGCTTGGCCAAAAAGCTCGGCTGCCATCAATACCGGCAATGGTTTTTTCAATATGGCGATTGAGGCGATCGTAATTGACCGTGTATTTCACTTTGTTTTGTCGCGATTCGTCGTACCAACCAATCGCGCCAATGACTTCGTTATCACCGCACCAAAGCGCAACGCTCGGGTGTTCACGTAACCTTGGAATTTGATACGCCAGTTCTTGGGAGACCTCGGCCAAGAAGGCATCGTGACTGGGGTAAAGTGAGCACGCAAACATCATGTCTTGCCACACCAGCAAACCAAGCTCATCACAAAAACGGTAGAAAACATCGCTTTCGTATTGCCCACCGCCCCACACGCGAATCATGTTCATATTGGCATCCACCGCACTTTGTAAGCGCTGGCGATAGCGCGCCGGTGTTTCTCGAGATGGCATCGCATCGACGGGGATCCAGTTCGCCCCTTTGGCAAAAATCGGCACGCCATTGACGACAAACTCCATTGCTGAACCAATATCGTCTTGTTGTGTATTCAGCGACAGTTGACGTAGGCCAATCCGTCGGCAGAGATGCTGTTCCTCACAACGCACGGAAGCGGTATAAAGTGGCTGTTCGCCATAGCCATTTGGCCACCATAATTGCGGTTTTTCGATCTCAAACTCGCACACAACAACGCCCGTTTTAGTCACTTCTACCCGCTGCTCTTGCTCTGCTAAACGGAACTGAAGTGACGTCGGCAACGTCGTTTCGATGTCGGCACTCAGCAACACCTTGACACTGCCATCCTCATGCCATTGCTGCTCAGTAGTGAATGATTTCAGCCAAGTGTGATTGACCACTTGCAGCTCTATGTCGTCGTAAATACCAGACACCATCAAGCAGATACCCCAATCCCAGCCCGAATGGCATTGGGTTTTGCGGATTAAGTTCATGTGCGGCAGTTGATTGTTGCCCATCGCAGAAGGAATCACAAAAGGCAGTGCTTTGGCACGCTGATTCGCCTCTTCGTCTACTCGGCGAAATTCTGCGCGTACTTGGTTTTCCCCTCGCTGCAAAAAGGGGCGAATATCGACTTGATGACGCGCAAACATGTTGCTGCATTCAAGCACTTTGTGTTCGTTAATAAACAGCGTCATCAAGGTATCAACACGCGTGAGGCTCATCCATATGGCTTGGGCCTGAAGGAGAGATTCATCAAGCCAAAGCGAGCGTTCAATGTGCCAATCAACCTCGGCGATCCATTGCGCTTGTTTTTCGTTTTCACCCCAATAAGGGTCGTCGATGATGCCCGCTTGCAAAAGTGCGGAGACGTTATCACCAGGAATGGGCATGGGCACGCAAATGTCGGGGCGCTGAGGAGAAGTGAGTCGCCACTCACCATTTAAGTTTATTTCGGCAGAATGTAAGCAATGGGAAGCAGATGTAGAATGCGAGGGCATAAGAAAACCTATTGTGTTGTTATCGGCTTTGCTCAGTTTAGTGGCGAATATCCCTGATTTTTTCATGGCATTGTTAACGACTGATAAATTGCGGCGCACTTCAAGAAATTAAAAAGGCTCACACTGGGTGAGCCATTAAGTATAGGGAGTTGCGAGTTAGTCGTGGCTTACTCCACCAGCGCAGTGTGCAGTTTCTCAATGCGTACCGCCGCCACTTTGAACTCTGGGATCTTCGCATGAGGATCGGTCGCCGTGGTGGTGAGTCGATTCACTGGCGACTCAACAAAGTGGAACGGAATGAACACCACGCCCGCTTGCATACGCTTAGTGACAAACGCCGCGATTTCAATTTCACCGCGACGGGTTGAGACTTTCAGCATGTCGCCATTGCCAATGCCGAGTGCCTCGGCATCTTGCACGCTGATCATCGCTCGTGGCCCCGCAAGATTGTTCAAACCCTGCGTTTTGCGCGTCATGGTACCGGTGTGGAACTGCTCAAGAACACGCCCTGTGGTCAGCACCAGTGGGTACTCTTCATCAGGCAGTTCTGCGGCATAGCGAAACGGGATCGCCTCCATCTGGCCTTTACCACGGGTAAACTGCGTTTGGTGCATGATGCGCGTACCAGCAGGGTTGTTTTTGTTGCTCGGCCACTGAACGCCCTCTGGCGTGATATTTTCCCATTTTAGCCCTGCGTATTGCGGCGTCACGCGGGTAATTTCGTTGGTGATGTCTGCCACCGAACGATAATGCCAATCACTGCCCATCGCATTGGCGATCTCTTGAATGATTCGCCAATCTTCTTTTGCTTCACCAGGCGGATTCACCGCAGGAGAAATGCGCTGAACGCGGCGCTCCGTATTGGTAAAGTGACCCGATTTTTCAGCAAACGAGCAAGAAGGCAAGACCACATCGGCGTATTGTGCGGTTTCCGTGAGGAAGATGTCTTGCACCACCAAGAAATCCAGCGCCTCCAATCCTTCAATCACATGCGCCTGATTAGGGTCGCTCAATACTGGGTTTTCGCCCATCACATAAAGCGCCCGCACATCACAGCGACACGCTCCATCGATGATTTCAGTTAAGGTCAATCCCGGCTCCGCAGAGAGATGAGGGGCATCCCATTCAATGACAAATTTCTCGCGCACCAATGGGTTATACACTTTTTGATAGCCCGGGTAGTTGTTCGGCAACGCGCCCATATCACACGCGCCCTGCACGTTAGACTGCCCGCGCAATGGGTTGATGCCCCCACCCTCGATACCAATGTTGCCACACAGCAATTGAAGATTGGCGATAGAGCGAACGTTGTCATGCCCCGTGGTGTGCTGGGTGATGCCCATTGAGTAGTAGACGGCGGTGCGCTTCGCGGTACCGATCATCCGGGCCATGGCAAAAATATCGTCGGCTTTTACGCCCGTCACCAGTTCGACTTTGTCGAGAGAATAGGCCGGCGACATCACCTCTTGCAGCATGGTATCAAAGCCATCGACACGTTCTTCGATGTACTCCATATCGTACCAGCCGTTTTTGATGATTTGCTGCATCACGCCATTAATTAACATCACATCCGTGCCGGGGCGATGCGCCAAATAGAGCTCTGCGTGGTCCGCCATACCGATGCGTTTGGGGTCCGCCACGATCAAACGCGCGCCATGATGACGAACCGCTTGTTTGATGTGAGACGCAATCACCGGATGCGCCGCCGAGGTGTCCGAACCAATGATGAAGATGACATCCGAGTGCTTAATGCTTGGAATGTCGTTGGTCATCGCGCCACTGCCCAGCGACGCTTCCAACCCCGTAACGGTCGATGCATGACAAAGCCTTGCGCAGTGATCGACGTTGTTGGTACCCAGTTCACGACGCATGAATTTCTGGAAGGCGTAGTTATCTTCATTGGTGGTTTTCGCCGATGAGAATCCTGCCAATGCGCGGCCACCGAAATCTTGCTTGATGGTGCTGAACTTATCCGCAATTAATCGGATGGCTTCTTGCCAGCTGGCCGGCTGCAACCAACCATCTTTACGGATCAGCGGCGTAGTGAGCCGCTCTTCACTGGCGACAAAATCGAAACCATAGCGCCCTTTGACACACAACATGCCTTCGTTGACTGGTGAATGCGCCCCTTCGACATAGCGAATTTGGTTGGCGGCTTCGTCAACATGCATGGTCAACTTACAACCGACCCCACAATAGGTACAAATGGTGTCCACTTTCTTCAAGAGCGTTTCTCGGCCTTGCGAGCGATCGCGTCCATCAGTCATCGCCCCCACAGGGCACGCTTGCACACAGGCACCACATTGCACGCAGCGTGAGTCGCCCATCATCACTCCCTGACCACCGAAGTTCGGACGGCAATCCGGACGCACCACAGGGCGGCCTTTTTCAAGGTTCATGAAACTCAGTACACCTTGCACCGACTGTTCACGGCAAGCTTGAATGCACTGACCGCAACTAATGCAGCGGTTAGCATCAAAGACAATAAACTCAGAGCTGTGGTCGATCGGGTATTTATGACGTGGGTCGTTTTGACGCAGTGCTTGCCACTCATCATGGCTTTTGATGTCCACCGAATAGTGGAAGTGTTGTTCCGCGCCATACTCAGTGGCGTAATCGCGCAGGTCACACGACGTGTTGACTTGGCAACCACATTCTAAACAGCGTGCCGCTTCCGCCATCGCTTCGGCGTTATCAAAACCCAACTCGACTTCTTCAAAGCTTTGCTCGCGCTGCTGAGAGGTCAGCTCAGGCATGATGGTACGCGCCACTTTTTGCAGGTGAGAAAAATGAAGCGGGTCGACCTGTTTCAACTTCTGCTCTTTACGAGAATTGAAGGGCTTAAGGGGAATATTTTCCATGTCGCCATCGAAGAAACGATCAATGGCCTGCGCAGCGATGCGCCCATCCGCCACCGCTTCAACGGCGGTGGCTGGGCCACGGCGAAAATCGCCAATACTGAAGATATTGCCAGTGCCACTGTGCATGGTTTCTGGATTTGCATCAGCGGTATTCCAACGAGTCAGAGGTAGCGTTAACGCTTCCCCTTGCATAAAGCTCAAATCGGCTTGCTGAGAAACCGCAGCGATCACGGTATCAAAGGCTTCGGTGAAATACTCACCCGTCGCTTCAGGTCGACGGCGGCCAGAAGCATCGGGCGCACCCAGCGCCATTTTTTCCAGCTTCACCGAGCACACTCGCCCTTGTTCGTCGGCGATGTTCTCTGCAGGATTGGTCAGGAAGTGAAACTTGACGCCTTCATGCTCTGCTTCTTCGATTTCGTAATCTTCTGCGGGCATTTCATCGCGAGTGCGACGATAGATCAACGTGGTATCCGCCCCCGTCCTCACTGCCGTCCGTGCGCAGTCGATCGCCGTGTTACCACCTCCGATCACCGCCACTTTTTTGCCTGTGATAAAACGCTGCTCGGTGACGAAATCTTTCAGATAATCCACCCCCAAATAACAACCATCAAGATCGCTACCCGGGTAATCCATCGCCACCGCTTTTGAAGCGCCTACCGCCAAACACACCGCATCATAGTCTTGGCTTAACTGCGACAAACTGATGTCTCGACCCAGTTTTTTGTCGGTATGAATCGTCATACCGTTGCGACACATCAACTCGATCTCTTTATCGAGAATGCTCTTAGGTAGGCGATACTCGGGAATGCCATAACGCAGCCAACCACCCGCTTGTGGCATCGCTTCAAACACATCCACCTGGTAGCCTTCATTGGTGAGGTAATAGCCCGCAGTTAAACCACCCGGGCCACTGCCCACAATCGCAACACGTTTGTTTTTGTCCGCTTTTTTCTCGGGCGTGTAGGCTTCTTGCGCAGCAAGGTCGGCGTCCGCGGCGTGGCGTTTCAGTTGGCGGATGGCAATCGCATCATCCACCAGCGAGCGGCGACATTCGGATTCACAAAACGCAGGACAAACGCGGCCAATCGATAAAGGCATCGGCAGCGTACGTTTGATCACTTCAATCGCTTTTTGATGGTCGTTTTGCGCAATATGGTAAAGATAGGATTGAATGTCCACGCCCGCAGGACACGCGGTTTTGCACGGCGCTTCGCAGTCGGCATAGTGGTCACTCATGATTCGGTTGAGCGCTTGTTTACGATGCGCAGACAACGCTTCGGATTGCGTTTTTACCGTTAGGCCGTTGTAGACTTCAAGCTCACAAGCTCGGCGGGGGCCGCCACTTTCAACCTCAACAACACACAAATCGCATGGAATCTTCTCACCGGAACGATTCATGCCACACAGAGACGGAATCTCAACCCCACACACTTTGGCGGCTTGCAGAACGGTTTGCCCCGCCTCAACGATACGGTATTTACCGTCTATGACAATTTGGATCATACGTTACCCCTTAGGCCGGGATGTTTCACCGGACTTTGGCAGCAAAAAAGTAACGTCGTTACTTTAAACGAGGCCACTTTCCAGCCTCGTTGAGCTACTTCAATTGTTATCATTTTTAACCCTAGTAAATTTAGGGGAATCTCCGTGTGACATCATACTCAATATCCATAACTTTCCTAGGGAAATGTCATGCAGAATGTGAAGCGGATATAAGCAAAAAGGCGCCGCACAGCAGAGCCTTTACTCTAATTTATTCGAATGATAGACGAGGGAAATAGCAGAAGAATTGAGCATTAGTTGAGCGGTTGTTCACTTTCCTTGAAGCGCTGATCGGCCAAACCAAACTCACCGAGCACATAAACAACACTCCCAATCACGGCCAGCGTTTCATTCGGCTCGCGTGGCGGTGCATCGGCAGTAGGGACAGTGCTGCGCATCCCTTTTTCCAAACAAGCGTCGCTAAAACATTCCGGCGGAATGGGCGCCTCTTCAAGTAACTTGGACTCGGTTAATTGATGTAGAAAAATCTCTGACTCTTGCGCCCATACTGGCAAAGAAACAGCGCATAACACCGCAAATAGAGACTTCATATTCAACACCCTCAACTTATTGATGCAAGGAATGATAGCAGTTCAATTTAATTTTGCACGGCGTTTTTTATTTTTAGTGACCTCAACCAAACACTCAGAGGCGAGAGCCGTTTCTCCCGACGCACAATAACTCGCGCAATAACTGGCAAAAGCGCCTGACATAAACCTGCAATAGAAATGAAGTAATCTCATCACACCATGCTTGCTCCTCTCTCTGCGACAGTCGAGCCAGCCAACACCAACCCAAGAGATGTGATATGTCTTCACCCCTATATGTATTTGACCTTGATGAAACCTTAATTCAAGGCGATTGTGCGATGATCTGGAATGCGTTTCTAGTGGATAAAGGCATTGCCACCTCTGCGGATTTTATCGCCGAAGACCGACGCCTTATGGCGTTGTATGCACAGGGAAAAATGGACATGGAAGATTACCTGCGCTTCTCCATCGCTCCCCTTGCAAACCTGACCACCAGTGAGGTTGAGCAGTTGGTCAAAGAGTGCGTTGAAACGCGCATTGTGGATAAGCTTTTCCCGCAAGCGAACACGCTCATCAACCATTTGGCTAATGAGGGAATAGATATGCTGATCATCTCTGCCAGTGTCAGTTTTTTAGTGGCAGAAGTGGGGCGATGTATCGGGATCCGACAAACTTTGGGCATCAATATGCGCGAAGTCCATGGCCACTATAGCGCAGAAATTGAGGGCGTGCCGAGCTACCGCCAGGGTAAAGTCACTCGGTTACAACAGTGGCAAGAAACTCAGCCAAAGCACTACAGCGAGATTCACTTCTATACTGATTCCATCAACGATTTACCCTTGTGCGAGTATGCCGATTTCGCCTATTTGGTGAATCCCTGTCCGCAACTTAAGCAACATGCCCATCGCCCAAACTGGACGGTACTACATTGGGGTTAGTTTGTTCGTCCTCCTTTTTACTCACGAGTGTGATAGCTTGGTTGTGGTCACTGACTATCGCGCTATTTTTCAAGCGAAAATGACAAACAATATATAAAATCCCCTTCAATTACGCTCAATTCCGATCATCTTTTACAGAATGACTTCCATCACACTTAATTACGTGTGGTACAAAAGTATAGTGAGTGAATTATTTTTGCTATTTCGGTAAAACTCTACATCCATTAATTTTAGCTCATCAGTTAAATACTTTATGAGAAAATAAATGATCACCAAACTCACCAACGTCAATTTAATTAAAGGCAACCTTCAAGCAAATAATAAAAATGAAGTCTTTGCTGAGCTAGCACAAATGCTATTTGAAAATAATCGAATCAGCAGCAAAGAGGCGTTTTTAACCGACATTGAAGCACGCGAAGCATTAAGCATAACGTCAATGGACGGCATCGCTTACCCACACGCAAAAAGCAAAGCGGTTATCGAGCCTGCCATCGCTGTTGGCGTAAAGCGCGAAGGCATCGAGTATGGCGACGAAGAGGGCGTCAAACCGACCGTATTCTTCATGATTGCCTCACCCGATAACGGTGCCGACCACCATATTTATGTTCTTCAAGAATTATTCGGAAAATTTAGCGAAGAGTTTATTGAAGATATTCATAACGCAAAAGACGAACTTCAAATCCTTAATATTTTAATTCAATCATAAGGCGTGAAATTATGAGTACCCTAACCGCTCAAGCTACTAATAATAGTAGCGATTTCAAAAAAATTCTCAGTACCATGAAAGGTCACCTTTTATTTGGCACTTCTCACATGCTGCCATTTATCGTTGCGGGTGGTGTACTACTGGCGCTGGCGGTAATGGCATCAGGTAAAGGTGCGGTTCCTGCGGACGGTTTATTGGCGGATATTTCTAATATCGGTATTAAAGGTCTGGTGCTGTTCCCAATTATTTTGGGTGGCTTCATCGGTTATTCCATTGCAGACAAACCAGCACTCGCTCCAGCAATGATCTCTTCTGGCATCATGGCTGACATGGGCGGTGGTTTCCTTGGTTGTATCGTAGCGGGCTTCATCGCAGGTGGTGTGGTATTCCAACTTAAGAAGATCCCTCTTTCTGCTAACATGACTGCGTTGGGCGCTTACTTTATCTACCCTCTTATCGGCACGCTTATCTCTGCAGGTATCGTTCTATGGGGTATCGGTGAGCCAATCAAGATCTTCATGGCATCTATGAACGAGTTCCTAGCTTCTATGGCGGGCGCTTCTAAAGTGGTTCTAGGTACGATTCTTGGTGGTATGACGGCATTCGATATGGGCGGCCCTATCAACAAAGTCGCAACGCTATTCGCTCAAACTCAAGTGGACACTCAACCATGGTTAATGGGTGGTGTGGGCATCGCAATCTGTACGCCTCCTCTAGGTATGGCGCTAGCCACATTCCTATTCAAGAAGAAGTTCACTAAGCAAGAGCAAGAAGCAGGTAAAGCGGCAGCAATCATGGGCTCTATCGGTATCTCTGAAGGTGCTATCCCATTCGCAGCAAACGACCCAATGCGCGTTCTTCCTTCAATCGTTGCTGGTGGTATCGTTGGTTGTGTGTTCGGCTTCCTAACAGACGTACTACTGCACGCACCATGGGGCGGTTTAATCACAGCGCCTGTATCAAGCAACATCCCAATGTACGTTGTTGGTATCGCACTAGGTTCGCTAACAACCGCTCTTATCGTTGGCTTCTGGAAACCAGTTGCTGAAGAAGAAGCAGAAGACGAAATCGCAGAAGCAGCATCAACGCAAGCTCAAGCGGCTCCAGCAGCAGGCGAAGGCGAGTACGACATCGTCGCAGTCACCTGTTGCCCATCTGGCGTAGCACACACATTCATGGCAGCGAAAGCACTAGAGAAAGCCGGTGCAGCAGCGGGAATCAAGATCAAAGTAGAAACTCAAGGTCAAAACGGTATCCAGAACCGCATCACTGACCTAGATGTAGCAAACGCGAAGCTGGTTATTCTAGCTCACGATATCCAAGTAAAAGACGCTCACCGCTTTGCAAAAGCAAACGTTGTTGAGTGTTCAACGAAAGAAGCGATGCGTAACGCAACGACTCTTGTGAAAGCTTAAACCTTAAGCTCCTCCCCCTAAGAGCCCTTTCCCCCAAAGGGCTCTATTTCAAGTTTTTAAGTTTTAGTAATACCTCTGTTTTCAACAACTACATAAACCTACAACTTACAAGGCTTTAAAAATGAAATTCAAACCTTCCCTACTCGCTTGCGCAGTTCTCAGTGGTCTAGTCGGTCTGACTGGCTGTAACGACGACACAACCAACATTTATGAAGGCGGTGATACCAACCCTGCGCTGCCGGATATTCCTGACGGCGGCAAGCCAGTATGTCCTCCAGTTGGCGATGGCGATTGTGATGACAAGCCAAACCCAGAAACACCTGAAATCGACATGGGCGTTCACATCCCGGTAGATTTCGCCGATATGGACGTAACACGCTACGTCAACCCATTCATCGGCACAGGTAACCTAGGCAACACCTACCCTGGTGCAACCACACCACACGGCATGGTGCAACTTTCTCCAAACAACGGTTCTAACGGCTGGGAATACATTTCAGGCTACTACTACCACGACGCACGTACTTCCGGTTTCTCTCATACCCACCTTTCCGGAGCAGGTGCTGGCGACTTGAACGACATTCTCGTCATGCCAATCAACTCGCGTTCGGATTACATGATTGATGAAGGTTCGGCAACGCTAAACCTAGAAGCGTCTCGCTTCCAACATCGTGACGAGCAAGCGACGGCAGGCTACTACAAAGTCGATCTATTGGATTACGACATCAAAGCAGAATTGACGGCGTCTGATCGCGTTGGTGTCCATCGTTACACCTTCCCTCGTGATGAGAAGTCAGAAATCATCGTGAACACTGGCTTCAAAATTAACTGGGACTACACCTCAGATTCTTACTTGAAATGGGACAAAGACAATAACCGTCTAGAAGGTCACCGTTTCTCTGACGGCTGGGCACCAAGCCAAAAAGAATTCTTCGTGATGGAATTCGACCAACCAATCAAAAACGTTCGCTTTGCTTACTATGATAAAGAGCAAGGTCGTTACATGGACGTGCCAGAAGGCATTACAGAAATCGGTAACGAAACACGTGGCAAGTATCAATACGCACGCGCTTACATTGAGTTCGACACATCCAAAGACGGCTTAACGGTTGAAGCGAAATTAGCGCTATCAAACGTTGAGATCGGCGAGAACGGCAAGTCTGGTGCTTCTCTTAACATGACTGAAGTTGCGGGCATGAACTTCGACCAAGTACGTGAAGCGGCAACGAAGAAATGGGAAGACGAACTCGGCAAGATCCAAGTCTCTGGCGACGAAGATTACAAACAGACCTTCTACACCGCGATGTACCACTCGTACCTAGGTCAGACCATTCACTCTGACTTAGATGGTCGCTACCGCCAAGTTCACCAAGGTCGTAACGCTTACCCAGATGGCAACACGCCTTGGGGCGATAAAATTGATACGCTGAAAGAGTCGATCCGCACTGCCGATGCTAACAAAGATGGCAAAGCAGACTTCACGCGCTACGACACTTTCTCTTTGTGGGATACCTACCGCGCAGTTCAACCGCTGTCTTCGATTCTTGAGCCTGACCGCCTAGCCGACGTGGTGCTGTCTATGCTGTCTTACGCCGAAGAAGAATGGGTGGATGACAAAGGCAACGTGCGCAAAGGTCGTCTGCCTGAGTGGACATTCAAAGGCAACGAAACCGGCATGATGATGGGCATGCACTCAACGCCTGTGATTCACGATGTGTTGTCGAAAGGCTCACTAGAAAAACGCATGATCGATCTTGGCTTTACAGAAGCAGAGCGCAAAGACGTTAAAGAACGTTTAGTTGAAGCGATGATCACAGACGCGCGCGCCGCAACGAGCCAAGGCGTAGCATGGATCAAAGAGTACGAAGAACAAGGTTACGTGCCAGCGCAATTGCACGATACTCCACCAGATTCTTACGGCGGCCACTCACCATTTAAAGACTCTTGGACAGCATCTTACTCGCTTGAATACTCAATGAACGACTGGGCAATCGCGCAATCGATCAAAGAAGTATTTGGTGAAGAAGATCCACGCTACACCGAGTTCGCTAACCGTTCTAAAAACTGGCAAGCGCAATTCGACTTCGGTGGTAAGCAATACCAAGGTTGGTTCAAAGCACGTGACTACGATGGCGAATTTATCGATGCAGGTTGGGTAGACCCAATCACTGGTCGTGCGGTGGGTAAAGACTGGCGTCCAGACATGTTCAACTGGGCATTCTCTGAATCAAACGGCTGGCAATACTCGTTCAGTGTTCAGCACGACATTCATGGCTTGATTGACCTGATGACACGCTTCGACAAGACACAAAACCCTGAAGCAGAACGCGGTGACTTGTTCGCAGCTCGCTTGGATGAATACTGGTCAACCTACCCAGATCGCAACGCAGGCGACAACCAATTCCCAGTGTTCAACACAGGTAACGTTGGTCAGCACGTTCAAGGTAACGAACCAGATATCCACGTACCGTACTTGTACAACTATGTGGGTCAACCTTGGAAAGGTCAGGCAGCCATCGCCGCAGCAACCAACATTTGCTACAAGAATACCGCTGACGGCATTTGTGGTAACGACGACTTCGGTACGCTCTCTGCGTGGTTCGTGTTCCGTGCACTTGGCTTCTACCCAGTGAACGCTTCTTCTGGCATCTACGAAATCGGTACTCCGCTGTTTGAAAGCGCGTCTATCGATGTCGGCAACAACCAGAAGTTCACCGTTACCGCGAAAAACGTTAGCCGCGAAAACATCTTCATTCAATCGGCTCGCTACAACGGCAAAGACTTCAACCGCACTTACCTGACTCATGACGAAATCATGTACGGCGGTGAGTTGGAGTTCGTGATGGGCGACAAACCAAATCAACGTTGGGGCTCTCTAGAGCAAGATCTTCCACCAGCACAAGGTCTTGCATGAAGACGAGATGCCAGCAGGTTCTCGTTAATCCTAATAGTGACAACTCAGCCGGGAGAGCGCATCTCCCGGCTATCCCTACAAGAAAATTTTATAAGCAGTTCTTTATAAACAGTCTCTTATAAACACTTTTTATATACGAATAACGACAAAACGGTATGCACATGTTTAAACGTAATCTTATCTCTTTGGCTATCCTGGTTGGTCTGACGGGTGGCTTGGCTGGCTGTAACAGCGACAACGATTCTTCCTCTTCACTGCCGGGCGATCCAATTGTTGATCTTGCGGTATTGAAATACGTCGATCCTATGATCGGCACAGCAGCTTCTGGTCATACATTCCCGGGCGCGACGGTACCGGCAGGTATGGTTCAACTGTCTCCAGATACTTTCATCGGCTCTAACATAGACCATGAATCAGGACTTAACCCTTGGCACTCGGCATCTGGCCACTGGGATTCATCCAACTACGAAACTGGCGAAGTAGTTAACACTGACGTTCCGCTGTACGGCTTCTCCCATACTCACCTTTCAGGTACAGGCGCAACGGACTTAGGCGACATCTTGGTTCTACCATACGCAGACATGGCGAACACACAACTGAACTCGTTCGACAAAGCCAATGAAGAAGCAAGCGCAGGCTACTACAAAACCAAGCTAAAACAAGGTCAAATCGAAGTAGAGCTGAGCGCAACCAAACGCGTTGGTTTGCACAAATACACCTTTGCTGATGGCGCAGACCGCAACGTGAAGTTCGATTTAGGTCATACCCTAATGAACAACAACGGCAAATCTTTGAAGAACAAAGTAGAAGTGGTGGACGAATACACCATTCGCGGTCGTAAAACATCAACAGGCTGGTTCCAAGGGCAAGATCACCAAGGTCAAGACATCTTTTTCTACGCGAAATTCAACCAACCAATCGCGAAAGCACTGTTGGGCGAACAAGACCTAGAACCAACACGCGAAATGCGTAATGGTGCGGTTTACTCCGGCGATGATCTGACTGCTTACCTCAACTTCGGCACTGGCGAAGAGCCAATTGAAATCCGCGTGGGTATCTCTCCAGTTAACTGGCAAGGAGCACAGAAAAACTTAGAAGCAGAAGCACCAAGTTTCGACCTGGCTCAAGTGAAAGAAGACGCGGAATACGCGTGGGCTGAGAAGCTAGCAAAAATCAAAGTAGAAGGCGGCACAGACGCAGAGAAAACCAACTTCTACACTGGCATGTACCACATGATGATCGCCCCAATCGAGTTTTACGATGTGGATGGTCAATACGTGGATATGCTTGGCACAGTGCGCACACTGAAAGATGGCGACACACCAAACTACTCGATTTACTCAACGTGGGATACGTTCCGCGCGGTTCACCCAATGTGGACCATCATCGACCCAGACCAAGCAACGCTATACGTGAAAGACTTGATTCGTAAATCTAACGACGAGTTTGGTCTATTGCCGAAATGGGAAGGTCACGGCTCAGAGACTGGCACCATGATCGGCTACCCGTCGGCAGCGATTCTGGGCGATGCGGTAACCAAAGGCTTGATTGATGCAGAACAAGCTTACACGGCGTCAGTGAAATCAGCGCGTTACACACCGCATGAATACCCACAGATTCATGACGACATCCTAAGCTCACTCATGGCAGGTCAGTTGAACTACCACGAGAAAGAACAGTGTGTTCGCTACCCGAACTGGAACTCAGTGTCGTACTCGTTGGAATTCTCATTCTACGATTGGACGATCGCAGAAATGGCAAAAGCCGCTGGCGATATGGACGCGTATGAAGAGTTCAAAGCTCGTTCTTACAACTCTTTGAAACACTGGGATGCAGAAGCAGGTAACGCAGACGGCACGGGCTTCTTCGTACCAACAGAACTGAAAGAAGGCGATCCATGTGCACTGAAATACGCTTCAACTGACTTCGACCCTTACAAGTCTGACGCGTTCTACTACACAGAAGGTAACGCGTGGCAGTGGCAATGGGCGTTCATGCAAGACTTGGACAAGCTGACTGAAATCATGGGCGGCACGCAAGGTCTGAACGACAAGCTGAACAACCTATTTACTGCCGATCCAAATGGCGGCGAAGCGCACCAAGACATGACTGGCTACATCGGTCAGTACATTCACGGTAACGAGCCTTCGCACCACGTTATCTACTTGTACAACCGTACTGAAGAATCTTACAAGGCGCAGGAATACCTAGACCAAGTTTATGACCAGTTCTACAAACCAACGCCAGACGGCATCATCGGTAACGAAGACGTAGGTCAAATGTCGGCGTGGTACTTGATGTCAGCACTGGGCTTCTACCAAATCTCGCCAACCGATCCAACCTACAGCATCGGTCGTCCAATCTTCGACAAAGCGACGGTAGACATTGGCTCTGGCACCTTCACGGTAACGGCTGAGAACAACGGTCCAGACAACATGTACATCAAAGAAGTGACCATCAACGGTAAGCCTCTGGATGTGTACAACACCTTCCAGCACAGCGAATTCAAAGCAGGCGGCGAACTGCACTTCGTGATGACAGCTGACAAGTCTGAAGCAATGCAAGCCAACCTAGGCGAATAATGATTTTGAGGGGACCTGGTGTCCCCTTTTCTCGTGGAACAAAAACAATGAAACTAAAAAGAACCCTACTCTCTACCGCAGTGTTAACCGCCATGCTTGGTCTTGCTGGTTGTGGCAGCGACTCTGATCCAGAAACTCCAGTTATCTCTACCCCTACTTTGGAATTCGTTGATACCTTGATCGGCACTAAAGGTCTTGGCAACGTCAACCCATCTCCAGTCATGCCAGAAGGTATGATTCAACCGTCACCAGATAACTTCGATCCAAACGGTTGGAATGGCAAAGGCTCACCTGTTGAATACGATCCAGTACACAGCCTGCTTTCTGGCTTCTCAATGACCCATATCTCTGGCGCAGGTAAAGGCGACCTAAACGACTTCGCCTTCTTGCCATACACAGGCTTCAATACCGATGCCGTAACCATGGATAAAAGCTCAGAAGTGGCAGAGGTTGGTTACTACTCGGTTGACCTTGTAGAAACCGGCGTAAAAGCTGAACTGTCGGCAACCGACCGCGTGGCGTTCCAACGTTACACTTTCAAACCGGGTGAAGATCGTAAAGTGCGTATCGACCTGCAACACGAACTGTTGGAGCAATACGGCAACCATTCTCGCAGCATCTACTACAAACGCGTTAACGACACTACAGTCGTAGGCGCGCGTACCTCAAACGAATGGGGTCAATGGCAAACCGTGTTCTTCGCAGCAGAATTCTCTGATCCAATCATCGAAGAAAACCTGTACACCAAGCTGGCTTCTGAAAGCAAACTGACTCCAACCGACGCTACCGAAGTCGGCTTGGAAGATTACCGTGGTTACGCAGAACACAAACCAATGCCGGGCGAACCAGAACCTGATCCAGAACGTTTGGCAAAACGCGCAAACGATGTCCTGACGCATTTGAACTTTGGTAAGAGCGACGAGCCATTGGTGGTCAAAGTAGCAATTTCTGGCACTGGCGTTGACGGCGCACTGAAAAACCTAGAAGCAGACACCAACGGTTGGGATTTCGACACCGTCGTACAACAAAACCGCGTGGCTTGGGAAAACATCCTTGGCGAGTTTGAACTGGAAGGTGGCAACAAAGCCGACAAGACCATGTTCTACACCTCGCTCTACCGTACGTTTGTTGCTCCATTCCTATACCAAGATGTGGATGGCAAATACCGTGGCATGGATGGCAAAGTGCACCAAGCAGAAGATGGCTTGGTGAACTACTCAGTGTACTCAATGTGGGATACTTTCCGCGCCGCACACCCACTGAAAACCATCATCGATAAAGACCGCGCGATTGAACACGCACGCGATCTATTGAACAAATACCAAACGGGCGGTGTGCTGCCAAAATGGGAACTGCACTCGGATTACACCGGTGAAATGGTCGGTCATCCTGCGGTCTCGGTTATTGCCGATATCATGGTCAAACACCCAGAAGCCTTTACCGCAGCCGAGTTTGATTTGGCGTTGAAAGCCGCTGACGAAACAGTCAACTTCAACCTTGATAAAACAGAGAGCTGGGTGCCTTACCAAGATGCTTGGAACGGTGACAAACGCTTCACGATCATGACGCGTCACAACGACTACCAAGAAGACGTCGGCTTTATTCCAGCTAACACCAAATGGGCGCCGGACTCTGGCGACAAACCGGGTTACGTGGAAGGCTTGAAAGTCGATAAGTACGACGAGCTCGTGAACGAGTCAGTGTCTTACGGTCTTGAGAACGCATACTACGACTGGTGTATCGCTCAGATCGCTAAACTTGCGGGCAACGACCAGCAGTACGACCGCTACATGGCACGTTCTGAATCGTTCAAGAACTACTTCGATTACAACCCAGAGCAATACGGTAAACTGCAAGACACCAAAGGCAACGCATTGGGTGCGACGGGTTTTATGCGTCCGGCTTACATGAACAGTGGCAGCAAGGTTTGGGCAAACAACCTGAAAGCCGAATGTTTGGACGAGAACATGGCGCTGTCTATCCCAGACGGTATGGACTACAACGCGTGTAAAGACCGCAAAGCACTCAACGAAAGCGACGTGTTCTGGCCTTACCGTGCTGAGCACCGTGGTGAAGACTTTACCGAAGGCAACACATGGCAATGGACATGGTTTGCACCGCACAACTTGAACGGTCTGGCTAACGTGATGGGTGGCGAGCACATCGACCGTACTGACTTCTCTCTTCCTGAAGACGTAACCGAACAAGGCAAAGCGGCATTCCTCGCTAACTTGAATGCGCTGTTTAATGCAGACTCCAACGCCGATACGAGCCAATCACACGATATGTCGGGCTACATCGGTCAGTTCGTGATGGGTAACGAGCCTGATCACCACGTACCTTACCTATACAACTGGACGGCAGAGCCTTGGAAGACACAAGAAATCGTCGACCAAGCGATGAACGAGTTCTACCACCCAACGCATGAAGGTCTGATTGGTAACGAAGACGTCGGTCAGATGTCGGCTTGGTATGTGATGTCTGCGTTGGGCTTCTATCAAGTCATTCCGGGCGAAGCAAGCTACACCATCGGTCGTCCTCTGTTCGACAAAGCCGTGATTCCAGTCGCGGACGGTAAATTCACCATCACCTCAGAAAATAACAGCCAAGAGAGCATCTACGTGAAGTCGGTGACCATCAACGGCAAACAATTGAGTGATAACTTCAGCTTCGCACACAGCGATTTGAAAGACGGTGGTGAACTGCATTTCGTTATGACTTCAGACAAATCTGAAGCGATGAAAGCACCTCAATAAACGTCTATCACTCTTCCTCCTTCAAAGGTCAGTTAGTAAGAACTGACCTTTGATTTTCAGCGAAAAATTTCAGCTTTAGGTTCACCTAATAACTTCGGTATCGTTGGCTACTTTTTCATCTGCATCAATGCTGCGGCATTTAAAATCGCGTCTTTGGTGGTGACGTCGATGACCTTGATGTGCTTGAAACGCTCGGGTTCTTTGATGGCGACGTCGTGGGCGAAGATCACAAACTTAGCCCTTTGAACATCTTTGGCCGTAATTCGATTAATGATGCCGTTGGCACCTTGCGTTTCCACTTTGATTTTCACCCCGAGTAGGCATGCCGCCTTTTCCAGCGATTTCGCCGCCAAGAAAGTATGCGCCACACCAGAAGGACACGAAGTGACAGCAAGAATATCGGCTTGACCTTCCCCCACTACCGAAGAGTACGCCAGTGTATCGCCTTGCGAGTTCTCGTCTTCATTGACGGTTTTCTTTAGAGCAATCGCAATCAGCGCCGTGGTCATGGCACCGGCAAGCGTGCCAACAATATAGCCCACTTTTCCATCGACAACAGGAAGTACAATCCAGCCGCCCCAAGGCGCGTGATTGAGTACTTGGAAGAGAAAACCAATCACATTGCCGACAATACCGCCAGCAACAATCGCCGGCAGCACACGTGCGGGATCCGCCGCGGCAAATGGAATAGCCCCTTCACTGATACCAATCATGCCCATAATGCCGGCCGCTTTACCCGCTTCACGCTCATCACGCTTGAATTTGCTTGGTGACAACAGCGTGGCCAGCGCCATCCCCAATGGTGGGGTACAAATTGCAATGCCGACTCCGCCCATCAACCAAGGTTGGGTGTTCACTTGCGTTTGGGCAAACAGCGTGGCGACTTTGTTGATAGGCCCGCCCATATCAAACGCGGTCATCGCCCCGAGCACCGCGCCTAAAGCAACTTTGCCAGAATCGGCCATCGAGGCCAGAAATTGATTAAGCCACAACATGCTGCTGGCGATAGGAGAACCAATCACCCACATGATCGCCCCACAGGTAATAAACGTTCCGAGCAGAGGATAGATAAAAATAGAACCGAGCGAGCTCATGCTGTCGGGAAGCTCGATCTTTTTCAGTTGACGCACCACAAAGCCCGCCCAAAAACCCACAATGATCGCGCCTAAAAAGCCCGTATGGTATTGATTGACCGCAATCCAAGTGCCAATCATCCCCGGCGCTAAACCCGGTTTGTCTGCCATGGAATAGGCAATGTAGCCGCCGAGCACCACGGTAAACAAAGTCAGGCCAGCAATGCCCATTTGCGCTATGTCCGCCAATACTCCCTGCTCTGGCACCGCGCCATGGCCAGAGATCATCACAGAAAGCGACAATAGCACCCCGCCCGCGACAATAAACGGCATCATATGAGAGGTGCCAAACAGCAAATGCTCCTTAATACGCGCGACGCGTTGTGCCATTGGGCTAAGCGGCTGATGAACAAACTCACCCATGCCACGCTCTTGCAGGGTATCGACGCCGTTGTGGCCCACAAACAACGCTCGCGCCTGATCGATATCTTCCGCGGCTTTGAGCTTCTCGACAAAACCCTCTTCAATCAATTTACTGGAGATTTGTGCCAACACTTCAATGTGGTGATGATCCTCGCCATCGGGGGAGGCGAGCATAAAAAACACATCGGAAAGCTGACCATCTTCCGCTCCGTAATCAATCCCTTGGCGGCTGATCCCCACCACCACAGCAGGTAAGGCAACGGCGTGACTTTTGGCGTGGGGAATGGCAATCCCCTCTTCAAAACCGGTATTGCCAATCTCTTCTCTTAGCCAAATATCCCTTAAAAATTGCTGTTTATCGGTCAATTTTCCTGCTTTATCCAGCATCTCCACCAATTCGATCAGCACGTCTTCTTTGCTGTTGGCTTTCAGATCTAAGCAGATGACTTCGGGTTCGATCAGGTTGGTCATATCCACGATGGCTTTACCTTGCGTTGTCCATACTATCCATACTCACTCATTGAGGCGTGTATTGGTTCGCGCACGCGCGCGTAGGCTAGAGTAACCAGCCAAGCGGTTTCAAAACATAGGACGAAAGATGCAATAACTGGATTTTTGTAACATCAAAAGCGAACTGTGAACTGGGTCTGCTGTGAAAAAGCCGCATTTGCCTTACGCTGTGCTAATATCC
This sequence comes from Vibrio vulnificus NBRC 15645 = ATCC 27562, assembly GCF_002224265.1. Lineage (NCBI taxonomy): Bacteria > Pseudomonadati > Pseudomonadota > Gammaproteobacteria > Vibrionales > Vibrionaceae > Vibrio > Vibrio vulnificus. The sequence continues at coordinate 253,351 of NZ_CP012882.1, forward strand.
TGCCAAACGTTACCACGAGATAGTCCGATGAAAGTTGTTGCGGTCACCGCTTGCCCAACGGGCATTGCCCACACCTACATGGCGGCCGATGCATTAACCAAAGCCGCACCAAAGTACAATGTGCAGATCAAAGTCGAAACCCAAGGTGCGATGGGAATCGAAAACCAACTGACGCCTTATGATGTGGCCCATGCAGATAAGGTATTGATTGTCTCGGATATCGAAATCGAACAACCTGGACGTTTTGAAGGCATGAACGTGGTGAAACTCGCCATCGAAGATGTGCTGCTCAACGTCGACAAAGTGTTTCTTGTCCACTGTCGCTGAACGCCAGCATGATGCATGAATATCAAGTCACCTTCTTGGTGAACGATGTTAACGCCAGTGCCCATGTGGCCCAACCATTGTCTCGTGTTGCGCGAAAGTTCAAAAGCACCCTACATATCATCAACATCACGCAAAATCGCAGCGCAGAGTTGGCAAAGTCACTCTCGGTACTGCAAGTAGGGTTGCAAGAAGGGGATTTTTGCCAAATCACCGCCATTGGCATTGATGCCGAACTCGCCTGCTTTGTGATTAAAGACATGCTGTCGGATCACTTCACCGTGGTCGGTTCAAAGATCAACTATGAGTTCTCCAGCCATCTGGCCGAGCGTCTACCGCAAATTTGCCCACCAGCCGAGGTCAAATGGCACTATGCCAAAGCACACACCGAACTCACCAAATTCGAGTGTTTGAAAGGGTTAGCGCAACTGATCTACCCCGTTTCGCCCGATGAACTGATTTTGGCGTTTATCAAGCGAGAAGAGCGCTCTTCCACCTGCGTTGCCCCCGGCATCGCGATTCCTCATGTAATGTTTGAAGGCATTGAACACATTGCTGTGGCGGTGATCAAAAACGATGAATCGATGGATTGGGCTTCCAAAATGGGCGACGTGCATTTAGCCATTGCCTTGGTGATGCCAAGCAAGCCTAATCGAGAACAGATCATCGCCGCGACCAATTTAACGCGCAATTTACTGTGTGATCAAATGGTTGAGCGCCTACTGCTGACTCACAGTGGCGTTGATCTGCAAGCGCTGCTGATGTACGCCATGTCGCGCCTACTAAATTGAGGCGCGATAATCGCTTGGTGTGCGCCCCGTGCGATTTTTAAACACGCGGCAGAAGTAGTTCACATCCTTAAACCCGCAGCGCAGCGCCACTTCATTGAGCTTAAAGTTATACTTTTTGAGCATAAACTTGGCGCGATCCACCCTTACCCAAGTGATGTAGTCAGCCAACGTCATATGCCCTTGCTGGCGAAACAGTCGCGATAAATGATTGGCGGAGATGCTAAAACGCGATGCAATGCTTTCACGGGTAATTGGCCGATGGAAGTTCTCTTGGATATAAATGCAGATCCCTTGATAGAGATCTTGCACACGGTTATGCGACTGCTCAACCGGTGCATTGAGCATGGTTTTGGCGTATTGCAGCAAGGCTTGCAGCAGCAACTCGTCCATCGGCTTTTTGTGATTTTCACGCGCCAATGAGCTCAGAGCTTCTAAGATGTTATCGATGGCAAAACCTGAACGGGTTTGGATACTGTGCTTTTGGATATCGTAAAAGTTGGCTTCGCCTTTACGTTTGCTCACCAAACTGAGCCCCAACTGGCGGCGACCAAACAACATGCTCAGCACCGAACAATCGGTATCCCAATTCGGCTTATTCCAGCAGTTAGAAGGAATAAAAATCGCATCACCCGCTTTGGCGACAATTTTGCTTACTTTGCGATCGTGGCTTTCCATTTCATTAATGTATTCCCCATCCAAGACTAACTCCAAACGGGGAAAGTTAACCTGATAGCTAAATTCAGGTGGCGTATGAAAATCACCAGCGAACCAAATATGATGAAAGGATTCACGTTCATTTAGTACCGATGAAATCAAATCATCAAACATCATCTCTAGGCTCTCATCGCATTGCTCAATTCGTTTCGGCGTAAGGTATACAACGATTCTTACCAGCGCTCCTTGAACAAAATCACACTCTCGCCAAAATGATACAAAAATCCAGTATCAGCACCAATTCTCTAGTGCTCATCCTGTTATTTAAAAACAATAAACACACTTTAACCTAATGAAATAACTACAATTTAACATCAATAATGGCCATTTATTCGTCCAAAATGTTTACAGAATCTCATAGCGATCCAAATCACATTCAACTCATACCGATACAATTATCCAGTAAATGTTCTATTTCTTCACTACTCGCTCGATCCGCAAAATTAAACAATATCTCTGACAAATACCCAGGCCACTTGGCGAAGTTGCGTGAAGCCGGCGCGGGATAAAAAAGACAAAACACAGAGGTTTCTATGATCAACCAACTGATTAATGCCAATTTAATTCAGCTTGATCTGCAAGCAAATAACAAACAAGCCGTTTTTGAAGAGCTGATTGATATCCTACATTCGCAAGGACGTATTTCAGATAAAGCGGCCTTCCTACAAGACATCCAAGCGCGTGAAGAGTTAGGCAACACCGGATTTGAAGACGGCGTCGCGATCCCTCATGCGAAAAGTGCCGCCGTTACCCAACCTGCCGTCGCCATTGGCGTGAGCAAACAGGGCATTGAGTACGGCGCAGAAGACGGTTTGCCTTCCAAACTCTTTTTCATGATCGCGTCACCCGATGGAGGCGATAACCACCATATTGAAGTGTTGGCTGAACTCTCTTCCAAGCTGATCGAAGAAGGTTTCATCGACACATTCCTCAATGCCGAAAACGCCGAGCAAGCACTGCAGTTATTGCTGAAAAAGGCCGAACCTGCGCCAGACACTACCCCATCAGAGAGCAAAGGGTTGATCATTGGTGTGACGGGTTGTCCTGCAGGCATCGCCCACACTTACCTCGCGGCGGAAGCACTGGAAAAAGGCGCGGCGGCGTTGGGCTACGAAATCAAAGTGGAAACCAACGGCTCGATTGGGGTGAAAAACAGCCCAACCGAAGAAGAAATTGCACGTGCAGAGGCGATCGTTGTGGCGTGCGATAAGCAGGTCGACATGGCGCGCTTTGCTGGTAAACGTGTTGTCAAAACCAACGTCAAAGCACCCATTCGCGACGCTCAGAAGCTGATTAATGAAGCGTTAAACGCGCCAAGCTACCAAGCCGAAAGCGCCAGCACGCAGTCGGTGGCGAACAAAGCGTCCCAAGCGCGCTCTGATCTCTATCGTTTCTTGATGAACGGCGTGTCTCACATGATCCCATTCGTGGTCACAGGGGGTCTTCTGATTGCCTTAGCCCTTGCGGTCGGCGGCGAGCCAACCGAAGCGGGCATGGCGATTCCTCCCGGCAGTATGTGGAACCAAATTCTTGAAGTGGGCGTGGTTGCTTTCACACTGATGATCCCGATTTTGGCGGGTTACATTGCCTACGCGATCGCAGACCGACCAGCACTGGCTCCGGGTTTAATTGGTGGTTGGATTGCTAACAACGGCTCTTTCTACGGCGCAGAAGCGGGAACAGGCTTTATTGGTGCCATCATCGCGGGCTTGCTTGTTGGCTACTTCGTTAAGTGGATCACCTCAATCAACTACCACAAGTTTATTCAACCACTGGTTCCGATCATGATTGCGCCTATCACCGCATCGCTGTTCATTGCTGGTCTGTTCATCTTCGTCATCGGCGCCCCTATTGCCAGCTTAATGGATGGTCTCACCGCACTGCTCACCAGCATGAGTACAGGTAACGTGATTCTGCTGGGCATTGTGCTGGGTGGGATGGCCGGCTTTGACATGGGTGGCCCGTTCAACAAAGTGGCGTTCTTGTTCTCTGTCGGCATGATTGCCAGCGGCCAAACCCAGTTCATGGGCGCGATGGCGTGTGCCATTCCGGTTGCACCACTTGGCATGGCGCTCGCCACTGCGATGGGTCGCAAGTTCGATTTATTTGAATCGTCAGAAATTGAAGCAGGTAAAGCGGCGGGCGCAATGGGCTTAGTCGGTATCTCGGAAGGGGCGATTCCATTTGCGGCGCAAGATCCGATGTCGGTTATTCCTGCCAACGTATTGGGTTCTATGGTTGCTGCAGTGATGGCGTTCTCTTTCGGCATCACTAACAGCGTGGCGCACGGTGGCCCTGTGGTGGCACTGCTTGGCGCGATGAACTACCCACTACTTGCGCTGGTTTGTATGGCCTCAGGTGCGGGTGTCACTGCGATCACGTGCGTGACGCTCAAGAAAATCCGCGCACAAAAACTGGCGGCCGCAACCGCTTAACTCCCCTCTTTTCACCGTATGGCTTGGGCGCACGCTCAAGCCATCTTTCCGATGGTGACTTTTCTGAAGGTCACTTTTCTAAAGATAACTTTTCTGAAGGCAAGAAAGATGTCTGAGATTCTAGCTTCGCAAGCAACCCTGCCGCAGGCGGTGTTTTTCCCTATGACCAACCCGATACAAAACTATGCGTGGGGCAGCAAAACCGCCATGCAGCAATTGTTTGCCATCGAAAATCCAACCAATGAACCCCAAGCAGAGCTGTGGATGGGAGCGCATCCCAATGGTTGTTCATGCGTCACGATGGCAGGTCAGCAAGTTAAATTGTCTGACTTTATTGCGCAAAATCCAGCGCTGATTTTAGGTGAGCAGACCGCCGCACAGTTTGGGGAGCTGCCTTATCTATTTAAAATTCTCGCCGCTGAAAACGCGCTGTCGATTCAGGTGCACCCCAACAAGCAGCAAGCTGAATTGGGCTTTGCCCGTGAAGAGCAGCAAGGTATTGCGTTGACCGCCGCCAACCGCAATTACAAAGATCCAAACCACAAGCCAGAGCTGGTTTACGCGCTTACCGAATACCACGCGATGAACGGCTTTCGCGCTATCGATGAAATTCTCAATGTCTTCACCGAGCTGGCGATTGACGAGTTGAGCTCCCTCGTGGATGCGTTCTCAACTAACCCAACCGAACCAGGGTTGAGTGACTTTTTCTCTGGCTTACTCTCATTGCAAGGCGAAGCGAAAACCAACGCCGTAGAGGCCTTGATCCACCAAGCAAAACAGGTTGATTTGCCGCTCTTTGCCTTGATTGTTGAACTGGAAAAACAGTACCCCAACGACATCGGCTTGTTCGCGCCATTGATGCTCAATGTAATTACCTTACAGCCGGGGGAAGCGATGTTCTTGCACGCCGAGACACCGCACGCCTATTTGCATGGCACGGGCTTAGAAATCATGGCCAACTCCGACAATGTGTTGCGCGCGGGTTTAACACCAAAATACATGGATATTGATGAATTGGTGGCGTGCACTCAGTTCAAACACAAGCCGTTGGAACAACTGCGCCTTGAGCCAAATCTGCGTGACGGCAGTCTGCACTACCCGATTCCTGTCGCCGACTTTAAATTTGCGATTTTACCGCCCGCAGAGACGCTGACGGTCAACGTTTCCAGCGCGGAAATCTTGCTGCCTCTGGATGGCGATCTCGAACTCAACCACGCTAATGGCGAACGTTGTTTGCTCAAAAAGGGCGAATCGGTGTTCATTCCCGCTTACAGTGAACACTACACCATCACCAGCCAAGGCCGAGTGGCAAGAGCGTTGAGTTAAGCACCTTCGAGGGGCATTATGCCCCTATTCTTGATGTGACAGCACTTCAAATGATTAGAACTTTTTAAGCCTGACAATAACTAAATAACTGTTGCTAATTATGCTTCACTTTTGTCGTACGTGACCACCGCTGGGAAACGGCGAAACGTTATCCATAAAGTATCATGTCCGCTTTAAGAGTTACCACATTGCACTGCATTGATGCTTCCGTTTTACCGCTTAATGCAACGCATGCCAAATCCTCTCTGAGACGATCAACACTCGCGAGGGCAAGTTTGAACAACTGAAAATCCTTGGAAAGCTGGGTAATTTAATATCCAGCAAAGCTTATAATCTTGACGCGGAGAACTGTCGGTTACTGAAGCGGGGTAAGTCGCGAGGAAATGGAACCCATAGCGGTAGCGGTCGTCCTAGCCGTGGAACCGAGCCTTTAATTAATATCAACACTATGCAACTGAATCCACGCAATGATAGGATCAGGCTGGGATGCAGGCCAACAGGTAAGTCTGCTCAGTTAAACAACCTTTCACAGGCGATGTCCAGCTTCGCTTCAGAAGGTTCTGTAGGTGCTTTGGTTGGCTTTGACTTTGAGCAGGCCAGTGCTCAGCAGTCTAACTTTGGCGCAATATCAAACCGCCTGTAATAACCACTGACACTCTGGGCAGAGCCTGGGTGCTGCCTAATGTAAGCTAAAGAGAAAAATGAAACGAAGAGTTCTGTGTTTTTGTGCCACGCTCTGTGTAGCGATAGGCTTTCCTGCCGTGAGCCAGGATTTTCTGCCGGTTCAACAGGCTTGTGATAAACGCTATACCAATGACTTGGAAGAGCTGAAAACGACCGAGCCATCGAACTATTATTATTATCATTATATAGCGAGTGGTGGCTGTCCCGGCATTGAGTTAAAAGAGGGGCGTTTTGAGCGTATTAATTACCACTTTGCAAAGCTTGGTAATTTTGATGCTCAGTGGGAGCTGAATAAGGATTATGCGACTCTGGTTGAAAAAGCGGTCGCTGGCTCTATTTCCGCCAGAGCAAAAATCGTTCTGTCCAATACCGTGCCGCAAACAACACAATATAGCCGTGATAAAGGCCTTGAAAAATTGCAACTCTCTGATGAGATAAAGCAGCGCTATACCCCGCAGATATTGGAACTTGCAGATAGAGGAGATATCAGGGTACTTCAAATCGCTATGGCGTATTATTTGCGGAAGCCTATCTCGTTATCTGGTGACGATGATGACGCTTTGATGGCAGCAGAGAGGCTTAAAAAAGCGCGCCGGCTGATGGAGTTGTACGGTAATGATTACTTATGGCTGAACATTTTATACAACAATTGGCTGTTGGAAGCTAAAAATATTAGTTGGTGCGCTGAGAATATCAAAGGTAGGCAGTACTCTTCAGAGTTTGAAAAAGGGCTCTATAGTTTTAGCAGACCACTTTTTTGTAGCAGCGTGTTTAATAAAGAGCTATTTAATGGAATAGAGCTAATGAGTAACGTCAGCCGTCTGCGTTTCTTTAAAGAGCAGGTGGCCTCACTGGAGTTCGATTTTTCCGGTAGTCATCAGGCCAGATTAGATCAACTAAAAAAGTGGGACCGTACGCTTAACAAGCTGGCACTGTTAGCTCATTTTGATGTGCCATTAGTCAGAGAAACTATCGCTTTTTCTCTGATGTCACTACCTTACGAGCCTAACCGTGATCTTGCCGGGTTCTACTGGCTGGATACGGAACATTCCCCTTCTCCTCTGATGCGCTTAGTAAGCAGCATGTATGGCAAAAACGGTTATGACGTTGAGCTGAATGTTGATGAACAAATTATCCCCGAGATTTTGGCGAGCGAAAAATACTTTGGACTGGCATACGCTTACCTAGACAGAAATGATGAATACTACCAGTTTACTTTAAACAGAGTATTGCCAAAGGGCGATTGGGGTTCACTCTACACTTTTTACCTTATGTATAAGTATGAGGATAACACACGTGCCTGGGCGATGATTAAAACATTAGAGCAATATGACGAATATATCGCAAAGCAGGTGGAAGAGGACTTTTTTTTAGGTGGGCTTAGCGAACCCGATAAGAAAGCGGTTGAAAATGCGATGGAAGAAATACGGCCATATCTCCCAGAGAAGAGTAAGGAGCACTTTTCAAAGGTATCCTGGCAGGGAGATATAAAAACCTATCTGTTAAAGCAACTGTCGTTGCTTATTGAGCAAGAGGAAAAGAAGTCGAGGCTGAAGGGCTGATTATTTACCCGTCATTTCCCAGCCAAGGCCGAGTGGCAAGAGCGTTGAGTTAAGCACCTTCGAGGGGCGCTCTTCGCCCCTATTTTGGATGCGAAAGAGGGCTTGGTTGCTGAACTCAGCTCACCGAGTACTCTAACTCAGAGTAAAACTCCGAATGACTTTAGCAACCAGTTCAGCCTGATTACGGGTTGCGGTCTTCGCTAGGCAGGCTTTAATCTGCTGTCGAATCGTGTTGCTGGTTGCAGCACGTAGCACGGCAATTTCATCAACCAAAGAGCCAGAGCAAAGTAAACTGGTCACTTCCGCTTCCGCTAAGGTCAATGAAAACAAAGACATTATTTCTTGAGGATGAATTTTAAATCGGCTCGCGCAAGCTTGCACCATCACTAAACAACAAGCGACATTGTGTGGCCCAATCGGCGTCACGACTTGGTAAAACCAAGGCTTTAATGTCACTCGATAAACCATATGCGCATCCCAAGCATAAAAACGCTTATCAAACTCTGCGCCAAGGATAGCCGCGGATTGATTCAAACCGAGTTTAAATTGAGCATCTGTCTCTGCTAAAGCGAAGCTTAATCGGCGTGAAAAGAAAGCCGACGATTGAAACAACGTGCTGTCAGACAATAAGCGTTGAGCCGATGCATTTAAGTAACGCAGCTCTGCATGGTAGTCACAAACAAAAATGGCTTCAGGTAACACATCCAGTAACGCATGCTGTGCACCTGCCGCGTTGCTCTGCTGCATACGCAGTGACATCCCTAGAGCGTGATCAATATGAGGAAGAAACGCATTGGCCGCCGCCACCTGCTGCTGAGAATAGTAAGCCGTGTCAGGCCCTGACATAAACGCAATTTCGGTGATCAATTGGCTATCCGGTTTAGCGAGTAAACAGCCAATTGAATTTCTGATTGCCGCGGGCTTCGCAAAATCCGAGTAAATTTCGGAACCAACAAAATCCTTATCATTGCAAACCAAATGGCTAGCATGAAACTGGTTGGCATCATGTCGTGCCAATCCCTGCGTCCACAAATCTACTTTATAAAAATGCTCTTGATAGGTTTCAAAATGGCCTGATTCAAAGCCATGAGCAACAAATCGAGATGGCGAATGATCAACACTCGATCGGCTAGCAATAAATGCGTGCGAAGACCCTAATACTTCACTCAGGCGGACCAACACCTCTTGCCATAATTCAGGCTTCTCAATGGTGCTGTAAATCTGTTTTACAATATCCACCTTATCAACTTGACTCATATCCACCCATCAATCAGAAGCAGTCAACTGCGCAAAAAGTATTAAACCTCCACTCCGCATTGTCAAATAAATGTGAAAAATGTTAATAGCATTACCCATATGGGTATTGTTGGGCAAAATGCTCGATGAAATACTCGGCTTCGATGACAAGACAAGGTTTGCCTTGTGCAAAATAATAAAATCGATTGGAGCACATATGAAAATACGACTACTAACAGGATGTGTAGCACTTGCTTTGGCAGGGTGCGGCGGCAGTAGCGATTCATCTACCCCGACACCACAAAGCAAAACGGGGGTCTTTTTAGATAGTCCCGTCATAGGCATGAATTATCGCACTGCAACCATCAGTGACGGTATGACAACGGAAGACGGAAAATTCACCTATTTAGAAGGTGAAACGGTCACCTTTTACCTTGGCGATCTCACCTTGCCAGCCGTCAAAGCTGGTGCTCAGGTCACGCCGGCTGATATCGGTGGAGGGCTAGCCACCACCACCACGGTTAACATTTTGCAATTGCTGCAAAGCTTGGACGATAACGGCGATCTCTCGGATGGTATCACCATTATCGATACCAGTAAGGATGCTTTTGTCGGCACAGGATTAGATCTCAGCAGTGATACTTTTGACGCGTCTGTTAGCGCCATTTTAACCAGCATAGGTAAAACCTTAGTCACTGAAGAAGCCGCTCAAACTCACTTTACCGACACCTTAAAAGGCCAGTTGACCGGTAGTTGGTTATTTAGTGAAGGCGCAGGCAAGCGCAATATACTTACCTTCTTCAACGACAATAACTACATCATTGTGCATGAACATTCAGACTTCCCTGACGATGGCGACCAACCTGCTGGCTCGGCTGAATACGGCACTTATACCTACGATCCTGCCACCCAAATGTTGGCGCTTAACGTGATTCGCGAATCGGATAATTCCGGCGGATTAGCAGACGACTTTGGCTCAATCACTCTCGAAGTTCAGGCCACACAAACGACTCTAGACATCACTTTCGCTGATGAAGACGGTGAACAGGTTCGATTTAGCAAAATCACCGACAGCAGTAATGCTATGGTGGGTGCTTGGTACTTGAGAGAAGATGACATCAGCAGCGATAACATCTTGACCATACTGCCGAATAATCAATATGTGATTGTGCACACCAATAACCAAGAAGCCTACAACGGCGCAGAGGTTATGGCCACATCTGGCGAATTTGGTAGCTTTAGCCTCAATGGTGGTGTGTTCACCGTCACCAGCATTACTTCCGAAGCAGACGGTCCGGGCGGGTTATATGATCAGGATAGCCCCATGTTTAGCGCGACTATCACGGTAACAGACAATGAAAGCCTCAACTTTACTAACTCGGATGAGAATTTCACCTTCAGCCGAATCAAGTAAGCTCTTGAGAGAGAGTTTCTGGCTGCAACCGATGCCTTTCAAAAACAACTGATCTTGCGAGCATTAGAGTCGAACCAAGGTAACTGGGCCGCCACCGCAAGGCAATTAGAGCTCGACAGTGGCAACCTCCATCGTCTAGCCAAGCGATTAGGTATTATGTAACAAAAGGGGCTCAATGAGCCCCGAAACATAACGATGTACCGAATCTACTGCTCACCTTGGCTTGAGATGAACACGATCTCGTGCTCAGTAGAGGCATCCACCAAACGAGAAATATCCAATGTTTCGAGTATTTTATGCTCGAAGGTTTCATCCGAAGAAAGCAGCCACTTTCGGAATTTTTTCTTCGAAGCTTCGCCTTCTAATCGATATTTAAACTCAAAGCTCAATATATAGTTATCTTTAATAGGCAAATTATATAATCTTCTAAAGGTATTTTTATAATCTATGTTCCCCTCTGCATACTTAGAATAACAATATTTTCCTATTTTCACAGATTCACATTTTATTGGTGGATATGACCTCAAATACGAACCAAGCAGGTAGTCATTTTTTTCTATAGAATCATCGTCACTATCTGGTACATTCCCCCAAACTTTATTAGCGTATCTGTATGCATTTTCCATATCCTCGGTATGCCTTCCGCGTTGGCTTTTATTATCTGGATTTGGATCGTGATAATAGTCAACATACTCTTTTTCAAGAATACGACCAAGGGATTCAACATCGGCAATGTTTTCTTTCACTTGTTTTATTCTAACGATAGCAAGTAGCAAACCCTGACTACTACATGGAAGTAAAGGATTTTTGATGACATTGCTAAATCGATAGGACACAAAACCAAGATGAACAATTTCTTCATGGCCTTCATTAACAAAAGCATCATTAGATATAGGTAAAGACACACATTCCATCTCATAGACAAAGCTAGAGTAATTGTTTGGAAATGAGCATTCGTAAAAATAATCATCTATTTTATATTGAGCCAGTTCTAATCTTTCAAAATTAGGTTTGCCTCTAAAACCATCTCGAAAGTTTTTAATAAACATAATATATCTATCACTTAACTGAAATAGAATTTAAATGTGAGTCGAACAAACGAGATATCTCGAGCGTTTCAAGGACTATATGTTCAAACGTTTCATCGGAAGAAAGCAGCCACTTACGGAATTTTTTCTTAGATGATTCGCCTTCTAAGCGATATTTAAACAAAAAGCTCAACATATAGTTGTCTTTGAGCGGAAGGTTGTACACGCGTTGGAAAATATGTTTGTAGTTAATATCACCTTCAACGTACTTAGAATATGTCTGTTTACCAAGGGTAATAGATGTACATTTTATTGGCGGATAGGCCCTCATATAGTTTCCTAAAATATAGGCATCTCTTGATTTTTTATCCTCATCATCTGAATACTTATCCCATCTTTTCTTTGCATATTCAAAAGCGTGATTCATATCCTCGGTATGCCGACCACGCAACGTTCTTTCTACTGGCACAGGATCATGATAAAAATCTAGATATTCTTTTTCTATCACTGCGTTTAGCGATTCAACACCATCAAATGATTGTGGCACTTTTTTAAGTCTCACGATCACTAGCAATAAGCCTTGACTATTATAGGGATCGATAGGGTTGATAATGACGTTGTGAAATCGATATGAGAAGAAACCCAGATCAACTTTATGCTCAAAAAAGTTAGGATCAGCACTGTCACTAAGTACGTCTAAGTCCGTTTCCTGAAGATAGTATTTAAAACTAGAGTAATTATCGGGAAACGAGAATTCATAGAGATGATCACCGATTCGATATCGAGCATGAGATCTGCTTACAAAATTGGGTTTTCCCCTAAAGCCATCAATAAGATACTTAATAATGATATTTTTCCTCTGATAAAAATCACCATCAGCCCTTCAATGACGTTCGCATTCAGTTTTATGGATTTGTCAAACAGGTTTGTCATTGCAAATATCAATATTAAATTAAAAATTCACAGCCTCAGATCAAATGCTCATTTCATTCAGAAAAATGAGACGTACCTAAGTCACCTGTGAAAGTAACTTTTTTGTAGATTTCATGAAAATCGCGTCGAGTAATAGACACCAACGTTCAAAAGCCCCTCTTCAAACACGACATGCCAGAGTCGATCACCAAAACACTGGCATTCCCCCAGCTCACAAGCCTTTAATGTTTGTTCGTGGAAAGTCTGGGGCAATCTTGGCAAAGGGTTCCGTTGCGGCACTTGTATGCTAAACAACAGCTCATCCTAATGTGTTTGAGCCCGCTTTCAGTGTCTTCTTTGATTAGACTCGCTAAGTGCTTGTCAGATAGATGAAATGCATCCAACCAAAGTTTCGCTTGCTGCTCGATATAGCTATTGTCGAGTTCAGGTCTCATGGATTGAAGCTTGATCAGACAACTTAAAATCAGATCGGCGAGCAAGTGGTTGGTAAATCCAGGGCGAATTCGTGTCCATTGGTTGATTTGTTGACGGTATTGTTCGAACAAACGTAATAGCTGCTCACCAGCTCTCGGGACCAATACCTCCGGCTCGCCATGCCAGTGCATTTCAGAGGCAAAGCGGTATCCTGCAATAAAACCACGATGCTGGAACTGGGCAAAGTTCGCAAAATCTGGCAACGACTTTAGCCCATAGATAGAGAGAAAACTGAGATAGATAGGTTGCCAGCAGAGCAAGTCCCAGGTGCGTGTTAACCAATAACCGCTGCCCGCTTCTGGATTGGCCTGTGCAAGTTGGTGATAAATGCTCTGTATGATGGCAGTGCTGTTTGGATTTCCGACCAAGATGCACGCTTTCGGCAACTCACCGAACGAGCCTTTTAAATAGGGGGAAACCTGCTTCGAATGCGTGAAAATTAATTGATAAATAGCGGGTGGAGGCGGACGAAACCAAAAAAGTTTGAGCCATTCTGGGCGCATAGACAACAAATATCGAGTGTGAGTTGGTCAATACCTTAACGCAGCGGGAATTGTAAAACTTAACAATACGGTGCAAAATGATAACCATTCTCTTTTGATTGACTTAACAGTTGTACACTGAGGCCACCCTCATGGTTGAGGTACAATTCAATCCGCATGGTTGGTATTCATTGTGGCAACAGCACAAAGTAAAAACAGATCGATATCGACATTCAATCGCATCAGCAAGGTGTTGTCGTTTATTCATAACAACCTGGATGCTTCACTGTCACTGGAAGAAATTGCGGAGCAAAGTTGCTGGTCACGCTGGCAATTGCAACGCGTCTTCCAATCGGAAACGGGCTTAACCGTCGCGCACTATGTACGTGAGTTGAAACTGAGCACTGCCGCTGAAATGCTGTTGGACACGGATCAGCGAGTCATTGATATCGCCCTTTCCCTTGGCTTTAATTCCGAGATCGCCTTTAGCCGCGCATTCAAGCAGTTGTTTGGCGATAGCCCTCGCCTCTATCGCAAGCAAGCGCAACGCTTTGGCCTAAAGAAACCCATCGAAATATCAGAAGTTAATCACGCTGGCATCAATACAAGCTCGTTTGTTGAAGTGAAAGTCGACACCAAAGAAGCGTTTTTGCTGAAAGGGGTTCATGGGGAAATTAATGGCTTATTTTCTCTTAAGCCCAATTTCGCGCAAGTCGTCCCTCTGCTTTGGAAAAGCCTTGAAGAGGCGGCTACAAACCTTCCGCCATTAACGAACCGAAGGCTTGGTGTCGTGGATGTGACCCAAGCGAGTTTCGATGGTAGCCGCATCAAGTATTGGGCGGGTATCGAACTTGATTCGAACATCTCCCTTCCTGAACTACCCAGTTTGATTTCTGATCAACTCGAAACGCTGGCAGTGCCCGAACAAACTTACGCGATCGTAAAACACAAAGGCCCGATTGAGCGACTCCCGAGAACGTTAGAATGGTTCATTATTCATTGGCTGCCAAATTCTGGCTATCGCGGTATAGATGGTTATGAACTGGAAGTCTACCCCTCTGACTATCAACTCAACTCACTCAATGCTGAAATGGAGTACTGGGTACCGATCCAAAAAGTATGAGGTTATCCAAGACCATGCGTATCCCAAGTAACTTTAAGTTTGTGTTGAAGTTGCACCAAATTGTTAACTATCTTTTGAGCCGCCCAATACAATGCAAATGAGAATTACTACCATTAAGTATGCATTGGTATTTAGGGACAATATGAACACAACAACTCCATTTAAAACTTCCTCTATCGCGCTTGCGATCATGGCGACGTTTACCACTCCTCTTGTTGCTGGCGCGCAAAGCAGCGTCGAAAACACTCAGCTTGAAACTACCCAACTTGAAACCATTACGGTTCTTGGCAAGGTCTATCGCAATACGGCGACCAAAACGGCGTTAGAGCCCGAGGAGACGCCACAAGGTGTGACGATCATTGATAAAGAGCTGCTGGATCAGCGCGGTGTTAAATCGGTCAATGAAGCCCTACGCTACGCTCCGGGCGTAGTGACGGAACAAAAAGGTGCTGCGGTCACCATGTACGACAACTTTTCTATCCGCGGCTTTGAGACCAACAACCAGAACTATTACGATGGTTTGATCCTGCCTTACTTAGCGGGCTGGAACTTGCATCCGCAAATTGACCCAGTCGCGATTCAGCAAATTGAAGTGTTTAAAGGCCCAACCTCGGTGCTCTACGGAACCATGCCTCCGGGCGGCATGGTCAACATCATTGCCAAATCACCTCAACAAGAGCAAAGCACATCGGTAGGGCTGGCAACGGGCTCACGTCATCTTGTGCAAGCGTCGCTGGACTCTGCTGGGCAAATCGGTGACAGCAACCTATCCTACCGACTGGTGGCCATGGCACGTAAGCAAGATAGCCAAGTCAATGGTGCAGAAGAAGAGCGTTATCTCATCGCGCCATCTCTCGACTGGCAAGTGACCGATCGCACTCTGATCAACGTGAATCTTTACTATCAGAACGATCCCGCCATGGGCATCAACTCTTCCATGCCTGTTGAAGTGGTGAAAAGACAATCACCTTCGGTCTCGATGGGGGATACCAATTGGAGTACCTTCGAGCGCGACGTACTCATGCTTGGCTATAAACTCAATCACGAGTTCAATGACAACTGGTCATTTCTACAAAATGCCCGTTATACCGATGCCTCTTTGTACCAAGAGAACACTTATCACCTCGATACCGGCTTTACAGCGGCGACGGGTGCGCTGTCTCGAAATATCTATACGACCGATGAAAGCTATAAGAGTGTGGTGATAGACAACCAGCTTTCTGGTCTAGTGACGATGGGCAATTGGCAACACAACTTGCTGGTTGGCGTCGATTACCAAGATCTCGATGGGGATTCTTCATACAAAGAGTTCGCTGGCAACGCTGCTTTTTATACCTTCAACGCCTATCAGCCAAACAACCATCTGTTAGACAAAAGCCAACTCAACGAAGTCTATTCAGAGCGCCACGACATTGGCTTTGAACAGTTGGGCGTCTATTTCCAAGATCAAATACGCCACGGCCAACTGATTTTGCTGGCGGGTGGACGTTACGATCTGTTCAAATCCCACGATGATAAGACTAGTACTGCGCCAACGTATGATGGCAAAGAGACGTCCGATCACAACCAGTTCTCCTACCGTGTTGGTGCTTTATATGAGCTTGGCAATGGCCTGTCACCCTTTGCCAACTATGCCACCAGCTTTGAACCCGCGGCAGGCACCGACATCAACGGTAAGAGCTTGAAACCGCAAACGGGTGAGCAGATCGAAGTCGGCTTTAAGTACATGTCTGCCGACATGGCCAACATGCTGACCGCGTCTTACTTCCACATTACCAAATTTGACTCCATTGCCGCCGACCCTAACGACCCGACATTCCGTGCAAAAATCCAATTGGGCGAAGTAACGTCTCAAGGTGTCGAGCTTGAAGGGCAAGCCTATCTTGCTGATAACTGGGATGTGCTGGCCTCTTATACCTACCTTGATATGGAAGTGAAAAAAGCCACCGATGCCACGCTTGTCGGAACGACCCCAATTTATGTGCCAAAACACAGCGCAAATCTTTGGACCAACTACTACCTCACTTCCGGCGCTTTAAGTGGTGTGCGCATTGGTGGTGGTGTACGTTATGTGGGCGAAATGGAAATGGACGCGACCAACACCCAAGGCAAGGTGCCATCGTACACGGTTACTGACCTCTCGCTTGGTTACGACCTGGGCAACGCGAGTGATTCGCTCAATGGCGCGCAAGTCAACTTGGTGGTGAACAACCTGTTCAATGAGCAATATTACTCATGTTACAACCAGACCAACTGCTGGTTTGGTGCGGAGCAAACCGTCGAGCTCAACGTGAATTACGGCTTCTAGCCAAATAGAATCGACAAAAAAAGCAACTCTTTCGGAGTTGCTTTTTCTATTTCACTTCGCTTCAACTAGGCATTTTCTAGCTGAGCAACCATGCTACGCGCCACCGCTTCGGCCACTTTAATGCCGTCGATACCCGCAGAGAGGATACCGCCTGCATAACCTGCACCCTCACCCGCTGGGTAGAAACCTTTGAGGTTAACGCTTTGGTATTCTTTGTCGCGCTTGATGCACACAGGAGAAGAGGTACGCGTTTCCACACCAGTCAGCAAACCGTCTTCAGAGGCAAAACCTTTGATCTTGCGATCAAACGCAGGAATCGCTTCACGGATCGCTTCAATCGCGAAGGATGGCAACGCCTTCTCAAGGTCCGTCAGTTTGATACCTGGCGTGAACGATGGCTCCACGTCACCAAGGGCGCTTGGATCACGGCCTTTCAGGAAGTCACCAATTTTCTGTGCTGGTGCGTCGTAGTTTTCACCACCAAGACGGTAAGCATTAGATTCAAGCTCGCGTTGGAAACGGATACCCGCCAGCGGATCGCCCGGGTAATCAATCTCAGGAGAGATACCCACCACAATCGCACTGTTGGCGTTACGCTCAGCACGCGAATATTGACTCATGCCGTTTGTCACAACGCGGCCTTCTTCAGAGGTCGCCGCTACTACCGTGCCACCTGGACACATACAGAAGCTGTAAACCGTGCGGCCATTCTTACAGTGATGCACCAGTTTGTAATCTGCCGCGCCGAGAATTGGATTGCCCGCGTTTGGACCAAAACGCGCTTCGTCGATCATCGACTGTTTGTGCTCGATACGGAAACCGACAGAGAACGGCTTCGCTTCCATATAAACGCCGCGCTCATGCAGCATTTCAAAGGTATCGCGCGCACTGTGACCCACGGCCAGTACCACATGGCGAGATTTCAGCTCTTCACCGTTAGACAGCGTTACACCCGTGATTTGACCATCTTCCATATGGATATCGTCAACGCGCGTGCTAAAGCGGATCTCACCGCCGAGCTCAAGAATTTTCGCGCGCATTTTTTCGATCATCGTAACCAGCTTAAAGGTACCGATGTGCGGCTTACTCACGTAGAGGATCTCTTCTGGTGCGCCTGCGGCAACAAACTCGGTGATCACTTTGCGGCCGTAGAAATTAGGATCTTTCACTTGGCTGTAAAGTTTACCGTCAGAAAAAGTGCCCGCACCGCCTTCACCAAACTGTACGTTTGACTCCGGATTCAGCGTACGCTTACGCCAAAAACCGAAGGTATCTTTGGTACGCTCACGCACCTCTTTACCACGTTCAACAATGATTGGGTTGAAACCCATTTGCGCCAACACAAGGCCAGCAAACAAGCCACAAGGGCCAAAACCAATCACGATTGGGCGCTCAGTGAGGTTCGCTGGCGCTTGAGCAACATACTTGTATTCCATGTCCGGCGTTTCACGAACATGGGGATCTTTACTGAACTTCGCCAACAACTTATCTTGGTTCGCCACTTCAATATCCAGCGTGTAGATCAACTGGATATTGGTCTTTTTACGCGCATCGTAACCACGTCTAAACATGGAAAAAGAAAGAACCTGCTCTGCGGGAATGCCGAGCTTGGCGGTAATGGCTTCGAGAAGCGCGCCTTCCTCATGGTCGAGAGGAAGTCGAAGTTCAGTTAAACGTATCATGGGATGTCTCGTTACAGTTGGTGTCTTAGCCTTGCTAAGTCATTTCCTTTTAGGGAAAGCAACCAGCGCAGCTCACAATGGCGCGCATTTTACGAGAAATTGCATTCTATGTCATACAAAAAGCAGAACTGGGTCATACTAAAAACCAGAACGAGGCAAAGTTCACCATAACAATCGCCGTCACCAATGTTGAATTTTGCCTTGGGATCAGTATCATCCCCCTTCTTCATTTTTGACCGCAACGTGTCATTGAAGAATGTGTTTCACTGAACTAAAGAGCGCTATGTCATGGCATTTGTGGTAACTGATAACTGTATCCAATGTAAATACACGGATTGTGTCGCCGTTTGCCCGGCGGATGCCTTTCACGAAGGGCCGAACTTCATGGTGATCAACCCCATCGAGTGCATCGACTGTGGTTTGTGTGTGGACGAGTGTGCCGCAGCGGCAATCTTCCAAGAAGATGAGCTGCCAGAAGATCAAGTGATCTACAAAGAGCTGAACGCGGAACTGGCAGAGCTCTGGCCTGTACAAACTGAAGTGAAGCCAGCAATGGATGAAGCGGAAAAGTGGAATGGCGTGCCAAACAAGTTGGACATGCTCGAAAGATAAATTTTCCCACCAAATCGATAGGTTAAGCAGATTTGAGAAAAACGGAATCAATAAAAAAGCGTCGTATTCCACGACGCTTTTTTGCTATTTCACAGCTGCAAAACAATACGCTTAACTGTGCTGACGGCGAATGTTGTCGAGAATAATGCCCGTTGCCATCGCCACATTGAGCGACTCTGCCCCACCAAACGCCGGAATGGTGATCTTGTCGGTGACGAACTTTGACGCTTGTTCACGAACACCGTGAGATTCGCTGCCCATCAGCAAAATGCCTTGCGCTGAAAACGTCGTTTTGTGAACACTTTCCCCTTCGAGAAACGCACCGTAAATTGGCAAGTTTGCCTGCTCTAAGTAACTGGGCAGATCAACCAAGCTCACCTGCACACGGCCAAAGCTGCCCATGGTGGCACTGATGGTTTTCGGGTTGTATGGATCAGCGCAATCGCTGCTGGCAACAATGTGTTTGATGCCGTACCAATCCGCCACGCGGATGATGGTACCAAGGTTACCGGGGTCAGACACACCATCAAGGGCGATCATCAAACCTTGTGCTTTTGGCGTTTCAATCGCAGGGATCTCCACCACCGCAATCGCCGCGTTGTTGCTCACCAGCGTGCTCGCCTTCGTCAAATCATCCAACGATGCTTCAATGCATTCATAACCAGCCAGCTCAACCGCATGTTGCTGTAGAAACTCTGCCGTGGCAAAAACCTGTTTCACCTTGAGCGTGCTGTTGGCCAACTCAAGGACATTTTTTTCACCTTGAACCAGAAATAAGCCAAGCGCTTTGCGCTGTTTCTTTTGCCCCAAAGCTCGAAGCAGTTTTAGTTGGTTTTTTGAAATCATTGCATTGTCCCAGATAAAAGCGTGCGAATTATAGAGCAAAGCCGCGATGAGCTAAAGGGGATTAAATGGAAACAGAATAAGCAGAAAGCATCAGTCTGGCGCAGCGCCAGACTGATGCTTGTTCGGGTTAGGCTTGAGCCAAAGAAGCCGTTCCTTTTACCTCGGATTCAACTGCAGACTTATCAAACCCTTCATGCAGATGGTAGTAACGTTGGTAAATCACAGCACTGATCGTCATCATGATGGCAGGTAAACCAATCATCATAAATTCAAGCCCCATGATAGTGCTTGCCGATTGCTCTACGTTAGGGACGTAACCGACAACCGACAAGCCCACACCTACAATGAAGCCACCTGCTGCGCCTGCGAATTTCACAAGCATGGTTTGTACTGAGAAGATAACACTCTCGCTACGACGACCGGTTTTGTGCTCGCCGTAGTCCACAACGTCCGCCAGCATCACCGTTTGCAGCGCGTTCGCAATACCTACACCGAATTTAATTGCCGCCCCCGCCATACCAATCATTAGCGCGTTAGCTGGTGCAACAAAGCCCATCAATAGTAGAAGTACACAAGACAGAATTGGGAAGCCACAAGCGATAGGCCATAGCAACTTGCGTGGTAGTAGAGCAGCAATGCGAGGGAACAAGAACACACCCGCCACTTCTGCCGCGCCTGCCACCGCCATGTAAACTGGGAATAGCTCTGCGTTGCCCAGTGCGTAAGAGAAGTAGTAAATCGCAAAGCCGCCCACCAATAGGTTCGCAATTTGGAAAGAGAGAACCGTGCCAATCAGCGCTTTAAGCTGGTCGTTTTTGCCAATGATGGTCAATACGTCTTTGAAGCTGAACTTCTCTGCGGGTTTCGCGTTAGCTGGCGCCGCTTTCTCTTTGACGTTACGAGCAATCAAAAATGCGCTCATCACAAAAAGAACCGCAATCAACATCGCAACATTAAAGAAACCGTCACCTTGGTTGCCGTTACCCAACTCACCGACAATGTGCAGACCGTAAGTCCCCGTAATGAACCATGCAAGGCTTGCAAACAGGCGCGGCCATACCACCAGCTTCTCGCGCTCTTGGCGAGAACTTGATAGCGCCGGAATCATTGACCAATAAGGAATATCCATAATGGTGTAGGTTAAACCCCAAAGGATATAAGCCGCGGCCGCGTAGATGTAAAGCGTCGTCCCTTCAAACATGTGCGTACTAAAAAGGCCAACTAAAACGATCGCATTTAACAGCGTACCAATCACAATCCAAGGGCGGAACTTACCGAACTTAGAACGCGTATTGTCGACGATCACCCCCATCATTGGGTCTGTAATCGCATCGATAATACGTGCAGCTAAAAAGATGGTACCGACGAAAGCGGCAGACAAGCCGGCCACGTCCGTAAAGTAGAACATTAAGAAGATATAGATTGGGGCACAGGCAAAGTCTTTACCGAGTGCGCCAAGACCGTAGGACAGCTTGGTTTGTAGCGTAATTTTTTCAGACATAATCATTCCTTAGTATCGTATCGCGCAGCACTCCCTAACGAGAAGCCATCACGTCGACGTCTTTTATTTAGTTTTCGATGCTCATGCTACTCACCGACAGGATCCATTACCACTTTATGGAAACGTTTACAGTTCAATTTTCAAAATGAGACATTGAACAATTTTATTATGACCATTTCCAGAAAATAACGTTTAATTCCCTAACTTTAACATCAAAGTTCATCAATAAGTCATGATAACGATTTCAGAAAAAACAAAAAACAACGCAAAAAGCCGTACAGATCTGGCCTCTGTACGGCAATAAAAACAAAGAAGAAACAACGAAGGCGTCTATTTAGTGAATACGTTCGAACATCAACAACATCGCACTTTCTGCATCAAGAATTGGCATGGTTAAACCGACCTCTTCACACCATGCGCCGGACAGTTCGCAGCCCGATTCTGTCCAAGGTGGTTGGTAATTCACGATGTCATCGTAGTTAGACGGCTTATCCAATACCGTCACTCGATATGTGGCTTGTGGATCTAAACCCGGTATGCGCAAATGCCCACTGAGAGAGTTCGTCGGCATCGCGAGCTGAGCAATCATCACCACAGCTTGAGAGTGATCGTTTGCTACCACCGCATGAATTTGATGCGCTTTATCATCGGTTGGGACACGCCAAGTTCTGCCACTGTGTAGCAGTGGACGCAGCATTTTGTGCAGTTTGATATAGCGCTCAAAGCCTTCTTTCTCGGCTTGCGCTTCTTTGACCGGATCAAGTTCAATCCCCATATGGCCGAACAGTGCCGTAAGCCCACGGAACTCGATACTATGGCGACGGCGCGTGCTATGACAATGGCTGGCACCAATATGGCTGCCCATCACCTCCGGCGGGAAAAAGTAGCTCATGCCACGTTGAATCGTTTGGCGCTCAAGCGCGTCATTATTGTCTGAAGCCCAGAATCGATGTGTGCGTTTCAGCACTTCAAAATCAATACGACCACCACCTGCCGCGCAAGATTCAATCTCGACTTTCGGGTGCTTTTCGCGAACTTTATCGACTAACTGATAGTAACGTTGGGTTTGATTGTGCCCTGCAGCTTGGCCTAAATGCGCTGGCTGCACCACTTCACGGTTCATATCCCATTTGATGTAGGCGATATTGTAAGTCGAGAGGAAATGATCCAATCGTTCAAACAAAAAGTTAAACGCATCATCGTTTTGTAGGTTAATCACATACTGGTTGCGACCGGTTGGCTGTTGGTAACCCTCAACGGCCAATAACCAATCAGGGTGCGCGCGATACAAATCTGAATCTTTGTTGATCATCTCCGGTTCGAACCACAAACCAAACTCCATGCCCAGTTTGTTGACGTGCTCGACGATCGGTTGCAAACCATTTGGGTACTTGGTTTCACATAAGAACCAGTCCCCTAGCCCAGCTTTGTCGCCGTTGCGCCCTTTGAACCAGCCATCATCAATGATAAAGCGTTCTACACCCATCTCCGCCGACTGAGTTGCCATTGACATGATGTACTCTGGATCGTGATCGAAGTAGATGCCTTCCCACGTATTGAGATGAATAGGGCGCAGCTTGTTGGTGAAATCCTCAGGCAAAATGGAATCACGAACGTGCGAGTGGAAATGGTGGCTCATGCCATTCAAACCACAATTGCTGTAGCTCGCGTACAACCACGGCGTGGTCAGGCTTTCGCCTTCTTTTAGTGCCACTTCACCTGGAAGATAAATCACCTCCGCTTGCATGTAACGGCGACCATCGGCTTTGACGTCCACACGAAGCCTATGATTACCACTCCATGCGAAATGGAATCCCCATACATCGCCACTCATTTCGTCAAAATGCGCGCTGCCAGCAACCAACGCAGGATAATGTTCATGGGAAGTGCGTCCACGACGGTTCTCTTGTTGGTAGCCGCCTTGTAGCAATGGCTGGCGCACCGTTTGGAACTCGTGAACCCAACGGCCGTAGTAAGTCATCAACTCATTCGCACGGGCAGGCAAAGGCAAAGTGTTCGCTAAGCGGTTCACTTGGTATAGACCCGCTTTAATGTTGGTGAGTGTGTGGCGCGTTTTGATCACATCATGCAGATCCAGCATCAGCTCGGTTGTCAGGCGAAGGCCCGCAATCGCATCTTCGCTTTGAATGATGATGAAACCTTGGCCATGTTCAATATGGGAGATGACAAACACGGGTGCCCAATCTTGGCCATCACGATGCCCTTCCACACCCGGACTACTGAACACACCACGGCCAAGTTCAGGATGCAGTGTCATAGCAACATCAGTATCAAGGCGACCATATGGCACAGGGCGATGCAGTGCAATGCGAGCACTTTCAAGCTTCCCTTGAATCTTGTTTCCCCAGTGCAGAATCTCCGCGTATTCGCCGAGCTCGACCATCAACTGAGTTTCCCGACCGCTTAACTCAATCACTGTTTTGTTCGTCATCATGCCTTACCTAAAAACGAGAAATTACGCCGCATCATAATGAAACGGGCAAAATAATCTGTGAGCCACTGCAAAATCATGAAAACGTTTCCAGATTTATTCAAACTCAGTGCCATCGCCCCCTTTAAAACCAAGACCGAGGCTCTTATTCAACATTTTAAGCACTCACACGCATCACCATGGCTGGTGGCAAAACAACGATCATTCTCACATTGCTATGGATTTATCTTGTGCGAGTGGAAAAATGCCACACGCATCATGAAAACGTTTCCAAATCTTCATTACACTCAGGCTCAATTAAGAACTTGTTACTTGCTCGCGCTGCTCTAAAACACACTGACTTATCCGCCTGCAGGTAACATCAATCATATAGGCACCACATGACTGCATTTTCAGAAATTCTCCAACGACGCGACTGGGAAAACCCGCAATCCGTGAACATTCACTGCCTAAAGGCACACAGTCCGCTCGCCAGTTTTCGCGATATGGCCCACGCTCGCGATGGTATTCACGCCCAGCGCCAATCGCTAAATGGACAATGGAAATTCAAACTGTTTGATGCGCCAGAGCAGGTGGAGGGCCAGTTCACGCAGGCCGATTTCAATGACGCTGAATGGGATGAGATCCCCGTGCCGTCCAACTGGCAACTGCACGGTTACGACAAACCCATTTACGCCAATATTAAATACCCATTTGACGTGAACCCGCCGTTCGTGCCCCGTGAAAACCCAACCGGTTGTTACCGCACTAGGGTATCGTTGTCGCCAGAAGATTTGCTCAACACCCAACGCATCATCTTCGACGGTGTGAACTCGGCGTTCCATCTTTGGTGTAACGGCACTTGGGTTGGCTACAGCCAAGACAGCCGTTTGCCTGCCGAATTTGATCTCACATCA
This sequence comes from Vibrio vulnificus NBRC 15645 = ATCC 27562, assembly GCF_002224265.1. Classification (NCBI taxonomy): domain Bacteria; kingdom Pseudomonadati; phylum Pseudomonadota; class Gammaproteobacteria; order Vibrionales; family Vibrionaceae; genus Vibrio; species Vibrio vulnificus. The sequence continues at coordinate 278,174 of NZ_CP012882.1, forward strand.
CACCTAGTCGCGGGGAAAAACACACTTGCGGTCATGGTGATGCGTTGGTGTGATGGCAGCTATTTAGAAGACCAAGATATGTGGTGGTTAAGTGGTATCTTCCGCGACGTGACTTTGCTGTCTAAACCACAACATTGCATCGAAGATGTGTTCATCACGCCGGAGCTCGACGCCTGCTATCGCGACGGCTCACTCTCCGTTGTCACCACCATTACGGCACCAGAAACCTATCAAGTACAGGCTCAATTGTTTGAGGGTAAGCAAGCGGTCACTGAGCCAAACATCGCTCGCCCACACAACCGTCGCATCGACGAGCGTGGTACTTGGAATGATGTGGTATTCCAAACCTTGCACCTGCGCGAACCTAAAAAATGGAGCGCAGAAACGCCGAACCTCTACCGCTTAGTCGTTTCACTGTTGGATGAAAACGGCACACATCTCGAGAGCGAAGCGTACCCAGTGGGTTTCCGTAAAGTGGAAATCAGCGAGGGTCAGTTGAAGCTCAACGGCAAGCCGCTGCTGATCCGCGGGGTCAATCGCCACGAGCATCACCCAGAGCTCGGCCACGTGATGACAGAAGAGGATATGATCCGCGACATCTGCCTGATGAAACAATACAACTTCAACGCAGTGCGCACCGCTCATTATCCAAACCATCCTCGTTGGTACGAACTGTGTGACCAATACGGCTTGTACGTGTGCGATGAAGCGAACATTGAAACCCACGGCATGCAGCCAATGAGCCGCTTATCGAGCGATCCGCAATGGGCGCATGCATACATGAGTCGCTACACCCAAATGGTCCTGCGCGATAAAAACCACCCCTCAATCATCATCTGGTCTTTAGGTAATGAATCGGGCCACGGCAGTAACCACAACGCCATGTACGCGTGGTCGAAAAACTTTGACCCGTCACGCCCTGTACAATACGAAGGCGGCGGTTCAAACACCAGCGCCACCGACATCATTGCGCCGATGTACGCTCGCGTGAATACCCTTGTTGCAGATGAAGCAGTGCCAAAATGGCCAATCAAAAAATGGATTTCGCTGCCTAACGAAACGCGCCCATTGATCTTGTGCGAATACGCCCATGCGATGGGCAACAGCCTGGGCAGTTTTAATGACTACTGGACGGCATTTCGTGAGTTCCCACGCCTACAGGGCGGCTTTATTTGGGATTGGGTCGACCAAGGCTTGAGCCAATGGGATGAAAATGGCCAACACTTTTGGGCCTACGGCGGCGACTTTGGTGATGAAATCAATGACCGTCAATTCTGTATCAACGGTTTGATCTTCCCCGATCGCACCGTGCACCCCACGTTGGAAGAAGCCAAATATTGCCAACGTATGATCACCGTATCGCTGCAAGCACAAACCCAAGCAGCCTGCACACTGTTGGTGACCAACGAGAACCTATTCCGTGCCACCGATAACGAGCAACTCAACTGGTCCCTATTGGAAAATGGCCAAGTCATCCAAACGGGCTCGCAAGTGCTTAATGTAGGGGCAGACAGCCAAACAAGCCTTGAGATTGCACTGAATTTCACGCCAAAAGCGCAGGCGCAATACCACTTAAATATCGACATCTGCCTTATTGAAGCGACGTCATGGGCTTCCGAAGGCCATGTGGTGGCGACAGAACAAATAGCGCTGCGCAATCACGCTGGCCTTGCCATGCCAACCTTGCGCACACAGCCGGCACCTAAGCTGACCCAAAACGGCCACGCCATTGTGGTCCGCAGTCTGGATGAAAAGCATCAATGGCGCTGGGATAGCCAAAGCGGCTTGCTGGTGGAATGGAACGTGGATGGCAAAGCGCAAATGCTGGCCGCGCCACAAGACAACTTCTTCCGCGCCCCGCTGGACAACGACATCGGCATCAGTGAAGTGGATAACGTAGATCCCAACGCTTGGGTATGCCGTTGGGAGATGGCGGGCATTGGTCAGTGGCAGCGTCACTGTGTTCATTGCGAGAGCGAAACGCTCGCTCACGCCGTAGTCGTGACCACCACGTTTGCCTACCACTTTGGCGGCGAAGTGCAAGCCATTACCAAGTGGACGCACACACTCAGCAACGATGGCGAGATGCAATGGGATGTTGATGTCACACTGGCAGACGCTCTGCCGCCAATGCCGCGTATTGGCTTGGAGTTGCAACTGCCTCTTCACCAAACCGACACGCCGATCACATGGCAAGGCTTAGGCCCATTTGAAAACTATCCAGATCGCTTGGCCGCAGCACGTTTTGGCTTACATACACAAACGCTGACGCAGATGCACACACCGTACATCTTCCCAACCGACAGCGGCCTGCGTTGTGGCACGCACTGGTTGCAAGTGAACGAATTGGCCATCTCGGGTGACTTCCAGTTCAGTGTTAGCCAATACGCTCAGCAACAATTGGCAGAAGCGAAACATACCCATGATTTGGTAGCACAAGAGCAGATTTACCTGCGCCTAGACCACCAGCACATGGGGGTTGGCGGTGACGATTCTTGGAGCCCAAGTGTGCACAAAGAATTCCAACTAACCGAGAAACACTACCGCTACCAGTTGCGATTTAGCCCGGCTTCACGCTAGCGCTCATTCGCCTCCAGGCTTTCTTTCTAAGCCAAATCCTATAAGCCAAGCCTTTGATTTTGCGTCCAAGGCTTGGCTTTGTCGTTTTAGTGCGTTTTCTTGCACTCGAACACTACTTTTCTGACCAACGTTTACACACAAGATAAAAACCACACTCAAATCACAAAACCCCTACAAACATTAACATTCGATTACAAATCTGGTGAAATTTTTATCTAGTTCACATTAATTGATTCGTTTGTCACTATACTCAAAGGGTAAACGTTTTCACCAATTATAAAATTAATTGCAGATTACGAATTACCCCTACAGCAAACCAATAACAAACAATCAGGATTTTTCTATGAGAAAGGTTACTCTACTTGCTCTGCTCACTGCTGGTGTAGGCTTTGGAACACAAGCTCTAGCGGATACCACCCTTGGATTTACTATCTACAAGTACGACGACAACTTCATGTCGGTTGTGCGCCAAGCCATTGAAAAAGAAGCGGCATCAGACAAAAGCACTCGTATTTTGATGAACGATTCGCAAAACAGCCAGTCGATGCAAAACGACCAAGTGGACGTCATGCTGGCTCGTGGCGTGCAAGCGCTGGCCATTAACCTGGTTGACCCTGCGGCTGCCCCAACCATCATCCAAAAAGCGAAAATGGACGATGTGCCTATCGTGTTCTACAACAAAGAACCCAGCCCACAAGCGCTAGCGAGCTACGACAAAGCTTACTACGTCGGTACCGACTCAAAAGAATCGGGCATCATTCAAGGTGATCTCATCGCGCAAGCGTGGAAAGCCAACCCAGCATGGGACAAAAACGGCGATGGCGTATTGCAATACGTGATGCTAAAAGGCGAACCCGGCCACCCAGATGCAGAAGCTCGCACCACGTATTCTGTACAAACCATCAATGAAAACGGCATCAAAACCGAAGAGTTGCACATGGATACCGGCATGTGGGATACCGCGATGGCGAAAGACAAAATGGACGCTTGGCTCTCTGGCCCTAACGGCAGCAAAATCGAAGTGGTGATTGCCAACAACGACGGCATGGCGATGGGCGCGGTAGAAGCACTACGCGGCGCGGGCGTGAAACTGCCTGTGTACGGTGTTGATGCTCTAGCGGAAGCGTTAGCGCTGGTCAAATCTGGCGACATGGCCGGTACCGTACTCAACGATGCCGAATCCCAAGCGAAAGCGACCTTTGAACTGTCACGCAACCTAGCCGATGGCAAACAGCCTGCAGAAGGCACTCGCTGGCAAGTCGTGAACAAAATTGTTCGCGTGCCTTATGTTGGCGTTGATAAAGATACCTTGAACTAATTTAGTGCCCGGGGGAGCACGCTCCCCCTATGCGCTTTCTTCATTGTCACACTGTCGTTAGAGAACATTTCTGTTGTCCGCCCATTGACGAAATAAAGAGAGACCATGGTAAATCAAACACATGAATTCCTGTTGGAAATGACAGGAGTAAGTAAAGAGTTTCCTGGGGTAAAGGCATTAGATAAGGTTAATTTAAAAGTTCGCCCTCATTCTATTCATGCATTAATGGGAGAAAATGGGGCCGGCAAATCAACACTATTAAAATGTCTATTTGGTATTTACGAGAAGAATGAAGGAAATATTCTCTTTCTCGGCAAGGAAGTGAATTTCACCTCGTCAAAAGAAGCATTGGAATCCGGTGTTTCTATGGTTCACCAAGAATTGAACCAAGTAAAACAATGCTCCGTTATGGACAATATTTGGCTCGGTCGTTATCCAAAGAAAGGGTTCTTTGTTGATCACGATAAAATGTATCGCGATACCAAAGAAATCTTTGCCGAACTGGATATCGATATCGATCCTAAAGTCAAAGTCGCGACCTTATCCGTGTCCCAAATGCAGATGGTTGAGATCGCCAAAGCGTTCTCCTATGACGCCAAAATCGTCATCATGGATGAGCCCACCTCATCGCTGACGGAAAAAGAAGTCGGCCACCTGTTTACCATCATCAACAAGCTCAAAGAGAAAGGCTGTGGCGTGGTGTACATCTCGCACAAGATGGAAGAAATCTTTGCTATCTGCGATGAAATCACCATTTTGCGCGATGGACAATGGGTCGACACTCGCCCTCTCAAAGGGCTCGATATGGACCAGATCATCGCCATGATGGTTGGCCGCGAGTTGACGCATCGTTTCCCTGAAAAAACCAACACACCGAAAGATGTGATTTTGCAAGTGGAAAACCTCACCGCGCTTAACCAGCCGTCGATTCAAGATGTCTCCTTTGAACTGAAAGCAGGCGAAATCTTAGGCGTTGCTGGCCTTGTGGGTTCACGCAGAACCGACATCGTCGAAACGATTTTCGGTGTACGCGAACGCAGCGAAGGGCACATTCGCTTGCATGGTCGTGAGATGAAAAACCGCGATGCGCACGAAGCGATCAACAACGGTTTTGCCCTCGTAACCGAGGAACGTCGCTCCACCGGCATCTACGGCAACCTCGATATCACCTTCAATGCATTGGTGGCCAACGTTGATGAGTACAAAACCAAAATGGGCCTACTCAGCGACAAAAAGATGAAGAGTGACACGCAGTGGGTGATTGATTCCATGCGCGTGAAAACTCCCTCTCATCAAACCCACATCAGCTCTTTGTCGGGTGGTAATCAGCAGAAAGTCATCATTGGCCGCTGGCTGCTCACGCAACCGGAAATCCTCATGCTGGATGAACCGACACGCGGGATCGACGTTGGCGCGAAGTTTGAGATTTACCAATTGATTCTCGAATTAGCCAAGAAAAACAAAGGCATCATTATTATTTCTTCGGAAATGCCGGAATTACTGGGTATTACAGACCGAATATTAGTCATGAGTAATGGCCGCGCAGCGGGCATCGTTAATACCAAAGAAACTTCACAGAATGAAATATTAGAACTGGCTTCTCGCTATCTCTAGGGAATGAATTATGGACGCTGTTAAATCTTTCGCATTAAAGCATTTAAAAGAGAGCGCAATATACGCGGTTCTCCTTATTCTACTGGCTGTTATTGTTATTCAAGAGCCATCGTTTCTTAGCTTGAGAAACTTAAGTAATATCCTGACTCAATCTTCCGTGCGTGTCATCATCGCTCTCGGTGTCGCCGGCCTGATTGTCACCCAAGGCACCGACCTTTCCGCCGGTCGCCAAGTGGGTTTGGCGGCGGTGATTTCGGCCACCTTGTTGCAGTCGATAGATAACGTCAACAAAGTGTTCCCAGGCATTGGCGAAGTGCCCATCGTCGCGGTGATCATTTGCGTGTGCTTGATCGGTGCCATCATCGGTTTGGTCAACGGCGTTATCGTTGCTTACCTGAAAGTAACGCCTTTTATCGCCACATTAGGCACTATGATCATCGTTTACGGCATCAACTCGCTTTACTACGATGCGGTAGGCGCCTCTCCGATTGCGGGCTTTGATGAGCGTTTCACTACCTTTACGCAAGGCTTTATCAACCTCGGGGGTTTCCGTTTCTCCTACATCACCTTCTACGCCATCATCGCCATTGTCTTTATGTGGGTGCTGTGGAACAAAACCGTGTTTGGCAAAAACATTTTCGCCGTGGGTGGTAACCCAGAAGCGGCCAAAGTGTCTGGTGTGAACGTGCCACTGACCTTGTTGAAAGTGTATGCCCTTTCTGGTGTGCTTTACGCCTTTGGCGGTATGTTGGAAGCTGGCCGTATCGGCAGTGCCACCAATAACTTAGGTTTCTTATACGAGCTTGATGCCATCGCCGCGTGTGTGGTCGGTGGTGTTTCATTTGCCGGTGGTGTCGGCAGTATTGCTGGTGTTGTCACGGGTGTGTTGATCTTCACCGTCATCAACTATGGTATGACCTACATCGGCGTCAGCCCATATTGGCAATACATTATTAAAGGCTCCATCATCGTCTTCGCGGTCGCGCTCGATTCGATGAAATACGCCAACAAAAAATAACCCCCAACTGCGCCTAGCGCCCGCCCTGCCCTTACCGGCAGGGCTTTTTTAACACCGTTCGGAGAAAAATCCTCTCGAAACTTGAGCTTATCCGACATTTATTCGGTTGCCATTTGAGTTATCGCCATGGGCGGTGTTAAATGGCGGCGTAAACGAACAATAACAACAAAAGTAATCCCTTATGGCGACCATCAAAGACGTGGCAAAACTGGCTGGCGTATCCATAGCCACTGCCTCACGCGTTATCAATAACGCCCCTCACACCAGCGAAGCGGCAATCGTCGCGGTTAAAGAAGCAATGCAGTCTTTGGGGTATCGTCCCAACGCCAACGCGCGCGCACTGGTGAGCAAATCTTCCCACACCATTGGCGTTTTGGTGAATGACGTCTCTGCGCCTTTTTTTGGCACCATGGTCAAAGCCATCGACACCGTGGCCTGCGAACAAGGCAAACAGTTGTTGATTGGCAGCGGCTATCACGACGCCAACAAAGAGCGCAACGCCATCGAGTTGTTGATCAACAGCCGTTGTGAATCTTTGGTGGTGCACAGCAAAGGCATGAGCGACCAAGAACTTGTCTCACTGGCGGATGAAATTCCCGCCATGGTGGTGATCAATCGGGTCGTCAAGGGCATCGAATCACGCTGCATTGCGCTCGACAACCATCGCGGATCCTACCTTGCGACGGAGTTTTTGATTCGCAGTGGTCACAAACACATTGGCTACATTTGTTCCAGCCACAACATCGACGACGCCAAAGATCGCCTCGCGGGTTATCGAGATGCTTTGCGCGACAACGGCATCGCGATCCGTGAAGAATACATTGAATATGGCGAGCCAGACGAAACCGGCGGTGAGCAAGCGATGATCAGCATCATGGCGAAGAATCTCCCCATCACTGCGCTGGCAACATACAACGACTACATGGCCGCAGGGTGCCTTTCATTGCTGCTGGAAAACGGCATTCGCATTCCTGAAGAGATGTCGCTCATCGGCTTTGATGATGGCCACGTAGCACGCTATATCTACCCACGCTTAACCACGGTTCGCTATCCGATTCAGGTGATGGCCAGTGAAGCGGTAAAACTGTCGCTGCAATTGGCCAATGGTGAAGTACCGGATCGCAAAGAGCACAAACTCTTTATGCCCATGCTGATCCGCCGAGCCTCTGTCGGCGCGCCTGCAAAATAGCCGCCATTCAACACTATTTTTGTGTAATTAATCACTTGATGAAATATTGATTAATTATTCGCGTATCACCGCCAAATTTAGCCGCCTATAATTAATCACACGTTTAATTTTGAAGGGCGGCTGATGACGGAACTCAACCCGCGCCGAGGACGGCCAACGCACAACATCGACACGAGACAACTGCTGATTCACCACGCACGCGAGTTGTTCACCGTCATGGAATACAACAACGTTTCTACCCGCTTAGTGGCGCAAAAAGCAGGCGTGAATGTGGCCATGATCCGTTACTACTTTGGCAGCAAAGAAGGGCTGTTCGAGACCATGCTGCGAGAAACCCTCGCGCCGATGCAAAAACAAATGCAAGCACTGGTGCTCGAAAGTTCAGAGAAAAACCTGCTCGATATCATGCGCACTTATTACCGAGAAATGGTCAAAGTGCCTCAGTTTCCCCGCTTGATTGCGCAAGTGATGCGCATGGCCCCCTCCGATACCCAACGCAAATTGATGGAAAAAGTGATGAACGACATCACCCAACCGATGCAAGGGTTGATCTTCGATCGCTTGTTAGAAGGCGGCATATTGCGCCAAGGCGTCGATGCCAAATTAGCGCGCATCACCTTCATCAGCTTGATGGTGTTTCCTTTTATGGCACCACCAGCGCTCTTGTCGATTCACGGCATCGAACTGAATGAAGCTTTTCTCAACCGCTTGTTTGAACACAATATTCAACTGATGAAATACGGATTTTTGGACTCAGGAGCAGCCCATGACCCTCAATAAAAAATGGCTCTTTTTCCCCGCATTAGCGGTGGGCGTGCTGGTGTTGGTACTGGCGGTCAAACTCAAACCCGAACTGCCGGTGAAACCTGCCGATGATCGTGCTCGCTTGGTGGAAACGCTGCCGCTGGAACTCAAAGCCGTTGCCCCTTTAGCGATTGGTTTTGGCAAAGTGGCCCCCAAAGTGGAGTGGAAGGCGATTGCCGAAGTCTCTGGCAAAGTGATCTATCGCCACCCACGCTTAGAGAAAGGGCAAGTACTCAAAGCCGGCACAGAGATTTTGCGCATCGACCCGCTCGATTACCAACTCAAACTGGTGCAAGCTCAAGCCGACCTCAAATCTTCCCAAACCTCTTTGGCTAAGCTCAATCAAGAAGAACAAAACCTCAAAAGCAGTTTGAAGATCGAATCCAACCGCCTCGCGATTGCCAATAAAGAGCTCGAACGCAAACAGAACCTGCGTAAAAAAGGGCTGAACTCGCAATCGGATGTCGATCAACAAGAACAAACCACCCTTTCACAGCGCAAACTGGTGCTCGACATTGAAAACCAAATCGCCCTCATGCCCGATGAAAAGCGCGTGGCAGATGCGCTGATCAAGGTCAACAACGCCAAGGTGGATGAAGCCAAGCGTGCGCTGGAAAAAACCATCATCACCCTGCCATACGATCTGCGTATCGCGCAGGTGGACATCGAGCAAGATCAGGTGGTTAACCAACAGCAAACCATGGTTACCGCGCACGGTATTGATGTGATGGAAGTGGAAGCGCAGCTCTCAATTCATGACATGCAAACCCTCGCCGCCAGCTTGGGCGAGTTCGCACGCGATGAATCGGGCATTCCACAACCGGATATGACCTTCATTCAAGCTTACATTGAACTGAGCAGTGGCAATTTAAGCGCCAGTTGGCCGGCCAAAGTGGCGCGAGTGAGTGAAACAGTGGATGCCAACCAAGCCACTGCTGGGGTGATTTTGGAGATAGAACAAGACTACCGTGAGCTCAATCCAACCTCATTACCGCCGCTGGTCAATGGCATGTTTGTCCGCGCTTACATTGAAGGCCAAGCCAACCCCAATTGGGTCATCCCTGAGCGTGCGCTGCACGGTGGCAAAATCTATCTGATGGATGAGCAAAACCGCTTGCGCATCGTGCCAGTCACCGTCTTATTCCGCCGCGATAACCAAGTGGTGATCGATGGCGAACTCAGCCACGGGCAGAAACTGATCGTCAACGACCTATTGCCCGCGATTGAAGGCATGTTGTTGAAAGAGGCCACCAGTGAGGCGAATCCAGAGGAGAGTGGCTCATGATTCGTTTTTTCGCCAAACACCCGACGGCGGCCAACTTGTTGATGTTAGCGCTGCTGATCCTCGGGATCTCTTCACTCTCCACCATCAAACGGGAAACCTTTCCCGAGTTTGATCCGCCTTACATTATGGCGGCGGTGGTCTATCCAGGTGCTTCGCCCCAAGAAGTGGAAGAGAGCATCTGCGTGCGCATGGAAGATGCCGTGGATGGCCTTGCCAATATTGTCGAAACCCAATGTGAAGCGATTGAAGGCTCGGCGCGCTTAATCCTGAAGCTCAACGAGAAGGCCGACATCAGCCGCATGCTGGTGGATGTGCAAACGCAAATCAACGCCATCAACGATTTCCCTAAAGAGATCGAATCTCCGGTGGTGCAAGAGCTTGATTGGAACGAACCCGTGGTGGATGTGGCAATTACCGCCGACACCACATGGCCGGAACTCAAAGCGTATGCAGAACAGCTTAAGCGAACGTTAAAGCTTGATTATGGCGTCTCTTTGGTGAGCGTAGCGGGCTTTTCTGATCACCAATATCGTGTCGAACTCGATACCCAAGCGATGCGCCAACTCGGTTTAAGCGTTGGCGATATTGCCGAACAAATTGGCCGACAAAACGTCAAGCTCCCGAGCGGCAATGTGGAAACGCCCGACAAACATTTTCTGATCCGCTTTGATGAACGCCGCGTCACACCACAAGAGCTCAGCACCATAGTCGTAGGCTCAGGGCCGAATGGTTCATTAATCCGCTTGGGCGATATTGCCACCATTAGCGACCGCTTCGAGCTCGATGAGCAAAAAGTGCTGTTTGATGGCCACCCTTCAGCGCTGCTGAAAATCAGCAAAAACAAAGAAGATGACGCCCTGCGCATCAAAGATCGCGTTACCCAGTTTGTTGCAGACCAACAGGCGATCGCCCCTGATGGCGTGCAACTGGAAATGACCAACGATCTCTCATCTGTCTTGTGGGATCGCCTCACCATGATGGTGAGAAACGGCTGGCAAGGGATTGTGCTGGTGTTTGCCACCATGTGGTTGTTCTTCAGTTTGCGCTATTCCTTTTGGGTGGCGGCTGGTTTGCCGGTGGCTTTTCTTGGCGGGCTATTTTTGATGGCGCAACTTGGGCTCTCCATCAACATCATGTCGTTGGTTGGGTTATTGATGGCGATCGGCATCATGATGGACGATGCCATCGTGATCGCCGAGTCGATTGCGGCGCACCTTGATCGCGGAGAGAAGATCGACGATGCGGTGATCAAAGGGGTCAACAAAGTCCTGCCGGGGGTGATTTCTTCCTTCCTCACCACCGTGTGTATCTTTGGTAGTTTGCTGTTTTTGCAAGGCGAAATGGGGGCAGTGCTCAAAGCGGTGCCACAAGTGCTGATTTTGGTGCTCACCTTAAGCTTGGTGGAAGCCTTCCTCATTTTGCCCAACCATTTGGCGCATTCCCTACACAAACAAAAACAGGAAAGACCGGACCTCAAGTTCAAACAAACCTTACTTGAACACTTTGAGCACTTTCGCAACACCACCTTGGTCAATGCGGTAGAAAAAGTGGTGGAATTTCGCTACGCCTTTATGGGTGGCGTATTAGCGTTGCTGCTGATTTCTGCCGCGACCTTGGCGGGCGGGCTATTGAAGTTTCAACCCTTCCCCGAGCTTGATGGCGATATCGCCGAGGCGCGCATCATTTTGCCGCCGGGAGCCTCTTTGGCACAAACCGAAGCCGTGGTGGATAAAATCGTCGCCTCTGCGCAAAGGCTGGATCGCCAGTGGAGTGAAGAAAAAGAAAATGGTACGCCTTTGGTGCGTCATATCACCAGCCAATTTAATGCCAATGCCGATGCCAATGAATCGGGCCCGCACATTGCCACTGTGCGGTTGGATCTGCTCGGCGCTGAAAGCCGCAACACGGTGATTGACGAGTTTATTACCGCTTGGCGTGACGATGTCGGTGAACTGGCCGACCCGATATCACTGGTGTTTAAGCAGCCGACCATGGGGCCGGGTGGGCGCTCAATTGAGATCCGTGCCAAACACGACGATCTCGATGCACTCAAAGCTGCGTCTATCGACATTCAGCAATACCTCAACCAGTTCGCAGGCGTGCATGGGGTGCTCGATGACATGCGCATGGGCAAAGAAGAAGTGTTGGTCAAACTGCGCCCCGGCGCGGAAGTGTATGGTATCAATGGCCAGTTGATCGCCAACCAGTTGCGCGCGGCTTTCTTTGGTCAAACCGCCGATGAAATTCAGCTCGGCGTCGAGAATATTTCGATAGAAGTGCGGCTGGATAAAGTGCAAGCGGGCGATTTGCAGCAGTTAGCCAACTTCCCGATCATGATGGCCGATGGCAGCCAGATCCCGCTCGCCACCATTGCCACGCTCGATTTTCAGCGTAACTACGTGCGCATTCAACGCATCGACGGGCTAAGAACCATCAGCGTGTTTGGCGATGTGGACAACACACAAGCCAACTCCACCGCGATCATTCGCCAGTTCCAACAACAAGAAGCACCGAAGCTGATGCAAAAATACCCCGGCTTACGCTTTGATTTTGAAGGCGAAGCCAAAGACACCGCCGAAACCGGATCTTCAATGGGCAAAGGCTTTTTGCTGGGTCTGTTTGGGGTGTTCGCCATTTTGAGTTACCAGTTCCGCAGCTACTTAGAACCCTTTGTGGTGATGCTTGCCATTCCTCTTGCCTTTATTGGCGTGGTTTGGGGGCACATTCTGCTCGGTCATTCGCTGAGCATGCCAAGCATGATGGGCTTTGTTTCGCTGGCGGGGATTGTGGTCAACGACTCGATTTTGCTGGTGCAATACATTCGCCATCATGTCGATGAAGGCGACAGCGTGCATGACTCTGTAGTGAAAGCGAGCCGTGAGCGCTTTCGCGCGGTGTTTCTCACCTCCATGACCACCGCTGCAGGTTTGTTGCCGCTGCTCACCGAAACCAGCTTGCAAGCGCAGGTTATCCAACCTTTGGTCATTTCCATTGTGTTTGGCATCCTTGCTTCGACTTTGTTGGTGTTGTTTATGATCCCAGCCGCTTACGCCATTTTGGCCGATTTTGGTTTGGTGCATAAACACCAAGAGATATGAAGCAAAACGAGTAAATAATCGGCAAACGAGCGAGGCCCAGCGCCTCGCTCCCTCGCTTTGTGACCTTGCTGGCAGCCCCATATGGCGCTTTGAACTATAGTTAATGCAATCCTCATTCACTGGCCGACTCAATGCAAACACCTGAAAAACCGGACAACGAACCGCAGCGAATCGCGGATCTCCATTCGCTCCACATTTTAGACACCGCCGCGGAAGAACGTTTTGATCGCATCACTCGCATCGCACGTCGGCTGTTTGATGTGCCGATAGCCTTGGTCAGTTTGGTGGATGAGGATCGCCAGTGGTTTAAATCCTGCATTGGTCTGAATGCCAGTGAAACGCCACGCGATATCTCCTTTTGCGGCCACGCCATTCTCGGCACTGACACCTTGATTGTGGAAGACGCCAGCCAAGATGCGCGCTTTGCCGACAACCCATTAGTGACTGGTGAGCCACACATTCGCTTTTACGCTGGCGTTCCGTTGATGTTTGAACACAGCTCCTGCTTAGGTACCTTGTGCATCATCGACAGCAAACCGCGCACACTTAACGAAGACGAGCGTTTGGATTTGATCGATCTGGCCAAAATGGCCGAGCGAGAACTCGCCGCCACGCACAGCGCCGCCATTGATGACCTCACGCAGATTTCCAACCGCCGTGGGTTTATGACCTTGGCGAAAAAGAGCATGGCCTATTGCGAAGTGGGCGGCTATCCCTATTCCATCGCCTATTTGGATCTCAACGGTTTTAAACCGATCAACGACCAATTTGGCCACCAAGAGGGTGATCTTGCACTCAAAGCGTTTGCCGATACGATGAAAAAAAGCTTCCGCGAGTCTGATGTCTTTGCCCGTCTGGGTGGAGATGAGTTTGTGGTGTTTATGTCTGGCGCGTCTCGCTCTGTGGCGCAAATCGCCATTCAACGCTTTACGGAAGCCTTGCAACGCTACAACCAAAGCGCCAACCGAGGCTATGATTTGTCCTTCTGCGCGGGGATTGTTTCCGTCGAACCCGATGCCAATATCAGTTTGGACGAGCTTCTTTCTCAAGCAGATAAAGCCATGTACCAGCAAAAAGGCAACAAAACGCCACGCAGTTGATGTGACTCAACGCCCTCGAGCGATGGAAATCCTAAGCAAAATAGGTACAATCCTCGCTCGATTTTTTGACTTGCGCGGACTCCCTCATGCACACGCCGGACCCTTGCTTTACCTCATTCACCACCGCTATCGACGGCTACGCCCTGCCCGAGCGCTTTACCTTCCCGTTTTACTACACACCGCACCCGTTGTGTGTGTTGGCAGCAGAGCAGTTGCAACAGCATTTGCTCACTCAGCAAGAGTGGCAACACAACTTTGGCTTGTTGAGCGGCGAAGTGGTGAGTGACGACGAGAGCGCAATTGGCAAAATGTTTGGCGTGCTGCTGGTTGAAAATGCACAAGGCGACATCGGTTTTTTGAGCGCATTCTCAGGCAAAATTGCCGACCAAAACCTATTGCCCGGCTTTGTGCCACCGGTGTTTGACATGCTGGCAGAAGAGAGCTTTTTCCGCCGCGAGTTATCGGAAATCACCGACATCAACCATCAGGTAAAACAGTTGTCGCAAAGCGCAGAGCTGGCACAACTGCGTCAGCAAATTGAGGCAGACCGCCAAGCTTACCAAACGCAAGAACAGGCCCAGCGCCAAGCCATGATTGAAGGGCGCGCTGCACGCAAGCAACAGCGCGAGCAAGCGGAAGCAACGCTCACTGGCGATGCGCTCAAAGCGGTGTTGGATGATCTCGCCAAACAAAGCGTGGCTGAAAAAAACGTGCTCAAATACCTCAAACTGGAGTGGGATGAAAAACTCGCTAGTGAAGAGGCGCGTTTGCAAGTGCTGCTCACTCAACTCGACACGCTCAAAGAGCAGCGCAAAACCTTATCGAACGCCTTGCAACACAAATTGTTTGCTCAGTATCGCTTCCTCAATGTGCGCGGGGAGCAGAGCGATCTCAACGCGATTTTCGCCCCCACCACCAGCCCCGTGCCACCAGCCGGCTCTGGCGAATGTGCCGCGCCAAAACTGCTGCAATACGCTTTTACCCACGGCTTGAAGCCACTGGCAATGGCGGAATTTTGGTGGGGCGTGTCACCGAAATCAGAAGTGCGCCAACACAAAAAGTTTTACCCATCATGCCACAGCAAATGCCACCCCATTTTGGGCCATATGCTGCAAGGGCTGAACATGGACCCGAACCCGCTGGAAGAAAACTGGGCAGAAGACAAAGAGCTGGAAATCGTCTATCAAGATGAGGCGATGGTCGTCGTCAACAAACCCTCAGGGTTGTTATCGGTGCCGGGCAAAACCATTACCGATTCCGCTTATACCCGTTTGCAAGCGCTATTCCCTGACGTGGAAGGGCCGTTTGTGATTCACCGCTTAGACATGGCGACATCGGGACTGTTAGTGTTTGCCCTCACCCGCCGCGCCAACAAGAGCCTGCAAAAGCAATTTATTTCTCGTGGCGTGCAAAAGCGTTATGTGGCGATGCTGGAAGGTGAGGTGTCGCAAAGCCAAGGGGAAATCACCCTGCCGATGCGAGGCGACCCAGACGACAGGCCGCGTCAGTTGGTCTGTTTTGAACACGGTAAACCCGCGCATACCGATTGGCAGTTGATTGAGATCCGCGATGGCCGCAGCAAGCTTTACCTCTACCCAAGAACGGGGCGCACTCACCAACTTCGTGTTCATTGTGCCCATCACCTTGGTTTGAACATGCCGATGGTCGGCGATGGGTTGTATGGTGAGAAAGCCAACCGACTGCACTTGCACGCCGAGTCGCTTGAACTTGACCACCCTTACAGCAAAGAGCGCATGCATTTTCAAGTGGATGCCGAATTCTAGTTCGTGCCTTCCAGCGTGTGGCGCTGGCCGCACAAGCTCCCCACCGAACCAATCTCGAATCAACATTTTCGCTCTATTTACCGTGCCACTGGCCACAGAGTAAATAGAGCGATATATCGCTAATCGGTTTGAGCCGTTAGCAACTCACCCGCAGTTACATCCACTGGTTCAGTAAGGTAATGAACTTCGGATGAATCAAATAGCCAATCGCAGAATGAGGGTTGGACTGCCCATCTCTCACACACAAATTGTAGATGGGGTAAATGTCTTTCATCCCGCCTTTGACTAAGCCAAGTTGCAGCATCTCTTTGAAATCGTTTTTGATGCGATTGTCGTGAGAAATGTAATCGTCTTCCGCTGAAATATTGCACCATTGGTGAAGATTGAGTGGGTAGCGTTTTTTACCGCTTAAGCTGCTGCCTTTCAAACGCGCCTTCACATTTTCATCCCCCAGCGGCGAGCCTAAGGTGACTAAGAGATCGACTTTCTTTTCAGCGCCGTAGTCGTGGCGATATTCGCCATAATGAGAGAGCTTCCACAAACAATCGTAACTGATCATGCTGCCCAAGCTGTGCGCGACCATCATAACCTCATCGCCACTATCAAGTGCTTCTTTCAGTTCTTTGGTCAGGCGCGAGCGCAAGTCACTGCCGTAATAACTGTCTTCGTTCCAGTAATGCGCCATATCGGGGGCGACACTGGTGATCAGCGGCTCTGCCAGTTTTAAGTGGCCTAATACGGCTGAGAAAGTATCGGCCAAGGCTTCCGCTAAGAAGCCCGCTTTAGAGACTTTTTTGTAGTTCGTTTTGGTAAAACCATTGCGCGTGTATTGCTTGAGTTTATCCAGCGCGTCGATACGGCTTTGCGGATGTTCGGTTGGCGCTTCGAGCAGTTCGTTGGAAAGATCGCCATAGTAGATAAACCGCTTTTCTATCTGCTTAAACGCCTGAACACGGCTTTCACCGTAATCTCGCTGTAAACCATGTTCAATGGCGTTGAACCACAATGTTTGTAAATCGTTTTTGTCTGGTTTCGGCGCTCGGCCATGAATAAAGAGTATTCGCTTTGCCATAGTTCCTCCTGACGTGAAATGACGCGTTACTCCAAGATCGGATCACGCATCCTCAGGTTAGGAGTGGGAAACTACCACGAAAGTGACACCCATTGCATAAACAGCGCAACCCTTGCGAGCTGACGCTGTTTTTGTGCTGAGTCTTAAAGGTGGAGCAAGAGGCTAAGAAGTGAAACGCCACTCGGGGAGTGGCGTTTCTTGCTGAACCAACTGTTTATGTCTGTTGGATACTGTTTTCTACAAAACATCAGCAAATTGGGGTAAAGAGTTAGATTGCGATAGCTCTTGGTTCAATTTTCCCTCTCGAACAAGACGCTGTTTGTTCATAGCCTGTGTTTCGTAGTAATCCTGTGCGACTGCTGTTTCAATAAACTCCACCGATTGCCCTGTAAAATCATTCACCGCACATTTTATTTCTTCCAACGAAACACCAAAAAACTCTTTTCGACGGTTAATCATATTTAAACGCTGGCTATCAAATCTATCGTGGAGTTTTTTCTCTAGCATCGGAGCATCATCAGTATGAATCATTGCATGTACATCAAATGTAAATGGCACAGAAGCATCCCCAAGCTCTCTAACCCTATCCATTGGTTCCAAACGGCGAGTCATACCTATTTTGTAAACATCATCTCCAAATGATCCTATGTTCGAAATTATGTAAACATGCCCCTGCTTAGTTTGCTCAGCCATTGACTGTGCGCGTTGATGTTTTTTCTCAGCTTCTTCCAAGTTTGCCTGTAAATGCACAATTTGTTTTTCTAATTCTGCTTTGAGTTCATCACTCGCTTTCTCTAGCTCTTTTCTAGCTGCTTCTAGTGCTTTGTGATAACGTTTTTCTTCTTTGATCGCCTCTTCTTCAGCTTTTTTAATTTCAGCTTCTACTTTTGCCTCTTCACGCATTTGTGCTTTAATTTCCGCCTGTTCTTCTTTTTCACGTTGCTTCTTTTCTCGATACTCATAAGTGAGCTGGAGCTCTTTTAATTTTTCCATGAGATAAAACTCAGTTATATGTATCGCATTCGGCTCATTTAGCTTATTTATTGCAGCAAAAGCTTTCTTTATGCGTTCTTCCATCTTTGTTACGTTTTTCCACGTACAATTAGCAATAGCTGCCTCACACTCATTATTGAAAGCTCTAGCAGTAAGGCGAATACTCTTGTGCGTCATTTTCTTTCCTTCACTTCGAGAACCATCCACCGTCCATTCTCGACTACAATATATTGCACCAGAAGCAGAGTTGATTTTTAACAAAACCTTCTGAACTTCCTTACATTTTATTATTTCTTCTTTGAATACTTCAGATGCATCAAAATCGAATTTTGATTCATAAAAACCTAGTTCAATAAGTTCAATGTCTTCACTAAAAATAGCAATCTGATGAGTTAAAGAGTCGTAGGTAGCTTTCTTAGTTTTGTAGTCGCTCTTTAAGTCTTCGATTTGTTGCTCTTCTAATTGACGGTTCGCAACTACTTCATCTCTCTTTAGTTCTATTTCGCGTAATGTTTGGCGTTCCTTATCTTCAATTTCTTTCTTATCTGATTCTAGTTGCTTTTTTATTTGCTCACATTCAGCTTCAAGGTCTATGACCTTGGCATATTTCTCTCTATACTTTGCGACTTCCTCTTCTGCCACTAACAATCGAGTTCTTGCAATTTCTAACTTTCCACTTAATTTTATAGATCTTATTAAAAAAAAGATAAAAATAATAAACAAAGTAGCTAAAGAACCAGAAAATACGTATATTAACGAAAGTTTTTCTATTTACCACATCCTACCTAAACAGTTATGAAACGAATATATACGTTTATACTCATTTAGTTCTTAATCTAGCGACAATTATATTCAGAAAGTGTGAATTAATCAGTGTTATGTACAGACACAAATTTCGAGATGCTTCATATTGGTATTTTCCCTGAGTATCTATGATTTAGGATATAAGTTAGCTTTAATCTAGCATCCTCCCTTCCTCTTAACCTTTTTCCTCATATCAACACACCATCCCATTACTCCCATCAATCTCAACTCTGTGATCTTGCTGCTTTCTCTATGCTTTTCCTGTTGAAAGTTTGTACAAGGGTGTCATTATCTACCACAAAATAAATGGGTTACATTTTGCGCCGTTTTTATCGGTGCGGTGTGACCGAATAAGGACATCAAATGGGTGTGTCACCTATCGAGGTATACCATGCAATTTTCTACGATTTCTCGCGCGCTGTTGGCCGTTTCTACGATGACGTTGGCGATGCCAACTCAGGCTATCAAACTCACCGAAAACCAGATCGAACTGGGCATCAATACTCAAATCGCTTGGATGAAGGACTCTGGCGCATTTACCCAACTTGCGGCTTGCAGCGGCAAGTCGGAAGCCACCATTATTCAAGGCTTTCGCAAGTTTATGGATAAGTGTGCGAGGGGCGATGAGAGCCAATATGAGCTTTGCTACAACAATGAGCTTAAATCACTGCTTGGGGTGACAGACGCACGCCTAGAAGCTTGTATCAATCAGTATGGTGATGATGACGAAGAGCGTTATTACGCACTGAAAGAGAAAGAAGAAAAGTTGCAAGCCGAGCTCGATCAGTTGAATAGTCGCAATGACGATTCCGACGCACACTGGAATAAGATCGAAGCGCTAGAGAAACAACTTCAAGATCTCTATGCAGAGATGGAGCCGCTCGAGCAAGCAGAAGCGGATCGCACGCAGCGTGAATGGGAAATAGCGACCAATGAAGTGCGCAAAATGAACAAAAAGCTCGCTCCGCTGAAAGAGCATGCCCCCCACAACCTACCCACTGGCCTTGATGAACCGTGGCTAGGTATGACACCGAGCTTTGATCACCTCCCACCTGAGTTGGCCTCAGCAAAAGAATCACAATGGGCCATTTGCGCCAATATGATCAAAGACGTGACCTTATCGGCGGAAAGCATTGGTGCGGTGAAGCATCAACCTGAAGCGTACGGCATTACCGATGAGCAAAATCAGCAAGCATTACGCGAGATGTACCATGCTTCCAGCGGCACCTTCCTCGATAAGATCGACGCGAAGATTGTTGAAATCAGCTTAAAGGATTGGCAATTTGCCCATACAGAGAAAGGGATGTACGACATTTCGAAAAAAGCGTGGGACTGGTGCCAAGCGCAACCTGCTGAAAATTTCGTCGGCCTTGATGACTCTCGCCTTTAATCACAAGGCGTAAAACACGCCAGCCCCCCTCCACAATAAAACGCGAAAAGTAAAAAGCACTGAGTGAGTTCAGTGCTTTTTTGTTGGCGAGTATAAGCGCGGCTTACGCAGCGTTTTGGCTTGCTGGTCGCGTTTTGGGATGCAGGATGATGAGGCTCATGATACCGAGCAATACGGCAAGCATCACTGAGGCAAAACGCACGAGGTCATCAGCAATGGCACTGATGCTGGTGGAGGTAATGCCGTAGAACACCAATACGACATAGCTGGAATACATCAACTGTATCGAGTTGAAGCTGGCCTTCCTCTCAATGGCATGAATACCCATGAACAACGCACTGACGATAGCGGCCCCCATGGAGCCCACCAAGTTGACTTGAAAGAGGCTGACAACCAATGGTGGTATGGCATACAACACGCTGGCATAAGTGGTTATTAGCCTTCTGATGCCATAATCATGGCCCACGATGGGATCGGGGTCTTTCAACACCAAGGCGACAATGATGGTGATGATGGTGCTTTGCTCCAAATCCATACGGATGGTGGTGACCAGCACGGCCATGATCAGCACGGTTTTCGCCATGGTCTGCCAATCGAGCGTATAGCGAATGGTGGAGGTTCGTCCTTGCACATTCGCCGCCATTGGCTCGCCCCCTGGGAACAGGAAGTAAGCCAAATACGCGACAAAACCCGCGATGAAGATGTTCGCTAACAAGGCAAATGGGATCTGCTCGACATCGATCCCTTTTTGTTGAGTAAACACCGCTATCATGGCGGTGGAGACGACCAAGAGTATCGCCAACACATCTTGCGTGTTCTTTTTCGTGCGCTCCATACACCAGTAGAAGACGCCAAATAAGAACAAGTAATAGACGTGTGGATAGTCTATCAACAAGTTGCTGACAAACGCCTGCATCCAAGCGGTGGCAAACAAAATGCCCCCCATAACCAGTATCATCACTGGCGGCGGTGGCTCGTGAGTGGTGGTGAGAAACACCACGCACATCGCCGGTGCGAGCAAGGGCAAATCGGTACCGAAAACGTATTGCCAAAACAGCAATAAGATTGGAAACAGCGCGACTCTGATCAGAGGGTTCGCGGCGCTACGATACATAACTAATATAACTCCATGCCCACATCCAGAGGTCTTGTAGTCGCTCTGCGATGTAGCTTTCCTCAGGATAGAAACCGACCACTGCGCGGCCACTGTATCTTAGAGTGATGTTGTCTGGTAAATCGGAAAACTCAATGTTGACCGGAAAACGCTGTGCTTTCGGGTTGTTCGTTGGTGAGGTCATTAAGCCTGTGCCAGCATCAACCGCTAAACTGCCGTTACCACTGCTGCCCCAACCAATGGAGGTGATGTTGCCTTCGAACACTTCACCTGGGTACGCATCAAAGACGATTTTCACTTTATCGCCCGTTTGTAGGTACGCGAGTGAGTTTTCTCTCACCATGGCGGTCAACCATAGGTTGTGATTATTCACAAAAGTCAGCAGTGGTTGGCCTGCACCTGCGTAATCGCCCACGGCCAAATCCATATTGGTGATCACACCATCAGCGGGAGCCGTCAGTTTGGTGTGGTTGAGGTTGAGGAGCGCTTGTTCAAGACGGTTCAACACCGCTTGGATCTCTGGGTTTTCTTTGCCACGAGGACCAAACTCTTGTTTGGCTTTCTCTAACGCCGACGATGCTTGAGCTAGGTTAGCTTCAGCGGTATCGAGCTCGGCAACGATGTTATCCAATGTGGCTTCGCTGATGGTGCCTCGCTCTGCCAACACACGGTTACGCTCTACGTTTTTTCTCGCGTTAGCCACTTTCACGCGTGCCGCCACTTCATTGGCTTTGGCCACGTTGATCGCTGCAGAATCCGCTTGGTAGGATTGCGCCGCTTTTTGCAGATCGAATCGCGCCGCTTTGACGGCCAACTCAAAAGGTCGGTCATCAATGTTTAAGAGTGCATCACCCGCTTTCACTGCCGAGTTATTAACTATGTGAATTTCTGAGATAGGGCCAGAGACTTCTGGGCTAATGCGGATCACTTGGCCATTGATGCGCGCTTGGTCCGTCATGGGGGTGACTCTATCGGCCCATAGCGTGTATACCCACAGAACCAGCACTGCGGCAAAAATATAGTAGGTAAACGAGCGCGCTTGTTTGAGCTTTTTGTTGTCGTCTGATGCGCTTGTTGTGGTGTTTTGTTCTGACATCATTGTTCCTCAGTTAAATCATTTTTTGCTCAAGTATATTCACTTTCTTATAGATAATGCTGCTCTTGGTTCTCACTTCAACGACAATCGTAATCACAAAAGCAAACAGCCCTGTCAGCACAACCGCCGCCATTGGCGAAACCATCACGACGCCTGCGTACTTAGTCCAGATCACCGCCAACGCAACAAACCAGCCAAACAAAGCGCCTGCCTGCATTAAGGCGATGGGCAGGAGATCTTTCCAAAATGAACGTTGCAGTTCATGGCGATATTGAGGGTGACTGATTTTAAGCTGACGAAGAAACAACGTTGAGGTGATCAAAGACAAAATGATCCCCAAACCAAACGTTAAGGAAATCGCCTGTCCCCAAACGGTCACTTGCGAGTTGGAGATCATCTCCATCGACATCGGGACCGAACTCATTCCTTTGAAGTGGTGACTTGCGATATAGCCGTTAATGGCACCGTTTATCAGTCCTGCGATGAATGAATCTTTTACTTGGATATTCATTATCTACCACCTAGCGAGCGTGAAGAATAAGGGCGGGGAGTATAATCCCATCACTCTACTGAATGCATACGCCAGCCTTGAAATCTCATATTCCAGCTTTGTATAGAATAACGGACACAATGATAGTGCCCGTTAATTTTTTGGTACAAAACGCGATGCGTTAGCTGAGTTTATAACGCGTCCAAACTTGCGAGCGCCAACGCCTTGCCATGATGAGGCCGCGGAACCACTCGTCGAGGGCAATCGCCATCCATGCACCGAATACGCCGTAGCCCCAGTGAATACCGAGCAGATACGAAAACACCACGCCCAAGCCCCACATGCTCAAAATGCCCATTTGCACTGGGAATTTGATGTCCCCCGCCCCTTTGAGCGCCGAGATGAAAATCAGGTTAAACACACGCCCCGCTTCCAACACAATGGAGCCCATAACTAAGGAGCCGGCTAACATGAGGATCTCCGGCTGCTGAGTAAACAGAGTTAAGATCGCATCACGCATAAAGTAGATGGTGCTCGCCACCGTGACCGAAGAAGCAAAACCAACCAAGAAGTAGATTTGCACCCGCTTGGTGATGTTCTCTATCCACCCTTTACCAATGTAGTAACCGGTTTGAATTTGCGTTGCTTGGCCAATGGCTAAGGCAAACGCAAAAGAGAAACGTGCGATGTTCTGCGCGTAGGTAAACGCCGCAAGAGATGAAGTACCCATCTGCACCACAAAATAGACGATGGTGATTTGCGCCATGTTGTACGAAAGCACTTCCCCTGCGTTCATACCGCCGATTTTGAGGATTTTCTTATAGACCGCGCTGGGCACTTGTGCGAGAGAACGCATCGGCAAATCAATTGAGCTGCGCCACAGTAGCACGCCCAAAATCGTCGTGCCGATCACTTGGCTGGCCACCGTTGCAATCGCCACGCCTTGCACGCCATACACGGGCAAACCAAACGGCTGATAGAGCGCAATGTAATTGCCGATGATATTGAGCACGCCGCTGATGAGGTTAACCGTCATGGGCGAGCGCGAATAACCGTGGCTGCGCAAAATGGTGGTAAACACGATGCCAATGGTGACGTTAAAAGTCATCGCACCGCTGATGAGCAGATACTCTTGCGCGTATTGTTCCACCTGCGCTTCCAAACCGTAATAGGGCAACAAATGCGTTGCACCGAGCACCGCCAACACGCTGAGGATCACCCCAATCACGCTGGAGAGCGCAATACTTGCCACACCAACGTGGGTGGCATCTTGATCGCGGCCTGCACCGTTGTATTGGGCAATGAGAATCCCAGTGCCGCTGCTGACAAAGGTAGAGACAATGATGAGGAAGAATGTCAGTTGGGTGATCACGCCCACCGCGGAAACCGCTTTGTCTGAATAACCAGAGAGCATGAATACATCACTGGTGCCGAGCGCTGTCCGTAGCAAAATCTCCACTAATATCGGCCACGCGAGCGTCACGATAGACATGCGCTGGTTGATATTTTGGGTTTTAGCCATTTTGTTGACCTTAAATATGAAAAATCGATCGATCGTCGGAAAAACGAAAAACTGCTCCACAAAAGGGTTGCAGAGCAGTCTGAATGAACAATAAAAATGTGCGTCTTATTGTATAGGAACTGCGCAAAAAGACACACAAAATTCATGGCTAAATGTGGTGCAAACTGGCGGCGCTTATTGCTCTTGTCGCTCAAAGCGTAAGGTTTGCAACACTGCGCCTTTTTTCACAAATTGGCTTTCTAGCCAGTACACACCCGATGACAGAGAGATCGCTCGACCTTCCACTTTGACACTCTGCCCGTTGGTACCATTGGTCGACAGTGACATAGCAATCTCACCATTGATACTCAAACTGCAAGACGATTGCGCCAACGCTTCTCGATCGTAGGCCATCTGAGCAAAACAAAGGTAGGTGCCGCTGTGTTCTACCTGCAACAAACACTGGCTGGCGCTTTGGCTGTTGAGTTCGATGGTTTGATCCGCAAAACAGATGGGGGCCGATTCAGGCACGGCGTGACGTGCCTGTGCCGAAAGTGGCGCAAAAGGTTTCACCGCTTGATACGCCTGCAGCGGTCTTTGCATCACAGGCGCTTGCAAAATAAAGCGGCAGATGTTCATCGCGCTGCGTTGCAACTCGCCTAACGTCAACTCACCTTGCGCTAACGCCTGCAATGTGTCGTCGTCCATCGGGTTGCGCTCGGCGGCGTCGTTTTCCACCACCATGTAGAGATCATTTTGCGCTCGTAGCATGTAGCCAGTGAAGCGCTTACTCTCTTCGCCCCCGTCAACGGGGTGATTCATTTTTGCCCACCAGTCGGTCATCACAATGCCGGTGTAGCCCCATTCACCACGCAAAATGGTGGTGTTGAGATCATAATTGGACGCCGCCCAATGGCCGTTGACCGGATTGTAGGAAGTCATGATGGTGGACGCCTGACCATACTTCACCGCCATTTCAAACGGCTTGATGTGAATTTCACGCAGCGCGCGCTGCGACATCACGCTGTCCACATCCACGCGTGCGGTCTCTTGATCGTTGGCCGCAAAGTGTTTGATGGTGCCAGAAACGCCCGCTTGTTTTAAACCTGTGGTTTGCGCCGCCGCGATCCAACCCGTTAATAACGGGTCTTCGGAGAAATATTCGAAATTACGGCCATTGAGTGGGTGGCGATGAATATTGATGCCTGGGCCAAGTAACGTATCGATTTGGTACGCTTGCAATTCTTGGCCAACCAGATAATACAACTGCTGATTGAGCGCCGAGTTCCACGTGCAGGCAAGCAGCGTTCCAATCGGCACTTGCGTCGCTTGATGGCCACTGTCCATACGAATCCCAGACGGACCATCGGCCGCCGCGGCCACCGGAATGCCCAGCTCAAACAGCGAATCACACACCCCGCCAAACGCCGCCGCCGTACCCGGTGTCACTTTCGGGCTGCACATGCCTTCTCCACGGACTAGAGTCGCCAATTGCGCTGGCGTCAGTTGGGCAATGAAGGCTTCTAAATCGGCTTGGTCTTGGGCAACATCGGCCAACTTAATCCCTTGATCGCCCGTAAAAGCATAGGTTGGCGGCAAGTTGGCTTCAATTCGCTGCGCCAAATCCACTGTACGCAATGGCACAGGCTGATAGCCAGTTTGATAGACGCCATTGGCTTGGCGCTCGGCGGGCACTAGGCGTTCAAACTCACGTGTTGGGGCACAGGCTTCTGCAAGGGTTTCTAGCACCCGCAGTTGGTCGAGTTGCCAAACGGCATCAAGCAGCTCCGCTTGGCGTACGCTCCCCCCAAGGTAGAAACGGTATTCACCCGCTTCCAACACATAACTGTTTTTGTGCCCTGTCACGCCGCTGTCGTCATAGGAAGCCAAAGCCCATACCGGCACGGTAATTTGCACTCTTTCACGGCCATTCGGTGCAATTTCACCGCTTTTATCAAAACCACACAGCACACGTGCGGGTTTGCCGAGTTTTCCTTGCGGCGCTTCCACATAGAGTTGCACCACTTCTTTGCTGCTAAATTGTTGGCCGACATTACGAACCTCAATATCAAACGTCAGCGCGTTGGCATTGGTGAGATCGCCGCCAGCATCGGCCACGTCACTAGAGCACTGCACCAAACGGCGTTCAAATTGGGTATAAGATAAGCCCGCACCAAACTCAAACTGCACCGCCTCTGGGGCAAAGGTTTCAAAGTAGCGATAGCCGACGTAAATATCTTCAACATAGAGATTGAAGTCTTTGCGGCCAAAATGGGCAGATGAAGGGTAATCTTGCAAACGATAGGCGATGGTGTCGGTCAAACGACCACTGGGTGAGACAGTGCCAGAGAGCACATCGGCCAGCGCGTGGCCCCCTTCCATCCCCGCCGCCCAGCTGTAGAGCACCGCTTTGATCGCTTGATGGTTTTCAAGGTCAGTTAACCACGACATATCGATAATGTTGGTCACATTCATCACCACGATCACCGACGTAAAGTGACGGCACACTTTGGTTAGCATGTCCGTTTCCAGCTCGGTTAAGCGGTAACTGCCGGCTTCATCGGCGTAATCTTTATCTTCACCGGCAGTGCGACCAATAAACACGATCGCTTTGTCAGACTGCAACGCCGCCTGTGCCACCAGCTCATCGGTCAATGGCATTTCATGTTGAAACCACGGCTCAGCCGCCCAACCACCGCCGCCATCATCAAATGGATGATGCGCCAGCCAAGCTTGATAGGTCGCGATCAGCGCCTGATTCAGCGTAAACGATGCATTAGATTGCAGCCCTTGCAGTGCATTAACGGCATACGGCACATTGACCGCCCCGCCAGACCCTGTGCCACTGCGATAGGTATCCACTTGACAGCGGCCAAACAGAGAAACCACCTCTGATGGCTGAATAGGAAGGGCTTGGTCGTCATTTTTCAGCAAGACGATGCCTTCTGCCGCCGCTTGACGGCTCACCGACACCAGTGCTTGCTGCGCTTTGTCTATCGCTGGGTTTCTCATCGCTCTATCGCCTTATTTTTGCCTTTGGCATTCTCATTGATTGAGCTTCAGTGTAAGCTTGCCAAGTGCGCATTTCTACCAATATACCGACCAATAAAAGGAAAATAGCGACATGAGCATCACTTATCAACTGCAGGAGCATCTGCGATATCCGCATGTAAAATTTGCTTATGTTGATGGCCACCATCACAGTGATTTTGGCCTGCACAAACACGACTTTTCTGAGCTATTTTTGGTCGTCAGTGGCAAAGGCAACCATGTCGTGGCATCGCACGTTTATCCCCTCAGCGCGGGGGATGTGTTTGTGATTAACGGTGACATTGAGCACGCCTTTCAAGATGTTGAGCAGTTGGAAATCATTAACTTGATGTTTGAAGCTGGCACGCCCTTTTTCGAAACGCCCTCATTGAGGATGTTGTCGGGTTATCAGGCGATGTTTAAGGTCGAGCCGATTGCCCGTCAAACCGGTGAATATCGGGCTAAGCTCACGCTTGATAGCGGGCAACTGCCGCAAATAGCGCGGTTGATTGACGCGATTCGGATTGAATACCAGCAAGGGGAAAACGGCTTTGAAACCATGCTCACCAGTTTGATGCAGCAATTGGTCATCACCCTGGCACGCATGTACCAGCAACAAACGCACGATCTGCCGAAAACCACACTGGCACTGAGCCGAGCGTTAATTTTTATTGAGCAGCACTTTACCGATGCTGGCCTTCACAGCGGAGAAATTGCCCAAGCGGCGTTTGTCAGCCAGCGACAACTCGAGCGGCTGTTTAAGCAGTTTCTCAACACCTCACCCAATCTTTACTTGCGTGAAATGCAGCTCAACTATGGGCGTGATCTCTTAAGTAATGACCGTGGCGTTTCGATTCAGCACATCGCGGAACGGTGCGGATTCAATGACAGCAACTATTTTTCAAAGTGCTTTAAGCAGAAATTTGGCCAAAGCCCACGCCAATACATGACACAACAAAAATAAAAAAAGCCGCTGCTGTCAGCGGCATAATGAATGGCAGTGGTATGCATTCATGCAACAAAAACAAGTTCCCCCGTGTAGCCTGACTTGCCAGTTGCAAAATCAGGAGTGGCGGTCCCCTAAAGTGCCACTCCCTACTGGGTAATCTCTCCCATTACCCTACAGGTGGCTTACCACCACATGTCTGCTTGGATACCCACAAGGACGTCTGCTTTGTCACGCATTGATCCGTCTAGGTAAGTCGCTAGGAAACGAATTTCAGGTGCTGGACCAAAACCCGTTGGAACGATAATGGTTGGTGCAACCGTCAGTTTGTAGTTAGTGGCATCGTCACCCACACCGTTTGAATCTTCCCATTTGTTGTATTGGAAGCCCGCTTCTGTTGCGATGAAGAAGTTCTTTGACACAGGGAAAGAAGGACGAATCATCGCCGATGCCCAGCTGTCTTTACCGCCGTTGTCGAGATCGTTGTATTGACCTTGGATAGAGTGGAAGATGCTCACGCCATTTTCAAAGAAGTAGCCACCCCATACCAATGCACGCGCAGAGACATCACCGCTTTCCACTTTCTTCATTTTGGAAGGGCCTTCCAACGCGCCATTGCCTGGTTTCCATGCGTTGTAAGTGGTGAGCGTGCCGCCAAGTAGCTGACCAGAGCCAAGGCCTTTACCTGCCTGAGCGATGTACTTGGTAAAGCCTTTGTCAGATAGACCAAACACTTTGTCTGAATGAACAATCGCGGTCATCTCAACACCGTTGCTGGCGTATTCTGTACCATCGACGAAGTTGTCTGGCAGGTATTTACCCATGGCGTGCAGTTCAACACCATCAAAATCAACACCTACGTGCACCGCGTGCATTGGGTTGTTCGAGTTGGTTGCCCAGAATGAATCTTCTGCGTTATCACTGGCGATATACGCGAAGTCCCACTTGTAATCACCCAGTTGAACGCCTTCGATACCCACACCGGTACCCGACATATCAGTGTAGAAAAAGTCGGTCATGAAGATGTAGTTGTCTTTGCCGTAGAAGCGCGTACCGCCCCAAACGGTGCCCGTTTCGGTGACGCCATCAAACTCAACGAAAGTTTCCACCATACCGATGCTGCTGTTCGCCGCATCTGCGTTGGTACCTAGCTGGTTGTTACCACCAGATTGTGCGTTGTCCGCGCCTACACGTGTTTTGATACGAATTTTTTGGCCGTCATCGTTTTCAAAGTTTTTCTGTAGCGCAAGCTCAAAGTGGTTGTCCGATTCGATACCCAAACGGCCTAGACGTTCTTTAGATGCTGGGAATTTTGAACGCTTGAAATCGTCGTTTTTGCTGTAGAGAGCCCCCGCACGGAAGTAACCGTGGAACTCAAAACCATCAGATTTTTCAGCGTGAACAACTGGCGCTGCGGATAAACCCGCAGTCGCAACTAGACAAGCGAGGGTAAGCTTAGAAAGTTTCATATTAACTCCATGTTCCATCATTAGCCCTTAAAAGAAAGCGCTTTCTTTATTCTTTATAAAAAAACTGAACATCGATGACGAACGCAAACCAAAAACTTACGTTCAACTATGCAATGAAGCTAATAAAATAAAAGCCTCAACCGCCTTGTTCAGTGCAAGAGAAGTATAAAAGGATCTTCTAAGATAAAACCGTGATCACCCTCATTAAAGAAAGCGCTTTCTCGGATATTCATCACAATTTGATATTTCACTGATCAATGAATGGAAGAAACGCTTTCAAGCCGTTTTGTCCCTTAAAAACAAAAAATGCTTAAAAACGAAAAGTGCCTAAAAACGAAAAAGCCCGTGATGTTCACCACGAGCTTGATCGAGTGCGTATTGATCAGCGTTTTTCGAAACGAATGTTATCCAAACTGAATGTCATCGCAGCCGTCGGTTCAAACACCAATAAATTGTTGATCATGGTGGGATCCGCTTGATTGCCAGCAACAAAGCGGTTTGACTGAGCGAGTAAATCCGCCAGCTTGATGCGCACTTCACCCCATTGCCCCATCGCTGGCAACGCCACCGTCATATCACTGGTTTTTGGCCAACCACTGTCGATTTTCACCATCAATTCACTGCCGTCGGTCATCGACTCCACTTTGATATCAAAGATCAACTCGCCACTCTCTAACCAATGGCTCACGTCAGTCGTGGGTGAGCGGAAATAAAGGTTACCCGCGCCGTTTTTCTTGGTGATTTTCAGCACTTGGCCGTGATCACCATCGGCCACTTCTTGGTGCGAAACAATGTCCATGGGATCGTAACTGCCGTACGCCAAGTTACTGTTGAGGCTTTCAGAGAAAATATCTAAGTTTGGCCCATCGGCGTAGCGGTCATCTTGCGCCAAAATCGCAGGCGCTTGATGCCCTTTGACCTTCACCGCTTGCTCGCCGATCGTCGCACAACCTTTGCCTTTCCAGCGATCCGCCGAGCAGCGATAGACTTTCACGTAATCCACCAGCATGGTTTTTGGAAAGTCCGACTTATCGATTCCTTTTTGGTTGGCATTGGCCGACCAAGAGCCGCCCACGGCAAGGTTGAGCAGCAGATGGAAACGTTCATCAAACGGTGCTGCGCCTTTGGCGTTGACCAAAGCACCATCGACTTTGTATTGGCTGTACCACTCATCTTGCGTTTGTGTCGCGTAGTGAATGTTGTCGACATACCAACGAATTTCCCCTTCTTCCCACTCAATCGCATAGGTGTGGAAATCATCCGCTGGGTTGATGTTGTTGGGCAGCGAAGCACCTTGACCACTGTAGACGTTATCTGGCCATGCTTTACCATAGTGCAGGCTGCCGTAAATGCGGTTTTCACCATCACCTGCTTGTGCTCCTGGCGCATCGGATTGCGCTTTCAGGTTGACCGCTTCCATGATGTCGATTTCACCAGAGGCCGCCCAAGTGCCATATTTGTTATCGGTCGGCAGCATCCAAATTGCTGGCCACGTTCCTTGCCCAGATGGCAATTTGGCGCGGATTTCAAAGCGGCCATATTTGTGGTCACGCTTGTCTTTAGAGCGCAGACGTGCCGAAGTAAATGGCAAGGTTTTGTTGGCACCAGCGCCGACTTTACCCTCTGGATTATCTGGCCCACTGTAGCTCTCTTTGTGCGCCACAATGTGCAAATAGCCATCTTGTACATAGGCATTACGCGCACGTTTGGTGTAGCACTGCTGCTCGTTGTTGCCACCGCCCCAACAGTTTTCTTCTAGGCTCCAGTTGCGTTTGTTGATTTTGTCGCCATCAAACTCATCGGCCCACACCAATTGCCACTGTGCGCTCGGTGGCGTGGGTTGATCCAGCAGCATCACTGGCTTTTTGGTTTGAACGAAGTCGGTTCCGGATGCACTGTCACCCGTTTGGCTGCAACCCGCTAACAAGCCAAGAGAGACAGCCAAAGCAAGCTGGTTAATACGATTACGGTTGTTCGATGTCATGATTCCTCCGCACGGGATACCCCGTGACTGCGTTGTCAGTGTGAAACCCGCTGAACGGCAAACAGGCTATGCCACTGGCATAGCCCTTCGTCGCGGATTAACGATTATTTGTTGAAGACCACATTGCGCACTTCCACAACACCGCCATCAATGTCAGCAGTGCCACTGAAGTAGATCAGTGAGGTAACATCGCTAAAATCGGGGTTACCTTTGATCAGCTCACTCATTGGGATGGTGTACGCCGTCCATTCGGTGCTAATCGCGCGGCCTGTTGGACCAAACAGCACAAAGTTATTGGTTTGCGGGCGATCGTTGTTACCCCATAAACCCGTTTGAAAACCGATGTTGAGTACCGAACCTGTGGTGCCTTTGAGCTCAAACGATAGGCTGCCATTTTCAAAACCCGTCAGGTTTGCACCGGCTTGACCTGCCAGCACAACGCCTGCGCCCCAGCCCCAATCTTTCGCGGTACCCGCCGTTGGTGGCGTAGTAAGCGTCAGCACACCCGACTCTTCAGCAAGGTAGGCTGTGCCTTCCCATGCAATCGCTTCGCCGCCATTCAGCAAGGTGCTGTCGAGCACAATGAACTGATCGGCGTCAGACGGTTGATCAACCACGGGTTTGGCATTGGGTGCGAGCACGCTGTCCAATACGTTTTGTTCCACACCACCTTGGCTTTTCACAATGTTCAAGCCCGCACGAGTGATGCCGTTGAACGCGCCTGCGTCAACCAGATCCCAAATCACGTATTTGGCATTGCCGTTGATGTCGATAAGGCCAAAGTGTTTCTCAGAATCCCCCGGATTATCCGCAGCCCCTTTCCATGGCTCATCAAACGCTTGGAAGAAGAACAGTGACGCACCAAACTCTTGCGACCAAGCACGCATCAAATCAAAAAATGCTTTTTGCTTGTACTCGTCTGCCGCTTTCGAGCCTTCATCGCCATACATAACGTTGGTCTCTGACGCCCAGCCGGTTTCACCAATGTGGATCTGCTTATTCACGCCAAGGCCGGCAAGGTAGTCTTGCACCAGTTTCACCTGAGAAAGCAGATGTTGCTTGGCACGCAGCATCGCCGCATCGACTTTTTCAATCGTGGTCAGGCTTTGCTCTTCTTCTGGCACCAACCAAAATGCGTTCGCATAGTGGGTGTCGTGGAACGGGTAAGAGTGGAGTGAAATGTAATCAACCGCTTCCACCAACTTAGCGAGATCGGGATGGTTGTAGTCACCTTGGCCAGCCCAAGAGGCGAAGTTGTCAGAACTGGTGATCCAAACGTTCGCTGGGATCTCGCCGTTATCGCGTTTCTCACGCAACGTGTTGACATGCTCAAGAATGATGGTTGGTGTCACGTGGTAAGGTGCCCAATGCACCATCGCCTCATTCCCCACCGCCAGCACTTTGATGATCTCAGGATAGGCATTGACCATCTCAATCGCTTTCGCCACTTCGGCGTAGTTAGCTGGGTTGTTTTGCGTTGGGTCGATAGGGTTGCTTGTCCATGAGTTCAGCGCATCAATCCAAATGCCCAGCATCACGTACATTTCAAAGTTTTCATCTTCCGCCATCAGTTCATCAATGGCGATCAACAAGTTCGCCGTATCGCTAAACCCTTGGGTGTTGTAGGTGCGCAGCACTTTGATGCCCATCGCTTCCATTAAGCGAAGATCTTCTTTCAGTTCAGCGACCGAAGGCACATTGGCCTCGGTACGCTCAGTGGTACGAAATGCGCCATAAGAAATGGCTGGATAATTGGCGTTACCCAATAACGGCTCACCATTGCGCGCGGTTGGGTAGTTGCCCTCTGGCGCAGGCTGAGGCGCAAGCACCACTTCATTTGGCGTTCCGGTATTACTGTCTGCTTCTGTTTTGCTGTCACTTCCGCACGCGACCAACAAGCCAGAGAAACCGAGCAGTAACGCGGACTTGATGATGTTTTTCATCAGATTCATTCTTAGTGTCCTTACGTTATGGATTGGAACAAAAACAAAAAGAAAGCGCTTTCTTTTTGTTTTAAAAAAAGAGCGAGAAAACGGTTCAAGAAGACAGAACGCTCTCGCTAAACGACGGCAAGAAAGTTGACAAACCCATAGTTTGCAATGTTCTCAGTCGATAAAACCATTCTAGAAACAAATAAGGATGAAAAACGTGAGCACCACCAATAAGCAAGCGCTTTCTTTGTGCATGGATCACATTATAATCCCCTCCAACACGGTTAAATTGCTCAAAGCGTGAACATTCGTTCTTGCAGGGCGTTATGCAGTTCAGAGTTTTGCTATCTTCGCCACCAGAGTTCTAGGCGAGAGAACATCACACAGGTACACTGTCCGCTTGAACTCAAAAGGCAATATAAGGGGAGTTCCATTGATCACCATTAAAGAAGTATCCGAGCTGGCGAATGTCTCTCAATCCACCGTATCACGTGCCCTGAACGGACACCCAACGGTGAAAGAAGCCAATCGAAAAAAAGTCTTCGAAGCGATTGAAAAGCTAGGCTACAAACCGAACGCCTTTGCACAAGCACTGGCATCCAGCCGTTCTAACAGCATTGGTATGTTGGTCGGCTCGTTAGACGGCCCGTTTTATGGCCCACTGATGCACCATGCCGAAGACACGGTAAGACAAAACAACATTCACTTGATCGTCACCAGTGGACAGGAATCTCACACCAAAGAGCAAGATTCGATCAACTTCCTGCGCTCAAAACAGGTGGACGGATTGATCGTC
The DNA here is from genome assembly GCF_002224265.1 of Vibrio vulnificus NBRC 15645 = ATCC 27562. Taxonomy (NCBI): domain Bacteria; kingdom Pseudomonadati; phylum Pseudomonadota; class Gammaproteobacteria; order Vibrionales; family Vibrionaceae; genus Vibrio; species Vibrio vulnificus. The sequence continues at coordinate 312,580 of NZ_CP012882.1, forward strand.
CATTCCGATACCCTTTCTGACGATGAACTGATTGACGTGGTTGAGCGTCAAAATGCCACGATTGTGTTGAACCGCTACATTCCAGAAATTGCCGATCACTGCATTTTTATCGATAACGAACTTGGTGGGTATCTAGCCACCAAGCATCTGTTGGAACATGGCCACAAGAAAGTGGCGTGCATCACCGGTCAACTGAGCAAGGTCGATAGCCGCGATCGCTTACAAGGTTATCGCAACGCTTTGGCTGAATTTGGTATTGCGTATGACGCGAGTTTGATCGTCGAAGGACGTTTTGACCATCAAGGTAACCACGAGGCGGCGCGTCGTCTGCTTGACCGCGATCCACAAATCAGCGCTATTTTCTGCCAAAACGACAACATTGCTCTGGCGGTTTACGATGTGGCCGCAGAACGCGGATTGGCGATTGGCGAGGATCTTTCTGTGGTCGGTTTTGATAACGATACCCACAGCCAGCACATTCGCCCACGCTTAACCACGGTGAACTTCCCAGTGATGGAAATGGGCTGCGAAGCCGCCAAAGGGGTATTGGCCTTGGTCAACAAGCAGAGTTACCCATTAAAGCACAAGCTAACGCCAGAGCTGGTCGTGCGAGATTCGGTGAAACCACACCAATCGAAGGCCAATTAGCGCAAGCTCGCCTCTCGCCTTCCTTTCTGTCAGCGAAGTCCGTAGCGCGCTCCCCATGCCTTGACTCTGCTCGCTGGTTTTGGCGCTGACTTTCATGGCTAACACACGGAAATAAAGAACCCCACCAAAAGGTGGGGTTCTTTTTTCTCTCACGTGGCCTCTACCACGAGGCCATGTTTCTGTTTGAGTGGCCAGTTGGCTAAGCGCTTAAATCTTAAAGCTTAACGATTAGCCATTAGCGCTTAGTGATTAACCGCGATACAGCATCGATTCCGGCAAGCTCACCACCACTTTCTCCACCTCGCCTGTGCGAGCGAAAATCGCTTGGCTGATGCGCTCATCAAGCTCAAGTTGCTCAAACAGCTGCACGCTGTCGTCACGCATCATCACTTCAATGTGGCCTTGTGCTTGCTCACTGAGCTCATAGACAAAAGGAACTTGACAGTAAGTGAACGCTAACTGACCCGCTTCCACCACGTAGCTGCGTTTCTCACCAGACACACCCAGACAACTAAAGGTGGTTGCTTGAGTGAGGAACTCTTGCTTTCTCAATAGCGTTGGCTGAATACCAATACGCTGCGCGTTCACTTCGATACCCAGTTCGGCAAAGCGCGTTAGCACTTCTTCTTTCACTTGGCCGGTCATGCCAGGCTGCTGCGCGCCAGCGTGTTTTGGCGTATGCGAGTACGGGTCGGTTGGGAACGCGCCGTAATTTTGCGGCGTTTTGTTAAAGCCAATGCCCTGACGAACGCGGTAGTAGTAGTGCGCCAACTGCTTGGTTTCTTCGCTGTTTGCATCTTGTTCCAACGCAAACTGGTAGTTTTCTTGCACTGCCAGCAGCAGTTTGGAGACCATGTGCCAGTAGATACAACCCAAACCTTCGTAACCAAACATGGTGCCAGAACGGCCAGTAAACGCACGGTGGTTAAACACCTGCTCATAGAGAGCATCGAGCTCGTCCCATTGTTCTTTGCTGAGCTCTGGGTAGTCCATTTTCACTTGCGCGACCGCTTTGCGCAGTCCATCGACGTTTTCAAACGTCGCGTGGAAATGGCAATCGCCTTGAATGTCGCGTTGCACGATGCGTTGATCGCCCTTGGCCAGCATTTCACTGATCACACGGTTGGTTTCCACTTGTGCAGGCGCAATGCGGTTGCGCTCAACAAACGCTGGCAATTCACGATCTGGGTAGAGCATGAAGCTTTGCTGATCGTCACGGTACATATCGCTGCTAAACAGCTTATCCAACAACTCAACGGCTTGTTTTGGTGTGAGCACACCCGCACTCAATACCGCCACTTGCCCTTCCAGCATTGGGTAGAGATTTTCGATATTTAAGCTTTCACCCGAGTAAGTCAGGATGTTGTAGGCGTTGTACAAACCATCTTCACGCAAGTTGTTTTCGATGCTCGAATCAAGCACCACAAGGCTCGCTTCCAACAGTTTCTCAAGTGCACTTTTCTCCACTTTGGTTTTGCCTGAAAAACCATTCATGCGGTAGACACGTTGTCTGAACTCATCGGCCGATTTTTCGAGCAGCGTCAAAATCGCTTTGCGTGTTTGACGATTCACCGTGCCTTGGCGGATCTCTTTGGTCGCATCTTGCAAAATGCGGGTGATAGAGAGCATCCAATCAAACACTTCTTTCGACATCGAGACCGATGACGGCAGTTCGCTCATCAATCCCTGCAAGAAAGCCACATAACGACGCATGTAGTACAAGGTAACCATAGAGAGACCATTGCCGACAATCGCGTTGTTGGCATCGTTCCATTCCGGACGTTGAGTGTTGAGCCAAATACCGCCATCCAGCACCAAATTGCTCAGTTTCGACAACAAAGGCACCAGCACTTTTTCGCACAAGTTCACCATGTAAACGCGGTCTTCGCCTTCGAGGATCAAACGGCCATCACTGCCCAGCTGTGCCACTCTCTCTTCGATACGCTGTTGCAGTTCGTGGTTGAACGACACCGTGTCTTTTGGATTGGCGAACAACTTGTCCACGCCACACAGCTCGTACGGCACATTGGCGTAGCTAAATAGATCACTGGTGAGCAACTCGCTAAGCTCTTCACGTTGATATTTCTTCGCCAACTCAAGGAACTTCAGCAAGTAGATGATCTGGTGATCGCCCCAGTAACCGATGTTACTCCATGGGTCATCCGCTTCCAGCAGTTCCCAATCGATGCCGTCTTTGGTGATGCGATACGGGTTGTAGCCATCCATGGTCGAGGCGTTAACAAACTTCGCCATGAATGAAGAGATGAAACCCGGATAGCTCAGCGCCAGCGCTTCCCAGTTTTGGAAAATATCGCGCCAGTTGCCTTGGTAAGAGAGTAAACGCTCACCTTTTTCATCTTTCAGTTTGATTTCGTAGTGGTTCCAAGGGCGGCTTGGATCACCATGACGACGACCAAACGTCAGTGGCAAGTACTCATAGCTTAAACGCACCAACTGCGCGTCACCCGTGAGCTTCGCCAGGCGAACCAGTTCAGCATGGGTAAAGCTCGCCGGCAGATCGGCAAAGAAGGTTTGCTGACGCGCCACCACTTGTTGGTTGGTTTTGCGCATGGTTTTCAGCACATCTTGCTTGTCGAGTTGGTAGTTGTTTTCAATCACGCCGCCACGCATGCTGTTGAACAGCACGTTAGCGTAGTGGTGTACAAACGTGGTTTCCTCTGCGGTCACTTGCCAAGCATCCCCGCCCGACATCAGGGCAATCAGCTCTTGCTGATTTTGCGCGATGCTCGCCTCGATCTGCTGTTCCACTTTGACCGGCGTCGCCAGCTGCTGCTCTAAAGCACGCACATCACAATGGTTTTTGTCGATATCGGCAACGATCAACCAGTGCTTACTCTGCCCCGCAGGAAGCTTGATGGTTTTGTTGATCAAGTAGCTGCCGCGCACGCCACGCGTCAGAGGCTCGTTGACAATCGGCTCACCACAGCGGAACGCACCGAGCTGTTCACTGCTGAGAAGAATTTGGCCGTAGTCATTGTCAATGCTAAACACCGTGGTCGCCAACAGTGATTCGGCAGGCTCTGCGCGATCACTCAACTTGGCGTACATGGTGTAGAGCGCCAGTGATGTGCCTTCCACTTGTTCATTCCACTTGTAGGCATCCACCAAGGCACTGCGCGTTTGTAACGCCGCCAATGGCGCGCCCGATGGCAACAGGTTTTGTAAACCGTCGAGAATATCCAGCTCACGCTCTTGGCCAGAAAGATCACTAATTTGCGCGCGGCGAACAAAGCCAAAATCGTCACTGCTGGCCCAAGCGTATTGGAACTTCAGTTTTAACGTGTGGTTAATCTCTTCAAAAACGATTTTGTCACCGATGCTGTTTTTGTAGAGATTGCGCTCTACTTGGTACAAGCCATCGTGGAAGCGGTTGAACGGTTCCCACAGAACCCAGCGGCCATCTTGCTGCACACGAACAATGGTTTTCGAGCCGGTGTTTTCCGCGCTTTCATGAATATGATCCACCGACTTGTACGGGAAAAGAGCATTTTCAGGGCGAATGCGGCCCGCCGATAAACTGCCTGTTGATGAGATAAACAGCCAATGGTCACTGGAGGAGACCACGCTAATGAAAAATGGGGCCATTTTGTCAACATGGGCAATTTTGTAGTAACGCTCACCGAGCAAATCGACAAATGAGCCTTCAACGTTCTGATTTTTTTGATGTTCTAGCTTCATAATTTCATTCCAACAAAAAGAAAGCGCTTTCTTTTTCGCTTTTTTTAAAAAGTTAACTGGCCATCACCCAGCAAGGTGATGGCAGCGCGCAAAGTGGTTTTCCGCAATTTGTGTCGGCTCAGGCAGAGAACGCGTACACAACTCGGTGGCTTTAAGACAACGGGCGGCAAAAGGGCAACCCACACTGCTTGGCTTCCACAGTGGGATTTCACCTTTTTTCGCCTGCAGTTCGCGTTTACCAGAGTTGCCGACTTCTGGCACGGCAGAAAGCAGCAGTTGCGAATACGGGTGCTGCGGGTTTTGCGTCACGCTGTCGCTGTCGCCCCACTCCACCATATGGCCGACATACATCACTGCGGTTTTTTCAGCGAAGTAACGTGCCGTTGCAATGTCGTGAGTGATGTACATAAATGAGATGCCGTGCTTGTCTTTTAGATCCGCCATCAAGTTCAAAATACCTAGGCGTACAGACACATCCAGCATAGAGATAGGCTCATCGGCCAAAATCACTTCAGGGTCAACGGCGATAGCACGGGCAATCGCAACGCGCTGACGCTGGCCACCACTGAGTTCGTGCGGGTATTTTTCCGCCGTCTCTTTCGCTGGCGACAGACCCACCAGTTCCAACAGCTCGTACACCAACTTAGGAATCGCGGCGTTATCGGCACGCTTATGAATCTGCAATGGCCGCGCAATGTGGTGGTAAATGGTGTGAACCGGGTTGAGTGAGCCAAAGGGATCTTGGAAAATCATCTGCACCTGACGCGCGTATTCCAACTCGCCATTTTCTTTAATGTAATCGGCCAGCGGCTGGCCTTTAAAGGTCACTTCCCCAGCAGTTTTATCGTATATGCGGGTTAAAATGCGCGCCCCCGTGCTTTTGCCCGAGCCAGATTCGCCCACAATCGCCAGCGCTTCGCCTTTGCGCAGATCAAACGATACGTCGTTCACCGCGCGCATGAGATTGCTTTTGACCGACTGGCCAAGCGGGAAATCTTTCACCAAATTCTTAATCGAAAGAATCACTTCAGGTGTGTTTACTTGTTGCATGTTTCCACTCCCTACACCAAATGACACGAGACAAGGCTGCCGTTATCGGCACGCATTAAATGAGGGTCTTGCTGCTTACAAACCGATGTGCAAACACCGCAACGCTCTTGGAAATTACACCCTGTTGGGATGTTGAGCAGGTTCACTGGGTTGCCCGGAATACCGTAAAGGCACTCTTTCGGCCCGTGAATGGTCGGGAACGATGAGATAAGCCCTTTGGTATAAGGATGTTGCGGATTGCCAAACACTTGCTTCGCTTCGCCCAACTCAATCAGGTTGCCTGCGTACATCACGCCGATGCGGTCGGCGATTTCACCCATCAAGCTCAAATCGTGGCTGATGAATAAGATTGAAAAACCAAACTTGTTCTTGAGTTCATACAGCTCGTTGAGAATCTCTCGCTCAACCACCACATCGAGCGCCGTGGTTGGTTCGTCCATGATGATCAGTTTTGGCTCAAGCGCCAATGCAACCGCAATCACCACACGCTGCCTCATACCGCCACTGAGTTGATGCGGAAAGCTGCTCATGCGATCGCCATGAATCCCGACGATTTTCAACAACTCAACCGCTCGCTCATGAGCTTGTTTGTACGGCACTTTACGGTGCGCCAAAATCACATCCGTCAGTTGCTCACCAATGGTAATGACTGGGTTGAGTGAGTTCATCGCGCTTTGGAACACCACCGAAACATCGTTCCAGCGGAAATCGCGTAACTGGCGATCGTTCATCTTCAGCACATCTTGCCCTTTGTAGAGGATCTCCCCCTCCGAGATCAGCGCTGGCGCTTTATGCAGGCGCGAAATCGCGAAAGCCAAGGTACTTTTGCCGCAACCCGACTCGCCCGCTAACCCCACGGTTTCACCCGGTGAAATGGTTAGGCTAACGTTGTTCACTGCACGCGCAACGCCGTTTGGTGAGACGTAATCTACGCACAAGTTATTGATTTCAAGTAAATGACTCATAGTAGACCTCGACGTTTATCGGCTTGCTTTTTCAATTGATGCCACAGTTTGATGTGTGGACCGGTGCGCAGTTTCGGGTTACTCACTTGGTCAATCGACATGTTGATCAGCGCCAACGCGCCGCCAGTAATCGCCAGTGCCGACGCCGGAACCAGCATCTCCCACCATGCCCCTGTGTAGAGCGACGAGGAAGTTTGCGCCCAGTAAAGCATGGAACCCCAGCTCACTTCGGTTGCGTCACCTAAGCCAAGAATGCCTAGGCCCGCTTCCGCGCCCATGGCGTAAATCACGGTGCCTAAGAAGCCACCGAATACGATGGAAACGAGGTTTGGCAGAATTTCGACCAAGATGATGCGAATTTTTGACTCACCCATCACTTCTGCCGAGATGATGAATTCTTTGTTTCGAATCGCCATGGTTTGCGAACGTATTAGCCGCGCCCCCCAAGGCCAGGAGGTAATGCCGAGCAGAACCGTAATGACTAAGGAGCCGACCTGGCCGAGAAAAGCCGCGAGCACAATCAGCAAGGGCAGTTGTGGGAAGACCAGAAAAACGTTCGTCAGAAAGTTAAGGCGCTCATCGATTTTGCCGCCAAAGTAGCCGGCTGATACACCGATGATCACGGCAAGGCTCATGGCAATCACACCTGCGGCGATGGCCACTGTCAGTGATTTGCGCGCACCATGCAGCACTTGGCTGTAAACATCACGGCCACTGCGCGTGGTGCCAAGCACGTATTCTGCATTTGGCGCAACGTGCGGTCGAGCAACGCGCTTTTCTGGGTTGTGCGTCGCCAATACTGGTGCAAACAGCGCACCGCAGAGAATGATGGTCAGCAACAAGCCACCGATAATGGCTGGCGGGTTGCCATAGAAAAATGCGTATATTTTACCCAGTGTTTTTTTGGTCTTTTTCCAAGAGAAACGAGGCTCACGAGCGATCATTTCACTGGGTTCGGACGCATTATTAGTATTGATTGTCTTGTCCATGGTACACCTTAGTTTGAAATGCGGGGGTCAAGCCAGACGTAGAGCAGATCGGCAATGAAGTTCGCCGTCAGTACTGCGGTAACGAGAATCAACAAGATGGCTTGGATCAATGGATAGTCACGCGCCACAATGCCTTTAAGCAGGATGTTGCCCAGACCTTGGTAGTTGAACACCACTTCCGTCATGATCGAGCCGGCGAAGGAGAAGCCGATTGCCATAGCAATTGCGGTCGCCACAGGCAAAATTGCGTTGCGGCCTGCATAGCGGTACATCACGCGGAAACTGCTGAGTCCTTTCGCTTCCGCCATGGTGACGTAATCTTCACCCAGTACGTTGATCATCGCGTTGCGCATGTTGAACACCCAAGTCGCGATGCCGACGACCACCATTGAGCCCACTGGCAATATGGCGTGCTTGGCAACACTGGTTATAAACTCTAGGTTGAAACCGGGCTCTAATGAGGGATCGTAGGTGTACGCCAGTGGCAGCAGCTCCAACTTCAAACCAAAGAAGTAGAACAGCAGCAGCGCCGTGACAACATAAGGAAAGTTACTGATGAAGGCCAACACCGGTGGCACCACTTGGCCAAACAGGCCCTGACGATGATACGAGGCGTAAGTCCCGATGCTGACGCCAATGATCAACGCCACAATCAAAGAGCCCAGCGCGAGGAACATGGTCCATGGCAGCGCCATGGCAATCACATCCGATACACTCACTGGAAACATCAGTACCGAGGGGCCTAAATCCAGCGTAAACACGCTTTTCATGTAAGCCAGATACTGCTCAAACAGGTTGCCATCGACAAAACCATACATCTCACGAACTGCGTCCATCTGAGCGGGGTCCATTCGACCTTGTGCTGCGGCAAACAGAGCATCCACCGGATCCCCCGGCATCAAGCGCGGCAACATAAAGTTGAATGAAATCGCAATCAGGAAGGCAGTAAAATAAAAGCCAAAACGGCGAACTAAAAACGACATAACACACCTTTTAACCTAGGAGCCACCACCGTGGCGGTGACTCCTAACAATTGAAAACACAAATCCCTTATTTCAGGTGTAGGTTGTTGAGGATGATCACGCGCTTACCGCCGTCATACCACACTGGCTGTACATATGGGTTTTCTGCATTTGGCCAGCCAACAATCTTCTTGGTGCTGTATTGGAACCAAGTTGGGTTAGAGAACAGAGGAATGAACGGTAGGTTTTCTGCCGTGTATTCCTGCAGTTGCGAAATGATCGCTTCTTGCTTTTTCGCATCGCCGATTTTGCCGAAGCTTTCAATCAACTTGTCGATCTCTGGCGAGTTCACACCGTGGCCCGCGTGCCATGTTTTGCCGATACGCGATGTCGCGAAGTACTCTTGGTAAGCCAAAATAGGGTTGGTGGCGACCATCGACCAGTTGATCGACATGGTGTATTTGCTCTCTTTCAAGTTGGCGTCATACACTGCCCAGTCAACGGTTTTCACGTTCGCTTTGATGCCGACTTCTTCGAAGTATTCCGTCACCATCTGCACCACTTGAATCCAGTCTGTCCAGCCGTTCACCACTTCGATATCAAACTCAACCGTTGAGCCATCTTTGTTATCGCGGAAGCCGTCGCCGTTACGGTCAACAATGCCGGCTTCTTCTAGCAATTGTTTTGCTTTTTCAGCGTCGTATTGCGTGAGATAGCCGTATTTTTTCGAGATTTGTGGATCGATGTGTGTTTTGTACAGCTCGCCGATACCGCCAACGTTGTAGTTTGGCGTTGGGTAGCCATAGGCAGCAATATCAACGATCGCTTCACGGTCAAGCGCGATAGAAAGTGCTTGGCGAACACGCAAATCATCAAATGGGGCTTTCTTGGTGTTCACGTAAAGGTGAATCGCATCGTTGGCTGGATACCAGAAGTGGTTGTTGGCTTTGTCTTGTGCGACAAACGTGGATTCCACATCTGCGATGAAGTTTGAACCCCAGTCGATTTCACCTTTGATCAACGCAGGTTGAATTTGCGAGTTATCGTTGTAAGAACGGAAGTTCACACAATCAAGGTATGGGCGGCCTTCAAGGTAGTAGTTCGGGTTGCGGCACAGTTCCATTTGCTGTGGCTTAACGTATTTCACCACCGTCATCGGGCCGCTGCCCACCGGATTTGGGTTGGTAAAGGTGGTTAAGTCTGCCACTTTTGACCAAATGTGTTTAGGAACAATGTGGTAACGCTCTAGGTTCCAAACAAAAGTCGAATCTGCTTCGTTCAGCGCAAACACAACCGTTGTAGCGTCTTTAGCGGTAATCGTCTGTAAGTTCTTACCTGACCAAATACCTTTTTGGTCAAACGCTGGTGCGTCTTTGGTCAGCATAAAGCTGTAAACCACATCTTCTGCGGTCAATGGCGAACCATCCGACCATTTCAAACCATCACGTAGTTTGAGTGTGATGGTTTTTAGATCGTCCGAGTAAGCGACCGATTTTGCCAAACGGAAATCCGTTTCACCGGTCATGTTGTTGAACACCATCAGAGGTTCAAACATCACACCGTGCAACAGATCTTTGGTGGTATATGGGTTGAAGTTGTCAACGAACCCCGTGTTGATGATTGGCACTGTCAACGTACCGCCCTGTTTAATCTCAGCCGCGGTGGTCGCGGTTGCAGTTAACATAAGACCGGCAGCGAGAGTTGCGAGCAGAGTTTTCTTTTGCATCACATTGTCCTTGTTTTAGTTACACCCCATGAAAGCGCTTTCTTGTTGTTATAAAAAATTTTTCGAAGAGAGATGATTTAACTTGATAGAATCAACCCAAAACGAAAAAGAAAGCGCTTTCTTTGTGAGGATTTTTCCTCTTTCGTCGCTAAGATTCAAATCAATATCGATAAAACTAACCACAGATCACAGATCAACTTAATCCATAATTATCAATAAGATAAATAAATTCAGATTTGCACAAAGTTCAGAAAACACTTATATATCAATAGTTTATGTTTTTGTTCTCTTATTGAATTTTGTGACATAAGAAAGGTTTTATTCGGCTCTTTGTCGCCAGAGCGCCTTGGCATTGAGTTTGTCGCACATCCGTTCACTCTATCCAATAGTAAAGAAACCGCTTTCTTTTTGCTATTTCTCATGGAATGATGACGCCAAATCAACGGTGAACTCACCGATATGCGAAGGATAAATACAGAGAGGCAATCGCATGATTCGATTCTGGAATGGCAACAAATCTCCGACTCGTCAGCAACATGAGTTAGACGTGCTATTGGCGCTGCGTTCTACATTGCAGGCATATTGGCCCATGGTTGAAGACACCACGCCATACCCAAATGCCAAGGATGAGGGAGCCGTGTTCGAAAAGGGGGCGGATTTGCTCACCACCGTAGCGGGCAATCAAAAATTTGCTCCTGGGCAGTTTCTTGAAGTGAGCCACGCGCTGTGTGGCGGTGTTCTTGGTTGCCGAGTTCTGGTGATTCGAGCCGCCGACACAACCCACTTTGCGGATGTAACGGAAACTCAGCTCAAAGCCATGATTGCGGGTATTCCCGCCACTTGGGCCGACGCCGACCTGCTAAGGCACAATGGCTATCGCGTGCTGGAGAAAGGCTCTCTGGATGAGATGTTTCTGCTATTGCAAGAAGGCTTGTGCGACTTTATTCCCCTTGGAATCAACGAAGCAAAAAGCCTACTGGATGCTTCACCCAACGCCAGTGATAAGCTGACGGTCGAGCCTAGCATAATGATCTACTACCCTTTGCCAGTGGTCTTCTACCTTGCCCCCCAGCATTCAGAGTTAAAAGAAATCATCGAAATGTCGCTGAATGAACTTGAACAGCAAGGAAAACTGCAAAGTTTGTACAACAAGCATTACGCGCAGTCGGTACAAAAGATGGATCCTCAAGCGCGCCGCGTCTTTGAGTTATTCAACCCAAATCTTGGGCACGCTTGGCAAGCGTTTCAGCCCCGTTATCTGTGATTTCGCCTTGCTGGCAAAATCATCAGCGAAACTTAGATTGCGTGGACTCACGCACCACCAGCTCAATGGGAGGTAAACGCTGTACTTGGCGATCACCATTGAGCAAATTCAATATGCTGCGCGCACTGATCTCACCAATCTCTTCTATCGGCTGTCTCATGGTGGTGAGTGCTGGAGTGAAATACTGTGAGACGGGCAGATCATCAAAGCCAATCACAGACACATCTTGCGGTACGCGCAAACCATGGTCGTGCAGCGCTTTGATCGCCCCGTAAGCGGTTTGATCATTGGCAGCAAAAATCGCCGAGAAGTAGCTGCGAGACTGAATCAGTTCAACGGTTTTTTCATAGCCCGTTTCACTACTGAAATCCCCTTGTTTGATCAGCGGCGATTGCACTTTAATCCCGGCTTCTTTCAACGCTTTTTTGTAACCGACAAAGCGGGCAACGGCATCAGGCTGGTTGAGTAAGCCTTTAATATGGGCAATGTTAACGTGCCCTTGCTGAAGCAAATGGAGCGTGGCCATATACCCCGCCAGCACATTGTCGACATTCACACTGCGTACATTGGGCCCCGAAACCTGATAGCCCACGGCAATCACCGGAATGCGCTCTGCGTACGCCAAAATCTGCTCTTCACTCAAGCTGCCCGTGACAATGATGACACCATCCACATGGCTTTTGGCCAAATACTCCAAAGCGTGGGTTTCTAAGCTGCGCTGCCAATGCCCAGTCGCAATCACTAACGAGTAACCTTGCTCATTGAGCACTTTTTCCATGTCATTGAGAATACGACTGGTGTATGGGCTTTCTGGATGCTGAACCAACACACCGATGGTCATCGAGCGGGTGTTTTTATCTCGATTCATCAGATAGTTGGGTTTGTAATTGAGGGATTTGATCGCTTTTTCTATCCGGTCACTTTTGTCATCGGCAACATAAGTAGTGCGATTAAGAAAACGGGAAACGGTGCTAGGCGACACATCAGCCAGCTTGGCAACGTCGTAGATCGAAGGGGCTCTTTTTTTCTTTTTTTGGGTATTCATTGATTATCCGGCAAGCTCAACTTATCCACTAAATCACTGCAAATAGCAGAACTTAGCGACAATGACTCTACTATAGTTCTCCTATTCCACAAGCTCAATCAAACCGCGTTCCCCCATTGAAAAACGCGGCTTTTCTCGTGTGTCAGCGGACTTTAAGCAAAAGTGGCGAGCGATTTCTCACTCAGCGAATCAAACAGATGAATGGCATCCAAATCGAGGTACAAAGTGATGTGGTTAACATCCACTTCCGCTGCTTGGGTCTCCACCATCAAAGGTTGCCCAGCCACTTCGGTTTTGAGCAAGATGCTCGCGCCGAGCAGCTCTTTGTCTTTGATCGCTACGTCAATTGGCAACACGCGCTCGTGCGCCACTTGCTCGGCTCGCAAATGAATGTCCGTTGGGCGAATGCCAAAATGCAGCGCCAAGTTTTTCGAGGCATGCACATGAAAACGCTCTGGCAGCGGAATGGAGATCTCACCCAATTGGATGTTCCAGTCGCCTTCTTCACCAATGAGCTTGGCATCAAGCATATTCATCGATGGATTGCCGATAAACTGCGCCACGAATTTGTTGGCTGGGCGTTTAAACACCTCCGTTGGCGTGCCCACTTGCGCCACATAGCCATCTTTGAGGATCACAATACGATCAGCCAGCGTCATCGCTTCGATTTGGTCGTGAGTAACATAAATGGTGGTGGTTTTCAGTTCTCGATGCAGTTGTTTGATCTCTTCTCGCATGGTGCCACGCAGTTTGGCATCCAAGTTCGATAACGGCTCATCGAAGAGGAAAACTTTAGGGGTGCGCACCATGGCGCGACCCATCGCCACACGCTGACGCTGACCACCGGAAAGCTCTTTGGGTTTACGTTCTAACAGCGCTTCCAGTTCCAACATTTTGGCCGCTTTGCGTACTTCAACGTCGATTTGTGCTTTTGCCATGCCTTTCAGTTTGAGGGCAAAGGCGATGTTTTCATACACCGTCATGTGTGGGTAGAGCGCGTAACTCTGGAATACCATCGCCAAATCGCGATCTTTGGCGTCGATCTTGTTCATCAGTTTGTCGCCAACGTAAATCTCTCCCGAGGTGATGCTTTCTAAGCCCGCGAGCATGCGCAATGTGGTGGATTTTCCACAGCCCGAGGGGCCTAAAAACACCACAAACTCACCATCTTCCACAGTGAAATCAAAGTGTTTGACCACTTCCACATCGTCGTACGATTTTTTGATATCGCGAAATTCAACTCGTGCCATTATTGCTTCTCCTCTGCACGCGCCAGCAGCGTATTGCGATACGCGATCGCGCTCTGTTTTAAGGTCCGTTTTTGCGTGGCGTAATCCACATGCACAATGCCAAAGCGCTGTTTATAACCGTAGGCCCACTCGAAGTTGTCCATCAAGCTCCAAGCAAAATACCCTTGCACATTAACCCCGGCGCGAATGGCTTCATCCAAGGCCAATAAGTGGCTTTGGAAATAGCGCACGCGCTGTTCATCATTCACTTCACCGTTGATACACGTATCCTCGCCGGCTGCACCATTCTCGGTAATGTAAACCGGCGGTAAGTTCGGATAGCGCTGTTTTAAGCGCAGCAATAAATCGGTCAGCGCTTGTGGGTAAATTTCCCAGCCAATGTACGTGTGCTCTGCATCTGGCTGAGGAATGCTTTCTAGCGCGCCATTGGCATCAAAACGTACCACGCAGCGGGTGTAGAAGTTGATGCCGATAAAATCGAGATCGCCACGGATGATGTCGAGGTCACCGTCTAAAATCATCGGCATGTTGTGCGCTTGGCGCTCTAACACGCTTTGCGGGTATTCCCCTTTCAGCACTGGGTCAATAAACCAGTGGAAACCCTCGGCATCACTGTATTGGGCCGCGGCGACATCCTGCTCGCTATACGGGTAGGCCGGTGTGGCATTGAACACGCAACCATGCATCGATTGTGGGGCGTTCTTACGCATGATTGGCATCGCCAAACCGTGCGCCAACATCAAATGGTGCGCCGACAAAAAGCCTTCACGCTCGCCCTTCTTGCCCGGAGCATGCATACCCCAACGGTAGCCCAAATAGGCCGAACAAAACGGTTCGTTTAAAGTCGCGTACGAGTCGATTTTGTTGCCGAAGTAACCACTCACTACCTCTGCGTATTCGGCAAATTTGTAGGCGGTTTCACGATTGAGCCAACCACCTTTGTCTTCAAGATATTGCGGTAAATCCCAGTGATAGAGCGTGACAAACACTTTTAAGCCGCGCGCGTGGCATTCATCAATAATGCGCTCGTAAAATTTGAGCCCGTCTTGGTTAATTTGGCCATCGTGCGGCAAGATGCGTGGCCACGCCATGGAAAGGCGATACGCATCCACGCCTAAACCTTGGATCAGTTCGATATCTTGTTGCCACAAATGGAAGTGGTCACACGCCACATCGCCATTGTCCATGTTGTCCACCGCGCCGGGTTGGTTGCAGAAGGTATCCCAAATCGATGGGGTGCGCCCACCCAGTTGTGCGCCGCCCTCGATTTGATACGACGATGTGGCGACACCAAACAGAAAATCCGCCTGACGTAATTGAGAATCTTGGGGTAATTGGTATTTATTCATGGTTCTAAACCTATATTATTTTTGATTCACTTAGCCTTTGACTGCGCCGGAGGTAAGGCCGCTGATCATCTGTTTCGAGGCAAATAAGTAAGTAATCACTAACGGTAGAATGGAGATGGTAGTGCCCAGCATCACCGCGCCCCAAGGCGTATTGGGAATGCCTTGCACACTTCGCAGCGCTTGAGTAATGACGTAATTCTCTGGCGTGGTCAGCACCACCAGCGGGTTCATGAAGCTGTTCCAGAAAAAGACAAACTGAACAATCGCCAAGGTCGCCAGTGCTGGTTTCATCAGCGGCAGTACCACGCTCCAATAGGTGCGAAATTCTCCAGCACCATCGAGTTTCGCCGCTTCGAGTAGCTCTTTGGGAATCGATGCCACCACGTGCTGACGCATCAAGAAAATCCCGAATGGCGTGGTGGTAAAGGGCAGCCAAACTGCCATGTGGTTATCGAGCAAACCGAGGAATTTGACGATCATAAAGTAGGGAATGAGGCTCAATACGGGGGGGATCATCATTGAGCCCACCAGCATGCCAAAAAGAAAATTCTTACCCTTGAACTGGTAAACGGCAAAAGCGTAGCCACCCATGCTGCAAAACAGCAGTGAGATGGTGGTGCCAAGGAAGGCAATGTAAATGGAGTTAAACATCGCCTGCCAAAACGGCATGATTTCCAACAGTTTGGCGTAGTTCACTGCCAAGCTATCGCCAATGGCAAAGCTGATCCCCGTACCAAAAATTTCTGTACGATCTCGTGTGGACAGCAGCGCCGACCACAAGAATGGAAACACCGTCATGATGGCAGAGACAATCAGCACCACCGCCAGCAAGACCATCAGGCTTTTTGTCAGCAGTGCCAAGGCTTGCTCACTTGGTTTCCACGGCAATAACGCGTTGTGTTTGGTCGACATCTTATTGCTCCCCTAACCCTTTCTTACCAAAGAAGAAAAATTGCACTGCGGTACAGCCCGCAATCAAAATAAACAGTAGCCACGAAATCGCAGACGCCGTGCCCATTTCCAGCCATTCCCACCCCACTTTGTACAAGTACATCGAGATGGTTAAGCCAGACTGGCCCGTGCCTCCGGTACCGCGCGTCAGCACAAACGGCTCTTCAAACAGCTGCAAGTTGCCGATGATGGTCATGGTGACGGCGAAGAAAACAAACGGGCGAATCATTGGCAATGAAATGCTCCAGAAACGACGCCACGCATTGGCACCATCCATGCGCGCTGCTTCCAAAATCTCTTTCGGTATGGTCATGAGGCCGGTGGTGTAGAGCACGATGTTGAAACCGGTGTATTTCCAAAACACCATAATGGCGATGGACGGCTTGACCATACTGGCGTCATCGAGCCAGCGAACTGGTTGATAGTCGTTCACCCAAGAGAAGGCCCAACCCAGTAGTGAACTGTCTGCCAATGCCATCAAGCTTTGGTTGATGATCCCCGAGTTCGGCGAATACATGTTGAAGAAGATCAGCGACGCGGCAACGGTTGAAGTAATGAACGGTAAGAAATAAGCCGATGTCAGCCAATGACGCAGGCGGTCGCTCATCGACACCAAGATGTAAGCCACAGGTAACGCCACAAGGTGTTGCGCCACGCCTGAGGTAATGGCCAGCCACAAGGTATTTTTGAGTGAGCGCCACAACCAAGGGTCAGTCAAGGCGATGTGGTAGTTCTCAAGCCCCACATAGTTCATCGCCCCCAGTCCTTCCACGGGGTTCCACTCATGAAAGGAGAGAAAAATAGAAAACAGTAACGGGAAGACCCCGAACACAGAAAAAATAATCAAAAACGGCAGCAAAAATCCATACGGTGTAAGCGCTTTCAAATTGAGACGAGAAAAAAAGCTCTTACGCTGTGATGTTTCCATAACCTTGCTCGCTGCATGATTCATAGTCACGACCTCTTGCTCAGGAAGGAGCTTCCCCCTTCCCTGCTTTACTGAATTGCCTTGATGGCTTCGTCACTGAAGCCATCGGCAAGATTACATATTGCGTGTACGGCGCTTAATCAGACGTTCCGCTTCTTTGAGTGCGGTTTTGATGTCTTTGCCTTCGTCCAACACTTCCATCAAAGCGTTTTCTAAAATGATAGACCGTGCAACGTGATCGCCCTTCGCTGGCGCAACCGGCTTGATGTTTTTTGCCACATCGGCAAACAACAAGCGCGCTTTCTGGCCGCCTAAGAAGGCAATCTCTTCTTGAAACATAGGATCATCGTAAGTGGTGGTGTTGGCAGGGAACGCCGCAATGGTGGCGAAATGCTGCAACTGAATATCACGACGCGTCGTCATGTACTCGATCAGCTTCCATGCTTCATCCTGATGTTTCGATTGGGTTGGAATCGAGAGGAACGAACCACCCCAACTGCCGTAAATGCCATCAGGCAAGTGAGAGACACCCCATTTTCCGGCGGTTTCTGGCGCAATCCAGTTATTGAGGTGGCCCAGTAGCCATGCACCAGAAAGTTGGGTAGCAAAAGTGCCGTTGCGGAAGCCTTCATACCATTCGTTTGACCACGCCAAAATACGGCCATCTAACCCTTTGTCGCGAATGGTTTTCGCCACTTCAAAAGCGTGAACAAAGCGTTCTGAGGTGACGACTGGGTTGCCCTCTTTATCAAAGTAGAGCCCTTCTCCTTCTGGTACGGTGGTGAAAATGATCGCTTGAGCCACGTCCGCCGCAGAGGCAATCAACTGCACGTTTTGTTGCTTGAGTTTTTCACCCGCCGCGATGTAAGAATCCCAATCTTTGATCGCTTCTTTTACATCAATGCCCGCTTTGGCAAAGATGTCGCTGCGGTAGTACATCACCCCCGGGCCAAGGTCGACAGGAATACCATACATATTGCCATCGGCCCCTTTGCCTTGCGCCCATGCATACGGCGCAAAGCGTTCTTGATATTTATCGGCGCCATATTGCTGCGAAAGGTTAACCAACCCACCCGAGGCGACAAATGGACCAATCTTCTCAACATCCACCACAATCACATCCCCGGCACCTGAACCGGTGGCGAGGTTGGTGGTCAACTTGGTGTGGTGATCGCCGTGGTTATTCATCAAATAGTCCACTTTGATGCCCGTTTCTTGCTCAAATTCCGGCAGCAGCACTTTTAAGCTGCTGTCGAAATCGGGAAAGCCATCGAAGCGAATTTTCTGTTCTGCGGCATTCACCGTGGCGGCGAGTCCCAGAGCCACACTGCAAGCAAGCGTCAATGATGTCAGTTTCATGGTATTGTCCTTAATGGTTTTTATAGGGTCGAACTCACGTTAACGGACTCTCGGATCACCAAGGTTGGCGATAGGCGAAAATTCACGTCACGTTTGTTTTTATTCAGTATTTGCAAAGTGAGCTGTACTGCCTCCAGACTCATTTGCTCAATGGGGAAGTTGACAGTGGTCAGCGCGGGAGTTAAGTAGCGCGCAAACAAAATGTCATCAAACCCCACCAGAGAAACGTCTTCGGGAACTCGAATTCGTTGCTCTTTCATTACCTCGAAAGCCCCAAACGCCATGTGATCGTTACACGCGAATACCGCAGAAAAAGTGTGTCCGCGATTGAGTAATTTTCGCATGGCACTTGCGCCACTCTCTTCGGTAAAACCGGCCTCGGACACCAACGCCTCGTCATACTCGATGCCCGCCGCTTCTAAAGCTTTGCGGTAACCTTGTAAACGCCCCCGTGCGTCAGATTTGTCCAGAGGTCCGGTAATACAGGCGATGCTGTGGTGACCACGTTGCAACAGATATTCCGTTGCCATTCGTCCCCCCAGCTCGTTATCAATATCAATACAGCTGCTGGCGAGCTCGGGTATAAAACGGTTCACCAGCACCAGCGGAATGCCTTTGCTTTCCAACTCAATTAAATAGTCATCCGACAGGTTTTGCGTGTGGAGGATCATCGCGTCCACTCGCCTGCCAAGAAGAAACTCCACCGATTCCCGTTGGCTCTCTTCACTGTTGTTACCGGCGGTGACAATCACGTGGTAACCAAAACGGCGAAACTGTTCTTCAATGCAGTGCAAAATACCGGAGTAAAACGGCCCACCCAGCTCGGGCACGATGATGCCAATACTGCCGGTGCGGCTAGAAGCTAGGGCTTGAGCGATGGCGTTCGGCCGATAGCCCAACACTTGAATCGCTTTTTCAACGCGGAGCTTTTTATCGTGGCTAACGCGGCAAGAGCCATTCACAACCCGAGATACGGTTGCTTGAGACACCCCTGCGTATTCCGATACATCTTTAATCGTTGCCACTCTTTTGCTCCTTACGTTTGCGCCTTGTTCTCGAAACCGCTTTCATGCTGCTAAGTATTTCTGATCTCCCGACAAACTCGCGTGATCGAGATCGCATCAAACTAGGGGTTAAAATGAGTAAATGCTTAAATAATGAAGGCCAACTCACTTTATTTGCCTCTCATGAAACTGTTTCATGGTGGCATTTCACGGCGAAGCGACGCCTGCTACTGCTGAGCAGTTTAGGCAAATGCATGGCCAAAGATTCCCCTGGCCATGCGCGTTAGCGTGTTACCACCATGCTTCCCACATTGCGCCCACACTCAGCGTATCTTGCTTGGCTTGATCCACACCGGAGACGGTGCTTTCTACATCTCCCACCGTGGCATAAAAGCGCAACATCGGACGGCTCCATGGCAATCCCCCCATCGAGATGTTTTGCGAAAGCGTGACTTTCCAGCCCGATTTTTCGTCACCGTTATCGAAATCTTCCAGCGCATAACCCGCTTCTAGCCAAGTGGAATGAACATCGCTCCAGTTGTACATTGGCCGCACGATCGCCGAGTATTCGTTTTTCTCATCCACATCTTTACCCGCGATGTTTTTGAAAGACGCTAAGTAGTCGATATACAACGGCTCTGAGGGGTTAAAGCTGCCTTCCCAACTGAGGTAAGTCACTTGTTGATCGCCCGCTAAATCAAAGGCGGAGTTATCCGCGCCATCGGCGTATTTCATCGTCAGCTTATTGCCGCCACCAAAATCCACCACCGCGCCCACTTGCCAAGCGGTTTCCCCTTGTTTTGCCGCATCCGCTTCATCAGAAGCAAAACCATAGTTGGCATAGAGATCGAGCGTCGCCGCACCCAAATCCATCGCGTGCAATCGAGAGGTTAAGGCATAGATACCGGTGTCATTGCCCAGCGCGCCACCATCCCCGTTATCCACTTGGCCGACAAAGCCAAAATCAAACTTAGCGCCGCCTAAGTTAAGGTTTTTGAAGCCACCACCTTGGCCATCGTGGCTCATCCAAAAGTAGTCATTTAACCCTTGTTGTGGACGTTGATGGAAATCACGCCCCGCCCACACATAAAGTTCAGGCTGGCTTTCAAACAGATTGGTGGCCCCCGCGTAGGCTTTTTTCAAATTCAAACCACCCGGTGAGCTCCATTGATCAATGCCCCATTGATCCATCATGAAGACGATGTCCCAAATCGCTCCGCCGTCGGTCTTAAAGGCTTTCGCAAGTTGAAACTCACCGCCGTTTGCTTCGTTGCCGAGACGGCCCACCGCTGCGCCACTGCTGCCCACTTGCACGTAGCGATTATCCCCCGCTGCATAGTGCGCGCCGTAACGTGCATAGCCGGAAAACACAATGCCCAGTGGTACTTCGGTGTCTGGTGTGAGCACCGCAGGTTGTTGATCGTAGACGTAAGCGGTTTCCAGTTTGGCTTCGAGCTCCTGAATGCGTTTTTCCAACGCATCAAGATCAGATTCCGAGGTTGCAAAGGCAGAGACAGAAGCAAGCGAAGAGGCCACCGCAAGAGCAAGAGGTAAAAGTCGTAAGGTTTTCATGTGTGTTCCCTGTTTATGGTTATTGGTTGCCATAGTAGGGAATGAAAGGCTTGAAAATGTCGCCCCGCTTCACAGGCTGTTCTGACTCGAAGCGCCATGAAACTGGGCTAGGCAAGCGTGAAACCAGATTGTGTTTTGAGATCAGAAAGATAGAGAAACATGCAAGCCGAAGAGGACATTTGAAATCGGTTTCATTTCATGGCGATTAGCTAATGTCATCACGATTTCGAGTCACTGTTTGTTGTTTGAAAAGCTCATGCTACGTGAAATATTCATGACGGTGAAAGTTTTCATGATTGCGTGGTTATCGCTTACCGAGCTCAAAGTTATCGTTTCATTCAGAATTCATAAACACACTCAATATCATAAACTTACAGACTGACTTTCGTCTTATTATTAGGAATAATTACATTAGAATTACATGACATTTGAGCCGCTAAGAGAACAAATAACCACCAGCATGAGATTATAAAAACAGCATACCGAGGCTATAATGACTGCATAATCAATAACAATCGGGTCACAGGAAATGAAGTATCTTGCTCTTGTTTGGGGCTTACTCATTGCACCTCAGGTGTACAGCTATAATTTGCAAATGGATATCCCCCATGCCCCAGCGGTTGTGTTAACCGTTCAGGATTTAGAGCAAATGGAAGCCACGCAATACACCACCATGCTTCCTTGGCTTAGCGCGCCAGCCACCTTTACCGGAGTCAAGCTCAGCACCCTTTTAGCGCAACAGTATGGCTTTATTCCTAATCGCGTCACTCTGCGCGCCTTAAACGACTACGCCGCCGACATCGATCTCTCTGATATCGAAAAATATCAGCCTATCGTTGCTTATTGGCAAGACGGCAAACCCATGCGAGTGAGAGATAAAGGTCCTTTCTGGCTCATCTACCCGCAATCTTCGTTTCCAAAAGAACTGAATATCGAACGCTACCATTCCCAAATGGTTTGGCAGTTAAAACAAATACATATCGCGAAGTGATGTGAAAACGAATAATGCAAAAAACAAACTTAAATCTTTATAAAGGGCCCTTTTCAACTTCAGCAAAACTGACTTTGCTGGCAGTGACCGTCTGCTTGTTGATCGCCAATCTTGCCCTACTGCAGGAAACGAGAACCTTGGCACGCTCTTACTCAGACTCACAAAATCAAGCCACTTGGTTTCTTTTCAATCTCTCGAAAGAGCTCTCTGAATTGGTGAGTGAATCGAGTCGCGCCGAAGACAGCAGCTACGACCTCAAGCGAGTCGAACTGAAATATGAGCTCACTTGGAGCCGTTTTGATTTGTTGATCAACAGTCGAGAAAGCGACACCTTTCTCTCGCGAAACGAAGTAAAAAGCTTTTTCGTCGATCTGTTTTACCAGTTCCAAACGCTAGAGCAGCCGCTGCAACTCGCACTAAACGGTGATGACAACGCCGCTAAACTGTTTTACCGCGAAACCAGCCGCCTTTATCTGTCCATGATCGACTATGTGACGCGCAATTTCCGCGTCGCCAGCCCTTTGTATAAAGAACAGCAGATGCGCGCACAACTGCTCTTCCAAGCTCAGTTTGTGCTGTTAGGCATTTTTGTCTTGTGTGCTGGCTTCATGGCTTATTTCTTCTACAAAGAAGCCCGTTTTCACAAAAAGATGTCGTTAACCGATCCGCTGACTCAATTGCCAAACCGTATCGGTATGTTTTTGCACATGGATAAGTACATCCAGGACAAAGAGCATTTTTCGATCTACCTATTGGATCTCAATGGCTTCAAAGCCATCAATGACAATCTTGGCCATCAAGCGGGCGATGCCGCATTGCAAGAAGTGGCGCTGCGATTAAAAAAACTGGAAAACGCCTCAGTGCGAGTGTGCCGCATGGGAGGCGATGAATTTGCCGTGCTGTGCAAACACGTCACCAATGACGAACATCAGGTGCTCAATCAGGCGATTCATCAGCTGTTTGTGCCACCGATTGCCCTCGAACAAGGCCCAGCTAAGCTTTCCACCAGTTTAGGTCGAGCCTGTTTTCCAGATGATTCAGAAAATGTGGATGCGCTCATCAATCTAGCTGACAAACGCATGTACCGCATGAAGTTTTCTCGGTAGGGTCGTCGATCTATAATGCTTTATCGAACACCCATTATTTGCTTTCTCCACTAGCACCCAATAAGTATTCCATCGATAATTGGCAGGCAACACTGCATTGGAGAAACTGAAATAAATCATGCGATTACTACTGATTGAAGACGACACACTGCTTGGCCAATCCATGGTGACTTCGCTAAGTCGCCATGGCTATACGGTCGATTGGTTAGAAAAAGGCTCGGGCGTCACCAGCGCACTGAAAACCGAAGATTTCACGGCGGTGATCCTCGATTTAACCTTACCGGATATCGATGGCTTGGACGTGCTGCGCAACATTCGCAGTGCTGGCTTCAACTTGCCAGTGGTGATTTTGACCGCCAGAGACGACATCAAAGATCGCGTTCAAGGCTTAGACCGCGGCGCGGACGATTATCTGGGCAAACCTTTTGCGCTCGAAGAGTTGTTGGCCCGTTTGCGAGTGGTGATTCGTCGTCAATCTGGCAGCGCTACGGAAGTGATTGACGTGGGCGAATTGAGCCTTTCCCTTTCCGAGCAGTCCATTCGTTATCAAGAGGCCGTTTTAAAACTGACGCGCAACGAGTTCAAAATCCTTGCGGCGTTAATGACCAATGCCGGACGAGTGATGAGTAAAGATCAGTTACAGCAGTCTCTACACGGTTGGGATGACAGTGCCAGCGACAACGCCATTGAAGTACACATTCACAACTTGCGCAAAAAGGCACCCAACGTGCCGATAAAAAACATTCGTGGCGTGGGGTACATCATTGAAAAGTAGCCAACCTTTCTCCATCAAGCGACGCTTAACGCTCTCTGTGAGTTTGCTTTCCTGCTTTTTGCTGATCATGACCATGTATTTCAGCTACAGCTCTGCGCAGCATGAAGTGGGAGAAGTGTACGATGCGCGCTTGGGTCAAACAGCAAAACTGATGTTGATGGCATGGTCCATCGCACCCGAGAAAGACAGCCTGCAGCAGCACCAACAACAGTTTGAGCAGTGGCGCACCAACTTACGCCGCCTCGCTCGAGAAGATGATGACGAAGGCACCGCATTTGGCCATCCTTACGAGCAAAATCTGGTGTTGCAGTTTTTCCGTCATGGCGATCTGATTTGGAGCTCCGATTCATCGTTGACGGCGCTAGGCTCAGAGAAGCAAAAAAACGGCTTTCGTGATACTCAGATGAATGGCGAACGTTGGCGTATTTTTCAGCTTTATTCCCCTCCCGATTCCGGCCATTCTGAGTGGATTGTAGTGGCAGAAAATCATCGCATTCGCAATGAAATCATTAGTGAAATTGCCCTTTCGACCGCTCTGCCACAACTCATTTTGCTACCCGCTTTGTTGGTTTTGCTACTGTGGTTAATCGATAAACATTTTCACCCTATTGAAGAGCTGAGAACGGCGATCAGCCATCGCAGTGTCAGCAAACTCGATCGAATCAACGTAGAGCACCCTACCCTAGAACTTGACCCACTGGTTGATACTCTCAATCAGTTGTTAAACGAGTTGGAACAAGCGTGGCAACGAGAAAAACGCTTTACGCGCACCGCGGCTCACGAGCTGAAAACTCCTCTCACTATTTTGCGCCTGAATGCAGAGAATGCTCTCGCCAGCGAGAGTCCGCAGCAACTTTCCCACGACCTCAATAACATCCTCAAAGGCATCGACCGTACCGACCGTTTGATTCACCAGTTACTGACCTTAGCCAAGGTAGATAACGCCAGTGATCTGGCGTGCGACAGCGTCGAACTCGATAAGCTGCTGCAAAGTGTGATGGCGGACATGGCGTTGTTGGCCTTAAAGCAGCAACAAGAGCTCAGCTTGCAGAGCGAAGAAGTGTCGTTGCAAGGTGACAAAACTCTGCTCGAAACGCTGTTTCGTAACCTACTGGATAACGCAATCCGCTACTCGGGCGCACAAAGCGAAATTGACATCAGCGTAATGGAAACCCATCAATATGTGGACGTGTTGGTGGCCGATAATGGCAGTGCAATTGACGAAGCCAGCCGCGGCAAGTTATTTGAACCCTTCTTTCGCGCCAACAGTGAAAAAGGCGATGGTGCGGGTTTGGGCATGGCAATTTGCCAAGACATTGCCAAATTACATAACGCCACACTCGAATTGCTCCCTCGCAGCGAGCATCGCAATGTCTTTCGTGTGCGCTTTTGGCGAACTCACCCGTAAGTGCCAACGAGCATAAAAGGCAAAATATCACGACAAAAAGGCGCAGTTCGCGCCTTTTCTCTAATTTTTCTGGTTGCAATTAGGCTATCGCAATCACTCAAAATACTTACGGTACAAGGCTTGGGTCCAGCCTTCCATTTCCATTTGATGAAGAGCTTGCCGGAACTCATCAATCACCGAACCGGGCACTAACTCCATCGGCATGTTGTTCCAAGCTAAAGGTAAGTTGGGGTCATAGGCCGGATTCTCTTGGCCTTGAAACAAAGCCGAGTTACGGCTAAAACCTGCCCAAGAGGGTGTGCTGCGATCAACAAACTGAGGGTGAATCATCATATCGTTTAGGCCCTCCGTTTTGAGGTAGTAACGTAAAGTGTCTTCCTCATAGACATAGAAGTCCGCTCGTCCACGACGTAAAAAGGTCATGGCTCGTCCTACGTCTAGTTCAGAAACCGTAAACTGATTCATTTTCGAGGTATCGCGACCCACAAGGTAATCAGGATTTCCCAGCGCCACCAGTTGCGTGAACCCGTCAAGGCTGGTTGCCTGCGTCATGAGTGGCCGTCCCTTGAGCGTGACCGCCACGTCACGTTGATAAGTGCCATTGGGTACCCAATAAGCGTATTTCACGCGTTCCAAATCAAAAGCGAAACCGGGGTAGAAATCGATCTCGCCCGCTTCTAACGCCAACAATACTCTCAGCTTGGGCAAACGCACCACTTTGAGCTTTGCACCAATCCGCTTGGCGGCCTCATCATACAGCTCGAAGTAGAAACCATCATCACTGGGCTCCGCATGAATGTAGGGCATTTTTTCCGTCGTGCGGTAGCCCATGATGATCTCTGTCGTGGCCAAGCTGGGATAGATAAATCCACATAAAAGCAGCAACAATCCAAAGCGCATGATCTTTCCTCTGGCAGTTTATGACTCCATCAGAATAACCATAGACCATCTCGCAGAGATTAACGTTCTTTGCTCTTCTATAGTGCCTGTCTCATCGCATGGGCAATCACCTCAAAGCGTGCTGGCAGAGTGCGCGCTTTTTTGCTGATTAAGTAAAGTGATTCCTCCACTCGCTGAGCGCTTGGGTAGATGGCCAAATGCTCCGTCAATGAAAATTGGCTCATTGCCGAGTGAGGCAATACCGTGAAGCCAAGACCTTGAGCGACGGGCAATAAAATTTGGCTAAGTTGATTCACATAGCCCCTTGCTGGAATGTGTCGCGTGTCCATTTGGCTTTGATCCGTTTCACCACACAAGGTCAAATAAAGCTCTAAATAATGGTGGGCATCCGGGTGTTCAATGAGCCCTAACGCGATTATGTCGTCCAATGTTTTCCCTTGATATTGAGCTGGATAAAACAGACACAGTTCATCGGTGCCCATTTTTTCAACCTCAAACAAGGCAGGTTGAGGAAGGTGAGTAACAATGCCTAAATCGACATCGCCATTGAGAACTTCTTGAATGATTTTATGATTAGGCGCCACTTCCAACTGCGGAATCAGTTCTGGGTATTTACATTGTAAATCGAGCAATTGCGGATAGAGTTTTAACCCCAGCGCCCCAGAACACGCCACCCGGAAGACACCCGCATGTGGGTTGTCAAACTGCAAACTTTGCAGCAGTTCTGCTTGCTCACTTTCTAACTGCTTTGCGTATTGATAGACGCGCAGCCCCGCTTCGGTGATTTCAAAACTCTTCTTATCACGCTCAATGAGCGCAGCGCCACAGCTCTCTTCTAACTTGCGAATGTGTTGGCTGACGCCCGGCTGAGTCATAAAAAGCTTTTCAGCGGTTTTGGTAAAGTGGCCGACCTCAATCAAGGTTTTAAAGGTCGTCAACCAAACTGGATTTAACATCGCTTACCCACCTCCATTGCTGCTTAACAATAAAAACAAAAAATTATTAAAATAATAAATTATGATAATTTCAAGTAATAATTCTAACTCCCTATACTCTCTCCATCGAAACAGATTAGCCAATCACAACGGATTAACTAATCGAATCTAATCAACGAAAAGAACCAACAAGAGCTTGGAGAAGAACGATGAAAATGAATCACGTAGGCATCATGGTCGGCGACATGGACAAAGCGGTAGAATTTTACACCCATGCACTTGGCCTAAAAATCGTCATGAACAACACCAAAGTGGTGGAAGAACGTGAAAGCGCCATCGGTAGAATGTGTATTGCAGTATTTGGCGAAGGCTTTAAGGGCTTTAACATCGCCCACCTCGTCACTACCGACGGCATTGGCGTTGAACTGTTTGAAATGAAAGAGCGCCAAGAGCGTCACGTTGTGGACTTCTCTCGCCTTGGTATCTTCCACTTCTGTCTACAAACCGACGATTTTGAAGGCGTCATTAAACGCACAGAAGAGTTTGGCGGCAAAGTGCGTATGGACATCATGCGTTACCACCCAGAAGACGACAGCAAGCCTGCGAAGATGGTCTACCTAGAAGACCCATTTGGTAACTTGTTTGAGCTTTACTCGCACACCTACGAAGAAACCTACGCCTCAGATTACGAGTAATCAGGTATAAAAATGGGTTAGCGTAAAAAATGGATTAGCCGAAAAGCTAATCCATTTTTATTTCAAGCACATGGCAGGGCTATCACTCGGTGCTGCCGTTTTTGTCCGTCCTATTTAGGCTCCAACAACAACGTCATTCGTTTCGTACCTTCGCCAAAAGTATTCTTCGCTCTTTGTTGAACCTCTTCCAGCGTGACGCTTTGTGCGGTTTGCTTATAGTTCAGCAGGGCATCAATCCCGTAGTGGTTAATCAAATAACGGGTATAGAATCCGTTACGAAAGCGTGGATCGCTGTCCAGTGATCTTAAGTCAACACTGAGCTGTTTTGCCGCGGTGTCCACTTCCTCTTGCGTGATATTTTTCGCCAACTCAGCAATCACTTGTTCGATTTGCTGGTCCATCAACTTAGCGTCTTTGGGCGCTATCTGCGACTCAAAGAACCAATCTGACACCGTTTCTTGGTCTTGCATCATCGGATACACCGCTGGGCTGTAATCCAAACTC
Source organism: Vibrio vulnificus NBRC 15645 = ATCC 27562 (assembly GCF_002224265.1). NCBI lineage: Bacteria > Pseudomonadati > Pseudomonadota > Gammaproteobacteria > Vibrionales > Vibrionaceae > Vibrio > Vibrio vulnificus. Next base: position 340,655 of record NZ_CP012882.1, read on the forward strand.
GCTTCTTCACGCAGTTGCGTGAGCACTCGCGCCAAACTGATTCTTTGCAGCATGTCTTCGATAAACATATCTTTGCCCACTTTTGCTGCAACGTGAGGATTCAACACGCGTACTAAATGCAAGGTTGACTTCTCACTGCCCTCTTTCACCACGCTGTAAGCCGGTAAGTTGTCTTTATACACAACGGCATAATCCAACGCTGGCGCGGGTTGCATCTCGATAGACGCTACATATTGTCTCAGCAATGGCGCCACTTGCTCTGGCGTAAGATCGGCAATCAGCACCATTTTGAAACCACGATTTTGACCAAACAGCGTCTGATGAATCGCGTCGATTTGCTCCACGGTCACGGGGATCACTTCGTCTGCCGTCACGAGGCGATGTCGAGTATGATCTGGATAAGAAGACTGATTGCCCTTCAAGACCAACTGACCAACACCGGATTTCAAATAAGCTGAACGGTTTTGCTCAAACTCTTTCTTTACTGCCTGAAGTTGGCGAGGATCGATATTGATTTCTGTAGCAAGGTTGTAGAGCGCATTCAAGGTGATGGCCAATTTTTCTTTGGCACCTATCATTTCCACTCCATGATAGGTGGTGCCCAAAATAGGATTGAGCATCAAATCATTTTTGCGCAAGTAGCTGTCCAGTTCCGTGCCGGAAAAATCCCCCAAGCCACTGCGAACGGCGGTATGGGTTGCTAATTCATAGGCGGGATACAAACTCGGATCAATCGCAGCTTTGCCACCGAGGCTGGCAAAGTTGATGTAAGCGCGATCACCCGCTTTGCTGTCTTGCTGGAACCAGACTTCGACACCATTGGAAAGCGAATAGACTTTAAAACCACCTTCATGGTCTTGAACATCGACAATTTGCCCAGCCTGCTGCGGCTGAAGAAAACCTTCATCTTTCGCAGCAAGGGTTAATGGCTTCACTCCAGGGCGTTGATACGCTTCGGCGATTTTCATTGGTGTGGTTGCCCACGTTGCCATGCGATCACCAGGCCCGAGTCCCATTATGAATGGCACGGGTTGATCAAGTACGCCTTGCAACTGCTTGTTGGCCGTTTCAAGGGAATTCAGCTCAATAAATTGGGTAAGATTGGCTTGATAATCTTGCTTCGATTGAGTGACGTTGTTTTGGTCCAAATCGATCATCCGGCTATCAGCGAAATGAAAGGGCTTACGTTGCTGCCAATCGCTTTCCAAATTCGTCAACTCGCTACGATAACCAGACATCACGCTGTCGAGCTCTTGCTGGCTAACACCATAGTCGCGCAGCGACGCCAATGTCTCAACAAACAAACGGTGCATGTCGTGCCGTTGGCCCGGCGCAAACGACACCCCACCTGCGATCAGGCGGCTGTAGTTGTTGGCAAACGCATTGGCGTAGGCGTACTGAAACGGCTCCGCAGCATCATTGAGCACCGAATAGAGACGCTGTTGAATCAACTGAGCACTGACATCGTCATGCCACATCTGTTGTTGTTGCGCTTGTGTACGCATGCCAACAAACCCACGGTCGATAGCGAAATGGACACTTGGCGATTCCATCACGCTGCTAAACAGCACTCTCGGCTCTGTTTTTACTGGAATGTCACGGCGTTTCTCAACGGTGTTGTTGGCCGTTGCCTGCCAACTGGCAAACTTTTCATCAATGATGGTGGCGATCTCTTCAACGCGAACATTACCGGTGATGATCAACTCAGAGTATTGCGGTTGATACCAAGTTTGGTAGAAGGACTTCAAGGATTCTGCCGTGGCATTTTCAATGGATTCTTGATCGCCAATCGGATCATGCTTCTCATAAACAGTGCCATCAATGGAAGCGTAGTAAGCATTAAACGAAAAGGATGTATCTTCAGGTCGTGAGCGTCGCCACTCGCCTAAAATCACGCCTTTCTCTTTCTCCACCTCTTGTGGTGCAAACTCGATGCCGTCACTGACATCGCGCATCCAAGTGAGAGCGTCTTGCAAATGAGCACTGTCATTAAGCTCAAGTTTGTAGGTGGTTTGCTGATACGCGGTAAACGCATTGATGTCAGCGCCAAAACTGCCACCCGCTTGAGCGAACAGCTTGATCACCTCGTTACCCGAAAAGTGTTGGCTACCATTGAACGCCATATGCTCCACAAAATGGGCATACCCTTTTTGCTGCTCGTTCTCTTGGAATGACCCAATGTTGACCGTAAAACGCAGCGAGATTTCCTGATCATCCGTCGGGTAAATGTGGTATTTCATGCCATTGGGCAACTGACCAACGCTCCAGTTGGCGTCTTGTTGCAATGGTGGGGAGTTGGGGGTTAAAGCACAACCTGACAGTAGTAATGCTGGGAAGAACAACATATTTCGCATAAATCTCGTCCCTAGTAATAATTCTCTTAGAGAATATATCGCCATCGTCCTATTCAACCTATTTTATAGAGTTACGATGGCGTTTTTTCAGGACATCAATCGCAAAATTCGTGTCAGAGACTTTTCCTCATAGCGCGTAAAATCTGTCTATTCTTATTAGTGATAATTAAAACAATTAGAGTGGTCGCTATGATGATTTTGAGCCGTTTTTTTGCCTTTCTGCGCTCAGCACTGTTTGTGCTGGCTTTATTCCCATCCTTCCCTATTTTGGCCGACACTGGCGCGCAAGAAATCGACTATCTGCCCATGACGGTCGGGCTTTTAGGTGGGCTGGCGATTTTCCTCTACGGCATGGAAAAAATGTCGGATGCGCTTAAACGTGCCGCAGGCAATAAGATGAAACAGTGGCTGGCTAAACTGACCACCAACCGCGTTGCAGGGGTACTGACGGGCACGGGCATTACGGCGATCATTCAATCCTCGTCGGTCACTACGGTGCTGCTGGTCGGTTTTATTTCTGCGGGATTAATGTCGCTACCGCAAGCGGTCGGTGTCATCATGGGGGCCAACATCGGCACCACGGTCACCGCGCAAATCATTGCCTTCAAAGTCACTAAGGCGGCATTAGTGATGGTCGCAATTGGTTTTATGATGTTTTTCACTTCGAAAAAGGAAACCACCCAACACTACGGCAACATGTTGTTTGGCCTCGGTTTGATCTTTCTTGGGATGAACTTGATGAGCGAAGCGATGGCGCCGCTGCGAAGCTATCAGCCGTTTATTGATTTGATGGCGCACATGGATAACTTGTTGCTGGCAATCCTTATTGCCGCTGCCTTTACGGCTTTGGTCCAATCCTCATCTGCCACCACAGGGATTGTGATTGTGCTTGCTGGCCAAGGTTTTATTCCACTCGATACTGGGATTGCACTGGCAATGGGGGCCAATATCGGTACTTGCGTCACTGCCGTGTTGGCTTCGATTGGAAAACCAAGAGAAGCGGTACAAGCGGCGGCCATCCACATTATTTTTAATGTCATGGGTGTGGTTATTTGGCTGCCACTCATCGGGATATTAAGTGAACTTGCGATGTTTATCTCACCCCTGCATCCTGAGCTCGTGGGTGCTGAGCGAATGGCCGCCGAGTTACCTCGCCAGATCGCCAATGCCAACACTCTGTTTAATATGTTAAACACCTTGATCATGCTTCCGTTTGCCAGCGTGTTTGTATGGCTGGTTCGAAAACTCTTGCCCCATACGTCAACAGAAAAAAGCGAAGCCTCAATTCAAACCAAGTACATCAACGATGCCTTTTTGCCAACGCCCGATATCGCGTTAGATCAAGCGCAACTCGAGCTCGGCCGAGTTGGCAGAAGGGTGTGTAATATGCTCAACATGCTGCCCCCTCTCGCGCCAGAATGTAAAGATGCCAACGAAACAAGCTTAGTTCGTGAAAGCCTTAACCAGATCGAATTGATTGAAGAAGAAGTTGATCAACTGCACAGCACCATTCTGTCTTATTTGGGTCGCTTGCGCCGCGAGCCGCTCTCCGATGCGCAAAGCGCGCGACAAATCAAACTGATCAGCATCACCGATCAATTGGAAAGCATCGCTGATTTGGTGGTGAACTCCTTACTCCCGTTGGCTTACAAGGCGCTCAACGACGATATTGTGGTCAGCCCACAAATGCGCACCACCTTGGATACGGTGCAAGACAAAGTGAACCGAACCTTGCTCGATTGCGTCAACGCGATTCGCCGCGATGACCCCGCTACCGCTCAGCTAGTCTTGAATGCCAAACGCGAGCTGAACTCGCTGATTGATGCGGTGTTGGCGCACCAAGCGCAACGTTTATCGGAAGAGCAGCCCAACCGCCTGCGGATTTTCCGTTATGAAATGGAATGGGTGGAAACACTCAAACGCATTTATACCCTTACTAAACGCATTTCTAAACTGCAATTGCGTCAGCGTGATATTTCAACCCCGACGCAAGGTTAGCCTCACAGTTTTGTGTTTGCTCAAAAGGGAATTTGGCCGGAAGGACAACGGCTCAACGAAACTCGACTAAACTTTAAGCACGAGAGTGCATATTAGTAATGCAACGTTAGTGTTAAAGCACGTCAGCAGTCTAGGAGTCGACAATGGAAGCGATCAAACCTGCAATGCATGAACCGTTTTGCGTGGATCTCAAACACGCGTTGATCTGGGTGGCACGTGCCTTAGATTATGTCGGCATGGACGATCTTCACCACAACCATAGAGTCGCTTACACCGCGTATGAGTGTGCAAAACTGCTTGGTTGGGAGAAAAAGAAACAAGAATTCAGCTTCTTAGCGGGCTTAATTCACGACTGTGGCGTCTCCCAGACGGCAGAACATTCGCATCTCATCAGCGACATGCTCCCCAGCGAAAGCGAGCAGCACTGCCGAGTGGGTTTTCAAGCCCTCGAACAATGCGATATGCTGGCGCAGTTTGCCAACATCATTCTCTATCACCATACCGATTGGCTCCATTTGCAGCACGCGCCAATCAGCCCCTATGAGAAAGATGTCGCCGCGCTCATTTACTTAGCCGACCGGCTAGACTTCTTGCGAGCCAAATACTTAAGTCATACCCAACCAGATCTCATCACCTTGTACAAAAAGGCGATCAGTGAGGAACTGTATTTTTACCGTGGCACACTCTTCTGCCCGACCTTTGTTGACGCGTTAGTCACACTGATCCACCGAGATGGTTTTTGGTTTGCGATGGACTCAACCCATATCGAAACCGTCCCGTTCTCTTTTAGCCAATTGAAATGGTTACATCAAGATCTGTCGATTTCCGCTCTGATTCAACTGGGCCGTTTTATTGCTGGCATCGTCGATGCGAAAAGCCCGTTTACGTACCAACACTCCTTAAAAGTGGCCGAGTTAAGTGAGTACTTAGCCCTGCAAATGGGCCTTCCCAAATCCACCAGCAAGCTGATTTACGTTGCAGGTTTGGTGCACGACATTGGCAAGTTGAGAACGCCCGATAGCATCTTGCACAAAGAAGGGCCACTGAGTGAGATCGAATACATCCACATTAAGCGTCATACCGTTGATACCGCCGTCGCACTCAATATGATTTTCCCTCATTCCAATATCGCCCAGTGGGCGGCCAATCATCATGAAAGGCTCGATGGCAGTGGCTACCCGTACAACAAGAGCGCTGAACAACTTGATTTGCCATCACGCATCATTGCGATTGCCGATGTTTTCCAAGCCCTGTCGCAAAACCGTCCCTATCGAAGCAAGTTGTCGCCACAAGAGATCACCGACATCATGTGGCCAATGGTGGAACAAAACCAATTGGATGGCGATGTGTACGCAAAACTCGAGCAGAACTTAAACCACTGCTATGCCATGAGTACGGCGCTGTCGTTGAAGGTCTCTGAGGGAGAAACATCGGTTGATGAAGCGAGCTCACTCGTATATTCGCAATAAACATGCATCGAAGAAGAGCCATAAAAACGTCATAACAAAATCGATAAAAGAAAACCGATAAAAAGCCCCTCCAATCTAGGAGAGGCTTATTGCTGTTGATTGCTCTCACCAATTCAATGATGAGAAAGACAGAGCGCTTAAGGTTGCGTTGCGAGTGCTTGGTCGATGTCACTGGCGCTGTGGCGCTCTTCCACCATCTCCCACGATTCGCCCCAGGTTTTATTGACGATACGGCCACGTTTTACTGCGTCACGTTGTTCAATGTCTTTCGCCCAACGCACCACGTTTTGGTAGCTCGCCACGTCTAAAAACTCAGCCGCATTGTACAGTTTGCCCAGCACAAGGTTGCCATACCAAGGCCAAACGGCAATGTCAGCAATCGAATATTCATCGCCACCGAGGTAACGATGTTTCGCCAATTGCTTATCCAGCACGTCTAATTGACGCTTGGCTTCCATGGTGAAGCGGTTAATCGGGTATTCAAACTTCTCTGGCGCATAAGCGTAGAAATGGCCAAAACCGCCCCCAAGATAAGGCGCTGAACCTTGCAGCCAGAATAGCCAGTTCATGACTTGAGTACGCGCCGCTAAATCTGTAGGCAACAACTTGCCAAACTTCTCGGCGAGATAAACCAGAATATGGCCCGATTCAAACACATTGATTGGCTCAGCTGCGGAGCGGTCAACCAAGGCGGGAATTTTTGAGTTGGGATTCACCGCGACAAAGCCCGACGAAAACTGATCCGCATCGCCAATTTTGATGATGTGCGCATCGTATTCGGCTTCTTTCACGCCAAGAGCCAACAACTCCTCCAGCATGATGGTCACCTTCTGACCATTGGGTGTACCCATAGAGTAAAGCTGGAGTGGGTGTGAGCCAACTGGCAGCTCGCGTTCAAATCTCGCACCCGAATCTGGACGGTTGATGCTCGCCCACTGACCGCCGTTTTCTTCATTCATGGTCCAGACTGCTGGAGGAGTATAGGTATTTGCCATGATGTGTCCTTTTTTGGTTTGGAGGTAATTACCTGTTTAATATCAGTCCTTAGACCTCAAATTAAAAGGAATACTTTCCAACGAAACTCGTCTTAACTAGAACGATCGGTTATATATCTTTTCTGAGCTCAGTACCCGCCTCAATCACACCTTTTATAACCCCATCAGGATGTACTTACTTTCCATGTAATCATCCATGCCAAGGAATGAACCTTCTCTCCCTAAGCCCGATTCTTTCACGCCACCAAACGGCGCAACCGTGGTGGAAATCAATCCTTCATTGATACCGACAATGCCCGCTTCAAGCGCTTCCGACACGCGCCAAGCTCGTGAGAGTGATTGTGTATAGAAGTACGCGGCAAGGCCAAAATCGGTGTTGTTGGCACGCTCCAGCACTTCCTCTTCGCTATCAAAGACAAATAGTGGCGCCATTGGGCCAAAGGTTTCTTCCTGCGCCACCAGCATCTCATCCGTCACGCCACTGAGCACCAAAGGCTGCACAAGTCGACTGCCTGCCGTGGGTAGTTGACCACATTCAATTTGCGCCCCTTTGCTTTGGGCGTCTTCGACGTGTTGCACCACCTTAGCGACTGCGGCATCGTTGATTAACGGGCCAATATGCACGCCTTGGTCAAAGCCGTTGCCCACTTTAAGCGCCGAGACTTTCGCCACCAGTTTTTGACAAAATTCAGAATAAACCGAGCGCTGAACATAAAGGCGGTTTGCACAGACGCAAGTTTGCCCAGCATTGCGGAATTTGGCGATCATTGCCCCTTCAACGGCGGCATCCAAATCGGCATCTTCAAAGACGATAAACGGGGCATTGCCACCCAGTTCAAGAGAGAGCTTTTTGATGTTGTCTGCCGATTGACGCATCAGCAGTTTTCCTACCGGCGTTGAGCCCGTGAACGATAATTTACGAACGCGCTTGTTACTCGTTAGTTCGCCACCAATCGCGACCGCATCGCCGGTGATCACGTTAAATACCCCAGCAGGAAAACCCGCTTTTTCTGCCAGCACAGCCAGTGCAAGTGCGGTGAAAGGTGTATCCGGCGCGGGTTTTAAAATCACCGGGCAACCTGCTGCAAACGCTGGGCCGCATTTGCGGGTGATCATCGCCGCGGGGAAGTTCCAAGGCGTAATCGCAGCCACCACGCCGATCGGCTCTTTGGTCACCAAAATCTTGGCGTTTGCTTTATGGCTCGGCACGAGCGTGCCATAGGCTCTGCGTGCCTCTTCGGCAAACCATTCAATAAAACTGGCGGCATAAAGCACTTCTCCCTTCGCTTCTGCCAATGGCTTACCTTGTTCTAACGTCATGATGTGGGCCAACTCATCGCTGTGTTCTAGGATCAACTGATGCCAACGATGCAGTAGATTGGCCCGTTCTTGTGCCGTGAGTGCTTTAAACTGCTGAAACGCTTTGTCTGCACCCGCGATCACCTCTTGGGTCTCCTTTTCCCCCATATTCGGCACCGTACCAATCACTTCGTCGTTAAAAGGATTGGTAATGGTCATGGTTTGCGGCGCGCTGCGCCATTCACCGAGCAGATAACATTGCTGCCTGAATAATGAATTCATACTGGATTCCTATTGAGCGTGGGAATGCCGTACACCTGCACGGCATTCAGTGTCGATGCCCCAATTATAGAGGGCCTAAGCGAAGATACTATACGCCGAATCGTCACTATTTGTAGTGTCACAAGCTCCTTACCTAAGATTCACGCACTCACCCAACCATTGCCGCCTAAACTGTGTGCTATCACAAACTTCAATCAAGTAATTGAAGTAACACTTTCCGCTCTGTTGCTTTTTTAGACGCCCATATCCAATAGTGAAAGAAGACGGGAACAACGCGATAGATAAGGAGCCCTTGATGGCTGATATTCAGATCCCCAAATCCCTGCATGAAGTCTTTGGCGAAAAGCAATCAGCCTTGGAGATAGCCTGCGTGTTTGCCTTTGCTTTTGTCGGTACTGCCATCGTGTATTGGCACTTATACTTGCCGATGAATGCGGAGTTAAACTGGAAAGTAGCACTTGGCTTCGTGCTGATTGCCGACGTTTTGGCCGGTTGTGTGGCCAACTTCACCAAAGGCACCAACCAATATTACGCCGCTCGCCCGAGTAGCCGATTCACCTTCATCGCTATTCATTTTCATATCATCGCGATTGCGTGGTTGCTTGGAGGCTCACTACTGAGCGCTTGGATTATTTGGGGGAACACCATTGCTGCCGCGATGGTTATCAACTCGCTCAAAGGCCATAAGTTTCAATTATTTATTGCAGCAAACCTGTTGTGCTACGGATTATTGCTCTTACTGATTCTGCCATTAGAACCTTGGCTTTTGGCTTGTTCGCTGTTTTTCATGACCAAAGTGATGTTCAGCTTCGCCGTTGATCACTACGCTAACGCAGAATAAACCTTGCACTTGAAATTTGGATTGGGCTGCGCACCACTGCTCTCGCAGCCCTTTCGCGATCATACCAACCGCGAAAAATATCAGTCACGGAAAGTATCAATCGCTAAAATACAAACCGCTAAATTTTAAACCTTCCCAGCAGGGTATCTAACTGTTCGCATTGTTCATCGAGCCCCTCACAGGCTTGTTGCACCTGCGCCACCATACTGACCATCTGTTTTGAACTGTCAGCAATGTTCTGCACATTCAGGTTTATGTCGGCGCTGACGGCGCTTTGCTGAGTCGCTGCAGAGGCAATCTGACTGTTCATGTCGTTCATATGCACAATGGAAGCCCCAATTTGGCCTAATGAATCGGTCGCGTTGCTCGCTCGATGTAGCGTTTCTTCACGGCTATTGGCGCTGCGTGACATCACCACGACCGCCTCCTGAGCGCCTTGCTGCAAGCGTTCTATCATCGCTTGTATTTCACCCGTACTGTCAGAAGTTCGACTGGCAAGAGAGCGCACTTCATCCGCGACTACCGCAAAACCTCGCCCTTGCTCTCCCGCCCGCGCCGCTTCGATCGCCGCGTTGAGTGCCAACAGATTGGTTTGGTCGGCAATGCCACGAATCACATCAAGCACCGAAGCGATGTTACTTACCTGGGAGTCCAGTCGGTGAATCACTTGCGTCGCACTTTCAATTTCATCCGACAAATGCTCGATCGATTCCACCGTTTGTTGCACCGTGTGCTGAGCTTGCTCTACCTGCTCACTCGCAAGGGAGCTCGACTGCGCCGCTTCACCTGCGCTATCACTCACGGATTGACTGGTCGCCTGCATTTCATTCACTGCAGCAGCCACGGTGTGGCTTTCTTGTTGCTGCCCATGAGAAAACTGGCTGATTTGCTGTGTCGATTGCAAAATCAAATGCATGTCACTGCGCACGCTTTGCGTTGCCGCCACCACCTCTCCAATGGTGTTGTGAATGCGGCTGGTAAATTGGTTAAAGGAGTGCGCGAGCTCGCCCAACTCATCGTGGCTGCTAATGTCGATACGGCGAGAAAGATCCCCTTCCCCCTCGGCAATATCGCGCATCGCCACCTGAATTTGACACATCGGCTTCATCACAAAACGCTGAATCACCCAGTAGGCAAACGACACGCTGATCACCACCGCCGCCAGACCAATGAGGATCACGTTGTCGACAAAGTTCTGGCGTTCAACATATTGCTGATTGAGCAACATCAACTCATCATCAATGGCATTACTCAGGGTTTTGAGTTGAGCACGCATCAGCACAAACTCATCGTGAATGTTTTGCTGATTGTTGGCGTAATAATGCTCCGCTAAATCAGGCTGATTAAATATCGGTTCATACAATCCGATCCAACTCTGCGTTATTTTCACCAACCTATTAAGCTCCCCTTGCATTGCGCGAGGAATGAGCTGCGCATCAATTAATTGCTGTACTTTCTTCATTCGCGGAATGGCTTTGTAGGCATTTTCTTTAAATTCCCCGAGATGGTAGTTCTTTTCATCCTGCGATGAAGCCAGCAGCCAACCTTGCACCGCATTGCTCGACTGGTATAAGTCTCGATAGGCATCTTCTAAGCTCATCACCACCGGATACATACCGTTATTAATATCGTCGGCTATTTTGGCTTGTTTCTCGGATAAGGAATAATTAATAAATGAGACGACTAAAAACGTCAGTAAAATAATGCCAACGGGAATCGTCAGCTTGTGTTGAATTTTCATATCATTACCTAATTACTGTTTAGGCATATTGTCTGGAAAAGCCATTTTCCATTCTATGACTGATATAAAAGTTTAATTTCTGCTCAATTTATATTTGAGTCAGGAGTGACTCAAACTCATAAAATAAATTGATACTGCTATGACACAACAGAAACGCTTGCGCTTTTCATCGCCTCTCACTATAAACAGGTATCCCCTTCGCTTAGGTATTCGCATGCATCTCGCCCTGTTTGATTTCGATGGCACCATCACTCATGAAGATATGTTTTCGCTCTTTTTGAAACACTCTGCGTCTCCCAAGCGAAAATGGCTAGGTCGGCTCGCGATCATGCCGTTTTATGCCCTGTACAAACTCAAGCTGTTGCCCGCACATGTGATGCGCCCGATTGCCAGTTGGGTGGCTTTTCGTGGCCGTAATGCCCACCAACTGCGCCAACTGGGAGAGCATTTTTCAGCGGAGGTGATTCCTCATTACCTCCGAGTGGAAGCGATGGAAAAACTGGCGTGGCACCAAGCCAAAGGCGACCGTATTATCTTGGTTTCTGCCTCACTCGACCTTTACCTTGCGCCTTGGTGTAAAACCCAAGGTATTGAACTGCTTTGCAGCGAAATGAAAATCCACCACGGCACGTTAACTGGCACCTACCTCAATGGCGATTGCAGCAAAACGCGCAAAGTAGCCAGAATCCAAGCGCACTGCGATATCAACCAATACCCGCGCATTTATGCCTATGGCGATACCGATGAAGATCGCCCAATGCTGGCGTTGGCAGACGAAGCGTATTTTCAATGGGAAAGAGTTGCGCCGGAGGGGTGAATGATGTGGTGAGTCGAAATAATGTTCAACTTAGTCTAAGCAAAATCGAACCAGCTAGCATTCGATATGCGTAGTATACGATTAGTTAGTAGAGTGATATTTATCACCACTGATTGCGGCATCAAAAATAGATTCAAGAAATGATGTGTTACCCAAAAAGCCTTGTATGTTGGCCTCAACCCACTCTTCTTTTGATATCTCTGGCCAATTAATATCATAGCCAGCAATAAAAACCAGTTCTTCGAAAAAGAAACGGGTTGCCCGACCATTGCCTTCTCGGAATGGGTGAATAACATTAATTTCACAAAAGATATCAGCGATAAGCCGTACAGCTGAAATGCGATCCTTGCAATGCCTTAACTGAGGAATACGTCCCAACTCTTTTACAAGACTACGCTCTATAAAAACACAATGAGCAAAACGAGAACTACCTTTACTTATATCAACATCTCGAAACTCTCCAGCCCACCCATATACATCCTGAAAAAGAACCCAATGAAGGTGTTTAAAATGAGTGATATCCATTTCTTCCAGTGTTAACACTGAACTCGAATATTCGATATACCTAAGTTCAGAAAATGCAACTTCTGCTTTGTCTAAATCGTCGCTATCACGGATATCAAGCAAGTTAACAAGAGTGTTGGAATCTGGATAGCAATAATGATCCTGCTCTGCGCCGTACTTATCTCGCATACTGCCGCTTTAGTGCCTCCAATGTTTTTTGCTTACCGCTTGAAGTAAGACCTTCATAAGACGCACTAACTTTAAAGTTTCTCGCTTTAGGTACAAAACGACGCTCGGTATCTGTTGTACTCTCTTCTTTCTTATCATTTTTCATCGCGATACTCTAACAACATGTCTAATGTCGTCATTTTAGCTTTCAAACCTATAACTAGCAAATTCAGCAGCGCAATGCCATTTATAAGCTCAACTCTAGTAAGGCATAGACAATCGCAAATCATCGCAGCTTAAACGAGATTCTCTTAGCCAAAAGGAGGCCGCAGCCTCCTCAGTGTTGAAGCATAACAATGGCTTAACGCCAAACGCCCCACTCGCCAGTCGTCCCCGGCTCTTCACCCGTAGTCCACCATTGCGCAGTCCATTCTCGGCCATTGTGGCTAACCACATCACCCGCGACATACACTTTATCTTTGCTCCAACCGTTGGTAGGTAACGTTGGAGGCGTGGTATCCGCTTTGATCAACGAAAGCGCGTAGCTAAAGTTAGCGCTAGGTGCATGCACTTGGTTAGCAAACAGATTGCTGCTGTCGTACATGTAGTGGTTCATCTCTTGGTGCCAAATGCCGATGTACCAATCTTTATGTTGTTGGCCATTAAATTGCCCCGCCAGCTCCGCAGCCCAAGTGCCGGTGTTGTTGGCAGAAATAGCCAATGAGATGTCCACTAGCTCAGCACCAGTTGCGTCAAAGGTACGCAAGCGAACCGTATCACCGGATTCAACAGGGCCAAAACCTTGTGGTACGAAATAGCCAAGTACGCTGAGGTTGTTACCTGGTTCCGTTGGTGGATCGGTTGGGTCTGTTGGCGGCGTAGTGCCTCCACTTCTCAAGGTGATGTCACTGCAGTTATAAAAACCTTCGCCAACCACATCAATGCGCTGCCAACGAGTGTAGAGAATGGCATCGCCACTGCGATCCGCCGGGAAGGTCACTTTCATGCGGTAGCGTTTTTGTTCATCCACCACGATGTCCCCAGCTGTATCAATCAAGTCGAGATCATCCCAGGTTAACGGCAATGACGCATCGTAGCTCGGCTTAGTTAAATAAAATTCCCAGTAAGATGGGTTGTGCGGCGCTTTACCAAAGAACACCAGTTCGATTTGATTGTTGGCATCTGGTGTGATTGACGTGCGCTGCCAATAGGGTGAAGGGATGTTTAACCCGGCTTTGGCGGAATCACCCGCAGAACAAAGCTCGCCATTTGGAACGATGGCTTTGACATGCGCCATATCGCGGTAATTTGGTACGTTCGCGGCAATTTCACTGCGTTGCACAAATGGGTAAGCGCCAGAGGCATCAAACGCCGCCTGACACGCTTGGTTTGGGATCTCGTTGGTCCAAAAACCGCCATCTTCATAACAGGTATTTTGTCTGGCACTTGGGTATTCAACCCAACCATGAGCCTGAACCTGAAAGGTGCTTAACGCGGCAAGAACACTGGCGCTAGCCAGCGAAAAAGAAAGTGCTTTTTTCATCCTATTTCCTTTTGTGATTGTCACTCCCTCTACGGCATACGGGAGAGTATACCCTTCCTACTTGATGTCACCGCGGCGTTGGCTACGCTCGCTCCCCCCCTATCACATAGCCATTCTATGCTCATAAGGATTCACTCACTGGCCGCCCACCTGCAACTCCCCGTAGTTTGGGTAACAGAACCTCTAATCCCGATCTTATTCGGGTGTAATAAAGCTAGCAGGATGTCTGTTTCATCGTGTGGATAGGGCAAATTGTCGGGTGTTTTTGTCGCGAGTTTGCTACCTGCTTTCCAGACGTTTTGTAGCACGGTGATCGGTGCAACAAACATTTTCGAGTCACTTCAAATTGAGTCTGCAGGGTTTATAGAGGATTCGTTGGCAAGCCGACGGATTTGATGCATAGTGCAAAGCGGTTTTTTAAGGAAGTTATCCATGCGCAAGATACTAGTCACCGGATTTGAACCGTTTGGCGGCGAATCGCTCAATCCCTCCCTTGAACTGGTCAAGGTACTCACTCAGAAAGAGCGGACAAACATAGAAATCATTGGCTGCCAAGTGCCTGTTGTTCGTCATCAATCTATCTCGACCGTCATCGAGGCCATTGAACAACACGAGCCTGAGTTGGTGTTCATGATTGGTCAAGCTGCTGGCCGCGCAGCCATTACACCCGAGCGAGTGGCGATTAATCTGGATGACTATCGCATTGAAGACAATGCCGGTCATCAACCAGTGGACGAGCCGATCATAGCAACAGGCCCTGCGGCCTATTTTTCGACTTTGCCAGTGAAGGCGATCACCCATGCGCTGCAACAAGCGGGAATACCTTGCCAGCTCTCCCACAGTGCTGGCACATTTGTCTGCAACCATTTGTTCTATGGCATTCAGCACTACTTGCAAGCACGCCCCATTCGCAGTGGATTTATCCACATCCCTCTGTTGCCAGAGCAAGCTTCTGCTTCTAATCAACCGAGTATGAGTTTAGAGACATTGGCACGTGGCTTGGAAATGATGATCATGACCTGTCTTGAAACAGAACAAGACACCAAACTCACGGGCGGCACGATCTGTTAACGCAATAATGACAATGCAAAGGGAACAGAGTGAAATCAGTGCAGTCATATAGGCGTCTCCAAAGCAAAAGAGAATGACCCCTTTATGCATACACGCTTACTCGTTTTTGCACTACCGGTATTGGCTTCGTCGTTTACTATGGCAAACGAGGTTAACTATCACATTCGCATCAGCCCAACCTCTGAGGATCAGTTGCGCTTTAGCGCCAATACTCGCAACTTGGGCAAATTTACGGTGGAACCGCCTCGCAGCCTCACATCAGCAATGCCACCAGCGCTTTCTTGCTTACAAGATGAACGCTTCACCTCCATTCAATATGGAACCGAGGTCGAGTGCGACAGAATTGAATGGCAAACCACGGCTGAGAAAGTGCCCGATCAAGGGTTTGAACCGTCGAATCAAAACGACAGCTACTCACCGCAACAGGGGTGGTATTTCGTCTCAGAATACGACACCTTGCCTCGTATCCCGCAAGCCGACATCACCTTAGTTTGCACGCCCGACCAACACTGCTATACCTTGCCCAACCCAACACTTCCGCCACTTTTTTTAGTTTGGGGCATGGATACCGCCCTAATCCCTATCTCTGGTCAGCACGTTCGTGTCCATGTCGAGGATGCCAAGGTGATCGACGCGCAGCAACGCTGGCTGCCGACGATGCAGAAGCAGTTGTCCTATCTACACCGTGTTTTTCCTCAATCAAACATGGCGGGTTGGGAGTTGGCGTTCTTCAAACGCGACAAAAACGCTGGAAGTTTAGGTGGCGCGGCAGGCACTAACATGCTGCTAGTGAACAGCTTACTTGACCAAGGGGAACTGACCGATGAGTCGTTGCAGCTCTTGCTCAAAATTTCCGCGCACGAGTCGATTCACTATATGGATAAGCGGAAAAATTCTCTTTGGAAATCAGAAAGCTTGGCAGAGTACTACGCCCTCAAGTCTCTGATGAACACCGAGATCACTTTCGAGTCACCAGAGGCTCTGTGGCAACAATTTGCGCAGAAATACCCATTTGCTGGTACAGGGCTGTATGAGGCTGAGCACCAAGTGCTTGAGCACGGTAACCGCCAATACTATCCACTGTTTTACTTCAAGGGCGCGGCGTTTTGGTACGCGCTGGATCAGGCTCTGCAAACCCACGGATCTTCGCTGGATCAATGGCAGCAAATCGAGTTGGGACGTGAAGCCGAGTTCAACGCTAAGATCATCACCCAACTGCAAGCCATTATCGGCGAAGAGAGATGGCAAGCATTGGCTGAGAAATACCTCTAACGCTCATCTTTCGGCGAATCCATCACGACCATGGTGGTGATGGATTTTACCTGCTCGCACTCCCCCAGCACATCGGCGTGAAATTTCTTATACGCGACGAGATCTTTGGTTTCGACCCGTAACAAATACTCATTGGCACCGGTAATGTTATGGCATTCGACGACTTCATCAACGAAGCGGACGTGATCTTCAAACTCTTGCTGCGCTTTTTTGCTGTGCGATGCCAAACCAATCGACACGTAGGCAACAAAACCAATCCCCAATTGGTTGCTGTCCAATACCGCACGATACCCCTTGATAACCCCTTTTCGCTCTAGATCCTGTACGCGGCGCAAAGTGGCAGAAGGGGAAAGCCCAACTCTTTCTGACAACTCAACATTGGAAATTCGGCCATCTCGCTTGAGGGCGTGCAATATTTTTTCGTCAAATCTATCCATGGTGAAATTTTCTTGCGCACTGTTTGTTTGGTGAACAAATAAAAGCACAAAATTGCGATGATAACTACCTATGATTGTGTTGACCGGTCAGAAAACAATTATCAACGTGTAGGAGAGAAAAATGGAGCTGTCTCAGCTTAGCGCCTTGGCGCTGTTTGCCTTTGTATCAACGTTTACCCCCGGTCCCAACAACATTATGTTGATGACATCCGGCGCTAATGTCGGATTTGTTCGTACCATTCCGCACATGCTCGGTATTACGCTTGGCTTTGCGGTGATGGTGATGCTCATTGGTGTGGGTTTGATGGGGCTGTTTCACAGCTACCCACTCTCGCACCAAATTCTTAAGTACCTCAGTTTGAGCTATTTGGTTTATCTGGCGGCGAAGATTGCCTTCAGCGGCAAAGCCAGTGAGCGAAAAGATTTTAAGCCGATGAGTTTTTTGCAAGCGGCAAGTTTTCAGTGGGTGAACCCAAAAGGCTGGACCATGGCGCTGACGGCAGTCAGCGTTTACAGCACGGGGAGTCAATGGTGGGAATTGGCTTTGATCGCTGGGGTATTCATCTTGGCCAATCTGCCTTCGGTCAGCTTTTGGACCTCCGCTGGAACTCAGTTACAGCGCTGGCTCACCACGCATACCCGAGTAAGGTGCTTTAATATCAGCATGGCGTTGCTGCTATTGTTATCAACGTTACCAATGCTCAACTAGCCGTAGAAAGAGAGTGACAGAAAAAACAAAGAGCCGAATCATCGGCTCTTTGTCGGTGTGACTTAACACGGTGAAGTTAGGCGTGAAGTTAGGCGCGAACCAACGCGCCCCACAGGTCGTATTCGTCAGCGTGCTCGATAAGCACGTCCACTAACTCACCCGCTTTGAGACTGGTTTCACCGTTGAGGTAAACTAAACCATCGATTTCTGGGGCATCCGCGTAGCTGCGGCCAATCGCGCCTTCTTCGTCCACTTCATCGATGATCACTTTCATGGTGCTGCCAATGCGTTTTTGCAGCTTCGCTGCGCTGATTTCTTGTTGAACCAGCATGAAACGATCAAAACGCTCTTGCTTCACTTCTTCCGAAATCTGATCGTCAATGTCGTTTGCAGCCGCGCCTTCTACTGGCGAATATTTGAAACAGCCCACGCGATCCAATTGCGCTTCTTTTAGCCACTCTAGCAGCATCTCGAAATCTTCATCCGTCTCGCCTGGGAAACCAACGATAAAGGTTGAGCGAATCACCAACTCAGGACAGATCTCACGCCATTTTTTGATTTGATCGAGCGTGCGTTCCGCACGGCCAGGGCGCTTCATCGCTTTGAGTACGTTCGGGCTGGCGTGCTGGAATGGAATATCCAAGTAAGGCAAGATTTTTCCTTCCGCCATCAGCGGGATCAGATCATCAACGTGTGGATAGGGATAAACGTAGTGCAAGCGCACCCAAATGCCCATTTTGCCCAGCTCTTCACTCAGCGCTTTGATGTTTTGACGCACAGGTGAACCGTTAGCAAAACCAAGGCTGTGCTTGCTGTCCACACCGTAGGCACTGGTGTCTTGGCTGATCACCAATAGCTCTTTCACCCCTGCGTTTTTCAGGCGTTCGGCTTCACTGAGGATTTCTCCCACCGGGCGGCTGACCAAGTCACCACGCATCGACGGGATGATGCAGAAGGTACAACGGTGGTTGCAGCCTTCCGATATTTTTAGGTACGCATAGTGTTTTGGCGTCAGCTTCACGCCGTGATCAGGCACGAGGCTGGTAAACGGGTTGTGCTCTGGCTTTGGTGCAAACTGATGCACGTGCTCTAACACGTTTTCATACGCATGTGGACCCGTAATGCCTAAAACGCCAGGGTGCACTTCGCGAATTTCATCTTCACGCGCGCCCAAGCAACCGGTCACGATCACTTTGCCGTTCTCTTTTAGCGCTTCGCCAATGGTGTCGAGCGACTCTTGAACCGCACTATCAATAAAGCCACAAGTGTTGACGATCACCACGTCCGAATCGTGGTAGCTGTTGACGATGTCATAGCCTTCGGTGCGAAGTTGCGTCAGGATTCGTTCAGAATCAACGAGGTTTTTGGGACAACCTAATGAGACGAAACCGATTTTGTTGCCGCCGCTTGGCGTTAACTCTTGGCTCTGTTGCTCGATGGTTTTTTTGGCCGTATCCAACGTCGTGGTTTGGTTTGGCGTAAACGTTTGAACTGTCATTACTTGCTTTGCTTCCAGTGTTGATTGGTGCCAGTCATCAGTGATCGAATCGCCACTGTTTGCTGGTGAAAAATCGATAGCTAAAAGGCTTCTGTTGCTTGTTAAAAGCCGCTTAGGTATCGCGAGCGCGAATTATAACTGAGGATAAAAAATTGCATAGATCCTGCAATGTATTTTTGAGCAAAAAACAAACAATAAAAAGAGCGCTTGAGAAGATTTTTTCTCAGCGCTCCTTTGAGTAAAACTTGACGCTTTACGCGGTTTTGAATCGCTTCATCTGAGTTTCCAAATCCTGCGCCACCACCGCCAACTCTTGTGCCGATTCGGCGATGTTTTTCACCGCTTCATTGTTGTCTCGGGTGATGTTGTAGGTTTCGGTAACACTTTCGCTGACGTTGGCGGTCACCATGCTCTGCTCCTCTACCGCCGCTGCGATTTGGGTATTGGTGTCATTTAACTCTTCAATCAAGGTTTGAATATTTTCTAAGTTCGAGGTGGTCGACTGCGCTTGCTGCGCCGCCCCCGTTACGGTGTAGTGGCTTTGGTCGATGGAGTTCTTTGCCTCTTCCGCACCGTGCTGCAACGAGCCGATCATGGTTTCGATCTGTGCGGTGGCTTCTTGTGTGCGTTTTGCCAATGAGCGCACTTCATCCGCCACCACGGCAAAACCGCGGCCTTGCTCACCCGCTCTGGCCGCTTCAATCGCGGCATTGAGCGCCAACAAGTTGGTCTGCTCTGCCACACCATGAATGACTTCCAGAATAGAGCCAATATCCATCGACTCTTGATACAAATCGCCAATCTGTTTCGAGCTGCCTGCCATTTCGTGCTCGGCTTTTTCGATCGCGTCTAAGGTTTTGTGCACCTCGTCCAGCCCCTGACTGACATTGTGAGTCGCACGTTGGGCAAAGCTGGCTGAATCTGTCGCACTTTGCGCAATCTCGGTGGTGCTGGTGGAGAGCTGTTGCACCGAGGCGGAAATCTGTTCCATTTCACTGTTGAGGGCATTTGATGAGTGACTGGTGGTGTTGGTAATGGCACTCAGCTCTTCTGACATCTGGGCCACTTTATAACAAGAGAGATTCACCTTATCGACAATGTCTCGCAGTGAGAGAATGGTTTCACGCATGTTGGCCAACAACTCGCCGATTTCATCTTTCCCTTCCACCAAGACCTCAATCGATAAGTTCCCTTTCGATAATTCGGTGGAAATGCGTTTCACCTTACGGATACCCTTGCCAATTGAGCTGGCCACGGTGTAGGCACACGCAATGCCAATGACCACCGCTGCCACCGCGAGTCCCAAAATGACTTCAATGGTTTGCTTTTTCTTTTCTTGCAATTCAGCGGTTAACTGCGTTTGTTCTTCTATCGAAAGCAGTTTTAATGCTTCGAGATCGGATGACAACAATTCTCCATACTCAGCCAACTTCTTCCGATGGCCATTTTGTTGGTTTTTCAACATCACCGTGTGATCAAACGCTTTGATGAAGAGCGCTCTTTGCTGCACAAACGCTTGCAGCAAGGCTTTTTGCTCTTCACTTTCAATCACAGTGCGAAACTGCTCTTCTAGTTGCGGCAAGGTTTCGGACAATGTCACTCGAACTTGCTGGAAGCTTTCCTCATTCTCTTTATGCACATAATTAAGCACCGCCAAATTCGCCAAGAGAAAGTTTTCCATCAGCAGCGCGGCGTAATACTCAACCTCTGGCTTGAGTGAGCGATGCGCATTGTCCAAGATCGCTTCGAGATCGTGTAACGCTTGCTTCTCGACCTTCACCATATCTTGATAGATCGCCTTGTCGACTTGCTCAACATTTTGCTTCAACTGCCCAAAGGTGTGATCGAAATGCTTCACCTCAGCCAGGGCTTTGTCTAAGTAGGCGCGATGCTTGTCATCGTCAGTGCGTGCAATATCGTCTTGAATCATCTTGGTGATTTTTTGCACACGCTGCTGGTAGGTACTGAGGTGGGAGTTTTCTAAATTGGCCAGATACTTATCAGCACTGAGCCTGACTTTTAAGAAGTTGGCTTGAATTTCACCCGCTAAGGTGGTTTCTCCCGCCAGTTCACCGTAATGACGGAAGTTACTCGCCGTATTGACCATCCCTTGATAACTCACGTAAGAGGCAACGATAAAAAACAGTAGGCAGATGGCAAAGCCGAGGCGGATTTTGTTGGCGATGGTCAAGGTCATTGAGAGTGCATCCTTTGCAAACAGTCCTATAAGGACTATAGACCACCAGAACCGTTTCATCGCCTGAGCTGACAAAAAATAGGGAGCCCTTGAGCTCCCTAGTGTGAAATGCCTAATCACTTGATTTTAGACCAGCTTGTAGAACAGGGTCGACAGGGGTGGTAGGCGCAACACAATTGACTGAGCCAAATCTTCACTGACCACCGCTTCGCTCTTGGCCTCCACCACAACCTCGTAGCCACTGCCCGCGTATTTGCTGTCGTCGGTGTTGAGCAGCAATTGGTAGCGGCCTTTGTTTGGCACACCTAAGCGGAATTCATCACGTGGCACTGGGGTAAAGTTACTCACCACCAAGATGCGCTCGCCTGCTTCACTGATGCGCTCGTGCGCAATAATGCTCTGCTCGGCGGCATCTTGTAAACGCCACTCAAAACCGGCTGGAATGCAATCTTGATCGTGCAACGCCGCTTGGTTGCGATACAAGTGGTTGAGGTCACGCGTCAAGGCTTGCACGCCTTGATGACGGGGGAAATCAAGCAAGAACCATTGCAGTTGGTCATCGTGATTCCACTCCGCCGTTTGGCCGATCTCTGCGCCCATAAAGTTGAGTTTTTTACCCGGTTGACCATACATGTAACCAAAATACGCACGTAAGTTGGCGGTTTGCTGCCACTCATCACCTGGCATCTTGTTGTGAATAGAACCTTTGCCGTACACCACTTCATCGTGGGAAAGCGACAAGACGTAGTTCTCACTGTGAGCGTAAACGAGCGGGAACGTGAGGGTATTGTGGTGGTATTTGCGATGAACAGGCTCTTCTTTGATGTAAGAAAGGCTATCGTGCATCCACCCCATATTCCACTTAAAGCCAAAGCCCAAACCACCCATAAAGGTTGGTGCGGACACGCCTGGGAAAGCGGTCGACTCTTCCGCTATCGTCATCGCATTCGGGAAGTATTTGTACACTTCCTCATTCATCCATTTTAGTGTGGCAATCGCATCGTAGTTTTCGTTGCCGCCATCCATATTTGGGATCCACTGGCCATGGCTGCGTGAGTAATCGAGATACAGCATCGACGCCACCGCATCCACCCGAATGCCATCGATATGGAACTGCTCAAACCAATACAGTGCGTTAGAAACCAAGAAACGGCGTACTTGCTCGCGGCCAAGATCGTAGATAAACGAGTTCCAGTCTTGGTGCCAACCACGGCGTGGGTCTGGGTCGTGGAACAATGGCGTACCATCAAAATTGGCCAAGCCATGATCGTCCGATGGGAAGTGCGCAGGCACCCAATCCAGTACCACACCAATGCCAGCTTGGTGACAGGCATCGACGAAGAATTTGAAATCATCGGGTGATCCATAGCGGCTGGTTGGCGCAAAGAGACCCACAGGCTGATAACCCCAAGAGCCGTAGAACGGGTGCTCAGAGACCGGCATCAGCTCAACATGGGTGTAGCCCATATCCACTAGATATGGCACCAACTCGGCGGCCAGTTCGCGATAATTCAGGAACTCACGTTGCTCGTTGCGCTTCCAAGAACCGGCATGCAACTCGTAGAAAGAGAGCGCTTCTTTGCGTTTCTCGGTCACTGGGCGAGTTTGCCATTGGTCGTCTTGCCACTGGTAGCGGGCGTGATCGTACGTGACGGAAGCAAAAGACGGGTATTGCTCTGCATAGAAACCCCAAGGATCGGCTTTGTGTGGTAAGCCTTCCCCCTTCGGCCCCTTCATTTCGAATTTGTAGCTCACCCCTTCGGTTAAAGCGGGAATAAACAAGCCCCAAATGCCGTAATCAAGGCGCTGCATTGGATGACGTCGGCCATCCCAATCATTGAAACAGCCCACAAGACTCACTGCGGTCGCATGCGGTGCGTACACCAAGAAACGGATGCCTGAGATTGATTTGCCATCTCGCTCAAGCGTCATGAACTGTGAGCCCATGTGTTGATACATGGTTTTCGGGGTGTGGAGATCGTCATACTCGGCGTAGATACCGTGGTATTGGTATGGGTCATCGACAAGTTGTTCGACGCCATTCCAATCGATCGCCAATTGATAATGGGTAAGATGCAGATTGAGATCGGCTTTGAGAATGAAGGCGCTCTCTTTTTCTCGCTCAAGCGCAATACGTGGCTGGCCTTCTAATACCAATGCCACCCCCGTTGCACCCGGCATCCAGACTCGCAGTGCCCCTTGTGTTGGGTCAATAAATGGACCTAAAAATGCAAACGGTTCTGAACAAGCGGCTTGAGACAGTTTCTCAAACATCTGATTCACTTTACTTTTTACTAATTTTTTCAAACCTTTTTTCCCTCGCCAAACAGCCAACGTTGTGAACACAATCCTAATTCACGACCGCGTACTTATTCTTGTTCATCCACAAGGTACGCAAATAATAAAAATGCCCGCTATTGGTGCGGGCATAATAACGGTACCTCATTCTACCATTTTACTGGTAAACAGAGAGTGACCCAGGCTGTAGTTTCTGTCTGTAAATCAAGTCATTACATATGGGTCATCTCATTGAGTTCACTCTTATTTGCTCGCTTGTGCGCGCACTTCCGTTAGACGACGAGCAATACGATTCACATCTTCGCGACTGAAAATCTCTTCAAGGTTCATCGACAATTTACGACGCCAGTTCGGGTACTCATCGACCGTGCCCGGGATGTTGACTGGGTTGTCCATTTGCAACCAGTCTTCAAGCTGAACACTGAGCAGCGCGGAAGAGCCCGCTGCTACATGCAACTGCAATGCTTCACTTAAGTGCGCATCCATTGGCACGTATTGCGCATCGTGGCCAATGCCTTCTGGCAAGTAACCATGCCAACGCACGCTATCCAGAATGCCTTGTTTGCATTTTAGGCGATCGTCGAACAAGCCATTGAGCTGTTCTTCGTTTGGATAGAGGCCAATTTCGCGACCCATTTTGAGGTCATCACAATGCCAGAAGCCGCGTAGCGTTGGCATATCGTGGGTACACAAGGCCGCCATTGACTGATCGGCATAGTGTTTTGGCGAAATGAAACCACCATCTTCTTTTGACGTTTCGAAGAAGAACACTTTGTACGAGTGCACGCCCGCATCACGCAGAATATCAACGATTTCATCTGGCACCGTACCCAAGTCTTCGCCGATCACGCTGCACTGATGACGGTGAGATTCCAACGCCAAAATCGCTAGCATGTCTTCGACTGGGTAGTAGAGGTACGCCCCTTCTGTCGCTTTTTCGCCTTTTGGAATCCACCATAGGCGAAGAAGGCCAAGTACGTGGTCAATACGCAGTGCGCCACAATGTTTCATGTTGGCACGCAGCAGTTTGATGTACGCGTCATAACCGGTGGCTTGCAGCACTTCAGGGTTGAGTGGTGGCAGACCCCAGTTTTGGCCCAGTGGACCAAGGATATCCGGTGGAGCACCGATGCTGGCATCCAGTACTAGGTTGCCGTTATCTGCCCATGTTTCGCTACCAGAATCAGCCACACCGACCGCAAGGTCACGGTAGAGACCAACGGACATGCCTTTCTCTTCAGCCAGCGCTTGCGCTTCTTTGATCTGGCCGTCGGCAATCCACTGTAAGTACATGTAAAGGTGTACTTTTTCTTGGTTGTCTTTGATGAATTTCTGCGTCGCTGCCGAATCAAAGCGGCGGTATTGCTCAGGGAAAACCGGCCAGCCCCACACGTTTGAATCTTGCGCGTGCAGATCTGCGTGCAATGCATCGAATGCCGCTTGGTGCACCAGGCTGTCACCGCCTTCTTCCACAAACTCTAGGAACTCGCGAGCACGATCGCTGTTTTTGTCGAGATGGCGAGTTTTGAACTCAGCAAACAGCAGTGGCAATACGCTCATTTTCAGCTCTGCCACTTCGGTGTAGTTCACCCAATGTGATTCGCGCGCTTTTTGCAGACGCTGCTGGAATTCGGCACTGCCGACTTTCTGTTGTGCCAGTGCACTAAGCGCAAACTCAGGCACAGAGCTCACATCGATATAAAGAATGTTCAACCAACGGCGAGACGATGGGCTGTATGGGCTAGCGCCTTCTGGGTTGGCAGGGAATAGCGAGTGGATCGGGTTCAGACCGATGAAATCACCACCGCGAGAGGCGATGTCACTCACCAACAATTTAAGATCGCCAAAATCACCGATACCCCAGTTGTGCTGGGTGCGTAGGGTGTAAAGCTGAATACTTGGGCCCCAGAGTTTTTTGTTCAGCTCTAGAGAATCTTGTTTGAAACAAGCGCGTGGCGTGATAATCAACGCCATTTCATACGGTGCTTTACGACGCTTACGGCTCACGTATAGTTTGTGATAACCCCAAGCCAAATCTTTTGGCAGGGCAAACACTAGAGGGCCACCCTCGGCACGTTCATCGCGAACAATCTGTGACTGAAGATAGCCTTCCAGTACCTCTCCTTGTTCTGTTTCTAAACGCCAGTTGAACTCGCTTTCACGCGCACTGGTGCCAAGATTCAGTTCCACTTCCACCGGATCGCCATCACGCAATACCAATACTGGCGCTAATACGTCTTTCTTGTGTTTTTTCTCAGCTGAAGCCAGTAGTTTTTCATCGCTGCTAGTGTCATAGCCAAGAGAGTTGAGCAGGCGGCGTAGCGTTTCTTCGGAGACCAATGCTTCGTCTCCCCAAGCGCTGACATAGCTGTCAGCTAATCGTGCCATTTCTGCGACTTTCTTTAATGCTGTTTGTTCTTTCATCGCTCTCTCCGAAGGTACTTCTGAAAACCTTCAATGTAGGGTTTATTTGCTGCTAGTCATTGTCTGTAGACAAAGGACCAAGGCAGCCATTGGGCTACCTTGGTTTTGTTGATTAACGGTGAACCGCTTCGAGTTTCCAAATGTTGTTCACGTAATCGCGGATGGAGCGGTCTGAACTGAACTTGCCAACCAAAGCGGTGTTCAGAATCGCTTTCTTCGCCCAACCGGCTTGATCGCGGTACTGCTTGTCCATCGCTTCGTGCGCTTTCACATAAGAAGCGAAGTCTGCAAGACATAGGTACGGGTCACCGCCATCTAGTAGGCTATCGAAGGTCGCTCGTAGCAGGCCAGGTTGACCCGGAGTGAACTCTTCACCAAGAAGAAGATCCATCGACGCTTTCAGTAGTGGGTCTGCGTTGTAGTAATCGAATGGGTTGTACCCTTTCGCTTTCAGCGCTTCTACGCCATCCACTTCTAGACCAAAGATGTAGATGTTGTCATCGCCCACTTCTTCACGAATCTCAACGTTCGCGCCGTCCATAGTGCCGATAGTCAACGCACCGTTCAGTGCCATCTTCATGTTACCAGTACCAGATGCTTCTTTACCTGCGGTTGAGATTTGCTCAGACACATCCGCCGCTGGGATGATGATTTCAGCCATGCTCACGCGGTAATCAGGAATGAAGACCACTTTTAGCTTGTTACCGATGCGTGGATCGTTGTTGATCTTCTCTGCAATCTTGTTCAGCGCAAAAATGATCTCTTTCGCTAGGTGGTAACCCGGTGCCGCTTTCGCTGCGAAGAACACCACGCGTGGCGCCATGTCGAAGTTCGCATCGTTCAGTAGGCGGTGGTACAGAGACAAAATGTGCAGCATGTTTAGGTGCTGACGCTTGTACTCGTGTAGACGCTTGATTTGCACATCGAAGATCGCATTGGTATCGAGATCGATGTTCATGTTCTCTTTCACCCAGTTCGCTAGGCGCTCTTTGTTCGCCTTCTTAACCGCCATGTATTCCTTCTGGAATTTCGCGTCATCAGCAAACTTGGCAACACCTTCTAGCTGCTCTAGGTGTGCAGGCCAATCCGTACCAATCTTCTCAGAGATCAGTGCAGACAAACCTGGGTTACAGAATTTCAACCAACGACGTGGCGTCACACCGTTTGTCACGTTTTGTAGACGCGTTGGGTAAAGCTCATCAAACTCTGGGAATAGGTCACGTTTTACCAATTCAGAGTGCAGTGCGGCTACCCCGTTGACTGCGTAAGAGCCAATCACACATAGGTTTGCCATGCGAACCATACGGTGGAAACCTTCTTGGATGATAGAAAGCTTCTGCTGCTTCGCAACATCACCAGGCCACTTCGCACGCACTTCTTGTAGGAAGCGGTGGTTGATTTCGTAAATGATTTCCATGTGACGAGGAAGTAGGTGCTGAATCAAAGATTCGCTCCACGTTTCTAGTGCTTCTGGCAATAGCGTGTGGTTGGTGTAGGCGAATGTCTTCGAGCTGATCGCCCACGCTTCATCCCAATTTAGGCCTTTTTCATCAATCAGAATACGCATCAACTCAGGAATCGCGATGGTTGGGTGCGTGTCGTTCAACTGAATGGTTTCAAAGTTTGGTAGCGAAGCCAATGTGTGGCCAGCGGCTTCATGACGACGAAGGATATCGCGTACTGATGCTGCACTGTGGAAGTACTGCTGCATCAAACGTAGCGTTTTGCCTTTTTCGTGGTTGTCGTTCGGGTAAAGAACTTTGGTGATGTTGCCCGCATCGATCAGTGCGTGCTGCGCTTCAAAGTAGTTACCATTATTGAAGCTCTCTAGTGAGAATGGCGCAATCGCCTGACATTCCCACAAACGCAGTGGATAAACCGTTTCGCTCTCGTAACCCACGATCGGTAGATCCCATGGCATCGCTTTAACGTGCATGCCTGGTACCCACTGACGGCGCTCTTTGCCACCTTCGTTGATGACTTCAACGTGACCGTAGAAACCAATCTCTTGAGCCAGTTCAGGACGAGCCACTTCCCATGGGTAGCCTTCTACACCACGCCATGCGTCTGGCGCTTCTTTTTGACGACCTGCTTCAAATGATTGTTTGAATAGACCGTATTCGTAGTGCAAGCCATAACCCACGGTTGGGAACTCTTGCGCCGCCAAAGAATCCATAAAACACGCCGCTAGACGGCCTAGACCACCGTTACCCAATGATGGGTCACGTTCTTCTTCAAGAAGATCCGTTAGGTTTTGGCCAAGCTCAGCCATCGCTTCAGTGATCTGCTCGTACAGACCCATGCTGATCAAGTTGTTACCGGTTAAACGGCCAATCAAGAATTCAAGCGATAGGTAGTTGACGCTTTTCGCTTCAACGATTTTTTTGTCTGTCTCTGTTGCAAGCAAATCAAAAGTCGTCAGCTCTGCTAACGCACGGCCCATTGCAAGATACCAAGCGCGGCTATCTGCGTTTTCAAGCGTGTGTGCATACGTTGCTGACAGGTGTTTTTTAACACTTTCTTGGAACGACACTTTGTCGAACTGTTTCTGTTGAGTAGGTTTCATTACCGAAATCTCACTTTTGGTTCTAATCCATCTGCGATACATCGTGCATGGATGGCAATGAATAAACATCCTCCTAGTTTTCAGCCTCTACAGGAGGAGGGGCAAGGGCGTAGAGGGGGGATTGGGGGACTGTTAGTGATCCGTCTCTCACCTTTCCCTCTAAGACACCAGATTGCAGTGATTGAGATCACAGCCATCAACTAATAACTCTAGATGGCAAATATGACGCTGAGGTTGAAGAGCGAATTTAGAAAATCCATTTTTGTAAATTCGATCACAATAAAGTTTTGGTTTATGAAAAATGTTGCAAAATATTGCGCAATGCCATTCTTACTTAACGATTCAGATGGAGAATTTATAGATCAAATTCACAAAATTGGGGCGTAGTTGGCGTCAAAACCATCAACTCTTGAGAATTAGGAAGTGGATCAAAGTCTGAGGTGATTTCTTTAACGTAACATGCCCAACAATTCGAGCATTTTGTCTAATTTTTGTTCGCTGGCTACATCCGGTTTTTCTGCCATGAAAAACCCAATATAAAAAGGAAGTATTAGAATGTGGATTCCTTCAAAACTCACACGCCCAGGCCGACTGCATAATGCGATTGTCCGCCCGAGAGTGTTAGAGCTGCTGCAACAAGCCCCTTACTATAAGTTGGTGTTGTTCCGCTCTCCCGCTGGCTACGGAAAAACCACCATGGCTGCGCAATGGTTGGCCGACAAAACCAACGTGGGTTGGTACAGCATCGATGACAGTGATAACGACGGTTTCCGCTTCATTAACTACCTGCTACAAGCACTCAATAAAGCGACCAATGGCAACTGCAACAATGCACAAAAATTAGCAGAAAAGCGCCAGTTTTCCTCCCTGCGCTCGCTGTTTAGCGATGTGTTCGCTGAGATGGTCGACTTTCATCAAGAGTGCTATGTGGTACTGGATGACTACCACGTGATCAACAACGAAGAAGTGCACGAAGCGATGCGTTTCTTCCTAAAACACATGCCAGACAACCTCACCCTTGTGGTCACCAGCCGTGCCAACCCACCTCTGGGCACAGCCAACTTGCGTGTGCGCGATCTGATGATTGAGATTGGCAATGAGATGTTGGCCTTCGACACCGAAGAGACCACACGATTTTTCAACCAGCGCGTCGCCGATGGCATCGATGAAGATACCGCCAACAATCTGCGTAACTATGTAGAAGGCTGGCCATCGGCATTGCAACTGATCGCCCTTCAAGCACAGCATCAAAAGCGCACCTTAGCGCAATCAGCCGAATCGGTTTCCCAGTTTAACCATGCCCATCTCTGGGATTATTTGGTGGAAGAGGTGTTTGACCTGCTCGATGCCGATACACGCAAATTCTTGATGCAGGTGTCGGTGCTCGATCACTTTAACGATGAGCTGGTCTACGCCCTCACCCAGCGTGAAGATGCACTAGGGATGATTGAATCTCTCAACCGCTACGGCTTATTCATCTATCCGCTTGAAGGTGAGCAAAACTGGTTCCGCTTCCACAATTTGTTTGGCGAGTTCTTGTCTCACGAGCGTCAAGCGCGTATTCCACAACAGGAGCAGGAGCTTAACCGCAATGCTGCCATTGCGTGGTTGAAACAAAAATCCCCGCATCAAGCGATTCGTCACGCCCAAAAGGCGTATGACGGAGAACTGGTGGCGGAGATCCTCAATGAGTTTGGTTGGAAAATGTTCAACCAAGGCGAGCTGTCTACTCTGGAATCTGCCATCAACCTGCTGGAAAAAGATCTTCTGTTCAGTAACCCAAAACTGACCATGCTACGCGCTTGGCTTGCACAAAGTCAGCACCGCTACAACCAAGTAGGCACCTTACTGGCCGAAGCAGAAAATGAGCACAAAAAGCGCAATATTGATCTTGATATCCAATACCAAGGCCAAGCGAATGCATTACTTGCTCAGGTAGCGATCAACAGCAACGATCCAGAAAAAGCCCTCGAGCTGGCTGAACTGGCATTAAGCCAGCTGGATAGCACGGTTTACCGCAGCCGCATCGTCGCGACTTCAGTCGTAGGGGAAGTGAACCACGTGATTGGCCGCCTTGATCGCGCTCTGCCAATGATGCAGCAAACCGAAAAGCTGGCGCGCCAATACCAAGTTTACCACCAAGCGCTGTGGGCGATTTTGCAGCAAAGCGAAATTCTTATCGCGCAGGGCTATGTGCAAGCCGCGTTCGAGCTGCAAGATTCCGCCTTCCGCCTGATTGAGGAGCAGCAGCTTCAACATGTGCCTTTGCATGAGTTCTTGCTGCGCGTGCGAGCGCAAGTGTTGTGGTGTTGGAACCGTTTGGACGAAGCTGAAGAGTGCGCTTACAAAGGGCTGCAAATTCTGGAAAATCACGCGCCAAGCAAACACTTGCACAGTTATTCCATGCTGGCTCGCATCGCCATTGGCCGTGGCGAGCTCGATCGCGCAGGCAAGTTCATCGAACACATTCAACATTTGATGAAGCAGTCCACCTACCACGTGGATTGGACCGCCAATGCTTCACTTTCACTGATCCTATACTGGCAAGCGAAAGGCAAACTCAACGCGATTCAAGAGTGGCTAGACACGGCTGTGCGTCCTGAAAATGCCTGCAACCACTTCTGCCAATTACAGTGGCGTAATATCGCTCGTGCTCACATCAACCTTGGTCAATACGACCAAGCGCGCCAAGCCTTGGATTTCTTGCAAAGTGAGGCCGAGAAAGCGAATTTAGTCACCGATCGCAACCGTAACCTGATCATTGAGGCAATTTTTGCTGTTCATCAGAAAGATGAGAATCAAGCCAAAGTGCTGCTTAAGGAAGCACTGCAGCTCACTAACCAAACCGGTATGGTCGGCAATTTCTTGATTGATGGCGCGACCATTGGCAACTTGTTGGAAAAACTCACCAACCGCCATGAGCTGGGTGACTTAGAACGCCACCGCGCACTGCAATTGATGAAAGACATCTCTTCTAATCAGCGCAGCCGATCGGTTCACTTTGACGAAGAATTTGTCGAGAAACTGGTCACCCACCCGAATGTACCTGAGTTAGTGCGCACCAGCCCACTGACACAAAGAGAGTGGCAAGTGCTGGGCTTGATCTATTCTGGCTTTAGTAACGAGCAGATCGCCCAAGAGCTCGATGTCGCGGGCACCACCATCAAAACCCACATCCGCAACTTGTATCAAAAACTCAATATCGCCAACCGTAAAGAAGCGGTCACCACCGCAGAGAACCTCTTGCAGTTGATGGGGTATTAAATACTCCCGATATCAGATAATAGTTACAACACTCAAAAGCCGATCAATCGATCGGCTTTTTTCTTTCATCAGTCAAATCCGTTACGAACGTTCAACTCTGTTTATCGCGCTATCGAATCCCCAACAAAATTGAATATAACCGATTGATATTGTTTACTATCTAGTCAAATTTATAAAAAATCACATCAAAATCACACTTAGATAAATTATTTAGGTGAATTCGACTCGGTTTGATTATTATCGAGAAATAATGAGTTTCATTCTCATTTGATCAGTAAGACAGCAAAGCGACATAGAATAGGTATCCGAAAAACTAAATCATGAACATACGAACAAAACCGCACCATAAATTTTCGCTGTACATGGGTGACAATCGTTCAGATTATTCCGAGTGTGAAATCGACAGTATACAATTTAATATTCATAATTTTGACATGTATACCTCAAACTCTACTTACATACAGAACTATGCCGCTTCCGACGATATTTTCTATCGAATAGCAAGCGCTATTCTTTTGCATTGGTCTCGGCCCGCAATTCAATATTTGATTGGTTCGGCGTCAGAGCTGGCTAAGATGCATTGGGCGATTCACTGCCAGCCGAACCAGACCATTGAGGTGGACTATTTTACCCAGCGCTTGCAAGTCACCACAGTAGAAAAGCAGCACGATTACAACAGCTACGACTCTTTGATTCATTGGTTGGATGGCGCAAGCATGGCGATTTTAGCTGATAACCCACAGGCGAAAGCGCAGATCAACGCCGTTCCCGCTCATGAAATCTCACGGAAAACAGACCTCACCGATTTTCGTCCGATTGAACAAGATTTCTTTCACTTGTTTAAGGCGTTTTTGTTTGGTGAGCAAAACAAGGAGCAACAGGCCGCACTGCTGCAAGCGGTGGTTCCCTACCTCACCAGTGAGTTAATTGCGGAAAAAGGCCACCCTTACTGGATGGATTATTATGAGTTTCTTATTTTTCCGCTCTACAGCCTGATTGCGATTAGCTGGGGATTTGAAGCAACACCGCTAGACCAAGCGGTGGAAGCGTCTATCGAGGCCAACTATCAATGGTATGCCTATTTTGCCGAACAAAATGGCGGCAAAACCGGAGAAGAGAGCTTGCACCTTAATGACCGTAGCTGCTTGTTTCACAACATTCTCACCGCGTTTTTAAAGGTGCACTACCAACAAACGGGTGAAACGCCAAGCTTCGATTCGCTCTACACGCCGATGTGGTTGATCAAAGGCGAAGGCCCAAGCTTTGAAGCGCTCAAGGCCAACCCGCCCGAGTTCACCGTTGAATCCGTGTTAGCCGAATCCTTGGGTTGCAAGGGCAACAAGCACTCATCTCTTTGACTATAAGCAAGGCTGAACCATGAATACACTCCTAAAACCACACCACAAGTTCACGTATTACATGATTGAGAATCGTACTGATTACACCATCTGGGGAATTGAAGATATTCACTTTTATCGTGCTTCTTTTGAAAAGAATTCATCAAACTCAACCTACATCCAGAATCATGCAGCGTCAGCGACAGTTTATCATGCAATAGCGCGCGCAATTCTTTTGCATTGGTCTCGGCCCGCGATTCAATATTTGATTGGTTCGGCGTCAGAGCTGGCTAAGATGCATTGGGCGATTCACTGCCAGCCGAACCAGACCATAGAAGTGGACTATTTTACCCAGCGCTTGCAAGTCACCACAGTAGAAAAGCAGCACGATTACAACAGCTACGACTCTTTGGTTCATTGGTTGGATGGCGCAAGCATGGCGATTTTGGCTGATAATCCACAGGCGAAAGCGCAGCTCAACGCCGTTCCCGCTCATGAAATCTCACGGAAAACAGACCTCACCGATTTTCGTCCGATTGAACAAGATTTCTTTCACTTGTTTAAGGCGTTTTTGTTTGGTGAGCAAAACAAGGAGCAACAAGCCGCACTGCTGCAAACAGTGGTTCCCTACCTCACCAGTGAGTTAATTGCTGAAGCTGAAAAAGGCGAACCTTACTGGATGAATTACTATGAGTTTCTTATTTTTCCGCTCTACAGCCTGATTGCGATTAGCTGGGGATTTGAAGCAACACCGCTAGACCAAGCGGTGGAAGCGTCTATCGAGGCCAACTATCAATGGTATGCCTATTTTGCCGAACAAAATGGCGGAAAAACCGGAGAAGAGAGCTTGCACCTTAATGACCGTAGCTGCTTGTTTCACAACATTCTCACCGCATTTTTAAAGGTGCACTACCAACAAACGGGTGAAACACCAAGCTTCGATTCGCTCTACGCGCCGATGTGGTTGATCAAAGGCGAAGGCCTAAGCTTTGAAGCGCTCAAGGCCAACCCGCCCGAGTTCACCGTTGAATCCGTGTTAGCCGAATAGTTGGGTTGCAAGGTAAAAATCCGATAGCCATCGCTATCGGATTTTTCTTAAGTAAATGTTTATCCAAGCATTAATAGCGTAGCTTAAGGCTAGAAAGCACCTTGGGTGGCATTGCTACTGCTGCTCAGTTTATTGTTTGCACCAGATTGCCAAACCACGTTCAACGCCGGATTAGTTTCATCCCGTTTTAGGCACTTCCACTCAATATTTTGCGCCGCTGGTACGCTAATCGTTGCACCCCACGTTGGGTACTGAGCTGGGTCAAGCTTCACTGCACCTGAGGCAGCCCAGTTACCAAGCTGCGCAACACTGCCGACCGCGTAAACGCTTTGACCAAGATTAGTGTAGCCGTTGTAGCAAGTGAAAGTGACACTTTTCAACGTTGGATCTATGCTACCACTGCCTGTGGCATGCAGTACTACTGCTTGGTTCTGTGCTAAATGGAACGTTGCCTGTCCACCACTCACGTTGATACTTTCGTCACCAATCAAACTGATGTGGCTACCGTCTTTTAGTGACAAGTTACTGACCGTGATAGAGGTTGCTGGCCCTCTGTTGAGTGCCACCGTCACCACATCATCACCTTCTTGACGCTCATACACCAATACGTCGTCATTGACCCAGCGTTGAGTATAGCTACCACGTTGGATGGCCAAGCTTTTTTTGCGCAGTGCCGTCAACGCCTGAATGATCTTAAAGGCGTCAGTATCCTGGTTGAAGCTTGGCATTTTTTCTCGGTTGTAAGGATCGCTTCCCACCTGACCAAACGCGTTTTGCGTAAAGTTGGCGGTGTAATGTTCGGTGCCATAGTAAATCGCAGGAATACCTCGAACCGTCATAGTGGCCACCAAACCTAAGTTCACTCTTTGTTTCGCGAATGCTTCAGTTTGATTACCACCCGATTCGTTATTGCCTGGGCCAAAGGTTGAAGCATCTGACCGAAGTGCTGTGGAAATTCGTGCCATATCATGATTATCCATAAACACCACTTGCCAATCGTCACTGGTGAAAACAGATTTACGCGTTTCCAGATAGTTGTTCAGCGTTTTCATGCTGTTGCCCGGTCGGTTAGCGAGCACTCGCTCCATCGTATCTCTAAAGCCAAAATCTAGCAGTGCTGAACCAGAGGAGTTCGCATAGTCAATCGCATAACCATCAATACCTGTAGTTGTATTAGCACTAGCACCAAACCACTCGCCAAAGAAGTAGAACCCTTCACGGCCAAGAGTTTTACTGTAGTTGTAGATATCAGTAGTCCACTGTTGAATAAAAGACTTATCCATGTGTTTGATCGCATCAATACGAATGGCATCGACACCCGCATCAATCCAACATTTTGAGCCATCAAGCAAATACTGATATACACTCTCATCCGATTGATTCAAGTCAGACAAGTTAAACAGGTTGTGATTACGAACCTGATACCAGTTATTCCAGTCTGTTACCCCACCGTTATGGTGATACCAGTTGGTACCAGCCGCCACATCGGCATTGTAATCCGTGATGTACTTACCATCGCGATACAAGGCGCCATATTCATTTTCATCGTTTCCGTTTGAGTGGTTTGGTGCGTAGTCAAGCACCAACTTCATGTTGTATTCCGCGCTATGCATTTTAGCGGTCAATTCTTTGAAATCGTCTAACGTCCCGAAGTGCTCATCCACACGGAAAAAATCTTTACCCCAGTATCCATGGTAGGCTGCCCCCCCATTAACATCCAGATTGTCCGCATTATCAACTGGCGGAGTAATCCATATAGCTGTCACACCGAGTGACTTAAGATACGGTAATTAATTGATTAACCCACGGAGATCACCACCAACATACTTTTTCAAGTTATTTGGATCGTACGTCGCAGGATTGCGACCAGCGTTGTTGCTCGCATCACCGTCACTAAAACGATCAAGGAAAACAAAATAAATGGTCTCCTGTCGAAAATCGAGAAACGAGCCCGGTTCCGCTTGTGTTGACGTATTAGCAAGTACAGTAGGGCTGCTAAAGAGCCCATTTGCGGCAATAGCAGCCAGTAGCGCACTGCAAAGCAAGGTGCGTTTTTTCATTGGAGATTCCCCCGTGGGTTGTGAAAATAATCCGGTGGTTATTCCCGGATGTTGGTTAAGTTCTTTTCACTGTAGAAATCAAAAATATGGCAAAACGCAGTGTTGAGATTAAAGCGCATCGGTTTACCGATATCTGCGGTCGTGATGGTTTGATCGTTCACTCTGGCGATCAACTCTTTACCACCCACTTTAAAGTAGAGATATTTCTCATTACCCATATTTTCGACCACCGTTAATATTCCCTCAACGGCGTTAATTTTGTCACCAGGTGCAGCAACCCGGATATGTTCTGGACGAATACCAAAGCAGACTGGTTTGTCGATGTATTCGCTCAGCAACTTCTGCTTTTCCACTGGAATAAACATGCGAATCTCATTGCCTATTTCAATGTAAAGTTGGCCATTCTCTTCGCGGATCACGGTATCAATTAGGTTCATGGCAGGAGAGCCAATGAAGCTCGCTACAAACTTGTTAGCTGGAAAATTGTAAAGGTTCGCAGGCGTATCCACCTGCATGATTTTGCCTTGATTCAATACGCAAATGCGATCTCCTAGCGTCAACGCTTCTGTTTGATCGTGCGTCACATAGATCATGGTTGCAGGATTGCCTTCTTCTTTGAGCGATTGATGTAGTTGAGCAATTTTTACGCGCATCGACACACGCAATTTTGCGTCAAGATTGGACAACGGTTCGTCAAAAAGGAAAACATCAGGCTTACGCACTATCGCACGCCCCACAGCTACACGTTGGCGCTGTCCACCAGACATTTCTTTCGGTTTTCGATAAAGAAGATCGGTAATCTCCAGTTTCTCTGCAGCTTCTTCAACCCGTCGTTTGATCTCATCTTTAGGGCGCTTTTGCATTTTCAAACCAAAGGCCATGTTATCGAAGACCGTTTTATGTGGGTAAAGCGCGTAATTCTGAAACACCATCGCGATACCACGATCTTTCGGCGGTAAATCGTTCACCACTTGATTACCGATACGGATTTCACCACCTGAGATACTTTCAAGGCCCGCAATCATTCTCAACGTGGTAGATTTGGCACAACCCGATGGGCCGACAAACACCATAAACTCACCTTCATGAATCTCTAAATCTATGCCATGGACAGCTTTGAAGCCGTTCTCATATTTTTTTTCTACTTTACGTAGGCTTACCGTTGCCATGAATCTCTCCACATACCTCAGGGTATTCAAACAGGTTTTTCATTTACCCAGACAGACTGAAAGCACCAATCTATCTGGGTAAATGTGACCACTCACCTTGATGAGCGGTCAAATCAACTCGCTATTGGCACTCCATCACCATCGCCCATTGCGGCTTCTTATCCGGCGACAGTTGAATCGTCCACAAATACTTAGCATCTTTGGGCAAATACACGACGGTGTTTTTAGCAAAACCACCGCGTTTAAGCTCTTTAAGTTGCCCAACGGCCATTTCCATACCAGAAACCGTGAACTGAGGTGTCCAACTCATGGTGGCAAATTGCAAGCTAACGTTACCTGCTTTTTCTTCGCTCACTACTTGGTAAATGCCATCTCCTTTGTAACCCATTTTACGGTTATCCATGTGAATCCACTGACCATCGGGGAAGGTACCCACAACAAATAACGACGGTTTAATTGGGCCACGCTCGCTTTCCAATGTTGGTAAACGGCAATCTGAAAAACGAGCATCCACATTGGTGAGTTCAGGAGCAGCTTGCTCTGGAGAAGTACTGGCACAACCGGCGAGAACCGTCGCTGTCACGGCGGCAATCAAAAAAGTACGTTTCATAACAAATCCTTGAAAAATCAATTTTTACTCGATAACTGCTGAGCCCAACCCCTTGAGATCTCAGCGATGGTTGGTCCTCACCAGCCATTAGGCTGATTTCTTGTCAAACAGCCGAGCAAACCAGCGTTTTTGCTCTGGCCGAGAAGCTTTCATGTGTTCGTATTGCTGGGTGATTTTGTTGAGTACCGCTAAGTTACGGTAATACGCTTTGGACTCTTTGGCGGGATAACCAAACAAATCGCTACCAGCAGGAAAGGAATGACTCACGCCAGATTTGGCTTTAATAACGGAGTGGCTCCCGATAATAATATGCCCCGCAGTGCCCACTTGCCCGTGAGCCACGACGTGATCTCCCATGATAGTGTGTCCCGCAAAACCACACTGAGAGACTATCAGGCAGTGTTTGCCAAGACGACAGTCGTGACCAATCTGCACTTGATTATCGATTTTGCTACCTTGGCCGATTATCGTATCGCCTAATGTGCCACGGTCTATGGTGTTGTTACAGCCGATCTCAACATCATCTTCAATGACTACTCTACCGACACTTTCTACTCTTTGATATTGCCCGTCTTTGCCCGACATATATTCAAAGCTGTAGTTGCCAATAGAGTTGTTTGAATCAATGGTGACATTGTTACCAATAACCGTTCCTTCTTTAATCACTGTATTCGCGTGAATTGCCACGTTGTTACCAATGGTGACACCATTCATGATGCGAACACCGGGCATGAAGTGACAACCTTGACCAATATGGCAATGTTTTCCTATGTAGACCCCTTCAATTGTTGAGGTATTTTCTTGATCAAAGAGCTGATATTTATGCACTTTGTAATATCGAAGCAACTGATTGAGCTTGTCGACTTCAAGCTGTTCAATGACCACATGAGCTTTGGCTGAACTCTGAAGAATGGCTTCAGGTCCAACCAATACGTCCGCTTGCGATTTAGATACCCACTTGAGATCTGACCGTGCAAAGACCACTGCAAGGCCACCCGTTTGCTGACTTTGTATCGGTCGAATGGTATCCACAATGATGGAACGATCTCCTTCAATACGGCCAGACAAACATTGTGCGATTTCTAAAACGGTTAGCATGACGCCCCCTCATGAATTTGGTTGAACGCTGAGTTAAAAGCGGTACAAAGCTTGAAGATAGAGAGTATGCTGCTTTAGCTCACTCTCATTTTTAGCTTCCCATCCAGCCAGTTTACTTTTTTCTTCAATTTCATTCGCATACTCATATTCACCTTTTAGCAACCAGTTATCACCGACTGCCTGTTCATAACCAAGCGTGGCTTTACGAATATCTTTAAAGTAATCAACATTGGCGTTGCCACCACCGCTGTTGGCAGCATTATTGGTTTCATTTTCACCAACACGAACACGTGCGTAAAGAACACCCGCATCATCAAAACTGTATTGCACAATAGGTTCGATATACTTCTCAGTGAAGTCACTGATTTCATTTATGCCGCCACTAGCTTGGCGATCTTCGTTGTCTTTAATTTGGTAGTAAAATTCAACACCGAGCTCCCAACTCCCCAAGCGCTTGTATGGCTTAAATAGAATGCTGTAGCCTTCTTCGATGCGTTCCCCCCAAGCACTTTTATCTTCTTTGCTATAGAGATACTCAAGGTTCGAATAGAAACCCCAGTTGTAATCGTTGTTAAAGTAAGTGAGATAAGGACGTAAGCTGTGCTCGGCGAGCTCTTTACGCAAGCCCGTCACATAGGGTGAATACACTTTGCTCTTCGTGAACTCTAGATCGTAAATCACCCCAGTCGCCCAACCATTGCTGAGGTCGAAGCCTTTGTTCAACGACACAAGATGTTTCATACCATCTTCGTTCTCGTGATACCCAGGCTCGACTTGAGAACGATCTTGTGTTTTCAGTGAATACAACGCGGTTAAGTTCCAACGCGCATTGTTGTAGTAGATACCAAAGACTTCGTTGGTGGTGGTTTTTTCTTTCTTCTTGTTGCCATTGAAACCATCCGTGACTTTATCTTCGTACTCGATAGAAGTACCAATATGGCCACCGAACTGTAAGGCTTCATCGAAGAAGCTGTTTTCTGCATCCAACCCACGACCACTGGCCGCAACTACGGATGAAGAAGAAAGAGCAAGCGCCGTTGCCACGGAGACAGAAATTAACGTTCTTTTCACGATAGGTCCTTATCAACCATTCAGGTTGTAAATCGTCTGTATTGTTTAGTTGAATTTTTAGTAGTTCACTGTGAACGCCTACTCATTCTTCAGCATGTAATTCTGTTTTTCCTCAATACTTTTCTTCAAATGAGATACCCATCACTTTCATCACCGAACTTAAGTGACATCAATCACAAAAATACACAAATATGCGTAAAGTAAAATCAAATTGTGCGCACTTCTTGCCCACCAAAGTTACACCTATACACACATACCCATCCAGTAAGGCAATTACTTACCACAACAACCTTTGTTGAGAAAGATCACATTTAGACAGTATGAGCCGTGAATATTAATTGACTTAAAAATCGCCGCATCTAACCTAGTAGTATATTCTGAACTACTACAGAGCTATCACTATGAATAAGACATGGATTAAAGCTGCACTGATCACTTCACTGTTTGGGTTACCCGTCGTTTCACATGCTCAAGAAATTGCCCCAGAGTCTGGTGCCGATTTATTGGTGTGGACAGATACGACAACACTCGACTACATGAAATACGCTGCGGAGTCGTTCAACCAAGATTTTGGCTACAACGTTAAATTCTCATTCCGTGGGCTAGCCCCCATTGATGCGGCATCGAGAATGATTCAAGACGGTGGTTCTGCTCGAGTGGCAGATATTGCAGAGATTGAGCACGACTTGCTCGGTCGCCTCGTTGTCGCAGGTGGCGCAATGGAGAATTTAGTTTCTGCAGCGAGAATAAAATCCACCTTTTTACCTAATGCCACTTCTGCAGCAGAATACGCAGGAGCAAGTTATGGCTTCCCTGTCAGTTACGCCACTTTAGCGCTGTTTTACAATAAAGAGCTTCTGCCAAATGCACCGAAAACATTTGAAGAAATCATCGCGTTTGGCAAAGCATTCAACAACGCCAAAGAGAACAAGTATGCGTTGCTTTGGGATATTCAAAATTACTACGAATCGAGAATGTTCTTAACCTTGTATGGGGCTTACGAATTCGGTCAAAACGGCACTGATGCTAAAGATCTGGGCATCAATTCACCGCTTGCACTGCAAGGAATGGAAGCAATGAAAAGCTTGAAAGCGGCGAATAATTCCAACCCTGTTGATATGCGCAATCCTCAAGTGAGACGCGGGCTCTTTGGCGAAGGAAAAGTTGCAGCGATCATTGATGGCCCTTGGGCAATCCAAAGCTATGACAGCAGTAACGTCAATTATGGCGTCGTTCCTATTCCAACATTTGAAGGCCAGCAACCACGTACCTTTTCGACGGTAAGATTGGCGGTCGTCTCTTCGTACAGCGAATACCCACAAGCGGCTCAGCTATTTGCCGACTATCTCAGCTCGGACAAAATGTTGATGAAACGCTATGAGATGACAAAATCAATCCCACCCGTTCAGGCTCTAATGGAAAAAATCATCGTCGATGCTAACGAAGCAACCTACGCCATCATTGCACAAGGCTTCTATTCCGATGCAATGCCATCTATCCCTGAAATGGGCTACTTATGGTCACCGATGGCAAGTGCGATCACCGCCATGTGGGTCAACGATCAATCCCCTAAGAAAGTGCTTGATCATGCTAAAGCGATCATCGAAGAGCAGATCGCATTTCAGGAGTAATCATGCTGTTGTCTCAAAACATCAAAATCCCCACGTTGCATTCCTCTTGGTTGATCATGGGCGCAACCCAGCTGGCTAACAGACATTGGGTGAAAGGGGCAATATTGCTGACTATCCAATGCACGTTCATTGTCTATTTACCTGACATGGCCAGCGCACTGAAAGGATTGATCACACTAGGTGACGTTGCCCAAACTCGTCAGGGCTTCAAGGTCATCCAAGGTGACAATTCGATCTTTATGCTGGTAGAGGGGGTCATTGCCACACTCTTCCTCTTCCTCTTCCTTGTGATTTATTTCATGAACGTGAGAGACGCCAAGCAATGTCGCGTCTCTCACCTAAGCGTTGCGCAACAAGCGAAATCAATTTATGAAGAAAAATTCGCGTTCATCGTGCTGTCACCAGCCTTTGTTGCCAGTATTGCTTTCATTATCATGCCGATCGCTATTACGGTCTTGGTTTCATTTACCAACTACTCATCACCACACCATATTCCTCCGAGAAACTTGGTGGATTGGGTCGGATTTAAGAACTTCCTCACCTTATTTGAGTTGAAAATCTGGTCGAGCACGTTCGTCGGCGTGGCTACGTGGACGGTAATATGGGCCATCGCTGCCACAGTGTGCACCTGTGGTTTTGGTTTTGTCTTAGCTCTGGCACTGGAGAATCGCAACATCAAAGCGAAAAAACTGTGGCGCTTTATCTTTATTCTGCCTTATGCCATTCCAGCCTTTGTCACCTTATTGATGTTCCGCTTGTTGTTGAATGGCATCGGCCCAATCAACGCCACACTGAATTCTTGGGGATTCGAATCGGTCGCTTTTCTCTCCGACCCATTTTTGGCAAAACTGACGGTGATCGCCGTGAGCGTTTGGGTAGGAGCCCC
The DNA here is from genome assembly GCF_002224265.1 of Vibrio vulnificus NBRC 15645 = ATCC 27562. Classification (NCBI taxonomy): domain Bacteria; kingdom Pseudomonadati; phylum Pseudomonadota; class Gammaproteobacteria; order Vibrionales; family Vibrionaceae; genus Vibrio; species Vibrio vulnificus. Next base: position 383,312 of record NZ_CP012882.1, read on the forward strand.
CTATTTTATGTTGCTGATTGCTGGCGCATTAACCAACATTCCACGCGATATTTATGAAGCGAGCGAAGTGGATGGAGCCAGTAAGTTTCAGCAATTTCGAGAAGTCACGCTACCAATGGTACTTCATCAAGTTGCTCCATCATTGGTGATGACCTTTGCGCATAACTTCAATAACTTCGGTGCAATTTTCTTGCTGACAGAAGGTGGCCCTATCAACCCGGAATATCGCTTTGCTGGTCACACTGACATCTTAATCACATGGATTTACAAACTCACCTTAGACTTCCAGCAGTACCAAATTGCGTCGGTGATTTCGATCGTCATCTTCCTCTTCCTATCCGTCATCGCGATATGGCAGTTCCGTCGTATGAAATCCTTTAAAGACGATGTGGGGATGTAACTATGAGTCGTGTATTAGAAAAACTGGGGACCGTGATCGTCTATCTTTTTTTGACGTTAAATGCCCTTTTGGTTTTAGGCCCGGTGCTATGGACCATCCTCGCGTCATTTAAACCCGGCAATAACCTGTTCAGTTCATCGTTTGGTGAATGGGCCTTCACTTTAGACCACTACCAAACACTGTTTACCGACACACCATATTTAGATTGGTACAAAAACACTTTTATGCTCGCAACAGCCAATATGTTGATCTCTTTAGTGATTGTCACTATGACGGCATTTGTGTTCTCTCGATACCGTTTTCAGGGAAAACGAAACGTACTCATGAGCATCTTAGTGTTACAGATGTTCCCTGCGTTTCTCTCGATGACCGCAATTTACATTTTGCTGTCTAAGATGGGGTTGATTGATACCTATCTCGGTTTGTTGTTCGTTTACGTAACGGGCTCCCTGCCTTTCATGACCTGGTTGGTAAAAGGTTACTTTGATGCAATACCTACCTCACTTGATGAAGCGGCAAAAATCGACGGTGCTGGCCATATGACCATCTTCCTCGAAATCATCTTGCCTCTTGCCAAGCCCATACTGGTATTTGTCGCACTCGTCTCCTTCACAGGCCCATGGATGGATTTCATTTTGCCAACACTGATTCTGCGTAGCGAAGAGAAAATGACCTTGGCAATTGGTATCTTCAGTTGGATCTCTTCTAACTCAGCAGAAAACTTCACTTTATTCGCGGCAGGTTCGTTGCTGGTCGCTGTACCGATCACCTTGCTGTTTGTTGCCACACAAAAACACATTACAACTGGCTTAGTCAGTGGCGCAGTAAAAGAATAACTTTAGGAATAATTATGATTACTAGAAGCTCACTAACTCACTTGGCAAAAAGTGCGGACAGCTACGCCTATAACAATGAGACGTTGCACATCCGTTTTCGCAGTGCAAAAAACGAAATTGATCGCGTCACCCTATGGATTGGCGATCCTTACCAATGGGCCGAAGGTGGCTTAGATGGCGGTAACCTAGGTGGCAGCGATGCACATGGCTGGATTGGAGGTACGGAGGTTAACATGGTGCTTGAGGGACAAACGGAGCACCACGACCATTGGTTTGCCGAATTCTCTCCACCCAAAAAACGCGCTCGTTATGGGTTTATCCTGTACGGGAAACACGGAGAAAAACTGCTCTTTGGTGAAAAACGCTGTGTGGATATTCACGCTCCGCGTGACGCAGAAAGAGAGTTGAGTAATTTAAGTAATTTTTTCTGCTTTCCGTTTATCAACCCCAAAGACGTATTGAAAACACCAGATTGGGTACGTAACACCATCTGGTATCAAATATTCCCAGAACGCTTTTGCAATGGCCGCCCAGAGGTTTCACCTTCGGATGTACAACCCTGGGGAAGCGAGCCCAAAAGCGATAACTTCATGGGAGGAGATCTTTGGGGAGTGATTGATAAACTCGATTATTTACAAGAGTTGGGGGTCAATGGACTCTACTTTTGTCCTATTTTTACAGCTAACGCAAATCACAAATACGATACCGTCGACTATTACAATGTGGATCCTCATTTTGGTGGTAACGAAGCTTTTAGAGCCTTAGTAAAACAAGCGCATTCTCGCGGTATGAAAGTGATGTTGGACGCAGTTTTTAACCACATTGGCGATCAATCTCCTTTGTGGTTAGACGTGGTGAAAAAAGGCCAACAATCCGCTTACGCAGACTGGTTCTGGATTAAACAGTTCCCCGTTTATCCTGATAAGCCAAAGTCTCAGTGGGACTACAGCAATCTCAACTACGAAACGTTTGGTAACGTGGCAGAAATGCCAAAACTGAATACCGAAAACCCAGACTGTCGCGCCTATCTATTAGATGTAGCCCGCCATTGGGTGGAAGAATTTGATATTGATGGCTGGCGTTTGGACGTGGCGAATGAAGTTGATCACGCATTTTGGCGCGATTTTCGTCAGGTCGTGAAAGAGATCAAACCAAATTGTTACATACTCGGAGAAATCTGGCACGAAGGAATGCCTTGGCTAAGAGGCGATCAATACGACTCGCTGATGAATTATCCCCTCACTCAAGCCATTACCGATTTTTTTGCTCTGGGTGCCGACGACAAAACCACATTTATGAACGCGGTGACTCGCGCCTACTTGGCGTATCCGCGTAACGTAAACGAAGCAATGTTTAACTTGCTTGAAAGCCATGACACTACACGCTTATTGAGTTTATGTGGGAATGACAAGCGTAAAGCCAAACTCGCTTATCTATTCATGTTCAGCCAGGTTGGCTCTCCTTGTCTTTACTATGGCGGCGAAATTGGCATGGATGGAAAACGTGGAATGGGGCTTGAACTCAACCGAAAATGCATGACTTGGGATAACAACGAGCAAGATCTGGAGTTCAAAGCGTTCATCCAACAACTGATCACTTGGCGTAAAACGAACCCCGAGTGGAATGCCCCTGACCTTTGCTGGTTAAATATTAACCACCCCGACATCATTAGCTACCAAAGAGGAGACTCTCAATTTTTCCTCAACAATAGTGACTGTTATGTTGAGGTGATGTTTGAAGAGCAAACAATCTCGTTAAGCCCATACGGCTACCTGCTATTAACGGTGTCATAAAGCACATGATCAAACTTGGCTTATCACTTGATTCACACTGGATACGAGGCGTTTTGTTAGATAATCAAAACGTTCTCTATCGCACTCAAGTCAGGACTCCAAGCACACCATTGCAAGCAGCAAGCACCCTTAGCTACATGACTGCCAATATGCAACGAATGTTTGGGAGCATCTCAATGGCAGGCCTCAATGTGATGGAAGATTGCTGGAAAGACGAATTCACGCTGACAGCAAACAACAACTTGCCTAGAGTCCTTGCACAATCATTGCCAGTGCCATGCAGCCAAATGAGTAGTGCTATCATTGCTCTAAGCCAAGTAAGTCATCTTCCTAAAGGGAACATTCTAAGTGCGGTTCTAGATGATAGCTGCGAACTTTGCATGACCACCAACCAAAATGACGAGCAGTGGATTGGAAATACGTTGCAATTGTCTTGGGCTCATAAGCCACTTAAAAATTATCAAAGCCTCATTGACGGCTTAACGCCTCTCTGCTGCTGTGGTTCAGATGAATGTCATAGACAGTACTTAACTCAAAAAGGCATTGAGCGACAGTATCATCAGCTTTCGCTTCGAACTCTGGGTTATCAAGACATTCTACAAAATGTGGCTAATCAACAATCATGGGCCATTCGAATCTATCGAATATGGATTGACCAACTGGCGCGCGCACTGACTGAGCCTATTCTGCGTTTCCAGCCAAGCTTGCTGCTGCTAAGTGGTAGCTTAATCCAGAATGACGATCTTGCTCTTAACCTAAAAAGCACCTTAAGTCGCCATTGCGCGATTGACTACTCACTCAACATACAGTGCTTACCAGTAGACGAGTATCGATTTGCCCATGGAGCAGCGTCAATGTGCGACATAAATCCAAGACAAGTCTCTACATTCACTGCGTGATGAGTGATAACCTACATAGGAATATAAAAGCGTGAATCAGTACCGAGGAGCCCCCGTGACAGAGCTGGTAACAAAATTGATGGATTTCGGTTTTACTAAGACCGACGCCTTGGTTTACATCAATTTGCTAAAAAATGGCCGAGCAAGCGGATACAAAATTGCCAAAGAGATCGGTTTATCACGATCCTCTGTTTATTCTTCCATCGATAATCTTTACAAAAATGGCTGCATTTTTATGTCTGATGGAGAAACAAAAGAATATGAAGCGAAGTCGCCCGATTTAATCTTCAACCAAATTGAAAAAAAGACGATTGAAAACATTCAAATTTTGAAGAAAGAGCTCTCTCGCATGATGCTGCAAGAAGAGAAAGAGTTCATCTACAACGTGACTGGGTTTGAAAACCTTCTGCAAAAAGCCAGAGAGATGCTAAACCTCGCTCAGGTGGAAATTTACCTCAATACCGATTTTCATCTAGAGTTACTCTCAGAAGAGATCAGCCAAGCGATTGAGCGCGGCGTCAGAGTGATTGTTTTCTCCTTTAACCGACTCGCTATCCCTCACCCTAAAGTGGAGTTGTACTCGCGCTCAGAGCAAAGCGAAAAACGCTATCCTTCACACCGATTTATGCTCGTGGTGGATATGAAGCAAGCGATGATGTTTTCACACCGCCAGGAAACTCAAGGGCTGTATTCTAACAATCGCTTGATTGTGAAAATGATGGCCGAGCACATCCACAGCGACATTTATCTCACTGAGTATGAAAAGTTAGACCCTGAGAAACGTTGCCGTATCGCGACCATTCACGAGCTCGAAAATGACATGGTTGTGGATGATCGTCAGCAAGTCCACATACCTTCTTGAGCCTTCCGCTTTTTACAGGCAGAGCAAACGTCCTGCCTGTCATCCATCTCCCAAATCACAAGCAAAAAAAAACCAACCGCAAAATGAGTGCGATTGGCTTATGTATGATGTGAACAATGTGTATTCACTAACAACGTCAGTTGGCTAGGTGACCCTCGGCTTAATAAGGGTCGACAAGTATTATGCATTAATCATGCCAACTTTAAAAGGGCTATTTTTGGGCTGAATATCCCATATATTAACTCTTGCTAAAATAATTTTTGCATTTTGCAAAAGCATTTTGCAAATGACTATGCAAATAGCCATTGTGAATACAGTTGCGCTTAAATTTTGCACGATGAATATAAAAGATAAGAATCGTGACCATTGTTCGAAGGCAAGGAGCGTTATGTCCACGTAATTTCATACTTTTTTGACATGAATCTGGGTATACTCGCTGCACTGCTTTTTTACGATTTCTACGACATGAATTATTTGTTTACTTTCTTAAAAGGTTTAGCGATGGGCGCCGCCGACGTGGTGCCAGGTGTCTCTGGTGGCACCATCGCGTTTATTACCGGTATCTATGACACCTTGCTCGAAAGCATTCGTCGCATTAACCCTGGCGTGATAAAAATCTGGCGTGCAGAAGGCTTTAAGGCGGCGTTCAACCACATTAACGGCTTTTTCTTAATCGCTTTGTTTGGTGGCGTACTGACCAGCATCGCAACGCTTGCCAAACTGATCACTTGGCTTTTGGCCAATCACCCTATTCCAATTTGGTCGTTTTTCTTTGGCCTCATCTTGGTGTCGGTTTATCACATCCTCAAACAGGTTGAGAAAAAAGACCTCACTCGTTTCGCTCTGTTGTTTCTCGGCATCGCGTTTGCCTACAGCATTACCGTGCTTAAACCACTTCATTTAGAACCCACGTCCATCAATGTCTTGATTGCGGGGGCGATTGCGATTTGCGCGATGATTCTGCCGGGTATTTCGGGCAGCTTTATTCTGCTGCTTATCGGTATGTACGCGCCGGTTCTTGGCGCGGTTAAGAGCTTCCAAGTCGATATTCTGGCGCTGTTCTTAGTGGGCTGTGTGACAGGGCTGCTGACTTTCTCTCACGTGTTGTCATGGCTGCTGCGCAAGTTCCGCGATTTCACTCTGATGTTCTTAACGGGATTGATGATCGGCACACTGCCGAAAATTTGGCCTTGGAAAGAGACCATTAGCTGGCGTTTGAATTCTAAAGGTGAGCAAGTGCCATTAGTGCAACACAACCTGTCACCTTTTGAGTTCGAAGCGCTGACCTCGCAACCTTCGCAATGGGTGATGGCGATTATCATGGCGCTGGTCGCCATTGCTTTGGTGCTGGGCTTAGAGAAGTTTGCCGAAGCCAACGCAAAATAACCCCAACCTAAATCAGTTCAAAGCGGAGAATCCTCTCCGCTTTTTTATTGCTAACGCACAATTTTCAACGGCTGTCGCAGTGTTTCAAATGGAATGTGGTAGGATCGCCTCACGCTTCTTCCTGCTTCAAAAACAATGAACAACATACTGAAAATTATCGCGTTTATCCTCGCTCTCTCGGGCGGATTCTTTGCTAAAGATATCGTCCAGCTGTTTTCATCCGACACAACCGCTGTGACTCAATCTGCGCCTAAGTTAGAGGACTATTGCATGCTCTCAACCCAAGCTTGCACGCAGCAAGCAGTGAGCATGACGCTAAGCAACGATACCGCGCAACCGTTGGTGGCCAGTGAAGTTCGTGTCGAATGGCCCTCTAGCAAAGAACCGCAATTAGTGCTCACTCTTAGTGGCTTAGAGATGGACATGGGCAAGCCAAAGTTTGTGCTTAAACAAACTTCGCCAGGCCACTATTCCGGTGAAGTGATTCTGCCTGTTTGCACTACCGACGCCATGACGTGGTTAGGCGAGCTTACCGACGGTACTACCACGGTTTACCCTGCAATAAGGATGCAACGATGAGTAAAAATTGGTCTCTCTTTCTGGTGGTCGCTTTTGTGCTTGGATTTGCACTCAAAAGCTATTTGGATCTGCAAGGTAAAGTGGAAAACGAAGCCACACCACCAACGCACTCAGCCGCAATGCTCTATGGTCAAGACGGGCAAGCGGTGAACATTTTTGACACGGAAGATACACGCATCCGCGTAGTCTATTTTGGTTTTACGCGCTGCCCAGATGTGTGCCCGACGTCTTTGGCGATGCTCTCTGGCGCTTTAAACGAGTTGGACGATGCTACCAAGGCGAAGCTGCGCCCTCTGTTTATTTCGCTCGATCCAGAGCGTGATGACGCAAAGCTTTCTGCGCAGTACGCCCACTATTTCCACCCAATGATTGAAGGGCTCTCTTCTTCACTGGAGGTCACCACGGAACTGGCCAAACGCTACGGAGTCATTTTCCGCAAAACAGAATTGAAAGACTCAGAGTTGAAGTACACGCTCGATCACAGCTCTTACTTCTACTTTTTGCAGCCCGATGGCACCTTGATCACCAAAGTGCCACACACCTTAACTCCCGCTCCGATTGTCGAAGCAATAAAAACGATAACCCAAGGAAATTAGGATGAAACTTAAAGCTCTCGCGCTTGCCGCACTACTTGTCAGCCCGTTGGTTAGCGCGCAAATGGATCTCATGGCTCACCACCCTTATGCCCGAGCGATGGCCCCGGGTGCCGTGAACAGTGCGGTCTTTGTGGAACTGATGAACCGCAGTGACAACGTGCGTACGATTGTTGCCGCAGAAACGCCAGCAGCAGGCAAAGTGGAACTGCATGACGTCATCAAAGAAGGCGATGTGATGAAGATGCGTCAAGTTGAATCGATTGAAATCCCAGCGAAAGGCAAAACCGTGCTCAAACCGGGCAGCCTTCACATCATGCTGTTTGATCTCAAAGCGCCATTGAATGAAGGTGAGCAGATCGATGTCACAGTGACTTTCGCCAACGGTGAAAAGATGACCTTCCAAGCGCCAGTGAAAAAAGTGATGAAAGGCATGCAGCACTCAGGCCATTAAGCCCTCGCCAGCCGCAACCAAAAAGCAAAGTGCAAAAAAGGAGCAACTCAGTTTGCTCCTTTTCTTTATGCAACGTATACTCATGCGGTTTCTATCACTAACTGGAGGAATTCTGATGATTGTAACAAACCAAACTCAAAGGGCATGGTTGGGTTAACGGAAAGTCCGTTTTCAATTTTATTATCGCATTACGCGACTTCTCCCTTCCCTTCTCAATTTGCCCGGTCAAACCGGGGTGATTCTATTTGATTTACGAATGAAACCCTGAAGCTATTACTTAGTGGGTGCTTTTGCGCACCGGGAAAATTCGCAATGAACAACACAATGACGTCTTCTCAGCCTTACACTTTGACTCAACTAGGCTGGAAACCATTTTTTCAACAACAACTGACGCTTGAAGATTATGAAAATACGCAAATCTGCCGAGTGATCGCCCATCATCGCAGTGGTTATCAGCTTTGCAGTGAACAAGGACGCTTTCACCTTGCCATTCACCATGCACAACCGAAAATGACGGTTGGCGATTGGGTTTTGCTCGATGATCAGCAACAGTTTAAACGTCTACTTGAACGCCAAAGCGAACTCAGTCGCAAAGCGGCTGGCAGTAAAATCGCGGAGCAGTTGATTGCCACCAATGTCGATACACTGTTTATCGTCTGCTCGCTCAATGATGACTTTAACCTCAGCCGCATTGAGCGCTATTTGAGCATTGCAAAAGAAGCGCACATCGAGCCTGTGGTGGTCCTCACCAAAGCCGATTTATCTCAGCAGGCAGAGCAAAACATCACGCAGGTTAAGCAACTCAGTGCAGCGCTATGGGTAGAGGCAGTGAATGCGCTCGACCCTGCTAGCGTCGCGGCATTACAACCTTGGTGTGCCAAAGGCAGAACAGTGGCCTTTATTGGTTCTTCCGGTGTGGGTAAATCCACACTCACCAATACCTTACTTGGTGTAGAAACCCAACAAACCGGTGGGATTCGTGAAGATGACAGCAAAGGCCGCCATACCACCACGGCTCGCTCTGTTCATATGATCCCTGACGGCGCATTGATCATCGATACACCGGGAATGCGTGAACTTCAGCTTGCCGATTGTCGTGAGGGCGTCAGCGAGACGTTTGCTGAGATCGAAACGCTCGCGCAGCACTGTCGCTTTAAAGATTGCCAGCATCAGCAAGAGCCAGGATGCGCAGTTCAACAAGCGATTGACTGTGGCACACTAGAAGCCCGACGTTTACAAAACTACTTTAAGCTGCAACGAGAACAGGCCTACAACGCTTCAACGTTTGCAGAGCAAAGGAGCCGAATGAAGCAATTTGGCAAAATGTGTCGTCATATTCAAAGTGACAAGCAAAAACTCAAAACCACCTATTAACCTCAACGGTTAGTAACTTTTTCATAACCAAAGTGGGCAATCATTCACTTTGGTTATGCTTTCCTCTTACCAATCGTCGCGGCAAATTTACCTCGCATCAACATTTTTAACCATGCATCACAACATTGAACAAACAATAACCCCAAAAACAAACTAAAACTAGACACAAAATATTACCAAGCTACTATAGGTTCCATTCAGCATAAAAATGGCTGAATTTTTATTACTTTTATAAAACGATTATTCAAATATCCTCACGCAACTTGATGTTTCTGCTTCAAGTAGCAAGGGGATAACTATAATTCTGATAAATGCAGGAATGATGTATGCAACATAACAGTCTTATCGCCCGATTTGCCCGAGGCAATCTGGTGATCCAAATTTTAGTCGGTATCATCCTCGGTATCTCGCTGGCCTTAGTTTCACCAAGCTCAGCGGAAAGTGTCGGCATGCTGGGCAGCTTGTTTGTCGGCGCACTGAAAGCGATCGCTCCAATTCTTGTTTTCATTTTGGTCGCCGCGTCTATCGCTAATCAAAAGAAAAACCAACACACCCATATGCGTCCTATCATTGTGATGTACCTAGCGGGCACCTTCTTTGCAGCTCTGACAGCCGTTGTTTTGAGCTTCATGTTCCCGACGACATTAACCTTGGTCACTGGCGCTGAAGGGGCAAATCCTCCTCAAGGCATTATGGAAGTGATCAAAACCTTGCTGTTCAAGTTGGTTGATAACCCAGTTAATGCACTAATGAGCGCGAACTACATTGGTATTTTGGCATGGGGTGTCGGCCTTGGTTTGGCACTTCACCACGCATCAGACACCACCAAAGCGGTATTTGAAGACCTGAGCCACAGTGTTTCTCACATCGTGCGCTTCATTATTCGTCTTGCGCCATTTGGTATCTTTGGCTTAGTGGCGTCTACATTCGCTACTACAGGTTTCGATGCCTTAGCTGGCTACGCTCACCTATTGGTGGTATTGCTGAGCGCTATGGCGATCATTGCGTTGATCGTTAACCCAGCTATGGTTTACGCGAAAACCAAGCAAAACCCATATCCATTGGTGTTCCAATGCCTACGTGAAAGTGGTGTAACGGCCTTCTTCACCCGTTCGAGCGCGGCAAACATCCCTGTGAACATGTCATTGTGTGAAAAACTGAAGTTAGACGAAGATACTTACTCTGTCTCTATCCCACTGGGTGCAACCATCAACATGGCGGGTGCGGCCATCACTATCACCACACTGACGCTGGCTGCCGTTCATACCATGGGTATCGAAGTAGACTTGATGACAGCGCTTCTACTGAGCGTCGTTGCCGCAGTGTCTGCTTGTGGTGCATCTGGTGTTGCTGGCGGTTCTTTGCTCCTGATCCCACTTGCGTGTGGCCTGTTTGGTATTTCAAACGACATCGCGATGCAAGTGGTCGCGGTTGGCTTCATCATCGGTGTGATTCAAGATTCTGCTGAAACGGCGCTAAACAGCTCAACGGACGTGGTATTTACTGCTGCTGTCTGCGAGTCAGAAGCGCAGAAAGCAAAAGGTTAACTGTGACTCTCCGTTAGTCTCAAAAAAAAAGGAGCCCTACATGGCTCCTTTTTCTATTCAACCGTTTTCAACGTAACTTCTTCCAGCGGAAAGTGCTTGCTAGGCTCAACAAATTCTTGCTGCGCAGCGATGGTTTGCAGTTCCCATTCGCCCGCTTGGTAAGTCGCGTTCAGCACGCCGTAGCACGCATCGTGACAGTGCTGGAAGGCTTGTTTTGGCGTCCAACCTTTCAATAGACCCGCAGTGAAAATCGCCGAAATCAAATCGCCCGCGCCAACCGGGGCTTTAGCAAATTCAAAATGAGGGCGCTTCGCTAGGTAAGTACCTTCTTGCGTCGCAAGTAGCATATTGAAGCTATCATCCGACAAACAGTAAAGGTGTTTCACCAACACCACTTTAGGACCTTTTACTAGTGCACGCTGGCAAGCGTTGAACGCATCATCCAACGTGTGAATTTCCATTTCGGCAAATTGGCTTAACTCGAACTGGTTAGGCACAATCACGTCCGCCATTGGCATGAGGCGGTTTAATAAGTTTTCCGCAATCCCCGGCGCGACAATACAGCCTTTGTCTGGCGCGCCCATCACGGGGTCACACACATAAAGCGCTTCAGGATTTGCTTGTTTGACTTTGGTGACGGTTTCTTCGACTGCCAGACATTGCTCAGCACTGCCTTGATAGCCAGTCAGTACCGCTTGGCACTTCTCAAGTGCACCAATATTGTTAAGGCCACGAACCAGTTCGCTGATGTCATCAGCCGAAAACGCACGACCGGTCCAACCTTCTTGGTACTGGGTGTGGTTAGAAAATTGAACCGTGTGGATCGGCCACACTTCAAAGCCCATGCGTTGCATTGGGAAGACAGCACTGCTGTTACCGGCATGGCCATAAGCAACGTGTGACTGGATGGAGAGGATACCTTGCATAGTACCAGACCTCTTCTTGTTGTTATCAATAGTTCAAAGACAGCGGCAAGCGCTCAATTTACGAAACCAGTAGTGTATTCGACAAACCAAGATTCTCGAACTCAATTCTGAAGCGAATGGGCTGAGAGTTGGTCATCCATACCTGACTCTTGATTTCTCTCTGTCTTTTCAAGCGGGAGGGCAAACACTCGTCAACTCGCTCAAGCAACTACAAAGGTATCGGCGTCGAGTGTAACAGCCGCTTGAGGGATTGGCGTCTGCTAATTGTTGAAAATCAGTTTTCACCGTGTCGTCAATGGTCACGCATAAAATGAAAAAACGAGCCTTCCACATTAAGTTGGGGAAGGCTCTTTCTCGATGATGTTTAATTGGCTAAAGGTTCGTGCTTGGCCGCGATCAAGCCATAAGCACTCCAACCTAGGAAGGTAACGATTGAACCCCACATCATGGCTTCGTAGCCCGAACCATACAACGCGTAGAAGCTGTAGAGAGAACCAACCAAAGCGATGATGTTGGTGGTTTTCATTTCGCGCTCAGGCACGTGCGCTACTTGCTGCATGATGAAGATTGCGCCCATACAGAGAATGTAAGGAATCACGTTGGTTACTACCGCAAGGTTCACCAGCGCTTCAAACTGCTCGTTCAATGTGGGTGAGATAGTCATTAAAGACAACACCGATTGGATAACCGTGATGGCCACCATCCCTTTGATGGGCGTGCCGCGTTTATCAACTTCTGAGAACAGTTTTGGGAAGAAGCCAGCATCCGAAGAGGATTTGAATACCGACGCGATAGTGAACTGCCAACCCAGTAGTGAACCGGCGCAAGCCAGTACCGCCATACCCGCGACCATTTTGCCAGCGGTTGAGCCTAGCATCACTGTCCATACGGTTGAGAATGGCGCTGTCGATGCCGCAAGATCAGCATTCGCCACAATGCCAGAACAGATGTTGGTTGAAACAATGTAAACCACCGCCGCAATCAGCGTACCGCCCAATACTGCAATCGGCACGTTCTTTTCTGGGTTGTCCACCGCATCGGAGTTGGCGCAAGCCGATTCCAAACCTAAGAACGCCCAAAGAGTCATCGCAATGGATGCACTCACCGCTTCACCAAATGGCAGATGATGTGGGTTCCACGCTTCTACGTACATGGTTGGGTTAAACCAGAACCAACCCACAATTCCCAAAGAACACACAGGAAGGATAACGCCCCAAACCGTAAACGAGCCGATTTGACCCGTGATCTTCGCACCACCAAAGTTAGCGAAGGTACAGATCCAAAGGATAGCGATGGTGTACAGACAGGTTTCGACTGGCGACAAAGTCACTTCGAAGAAAGCCGAGCCATAACCGACACAGGTAATCGCAATCGCAATGTTGGCAATCAACAATGACAAGCCGTAGGTCCAACCCGCCATAAACGCACCCGATTTACCAAACGCGTACGAGGCATAACCGTTCATCCCACCATCACGCTTACTAAAACGACCACACTTTGCAAAGACATAAGCAAGAGCCAATGAGCCCGCCGCGGTGATCAGCCAAGATAGAATCGAAATCGTGCCTACTTGCGCTAACTTACTTGGCAACATGATGATGCCCGAGCCAGCCATGTTAATGAACGTCAGAATGGTCAATTGCACCACCGACATTTTTTTGGTTTCAGTACTCATAAATTATTCTCCACGAATAAACGGTTCGCACCGCGACAACCAAGTCACGATGCGAACGGGGTAGATTAATCTTTAAGGGCGTAACAATGGGCGGTGGTGCGGCCATTGACGTCTTCTAGGTAGACACCTTGAATCTCTGGTGCGAAGCCTGGGAATCGGTTGATGCCTTCTTCTAGAGATAAGAAGTAATCGACCACTTGTTGTGTCCAGATTTCGCCCGTGATCACACAGATAATGCCTGGAGGGTAAGGAAGCGCACCTTCTGCAGCGACACGACCTACCGCTTCTTTCAGCGGCAAGTAATCACACTCGCCGCGGAAGTATTTGCGTGTTGCCACATCCGGTTTGTGCACCATGGTTGGGAAGTATTCGCTGCGGAACATCGCTTTTTGTAGCTGTTTCACGTTCAGCTCTTTGTACATGTCATGCATTTCCTGACAGAGCTGACGAATGGTGTAGCCGCGGTAGCGCTCTTTGTTCGCTTCGTAAACGCGAGGCAGCACGATGTTTAGCGGCGCATCATCACGAATGAATTTCTCGAAGCGGTTAATTTGCGCCACAAGATGACGGATCTTACCCATGTCCTCTGCTGGTGTGAGAAGGAACAAGATAGAGTTCAAGTCACACTTCTCTGGGATGATGCCGTTTTCACGTAGGAAGTTCGCCAATAACGTGGCAGGAATACCAAAGTCTGCGTAACTGCCATCTTCCGCAATACCGGCGGTGGTTAAGAGCAATTTACATGGGTCAACGAAGTATTGGCCTTCGCCGTAACCTTCGAATTTGTGCCAGCTTGCGTTTGGCTCAAACATAAAGAATTTCTTGTTGGTGGCGATGACATCCGTATCGTAGCTGCCCCATGGCTGACCATCGACTTGGTCAGGAATGAACGGACGGATCAGCTCACAGCTTTTGAGGATTTCTTTACGCGCTTCGATACCCGTCTTCACCGCATCACGCCATAGGCGCAGACCCGCTTCACCATCGTGGATCTTCGCGTTGACATCCAATGCCGAGAACAGCGCGTAGAACGGTGAGGTTGACGCATGCATCATAAACGCGTTGTTGAAGCGTTTGTGGTTACAGTATCGAGCCTGACCTTTGATGTGGTGGTCTTTTTTGTGGATTTGCGAGGTTTGAGAAAAGCCAGCTTGTTGCTTGTGAACAGACTGAGTCACGATCACACCCGCATCTTCTGGTTTCAGATCCAGTAGCAGTGGCGAACAGTCTTTCATCATAGGAATGAACTGCTCGTAGCCCACCCATGCCGAGTCGAATAGGATGTAGTCACATAGGTGACCAATCTTATCCATCACGTAGCGTGCGTTGTAGATCGTACCGTCGTAAGTACCCAATTGGATGATGGCAAGACGGAATGGACGCGTATCACGCGCACGTTCGGGCGACACTTTGGCGATTTGGGCGCGGATGTACTCTTCATCAAAGCAGTGCTCATCCATACCACCGATAAAGCCCCAAGGGTTACGCGCTGTCTCTAGGTAAACAGGCGTGCCACCCGCTTGGATTAATGCGCCGTGGTGGTTTGATTTGTGGTTGTTACGGTCAAACATCACCAAGTCGCCCTCGGTCACTAACGCGTTACACACCACTTTGTTTGAAGCCGAAGTGCCGTTGAGGACGAAGTAGGTTTTGTCTGAGTTGAACACTTTTGCGGCGTGCGCTTGAGCTTGGTGTGCAGAACCTTCGTGGATCAACAAGTCACCTAAATCCACGTCCGCGTTACACAAGTCACTACGGAATAGGTTTTCACCGAAAAAATCGTAGAACTGCTTGCCCGCCGGGTGTTTTTTGAAGAACTGACCGCCTTGGTGTCCTGGACAGTCAAAGGCGGAGTTGCCCATTTCCACGTAGTGCGTCAGTTGTTTGAAGAAAGGCGGCAATAGGCGGCATTCGTATTTGGTTACCGCTTCATTGATTTGGCGGCTGTAGTATTCGATGGATTGTCTTTCTAAATCGATAACGCCGGTTAACCATACGTAATCTTCAGCTGACACTGGGGTGGCGTCCGTCACCAAAAATACCGGAATACCATAACCTGTTTCGGAAATGACTTTGTGCAGGCCCGCTTTAATATCTGCCGACGTAATAATGGCAGCACCAACATCGGTTAATTCTACTTGCTCTAAAGGATGAAGATGACGATTAAATTGTTCATCTAAAGATTCAGCTAATAAACTAAAATCTTCTGGCATGTAATTACTAACACCAATAACTAAACGCTTCATTTGAAATATCTCTTATTTGTTCTTTAAAAACGACAAGCACAGATATTACAAATGGAATTTAGATTTAAAATTTAAAAAACAAATTTCGTGATTATTCGTTCATAATTAAAAACCTTATTTACTCGAAATAAAATTTCGAGATCTTTATCACTTTCCTTTTGATAAGCCAATGATATTGGATTGAGATTAAATTTAAATTCAGATAAAAAATTATGTGACCAAACCAGTGACAAATAGAAACAGAATCAAAAGAAAATAAAATTTTGCGATTTTCATCACTCTATATTGTTCGTTTTTGATTTATTAGCGAGAAATAAAAACATACCATTTAACATTTTATAAACCGCAAACAAAAAAGCCATCAACATTTCTGCTAATGGCTTTTCATTTATTGTAGGGAAAAGAAACAAGATCAGTTAAATAGATGACTATCCAGCTTAACGCCATTGTTCGACCACTGTAGATACCGTTTCACAGCGATACCCGATGAGTACATCGTATGCTTGCAGTCCATACATTCAACAAAGTACAACCCACTCATGCCTGCCATAACGTGCAACCGACGGCTATCGCAACGCTTACAAGACAACCTTTGGACCTTGTTATTAGTGTCTATACGGCGAGCAAAATTAAGTGTTTCATGGGAGCATAACGCTTCCATGGCACTCTCCTTAAAAGGATGTTCACTGAGTAGATAATTGATGGCGTAGTCGTAAACAGGGGGAATTGAAGATTTTCCACTCTCTATATTGGTTATTTTGGCAACAGAGACTCCCAACAAAGAGGCAAATTCCACTTTGCTGTATTCCAAGATAAACCGAGAAGAGATGAACTTATCTGCACTTATAATTCTCAACATACACAAATCTCTAATAATAATAAACCGAGTACGTTGTACTCTGTTCATTGTTGAAACATGCAATAAAAGTCACTTCCAATTGTATTTATTCGAACAGTATGTTCTATTTGTTTTTTATTATCATGCTACTAATTGATTTTAAAATCAACAAGCACAATTTAGTAAAATCATTATTTACATTAAACATGATTAAATATTTTCACTTATACAAATAAAGAAAAACCATAGAATGGTTAAATACTTCCACTTATTGAGCATTAAACATTGCATTTTATAAAGAGGGAATCCCCCCCTTTTTACATAGTTTTCACCATCATCAATCACTCGTAACCAATGCTGTTGACGATGCGAATAAATAACCAGCAAACTCGTCAAAAAATGGCGTGCTATTGTCTGCCAGCATTCAGCAACCATAGCCATCTGTATCGCTCCCATGCAACCATCATGAACCATTCAGCCGCATCCAATCTGCCCCCATGCGGCGCATTTCCTCAATAACAGACTGTAAGCGCTTTTTGGTGATTACGTTGATCTTAATTTTCAATAAAAAACAACTCGGATAAAAATCGTGAACTGCTCCGCATTGAGCGGAGAGGGTGACTTAGCTTCCGGCACATCTTCCTCCGTGCATCGCTCACAAAATCGCCTCATCCTCCCCCTTTCTACGCCCTAAATTTGTGCATCATTTCACGCCTTCTCCTTCTACCATTCGTGATCCCCATACCTGCATTGCGTTATTTATCAATAACAAAAATCTTTGCTGATTTTTCTCACATTTTGCTGGCAAACGAAATTCATAGCATATCTGGGCTTTTTTATAATTACGCATATGGATATAGAACGTGAACAAACAACCTTTCAACTTATCTCTGCTGGCGAAAGCCATCATGCCTATAATGGCAACCTCACTGCTCATTGGCTGTAACTCTTCTAACGATGGAGAGACGGCGAATCCACAACCAGACACTGGCAAAGTGGCTCGTGTCTATTTCAAAGCGAGCGAAACTGCAACTCGAGCAGCAGCTGACAGCAGCGCTTACGACAAAGCGACGTTATACGTTTGGAATAACGACACCTGTGGTGGCTACGCCGAAACCGACGAAGGCCATGATGATTGGGGCACAGGTATTAAACCCACTGGCGTAGACGATAAGTTTGGTGCCTACTGGGATCTGCAAGTGCGCAGCGAAGCGACCCAGTGCATCAACTTTATTCCTCGCGTTGGCAACGATAAGCCCCTTGGCGAGTTCGATGCCAAACTCGATCTGACCCAAACAGGCAAAAATAACGCCGTCTACACCCAACAAGGTGTGGCCGCCGTTTACCCAGAGCTGATCTCAACTTCTGACATCCCGGCCAACACGGCACGCGTTTACATGAACACGCCAGATGGTGATGAAGGGCACTTCACCTTACATGTTTGGAACAACGACACCTGTGGCGCTTTTGATGGCAACGACACTTCATGGCCAGGTATGGAACCCACCGGCTTTAGTGATGTGTACGGACCCTATTGGGATCTGCCAGTGAAAGGCGCAGAGGGTTGCATCAACATCATTCCAAACAACAAATCCAACGGCGACTACCAAACTTCAGACCTTAAGTTTGAGTTTGATAAAACCACCGCGATTGGCAATGTCGCGTTTGTGTTTAAAGGCACCAACAAGGTGTACTACACCGCATTGGCACAAAAGCCTGTGGCACAAGTGGAGCTAGCGGGCGCAAGCGCGATTTTTGCCGATGACAGCGTGATTCTAGTCAACGCCAAAGACGCCACCAGCGTCACACTCTACTACTCAGAAAGCGGTGAACTGGCTTTCGATAGCGCCAGCAAAAAAGTCACGGGTGCAACCAAACAAATCACTTCAAGCAAAGCAGCGAGCGCCGATTGGAACAAAACCAAGCCACATCTGAGCAACGATTTTATCGGTTTTGAAATGGACTTCAGTGGCGAAGGTAACACGCTGAAAGATCTGCTGAAAGGTCAATTGATCTTGGTGGCCAGCGATGCGACAGGCGTCATTAAAGCAACCGAAGTCCAACCTGCCAGCGCATTAGATGCACTCTACGCCGCGGCCGCGACCAAGCTCAGTTATGGTGCGGTGATTAACCCAGACAGCACCACCACATTCCGCCTTTGGGCACCAACGGCGCAGAGCGTCAAGCTGATCCCGTACAATGCTGAAAAGCAAGCGCAAACCGCCATCACAATGACATTTGATGCCACCAGCGGAGCCTGGGTAGCAGAAAACACCGCACTCAAACACGGTGATTTCTACCGCTACGAAGTGACGGTTTACCACCCGGCTACAGACAAGGTCGAAACCTACCAAGTGACCGACCCCTATTCCTTGAGCCTCTCGATGAACTCGGAATACAGTCAAGTGGTGGATCTGGCCAACGCGGAGCTGAAACCGTCGGGATGGGACGCACTTTCTGCACCACACAACCAAGCAAACCCAGCCGAGTTTGTCTTGTATGAAGCGCACATTCGTGACTTCTCAGCACTGGATGACTCAACGGCCGAAGCCAATCGTGGCAAGTACAAAGCCTTTACTCAAGCAGGTGCTGCGCCTGTCGAGCATCTCAAAAAACTGGCTCAATCGGGCGTTACACACTTACATCTACTGCCGACCTTTGATATTGCGACCATCAATGAAGACCCAACCAAAGTGGCGAACATCAATCAGCCATTTGCTAAGTTGTGTGAACTGGATGCAAGCGTGAAAAACGATGCCGATTTCGGCAACTACTGCGACAGCAATGAAACGCTGAGCACCGTGTTTGAAACACTGGCAAAAAAAGACAGCAAAGAGAGCGCGGTAGTACAACGTTTGAACAGCCATGTGCGCAACCTAGACTCATTTAACTGGGGTTACGATCCATTCCACTACACGGTGCCAGAAGGTTCTTATTCATCGGATGCTGAAGGTATGGTGAGAATCAAAGAGTTCCGTGAAATGGTGATGTCGGTGAAAAAAGAGATCGGCATGAACGTGGTGATGGATGTGGTCTACAACCACACCAACGAATCAGGGGTATCGTCCAAATCGGTCTTGGATCGCATTGTGCCTTGGTACTACCAACGCCTCAACGAGTTCTCAGGTGCGGTGGAGCAATCGACCTGTTGCTCTAACACGGCGCCGGAAAACCAAATGTTTGCCAAGCTGATTGACGATTCCATTAGCACTTGGGTGAAAGAGTACAAGATCGATGCGTTCCGCTGGGATCTGATGGGCCACCACCCACTGGCGCAAATGAAGCAAACCTTGGCTGCTGCCAAAGCCGTCGATCCAAATGTCTACTTCTACGGTGAAGGTTGGAACTTCGGTGAAGTGGGTAACGATCGCATGTTCAAACAAGCCACTCAGTTAAACCTTGCAGGTACGGGCATTGGTTCATTCTCGGATCGTCTTCGTGACGCAGTCCGCGGCGGTGGCCCATTCGACAGCCAAGATTCGCTTCGTTCAAATCAAGGCTTTGGTAACGGTATTTACGTTCAAGTGAATGAGAAGAACGAGCAAAACGCGGCGCTGAAGACAACCGCGCTGCACCTTGCCGATCTGACTCGTTTGGGCATGGCAGGCAACTTAAAAGCCTTCCCATTCACCGATAGCAAAGGCAAAGCGATCACTGGTGCTGAGTTGGATTACAACGGTCAACCCGCGGGTTACGCGCAAGATGCGTGGGAAATCCAGAACTACGTCTCCAAACATGACAACCAAACCCTGTGGGACAACAACCAGTACAAGATTGCCTATGCGACCACGGCCGCAGAGCGCACACGTATGCAAGCGGTTGGTTTGTCTACCGCGATGCTTGGCCAAGGCGTACCATTTATCCATATGGGCAGCGAGTTACTGCGTTCTAAATCGATGCAGCGCGACTCGTATGACTCAGGCGATTGGTACAACCGCGTTGACTTCACTAAGCAAGACAACAACTGGAATGTTGGCCTGCCACGCGAAGACAAAGACGGCAGCAACTGGGCGATCATCGATGCCGTGATCACTGGCTCAAGCGATCACGCCATGCCAAGTGCCACAGACATCGATAACATGGATAAGTTCTTCAACGAACTGGCCGCACTACGTGCTTCTTCTGGTCTGTTTACCCTAGGCAAAGGCAGTGAAATCATCAAACGCGTTGCGTTCCACAACACAGGCGCAGAGCAAACACCAGGGCTTATCGTGATGAGCATCGACAACAGCGGTGATAAGCACGATGCCACCATTGATGCTAAACGCGATGGCATGGTGATTGTGGTGAACGCGTCGCCAAGCATGGTCAGTGACTTTGCCAAGTTTGATGCAGCGGGCTACACGCTCCATGCAGTGCAAACCAATGCGGGCAATGACTCACTGGCGAAGAACCAAGATAAAGTGGCTCAAGTCGTGAATGGCAAACTCACGGTTCCCGCTTGGTCTGTCGCGGTCTTTGAGAAGCTGCGTTAAGTTCTAGTAGTAGAAAACGCAACCAGTAAGAAAAGACAACGCCCGCATCATGCGGGCGTTTGTTTAGGGTTTGTGTTGGGAGGAAAACAGGTCTTGAGTGAAATCGAGCTCGCTGCCAGCAGAGGAATCTGCACCAGCACTTGGTGGCTGAGGCTCTTGGTTAATGGTGTCAGCCAGTAGCCCCTCATCTATCTCTTCAAACACCAATGGCTCATCACTGCGATCCAAATTGGCCTCAAGCGGAGGGAAATAACTCGGGCGCTTATACACTTTATTGAGCGCTTTAATGATGGCGTGCTTACCCACTTTGCCCGCTTCAAGCTTTTTCAACAAAGGTTTTGCCACCGCTTGCAAACCCACCACGATGTCGACCCCAATTTTCGTCGCCACTTGATCACGCATTGCGCGCGCTTTTTCATAACCAAAATGAGACGCCAAGAACAGCCACACGTAAGCCAACGCATTGCCGGTTTTGCCATAATCACGCCAAGCTTCGCCCGCATGGAACATGGCTTCGGCGCTGCCTCTTTCGGCTGCGCGTTCAAGCCAATAGGTACCTTTGGCATGATCCGTCTTGGTTCCGACTCCCGCTAAATAACTGAGGCCAAGGTGAATTTGCCCATCGACACTGCCTTTACTTGCCGCTTTGTGATACCACTGGTAAGCATTATCGTTCGAGCGCTCGGGATTCTCACCCGATTGGCTCCACTCCCCCATAAACAGCATCGCATCCAAGTTGCCTTGAACCGCCGCTTCTTCAATTAAGCGATAGCCTTTGGGTAAGTTTTTTTCAATGCCACGACCATGAACAAGGGCTTTGCCCGCTTCAAATTTCGCATCCAGACTGCCTTCCAGCCCTGCAATGGCCAAACGCCAGAAGTTCGCTTGTTCTTTGAGGATCAAGTCTTCACGCATGCGGTCACTCATGCGCACAATGCCATACATCGAGTTCACATTGTCTAAACGTGCCCCTTTGTTATACCAATAGAGCGCTTCCTTTAAATTAGTTCGCTCCGCTTCTTTGGCTAAAAACAGGATCGTCGGAATATGACCGCCTTCGGCCTTGAAAAGTCGTTCTTGTCTTTCTTGCTCTCGCGCTTTTTCGATTGCTTTGCGGTTGGCAATTTCCCTTGCTTTTCGCTCTTGTTCGAGTCGTTGCTTCCTTAACGATAAGGAGAACATCCAAACAAACACCAGCAGCAAAGACAGCCCCGTAGCGCCAATGGCGACGGCCATCATACTCATAATGTCATTTCTTTATTGAACAGCTCACTCTGAGCCTAATTAAAACACGCTTCTTGCTAAGTTTAACGGCATATTTGTTAAATTCTTGAGCTAAGGTTACTTAAGTATACACATAGCCTCAGAGAATCCGCTCTACGCCCCCGATAAGGATGAGTTCAAGCCGTCGCATATCCGTTAACTTGCCCCAATAATAATGACCCTACAAACATGGGATAAATGTGAAATGAAAAAACAAAAATTCACCGTTTACCAAGTATTTACTCGTTTATTTGGCAACAAAGTTCAGCACAGCCGACCTTGGGGAAGCAAAGAGGAAAATGGCGTGGGTAAGTTCAGTGATTTTACCGACCTCGCACTCAAAGAGATTCGTCAACTTGGCATTAGCCATATTTGGTACACGGGCGTGCCACATCATGCGTTGGTGGCGGATTATCAACACCATGGTATTGGGCACGATCACCCTGCCGTCGTGAAAGGGCGTGCCGGCTCGCCCTATGCCGTCAAAGATTACTACTCGGTGAATCCCGATCTGGCCGACAATCCGGCAGAACGATTGTCAGAGTTTGCCGCGCTAATTGAGCGTACCCATCGCCACGGCATGAAAGTGATCATCGATATCGTACCCAACCACGTTGCGCGCAAGTATCACGGATTAAACAACCCTGAAGGGGTGCGTGACTTTGGTGCTGATGACGACACCTCTGTCGAATATCACCGAGACAACAACTTTTACTATATTCCAGGGCAAGCCTTTCAACTGCCTGACTTTCCAACGCCCTTTACCCCACTCGGCGGCGAGGCGCACCCACAATTGCAGTGGCCTTACGAAGAGTTCCCTGCCAAATGGACCGGCAACGGCTCGCGCTTAGCCAAACCTCAGTTTGATGATTGGTATGAAACGGTCAAAGTCAATTACGGTGTACGACCCGATGGCAGCAAAGACTTTGCCGAATTGCCAGCGGATTTTGCACAGAAAACCGCAGCAGCGCACTTTGCCTTTTGGCAGCAGCAAGACGTACCTGACTCGTGGAAGAAATTTCGCGACATCGCTCTGTATTGGCTCGAATTCGGCGTCGATGGTTTCCGTTACGACATGGCCGAGATGGTCCCTGTCGAGTTTTGGAGCTATCTCAACTCACACATCAAAATGCGCAATCCTGATGCGTTTTTGATGGCCGAAGTGTATCAGCCTCATCTATACCGCGATTACATTCACTTGGGCAAAATGGATTATCTGTACGACAAAGTGGATTTGTACGACGGGCTCAAAGCGGTGATACAAAACCGCGCTTCGACCGCAATCATCGGCGAGATCCAAGCGCAAATGATGGACATCGAACACCATATGCTGCACTTCCTCGATAACCATGACGAGCAGCGCCTCGCCTCGCCTCAGTTTGCTGGGGATGCGGAGTTTGGTCGCCCTGCAATGTTGGTCTCGGCTTTACTCAGTAGCTCACCCACCATGATTTATTTTGGTCAGGAAGTGGGCGAAGCAGGGGCAGAATTGGGCGGCTTTGGCCTGCCTAGCCGCACGTCGATTTTTGACTATGTGGGCGTGCCCGAGCATCAAAAATGGATGAATGAAGGCCAGTTTGATGGCGGCCAACTAAATGAGAAACAACGCGCGCTGCGGGCGTTCTATATACGTTTACTCAACTTCACCTTAACCCACTCAGCAATGAGCGGTGAGTATTGCGATTTGTACTCCACCAACCAACAAGCATTGAGTCACTTCTGCCATCTGTTTGCTCGTTTCGATTCTCAGCAGTTGGTGCTGGCTGCCAGCAACTTTTCAGCACACCACAGCAATACATGCCAAGTGGTGTTGCCTGAGGCGTTGATCGCGCAACTTGGACTTGCGGATGGGCAATATACCTTAGTGGATAAACTCAGTGACCAATCCAGTCATCATGCCAGTGAAACCCTGCAACTGAACGTCAATCACGGTCAAGGTCGAGCTTGGCTCACCCTACCCCCTTTTGCCGCCAGTGCATGGGTACTTGAGCTATAACAGTGGAAAAAACGGCCATTAGAAAAGACCCATAAAAACAGTTCTTGGGCTTGTTCACAGTTTGGCACTCTGGGGACAAGCCTCTTCCTTTCTTTCTGCACCTTGTGACCGCTTTACTCCGCACTGATATAAAAACTTTCTATATCACTGTTTGTGTTAACTATTTCTCTGCGGGTTCTGTCAGGGGTAATATTCCACTTAGAACATATTACGCGAGACAATAACAATGAAACCGATTATCAAAACACTTTCTGTTTGTACGCTTGCCTCCTTAATGACGGCGCCAGTTATGGCGATGCAAGAAGGGGAAATCACCATCTGGATCAACGGCGACAAGAGCTACCAAGGCTTAACCGAAATAGGTCGTCAATTTGAACAAGATACGGGCGTGAAAGTGATCGTCCAGCATCCTGAGTCACTGGAAGCCAAATTCCAACAACATGCCGCTACGGGCGGTGGTCCAGACATCATTTTCTGGGCCCACGATCGTTTTGGTGGTTATGCCGAAGCGGGTTTGCTTTACGAAGTGAAACCGAGCAAAGAGTTCAAAGAAAAACTGGTCGATTTCAGCTGGGATGCCGTTACGGTTAACGGCAAAATTGTCGGCTACCCATTGGCCATTGAAGCCCCTTCTCTTATCTACAACAAAGACTTACTGCCAGAGCCACCTAAAACGTGGGAAGAGCTGCCACAGATCCAAAAGCAGATGCAAAAACAAGGTAAGCAAGCGATCATGTGGGACATCAAAAATGCCTATTTCACTTGGCCAGTCATCTCCTCTGGTGGCGCATTTGCCTTTGAAAAAATCGACGGCGGATACAATGCCAAGAGCACAGGGGTAAACAACCAAGCAGGCATCCATGGCCTTCAATATCTGGTGGATATGGTCAACCAAGGTGTCCTCAACCCTGATATGGATTACTCCGTTGCGGAAGCGGCTTTCACCAAAGGCGAAGCGGCGATGACCATTAACGGCCCTTGGTCTTGGGGGAACTTAGATAAACTCAACGTCAATTACGGTGTTGCCGTTCTGCCTACTCTTAACGGTGGCAAAGGCAATCCGTTTGTCGGCATTCTCAGTGCCGGCATTAACGCCGCTAGCCCAAATACCGATTTGGCGGTCGAGTTTTTGGAAAACTATCTATTCCAAGATGAGGCGCTAAAAATCATGAACAACGACAAACCACTTGGCGCTGTGACATTGAAATCGTTCCAAACCATCTTAGAAAGTGATGAGCGCATTAAATCCACTATGATTAATGCTGAGAATGGCGAAATTATGCCAAACATTCCACAGATGACGGCTTACTGGTTTGCCGAAGGCGCAGCCATTGACAACGCAATGCAAGGTAAGCAGAGCGTGAAAGACGCCCTCGACATGGCCGCGAAGCAAATCACCAAATAAAGATTTCATCGTATCCTTGGCACAGTTCGCTGTGCCTTTTTTCGTTTTAGGAACCTAAACCATGCACACGCTTCCCACCCTGTATCTTAAAGGGACTTTCAATGGTTGGGGATTAGATACCCCGTTTGTGCCCGCTTCACCGCAGCAACTTCAAGCTTGCGTTGTCCTTTCTGCTGATCGCCATCAGTTTAAAATTGCCGATAAAGATGGCACGGCGCAATGGACCTTTTCCGCCCACCCAACCCAAGCGATTGAACTGAATGAAGCGATCACGCAGCCGTTGATCGCCACTCAAGGCATCGGCAATGATCTTGTTTACATTCCGCAAAAAACCGAACGATTCACCTTAACCCTCGACTGCTCACAACCGCAGCCCAGCTTGACGATCACCAAAGGGGCGAACAATGCGGAAGTCGAGGTTGAACGAGCGCAGCTGCATAGCCAGTTGATCCCTACCTGTGGCCCCACACCAAACGCGCCCCATCGTGAACATGCTCTTGCTATCGACACTCTGTTTGACACATTGGCCATTGAAGAAAACCGCCGTTTCCCGTTTGTATTTGGTGATAATGTCGACGGCTACTATGAAGGTCAAACGCACTGCTTTGTTGGCGCGGGTCGCTATCGACATCATCAAGGTTGGTATCTCGGCGGTTTTGCGGCCTTTGTCGACGGCCAGCTCCTCAACAAACCAGAAGCCTGCCGTGCTCGCTTACTGCCTTATGGCATTGAACATCACTACACCTGCCACAGTCGCGATCGTTTGAGCGTTCATTCAGGGCAACGGCAAGTGGCACTAAGCGTGCAAAGCGTTGAGCCCACCACTTTAGCCATCGTGCCTGAGCTCAACATTGCCCTCAACGATTGCCAAATAAAAACCTATGGCCAATGTGTGTTGATTGAGATCAACCCCGAACGAGTGCCCGAAGGCGCGCCAAGATTCCTTGCTCTGAGTGCCAACCAAGCCGTAGAAGCGCAAGAGGTGACGTTTGAGCAATGCCCTGCATTGGATTATGCCGTTCATCTTGATGGTGGGAACTGCAAGCTGCGCATCACCACCAGTCAACCGAGCACGTTATTGACCCTTTACCTCTGCTTTGAACACGATAAAGACGCCGCGATACAGCAGGCGCAAAATGCGGCTTACCAGCATGCTGACTTACAACATCAACATCAGCTCTACCACTTCCTCACGGACAACGATTTCTACTGCGATGACCAAGAATATAACCGCGCTGTGATGTGGGCGAGATTGGCCAGTCGAACGTTCGTCAGCCACGAATTTGGTTTAGGCATTTGGGCGGGCTTGCCATGGTTTAAAGATTGTTGGGGGCGCGATACCTTCATCGCTCTGTCCGGCACGTCATTGATTAACGGCCTGTTTGATGAAGCCAAAGCGATCATCAGTAACTTTGCCTCCATGCAAAAATCCGACCTCGATAATGTCAATCATGGTCGTATCCCTAACCGAGTCACCAGCAAAACCAACATCATCTACAACACCACCGATGGCACGCCTTGGATGATTCGTGAAATCATGGAGTACCTTCACTACAGTGGTGATATGGCCTTTGCACAGCAGATCTACCCCGTGGTGCAGCGCTTTATCCAAGGCGTTGAAAAACACTATCTGGATGAAGATGGATTGATGTCGCATCGCGATCCGGATACTTGGATGGACGCCAAAATTAACGGGCAGATCCCGTGGTCACCTCGCGGCCCGAAAGCCAATGACATTCAAGCGTTGTGGTTTGAGAGCCTACAAATCGCCGAGCAACTGGCGCTTTGGCAAGGTGATGAGGCGTTTGCTCAACACTGCCACCAGCTCGCCACCAAAGCGCAAGAGAGCTTTGTCGCCAAGTTTTGGCAGCCAGAGAGTCGCTGTTTAGCCGATTGTCTGCGTCATGGTGACGAGGCTGATCTCAGCCAGCGCCCCAATCAGTTGATGGCATTAACCATCCCGATGAAACGTAACTTGCTTGCTGCCGAGATTGGCCAGCATTTAGTGAAAAACTGCGTTGAACAATTGTTGTTTCCATGGGGGATCTGCTCTCTGACTCAAAGCCATCAAGATTTTCACCCGTATCACGATAACCGCAGCGAATACCATAAGGACGCCGCCTACCACAACGGCACCATTTGGGGCTGGAATGCTGGCTTTACCGTGAGCGCATTGTGTCAATTTGGCCAACAAGATTTCGCTTACCAGCTCAGCAAGAATCTCGCTAAGCAAATTTTGACCCAAGGTCATCGTGGCGCCATGAGTGAAAACCTCGACGCCTTCCAGCAAGACGAAAACGCGTTAGTGATGACAGGCACCTACGCACAAGCGTGGTCCGTTTCTGAGTTTGCACGTAATGCTCAGCAAGATTATTTGGGCTTTATGCCAAGATTGGCTGAAAAGCGAATGCTCCTGCATCCACAGTTACCCTCACGCTGGCACAAGGTGAAGGCGCGCTTGCCTTTTGGCCAACACAACGCTTTGCTGTTCACGGTTACGCGCCCGGGCAACACAGGGCAAAACAACACGCTTATTTACAGTGTAAAACCAGAACGCGTGGAGCCCGAGGTTCAGCTCACCTTGGTGCTTGAACTGGAAGACACGCAGTTGCACTTAACCTTCCCACTGAATGAAGCGCACTCGTTTATTGTTCGTGACGGCCAACTCAAACCGCTGGCACCGGAGGTAATGCTCACCGTGGTAGACAAACCCCACTACGCTCTGTTGGAAAATCTCTCCTTTGCTCAGCCTGATTGGCAAAGAAAGCACCATGCCTTGCAGCAGCAAGATTACTTACGCCAAAAACGCATGGCTGACAATCTTGCCCTTGCTGAGGATTAACCCATTCCAGACCATCGATCCAGATCATAGCTCCAGATCATAGGTTGCAAAGCAAAAAGGCGCTCCAGATGGAACGCCTTTGTTTTTGATGATGTTTTTATCGAATCAAAAATCGTTATTTTTTACTGTTCACCGCTTTCACAAACGCTTCTTGTGCACCCGGAATGTTCAGCGCTTTGGCTTCATCCAGTAGGCTCAAAGCTTTCGGGATGTCTCCCTTCGCGACCGCTTGTTCAATCGCCGATAAATAGAATTTTTGCGATTCTGGCTGCGCTTTGATGGCTTTTTCGACCACTGGGGCGGGTGCCACGTCAGCGGGTTTCACAGGGTCAATCGCACGGAATGGGCGCAATTTCAGCGTCTCCACTTGCACTTCAACACGGCCGCCCAAGCGATGGGTATAAACCGGATCGGTCACCATCGGCATCACTTCACCAAACTCTTTGGCGCGTACCTTCGCAGGATGGTCAACCGTGACCTGTTTGCCCAACTGATCGGCTGGGGTGTAAATCACAAAGTAAGGGGTTTGTTCTGCATTGGTTGTGAAACGTTCAATGTAACGCGTTCTGGTGAACGCATCCGAAGGCAAAATTTGAAAATCCGCCAGCTTGAAGGTTTCTACGACTTTAAACTGGTTGTCGAGCAGCAGCACTTCTGGCGCAAAAACGCTGT
The DNA here is from genome assembly GCF_002224265.1 of Vibrio vulnificus NBRC 15645 = ATCC 27562. Classification (NCBI taxonomy): domain Bacteria; kingdom Pseudomonadati; phylum Pseudomonadota; class Gammaproteobacteria; order Vibrionales; family Vibrionaceae; genus Vibrio; species Vibrio vulnificus. The sequence continues at coordinate 412,373 of NZ_CP012882.1, forward strand.
CATCGATCATTAAACTCGAGACCGTAACGGTCACATCACCACTACGATCGCTAAAACGGAACGCAGCAAAATGGCTATTGCCTTGGCTAAACGTACCCACGGGCGACGCCAGATCAACGTCAAACTTGATGTCTTCCTTATCGTTTAATTGCGCGTAAGGAAATTGAGAGAATTCGGTACAGCAAACTTCTGCATTCGTTGGGGGAGCCAACTCGGTTTGCACTTGCGCATCCGAGGCACAACCGGCAAGCAAGGCACCCAGAACGACAGCTAACAAAGAGTGTTTGTTTTTCATTATATTTCTCACTATGTGGTTGTAGGATACAAAGTCAAAAAGGCAGCCTTCTGGCTGCCTTTAATACTAATCGGTTTAGAACCAAATTTCAGTGTGAACACCGAAGACAAATTGGTCTTTACCGTTTTCGATACCAATGATTTTAGCACTAGCTTCATCGTCGGCTTTGATGTAGCTGATGTAAGGTTTGATTTGTGGGCGACCGAAGTAGTCAGAGTTTGCAGTAAACGCAGTTGCTACTTCTAGGTTTAGAATGTTGCTTTCTACGTCATCACCTGTACGGCCCCAGTAACCTTTGTCACCTTCTTCGTGACCGTAAGATGCGGTTGCTTCTAGACGCACGTTTTCGTTCAGTTTGTATGAAGGACGCGCAGCTACGATGTAGCGAGTCAAACCTTTCGCACCAAACAGTTGGTCAAGAGCTGTCATGTAGGTTGCTTCTGTACCCAACTGAACTTTATCAGAGATGTTCCAAACACCGTAAGAGGTCAGGAATAGAGATTCAGCGTTGTCATCACCGCCTGACCAGCTACCAAAGTTCACACCACGGTTTTGCATTACACCTTTGCCGTAAGCGATCGCCGTTTGAGTCCAACCGTCTAGGCCGTAGTAGCTGGTGTTCAACGTCACAGACGCACCGAAGCCATCGTCGTCCTTACCTGGTTTAGATTGGTGGCCAATTTTCAGATCGAAGTCTAGGCTACCGATACCTGCATCTACACCATAGTAGTACAGATCAAGTGACGACAAAGTAGTACGAGGATCTGTTTTATGCTTGTCACCAAAAGTATTGATTGGGTCAGCCATGACGTAAGCGATACCCGCAGTGTTACCACCCAATTTAGTCTGTAGACCTGCACCGATACCAGAAGATTGCTTCCAGAACTCGCCAGATAGGATACCCGCTGCGCGGTTTAGGTAACGTTGACCACCCCAAATTGACGTGTCTTCACCTAGAATGCCACCTAGCTCAACAAACGCTTCTTTTACTGCGAAGCCATCTTCATCACGAACAGCTTCATCACCATCTGAAGAGTATGCATAAGAGTTACCGTTACCGAATTCGGTACGTACTACGTAGTCCGCCCACACACCGTTTTCGTACTCAGAGTGTTTTTTAACAACGAATTCAACTTGGTTGGTGCTCTTACCGTGAGTACCTGCTGTTTTGTAATCTGGGCGACCAAATTCTGTGTCTGTTGTCGTGCCGTCTACAACACGTACGTTAGAAGACATGTAACCGTGAACTTCCCAACCATCAGTTACCACATCAGTACCCGCAGCAAACGCAGTACCCGCTGCTAAAGTAGAAGCCACTGCGGCAGCGATCAAACTTACTTTTTTCATTCTTAACTCCATTAAGGACTATTCTTATATATCTCTCCATGAAGTCACTCACCAGGCAGTAGAGTTTGTGTTTTCAAGAAGAGAGGTAAGACGGGACTAGGTCCCCAGTTGTTTCAACAGTGACTATCCTATGAAAGGCGGAGAAGAATGACGTCCTCCACCCCGAAAAAAAACAGGGGGGATGAGAAGGGATGAGAATTTTTATGGCATGATGTTTTATAGAGCAAGATCACTGATTTAGGGTGGAGTTGGTAACTTTGTTAGTGATTTGCTGGCTACAAAATGAGGGCTGATTCATATTTTTGCCAAATATGAACGTTAGAAAGAAAGTTTATTACATTTATATTAATCGCTGGGGGGCGCTTGACCTCAGTAGGACAAAGTTTTTTACTAGTGGTTCCGAAAGATGGAAACTGAACTAAGAAAAATAACTATGACAACATCGCTCGCTCGCCCCTATCCATTGGGTGTAACGTTACACGATAAAGGCTGCAATTTTGCCGTCCATTCTCCGGATTGCGCGTCTATTCGCCTCGCTCTGTTTGATGACAACAACGAATTTAAAACTTTTGAACTCAGTGAAGAATACGCCGGCATCCGTTATACCTTTGTAGAGAATGTCCAGCATGGACAAAAGTATGGCTTCATTATCGACACTGACAACGGCCCACTGCTTCTCTCCGATCCTTATGCTAAAGCCTTGGATGGCCCTCTCCACTACCAAACACCTTACAGTGCAGAGAAAAGCTTCTCCATGCCAAAATGTGTGGTATATCAAGATGATTTTGATTGGCAGGGTATCGAATCTCCACGCATTCCTCGTGAAGAGATTGTGCTGTTTGAAACACATGTGAAAGGCTTAAGCAAACTGAATCCGGAAGTGGCACCTGCGGCACAAGGTCGTTACCTTGGCTTAGTCAGTGATGCCATGTTGGCGTTTTACAAACAACAAAACATCAACACGCTGCAACTGCTGCCCGTCGCAGCGTGTATGCACGAACCGCACTTGCTCGACATGGGTAAAGTCAACTATTGGGGTTACAACCCATATCTTTTCATGGTGCCAGACCCTCGCTATGCCGACACAGACGCCATTTTGGAATTGAAAACAGCGATTCGAGAACTGCACCGCAACGGCATCCAGGTGATTTTAGATGTGGTCTACAACCACACAGCGGAAGGGGGAGCAGGCCCGACAATCTTTAATCTCAAAGGGCTCGATTCGCGCTGCTACTTCAAGCATGGCAGCCATTTCGCCAATTTCACTGGCTGTGGTAATACCGTCGATCTCACCTATCAGCCAGCGCTAAATTTAGTGATGGATACGTTGCGCTATTGGGTCAGCGAATTCAAAGTTGATGGTTTCCGCTTTGATTTAGCGGCAACCTTGGGCCGCCAAGGGGATGACTACAGCCGAGATGCGGCCTTTTTCAAAGCCGTCGCGCAAGATCCTGTCCTAAAAGAAACCAAGCTGATTGCCGAACCGTGGGACATCGGGCCCAACGGCTATCAAGTGGGCAATTTCCCATTTGGGTGGAACGAGTGTAACGACAAGTTGCGCGACATCACCCGCAGCTTCTGGCGTGGCGATCAAGGCTATCTCAAAGAGTTTGCTACCCGTTTGATGGGGTCACGCGATATCTACAGTGCGGCCAACTGGCCATACAAGCTAACGGTCAACTACATCACCTATCATGATGGCTTTACCATGCAAGATTTGGTGTCGTACAAGCACAAACACAACGAAGATAACGGCGAACAGAATCGCGACGGACATGGTGACAACCGCTCAGAAAACTACGGGGCCGAAGGGCCAACGGAAAATCTGATGATCATCGCCACTCGTGAGAAACAAAAGCGCAACTTTATGGCCAGTTTGCTGTTTGCGTTTGGTATCCCACACATTCTCACCGCCGATGTGCTGTCTCATAGCCAAAAAGGCAATAACAACGCCTACTGCCAAGACAACGAAACCAGTTGGTTGAACTGGGAGTACTCTGAGCGTAAGCATGATTTTCGTCACTGGCTGGCGCAAATGGTGGAAAATCGCCAACGCTATATGGTGCCGTTTATTCGCGCCTTCAGTGGCCCAAGCCGCAATCTCAACCGCATCTACTGGCGTCGGGTTGACGGCGTTCATATGGAGCACGATGATTGGAACCGTTTGAGCGCGGTTTCTCTGCACATTGGCATTGGTGAAAAAGGCGATGAAATGGTCTATTTAATTAACCAAACCAGTGCGCCAGCACGCTTTACGCTGCCTGATGACAATCAGCAGCAGTGGACCTACATCTGCGACACCAATGTACGTAATGTCTCTCCCGAGGTAGCACAAGGAGAAGTGTTACTTTCGCCTGTTTCTATGGCTATCCTGCATTACCAGCCGCCAGAAAGCGCGCCTTCAACAGCGGCTGTTTAGCGGTTTACTTTTTCACCCAAACTTCATCAAAAGGCCAGCAATACGCTGGTCTTTTCATCACTTAGGCTTTCTTCAGGTAATACGCATTGAAGTGCACATAAGAACTCTCTAATATTGCGAGCCACATAACACTATAAATAACGTCATTGGCAAAATGGAATTACCTAAAACGCTTATCCGGCTTTTACGTCCTTATCTCATCGCATTAACCTGCACGATGATTTATCTGGCTTATCATCAGTTCAAACAGTCCGAGGAAGCTGTCTACCAACAATCTCAGTCACATATTATTACCGCCAGCAGTCTTATCCATGCGCAGATCGAAGCGGTTTACAGTAAATTTTATCTGTTAGAAAAATCGCTACTGGCCGCTCACCTTGACCCGAGTAACGCAGACAGTCAGACGATTGCACAGCACATTCTTTCTCACTCCAATAACTACTCAAACATCCTGTTTTGGCGCAAAAATAGCCCCACTTTGCTAGACATGTCGGGAAAACAACAAGCCATCAATCCTTACAAACTCTACTGGCACCCACTCAAGACAGTGCGCGATAAGTTCGAAATTTCCTCTCTCTATCAAAATAACAAGAATCGCTGGGTATTTGCCGTCCGCCATATCAATCCGAATATTGATGGGCAGCTGTGGATTGAGTTTGATCTCCTTTTTACCACTCAATACCTCAAGGGGCTTAAGATCCTCGACAAAGGCTATGTGTTCGTGGTGGAGAAATCGACAGGCAAACTGGTATTCCATCCCGATCCTCATCGAATCGGCACCTTATCCATCAGCTTTAACAGCGGCATTGCTCAACAAATCGCAACCGGACACCCATTTGGGAAATACGAGTATTACTACCGCGACAACTTTAAGTTGGCCGTCTTCAATACGGACAACGATCTAGATTGGGTCTTTATCTCCGGCACCGACCGAGCAGACATACTCTCAAGCAGCGACCAATTTAGCCTCACGGCGGTGGTGATCGCCTCACTACTTGGCCTGGCGATCATCATTAATTATTTAAGCTATCGACTCAGCGATCAGCTAGCGCAATTGGGTCAATGCCGCTCGTTGCTCGACTTCAAACAACAGCTCAAAATCTTACTCAACCGTTTTTACTTCAACTCCGGGGTTCAGTTTTGCCTCTATGATCCCATCAACCAGATGTTTTCCACCTTGGACTATCACGGCAATAAAAAACCTTTGCTACAAAACGATGACTTGGTTGCGCAATTATCGGCAAATGCTCTGAGCTTTCACCACCAGCACGATGCCGATCCACTGGCAGTCAAACTGCAAATCAACGGCAATCACTATCGTATGGCGCTGTATGACGGAGAGCGTTTAAATGGTGTGATCTACCTGCGAAAACGCTTTCCAACACAAAAAGCGGTGATCAGCATAGTGCAAAACTATGCTCAAACAACGTTAGCCAATCTGCTGTTGCATGAGCAGTTACGCCATCAAGACCCGATGACGCAACTGGAAAACAAAGCCAGCTTGGCCAATACCGTCCAGCGAGAGCTCGGTAAAGAAGCCCTCTATTTAGCGATGATCAACATCGACAACTTCCAACGCATTAATGACTCTTTTGGCCATCCTGTTGGGGATATGGTGATCCGAAAAACCGCTCAGATGATTCGCGATGCCTTTCCTAAACCCAATGGGCTGTGTTTAGCTCGTTATGGCAGTGAAGAGTTTGCCGTATTATTTCAATCCAGCGACGCCCATGAAGCGCAAACGCAGCTTAACGAGCTCAAGCACGCCATCAGTAACACGCGATTGCTTGAAGCGGGATTGCCCGTGGGATACTCGATTAGTGTCGGCTTGACGAAACTTGCACCGAGCTACCACGAGACCATCGAAAACGCAGAACGTGCTCTGCAACGTGCGAAAAACTTAGGGAAAAACAGAGTGGTGACTCACTTCTCTGAGAGCTCAGCCAAAACCAGTTGCGCATAAAACTAGCTCAACTTTCCACCCAACCAGCCACTACTCTTAGCAAAACGCGCCGAGAGTAGTGGCTCAAAAACAAATTAATACACTGTTATTTAAAGAATAAAACTCCAATTTACTTTAAAGCTCACTCTTTTTTCATTAGCTCAAAACCCTACCTTTTCTCTTAGATTTTTTACGCATTAAAAGCAAGAAACCATAACTACCAGTTATATCTAGTTGCAGTCTCTTAGCAGCCTCGCTCGCTCGCCAATGGCTTGAAACACATGGCTAGTAAGGCTTTGTGAACCTGTTCTTTGTCACTCTTTCCCCTTTCAGTAATTACACAATGAGCAATAAAATTCATATAAAACATGGCTCTTATCACATTAAAAGTAACGTGATATTCCTTCAAACTTCTATTTCTCACCTAGAATTAAGTGGCGGGAAAGCGACGAAAGAACAACGTAAAGGACAAAAATGACTAAATTAGTAGGGCAACATCTTGAAGAAATGGCAGACATTCGATCAACAAGAAAGAAGAAAATTGTTGGTCTGTGTTCTGTTGCCGCTTCCGTGATGTTTTTCTACTGTGCAATCGAACAATTTGCGCAATCGGACTTGGCTTTAGGCGCATTAAATGGCTTAGCGGCCATGATTTGTTTGGGCAATTTCTTGTACATCAAGTCGGTAGAAAATCCACTCTACGCGGATTTAGTCCTCAGCTGTTTGATGTTATTGGATGCGCTGTTGCTGTTTTTATATGGCGATGCTACTGCTGACAAAATGTTGGTCCTTTTCCCACTGTTAGCTACCGTCATTCTGATCAACAGCTTCAATATTGGCTTGCTGCTGAGTGGTTCTTTCTGTTTTATCGTCGCCTATTCACTGTTTTTTGCCAAAACAGTGGTGCTGACAGGGCTACTCGATACAACCCAGTTTTTTATCGCCCTCATCGCAACCTGTATTGTCTGTCACACATCAACCTACTACTACAGCAAAGTGGTTCACTATATTCAGAGCCTATACCAAGAAGGGATTGAGGATCTTGCCTACCTCGATCAACTGACGGGTTTAGCCAACCGTTGGAGTTTTGAAAACTGGGCAAAAGATAAACTGCGGGAGATAGATGCCACACCGAGCACGTGCATCACTGCATTGGTTTTTCTCGATATCGATAACTTTAAACACATCAACGATGCGTATGGCCACGACGTGGGAGATCGCGTCTTGCAACACTTTGCCAACCGTTTGAAGAACAACGTCCGCAACAAAAATCGCAGAACAGATAAGCACGATTATTCAATCGCACGTTTTGCCGGAGATGAGTTTGTGCTGATGCTTTACGATGTGAAAACCAAGCAAGACCTCGACAACATTCTGCAACGCATTGTCGGCTTATTTACTACGGGTTACTTAGCGCATGAAAGAATCAATGAACTGACACTCAGTGTCGGCGCGGCAATTTATCAGCAAGACGCTTTTGAACTTTCGGAGTTAACACGTTGTGCGGACAAAGCGATGTATTCCGCCAAGCATTCAGGCAAAAACCAGTACGCCTATTACGAAAACTGCACGCCGCCTCTACCACAAAAAAAAATGACGTACAGTGAGCCCTTGCCACCCACGGGCAATGTGTCACTCTTTATCAAAAAAGCGAACTCATCGTCAGAATAAGCGGCAGAATCGCAAGCCTCATCAGCCAGACATATACATCAGCCAGAGACAGACCAACAAAAATGTACACAACCAGATGGCGTAGCGAACGCGGTTCGGCTTATCAGGTCGCGGTTTAACCACTGGCTTCAATGCCGCACGTCTTGCTGTTTCAATGATGGTCGGCTCTTCTTCCAATCGTTCCCTACGGGCCTGAGCCTGATTGGCCACCGAAGTAAAGCGATGGCGCTGTTCAGACGTTAAATCTGGCGCGTCATATCTAGGGGGTCGGTCTCCATGCTTTGGTTGAACAGACAAAGGGCACCTCCTATCTTTCTCTTTCAAGTATAGACAAAAGCGTTTTCAACCATTCGAATCACCTCTCATAATTCAAAACTTTCGAATAGGGTGAACAAATTTTTCACCTGCTCTTGCTGCGAATCGCCACTAAACTGATACAAAACACACCGTATTTTCTACATTCACTGGAGCACGTAATGGCCAAAGTTCGAGCACTCAAACAGATCCGCGAATCGATTGCGACCAAAGATGGCGATGGTGTCAACATCACCCGTTTAGCTGGCTTTGAATGCCCAGATTTTTCACCCTTCCTGATGATTGATGAGCTGAAATCTGAAGACTCTGCAGACTATATTGGTGGCTTTCCGCCGCACCCACATCGCGGCATTGAAACCTTAACCTATATGCTTAATGGGCACTTTCAGCACAAAGATCATATGGGTAATGTGGGTGAACTGAGAAGTGGTGGTGCTCAATGGATGGCCGCAGGTCGAGGAGTCATTCACAGTGAAATGCCCATCATGACGGAAGGGCAACTGCATGGTTTTCAGATTTGGATCAATCAACCCGCAGCGAAAAAGATGACGCCAGCTCGCTATCATGATTTTCAGCCTGAGAGCATTACCGAGTATCGCAGTGAGCAGCATGATTTACTTCGTGTTATTGCGGGTAACCTTGAGGTCAACGGCAGAATATTGTCTGGGCCATTGACCGAGACCGGAGTCCCTCTCACTGTCGCCGATTGGCGCTCCGATACTCCAACAACCTTGATCGCCAAAGTGAGTAAGCACTTTCAATGCATGGTCTTTGTCTATCAAGGGACTCTCTCTATTGATGGCCAGAAACTCACTCAAGGCCACCTTGGCTTGATGGGCGAGGGTGACGTGCTCAAACTGACCGCCAGCCCCAACTGTGGCGTGCTGATTTTTGCAGGAGAGCCCATTCGTGAGCCCATCGTCCACTATGGCCCATTTGTGATGAACAGTGTCGATGAAATTAACCAAGCGATTAATGACTACAATTCTGGCCATTTTGTCGACTAAACGCAGCCAACGCTCCGTTTCACGGCGCACAAACAACAAAGCTCGGCCAATGCCGCAATGTAGATCAGATAAGGATCGGTTGACCGATCCTTCTGATGAGAGACAATCGGAAACCTGTTTATAGATTTCCGATTTTTTATGTCTATCCAAAACTATTTTGCTGACTTTCTTGAAGAGAGTCCTGTTGATGTCGCTCAGCTAACCACCTTCTCCGAGCATATTCCTGATGAGTGGGTTGCTAAAGCGGCAACACTTTCCGATAAAGCGACAATTCGTCGACGTCGTTTACCTAGTGATATGGTTCTTTGGCTTATTGTTGGAATGGCGTTTTTCCGCAATGAGTCTATTGCAGAAGTCGCACGGCGAATGAATGTCTGTGCCGAGGGCTTAGCCGATGAGGAACTGCTAGCTAAAAGTGCTTTAACGCAAGCAAGGCAACGCCTTGGTAAAGCTGCTCCAGAATGGTTGTTTAGACAATGCAGTCACACATGGGGTCTAGAGCGTTACCCCGAGGATACTTGGCAAGGCTTACAAGTCTTCGCTATTGATGGGGCTCTTTTTCGAACCGCTGATACATCAGAACTAAGAGAACATTTTGGGTCAGGTAATACATCCAGCGAGAGGCAGACACCTCATCCAGTACTTAGGGTGGTGACCATGATGAATATTCGCTCACATGTCATTGTAGACGCAGCTATAAGCCCCTATCGTCGTGGTGAAATACCGCTTGCAATGCCCTTTATTGACTCTCTACCTGATAACTCAGTGACTTTACTAGATAAGGGGTTTTATGGCGCAGACTTACTTCTTTCTCTCCAAAATAGTGGCTCCAACAGGCATTGGTTGTTACCAGCGAAGAAAGGGGTGAAATTCAGACTTCTGGACGATGAAGAGAGCGACGACATGTTGGTAGAAATGAAAGTCTCTCCACAGGCTCGCAAGAAAAATCCTAACCTACCTGAAAAATGGCAAGTCAGAGCCGTTACTTATCAAGTACAAGGTAAGCACAAAACAGTGTTTACGTCTTTGCCTAGGGAAGAGTACGATGCGGAATCAGTAGCCGAGCTTTACCATGAGAGATGGGAAATTGAGTTAGGGTACAGAGACATAAAAAGTTCGATGCAGCACAACGCGTTAGTGCTGAGGAGTAAGACGGTCGAGCTTGTCTATCAAGAGTTATGGGGGCTGTTGCTTGGTTATAACTTGGTAAGACGAGAAGCCAGTCAAGCGGCCGTAGCACATGGTCGAATGGCCAATGAAATCAGTTTTAAATACGCTTGTCAGTTCATCGCTAGTCAACTGAAAGTAATGAGCAAAGCGGTATCTCCAGGTAATACACCGAAGCGTCTAAAAAGTCTGCGCGGAGACTTATCCATCCTTTTTATAGACAAACGCCCTAAGCCAAATCGGCCTAGGGCGGTAAAAATATCAAAGACCCGATATCCTGTTAATCGCAAGGCAGCTCCTCTTAAGTGAACTACATTGCGGCCAATGCCGAGCTTTTTCATTCGATGAATCTATTGAGCCAAGTGTGCGCTTACAAATACTCACATAGGTAAGCAGTCGCGACTTCAACTTGCAGATCAAAAGAAGATTTTCCAGCAACTTCAAACGCTTCGCCCGCTTGATACGTGCTCCACTCTTCATCGCCTTCGCGTTTAATCACGAGCGCCCCTTTCACCACCGTCATACGCTCTGGAGCATCAGTACCAAAGGTGTAATTACCAGGGAGCATCACACCCACACTGCTGTCCTCACCTTGCTGATTGAACCCAAGAGACTTTACATTTCCGGCAAAATAGCTGTTTTCTTTAATCATTGTTTATCCTTAAACAGAGTGCTCTCTTTATTCCAGCACCCAAAATTACGACGATAGGCACTCTTTGTAACCTGTTTTTTCCCACTCCTCAAGCATTCATTGTGCGCAGCTTCACCGCCCTTTCTCTTGGCTATGCGCTTGGTTCAAAGTTTGACACTGAAAATTTGCCAAATAGCCCCTTAAAAACCACTATTAACAAGACAAGGAAGCGCAATATGGTTAAGAAATCCACGCAAAACAGCAAAAACAATCGTATCGAACAACAAGCCGAAAAACGCATTAACAACAAGCTGGCGATGTTTCGAGGGTTATTTGTGGTTTTTTTTCTGCTGTTGACGGGTTATTTTTCCTTCCGCATCTACTCAGAATACCAACTCTATGTTGATCCCGTGAATGTCTATGGTGAATGGATTGAGATCGGCGCACCGCCCTATCTGACGGAGCGTTTGACGCTTTCCGAGCAGGGCGTTTTTCGCAACAATCGCTTGGTGGCCACTCAATATCAGTTTGATGGCAAACGCATCATTGTCGAAACTGGCAATGGCCTCACCATTTATCAAGTCGCTGGTAGCGAATCCTCTCCGCAACTACGGCGCTTGCAACCCGCCACTCCCGTGCAACGTTTTGTCAAAAAAGGCTATGAAGACACCATCACGGAGAGTGCCTCAGGAGGCGCACAAAATCGCCGTGCTGCACTCAGCGAGCATTTCAATTCGTCCAACTAATTAGTATAAGTTTCTGAGTTGCATACTTTTTTGTTAAGTTAATTCCACTTATTTTCTCTTCCCCCAAATAGTATGCTATTTGATATTTTTCCATAAAACGCCAAACAATTAATAAAACTCTCAAGCACGGTTCCATTTTTTATGTAACACGCTGTTTCTTTCGCTCAGATTCTCCTCGGTCACTCGAAAAGCGTTTTAATTTTTTTTGCCGAAAAAAAAGACTCTTTAATACTGATATCGATGCTTTGTGCCTACCTTCGCAAAGCAGCTTATGCCTTCGCAATTGGTGGCATATATACAAAGGAATGAGAGAAAAATTATGACGAAACTAAACCTGTGTGCAGCGAGTATTGCGCTGGCTCTTTCCGGAGCAGCGCTTGCCGCACCTACAGCACCAAGTATTGACCTGTACGGTTCAAACAATCTTCAGTTTTCTAAGATTGAACTCGCGATGGAAACCACCGCGGGCTACAACCAAATGGTGAAATACCATGATCAGGCAACCATCTCTGTGAAGTTCAATCAATGGAGTGGCAATACTGGTGATACTTATAATATCTATTTTGACGGCGTAAAAGTGGCCTCTGGTCCTATTTCTGGCAGCCAAACAGCGGCCAATTTCCAATACGGTAAAGGCGGCCTTTATCAAATGGAAATCGAAGCGTGTGATGCAACTGGCTGTGCGAAAAGCGCACCTGCGGAGATCACCATCGCCGATACCGATGGATCGCATCTTAAGCCGCTTACCATGAATGTTGACCCGAACAATAAGTCTTACAACACGGATCCAAGCCTTGTCGTCGGTACTTACTTTGTTGAATGGGGCATTTATGGCCGTAACTACACCGTTGACAACATCCCAGCACAGAACCTTACTCATATTCTTTACGGCTTTATTCCTATCTGTGGTCCAAATGAGTCGGTGAAATCGGTTGGCGGTAACAGCTTTAATGCGCTTCAAACCGCGTGTCAGGGTGTGCCAGATTACGAAGTCGTGATTCATGACCCATGGGCAGCGTATCAAAAGAGCTTCCCACAAGCAGGTCACCAATACAGCACGCCAATCAAAGGCAACTACGCCATGATGATGGCGATGAAACAGCGTTACCCAGATCTCAAAATCATTCCATCTATCGGCGGTTGGACGCTTTCTGACCCATTCTTTGACTTCGTTGATAAGAAAAACCGCGATACGTTTGTGGCGTCAGTCAAACGCTTCCTAACAACGTGGAAATTCTATGACGGTGTGGATATCGACTGGGAATTCCCTGGTGGTGACGGCGCTGCGCCAAACCTAGGCGATCCTGCACGTGATGGCCAAGCCTACGTTGATCTGATGCGCGAACTGCGCACCATGCTAAACGAGTTGGAAGCGGAAACAGGTCGCACTTATGAACTGACCTCGGCTATCGGTGTGGGCCACGACAAGATTGAAGACGTGAACTACGCAGATGCTATTCAGTACATGGATTACATCTTTGCCATGACGTACGACTTCTACGGCGGCTGGAACAACGTCCCTGGTCACCAAACCGCGCTTTACTGTGGTAACTTCATGCGCCCTGGTCAGTGTGATGGTACAGGTGTAGATGAAAATGGCGTGCCTTACAAAGGCCCGGCTTACACCTCTGATCACGGTATTCAACTCCTGCTCGCGCAAGGTGTGCCTGCCAACAAGCTGGTGCTTGGTACTGCCATGTACGGCCGTGGTTGGGAAGGCGTAATGCCAAGCACTCTACGTGATCCAAATGATCCAATGACTGGCACTGCAACGGGTAAACTGAAAGGCAGCACCGCTCAAGGCGTTTGGGAAGATGGCGTGATTGATTACAAAGGCATTAAGTCATTCATGTTGGGTCCAAACAGCACAGGCATCAACGGTTATGAGTATGGCTACGATGAACAGGCAGAAGCACCATACGTGTGGAACCGCACTACGGGTGAGTTGATCACGTTTGACGATCATCGCTCTGTTCTTGCAAAAGGCGCATACGCGAAGAACCTTGGTCTAGCCGGCCTGTTCTCATGGGAAATCGATGCCGATAACGGTGACATCCTCAATGCTATGCATGAAGGTTTGGCGGGCGGTGTGGTGATCCCACCAAACAAAAAACCAACGGCAAATGCGGGTGCCGATGTCGTCGTGGTTGGCCCAGCTGCCGTGACATTGGATGGCAGTGCATCGAAAGATGCAGAAGGCCCGATCGCTAGCTACGCTTGGACTCAAGTAAGTGGCCCAGCAGTCACACTGACGGGCGCAAACACAGCTTCTGCAAGCTTTGATGCACCAGAAGTAACTGCCGCGCAGCAATTCACTTTCCAACTCACGGTAACGGATGCAGATGGTGCAAGCGCGTCTGACACTGTGGTTGTGACGGTGAATGCGAAAGACACGGGTCCTGTGAACACAGCCCCAGTGGCGAAAGTAACAGCACCTGCCACGGCAAATGCAGGAGACGTGGTCGTGGTTGATGCGTCTGCTTCAACAGACGCAGACAACGATACACTGACTTACACTTGGCAGCTTCCAGCTGGTCTTGTGGCACAAACCAATGGCGCACAAGTGACCTTCACAGCGGCAGAATACACGGCAGATACTAGTCTAACGTTCACCGTAACCGTGAGCGATGGTCAAGCATCGTCTGTGGCATCCACAACGGTTGTTGTTGCGAAAAAAGTGGATAACGGCGGCACATGTAGCAATGCATGGGATGCGAGCGCGGTTTACACAGGTGGCCAACAAGTAACTCATGCGGGCAAAACATGGGAAGCGAAGTGGTGGACAACTGGTGAAGATCCATCGAAAGCAGGTCAATGGGGTGTTTGGAAAGAGATCGGCCCTGCGAACTGTAACTAATCATTGCTGTTCCTAGCAATTCTGGCCAGATGCTTTGCATCTGGCCTTTTTTATCTTGTGCGCTTACACCATCAACAAAACAAGACAAGAGATGAAAACCTGCCCTCTACGCAATCAGGCGATCAAAACTGTCGAGCACCTGCTGACACTTCATCACGCGTCCATGCCCTTGTCCTTGCGTGCTGATTAATTCAACATTCTCCATTTCTTGAGCCGCAGAGGCAGAAACCGCATAGCTCGTAAACTTGTCTTGTTCATCATGCACTATCAGGGTTTGCACGCGACGTTGCGCCAATCGACGATACGGATCAACCGATTGAATGGGATAATTAAACTGCTCTTCCACCTCAGACACCACGGCTCTAAACAGTTTCATGCTGTAACCCGAGCGCTCAATGCTCGAAAACAGGTTTTCCACGTAGTTCAATACTGGCGCAATCAGCAACATGGGCTTGTCCTCAAGCTTTTGGTGGCGACATTCTAAAGCCGATGCAGTGCCCATACTGTGACCAATAAGCCCTGCGACCTCATCCAGTGAATCCAACACCGCATCAAGCCCTTCAACAAACGCAGGGATATGGCCAACATCGCCAGAGCTTTCGCCATGTGCTGGATGATCGTAGGCCAACGCGGTGAAACCTCGTGAAGCAATGTGCGCCATCAAAGGAAAAAACTGACTTGCCGTGCCCGACCAACCGTGCGTCAGCACCCATACCGCCCCTTCTCCCAAAGCGTACGTGGTCAAGGTGCCATGGGCCGTGTCTACCTGGCCTTTACGCAAGCCTTGTGGTGGCAGGTTTTTACTCTGGGTACGAGCAGGCGTTAGCAGTAACTTTCGCGCCGTTCTTTTCGCATGGGAAGGGGCCAGAGTATGGTGTAGGCGTGTCGTCCAGTTCACTAAACTGCGTTTAAGGCTAAACTTCTGCGACGTATTAAAGTAAATCTTCTCACTCATCATATCCTCCGTTCGTTTAAAAAGAACGACCGTGCTATTTATATTGTTTAAAAAGAGCAATACCTTGCTCTTTGCTCTCTTAACCGTTTTTCCATCCTGCCAGCAGTCTATCGACCCCTTGCCAAAAATGCTGCAAACTCACTTCCTCCCCACGTATGGCATAAAACACATGCGCACTGAGGTACAAGCCATACAGTTCAAACACCGCTTGTTGGGCATTCAAATCCGCTGAAAAAGCGCCTTGTTCCATCCCTTTTTCAACTTGGATTTGCAGGTAATCCAGCCACTTAGCAATCGAACCTTGCAGCGCTTTTTGCAGTTCACACTCTTTCGGCGCCGCATCATTCCAAGCGTCTAAAAACATGCAACTTCCTTGAAACGAGTGGTTCCACGTCATCCAGTTATCCAGTAGCCCTCGGATTTTCTTTTCCATATCCGCATCACCAGACAAACGGGCAGGCGCGATCACACGCTCAGCGAAGATCAGGTTGGCATACTCCAGCACCGAGAGTTGCAAATTCAGCTTCGCGTTGAAGTGGGCAAACAAACCACTTTTTGACATCCCGCACTGCTTCGCTAACTCGCCAATGGTGAGGCTTTCTAAGCCATTTTCACTGGCCAGTTGAAAGGCATGCTGCAGGATGTGCTCTTTTGTAATTCGACCTTTACTCATAATGACCTAATTTTTAGCACGATCGTTCCATTTTGCAAATTTTATATTAGAGATCAGACCAGAAAACCAAGATACCATTTGCGACACAAATAATAGATTTAATTGTAATGCAATGATTTTAAATATTTTTCTTTTCACATCGCAACTATTGATATTCGCTAGGTTCTCCCTTTGAGAGCAGTGATAGATTGTGGCCAGTTATTTTTATGGGAGAGAACATGAAAACCAAAATCGCTAGCCTCGAGCTTGGGCGGATCATCGCGATGCTTGCCATCATAGGCTTACATTGCCAAATGGCATTGACCTACTGGCAAATCGATGACATTCCTTGGGTCGGCTACGTGCTCAATCAAATGGCACGCTTTGCCGTACCGCTATTTTTCCTGATTTCTGGTTATTTAATTCAGCCAAAGCTGACCAGCGCCCCTTTAGTGACACTGAGAAATTACGCCAAACCCTTGCTTAAGATTTGGTTGGTCTGGAGCGTGCTCAGCCTACTGATGCCTTTCAATTTCCAAGTCGTCGCGGAACACGGTTACCTAGCCGAGCGACAAGGCTACTGGGGCTACCTTGCTCAAACACCGCTGAATTCCTTGTTGGAAGGCGGACTGGTGCATTTGTGGTTTCTTCCAGCCTTAATTATCGCCGTGGCTGTGGTGGCACTGTTTGTCCATTTTCAACGTCAGCACTGGTTACTGCCCATCGCAGCGCTGTTGTATCTTTATGGGGTCTTAGCTGGCAGCTATCAGCCTTTGACGGATTTAGCCTCCCCTTTCTTTACCCGTAATGGGCCTTTTTTCAGCACTTTATTGGTGGCTATTGGTTTTATGATTCGCGAGAAAAACGTGCGTGTCAGCAGTGCGATTGCAGGGGGAATGTTCCTGGTGGGCTTGCTCGTGCACCTCGGCCAAGCTTATGGATTAATGGGGTACGACATTGCCTTTAACGGTCACGACTTCCTCTTTGGTACTGAACTGTGGGCTACGGGCCTATTTCTACTCTTGCTCAATTACCCTCAACTTGGCCAACATCCTCTGACCTTTGCACTATCACCGTATGTGCTCGGTGTGTACGTTTGTCACTTATTGGTGATCATCTTGCTCATGAACATAGCTGGAATATTGGGTTTCGAAGGGTTAAGCCGTGATCTCTTTATTTACCCGATGACGATTGGGCTTAGCATGACGCTAGTATGGGTGTTGAACCACACGCCTTTACAACGCTACCTGCTCAGATAAAGCCAATATAGCTCTGCATTCCCGGCCGATGACCAGATTATCTGTCGGGAATGGTTCTCATTTAATGAGAGCGAAGTCGCAAAGCCAGCGTATTTTATGAAATGCATGGTTAAATATTTGTAATGACTCACAATAATTCATCCCAAATCTGATTAAAGTGTCCCCTTCATTCCACATGTTGTAGCCATTGCAAAGAAGGAGGGGTTATGTGGAGCACTCAGTTAACACCATTTCTTGAAATTAGCGCTTGGTTATCCCATGGGCTGATTATTGTTGTCGCCTTATTGAGCATTGCCAGCGTCTACAGCCTCAAAAGATAAGCAACTAAATCCATTTCGCTTCAGCGAATACGATAGCTGTCACATATAACTCGTTAATTTGTGTCTAAAATTTCTCCAGATAACAATGGAGAATGGTCTATGGGCATCTATCAACGGATTGTTGTGCTAATTACCCTTTTATTTCCCACCCTTGCCTTTGGCGCAACAACCTCGAAACTCAATCTCACCACATCTGCAGTCGGGATACTCTGCCTGTTTATTTTTGTCCTCTCCTACATCTTAGTGATGCTGGAAGAGTACTTAAAAATGCGCAAATCCAAACCCGTACTGCTCGCGGCTGGTTTAATCTGGATTTTGATCGGCTTTAGCTATCAGTCCCATGGGCAAAGCGAGGTCGCCAAAGCCGCGCTAGAACACAACTTGCTGGAGTACGCTGAGCTACTGTTGTTCTTGCTGGTGGCGATGACCTACATCAATGCGATGGAAGAGCGACGACTGTTCGATGCGCTACAAGCGTGGATGGTGAGTAAAGGCTTTGATTTTCGTCGGCTATTTTGGCTCACTGGCTTTCTCTCTTTCTTCATTTCCCCTATCGCCGATAACCTCACCACGGCGCTTTTGATGTGTGCAGTGGTGATGAAAGTCTCTGGCGATAACCCCAAGTTTGTTAACCTTGCATGCATTAACATCGTCATCGCGGCCAATGCGGGGGGCGCATTTAGCCCGTTTGGCGACATCACTACTTTGATGGTTTGGCAAGCTGGCCACGTGAGCTTTTCACAGTTTATGCCACTCTTTCTCCCCTCAGCCATCAACTATCTGTTACCCGCCCTCATCATGTCGTTCTTCATTCCAGAAGAACGTCCGCAAACGGTGCATGTCGATGTTGAACTCAAACGCGGCGCTCGACGTATTGTCGGCCTGTTTATTCTCACCATCGCCACCGCGGTGGCGTTTCACGCCGTACTCCACTTCCCTCCCGTCATTGGCATGATGATGGGCCTTGCTTATCTGCAATTTTTTGGCTATTTCTTGCGTAAAACCTTGGCGCAATCTTTAGCCAAGAAGACCGCCATTGCCATTGCCAATGGGGATGAGGATGCACTAAAACGCATCGGCTCTGTGGTGCCATTCGATGTGTTCCATCGCGTCTCTCGGGCAGAATGGGACACCTTGTTGTTCTTTTATGGCGTTGTTATGTGCGTCGGTGGTTTGAGCTTGCTAGGTTATCTCGAAGTGGTCTCTTTCACCCTCTATACCAAGTGGGACCCTGTTTGGGCCAATATTACCGTCGGCTTCCTATCCGCTATTGTCGATAATATTCCGGTGATGTTCGCGGTGCTTAGCATGGAGCCTTCGATGTCACTTGGCAATTGGCTGCTGGTCACCTTAACGGCTGGCGTGGGTGGCAGTATGTTGTCGATCGGTTCGGCGGCTGGCGTGGCATTAATGGGAGCCGCTCGCGGTCAATACACTTTCTTTGGTCACTTAAAATGGAGCCCGGTGATCTTGCTTGGTTACTGCGCCAGCATCGCGGTCCATCTGGTGTATAACACGCAAACCTTCAACTACTGATCTTATTCAAAGAGGGCTATCAACGCTTGGTAGCCCTCTACTTGTTGCCGATACTTCGATTTTCAACACTTCACTATTTTATCGATCAGCGGGATGATTGACCCCATCCATCAATGGAACCTCACCAATATCATAAGGATTCACGCCTTCTAAACAGCCCAAATTGAAGCCATATTCATCTGGAGATGAACGACGTTGATGGTGAGTATAGATACCGCAGTTGGAGCAAAAATAATGTTTGGCGGTATGAGTATTAAACTGATAGAGCTTCAACAAGGCTTCGCCTTTGATGATGCGGATCCCATCCAATTTCACCGACGCCACAATGGCCCCTTTTCTTCGACATAAGGAGCAGTCGCAGCGCCTCGGCTTCTCAATGCCATTGGGTAAATCGAGCTCAAGCTCGACACCACCACAGTGACAACTCGCTTTGTGTTTTGCTTGAATAACGGTTGGGCCAACTTGTTTGATCATCGCTTGCTTCCTGCGTTTACGGGTTTTCTCGCTCACCATCAAAGCTGTTAACTTTCAGTGTTCCAACCAGCTTGTGTAAATTTTGTTAAACACTTAACAGTTTCACCAATTCTGTTGCAAACTCGACAAAAGGCTCAATAATCGACATCTTTAGCGGGTTTTAGTCTGTTTTTACTCTTTAACAGCATTTTTGAAAGGAAGCCCGACGAAATGGATAAAGATCATAGTCTAAGAGAGAACTTACTGGCGCTGACATTAGGTAGTGCCTTGGTTTCTCTCGGTGTTATCTTTTTTAATCAAGTAGGATTATTGACTGGTGGAACCGCAGGATTGGCAATTTTCCTAACCAAAGTCACTGACTTTAGTTTCGGCCAAGTGTTTTTTGCGTTGAACCTACCGTTTTACCTACTTTCTGTGATGCGCATGGGATGGCGCTTTACCATCAATACTTTTATTGCCGTGACAATTGTCTCGTTCGCCGTAGACCATTTGCATCACGTCATTCAAATTGCGCACATTGACCCGTTTTATGCCGCCCTACTTGGCGGAGGTTTAATTGGTATTGGTATGTTGATCATCTTCCGTCATAAGATGAGCTTAGGCGGCTTCAATATTCTCGCCTTGTTCTTGCAAGAGCGGTTTGGCATTCGAGCAGGCAAAGTTCAAATGGCGCTCGACTGCACCATCGTCGTTTTTTCGCTCTTTATCGTTGAACCTTATTTGATTGCTTTATCAGTGCTCGGCGCCGTAGCAACAAACTTGATTCTAGCGATGAACCACAAACCAGGGCGCTATCAGCCACAGATCGCCACTCAATAACCACACCAGAACACGAGCTAATACAAAAACGAGAAGCCTGATGCTTCTCGTTTTTTGTTACATCCAACGGTATTCACAATATTGAACGAGTTCCGAATCAAGGCAGTGCTTTCTCTCTTCCGCCAAATGGTAGTAAACATAAGCAAGTTTACACTGTAAACCAAAACGCGAGACGAGATGGATTAGCGTGACATCTCACCACCAGACTCCAACGTCAGCAATTGCTGTTTACGCTCTAAACCGCCAGCATATCCGGTTAACTTACCGTTTTTGCCTATTACTCGATGGCAAGGGACGACGATAGAAATCGGATTTTTACCATTCGCCAGCCCCACCGCTCTCACCGCTTTAGGGTTACCAATGGCATTAGCCAAATCTTGATAGCTACAGGTTTGACCATAAGGGATCTGGGTCAGTGCCTGCCACACTTTTTGTTGAAACTCGGTGCCTTGCGCAGCCAAAGGCAGATCAAATTGTTGTCGCAGGCCAGAAAAGTACTGCTCCAACTGTTGACGAGTTTCGCTGATCACCGGATGCGAAGCAGCGTCACAGCCTAATTCCGTTGGTAAAGTAGTGTGTTGTTCAAACCAGATCCCGAGCAAACCTTGATCGTTGGCCTGAACGGTCACAAGACCAAACGGGCTGGAAAATTGAGTGTAGTATTTCATGTTATTGATTCCATAAATGAAAAGTTGCGTAACTTCCCCAAGGTGAAGCGCTTTCTTGGGTCAACGTGGGGAATTGAGTCAACGCTTTTTTCACCACTAAATCCTTCTCGAGCAGTCTGTCAGGCTGCGAAAGCCCTCGCAACTGGGCATAACTGACCGTCCACGGCCCAATTCCTTTTAACGCCAACCATTGATTGGGATCGGCATGTTCATTCTCAAGCATCATGGCAACAAAACGTCTTAAGGTTTCTTTTCGGCTTTGTGGCATTCGTAAGAAATGCAGATCTGCATCAACCACCTGTTGTGGTGAAGGAAAAGTGCGCACTTCAGAATCGGGTTGTAAGGTCGCGACCAATAGATTCAGATGTCCGATAGCGGCTTTGACCGAGACTTGTTGGCCCAAAATCGCTCGTACACCCGCCTCCCAAACACTCCAGACACCCGGAATCCGGATACCAACGCTTTTAACTAACCCAGGCGCTACAGTGTTGAGATGCGCTTCAATCACGCGTGTGTCGCAATCGAGATCAAACATCCGCCTTATTCCAGCCACCATTGGGCGCAATAACGTCAGATCATCCATCGAAAAATAGACCACTAACTGCCGCTTCTCTGCTGGAAATGTTGTGGGAAATTCCGCGCGAAACCCAACCGTTTTTCCGTTGATCACGACCTGGCGTTGGTAACTCGTCTCCGTCACCACCTCTACGCCTTCAATCGCCCTCTGCCGATAAAAATCCAGCATGTGTTTTGCGTTCAAATCACCGCGAAACGCGAGCACGATATGCGACTGTTCGTGACTTGCTCCCTCTTTACTTCGGCGGATTCTCGAAGGGGGCATACCCATCGACTTTTGAAACGCATCATTAAAACGGCGAGTACTGTTAAAGCCTGAAGCAAAGCCAATTTCGGTAATGCTCAATGAGCTACCATGCAGCAACTGTTTGGCAAACAGCAACTGCTGAGACTGAGCGTATTGCTTCGGAGAGATCCCCAAATAGCGGCGAAATAATTGACGAATATAGCGATCACTCACTCCTAAACGTTGCGCCAAAACTGACAATCTCTCCGTTTGTAGCGCCCCTTGTTCAATTAAGGTCAACGCACGTTGAAATGTGGTTTCGACCCCTTTCCACGCCCAAGAATCGGGCGCGCTGTCAGGGCGACAACGCAAACATGGTCGGTAGCCAGCAGACAAGGCTTGCGCTTTATCGTGGTAATACTCCACGTTCTCTTCTTTGGGTAAATTGGCAGGACACACAGGCCGGCAGAAAATCCCAGTGCTTTTAACCGCCACATAAAATAGCCCATCAAAGCGACTATCTCGGGCCATCCTTGCTTGTTGGCACTGCTCTGTCGTGAGCGATGAGTAGTTTAAAATGGCCATAGAAAAATCCTTGTTTGGCGGGAAAATGGCGGAACCGCAGCCCTGCACCACCTCAATCATGTCGCTCTATCAAACGTTAGCGTATCCCCATGCTCCAAACTGGCAATGGCTCGCTGTGTTTGGTCACCAACGCATTGGCAAAGTCAAAACGATGGGAGATATGAGTGAAATTGTAACAATAACCTCGATAATAACTCGCCATTTTCGGAACTCAATCCCAATTTCCAGCCTAAACCCAGCCTATGCATCGGATTGCAATATTGCGTTGTGTATAATTTTTGGCAATTCTCACAATTTAAACTAATTTAAAAAGTAGCCACTCTTAGCAGTGGTCAACAACGTCAGACATAACGAATAAGGAAGAGGCTATGGATCTGCACTCCTGTATTATCGTGCTGCGCAATCAAGAAGTGATTACCAGCAACTCAGTAGAGGACTCTCTCGGCATTATCGAATCTCAAGGAGACAATGGAATTTCCACGATTCAAATCAACGCCCGCGATGGTAACGCTATTCACACCTACCATTGCGCCAACATTGAAGACTCGCTCGAAAACCTCATGAACCTTTAACGCCTTGTTAATCGCTTTATTTAACAGAGTGAGTAGAGCTTAAAAAAGGCACTGAAAAGCAACAAAAAAGCCTCGTTTTTGACGAGGCTTTAGAGTATTTCAGCGCGAAAATATGCGGCTTAACCGTTTTGAGTTAACGACGAATCCATCGCCTGTTGAACTTGGTAGCTGGCCAGTGGGTCAATCATCTTAACCAATTCCTCCACCTGACGAATGGCATCAATCGAGGTGCTGGCTTTGCGGTAACTTAAATAAATAGGACGATTCCATTCCTCGACCCCTTCCACTCGATGCAGCTGACCCGAAGAAAGGTACGGCTGGGCTATCGAAGCCGGTAAGTAAGCACTTCCACCTTTTTCTAAAATGAAATCGAGCGCAATGCGCGCCGTCGACGTTCTGAGATAAGGCGCTAGGTGTTTCTGGTGACGCTCAGCATGCTCAGAAGCAAACTTGGTTCCCCAATCAATGTAGACGTATTTACCTTCAAAGACGCTGTCTTTGCTTGCAGTTTCAGTGGACACCATCACCAACACCAAATCGGCCACTTTCTTGCAAGAAAACTCATCCGCTTTGATTTGGTCAAACGCGAATGCCATGTCTAACGTGCGCTCTTGCAGGCCACGTGTAAGCAGCTCTCGCCCCATCACTTCCGCATTAAAACCGTAGCCTCTGAACGAATCGGTCACCACGCTTAAACAGTTTTGTAGATAGGCGTCCCACACATTCGGCGTTCCACCCAACGTCAGTTGCAAGGCACGGCCATCTTGCATCGAAAGCTCAAGTTTCGCCTGCTGCAATGTGGACACCATCACTTCTGCGTAACCCACTAAACGCTCACCTGCAGATGTCAGTTTGATGTTGTTGCGATCACGAATAAATAGCTCAACATCGAAGTAGCTTTCTAGCTGTTTGATGCGCGCGCTGACCGCGGCTTGGGTAATGTATAAATTCTCAGCTGCACGCCCAAAATGACGAACATTAGCCAATTCTAAAAAAGTACGAAAGACCTTTACGTCCATTAGACATCTCCTGGTTTATCGTCACCAGATTAACAACAAATACCTATTATAACGATAGAAAATTTTTGTTTTTCTTTTGCTGACTTTACGCCTAACTTTCGCCGTAAATCATCATTATTCATCTATCACGGTTACAGAGGCTGTTTGATATGTCTGACACGACTATTCGTCATGGCAAAAAACGATTTTTCGATAATGCAAAATTTCCTCGCGGATTTGCAAAGTCAGGTGATTTTACTCTTGCAGAAGAGGAAATCCTAATGATTTATGGAGACACCTTGGTTGGTCTAGAGACTGGTCAATTGACTCCAGAAAATGACGATGAAAAGCACTTTTTGCTAACGCTAGAAACACCAGAAGCGGCACAAAACAAAGTGGAACGTACTTGGTTGAAATACATGCGCCTTGCACGTGGTCGTAAGCGCTTCCATACTCTTAATGGACGCAATAAACCAGACGCGAGCGATGACTACGTTGAGGAAGACGCAAGCCTAACTGAGGACGATTAATGCATATCTGCTTTTTGATGTATCCATAGGATCGTGTTTGTGCTGAGTACGCCTCATTCATGAGTGCGCATTAAGAGGTCACACGGTTGCCATTACAACAATGAGCGGATTGACCATTAGAGACAGAAACGTATTTGGTTTTTGTCAGGCCCTAAAAAAAGGACAGCGAATTTCAAAAAGCCCGCCTCCCTATGGCGGGTTTTGACGGTATTTTCATGCGGGCGAACCCTCCTTTAGACAATCTTGCCCTGACTTTCCTCGACGCCATCAAAGACGTACACTGATCATCGATGACCTTGAATTGAAGGCCTACGTATCGCCAATAACAAGCTCTACAGCACAGCGATACGGTAAATAATTTGAGTGAGAAAATTGACCGACTAAACAGCGTGGGGCAACAGGCATTCCTCTATCACTCGTTACGCCATAATGGTCGTCCCGATAGGATTGATATCAGAAACCCTCAACATCTAGGTGACATTGAGCCGACACTCGCTTATTTGATTCGTTATCTAAAACACTGACGCACTTGCCGAAACAAGTGCATCAACATAGAGGTCATTAACCTTAACTAGTGGGGCAAGTTTTATTTGGCGAGCATTGCCACTTTTTTCAAGAAGCTATCGCGCAAGTGCTCTTGCTCATAATCTAAGTGGTAGGTGTTGTGAAAACCGACTTTTAACTCAACCCCATTGCCTCGCATGTACACGCTGTAGCCATCGTAATCTGAAAACGCTTCGACCCCTTCGTAAATTTTGCCAAATTCGGTTGGGGTGCCTCGTTCCATAATGGTTTCATACGCGTGCAGAATTTTGGTGGAATCTAACTCGTTTTTCATGATCTGGCTCCTGCAGAAGAACACACTATGAGTATGGGCAAGTGATGATTATTTCGCCAATGCGCAAAGTTGAGCCCCTTCAAATTACCACTTAATTTAGAAGATAAATTTATCAACTGATTAGAACAGATTTAACTCATTCAGCGCCGCTCAATGAAAGAAAAACCCCCAACGCAAACGTGTGTCATCAGCCACAATGGTGACAGTTGGGTGAAATATGTGAAATTTTGACCTAAAACAATGGCAGCCACAGAAAACTTATTTTATAATGCAAAATAATGTTTCGGTACATCCAAAATTTCTAATATCTAGGGGCGAAAAATGAGACTTATCCCGTTAAAAACCGCAGCACAAGTTGGTAAGTGGGCAGCGGCACATATTGCTAAGCGTATCAATGATTTCCAACCAACTGCTGAGCGTCCTTTCGTATTGGGTCTACCTACGGGTGGCACTCCTCTTGCGACATACAAAGCACTGATTGAACTTTACCAAGAAGGCAAAGTGAGCTTTAAGCACGTTGTGACTTTTAATATGGATGAGTACGTTGGTATTTCCGCCGATCACCCAGAATCTTACCGTTCGTTCATGTACAACAACTTCTTCAACCACATTGACATCCAGGAAGAGAACATCAACCTGCTAAACGGCAATGCGGAAGATCACGAAGCAGAATGTCAGCGTTACGAAGACAAAATCAAATCTTACGGCCGCATCAACCTATTCATGGGTGGCGTGGGCAACGATGGTCACATCGCATTTAACGAGCCAGCGTCTTCTCTATCGTCTCGCACTCGCATCAAGACACTAACGGAAGATACGCGTATTGCTAACTCTCGTTTCTTCGATGGCGACATCAACCAAGTACCAAAATACGCCTTGACGATCGGCGTGGGTACGTTGCTTGATTCTCAAGAAATTATGATCCTAGTAACAGGTCACAACAAAGCACTCGCGCTAGAAGCAGCGGTAGAAGGCAGCGTAAACCACCTATGGACTGTTTCTGCTCTTCAACTACATCCTAAGTCAGTGATCGTATGTGATGAGCCGTCAACTCAAGAGCTAAAAGTGAAGACAGTAAAATATTTCACTGAGCTAGAAGCGAAGAACATCGTCGGCTTCTAATCTCGCTCTGAGCGAACGCCAGAAAAACAAAATCCCGCAAATTTTGCGGGATTTTTTCATTGGATACAGAGTGAAACACGTACGCCGCTGATGGCGCTGAACCACTAATACGCTTTGATGCCAAAAGGCCTTAAACGCTGCGGCAACACCTCATCCAGGCTTTCCAGCTCGTCTTGTTCAACTTCAATCAGATGGAAATGATGCGCTTGATACACCGCGCGAATCTTGGCTTTATTCGCCTCTGGTGTTCCACCGTTATCGCTGCCCCAGAACTGCACATAGACTTTGCCTGCAGGCAGATAAAAATCACTGATGATCTCTTCTTCAATCGGTAACTGCCGCCCGTAAGCATGAGCAACACCCGCCAAATACAGCCAATTGTCGATCAACAACTCTCCCTTAGAGCGTACATAGTGGCCATCTAAGGTGCGGTGCTTCGCCTCAAATTTCTGTCGGAAACTGGAGAATGACTTATCCGTCGCATGCACTTCCGCGTCTTGCCCCAAGAACTCCACCACCGATTGCTTGAGGCGTTTGTTGCGTGTAATCGAATCATGCCACAGCAAATAGTATGGCTTCTCCTCACCATCACCTTTTTGTTTACCACCAGCACGAATGCCCGATTCGGTCACTTCCCAACCACGCTCAGTTTTGGCCATCCAGCCCATTTCACTGAGCAACTGGTTCATCTTTTTAGCGTTAAGCCCGAGCAGCTCGCCGATTTGTGTCGCGCTCAATAACTTGCCTTGAGTTGAGGTCAACTCAACATGCAAGTTCACAGGCCAGACAATGAACTGGCCAAATTTCGTATGGTCAACATATTCGCCGCCAAACCGCGCGCCCAATTCGGTGAGAATCCATTTATCGCCCACTCGGCTGATGTAACCAGCACGGCTCAAATCGGTAAACAGTTGAGAGGCTTCAATGTTGCGCATTTTTGCCAATGCCGTCGTTGAGATTTTGTCCGTCATGGCTGCCTCCTTTCATTCGTGGTTATTTACCGTACACAAGAACCATTATTCTAGCCGAAAACGTCGACAAAGGCAGTGACTAACCTTTTGTTTCGCTAGAGATAAATCGCTGTGCGACCTCCACCGCAATCCCATGTATTTGAGTGAAAAGTCAATTACCCAAGAAAAGCAATAAAGCCTTGTAATATCAGCATATTGACTAAATCGATAAAAAACGCGCCGACGATCGGCACCACTAAGAATGCCTGCGGAGAAGGACCAAAGCGATTCACAATCGACCCCATGTTCATCACAGCGGTGGGGGTCGCGCCCAAACCAAAACCACAATGACCGCTGGCGATCACCGCACTGTCGTAGTTGCGCCCCATCACTTTAAACGTCACGAAGTAGCTAAACAGCACCATCACCAATGATTGAATGGACAAAATAAACAGAAATGGCAGCGCCAAATCAAAAATATTCCACAGTTTTAAGCTCATCAATGCCATCGCCAAAAACAGTGAGAGCGAAACGGTGCCGAGCATATCCACCGTTTCTAAATCCAACTTTCTCACTTTGGTGAGCTCAAGGAAGTTGGTTACAAACACACCCAGCAGCAGCGCGTAAACAAAATCGGGGATCATCAACCAAGCAATGTCTAATTGATTGACCCATTGAGACAAATAGCGCGCGCCAATCACACACAGAAACATCAGTGCCAAGCTTTCAATCACCTTCTTCGCAGTGACTTTGTCTTCTTCATTTTCATTGTAAGTAACCAAATCAGCAAAACGTTGGTGGGCCTGCAATTCTCGACCGTATTCAGACTCCAATTGGTGTTTGTCCACCAGACGCTGTGCCACAGGGCTGCCCAAGATCCCGCCCATCACTAAACCAAATGTCGCCGAGGCCATTGCGATTTCTAAAGCATTCTCTAACCCATAGTTTTGGGCGAAGGTGTTCGACCAAGCCGCCCCCGTTCCATGTCCACCAGAGAGCGTAATAGAACCCGCAATTAAGCCCAGTAAGGGATCAAGGCCAAGCATGCTCGCCAGTGAGACGCCAATGCCGTTTTGCACCACAATGTATATCGACGCAATCAGTAAAAACAGCAAGACCTTCACGCCACCTTTAAGCAATTGTTTGTAGTTGGCGGCCAAACCTACCGTAGCAAAAAACATCAACATAAACGTTTTTTGCAACGGTAAGTCAAAGTCAAAGGTGATGCCATTAAAGTGGGCAAGGGTGATCACCAAGGCCACCACTAAGCCGCCGACAATCGGCTCTGGGATATTAAAACGTTTGAGGATCGGAATTTGGCCATTAATAAAGTGACCCAAAAATAGCACGCCAACGGCGATGAGAAAGGACTCCTGCGGACCAACAGATACAACACTGTTCATAAAACCTCTATTGTTGTGGCATGAGTAACGTCACTCACCGCAACTCGAGTGCAGAACGGCTGCTGCAAATTGGCATTTTTCTCTCAAAGCCCTGCTTATTAAGGCACAGCGGCCTCTGGTACCACGATAAACGTGGCAAGAGGGTTGAGAGAGTATTAGGCTATCCCGAGTGGTAGTGAACGAAACTACGTGCGTTTTTCAATGAAGAGCCAGTGTGCCGCGATGAAATCAAATGTCACTGAACCATTCCCTTTAAATTCTCAATTAATAAGAATAAGTAACAGATTAACGACTTATTATCTCACTATGTGAGAAATATAAATTTCTATTGAGTGAATTATGGTGAGCAAGACTCAGCCCTGGCCATTATCATCAAGGCAAGAGAGGTCAAACAGCCTCAAAAACTAAGGGAGCCATTTGGCTCCCTTGTTGGTGAACAATATCAAACATTGACACACGACTTACCCCATAAAAGAGATAAAGCCCTGTAAGACAATTAAGTTGACGATATCGATAAAAAACGCCCCGACTATCGGCACCACCATAAAGGCCTGAGGAGAAGGACCAAAACGATTCACGATTGACCCCATGTTCATCACCGCAGTTGGCGTCGCGCCTAGGCCAAAACCACAATGACCACCCGCAATCACTGCCGCATCATAGTTGCTGCCCATCACTTTAAACGTCACATAGTAAGTAAACAGCGCCAACACCACCGACTGCACCGCTAAAATCACCAAGAATGGAATCGCCAGATCGAAGATGTTCCACAGCTTCAAGCTCATAAGCGCCATCGCCAAAAACAGCGACAACGACACCGTGCCGAGCATATCGACGGTTTCAGCGTCTAACTTGCGGATTTTCGTCACTTCAAGGAAGTTGGTGATGATGACACCGATAAACAGCGCATAGACAAAATCTGGAATCATCAACCATTTGATTTCATAGGTGCTGACCCACTGTTCAACGTACTTGGCTCCGGTCACACAAATGATCAGGAAGAACAGCTTCTCAATCACTTTCTTTGCCGTCACCTTATCCTCTTCGTATTCGTTGTAAGTTACCAGTTCAGGGAATTTTTCGTGGGTTTTTGAACCTCGGCCATACTCGGACTCGACGTTGTGCTTGTCGACCAAACGCTGTGCCACTGGGCTACCAATCAGGCCGCCGATGATCAAACCGAACGTCGCAGAGGCCATCGCGATTTCAAGCGTGTTGGACATACCATAGTTATCTGCGAACGTTTGCGACCATGCCGCGCCAGTTCCATGACCACCAGAAAGCGTAATGGAGCCCGCGATAAGGCCCATTAACGGATCCAAGCCCAGCATACTCGCCAGCGAAACACCAACGCCATTTTGAATCACGATGTACACCGACGCCACCGCCAAAAACAGAAACACTTTGGCCCCGCCTTTGAGTAACTGGGTGTAGTTTGCCGCCAAACCCACCGTCGAGAAAAACATCAGCATAAAGGTATTTTGCAAGGGCAAGTTGAATTCCAAATCGATGCCACGGAAGTGCAAAATCGTAATGATACAGGCGACAATCAAACCACCAACAATGGGTTCGGGAATATTGAATTTTCTTAGAATGGGGAGTTTGGCATTAATAAAATGCCCTAAAAACAGCACGCTAATCGCCACTAAAAAAGATTCCAGTGCACCGACCGTGATTAAATGATTCATACAACCTCTTCATCTCAGACTCTTTATCTTCCTTAATATCAGAGTGTTAGTATTTTGCTTTTGAACGTCAGTTACTGCATCGTCTAATGCGCTGCCAACTAAGGTGAAACACCAATCTAAACGAGGTATAGGCAGCGAGTACAAGCCATCTGGTTAGGCTCAAGGGATGGAAGGCGATCATTGGGTGATGTCTCAAACACCCTTTGCAAGCTTCCAAAATACAAAAGGAGCTACTTCTAGCTCCCTAATCGATGAGTGGCCAATCTGTACGACAAACATTCCGTTACGGTATACAGATGCCTCGACGCCATAACTGGCATTCAAAATCCTCTTCCATTTCACCTCTGTTTGCCGCGCTTTTTTCGTTCCTGACCGTTTCCTTTATCGACAAACTGCCGACAACTTGGAGCGAGCACCTAAACTGGCAAAGGGCGGATTGTTGAGCTTTACTCTACAACAGTGGCCAAAATGGATGCGGACTATAACATAAATCGTCGAAAATGTCCGATCTTGGTCAAAGTTCCCAATAATCAGACTGTATCTCACCACAATTCACTAATTAAACAGAACCATTTAGCATAAACATGAAACACTCATTCAGCCTCAGTTGAAAGGAAAAATCATGAGACATCCACACCCCTCTTGTCAGAAAACACGCTGGCCACTCAGTCTCTTGCTGGCGTCTTGCGTTAGCACTGGAGCGCTTGCAGAATCCATTCAAATCCTCTACCCCAAGCAGATCACTAAACAAGAGCAGACGATTATCGATACACTCGAGTCTTATCAAATCAACACGACCCTGCTCGATCTTTCTCATTCGCTCTTTCCGTTCAAAAAGACCTTAACCGTCAGCTATGGTGGCGATCAAGGTCCACTGTATGATCCCGAAACGCACACCGTGCACATTCCTTTTTCGTTTTACACCGAGTCACTCGATTATTTCCGTAAAAACGAGTATCAAAAAAACGGTGGAAAAAGCGCAGAAAGCGGTGCGATCAACACCATGCTTCACACCCTCCTTCATGAAGCTGGCCACGCCTACATTGCCGATCAAAACATCGCCATTTTGGGGAAAGAAGAAGATGCCGTGGACAATTTTGCCACCTTGTTGCTGATCGATTACGTCGAAAATGGCGATGAGATTGCCATCAGCGCAGCAGACATGTTTGCTTTTGAGTCAGAAGACAAACCGGAGTATTACGATCTGGATGAATACATTGATGAACACAGCTTTGATTTGCAGCGCTATTTTGCCACGCTCTGTTTGGTCTATGGCAGCAATCCTGAGCGGCATTCCAACCTACTTGATGAAATAGAAAAAGAGTACCGCCAAGAGCGCACTGAGTTTTGCCAAGCGAACTATCAAACCCTCAGTGACAACTGGCATCGCTATCTCACTAGCACGCCTGAGTAAACCGAACTCACCATAATCAATCGGATGCACAATTCATAGCCTCAAAAAATGATGAGAAACAAAATAATAACAATCTCATCATTTTTATTTCATAAAACCCTCCAATTTCACATTACCTTGGCGAAGGATTGGCTAAGCTTAAAGCATTATTACAAGAACCATTGACTACGCTATTCGGCTTAACAATGCTGCTGTGACGCAAGGAAAGTTGTTATGAATTTAACCATAAGAAAAAGATTGTATATTTTTTCAATCGTGCCTGTTCTAACCATTGCTCTGGGAATGATGTGGTTTACCTATCTGAAAACCACCGCATTTAATGAGCAACAAGTTGAAATCACTCGCGACAACATGATGCGGATGAAGCAAGAGGAGTTGAAAAACTACATTCAAATGGCGAAATCCGCCGTGCAGCCACTGCTGAACCGCAAAGCGACACTGGAAGAAGCGCTGCCAGTGTTGCGCGAGCTCGAATATGGTGACTCTGGCTATGTGTTTGCCTATGACTCAAAAGGGACACGTATTGTTGTCGGCAAAAGTGATAAGGGCATTGGTGAAAACTTTATCAATCTCCAAGACCAAAAGGGCAACTATCTGATCAAAGATTTGTTGAAGAACGCTCGCACTGGTGATTTCACCACTTACTACTTCCCAAAACCGGGCCAAACCACACCCCTGCCAAAATTAAGTTACTCCATTTTTATCTCGGAGTGGGATCTGATGATCGGCACCGGTTTTTACACCGATGACATTGACGCCATCGTGATGGAGATGGAGAACACCGCTCACGATGCGTTGCAAACCACCCTTTCCGCTATCGCGTTTTTTGCCATCATTATTGCGCTCATCGTCGGTGTGTTTGCCGTCTTCGTTAACCGCAGCATTATGCGACCGCTGGAAATGTTTGATGAATCGATTCGCTCCTTTGCCAGTGGCGACGCCGATTTGACCGCACGCATGGAAGATTTCAGCGTGCCAGAGTTCAAGCAATTGAGCCGCAACTTCAATCAGTTTGTCGGTAGCCTGCAAAACATCATTCGCAGTGTCACGGAAGTTGGCAATGACGTGGTCAGCGAAACGGACAATATGTCTCGCCGCGCAACCGAAGTGGATAACCTCGCCGCAGGTCAACGTGGGGAAACCGAACAAGTGGCCACCGCCATGACAGAAATGACCACCACCGCCACCGAAATTTCCAGCAACGCCAGCCAAGCAGCGCAAGCAGCGCGCTACGCGGAGGAAAATGCCCATGAAGCGCAAACCATCGTAAACTCAGCCGCTTCGTCGGTACGTGAGCTCGCGGGTGAAGTCTCGAAAGCCAATGATGTCATTTCTCGCCTTGAGGGCGATGTGAAAAACATTTCCTCTTCTTTGGAAGTGATTCAAGACATTGCCGAGCAAACCAATTTGCTGGCGTTGAACGCCGCCATTGAGGCCGCTCGCGCTGGCGAACAAGGCCGCGGTTTTGCGGTAGTGGCAGACGAAGTTCGCAAACTCGCCAGCCGCACACAAGACAGCACGGGTGAAATTCATCAGATGATCAACCAGTTGAAAGCCGCATCGGATGCAGCGGTGAAAGCGATGGATGCCAGCCAAGCCCGTGGTGAAAGCACGGTAGAAGAAGCCAATGCCGCCGCCGCTGCTTTGCTAAAAATCATCGACTCAATTGGCACCATCATGGATATGAACTCTTTGATTGCCACCGCAACCGAGGAGCAAAGTATTGTTGGTCAGGAAATTTCAGAAAGAATCGTTGTGATTTCAGATCAAAGTAGTCAATCAGCAGACTTAGCTAACCAAAACCGCATGGGTAGCCAAAGCTTGAATAAGAAAGCGCACCAACTTTCTGATCTCGTCGGACGCTTCACCGTCTAACATCGGTACCGTTGCAAACGCGACAAAACAGCAACGACAAGGGCAGCGACGCTGCCCTTCTCTTTTGTTTGCGCAATTTACACTGTAAACATTTCGTCTCGCTGGTGCTCTACAGATAGCGGTTTCCCCCATCGCTTACTCAGTGATCAACCTTCGATATCTCGCCGTCCCTTGGCAAGGCATTGGCGCTACATGCCTTTGAACAGATGCTGAGATCCGCGGCTGACTGGCAGTTTTTGCTCCCCGACCGTGACCGACATTCGCCCCGTAAAATCCTTCTGCACTTTCTCTATCGCCGCCACATTAACGACCGACGCTCGGTGTATTTGCCAAAACCGTTCGGGGTCAAGTTGAGCCAAAAGCTCCTTTAACGACATGCGAATCAGGAACTCTTTTTTGGCAAGGGTGTGCACGGTGACATACTTCTCTTCCGCTTTAAAATAGAGCACATCATTCACCGAGATGAGATGAATATCGTCCCCTAATGCCGCGCGAATCCACTGTAGATATTGAGGTTGAGCCGGTTTAGACAGCGCCTGAAGTTGGCTCAACAACGCTCCCACATCCGGTGGCGATACCGTGGGCTGTTGGCGCGCTTTGATGCGTTGGCAAGTGTCGATAAGACGCGCTTCGCTCAATGGCTTCATCAAGTAATCGATCGCTTGTTGCTCAAAGGCTTTCACCGCATATTCATCATAAGCGGTCACAAAAACGATGGTTGGACGATACTCACCACGATTGAGCTGTTTTGCCACGGCAATACCATCAAGCTCTGGCATGCGGATATCCAAAAACACAATATCGGGCTGAAGTTGTTCAATCGAAGTCAGGGCTTGCTGCCCATCCCCCACCAACGCCACCACCTCGAGCTCAGGCCAAACATCCGCCAACATGCGATTGAGGTGGTGTCTCAGTAGGGGTTCATCATCGGCAATCAACGCCGTCATTGAAGTCATCACGCTTTCGCTTCCTGATTCTCTTGTTGCGGTGGCATTTGTATCACAGCACACACCCCACCGTGGCGACCTTCCAATAGAGTTAGCGTGCCTAGTTCACCAAACAAGGCCGCCAAACGTTGTTTAATGTTGTTAAGCCCGACCCCCATCCCCGAGCGAGAGTCTTGCCCAAAGCCCACTCCAGTATCCACGACGCGCAGCTCAAGGCCGAGTTCATTTTTCATTACCCGGACCTCAACTTTGCCCCCTTGCACCTTAGGTTCAATCCCATGTGTAATGGCATTTTCCACCAAAGGTTGGATCAACATCGGCGGAATCACACACCCTTTCAACGCCTCTGGGCAGTGAATGTGATACTCCAACCGCTCACCCAAACGAATTTTTTGAATCGCGATATAGGCATCGAGAATCTCCAGCTCACTGGCGAGTAACGTTCTCTCTTCACGCGAGCTCTTCAGCGTTGAACGTAATAAATCGGTTAAACGCGTCAGCATCTGTTGGGCTTTTTCCACATCACAACTCATGAGCGCACTGATGTTCGCCAGAGTATTAAACAGAAAATGCGGCTCAATTTGGCTTTGCAATTGTTTGAGTTGACTCATTAACAGGGCGCGCTCTTGCTCGGCTTTCTCACGTTTCATCACTTCTAACTCGTGAGCAGCCAACATTTGCTGCTCTTTGGAATGAAAGTAGAAATAACACATCCCGCTAAACAACAGTCCCATCAGCCCCACCGGAACCATATCGGTGATGCCAAAGTAATCCCCTACCCAAAAACGCGCATTGAGAATACCAAACAGCAAACATGCCGTTAGGGAGAGAAGGATTTCCGCGTTTCTTGGCATCATCGGGAAGAGCTTTTCGATCAGCCAAGAGAAGAACAACGCCGAATAACCGAAACCAAAGCTAATGATCAAATGGATATAGTAAGCGCCGCCCCAAACCGATAAGGTCAGCACCGACACAAACAAGCAGAAGATCGACGTCACGGCAAACGAGCGTAACCATCCGCTCTCAAGGGCTTGCGCATCGTCGTTCACTAAGTGATTGGATGACAACGCTTCCTGCGCGGCACGATTTTTTGCTACACGAGAAAAAAACATCTAAAACCTCCCTTTTAGATTCAAGACCATCATATGCTTATCCTCAATTTGAGCATACGCTGATTGGCTATCACCCGTTAAAAAGCGTGCGGCAAATTCCAATTCCACACTCTGCTGGCCAGTATCAATCCATTGGTAGCGAATCCACTGAGTTAGGATGACACCGCCATCTTCCGGCGAAAATAAGATATCGAGGGTTGGCGTAACATCCGCTAACCATTGCGGAGCGGAAATACCATGCCACATCATCCACGCGTTGCTGTCCCAACTCCAATGCAGCATCAGGTTGTGTTGAACTAAATTCGCATGCTCAAAACCTTGTGCATAACTGGCGGCCAGAGGTTCGGTATTGGGCTGCTGCGTCAACATACGCGCACGATCCATCGCTTGTTGCCACTGGCGCTTTGACCACGCTCGGCTGTCGTACCAATATTCTGCCAATAAGGAGTGACCACTTTCGCTGGCCCAGTTCACACCGACCAACGCTTGCCATGCCTCTCCCTGCTCCTCAACCGCCACAGGGGCAAACAGAGAATCAGGAAGTTGATAGCCGACGCTTTGATGCTGCCACAATGCTGAGCTATGCAGCGATAGCGCCTCGTTGAAGACCGTCCTTACACTGCCGCCGATTAGCCCTTGGCGTACATCGTCGTAATAGGCGATCCACTGCCATTCATGATCGTCATCCAGCCAGTAACGCCGAATTCCAGCGCCTCGCTGTTGCGCAGCTTCATCCAGCGCGCTTTGCTCCATTTGACTCCAACTGGAATCCGTGAACAGTAGCGTCCACTCTCCCGCTAAGTCATAGTGAGAAAACGAGGCAACGCCAGTGCCTTCTTCGGCCACCAAGGTCACTGGATTTTGTCGATAAGGTCGAAACAGATCCAGCGGGCGATAACCATAACCAACGCCCCAATCCAAACGTAATTTGCCAATGCTCACATCCAGCAGCCAATCCCCGACTTGCCACTCACCTAACCAAGCCAACTCACGCACCACCCACTGGCTATCGCGGCTCTCCCACCAAACCGAACGCTCGCCATTATTGAGGTAAAGCCCATCGCTGTAGAGGGCGAACGAAGAGGTCCATTGCCCCTGCTGAGTGTGATACGCCAGTTGTAAATCCAACATCGCGTTGAGTTCACTGCGATGCGCATATTGTGTGGTAGTGAATACAGATTGGCGAGATTGCGCCGCTTCGTAACTGAGCGCCCAATCCCACTCACTGCTCAGCTCCCCAGCCATTGCCCACCAAGGTAAAGTGCTAAGCAGTAGGCTATGTGCCCACTTCGCAGGCGACAGATAAGCAGGTCGACGGTGCACACAAACCTCCATTGATTTGCTCCTTAGTTAGCTAGAACTGCACCGAATCGGCCTTAGAGAGGTAGCTGGGATTGTAAAACTTATCCTCAAGCTGCCATGGCTGAACATCTTGATACTCAATGACGGTTTTCTTTGCTGGCTGAATATGATCGAGCAACGTCATTTCCGTCACGCTCAGCTCCCCGTTGCGCTCGCCACGGGTAAACCAAGCTTGCTTTGCCAACTTGCCAGAGCGTAGATAGAGATCCGCCTTGAGTGGAAAGTGCTCAGGTACGGTCAACCACAAATCGATGGTTTGATAACTGGCCCCTGAGGTTTTGGCCGTCAGCTGTAAGTGCTGTGTGGGCGTTGCCTGCCCTGACAGCGAGGACACGCTTTCCTCCGCTCTCCATATCGCTTGGTAGTCCTCACTCC
The DNA here is from genome assembly GCF_002224265.1 of Vibrio vulnificus NBRC 15645 = ATCC 27562. Lineage (NCBI taxonomy): Bacteria > Pseudomonadati > Pseudomonadota > Gammaproteobacteria > Vibrionales > Vibrionaceae > Vibrio > Vibrio vulnificus. Next base: position 450,026 of record NZ_CP012882.1, read on the forward strand.
AAGTGAGGGTTGAAATGTCCCCTACCGACGCTTCCCCCAGCAGTTTCTGCATTGGCGTGATGCGAATCGGTCGACGGCTTTTTGGCATTTGCAACCAGTAGTTATCTTGCAGCATCAACATCTTTTGCCCCGCCTCTACGGCCGATTTAAAAATCACCAGAGATTCGCGATTTGGCCGTGTGTAAACGTGGTACTCACGGGTTTTGTCCAACTGATCGTTCTCATACAGGCTCACCAATGAGACCACACGCGCAGACGTTTCTTTGAGTCGGTAATCGTCCGCTTGCTTGATCATGCTCACCACTTGTTCATCGCTCGGTTGAGCCGACGCCCAGTTTGAGGCGCAAAGCAGCGCCATCCATAAGCCAGCTTTTATTGCGTTATACATAGGTTAGCGCCTCCGTAATCGGTTTGTTTACCCCTTTGCGGGCTGAAAGATAGGCAGCCAGAAGGCAGATACACACCACGCCAACCGCCGCGATGGCCACCAGTTCAAATGAGAAATAAACCATCAGTGGGTAACCATCGGTTCTGCCTGGAGGCGGTGGCATTTGTACATCCACCACCATTAAAAGCAGTGAGATAGCACCACTGGCCAGCGCACCAACAAGGCTACCCAGCAAAGCCAATAGCCCCGCTTCACGTAAGAAGCCAATGATGATGTCGCGCGGATAACTGCCCAGTGCCGATAAGGTACCAATTTCGCGGGTTCGCTCGGTGACCGACATGGTCATGGTATTAAACAGTGCCACAAACACCACCAACCCCATCACCGCCCCCATGATGCCGAAAATACGGTCATAAAGATCTTTCACTTTCTGATAGAAGAAGGCCCGCTCTTGCCAAGGCGTCAATTCCAGCTCTTGAGAAAACTGACTCAGCAAAGCCGACAAGCGCTGCTGCACGGCGGCGGTTTTTTCGGTCTCAAACAGGAACACCGAAATCACACTCACTTTGTCTGTTGCCAGCAGCGATTGCGCACTGTCAATGTGGATGAAAAGCTGACGCTTATCCAATTCAGGCACCCCTGTCGCGTAGACCCCACGCACCTTGAAGTCGTATGCATTGAGGGCTCCGTCCGTGGTGGTGGCCAACAGGGTAATCCAATCCCCCACCGTCACGTTGAGATTTCGCGCCAGATCCATCGCCAACATCACTTCCGGTTCCGCCGGATCGTAGCGCTGCCCCCTAGGGTTGGATAACGTCTTACCTTCTCGAACATCGAGAAATGGCCCTTTCATATCAAATTCGCGATCATTCACACCAATGCCGACAAAGATCGCCGACTTGCTGCCGTTGGAAATGAGACCATTGAACTCAATTCTCGGCTGCACACCACGCACCTCATTGAGGCCCATAACGCTGGCAATCAGGTCATCAGGCTGGCTTAAGCCATTGCTCAGAGGCATCTCTTCTTCTTTAGTAAAAAAGCCCGGCGTACTGATGGTAATGTGGCCAGTGTCTCTCGCCGTTGACTCTTTGAGGCTGTCGTAGGTGTACAACCCAAACCCACCCGCACTGGTCAACGCGAACACCGCAATGGCAATGATCAGAACCGACAACAAGCTGCGGCGGCCATTACGCTTTAGGTTCAGCCACGCCAAGCGCAGCGAGTCAGGAAACAGACGTGCAACTAACTGGCCCATGAGATCACCTCCTGCTCGTGGTGCTGACGCAAGCGGCCATCCAATAGCTCAATAGTGCGATCGCAGCGTGATGCCATTCGCCCATCATGGGTGGCCACAACAAACGTGGTGGCTCGTTCATGGCCGAGTTGTTTCATGATGTCGATAACCAAATTGGCCGTAACGCTATCTAGGCTGGCCGTCGGCTCATCGGCGATCACTAAGGTAGGCCGATGCACCAACGCCCGAGCAATGGCCACCCGTTGCTGCTGACCGCCAGAAAGCTGATCCGGCAAGGCGTGTAAACTCTCCCCTAAGCCAACACGTTCGAGCATTTCAGCCGCTAACTGACGCTGCTTGGTCTTATCTACACCATTGAGGTATAGCGGGTACGCCACGTTCTCTAGCGCCGTCATCACTGGCACAAGATTGAACTTTTGGAAGATAAAACCGAGCTTTTCGCGTCGAAGTGTTGCCGCTTGATTGGCCGAGCGAGGGTAATCATCACCATGCAGCGTCACTTGCCCGGAATACTGCATATCCAATAACCCTAAGATGTTGAGCAGCGTGCTTTTTCCTGAGCCTGAAGGGCCACAAAGCGCCACCATTTCACCTTGTTCGATCGCCCCACTAACCGATTGCAGCGCAGGGACTTCCAATAGCCCTAACTGGTAATGGCGTTGCAGATTAGAAAACTGAATCATAGAGCCTCCGTTAACCTTGCGCGTCGATTTGTGCCGATGCGGAGCGGGTATCAAGGTTGTCTCGATCTTGGTTTACCATCATGTCTAACCAAGTTTTGGCTTGCGGCACATCTTGTGCGCGCAAGGCCGCTTGAATGGCATAGCGATAGACCCACGAGGTAGCAGCGAAGGGCTGCGCTTGAAAATCCGGTTCTGCTAACAACTCTAAATAGAGCTCATAGCCACGCTCGAAATGATTGAACATATCGGGCAGAGAGGTAAACGTGGCGGCTGCCATCGCACGGGCAAGATAGCCCTCAGGCAGCCCTTGAATGCGCTGCTGCTCATTCTGTGAGGGCGGTAAGGTGTCGAGCATGCCTAGCCCTTTACTGATGGTCGCAAGCCCCTGCTCAGTCAACTTCATTTTGTTCCATGGCAAGAAGGCATCTCGTCCTTGCAAGGTTTGCGTGCTACCGAGGTAGACCAGAGAAAGTGGCTTGGCACCTTCTCGCTCGATCAAGGCGTTCAACTGACCATACACGTGATCCACCAGCGCTGTTTCCCCTTCCACCGCTAGGTTGTATTGATTGATCAAGGCTTGGTCTGGATTGGCCATGACCATAGGCGCGAATAAAAGGCTGGTCATCATTAGGCAGGTGGTGATGGTTTTCTTTTTCACTAACATCGTCGCGATATCCTTGTGCTTTGATTGACGATGACAGAATAAAAGCATAGAGCCCGTTTCACAGGGGTTTGCGACCAACGGAAAAATAGCGAGATAAAGGGTCGCTATTTGAGATAAACGGATTGAGCGCGCGATGAAGTGCGCGTTAAGGTGAAAGAAGGGCAGATGCGCTAGAGGCGCGCTAAGAACTCGGCTCGTTGTTCTTCCTCTAACAGTGCTTCAATCAGCAAGGTTAACGCTTTGGGTTGATAGGCCGCCAATTTGGCTACAAAGCTTCTCCATCGCTTGGCCTTGCGCCTTGCTACTGAATCTCACCGTATTACCACAGGTCAGAAAAATGGCCGCATGGCTGGCAAGTAAAGTGGCGAGCCCACAAATTAGCGCATAAAAAAACCGAGCTACTTGAGCTCGGTTTTTACATCTTACATTTCAGCGTTGTGGTAAACCTGCTGAACATCATCACAGTCATCCAGCATGTCTAGGAACTTCTGGAATTTTTCTGCGTCTTCTTCCGGCACAGGGCTGTAGTTCTGTGGAACGAAAGTGATCTCTTCAACATCGATAACCAAATCTGGGAACTCGGTGTTTAGCGCCGTTTTCACTTTGAAAAACTCAGTGTTTGGCGCGTAGATAGTGATCACACCATCTTCAAGCTCGATGTCAGTCACATCGCAATCCGCCATCATCAGCGCTTCTAGGAATGACTCTTCGTCGTCACCTTTGAACTGGAATACCGCTTGGTGATCGAACATGTGTGCAACCACACCAGGAGTACCGATTTTTGCACCTGTCTTCACAAAGCACTGACGAACGTCTTGGAAAGTACGGTTGCCATTGTCTGTTAGACAGTCAACGATCACGCTAATGCCACCTGGGCCAAAACCTTCGTAGCGAGCTGGTTGGTAATCTTCACCGCCACCGCCACTTGCTTTGTCGAGTGCTTTATCAATAACGTGTGATGGAACCTGATCTTTTTTCGCTTTCGTGATCAGGTGACGCAGTGACAAGTTCATGTCTGGGTCAATACCACCGTTTTTCGCACACACGTAAATTTCTTTACCGTATTTGGAATAAACTTTAATTTTTGCGCCTGCAGTTTTCGCCATAGAGGCTTTGCGCACTTCAAAACTTCTTCCCATCGGGATGTCTCTCTACATTTACATTTTTAACGCGAAGGATTTTAGCAAAAAGCGAAACCAATTCAATTTTCGCTCCGCTGAGGAATGGGGCACCGGTCACTTAAATTAAGGAAACTGGGCACAAATCGAGTTATGCCACCCCCATCACTCGTTTGTATTTCTCGATCGATTGCTCAAAAAACGCTTTTTCGCTCGGATCGGACAACTTCTCGGCCTGCGTCATGATTGCATCAGGGCCGCATTTCGCTTCTTTCAATTGCCAAACTAAAAAGGAAGCTTGCTTATCCAGCTCAATTCGATTTTTTTCATCTGGCGGTAACAGTGAAAGGTTGAACGACATGCATATCCTCGAACAGTGAACATTAAAACATGACCACCTCGCCTCATTGCACAGCAATGGTCTCGTGCTCTATCAAGCACTCACGAGGTTATTTGAGTATAGCGGCGCAATATAGCATAAAAAGCCGAGTGGGCAGAATAGAAATTTAGCTAAAGGAATCACGGCTGATGATGACGATGTGAGACAGTGGATGAACCATCAAAAGGCAGATAACGTTTGACCATGTCACTCATTCGTTGCTGGGTCACTGGCTTGGCAAGAAAATCGGTCATACCGACGTCAAAACAACGCTGTTTATCCTCCACCACCACATTGGCGGTTAAGGCAATGATCGGCACATCACGAGTCCAGCCATCGCTGGCACGCAAAATCTCCGTGGTTTCAAAGCCATCCAATACCGGCATTTGGCAATCCATGAAAATGATGCCGTATTGCTGCTGCTGACAAAGCACAAGGGCTTGCTCGCCATCTTCTGCGATGTCCACCGCCAAGCCGATTTTCTCTAGCATCAACTTAGCGACTTTTTGATTGATGAAAGTATCTTCCACCAGCAAGGCTCTTGGCAGCGCTGCGATTTGGCTGGATTGATGAGCTGAGGAAGGTTCTGAGTCCACCTCGGTCACCCCCAACTCTTGCAAATGGCGCACATTGTCTTTGCGATCTTTGGCAAACACGCCTTCCCCATCAACACAAGGAACACTGAATTCAAAACAACTGCCTAGCCCGACTTCGCTTTTGAGCTCTAATTCTCCCCCCATTAAACTCACTAGGCGACGACAAATGGCTAGCCCCAAGCCAGTACCGCCATATTTTCTGGTGGTGCTGCCATCGGCTTGTTGAAAGCGTTCAAACACCAACTCTTGCTTCTCTTTCGCAATGCCAATGCCAGAGTCAAACACCTGAAAGCGAATACGGGGTATGTGCTGCGCGTCCAACTCTTTCGCGACCACCAGCTTGACATAGCCGCGCTCGGTGAACTTCACCGCATTACCCAATAGGTTATTTAGTACTTGTTTGAGGTGTTTGCTGTCGCCACTCATGGTATGTGGCACATCCTCGGCCAGCTCAACAACAAATTGCAGATTTTTCGCATGCGCCTTGAGGGTATAAATGGCGCACATTTGCTCGACGAGATCACTTAGGCAAAATGGTTCTAGGGAGATAGCGATTTTCCCTGCTTCAATTTTTGAGAAATCAAGAATGTCGTTGATGATGTCGAGTAAAGATTCTGAAGAGTGATTGATCATCTCCACATACTGTTTCTGCTCACTGGAAAGATCCATCTCTTTCAAAAGTGAAGCCACGCCAATGATGCCGTTCATCGGGGTGCGGATTTCATGGCTCATGGTGGCCAAAAATTCGCTTTTTTTCACATTGGCCACTTCCGCTTGTTCTTTGGCGCTTTTTAACTCCGCATAATTGCTACGCAATCGCTCAACACTGCTGTTGTATTTCTCCGCCAGTAGCGAGATTTCATCGTCAAACGCTCTCGCTGGCAAACGAAGCCGACTCGGTGTCTCACCATCTTTAAAATCGCTCACCGCTCGAGACAACAGGCTAATGGGTTTCACGATAAGCGACAAAGCAATGTAAATCACCCCGACCATCAACAGGAAGGTTTTGATCGATTCCCCGACAAGCAGCAACGCAAACTTACGCCAAAGCCCTTGGTAGACTTCATCGAGATTGGAGCGCACCGTCAAATTCGCCAACAAATAATGATTGTCTGCCAACTGATATTCCATGGGCCAACGTCGCTCAAGCACGCGTTTCGAGTGGCCAACATCACCCGTGTTGACAATGACTTCGTTCTCGTTAGCAATGTCGATCGCGTCAAGAAAAGGCAAGGTCATCATGCCTTGTACTTGCGATTCTAGGTGCTGGCGATCTTCCACCCACAGGCTCTCCGTTAGGCTTTGCAAATAACTTTGCTCGACCCAATTGAGCTCGGCTTGTCGTTTTTTTAGCTCTTGCTTGTAATCCCAGTACACATTGAAGCCCGTACTGGCCAAGGTGAAGGCTAAGCTCAACAAAATGACCGCAATCATCAGTTGCTTGTCGATGCCTATCTGACGCTTGCCGTTCATACTTTTTCCCATATGAAACTAGCACCTTAAATGACTTGTTCTAGTATAAATATAGTCACGACTTTTCATTAGTAAAACGGAGGGCGTATGAAACAGCTCAATAGATGGATTTGCACAGCCATGCTGATCTTTTCTTCTTTTGCCTTAGCGCAAGAGGTCAACTACTACGTGATTGCGAATCAGGCAAGGCCATTTCAAATTGAGCAAAACGGGCACGATCAGCAAGGCATCGTCACCGATATCGTCCGTGCAATCTTCTCCAACAGTGAACATACGCTTCGTTTTCATACCTATCCGTTCAATCGTATGATCTCCATTTTAGAAAGCGGTGGAGAGCCAAATTGGATCACTTATGGTAGTCCTGGCTGGGGGAAAGTGCAGTCGGAAAATCTCTCTGAGGAAGCTATTTACACTGTAAAACACACGCTGGTTAGTAGCCGAAAGAAACCAATCGCTTTCAATGACATTTCCGATCTGAAAAACAAAGGGGTGGTGCTGCTGATGGGGTTTGATTACCCCCAACTCTCTCCATACATTCAAGATGGGGGGTTGAAAGAAATTCGGGTAAAAGATTACCAAGCGGCGTTTCGCGTGGTTAGCCGCACGCCAGGTGACACCGCTTTTGTCGAAATGGCGTCAAGGGTGAACTACAACATTCAGCAGTTGAAGTTAGATCCCGAACAATTTGCTTTGCAACCTTTCGAGAAAATCATCCCTGACTATCAAATTTACCTCGCTTTCTCACCAAACATGGATGCAACGCTACAACGCTTTATCAACCAACGACTGAAAGAAATTAAACAAAGTGGCGAGTTACAACGCATCGTCAACAAATACATTTAAGGGCCTCACGGCCCTTTTGCTTTGCTTATTCGTTTTTATGCACACTAAGGTTTAACAAAGTCGCGATCAAACATGTGGCCCAGCTTATCGGCTTTGGTTTTTAAATACTGATGATTGTGCGGATTATTGCCTTCTTGCAGCGGCACGCGCTCCGTCACCTCAATATTGGCCAGTTGCAGAGCCTTCACTTTGCGTGGGTTGTTGGTCATCAGCCTCACACGCTCAATACCGAGAAAACTCAGAATGCCGCGACAAAACGCGTAATCGCGCATGTCGGCGCCAAAGCCAAGTTGCTCGTTAGCTTCCACCGTGTCGGCCCCGTCATCTTGTAAGTGATAAGCGCGAATTTTATTGATAAGGCCTATCCCCCGCCCTTCCTGCCGCAAATAGAGCAACACACCCGCCCCTTCTGCCACGATGTTTTGCAGGGCTTTGGCGAGCTGAAAGCCGCAATCACAGCGGGCACTAAACAGCGCATCGCCTGTTAGACACTCGGAGTGCAGACGAATCAAAGGCGCTGGCTGTTGTTCAATATCCCCATACACGAGCGCCAAATGCTCTTTCCCGGTGGCTTTCTCTATGAAACCATACATTTGAAATGTCCCCCATTGGGTAGGCAACTTAGCACTGTCAATAAACTGCACCAGATTGTATGGCGCGTGCTCTTGCAACTCCTCTCGAACCATCATCAAGATCCGTCCAAGCTCATTGCGTCCATGACCATCACCCCCATCCCCCCAAAAGGCATCTTTGTGCGAATGTTCTTTCAGTTCAGTGTCTCCCGTTGCGAGCAGTTGATGCGCTAGCGGTGTGTTTTGCAAAAACTTCTCTCGCACAATGAATCTCATCACTTCCACTCGAATGTCATACCAGTCATGCCTTTGCCACTGCTGGTATTCGCGTGAAAGCCGAAAAGCTTGTGCAGCATCTTCTGCCCTCAGCACTTTTTCTTGCAGCCGGACATCGTCGAATTTTTGCGCTTGGTAGTAATGCTCACTGCTCGGCCAGCACGTCCCAGAAACGGTGATTGAGCATGGATAGAAGTTGGCGAGAAAGCCATGATTTTCATCTGGCTCATAGAAATAAATCGGTTGCTCCATGATGTTGCTCCTGACGTCACAATACAAAGAATAAGAAACAAAATGCACATCTTATTGATATAGTGTTTAGTAACGAGTGGGAGGATTGTCAAACAGCAGCGAGGGTAGACAGCGCTTTGATGGCAGGGTTAAAAACACAAAGGGTAGCATGATGCTACCCTCAAAGTTTATAAAATCATATCGTTAGCAAGACTTAGTGAAGCAATCCTAGTTCCTTGGCTTCTTCAATACTCAGACCACTTTCGCGGATCTCTCTTAGCGCTTCAATTCGGCGTCTCGCCTCTGCTGATTTCACTTGCTTTTCTGGCCTTAGGACGACTTCTTCTTCAGAAACTTCCCATTTGTGAGCCATATCTGCAATCTCGTCATGGTTGATTGAATTAATGGACATATCTCCTCCGAACGCACCATGTTTTCGACACCCGATCTATAGCAAACCCGATTTCGTGAATTAAGCAAAACAGTGAGGAAATGTGACCATTTCCACTCTTCTACCAACTAAATTATAAATCCGTCATTAACTTTTTGCTTAATCGAAATCGACAAAGTACATTCAAGAAATTACCCCTGCAAAAATAAGCTGATCAAGCTCTCATTTTCTTGGCTGAGCGCATGGCTTTTCCTCATCAATCACCACAATCTTTCGAGCCACTTCAACAAATTCTTTCCTTGTTCTTTTGCAAACGCATAACACCTGATAAATGATAATAATTATCATTATATTATTATAAGGTGTCTCTATGAGTGTGTTTCACGCTGACAAAGCGTTCCATCCTGATCCCGTGTTGCAGGTTAGGAATTTGTGTGTCGATTACATCACCGACAACGGCGATTTCAATGCGGTTAAGTCCGTGAGCTTCGATATTGGTCGAGGGGAGATTTTTGGCCTCGCAGGCGAATCGGGGTGTGGAAAAAGTACCATTGCCTTTGCAATCAATCGCCTTCACAAACCACCCGCGTTTATCTCTGGGGGAGAAATTCTGTTTGAAGGTCGCAATTTACTGGCGTTGTCCGACCAAGCTCTGAGCGTGTTGCGTTGGAGCGAAATTGCCATGGTGTTTCAAAGTGCGATGAATTCGCTCAATCCCGTGCTGACCATTGAGGAGCAATTTGCCGATGTCCTTCGCCACCACAGCGGTTTTTCCAACACTCAGGCCAAAGATCGAGCAGAAAAGCTGCTCGATCTGGTCAATATTCCCCGTCACCGCTTAAGTGAATACCCACACCAGTTTAGTGGCGGGATGCGCCAGCGTTTGGTGATCGCGATTGCACTGTCTCTCAATCCGAAGTTGATCATCATGGATGAGCCCACCACGGCGCTCGATGTGGTGGTGCAACGCGAGATCCTTCAACAAATCTATCAGTTGCGCGAAGAGTTTGGTTTTTCAGTGCTCTTTATCACTCATGATCTTGCCCTGATGAGTCAACTGTGTGATCGCATTGCCATCATGCGTCATGGCGAGATCGTTGAAGTGGATCTTTCCTATCAGATCCGCAACCACCCGAAGCACCCATACACTCAGAAACTTTGGTCCTCTTTTCCCAATATTCATGATGTGCATAGCACCGTCGAGCAAGGAGCGTAATCATGACAACCCCCGTCATTGAACTTAAAAATGTCGTTAAAGAATTTACTGTCGGCGGAGGCTTCGCACGCCAAGAGTCGTTTCGCGCACTGCATGGTGTCAGTTTTAACCTATATGCAGGCAAAACCTTGGCCTTGGTTGGAGAATCAGGATGTGGGAAAAGCACCTGTGCCCGTTTGATCACCAAGGTCTACCCGCCCACTGAAGGAGAGATCCTATTTCAGGGCAAAGACATCTCAGAACTTAAATCTCGCAAAGAGATACTGGATTACCGCGGCAAGGTACAAATGGTCTTTCAAGACCCGTTTGGCTCACTCAATCCAACGCACACCATTGAGCATCATTTGGCTCGCCCTCTGAAAATTCATGGCCAAGTATCCTCTGACGCAGAAGTACCGGCTAAGTTGACCGAGTTATTGGCGCTGGTGGAGCTCAGCGAAGAGACGTTAACCAAGTTTCCCCACCAGTTGAGCGGCGGCCAACGGCAACGTGTCAATTTAGCCCGAGCGCTAGCGGTGGGTTCGCAAATCATTTTAGCGGATGAACCGACATCCATGTTGGACGTGTCCATTCGCTTAGGCGTATTGAACCTTATGCAGCGTATGAAAAAAGAGCTTGGTATTGGCTTTCTATACATCACGCACGATCTCGCTACCGCGCACTACATCGCAGAAGAGACCGCGGTCATGTACAAAGGGCAGATTGTCGAATGGGGTGACACCCGCGCCATTTTGAGCAATCCGCAGCACCCTTACACCAAGTTGCTGATCTCCGCAGTGCCGGATCCAGACTTACCATTTGGCGATCTGGTGAAAAGTGAACCAGACTATTCATTAGATGCCGACGTGATTCGTCAGCAAAGCAGCATAGTGGTGGATGAATGTGAGCAAGTTGGGCCAAATCATTTTGTAAAACAATGGACTAAGGCGGCGTAATGGATCTTTCTATCTGGCTAAACAACATTTCGACTTGGTACCAAGATCGAAAGCATGATCAAGGTGATGCGCTGAAAACGATCATCTTCTCTGCACCGGACTCGGTGTTTGGGCCCGAGCTTAGCGACGATCAAAGCAAGGCGATAGCGTGTTGGCTAGATGGATGCCTAAGATTGTTTCAGCAGCACCGCTATCTCAATCCTGAGTGCGCGTTCGAGTTTCTCAACTACACGTCAAGTCAACTCGAGCGCGTAGCGTGCGATCATAATACCGATCTGGCCATTCGAGATTGGTGTATGAAGCGCTTGCAGCACATGACGGTACTGAGCTTAGAGTTTTGTAATCAGCAAGAAGATCAACAAAACTGGCTCACTAGGGCACATTGTCTGATTGAAGGGCATGTAAAACTGATGGAAGCGTTAGCGTGGAATGAACCTCGAAAGCATGATCAAGTGATTTGGCACTAGAAGCCCGCAGAGACGGAAAGATGATCAAGGTATAGCACGAGATCGAGACGCGCGTTAAGCAGGCAAAAAAAAAAGCGAGTTCAAAAGAACTCGCGAAATCTATTCAGAATGAATGTAACAATATGAGCCAATCTATTAATCATCAGAAAGGACAAAAGGTTGTCTATTCGTGGTTGATATTAGCGGTGCTGGCATAGGGCAATGTCAGCAAATTGTTAACGTTCGGTCTGTTTTCCATCAATATACAATTTGTTGCAATTAGCAATAATTCGTTACGTGAATCAATCCGTTCAGCAAACACCAATCAGGCCTGAGTCTTCTCAAGCCTGAAAGCATGATCAAGGTGTTTATGGTTAGACTGCGACTTCGTCGAGCGCGCGGAAAACCGTCTCGTCCAAATGACCCTCAAAGACTTGGCGACACACTTTACGACGTACCGCTAGGCCAGCGATCAAACGTTCAATGGACAAATGTTTGTTTTCGGTTTGACCGTTGTAAAGCTCAACCACTTTACTCAAAGTTTCGTAGGGCAGGATGCTTTCATCGACCCGAATGAAATCCAGCTTCTCTAGAAGCTCCTGACACTCTTCTTTAATCGAAGCATACGGATGCCCTGTCATTGCCGATAACGCCGTTATACTGCGTTCTAGCGCCTCTGGGGAGGTGTATTTGGTTAGGGTAATAGTGATTTCATCAGCATTGATCTCAACTAAGTGCTTACGTAACTTCACTCGGCGGCCCAAATTGCCTTTTGGAGAACGTTCTTTGCGCTGAATCGGTTCAAACTCACCATCAATAATACCTGAAAGCTCATCGAGCTTCTGTTTGCTCACCATTTCATTACGCAGAGGGTTTGGCAAGGTTGGCGCCATGTTGCGCTTACCCGCATTAGTGGTGCGCGCGCGCGAGTAACGCAGTACCTCTTCGACATCACATTTGATATCGACTTGGTAATCGATCACTTTGTCTTGTTCTTGGATCGTTTCCACCGTTAGGTGGTAACCCCACAAATTGACCACGAAAAGATCCTCAGTCCCCTTCCCTTCTGACAGTCGACGCAATTCGCGGATCAGATCCATTGAAAAACGACGCCATTCAATGTTTCGTGCCAATTTTTGGTTAAGTTCACTAAGCAGCATGCTGTCGGTATGACGTCGTGCCATACGCGTCCGGAAATAGGAATAGAGTTGAAACACCAAGGTATGCTGTTTCAAGATCTCAGGCGGGAACAGGAAGAAATAGTCGCGAGTAAGCAGTTCTTCGTAAAACGATGGTTCCCACACCAAGATGTAGAGGTTAGGTTTGATACGGATCTCGCCATCACTGCCCTCAGTCGGTGCCTCTTCCGAAGCGGTAATGGTGCGTGCGAGGAAGCGGAAACGATCACTCTTGAAGCCTTCAGGCATGTTTTCGCTCAGCCAACGCCCGGTCAGTTCGTGCAACTGAAAGTCCGTGAACTCAATACGATCTATGCTATCGCGTATCGAATCGCGAGCGGGACCACTGTCTTTTTTGCCACGTAGAGACAGAATATCGGTGATGTACAACGGCGTTTTGTTTGGAATGTGCGCCGCATCCATTTGATATTCTTCTTTGTGGTGATCATGGTACTGAACCGTCAAGGTAAACAGCGCAAACAACGTCATGAGATCGTCCACTGTCATGATGTTTTTCGATGATCGTGTCTCGATCACCGCGCGTGTACCGGAAATCGACACCATCGATTTTTGGTAATTTTTGCGTGTTCTTGGTGGTGCTAAAGCTTGATCAATAATGCCGGCCCAATTGGTCGGAGAAACCACGAATTGATCCGCTTCATCCTTCATGCCAGGCGGTGTATTCAAACCATGTTCATTCAGTAGCCGCTTATTCACTTGGGTTTGAGCCAGTGCCTTAGAACGCTTCTCTTTTTCGGTCTGTTTGACTTTCTCTGTGACAAGGCTGGTGGCACCCAAAACGGAAATCAATTTATTTGGATTGACGAAGTGATGCAGCATGGTTTTTCCAGCGAGCCCTTCTTCAAAACGCACCGGAGTTTGAGTGAACAAACCAATACTGACCGCTGCTCTCAGTCGTTGCTGAATCGCTGCTCGGGTTAAGTGTCCATCGGTTGCTTCAACCAATTCTGTGGTGGAAACCAAACCATCTTTGCTGCTAAAGCCTCTTAATGAAATGAGGTTTAACAATTCAAGAATACTTTTCGTTACCCCTTTGAAGTGCTGATATTGCTCCACCCAATCTGCTGAAGATTCATTGACTTCAAATAGGTGACCATCTTTGTGGCTTCTTGGAGCCTTGATCAGTATTTTTTCTTCCGTTGTCATTCTAGATCCAGATCACATTGACCGTAAAAGCGCTATAGTTCCAAGAGGATAAAGAAAAATAGATCATAAATAAAGAAAAAAGCTTGTTTTTAAATAACTGATCTTTTTGATTAATCTGATCTTAATTGATTATATGATCTATTGATCTAGCGGCGAGTTTGCGAGTAACTCACTGTAAAACAAAAAGTTTATTTTGGTTCTGTAGGAAGCATGATCATAATAATCCAGAAAGCATGATCATATAGACTGCGAAAACATGATCAAATCGAAACGTAAAGATGATCATCATGGATACGCAAGCGTGATCAACGTAAGAAGGAAAGCATGATCATGATGAGTAAACAACTTATCCACAGCGGTGAGAATAACTTTGCTGTTTTCACGTTGTCATTCGCAATAATGAACAGACGGAAGCATGATCATCATAAAGCTTGTTTGTCAGGATGCGAATGTTTTTTCCGCAATCCTCGCTGAGTTTGGCTAAACAATCAGCAAATCTATCTTCTTGTCTTTCATCGCTATTTCATCACTAAAATACGAAAGCATGATCACGGTATAACGAGGTCAATATTCTAATGTGAAAGCCAATCTCATCAGATAGTGAACTGAGCCAAACGAGCTTGATCTCCCGTTCTATCTGCATTTGGCCGTAACTTAGTGATTTTTTTTCATGCTTCCGCCTCCATCGCTACTTGATCATCTTTCCGTATTATAAGGATCATTGACGGCATCATCGGAGGGCCTATTTTACAGTATGAATTGCCATGATCATCGTTTCGATAGGCGCTCATTATCCGGAAGAATGATCAAAGCATCACTTGATCATTCTTCCAAAGACACAAAATGAACATTTTCCATGTTTTTACGCCATCGTCGAAAGCATGATCAAGCAATGTCGACATCTATTGGGTAGATGGACATTGGCCTCTTTTGCGCTCAAACGAGTTGATTCGTTCTTTTTATAGAATAGGACTGAGGCTTTTTTGAACGTATTTTGTACAAAAATATCGACGCTCGGAATGACTCACTAACTCACCATGTTGCTTGATTGAACAAATAGACCTCGTATTTACCTAGTGGCATAACGTTTTGATACGCACTGTTAAAATTCATCTTACATTGACCGTAGTTTAGTGACCAATGTCAATCGTTCCGAGTTATTTTGACTTTACATTGTAAATATGTGACGTCGTAACATTTTAAATCTTTGCTCTTTTGTTGCTTACGGCTTGCTAGATTTTAAATAAGAATTTTCTCAATTAGTCAGTCTTTGCTGTTTTTTACATCATTATGACGTGAAGAATTCATTTTTATGTGATTATTCTTCAAAATGACCGTTCACCTTTTTGTTGTCATAAGTTGAAAGTGCTGTACAATCGGGTGAAAGATATTTCTTAAAGGAATAGACAATGAAAAGAGAAAAAACGATCGAAAATCTCATGCAGTTGGCTGAATCAACCCAACAGGTGCAAGCCGACCGTATTGAGATAGTGCTAGAAGAGCGCAGTGATGATTATTTTCCGCCGATGTCAAAAGCATTGATGGAAACGCGTTCTGGATTAACCCGACGTAAGCTGGACGATGCCATCGGTAAAATGGAAGCGGAAGGTCACCAGTTTACCAAGAATAACGCGAATCACTATTCGATCACTCTTGAAGAAGCGCACATGCTGATGGACGCAGCGGGAGTACCCAAGTTCCACCAGCGTAAAAATGGTGGCAATGGCAAGCCTTGGATCATCAACGTACAGAACCAAAAGGGTGGTACGGGCAAATCTATGACGGCGGTGCATTTAGCCGCTTGCTTGGCACTGAATTTAGACAAGCGCTACCGTATCTGTTTGATTGACTTGGATCCTCAAGGGTCGCTACGTCTGTTCCTTAATCCACAAATTAGCATTGCTGAGCACGACAATATTTACTCGGCGGTGGATATCATGTTGGACAATGTGCCGGAAAACGTCGACGTGGATCGCTCGTTTCTTCATAAGAATGTGTTGCTACCAACGCAATATCCAAACTTGAAGACCATTTCTGCATTCCCTGAAGATGCGATGTTCAATGCTGAAGCGTGGCAATATTTGTCGCAAAATCAATCGCTAGACATCGTACGTCTGCTGAAAGAAAAGCTGATTGACAAGATTGCCGATGACTTCGACATCATCATGATTGATACCGGTCCTCACGTCGATCCACTGGTGTGGAATGCGATGTACGCCTCCAATGCGCTGCTGATTCCATGTGCGGCGAAGCGTTTGGACTGGGCGTCAACGGTTAACTTCTTCCAACATCTCCCTACTGTGTACGAAATGTTCCCAGAGGATTGGAAAGGGTTAGAGTTTGTGCGTCTGATGCCAACCATGTTTGAAGACGACAACAAGAAGCAAGTCTCTGTGCTGACAGAAATGAACTATCTGCTTGGTGATCAGGTGATGATGGCCACCATTCCACGTAGCCGTGCTTTCGAAACTTGTGCCGACACATACAGCACGGTATTTGACCTCACGACAAGTGATTTTGAAGGGGGCAAGAAGACCTTAGCAACGGCGCAAGACGCAGTACAAAAGAGCGCATTGGAACTAGAGCGTGTGCTGCATTCTTACTGGTCTTCATTGAATCAAGGGTAATTAAGTTATGGCGATTAAAACTTCCGATCTCAATGCAAAACTGTTTGGCAAAGCGAACAAACGCCGTGTGGCAACACCGCAAGAAGCGCAAACAGCAGCAAAAGAACAAGCACAAGTGATTGAACTGGCGGTCGCGGGTGAAGAAACGGTGACCTTCGAGCTGATCCGTATTGCTGCCGATCAAGTGGCAACACAAACCTCCGTCTTTGCAGAAAATGCGCGTGAACAATCTTTCTTAACTGAGCACGCACTGTCAGATGTTTTGGCCACGCTACGTGATCGCGGTCAGCAATATCCCGCCGTGGGTCGTCGTACGGCGGATGGCAAAATCGAAGTGCTGGACGGTAGTCGCCGTCGTATGTCTTGTATTTTGGCGGGCCAAGATTTCTTAGTCTATGTGGCGGATAACATCAGCACGGAACATGCGAAGTTCCTCTCTGATGTGGCGAATGCCCACAAGCCTTTGTCTTTGTATGAGAAGGGCAAAGAGATGTTGGCAAAACTGGAAAAAGGTGACGCGGAAGACCAAAAAGCGCTGGCGAAAATGTTCCAGTGCAGCGAAGCGCTCGTCAGTGGCGCATTAAAAGCGGCTTCATTGCCACTTGAGTTACTGCAAGCGTATCCAAATGTTAGCGACCTTGGCCGTCCAACCATCGTTAAGCTGCACAAGCAATATAATTCGTTGGCAGAACCGCAGCAAAAAGCGCTGCTCAATAAATGCCGCACAAACGAAGGCTTTGTTTGGCAACGCAGCCAAGCGCAAGGCGTGGCTCGTTTAACCAAAGAAGTGACGGAAAACATCGAAGCGTGGATTGCGGAACTGAGCCCAGTAAAAGCGAAGGCTAAAGCTGAGAAAGTTGAACTCGTGAAAGATCGCGCAAGCTACAGCCGCAAAGGCAGCAACTTGTCATTAAACTTGAAAAAAGTGGATGACAAAACCATGCAAGAGATTCTGCAGTTCCTTGAGAGCAAGCTAGCTTAACGCCTTTACAGCGTTAGAAAGTAAGTTGAAAAAGCCGCGAATGCGGCTTTTTTTGATCTTGTGCTACCATAACGCGACTTTGGTTTTTGGTAGTGAAGATGAACGCGCAAATTGAATCTTTGATCCATATTCAGCAACACGCTGAGCAAACAGGCTGGCGAGTTGGGGTGGTGCTTAAAGGGCCTGATGACTGGCAAACCGCGTTGTTGCAAGGTTTGCTGTCGGAGCAATCACCTTGCTCAATTTTCGTCATGGGGGAGGGCATCGCCAGTGCCGATGACGTAACCCAATGTGTGTCGGTGAAGCAGGGTCAACGTCTGTTGGGGCAAGAGTGCCAGTTGTTGGTGGTCGATTGCCGCAAACAGTTTGACGCAAACAGCTTTAGTGCTGCCTGCGGAGCACTATGTGGTGGTGGCATGCTGCTGTTGCTGGTCTCTGAGCAGGCGGCCAATACGCCGTGGGAGCTGTGGCTCACTGGCCAGTTTGAACAGTTGATTCAAATGGGCTGCGATGGCATCACTCATCAGCCCGTTTTGCCGCCATTACCCACAAGCGCAACAGCGCGTTTTGCGCAGCAGCAACAAGCCGTTGAGCATGTTCATCATGTCGTAACGGGTCATCGTAAGCGCCCATTGTTGTTAACCGCTGACCGAGGCCGAGGCAAAAGCAGTGCACTTGGCATTGCCAGTGGGCAACTGATGAAAACACGAAAAATGCGTATTTTGCTCACCGCGCCAACTTCCGCTGCAGTCGAACCTGTTTTCCACCATGCACAGAGCCAATTAGATGGCGTGGTGTGGCAACAGAGCAAAAGCAAGCTAGAGAGTGAGAATGCGGTTCTGGAATTTGTCGCCCCCGATGATTTGCTACAGCGCCTACCGAAATGCGATCTCTTGTTGATTGATGAAGCGGCGGCCATTCCATTGCCGATGCTAAAACGAATGATGGAACACTATCACCGCGTGGTGTTGTCATCGACCATTCATGGCTACGAAGGATGTGGCCGAGGGTTTACGGCCAAGTTTTTACCTTGGTTGCAGAGTCAGCGACCAGGCATGAAACATCTTCATCTCAATACGCCCATTCGTTGGTTGCCAGACGACCCTCTTGAGTCGTGGCTCAACGACACCTTTTTACTCAATGCCGAACTGCCGATGCCAGAGAATGTGGTGCTGAAAAACCTTGCTCTACGTTTGGTGGATAAAAGCGAACTGTTGGCGCAGCCAGCACGCTTGCGAGCCTGTTTTGCGTTGTTGGTTAACGCCCATTATCAAACTTCACCTAACGACTTGATGCAGTTACTGTCCGATCCCAACAGTCAACTTTGGCTGGCAGAATGCAATAGTGAAGTGTTGGGCTGCTTGCTCACCGTTGAAGAGGGGGGGCTAGAAAGCGCTTTGATTACGCAAGTGCAGTTGGGGCAGCGTCGTCCTTCAGGTCATTTAATCGCGATCTCACTGGCTAACCATTTGGGATTAAAAGCCGTCGCAGAACAACGCTCGCTTCGAGTCATGCGTATTGCCGTTCATCCTCAATATCAATCGCTCGGGATAGGGCAGGCTATGTTGTCGCAACTTGAACAGCAATCAGGTCAGCAAGTTGATTTTCTTTCTACCAGTTTTGGCGCAACAGAGTCTCTAGTGCGGTTCTGGCTACATAGCCAATATCGCCCTGTGCGTGTCGGTTTTAGTCGAGATGCGGCTAGCGGTTGTCACGCGGTAATGATGGTTAAACCGCTGACATCCCGTGCTGAACATTGGGTCGAAAAAGCCGAACGCATGTTTGAGCAGACTTTGCCGGAATGGCTGAGTTCGGCATTGAATGATCTCGAACCCGAGGTGGTTCGCGCACTGCTGCCAGCGTTAGGAGCGAATGCATTGCCCCCTGAGGCTCTTTCGTTGATTCGGCACTATGCGTTGGGCGGTAACAGTTTTGAAAGCGTACTACCTTGGTTAAAGCGCTGGGTTTTGATGCTTGAAGCCAGCCAAGTGGAGCAACTGTTGATTCGCAAAGTACTGCAAAATCACACTTGGTCTGAGTGCGCGCAAATGGCGGGATTGCCAGGGCGTAAACAAGTCGAGCTGCTTTTACGCCAGCACATTGCAGCCTTGTGTCACGAGCATTAACTGTCTCGCTCAACAAATTTACACTGTAAACTGGCTTTCCATCGTTCTCTGGTCAACACGTTGAAAAGCCACTTCCTGGTTACTTCTAAGTCGTGAGCCACAGCGACTCAAGTGTATTTACACTGTAAATCCGCGCGCGAAACGCCAGCGATTTCATCTATCATCATTTCTGTCTATCTAGCATTTTGTTTTTTCGAAAGAAAAGTGAATATCTTGCCCCTTTGCTTAAAGCAAATTGAAAAAAGAATCCTTACTGAATTTGCGTATTAATAAATCCTTTCTAGACTGAAAATATGCACCTGTGTTTATAAGAAAGACAATAAGGATAAATCCATGGAATGTTGGCTGGCTGAGTGTTTGGATATTTCTTCGGTACAAGAATGCCGCTCTCAATATTTGCAATGGCTTGAATCAGACCAACCTCTTCAGTTGATAGGAAGCGAAGTGAGAAAAGTGGATGCCTCCGGTATCCAAGCGCTGGTTTCCTTTATCCGTAGCGTCAAACAAACAGGTTCAACACTCGAGCTCACAGCGTTCTCCGATGTTCTTGCCGAAGGCATCGAACTGCTGGGTTATGAGCTCAATTAATTGGTGTCAGTTTGAAATCTAGGGGGCTGAGATGGTTAAGATTCTCGCAGTGGACGATTCTGTCTCTATTCGTCAAATGGTCAGTCACACATTAAAAGATGCTGGATACGATGTTGAAACCGCCAATGATGGCAGTGACGCATTACAAAAATCCAAAACCACCAAGTTCGATGTGGTGATTTCCGACGTTAACATGCCTAACATGGGCGGCTTTGAATTAGTGCGCGCCATGCGGGCGATACCGCAATACAAGTTTATTCCCATTCTGATGTTGACCACCGAAACCAGCCCAGAAAAAAAGATGGAAGGAAAATCCGCAGGGGCGACTGGTTGGTTAGTGAAGCCTTTTAATCCCGATACTTTGCTCAAAACACTAAAACGCGTGCTTTAACCACGCACGGCAATGTCGGACTAAGGAGCGTCAGATGGCTTTGGATATGGAACAACTGCGTAGAATGTTCTACGAAGAGTGCCGAGAAAATTTGGAGGTTTTGGAAGATATCCTCCTCAATCTCGACCCCACTCAGGTTGAAAAAGATCTCATTGATACGATTTTTCGCGCAGCGCATTCTATTAAAGGCGGTGCGGCAACCTTTAACCTGCTGGATATCAGTGAATTTACTCATACGGTCGAGGCTTACCTCGACAAAGTGCGTATCGGCGAGTTAGTGATGAGCCGAGACTGCGTCGATGTATTACTGAGAAGCTGCGACGGCATTCGTTTATTGCTGGAAGGCCATGAAGCGGGTGAACCCGTGGAAACGGGCCGCTTACAACACGTCAGTGATGAACTCGCTCAGTTGTTAGATTGTGACGATGGTGAAAGCGTCGCGTCTTCATTCAACGAACCCAGTGATTCGGTATCCACTACCGAACCGACAGAGCCTGAGCTTAGCGAAGAAGGAAGCGCACCGGCCGATGATGCCGGCTTGTGGCAAGTGCTCTTTCGTCCTCATTCGACGATTTTTTACAGCGGTAATGATCCCCTACGTATTTTGCGAGAGTTGAAAGAGCTCGATGATCAGGCGCAGCTACGCTGTGATGCAAGTCAGTTACCCGACATCCAAGCGCTCGATCCTGAACTTTGCTACACCCACTGGACGATTACGTTGTCAAGTTCGGTCGATAAAGCGCTGATCGAAGAAATTTTCGAATGGGTAGAAGACGAATGCGATCTGGACATCACCTTACTCGCGCCGCCTGTACAAAACGCAGAGGCGGCGGGAACCGCGGAAAATCCGGCAGTAATCGCCCCTGTGGAAGTGGTCAGTGAGAGCGCTCAAGCGACACCGGCGGCCAAACCTGCCACGCGCAGCAACAAAAATGACTCGGCAGTGACCTCCATTCGAGTCGACATCGACAAAGTCGATAACTTAATTAACTTGGTGGGTGAGTTGGTGATCACCCAATCGATGCTGGCTGAGATCGGCAATGACTTCTCCATCGACAAACTCGAGAAACTCAAAGCGGGTCTGGATCAGCTGCTGCAAAACAGCAAAGACTTGCAAGAACATGTTTTGAACATTCGCATGTTACCGATGAGTTTTGCCTTTAGCCGTTTCCCACGCTTGGTGCGTGATTTGTGTGGCCGCTTAGGCAAAGAAGTGGATCTGCAAATCCATGGGGAACACACCGAACTCGACAAAACCGTGCTGGAGCGCATTGTGGATCCTCTCGTGCATCTGGTGAGAAATGGCATCGACCACGGGATTGAAATGCCGGATGTGCGCCAACAACAAGGGAAGGCATCATTTGGCACCCTCACGTTAAATGCGTTCCATCAGGGCGGCTCAATCATCATTGAAGTGAAGGACGATGGCGCAGGCATTCATTGCGACCGCATTTGGCAAAAAGCCATTGAGAAAAAAGTCCTGCCTGCAGATTCTCGTCGCGAGGAGATGTCAGACAAACAGATCGTCAATCTGATATTTGCCCCTGGCTTTTCCACTGCCGATCAGGTTTCTGACATCTCTGGCCGCGGCGTCGGCATGGACGTGGTGAAGCGCAATATTGAAGAACTCGGCGGCCACATTGAGGTCGACTCCCAACAAGGGCAAGGCAGCACCTTTACCATTAGCTTGCCGCTCACGCTGGCGATATTGGATGGTCAGCTCGTCAAGGTCGCCGGAGAGGTGTATGTGATCCCGCTGCTCACCATCATCGAATCCATTCAAATTGACCCTCGCCACATCAAACACGCCGCCGGTGGGGTAGAGCTTTACCGTCTGCGAGAAGAAAACATCCCCATTTTGCGTTTGCAGCAAGAGTTTGCCATGGGTCACAGCCGTGAGTTTCGCAGCAAAATTCTCTGCGTAGTTGAAGCCGCTGGCACGCGTGTCGGTTTATTGATTGACGAGCTGCTCGACCAACAGCAAGTGGTGATCAAGAGCTTAGAGTCCAACTACCAAAAAGTGTCCGGCATTTCCGGGGCGACCATTTTGGGGGACGGTTCAGTGTCACTGATTTTGGATGTGCAGGGGCTCATCACCAACTTCCTCAAACGCCGTACTGAAAGCGGCAATTCCGGCATCGCCGCGTAGGGGGCCAACATGGAATCAGAGCAAACCGTAGTGATTGAGTCACAAACGATGGATGAACAAAGCTCGGCAGACAAAGTCGAGTACCTCAGTTTTACGCTGGCCAATGAGCTCTATGGCATTGCCATTGGTGATGTAGAGGAGATTCGAGTTTGGGAGCGACCCACACCGATCCCCCGTTCTCCAGCGTTCGTCAAAGGGGTGATTAACCTGCGCGGGATGATCGTTCCTGTGATGGATTTGCGTCAGCGTTTTTGCGTGGGGGAGTGTCACTACTTACCCACCACGGTTGTGATTGTGCTGCGCCATCAAGCGACAGATCACGAGCGGTTAATGGGGATTGTGGTGGATGCGGTCTCGGATGTCGTCAGTCTCAAATCTCATGATTTTTATACCTCGATCGGTGATACCCCCGTCTCCGCATTCATGCTTGGATTGGTCAATGTCGGTGATGAGGTGATGACTTTACTCGATACCGCTGAGCTGATGGATATCGAATCATTTCAGGAGGCGTGCTAATGGAGCTGCAAGAGTATCTGAGTTTTGTGGTTGATGACGATGAATACGGCGTGCCCATTCTTGATGTTCGAGAAGTGCGAGGCTGGAGCGACGTGCGAAAAGTGCCCAATGCACCTGCCTATTTAGTCGGCGTATTGGAAATTCGAGGGGAGTATGTGCCGGTTGCGGATCTGCGTGTGCGCTTTCATCTTCCTCCGTCGCACATCAGTAATACCACCGTGGTGGTGGTGCTCAATGATGTGCAACACAACCCGTTGGGGATCATTGTTGACGCGGTTGCGGAGGTGTATGCCCTAGAGGAAGGGGAAATCAAACCACCACCGCAAACCATGAAAATGGAACAACGTTATATCAAAGGGCTCGCTGCAACCAGCAATGGCCATTTGATCATTATTAATCTGGAAGCTCTATTTGATGTCGCTGAGCTGACCAGAACGACAGTAGAAGAAGCGCTAATGTGAGGTCAGGTATGGCATTTTGGAATCGTAACAAGGAAACGCACAACAGCTTTCGTCCGCAAACATCTCACCCTAGAGATACGTTGTTAAACGAAGTTGAAGAGCAAGAAGAGTTGAGTAAAGAGCAGTTACTCTCGGCGCTGAACACAGCGAAAACCGCATTGATGATGGTGGATCGAGATTTCAAAATCACCTACATCAACGAACAATCGATGACCTTATTTAAGCAGCATGAAGGGTTATTTCGTAAGTTCTGGCCAAGTTTTAGCGCCAACAAAGAGTTTTTGATGGGCGCATGCATCGACATGTTTCACCGCAACCCTGCGCATCAAAGGCAACTGCTTTCCACCCCAGCGAACTTACCTTACAGCACAGTGATTGCCATTGACGACGTACGCTTAGAGCTGAATGTGGGCGCGATGTTGGACTCGGCGGGAAACTACGTTGGCAACACCTTAGAATGGCAAGACGTCACCGAAGAGCGCCGCAAAGAAGACAGCATCGCCCGCTTGCAGGCGGCGATAGATCAAGCACAAACGGCGATGGTCATGATCGATCGCGATTTCCTCATCACTTATCTCAATGAAGAAACCCTCACCTTGTTCCGCCGCCATGAAGCGGCCTTTCGGGGCGTTTGGTCTGGTTTTACCGCCAGCAAAGAGTGGTTAATGGGGCGCTGCATTGACGAGTTCCACCGGAATCCTGCTCATCAACGTAAACTATTGAGCGACCCCAATAACCTCCCTTATCGCACCGACATTGCGGTGGGCGACATTCGCATTGAGCTTAACGTTGCGGCGGTGAAAAACGCCAAAGGCGAATACATAGGAAACAGTTTGGAGTGGCGCGATGTAACGGAGCAGCGCATCAACGAAGAACAAGTCGGGCGACTTGCTTCCGCCGTTGCGGGGATGACCACCAACCTAATGATGGCCGATAAAAACGGCATCATTCGCTACCTCAATCCTGCGTTGGAAAACTTACTGCGCAGTCGAGAGTCGGAACTGCAAAAATCCTTACCAGGGTTTGATTCTCGCAATTTGATCGGCAAAAGCATTGATGTGTTCCATAAAAATCCCGCTCACCAACAGGCGATCATCTCAAATCCTGATCGCTTGCCATTTAGCTCCGATATCAAGGTCGGCTCGCTCGAGTTCAACCTCACTTGTATTGCGATGCGAGATGGCAGCGGCAACTACATGGGGCCTGCGTTGCAATGGATTGATATCACGGAGCAACGAGATGGTCAGCGTCAGGTGGAAAGCTTGATTCAAAAAGCGATTGCGGGGCAGCTCAAAGAGCGTATTGATACCTCGGTTTACAGCGGCTTTATGAAAGAGTTGGGAGACGGCATTAATAGCTTGCTCGATACCTTGGTCGAACCGCTTGATCAGTGTATTCAAGTGATGAGTAAAGTGGCTAACGGCGATTTGAAAACGAAGATGAGCGATACCCACCAAGGCGAGTTTGGTCGTTTGGCCGAAGCGGTCAACACCTCGATTCTCAATATTCGTAACATGGTCGACAAAATTACCGTCTCTTCGGCGCGTGTTGCCACCGCCTCAACGGAAATTGCCGATGGCAATAATGACCTTAGCCAACGTGTAGAAGCGCAGGCGTCAAACTTAGAAGAAACCGCGGCCAGTATGGAGCAGATGACCGCAACGGTGCGACAAAACGCCGACAACGCCAAAGGCGCCAATGAGCTCTCTGAAGATGCCGCGAAAAAAGCACGCAAAGGCGGCGATGTGGTGGGCCAAGCGGTGGCGGCCATGGCTGAAATCAACACGGCCAGTAAGAAGATTTCCGACATCATTGGTGTGATTGATGAAATCGCCTTCCAAACCAATCTATTGGCGCTCAATGCCGCCGTGGAAGCGGCGCGTGCGGGCGAACAAGGGCGCGGTTTTGCCGTGGTTGCGGGTGAAGTGCGTAATCTGGCTCAGCGCAGTGCTGCGGCAGCAAAAGAGATCAAAGGGCTGATCAAAGACAGCGTCGAGAAAGTGGACGAAGGGTCGCGCTTGGTGGATGAATCGGGGGCGACGCTCAACGACATCGTCGCTGCGGTGGAAAAAGTCACGGGCCTCATCAGTCAAATTGCCCAGTCGAGCATCGAACAGTCGACAGGTATTGATGAAATTAACCGTGCGGTCGCGACCATGGATGAGATGACGCAGCAAAACGCTTCACTGGTGGAAGAGACCTCCGCGGCAAGCCAATCGCTCAAAGCGGAAGGTAAAGAGCTGCTCAATCTCATGAGCTTCTTTAGCACCGACAGCAGCGTTACCACGTTAGAGACATCACCAAGTGCCGCGCCATCGGCAGCGAAAGTGACCGCGATGCCCACACGCGGCAACATCAGTGAAATGAAAAAGCCAAAAGTAGCCAATTCCGGTTTTAGAGCGGAGGAAAGCGACGAATGGGAAGAGTTCTAAGCAGTGAAGTTACGCTTGAACCTGCGCAAGAGTTTGAGCTGACCGATAAAGATTTCAAATACGTGCAGTGGTTTATTCACAAACACGTTGGGATCTTTTTGTCTGACCACAAGCGGGCCATGGTCTATGGCCGCTTGAGTCGCAAGCTGCGGGAAAAAGGGTTAAAGCGTTTTGCCGACTATCGTGAGTGCATTGAGAATAATCCAGACGATCGCATGGCGTTTATCAATGCGCTCACCACCAACAAAACGCATTTTTTCCGCGAGATCCACCACATAGAGTTTCTCGAAAGCCAGTTGTTTCCTTATTGGCGCGATCAACGCAAAAAGAAAGTCAGAATCTGGTCTGCTGGGTGCTCGACTGGTGAGGAACCTGAACCTTACAGCTACCTGGCCAGCATTCAGCAAAGTGGCTTATGGCAGGCTGGGGTTGATTGCCAACTGCTAGCAACGGATTTGGATACCAACGTCTTGCAACGTGCGCAGCAAGGTATTTATGAAGAGAGTGCTCTGGAGTGCATTCCAACGTGTTACCTCAGAGGTAATTTTTTGCGCGGTAAAGGGGCACAAGCCGGCAATATCAAAGTGAAAGAATGTCTCAAGCAACACGTCGCTTTTCGTCAGCTTAATTTGCTTGATGCTTGGCCAATGCAGCAGAAGTTTGATCTGATTTCTTGCCGTAACGTGATGATTTATTTCGATAAACCGACACAGCAACGTTTGATCGAACGTTTCTATCATCAACTTCAAGATGACGGTGTGCTGTTTCTTGGCCATTCGGAAAGCGTCGGCAGCGATTGTCAGTTGTTTAAACATCTCGGAAAAACAATTTATATCAAAGCGTAACAGCGCTAAGGCAGCATGATGCTCGACTCAATTAATCACCATTTTCAAGCCCATGAAGATGCGTATTACAGCCGCTTTTTTAACGAGCAGCGCGGGCTGCACATGATCAAAGTGTTGCCCGGCGGCGTGTATGTCAGTGGTCAGGAAGAACTGATTTGTACCGGATTAGGCTCATGCGTTTCAGCCTGCATTTGGGACCCGGTTAAACGCGTTGGTGGCATGAATCACTTTCTGTTGCCGTTTCACAACCATTTTGAAGAGAAGCACTGGCATGCCGATGAGCTACTCTCTGGCGCGTCACGTTATGGCAGTTATGCGATGGAGATGCTGCTTAACCAATTGCTCTCGCTGGGGGCTCGCCGCGAGCGCTTACGAATGAAGCTGTTTGGCGGAGCACAGATGATGGGCTTTCATTCGATGATCGGTGAGAAAAATGTCGAGTTTGTGCTGCATTACGCCGAGCAAGAAGGGTTGGAGGTGGTGGCGTACGATCTCGGTGGCTTAGAGCCAAGAAAGATCATGTTTGACCCCCTCACAGGCAAAGCATGGCTGAAACGCATTCCCTTTGCGGAGATCAATCATCTTCGCCGTGAAGAAGAGCGTTATGCCCATACCCTGGAGAAGCAAACCGATAAAGGATCAGAGGTGGAGTTATTTTGATGAGTAAGAAGATTAAAGTCTTGGTGGTGGATGATTCACCCGTCTTCAGAGCCTTGCTCTCGGAGATCATTAATTCGGATCCTCAATTGGAAGTGATCGGCGCGGCTGAAGATCCTTATCAAGCGCGTGAGATGATCAAAGCCTTAAAGCCAGATGTGCTGACCCTCGACATCGAAATGCCCAAGATGAATGGCGTTCAGTTTCTCAAAAATCTTATGCGCCTGCATCCTTTGCCCGTAGTGATGATTTCAACGCTCACTCAGCATGGCGCAGACGCGACACTCATGGCTTTAGAGCTTGGCGCAGTGGATTATTTTCCCAAACCATCGGTGGCCAATACCGCCGATATGCTGGGTTATCGCAGCTTAGTGAACGAAAAAATCCGCATGGCCGCTCAGGCGCAAGTGGGGGCGAATCAAAGCATGTCGCCAGCGGTGGCCAGCAGCAGTGCGGTTTCCACTAGCCAATATCAGCTCATTGCCATCGGCGCTTCCACCGGAGGTACCGAGGCGGTGAAACATCTGCTCTCAGCCTTGCCTGCAAGCATGCCACCGATTGTGATTACCCAGCACATCAGTGCGATGTTTTCTGGCCCATTTGCCAGCCGATTGGACGCCAGTTGTGCGTTGAGTGTCAGTGAACTGACTCAGGGGGAAGTCGCCTTAAAAGCCAATCATGCCTACGTTGCCCCGGGCGACAAACACTTAATGGTGTTTCGCCGCGGAGGGCAATTGTACGCCCATTTGGATGACAGCCCGGCGGTGAATCGACACAAGCCGTCGGTGGATGTGATGTTTGGCTCAGTCGCGGAAAGTTTAAAAGGCAAAGCGATAGGCGTGATCCTCACTGGAATGGGGAAAGATGGCGCGCAAGGCATGCTGCAAATGAAGCAGCAAGGAGCCATCACCGTGGCGCAAGATGAGCAGAGTTGCGTGGTGTATGGCATGCCGCGAGCTGCGGTGGAATGTGGCGCCGCCATGCACATCAAACCCCTCAATAAACTTCCTCAGTTTTTGTGCGATCTACTAAGCTAAAAGAAAACATAAGCAAAAAGTTACATAATGGATTTTGTCAGGTAGGCGAATATGGAAAAATCGGCACAAATAAATTATCGAACTCGTTACCTCATCGCGGTGTTTTGTCAAATCGTGGCGCTAACCTTTGGCGCAATGATCGCCAACTCCATGGGCAATATTGCACTGATGATTATTGCGGCCGCCATTCCTTGGTTTGTTTTACCCTCGATTTTTTCTCTGGGCCGCGATGAAAATAGCGAAAGTGCCCGTGTTGAGAGAGAGAAAAAAGCCGATCCTGCGTGGGGGCCTGTGGGTCATTTTCTGCAAACGGCGATACCGCGCGTAGAGCAACCTCTGGCGAAACAGAAAAGCGTTATTGAAGCCTCGGTAGAAACCCTCAACGACAGCTTTTTTGGTTTACAGCGCACCTGTGAAGAGCAAAGCCAAGTTTCTGAACGCTTGGTGGACGATCTCCTTGCCAATCAAAACAGCGAGAACAGCATCGCCAATGTCATGCCAAGAACGGAAAAAATCATCAATCGCTACATCGATATCCTGATCAACGTGTCAGAGAAAAGCATCTCGGCAGTCCACAGTATTCATGATATGTCGGACAAACTGGACGCGGTATTTAAACTGCTCAATCAAGTTCGCGGGCTTTCTGAACAAACCAATTTATTGGCCTTGAACGCGGCAATCGAAGCGGCGAGAGCGGGTGAGCAAGGGCGTGGTTTTGCCGTTGTTGCCCAAGAAGTGCGTGATTTATCGGTCAAAGCGGAATCGCTCAATAACCAAATCGAACGGGAAATTAACATCGCCTTGAGTACGGTTAAGCAAGCCAATCACACCGTGGGTGAAATGGCATCGATCGATATGACGGTGGCCATCGAATCCAAAGAAGAAGTGGATGAAATGCTGCGCGGCGTACAAAAAGTGAATGAGATGGTGGAAGCGCAAGTACAGCAAATCCATGAATTGGGTGCTCAGTTAGCGCAGAAAGTCTCCTCGGGCATCCGAGCGTTACAGTTTGCCGATATTGTGGTTCAGCAAGGGGACTTTGCCTCTCACACTATGCAGAACGTTGAAGCGCTTCAGCAATTGATCAAACAACATGCCGCTAGCCAAATCAGCAGCGATGATCTGATCCAACAGGTTGAGTCATTGGAACGACAAGAACAAGGGCGTGGCGAAGGGGCGGCGAATCA
Organism: Vibrio vulnificus NBRC 15645 = ATCC 27562; assembly: GCF_002224265.1. Taxonomy (NCBI): domain Bacteria; kingdom Pseudomonadati; phylum Pseudomonadota; class Gammaproteobacteria; order Vibrionales; family Vibrionaceae; genus Vibrio; species Vibrio vulnificus. Next base: position 479,838 of record NZ_CP012882.1, read on the forward strand.
AGTCAGTATTGATGAAGGCGAGGTAGAGCTCTTTTGAGGGCTTACCGTCAACAACGGCTCAGCTAGGGGAAGGCAAGATGTCAGTGATGAAAGAAGTCGATAAAACAAGCAATACGGTGACCTTAGCAATAGAAGGGGCCTTTGGATTTAACTTGGTGCAAGAGTTTAGAAACGCTTACACCGAGCACCTCAATAGCCAGTTTATTATCGATTTACGCAAAGTAGACTACATTGATAGTGCGGGGCTTGGCATGTTGCTCAACATGCAAAAACATCTCAACAGTGCCGATGGGCGAATTAAGATCATCAACACCTTACCGCAAGTGCGCAAAATTTTGTTGATCAGTCGTTTCGATAAAAAATTCCACATCGAGTAACAGGCGGAGCGGGTATGAAGATTTACATCGTCGATGATCATCCGAGCAATATCGAAGTGTGTAAGATGATGCTGAGCGATCTCGATGCCCGGATCAGCACTTTCAACAGTGGCTTGAATGTGATTTCAGCGCTGCAAGAGGTCAACGAGCTGCCTGATGTGATCGTGCTCGACGTGATGATGCCGGAACTGGATGGGTTTCAGACCGCGCAAATCATCCGTGAAGCTTTTCCCAATCGGCATATCGCCATCATCTTCCTCACCGCGCTCGACGATCAAGAATCCTTCGGTAAGTGCCTAACCTTTGGCGATGACTTCATTCCCAAACCCGTGCAGCGCAATGTGTTACTGGCCAAAGTTCAGGCGCATGTGCGCATCGCCAAAATGTATAACGAAGTGGCGAAACAGCGCTCAGAACTGAGCCATTTTCATGAACAAGTCCGCTACGATTACACCATCGCAGAAAGCATTTTTGCCAACCTCAAACAAGAGATGGATGGCTGCCTCGATGTCGTCTCGGGCGTCGACTATTTCTCCTCGCCCTCAACCGTGTTTAATGGCGATTTGATCATCTTGGCGCGCAGACCGCACGGCGGCATATACGCCATGATTGCCGACGCAACCGGGCACGGTTTGCCTGCGGCGATTTCGGCCATTCCTGCGACGCGAGCGTTTAACTCCATGGCGGCAAAAGGGATGGCGCTGGGCGAGATTGTCAGTGAAATCAACAGTGCGCTGGTGCGTTTTCTCCCGATGGGGATGATGCTCGCGGCCAGCTTGTTTGAAATCAGTGGTAACGGACGTCACATTCGCTGGTGGGGTGGTGGCTTGCCAGATGCCTTTTTGCTTAATCACGACGGTTCAGTGGCAGAGCGCCTAACCTCCACGCATATGCCATTAGGCGTGTTAGAAGAACGAGAGTTTGATGCCAGCGTGATCAGCTTTGAGTTACTGGAAGGGCAATCGATCATCACTTACACCGATGGCGTCACCGAATCGCCAAACGAAGAGGGCGAGCAGTTTGGTGAAACGCGCTTGTTGCGTGTGATCGAGCAGCATCCTTACGACATCATCAAAGCGTTGCAAAAGGCGGTGGCGGCGTTTTCGTGTCGTCAGCGTCACGATGATTTATCAATACTGACGCTGAAATGCCCCATTATTTCGGCGTCGCCAGAAAGTGAGCAGACACGTTGCGATCCACAACTCTTGTCTCAATTGCCACTAAAGAGCTGCTTAACGCTGAACAAACCGCAAATCGCTTCTCATCATCTGCTGCCCGATTTACGCGCCATCCTTAAAGGCGTAGTGAGTGGCGGGCCTCATCTGGACCTCATCTGTTCGGTGCTTTCTGAGCTATTGGCGAATGCCATCGATCACGGTTTACTTGAGCTCGATTCGAAGCTCAAAGAAGATGCCGACGGATTCTTTGTTTACTACCAAGCGCGAGAAGAAAAACTCGAACAACTCAGTCAAGACGCTTACCTCTCCATCCAATTTGACTACCAGCCGGAACGCACTTTGCTAGCTATAATAATAGAGCATAACGGAGTAGGGTTTGATTACAGTAACCCAGTGCAACAAGTGCAAGAAAGTCAACTGCATGGGCGTGGACGAATTCTGCTCAATGAGCTTTGTGAATCAGTCGTTTACAGTAATGGCGGGAAGTGCGTGACCGCAACCTACCAATTGTAGACCGAGATCACGGTGATGCGTTGACGGCAAGGCATCCGATTTACAGTGTAAAAAGAGATGTCGGAAATGCGTCAGCTCGTCACAAAATTGGCGTGAATAAGGGTGTTTTTTGCTTTAGTGATGTGAGCCCGATTATTCTCTTTTGCCGATTTTCACCGGATCGTTAATTAGTTAGACTGGTTCAAGAATTTTTATTTTAGTTGTAGTAAGCGACCGTCTATATGTGGAAACTCTGCCTTTCATGGAACGAAAAGAAGACTGAAATTACCGCCAAATTGCCTGAGGCCGATTTGGGGAGTGAGCTCGTCAGAAAAGAATTGGATGCCGTCATCGCTGAGATGGAAGGCGCAGAGCTTTATCTTGATGACGCAGAAGTCGTTCGTTTTCTCAACTGCGCGCGTGAGCGCAAGGCCGAAGCGTATGATGGCATCGTCATCGCCAAGCGACTCAATGCTCAACTGGACATTGAGATGACTGACAACGACATGCTTGCCAGCATGAAAGTCACCGGCGCCTATGGTGGCCGTGGATTGCGCGGCAGTGAAATTGTTCATGCCTTGGCTCAAGCTCGCGTTACCAAAGGCATCAACAAGTTGGCGCTGAAAAAAGTGCTGGTGGTGAGTAATCAACTCAAAGCCGGCGAAGAGTTTGTCCAACCGGTGGCGCAGGGCAAACAGCCAATCAAAGGTAAAGATGCTCAGTTTGTGCCTCTGGTGGAAGACATTACCAAACGTGTATTGAAGCCGGAAAAAGGCAAATCTGCCAATGCCAAAATCGATATGCGTAACCTCGGGGCCACCATCACCGTTGATAAAGGTGATGAAGTGATGCGCCGTGAACCTGCAACCAAAGGCACTCCAGGCTTTACCGTTCAAGGCAAAATCATTCCTCCTCAAGCTGGCAAAGATGCTCTGCTCAAACCTGGCAAAGGCACGGAAATCGCTTCCTACGATCCAAATCTTCTCATTGCCAGCCAATCGGGAATGCCGCTCATCAAAGAAAAAACCATTGAAGTGGACAGTGCACTCTGTTTGAACAACGTTGGCGTGGGCACGGGGCATGTGAAGTTCAAAGGTAATGTGGTGATATCTGGTGATATCGAAGCAGGCATGATGGTGCGTGCGACAGGCTCTATTACCGTGGGCGGGTTTATCGAATCGGCCGATGTTCAAGCCCAAGGCGACATTGAAGTGGGCAAAGGCATCATTGGCCATACGGTTAGCGATGGTGAGCCACGCAGTTGCTCGGTCAAAACCAAAGGCAAAATTGTTGCTAACTACGCCCAATACAGCGAGCTACAAGCGGGCGGTAACATTGAACTTGCGGTGCACTCTTTTAACAACGAGATTCGCTGTGGACACGATTTGCTGGTGATCGACGCCAATGATCGTAACGGCACCTTAAGCGGTGGCGTGGCCAAGGTGGGCGGCAAAGTGCGTTGTGTTCAACTGGGAGTGGAGGGGGATACCGCCACCAAAGTGGAAGCCTTCGCCCGTTTCAGTGCTTACAAAGACAAAATTGCCTCCCTGAAAGAGCAATACAAGCTTGCCCAAGAAGAGACGATGGATGTCATCCGTCGTGAACTCGAATTTAAGAAAACGCCGAAATCGCAGCGCGAAGAAGGCATGGAAGAAGCCATCGCGCAAATGAAAGCGGAAAATAACGCCCAGTTGGAAGCCGTTAAAGGCCAGCTAGAAACCCTCGATGCCGAGTTCAACGCCTTACTGGAACTCAACACCGTAGAAGCAACGGAAAAAGTCTTCACCCGCGTGACCGTCCAATTTGGCGATGAACAAGTGATCACCAAGCGCACCCACGGCGGCAGCATCTTTAGCTTCAACCAATACGAAATCAAAGTTTCCTCAACCTTAGAAGAAGAAGACGTCGCAGTGTAGCGATGTGCAAGCGAGTTAGAGATAGATGCTCTAACTCGTTTTTGGACAAAAACAATTTAGGCATACAACCCTAAATTGTTTCTATCGGATTAGAAAAAGTATCTTAAAGCCTTAAATTACAAAGCGACTACAGATCAAAATAAGGATTTCATAAAAGTTAGCACTGAGGTGTTAATTGGTTCAAATTCAGCAACCAAAGCAAGATAAAAACGTATTCATTTAATAAATGTAGGGGGTAGCTATATTGAGTTTGCCCCCTTCCAAATTGTGCTCAATCTTTCGCTTGCATTGGAATGAGTGACAAATGACAAACTAACAGTATGCTCTTGGTTCCAAATACCTTATTATATGTACATAATAAACGAATCACATATAGGTGTAAGTGTTATAAATGAACACCCTACAGAAAATTAAGCTTTACATTCTGTCTCTGGCACTACTGTTTGTGATCATAGCTATCATTACAGCTAAACTCCCAAAAGAATCATTTGAATGGTGTAAACCAGAAGAAGCCTGCAACACAAAAGCAATTTTAAGCAACTTGTTTAATTATTTTTTTCTACTACTAAAAGCAAACGCTATTCCACTAGTTATGCTTTTTTTGCTCGCTATTAGCTGGTACTTCAAGTACGAATTCGACCACTTACTTCAAGGCGGCGGACAGAAAATAATCCGAATTCAATCTATAGAAAACGAAGACTATGAACACCTTACGTTCTTAGCCACCTATATTATTCCTTTCTTTGGCTTTAAATTTAACGACCCAAATCAATTCACCGCAATTATTGTATTGCTCGTAATCATAGGTGCCATATTTGTAAGAACCAATAAATATTACGCTAACCCTACCTTAGCGGTACTTGGTTATAGGCTATATAAAGCAACTTTAAATGACAAAAATGGTGTTTATGAATCGATTGTTGTCATCAGTAAAGATCAATTAAAAGAAAACGAAATTGTACACTGGGAAAAAATATCGGATAACGTATTTTATATTAAAAGAAAATAAAAGGTCTAAATATGAGCAAGTTTAAAACGTGGCTAGAGGATTTCATCAACGGGTGTGATGGAATAGCCGTATATTTTGTAGATGATGCAAACCAGATACATGACTCTGATATTGACTCAAAAGTTCTCGCTAAGTTTCGAACGGCTTTCTGTCAGGACTTAAGAAAAAAGTACACTGATAGTGATGACTTTGAAGTAGAGAAACTTTCTACCTTTGAGGAGCGACCGCATACTCTTTATGCTTATGATTTTTCTCAAAGAGAGATGCCTTTAGAGTTCAAACTTACTAAAAATGTGTTGGACATCAAACCGACTGATACTATTCCGAAATATCAGGTCAAAGCGAATAAGCTCAGTGGTATTCGTGGGGCAATAGTACTACTAACAAAAGGAATTAGTGAATCCATCGCTTTTTATCAGCACATATTCCCTGTTTCATTATTAGGTCCAGATAAAGGCGTATTAAACCTCACTACACATGCCACTAGGCTTATTGAGTTAGAAAGTGATGTACTGAAACTCAATACAAAATTTGTTTTCATGCAATGTACACATGGATATTTCGTTGAGAATGTTGGCGTATTAGAAACCAACCTCCACTTCAAAAAAGCAATAAATACTCGTGCTAAAAAGTATGCTGGCGAAATACTCTCTATGGGGTTGGTAGAAGATACAACCGTAATTTTAGATCGTATAGAAAAAGAACCGACTTATGCTAAGAAACTCATCTCGGCATATAAAAACTCGATGGTAATATCCCAAAAAATTCCGATCTCGGACATGATAACTTTTGCTCAAAAGAAAGAATATTACAGCAAATATTTAAAACCATCTAAAAACGGAAAAAGTCTTGTTGTTGATGGTGTAACCAAAAGTAAGCGATTTCTTGAGCTGCTAAATGATAACTTCCTAAAATCTGAACTAACCAACACAGAATATTTAGCCCGTTCTAAAAAAGCATTTAAGTAGCTTCACCCCAATATTTGTAAGAGTGGTCAGAAAGACCACTCTTTCATCCTCCATTTGATTTATAACCACAAAATAATTATTTTGAAGACTCATTGGCAAAATCCAATGACGGGATTGGTCCCCCGATTTAGTAAACTTTGGCGCACGATCGCCAGCTCTTCGCTGGTTTTTTTGTACGTGTAATTCGACACATCTAAATTATGGTGGGCTGGGCGAGGCAGCTTCGGCTGGCCGTTTCCAAGGTTGTGGTAGGACCAACCTCGTTTAGTTCACCACCAGAGATTGGTCCTGTAAACCTCCCCTAAACTAGCGGCATACCATTTTAGAGTTCTTCGGCTTACACTGAGCAAATAAGGATAACTCGCGATGAAAAAATCACGTTATACCGAAACACAGATCGTTAAGAAGTAGAAGGTGGCCGTCTCATCAAAGAAGTCTGTAGGGAATATGGGATATCCGATGAGACGTATTACAACTGGAAAGTAAAATACGATGGTGTGGAAGCATCCGATATTAAACGACTCAAAGAACTGGAAGATGAAAATCGTCGTCTGAAAGCGATGTTTGCTGAGTTAAGTTTAGAGCACAGAATTCTCAAAGATATTGTGGAAAAAAGCTGTAAAGTAAAGCCAGCGATTAGACGTGAAACTAACAGGGTCAGGTCTTGCCTTTTGACAATCATTACTTTTTGTATGTCAAAATTAACTGAAAATCTATGTTCGTACTTTGGTTTACAACACGTTTTGGGGCAATTTCGTGTTACCAACGGCGTCAGTCGTGACTCTGCACGCATGACCAAAAGTATGGAAAAACTCTATATACGTGGCCAGTTTTAGTTAATCACTACAGTTTGATAGGTATCTACTGAAGAAAGACAAAGAGCAGACGTGATTGTGAAGCTCTAATATCGGTCATTTAGAATGATAAAAGCGAGTAGCCAAATAAAATGTTCTCGCTTTTTTAATCAATTACCACGTTCGATTCGAGATAAAAATTACCCAGTAAACTCTTCAGAATCGGGACGATTGGTAAACTGCACACCATTTAAGAAGTCGCACAGCAGTTGGTCTTCACACTGTTTGTAGTTTTTGTTGTCTGGCTTGCGGAAATACGCACCAATTTCGTATTTACTTAAACTAATACCAACCACTTCTAATACGTTCAACACATCTTCTGCTTTCATGTCTAGCGCAATGCGCAGCTTCATGAGAATCATGTTGTTGGTCAACGTGACTTCTGGCTTAGGTTGCTCGCCGTCTTTTTTTCCTCGCTTGAGGTTAATAAAGCCATTTAAGAATACCGCTAACTCTTGATCCTTCATCTTAACGCAAGATTTTTCGCTTTCATCTTTTAACCAGTTTTCCACTTTATCGTGAGCCACAGTGACTTCGGCCTGCCCGAAAGCTTTCATTATCTGTGCGTTTTTAAGGTTTAACGCGTGTTGGATACGACGTAAAATTTCGTTGTTAGTCACTAGGGATTCCTAAAATGAGTTCTAAGGGTGAATAAAAATCCATCAATGACATGCGATCTGTGGGTGTTTTATTCAATAGCGTAATTGACGGTGACTCTAACAGAGAACACGTTTCTTCGGTAGGTTAAAAATGGAGATAAGACGGCCTATTCGAACGAGTTAGCTAAGTTGGTAAGCCCCCACTTTCATAGACACTATGCTGATTAGAAGAAGTAGGTCTATTTGTGAGGTAGAGGGTTACTGGCAAGGAATGGGGGCACTTCTGAGTGACGAAGTGTCAACTGTGAAAGTTCTGGGCAATAATGAGTTCGAGTGTATGCCAAATTATCAACTATCTGAAGATTTGAAGTTATAAAGGGGCTTGCTCTAAACGATGGCGGCAGTCACCTTTGCGTTCAAAACCTCAAACGCCACCTTGCGGTGGCGTGGCCAAAGAGGGAGGCAAAGTGCGTTGTGTTCACCAAAACAGCACAACCTCTGTACAAGTTGTCGAAACTTCGTTGAGTAAAACGACGGATATGGTGGTAAATGAGTGGGCAGACATTGCTATCATGAGCCTACCTTATTACCCCGTAGAAGCTTTTGGAATGACGACCATGCTCCCTGTTCTCTCAGAGAGGTATCTATTAGCGCAGAAAGAGCGTGTTTTCTTAGGCAGTGCTGCACATAGATTGTCGGTATGTTTGTATAGATAATATATTAAGCACTCTCTAATTAAGAAAGTTCAAATTTAATGTCTCCTTGTTACTTATTGATATTTTAGTTATTCAGTAATGCTGTTTTTACTATAAGGAAATAAAATGGTAGGTAATTTTATATTATTAGAAGTGTTGATAGAAAAGAACAGAACTAAATATTATAGTATGAAATGTTGAATTGGTTTTTACATGTTTAAATGTTGATTTTTTGTTGTGATTAAATAAAAGACAAGAGTTGGTGTTTAACGAATTTTATCAAAAGAACAACATATTAAATTGGTAGTCTTTAATTGTTTTTTGTTTTTTACTCAAGTTAGAAATCTATTTTTATTGTGCATAATGTGATCTGGGTAACTTCACGGAGTCTACCAAGTGTGACAGCTGTTTAATACTGATTTTTTTGTATGAGATTTATTTGACGTTTGTAATATTCGCCCTATTTTATAATTCTTCTAACGTCAGAATGAGGAGAAATAATAATGAGACATGGCTTGTTAGTTCTTGCCACCATGGGGATGTTGTATGGGTGTGGTTCAGGTGACAGTAGTTCGGCAGACGGGCGTTCTAGTAATGGAAGTTGCGCTGCTGACACAAAAGTAGTTCAAGTGACAGACAATTCTGGTAACCGAAACAGTTACCACTTCTTCCAGAATACATGTAATGACTTGGTCTACACTGGTACTCTGGATTTAGCAGAAATCTGGGGCTATAAAACAAACCTTCCGTATACCGGTTTTTGGGAACACAATATTCAAAGGTATCGATTGGTACGCACTAGCGATAACTTTGAACTGTTTGCAAGCTTACCTCGCACACCAGACAATGATGAAAAATCACAAGGTGCGATAGTGTGTACAACGGATATTTCAGTTGATGGAAAGTATACGAATACTAATATTACGATTTATGGTGCTACAATTAACGAATTTTGCTATCAGAAGGGTGTTGAGAGCCCTATTATCGCAAATTATAATGTCGATTATGAAACATTGACACAATCTAAAATAACTGAACTAACCACTATTGTTCTGAAAGGAAATCCAACAGGAAGTCACTTTACTCAAGCGATGAATAGCGAGAAATTAATGTTGTGTAAAGTGTCTAGCGATGAGGATATGGGAAAAACACAGTGTGCCAAATAATGTGTTTGATTGAGCTGTCTACGATTTTTATAGACGAGTAATATTTGTTATTCGCTGATAAGTAATCCTCCTAATTTTGAATGTGTGAAAGCATGCTAAAGCAAAAAACAAGAGTATGAATTTCGACACAGCCTACTATTCCTTTAAAAGGCAAACGCCACCTTGCGGTGGCGTTTGTATTTCATTTGTCTTTCCAACTCATGATCAGTGGAAGTAAACCACCATCTCGACGTCATCGCCTTGTTGTGGTGCGTTGAGTGAAAAATGCAGATAACCCGCTTGCTCAACAGGAATCGCGAGGTATTGGTTGCTGCCAGCGTAGCGAGATGCAAACTGGTGCTGCTCTGGGGTTGGCCAATGTTCACGGCTGGCGTATAGGTTCACGTTGCCTTGGCTGTCCGAAGGGGTGAGATCGCTTAGCCAAATGCGCACTTCGCTCACACCCTCTGGTACATACACCGCGGCGTAGCGCTGCTGGTGGACGGTCAAATGCTGTGCCTGACCCGATTGCAGCATGACAGGTGCAAGGTCATCTTGCTCTTGGATTGGTGGCGTGGGTGCCGCGGTGTTTACTGTTGCGGTTAGGTTCACGGCTTGGTAGCTACCACGGCCAGTGATGCTCAGATAGTAGCGGCCCGGTTTCACATAGCCAGAAGCGTCGGCAGCAAACTGAATTTCTTCATTACTGCCATCGACAAATTCGCTCACTTCAAAATCGTAATAGTGGGCCACTTGGTTGTAACTCATGTAGAGATCCGCATCGCCATCGCCCTCAATGGCCACGCTAAAGTGGGTGGTATTGGCGGGCACATCCACGTAGAACAGCTTCTCACTGTAGGCTTCGCCGCTGAGGGTAATGCTCTGATTGGCCTGCAACTGCGCCACATCATCGCTCGGCTCTGTTGGCGTATCTGGGTCGGTGTCTGGGTTTTCTGGCGTCACTTCTAAGCCATCTAACCAGCGAGCAAATTCGCCGTCGTATTGCTGGCCAAGAGTTTGTACTTGCTGCGCCCACTGTTCGAACTGGCCAGAACGCGACAAAGCCAATAGCCCCTCAACCTCTTGAGGGTGGTTTTCCAACATGAAGCGCACCGCCAAATAACCCCAGCGATAAATGCGATTGGTATCGTGCGAGTAGCTGGTGGCAAACACTTGCGAGAGGCTCATTTTCCCTTGGGCAATCAGTTCAATGGCCGCTTGGTAGCCATGTTTGTAATGCATGTACTCAGCAAAACCCTCTAGCCACCAAACCACATAACCGTGAGCGAGGTTGTCGCTAAACGAGCCATATTGGTTAAAGCGCGCATCCAAGTAGTGGGTGTACTCGTGCTCTAGGTTCAGAATCGAGAGTTCTTCGCCATTGGCGTAGCGATAGGCGACAAAACGAGCGGTGTTATTCTCATCGGCCGGGTTGCCTTCAAGATACTGGCCGCCGTTGTCGGTGGTGTTGCCAAACAGAAACGCGGAGTAATCGACATAGCTGTCATTGTTGGCGAACACCGCCACTTCCACACGTTGGTTGTGATCGTCCGCTACTGGCTGCATGCCAGTATTGGCCACTTGGTGGAAATCGGCTTCTTTCGCGGCCAATACATCACACGCTTTGGCGGCTTGTGCTGGAGTGAGATCCTGTGAACGGATGATCGCAGGGCCTTGGCATTCGTGGCGGTTAGGCAATACACGAGCGGCGAGATCGCGCTTCGCTTGCGGCAAATCCAAACCATTTAACGCTTCTGGGGCGAAGTAGCTGAGCATTTCCACTGCTGCGAGCCACAACTTATCGTGTTCGCTACCCAATGGATAACGAGCCATCACGCGTTGCATTACTTGTACGGCTTTTTGTTTAGTGGCTTTGTCTGGGCTGGCGATCAAGCGGCCCGTTTCGCGCAGTGCGTTAAACACCAAAAAATCGGCATCAGTATCGAGCGCCCATGCGTTGTCATTCGCGAATTTTTCCAGCGTATCGATGTGTTGAGTGTTGCTGGCAAGGTAGCGATAAAACGCGTCGTTGGCGATATGGCCCGCCATTGAGCGGAACAGGTTGTTGAGGCCATCAACCCACTGAGTATTTTTCGCTGTCTCAGGGTTAAACTGTTGCAGCGCCAGCATCATCGCATCCATGGTCAGCGGCAGTTGCTTAATGTTGTCCACCATCAGCGTGAGGCTCTTCATCGCGCCCACTTGCTCACGCCCTTGATCAAGAGCATGAGGGTTGGCTAAAAACGCGTTGATGGTATGGGCGAACTGCTGGCCCAAGAGATCGGAAAAGGCCGCCACGTTTCCTGCGTTGTAACGAACGTAGTAGGCTGCGCGAACGTATTCGCCCAAGTTTTCAATGGCGCGCGCTTGCTCGGCTTCGCCTTGGTACGTTTGTACCGCTTGGTGTAGTGCCACCTGAATGCGGCTTAAGCTCGCTTCGCTGTAGATGTTGTTCAACGTGTCAGCTGAGGCAGAAAACCAACCACTGTAACAGGTGTAATCTGCGCTGGAGATGGCAGCGGCAAGATCGGGCGACTGCTGCAATTGGGCAACATCGCATTGGGTTTGCGCAAAAGAAGCACCAGAGACCGTTGCGAGTAAACAAGCCAGAGCCAAACGGCGACGAGGGAAAGGAAGAAGAGACATAACCACACTCATTGATTAGTAAAATAATTTGAGCGGTGTGTTATATGCCCTGTGCGTTACGAAATGAAACTTGTCTCATAAATTTTATGAGCTCAGTTCAGAAAATAGATTTATTACTCTAATTTATAGATCTGACGGCATGAATTTTACTCGTTGAAAACGTTAATAAAAAATTAAATAAATGGAACGAAGTAACGTATAAACAGAGTCAACTTTGACTCAAAAACACGCTTTTGCAGCGGGAAAAAGTTTGCGGTAACGTGTTTGGCCAGTGAATAAGGAGTCAACGTTTGAGACAGTTTTTTATTTTACGACATGGGCAAACCCTGTTTAATGCCGAGCAAAAATTACAAGGGCACTGCAATTCACCATTAACGGAAAAAGGTCAGCGCCAAGCATTGAGTGTGGGCCGAGTATTGCAAGGCTATCTTGAGTCAGGCTCATATCACGTCTATTCCAGTTCGTTGGGCCGAGCGTTGCAAACGGCAGAGATCGTTTGTCAGCAGTTAGGCTATGCAGCCGAAGAGATCATCGCCGACGACCGATTAAAAGAGTTCTCGTTAGGGGATTGGGAGCAAAAAACCTTGCCCGAGTTGCAAGCGACACGGCCGAATCTTCTTGATGAGGCAGATTGGTATTTGCAAGCGCCCAACGGTGAACGTTATGAACAAGTACAACAACGTTTATCACAATGGTTGGAAACGCTGCCAGAAACGGGGCGCTTTGTGGTCGTGAGTCATGGTTTAACGGGTATTGTGCTTCGCGGTATGCTGCTTGATTTGGACTATGAACAAGTATGGCAGCAAGATCTTCCGCAAGATGCGTTTTTTAAGATCGTGAATGGCCAAGTGGAGCGTGTAGACTGCCCAATGTCTGAAGGGCGAGCGCAAGCAGTCTCCGCGTAGTTTCAAGCACCAGAGATGGAATTCTCTGGTGTATGTTCAACATCGTCGGCGAATGGCGATGAGAGAACGAGGAAGAAATAGGCCGACATTCCCATATAAACTTCCCCATATTTGAGACGCGTAGTCAGAAATTGTCTTGTCGACGTAAGAATTTGTAAGTTGGTATAGCCAGACAAAATCCTTTTGTTACTATCGATAAACTTATAATTAACAATCGTCAGTATGCAATATTTTCAGGTTATGGAGTCGATTTTGAGTAAAATTCATCCCAATGAGGAGGGGTTTTACTCACTGCATCTCGACGGGCTTAGGTTTGAGAGTGCGTTCCAACCCATCTATGACAAGACGATGGCCATTTATGGTGTCGAATGTTTGGTGAGGATTTTTGATGCACAAGGACATTCCATCAATCCAGGACTCTTTTTCAGCGAACTGAGTGATCAACTCGAGCGCTTCTCGTTTGCTATTTTGGCTGCCTCGACCTTACATGTGCGAAACTTTGTCAAATCGAACTATCGCAACAAACACCTCTTTATCAACACTTCTCCGCTGCTGTTTGAAGAGCTGGCTAACAATCAAAGTGCCATTGATCACCTTGTGGGGGCGCTGAATTACTATGGTTTAGAACCCAATCAATTGATTTATGAGATCATGGAAACCGCGGGTGGCAGCGAGCGACTGGCCGTTAGTGGTGTGCAAAACTTATTGAATAACCAAATCAGAACCGCAATCGATGACTTTGGCTGCCACTATTCCACCAAAGAGCGGGTTCGTCTCCTTCATCCCGCGTTTGTCAAAGTAGATAAAAGCATTATTCAAGCGGGGGCGAGCCAAATGCAAAGTGCCATCGCCTGCGCGCATTCGGTTAACGCGCTAACCATCGCAGAAGGCATCGAAGATCAGCAAACCTTAAACCAATGCATTGAAGTTGGGTTTGATTATTTCCAAGGATACTACTTGGCGCGACCGACCAAACCCATGTGAGTGCTTACTTAGAGCAAAAGTCCGCTAGGCCAATTAGCCTAGCGGGTAAAGGCGCTTACAACTCGTAACGTAAGCCGAAGTGGTAGTAGCTTTCATCGGCATGCGCTCCCCCAAAGGAAGTTTCTTGGCCGCTGCTGTAGCCGCGCTCGCCGTTGCGATCTACATAGCTGGTGTAAATGGAGGAACGAGCGGTCAGCTTGTATTGCACTTCTAAGGTGGTATCGTTCAGTTCTAGCTCGTCGCCGCCGCTGTTTTGCAATGAGCGATAACCCGCGCGCAGCGCCCATTTGTCGCTAAGGTTATACACCGCGGTCAGCTCGGTCACTTTATCGGTACTGGTTTGTGCGTAGAAGCCTTGCAGTTCATCTTCAGAATAGAGCGCCCCGAGCATCACATCACCCAAGTAATAACGCGTGCCGACACCCCAAAAAGTGTAATCGGTGTCGTTGCCTTCACGTGCGTCACCTTTGTTTTTCTGTATGGCCACCACTGGCGCTAGGCGGCCAAAGTCACCCATGTCGATGGTGTAACGAAGCGCGGCGTTGTAGCCGTAATCGAGCTCGGAAGTGTTGTTGCCCAGAATGTAAGCGGCAGAAAGGTCAAGATTGCCGAACTGATTTTGGTATTGCAGTGTACCGTCTTGACGGAAAACCTGAGTGGCGGTTTTGTCCACTTTGTTGGCTTGGCGCGCCATCGAGACATCGGAAGAAGCAAACACATCGCCAATGTCAGTAAACATGATCAAGCCAGACGAAACACGGCCACCCGTGATACGGCCATACTCTTTGGCATCAATCCCCGCCCACACATAACGCGCAGTCAGAGCCGGTTTGTCGTTCACTTGGTTAGCGTATTCTGCCGCGCCAACTTGATATTGCGCCATGCCAATCACCGACACATGCTCGTTAATGGTTTGCGAACCACTCAGGCCAATACGGCCATCAAATTCGCCCTTGCCATCGCCATGTGTATTGTTTTTGTTGGTGATGTTGAAGCCCAAACGAGAATAGAGATCGACCGTTGAGCCATCCTCTGCTTGATAAATTTCTGCCGCCAAAACGGTGTTGGAGATAAATGCCGCAGGAAGTAGCACAGAGAGAAGCGTTTTTTTCATTTTCATAACCTCAATGAGTGGGAAGTTTTCCGTTTTTCAGACACAGCAGCGCCCCTTCCGATGGTTCGAAATCCTAAAAGCGGTGTCTGTAGGGTTGGGTTAAGGAGTGCGCCCTTGAGTGCTCAAAGGCGCGGCCAGTTCATTCCTATAGGGGGAAGAATGAATCAGCTTAAATCGATGTCTTTGCTGCCAAAGAAGTAGGTGGCGAGGAAGCCGACCACGTAGGAGATGAGCAGGCCAACCACGAAGACCGCCATGCCAGCGAAGATGCCGCTGTGCGATGTCATCAGTGGGATCGCCACGATACCAGAAGGGCCAAACACGGTATTCAAACCGACAGGTAAGCCAAGGTAGGAAACCAAACCGATGAAGAAGCCGCCCGCCGCGCCACCAATACAGGCCGTCACAAACGGTTTGACGCGTGGCAGGGTGACGCCGTAAATCAATGGCTCACCGATGCCGAGAATGCCCGGGATGATCGCCCCTTTCACTTGTGTGCGCAGCACCGCGTCTTTCTTCGCTTTGAAATACAGTGCCAGTGAAGCCCCCACTTGGCCGCCGCCCGCCATCGCCAAAATGGGGAACAGTGAGTTAAAACCTTGCGCTTCCATCAGCGCAAAATAAACAGGCACAAAGCCTTGGTGGATACCAAACACCACTGAAATCAAAAACAGACCAGCAAGAATCGCCGCGCCCAGCGGGTTGTCGTTGAGGTTCAAGAACAGCCAAGACATGCCTTTGAACAGCTCGCCACCGATAGGCATGATCACCACAAACGTGACCACACCCATTATCAGCAGCGTGACCACTGAGGTAAGAATCATGTCGAGATCATCGGGCATGTATTCACGCACTTTGCGTTCCACTTGCGCACCAATGATCGCCGCCAGCAGAACGCCGATGATGTTGCCTCGCGGGTCAATGGTGTAGCCAAAGAACTCACTCATGCCCGAGTAGATGCCAGAGGTGGCATCTGGGTTGTAGCCCAGCACAAAGAGTGACGCGAGAATGGCGCCGTTCACGCCAGAGCCACCAAAGGCTTGCTGCGCGTTATAGCCGATCAAGATGCTAAGGAAGGCAAACAACCCCTTGCCAAACACTTTCATGTAGGCGATCAGATCGAGCATAAATTGGCTTGGGGTTTGCTCCAGCACGAACATTTGCTCAAGCAGCGTAGCAAAACCAAGCAGCAAACCCGCGGCAATGAAACCGGGGATCAGCGGGGTGAAAATGGTGGCAAACTTGCTCAAAAAGCGTTGCACCGCGCTGGTCTGTTTGCTCTTCATTTGCTTTTTCTGCTCAGCGGCAACGCTGGAGAGATCGTTCGTGTCGCTGGCAATAGCCTGTTCTTGCACATCGCCATTAATGACGCTTTCAATCAGCTTGTTCATCAGCTCGGCTGCTTGCTGCGCTTTGCCGGGGCCAAGGATGATCTGAAATTGCTCATCGCTTTCCACCACGCCCATGACGCCGGGGATCTGCTTAATCACAGCCTGATCTGCCACGCCATTGTTGGCCAGCGTTAAGCGAAGTCGGGTCATGCAGTTGCCACATTTGCTGACATTACTGCTGCCGCCCACCGCAGCCAGCAGCTGCGAGATCATTGTTTGGGTTATCTTTGCCATAACGGTCTCCTTGAAACCTTAATGGTTACTTGTCGTTCAGCGCAGCGCGGATAAAACCGTTGTGCTGTTGTAATTTGTTTTTGGCTTGCTCGGCATCTAGGCCAGAAAGAATCATTAAAATCGCGGTCTTGCAGTGGCGATCGCATGCTTTGAGCGCTTCTTCTGCTTCTTCTGCGCACACGCCAGTGGCCTCTACAACGATGTTGGTTTGGCGTTGGATCAGCTTGGCGTTGGTTGCTTCCACATCCACCATCAAATTGCCAAACACTTTGCCACTGCGGATCATCGCGCCGGAGGTCAGCATATTGAGCACCAGTTTTTGCGCCGTGCCTGCTTTCATGCGAGAAGAGCCTGTGACCACTTCTGGGCCCACCACCGGCAAAATGGCGATTTGCGCCGCATCGGCCATTGGGCAAACCGGATTACAGGCGATCGATACCGTTGTTGCGCCAATTAAGGTGGCGTATTCCAAACCGCCCAACACATAGGGTGTGCGTCCGCTTGCGGCAATGCCGACCACCACATCGTTGGCTGTCAGGTTGAGTGATTTGAGATCGTTTTGCGCCAGCTCTCGGTTGTCTTCGGCATTTTCCACCGCTTTTAGAATGGCAGTGTGGCCACCGGCAATCAGGCCAACCACGAGCTCTGCCGGAGTGCCGTAAGTTGGTGGGCACTCACTGGCATCAAGAATGCCTAAGCGGCCCGAGGTACCTGCGCCCATGTAAATCAAACGGCCACCGTGGGCAAACGCATGTGTGATGGCATCCACCGCTTGGGCGATGTGCGGCAAAACCGCTTCCACCGCCAGTGCGACTTTCTGATCTTCTTGATTGATGACTCTGAGCATCTCGACGGTGGACAGGGTATCAATCTCTGCACTGGCTGGGTTGCGGCTTTCTGTAACCAAACGGCTTAAATCAATTTTCATGGTGGACATTTCTCGACAATAGGTTTTGAACTGAGGGCGATTCTATGGAATAAAATATTCTATTTTGGTGATAAAAATCACACTTGAGGTTATTCTTTAGGCAGATAAACTCTGGAATAATGGGACTAAGTCAAAGGTAATAATGACCGTTAATTGAAGAAAAGTCGCTTTTAATTAGTGGTTTGCTGTTTTCGGTTTTTATTTCTCGTTTGGAATAATTTATTTAAACTTTTTTGAGGTTTTACTGTGTCTGTTATCAATAAAATCGTCGCAAGACGAACTCAGTTGTCGCAAAGTGGCCGAGTGATTGGCGATTGGATTGTTGAAAATGCAGAAAAAGCGGCGCAATTAACCAGCCAAGAGTTGGCAGAGCAGGCACAAGTGAGCCAATCGAGCATCGTCAAATTTACTCAGCGACTCGGCTTTAAAGGTTACAGTGCGTTTAAGCTCGCTCTAACGGAAGAAATTGGTCGCAAACAAGCGATGCAGGCTACGCCGTTGCACAGCGATATTCTGGCCGATGATCCGCTGGCGGTGATTGCACAAAAGCTGATTAAAGCCAAAACCGACGCGATGTTTCAAACCACCAATGCGCTTTCGTATGAAGCGTGCCATCAAGCGGTGCAGTGGTTGAGTGAGGCAAGGCGCGTGCAGATCGTCGGCATTGGAGGCTCTGCGCTAACGGCAAAAGACCTCAGTTATAAGCTGCTTAAATTGGGCATCACCACCTTGGCCGAGCAAGACAGCCATGTGCAGATCGCGGTGGCGCGCACTTTGAGCGAACAAGATGTGCAAATTGCCATCTCGTTCTCAGGAGAGCGCAAAGAGATCTTGGTGGCGGCCGAAGCGGCCAAAGAGCAGGGAGCGAAAGTGATTGCGCTCAGCTCACCGAAAAAAAGCCGATTACGCCAAATTGCGGATATGACCTTCGACACCATTGCCGATGAAACCGAACATCGCAGCTCGGCGATTGCTTCACGCAGCGCACAAAACGTCATCACCGATTTGCTGTTTATCATTCTGGTGCAGCTGCGTGATGAGAGCGCCAGGCAGATGATCAGTGACATCTCCTCTGATATTCGACAGATTTTGTAGCTCAGCGCGATTCATTGCGCTCACCCCGAGCAAGTGGTGAATTGCTTAACAATCTTGTGAACCATCGTGCCTTGCGAAATCAGCAAGTTAGCTGCGATGGTGTGCGCCTCGCTTGCTAGACCCGACAATAACTCCTATCATGTCGCGGTTTTTCTCTTCTTTGGATGCTTTTATGCTCAAATCGTCTCTTTCGCCTTCCTCTTCCAATCTGGTTCTTAGTATTCTTGATTTGGTTTTGAACGAAGGTTCGCCTCTGGATAGAGCCTATTCTCGCCACTTCTCTGAGTTGAATTTGATCAGCGCAGAGCAAGCACGTATTACGATGGTGACTGGCGATGTGCTGCGCCGCCTCAACCTATACTGCTTTTTGGCCGATATCGATGCGTCGAACATCAGCCGCGAGAGCATGCGTTTGATTCACATTTGGCATAAATTCCACGGCTTAGCGCTGCCAAAAACCAATTACGCAGAAGCGATTGAAGACGATCTTTTCCAAGCAAAAATGGAAGAAGCCAAAGCACAACCCGCCCTTTGGGATGGTTGTCCAGAGTGGCTTGATGTGTTGGGTGAGCGAGAGCTTGGTGAACTTTGGGCGGCAGAGCGTAGCGCGCTGGCGAAACCGGCTAAGCGTTACTTACGCGTTAACTTACTCAAGTGTGACCGTGATGATCTCGCCAAACGTTTGAACAAAGAAGGCGTGAGCACCGTGCCGGTGGACGGTGTGGAAAGTGCGCTGGAAGTGACGTCAAACTCAGCCCTATTTAAGACGCAATCTTTTGCTGACGGTTGGTTTGAGCAGCAAGATGCGGGCTCACAAAAAGTCGCGGCGGCGTTGGAGGTAAAACCGGGCATGCGCGTGATCGATGCGTGTGCGGGCGCAGGGGGCAAAACTTTACACTTGGCCGCGATGATGGCAGGTAAAGGCCGTTTGCTGGCGATGGATGTAGAAGAGTGGAAGCTCAACAACCTCAAAGAGCGTGCGCGTCGTGCTGGTGCACATAACGTTGAAACCCGCTTGATCACCAGCAGCAAGACCATCAAGCGTTTGAAGCTGTCGGCGGATCGCGTGTTGCTCGATGTGCCGTGTTCAGGCCTTGGCGTTCTCAAACGCAACCCAGATGCCAAATGGCGTGACACCGAAGAGCGTTTGCCAGTATTGATGGAGCTGCAAGCCCACATTTTGGCTAGCTACAGCCGTATGGTGAAAGTGGGTGGCATGTTGGTTTACGCGACGTGCTCCATCATGCCGTGTGAAAACCGTGGTCAGGTGGATGCGTTCTTAGCGGCGAACCCACATTTCCGTTTGATCGATGATGAAAACATTACCCCAGCCAACTCAGGCTTTGATGGTTTCTACTTAGCGCGTTTAGAGCGCATCGCAGAATAACCTAGCGATTTTCCCATCTTAAAAAAGCCAGAATCGACATTCTGGCTTTTTGCTTATTGGCGTTTCAGATTAACGAAACTCCAGTGGCGAAGAGCGGTAGCTCCACATGCCAAAGGTGCGTAGTGCATCGCGGTAAATCCCCAGTAACTCACCACTGCTGGCTTGTTTGAGCTCATTCAATGGTTTGTCTGGGTAGGCCACGGTATCAAAAGTGATGTTACGCGGGCCGGTTTGCCAAGTGGCGATTTCAAACAGAGTTTGGCCACGGCGCACATGGCTGGCAGAGCTAATGATGGTGGCGTGTTTTACACCGTGACGCGCTAAGGCGTAGGCGCTGAACAAGGCATTATCCACGGTGCTGGTGGCGTAGTTTTCTTCAATAATGCGATTCGCGCTAATGCCGCGTTCAATCAACCAATCGGCCATCAACTTGCCTTCGGTTTTGTGATTTTGTGGTACACCACCAGTTAAGATGATCAGCGCTTCTGGGTTGGCTTTGGCCATGGCGAGCGTGGTTTCTAATCGCTCGATGAGAATATCGTGCATCGAACCATCGGGATTGAGGGCATAGCCCAAAGTGACAATGGCGTCGTTACTGCCTAACTGACGTGTGGCTTTCTCTTTAAGGGGCGTTTGAAGAATGCGATCTACCGTGGAAAGAAGGCGTTGCAGATCCGCTGCTCGACCTGGGTTAAGCGTGTTCAGTGCCGTGACATGCTGCTGATACGCTTGCTCGTTGCCCTTGAATTTTTGCCATACCGCAAGGTAGGTGTGCAAATCGACATCATCGGGGGCAACGCTCAGCGCCTGTTGAAACAGTTCAATCGCTTTATCGACATTCTTGTTGTAGATCTGCGCGTTGGCGGCAGAAATCAGCAAATCGGTACGATACGGTTCTAGCTGGTACGCTTCGAGCAAACGATCGGTCACGATTTCCATGTTGCTCGGCATTTTTGCAGTGAAACCCGCATGAGACACACGTGCTGGAGACTTAAATGCCACCACAGCATCGTGCAGCAGTTGATCAACCACTTGTCGCTGAGTGACCAGCTGTGCGTATTCTACCGAAGGTTTCACCGTAGTTTGTGCGGCCCATGTACTCATCGGTACGGCAATCACACTGCACAGCGCAATGGCAAGCAGATTCTTCTTCATTTTTATTCCTTAGGCTTGCGCCAAATGTTGGGGGACAGAAGCCCTCACACTACGAAATTGCGGTGACATTACCGTGAAGTAACACGCAAAAAATTCGTCAATTTTCATTCGTTTGCATTTTTGGAATCAAAGTGTCAGTTGTAAGAAGGCCGCTGAACGGCCAGATGGTTTTACAGTGTAAATGGCTCGGACAGCAGCGAAGATCGAGGTTGCAATGACTCACCATTCATTCTTGTTATGGCGATATTTTTGCGGGCCATTGGCAGCAATGTGTGGCTCGGTGGCGGCGGGCAATCCGTGTCGTGTGATTCGGGCGTTGGACACCACGATTTAATAAACAACTTTTGTTGGTTTATAAAAAAATTTTTATCAAATTTCCCCCTTGAACTCTCTCTAACTGACCCTATTTTTTCTGCGAGAGCGCTGGATAGCCTCTCGCCAGAATTTGATTTATCAACCTGTCTTTTATCTTTTTGAGAATTAAGTAGGAGGCAATCTCAATGAACATTCGTCCTTTAAATGACAAGCTGATTGTTGAACGACAAGAAGTGGAAAACAAATCTGAAGGGGGAATCGTTTTAACCTCACAATCGGTTAAAAAATCCAATCGCGGCAAAGTGATCGCCGCTGGTCTAGGTAAACGTCTTGAAAATGGAGAACGCGCATCGATGGAAGTGAAAGTCGGTGATGTGGTGATTTTCAATGACGGCTATGGCGTGAAAACAGAAAAAATGGATGGGAAAGAGTATTTGATCCTGTCTGAATCTGATGTGTTAGCCATCGTTGAGTAATGCATTTTAGTTGTGGTGAAAAGAGGAGAATATCATGGCTGCAAAAGATGTTTTATTTGCAAATGACGCACGTCAAAAGATGCTGAAAGGGGTCAACCTACTGGCAGATGCAGTGAAAGTGACACTGGGCCCAAAAGGTCGCAATGTTGTGCTGGATAAGTCATATGGTGCACCAACCATCACTAAAGACGGCGTTTCTGTTGCCAAAGCCATTGAATTAAAAGACAAGTTCGAAAACATGGGCGCGCAAATGGTGAAACAAGTGGCGTCCAAAGCCAATGACGAAGCTGGGGATGGCACCACCACGGCGACGGTATTGGCTCAAGCCCTGATCAACGAAGGGTTAAAAGCCGTTGCGGCAGGCATGAACCCAATGGATCTCAAACGCGGGATCGACAAAGCGGTGGATTCGGCGGTTGAGAAATTACGTGCGATGGCCCAGCCATGCAGCGACAAAGAATCGATCACACAAGTGGGTTCTATCTCTGCCAACAGCGATCGTGCGATCGGTGAAATCATTGCTGAAGCGATGGAAAAAGTGGGTCGCAACGGTGTGATTACCGTGGAAGAGGGCCAAGGTCTTAGCAACGAACTCTCTGTCGTCGAGGGGATGCAATTTGACCGTGGCTATTTATCGCCCTACTTCATCACCAACCAAGATTCTGGTGCGGTCGAGCTCGATAACCCTTATATCTTGCTGGTGGATAAGAAAGTCAGCAGCATTCGCGAACTGCTTCCTGTGTTGGAGTCGGTCGCGAAAGCCTCCCGTTCACTGCTGATCATTGCCGAAGATATTGACGGCGAAGCGTTGGCAACGCTGGTGGTAAACAACCTACGCGGCATTGTACGTGCTGCGGCGGTGAAAGCCCCCGGCTTTGGTGATAACCGCAAAGCGATGTTGGAAGACATTGCCGTGCTCACCGCTGGTACGGTGATTTCTGAAGAGATCGGCCTAGAGCTTGAAAAAGCGACGATTGAACAGTTGGGCAGTGCGAAGAAAGTCACCATTACCAAGGACACCACAACGATTGTTGGCGGTGCGGCGCAAGAAAGTGCTATCCACGATCGTGTCGCGACCATTGAAAAGCAGATCGAAAATACCACTTCCAGCTACGACAAAGAGAAACTTCAGCAGCGCATTGCTAAGCTTTCTGGTGGCGTGGCCGTGATTAAGATCGGCGCGGCAACCGAAGTGGAAATGAAAGAGAAGAAAGACCGTGTGGATGATGCTCTGCATGCAACTCGCGCAGCGGTTGAAGAAGGGATTGTCGCAGGAGGTGGCGTGGCATTAACTAAGATTGCCAGCGAGCTTGCGGATCTGAAAGGTGATAATGACGACCAAAATGTGGGTATTCGTGTGGCGCTGCGTGCCATGGAGGAACCACTGCGTCAGATTGCCATCAACTCAGGTGACGAAGGTTCGGTGGTGGCCAACGCCGTTAAAGCGGGTGACGCTCACTATGGCTACAACGCCGCGACTGGCGAGTATGGCAACATGATCGAAATGGGTATTTTGGACCCAGCGAAAGTCACGCGTTCTGCGTTGCAATACGCCGCGTCTGTCGCCGGTTTGATGATCACTACCGAAGCGATGATCACCGATCACGTCGCGGACACATCGTCTGAAATCTAGTGAGACTTTGGCGGGCAAACGCCCGCCAAATAGGGTGAGGTTGATGTTATGACACGTTTGCCAGCATTGTCGTTTTCAGTGCGTGAGACGGGAAAAGCTTGCTCAAATACCGATTGGCCAAGTGTGATCTGTTTTCCCAGCGTCACTAAAGGTTATCCGGAGTTTTCTATCAAGAAGGGGCTAGCAAAACCAGCCAGAGTGGTGGTGTTCACCATTGATGTTTCTCAACTGATGCGAGCTGGTGAACGCGTTATCCATTAACGCCTCTCTTGGTTCTCTGTGTTTCCCCTCTCTTTTTTGGCCGCAAACGACGCGGCCTTTTTTATGGTTCATCGCGGCTTTCCGGGGAAAGCCGCTTTAATCTTTAAGAAGAAGTAATCTGTATCTCGATAGCCATATCCCATCCGCTTGATTAACTTTATCTTGTTATTTATCCCTTCAAGCGTACAGGTGTTCAGGGGGTAGCTTGCTGAAGCAGTAATCCCATCAAGGTATGGACGGAGCTTTCGAGCGAACTCTTTTAGCGGCTTAATCCCACTCTCATTCACTTGCTCCCACCATACCTGCCATAGGTTTTTAGCCTGAAGTTCCGATCCGCAGCGCCACAGTTCCTTTAATTGCGCACCCAGTAAGTAGGTTGTCATCAGATCCTGATTCATATTCAATATTTCAGTGAGATAGCTTTCCTGTTGCGTATTTAAATTATCCCTATTTTTCAATAACACCCAGCGAGAACGCTTGACCCATTGCCTTGCTTTTTTATCTTGTTTTAGCTTATTGGCTTGGTCGACTCTGACTCTATCCATCACTTCGCGACCGAATTTAGCAACAACGTGGAACAAGTCGTAAATGATACGGGCATTTGGGCAATGCTCTTGGACTTCAAGGTCAAAAGCCGTATTCATATCCATTGCTACCGCTTCGATGTTTTTGCCATGCTCACCTAACTGCTCGAAGAACGGTCGAATATCCTTACGGCTTCGGCCCAGTCCAATCCAGATAACCTGATGGCTTTTAGCGTCAGCAATGACGGTGGCATAACGATGTCCCTTAAAAATCGCGAACTCGTCCATGACGAGTTGCCTTAATTCACCCCATTTAACTTGCGGTACTACTTGTTGAAGTCGACGCTTATCTATCTCTTTGATTGTGTGCCAATGAACACCTGTCAATTGGGCAATATGCTTAATGGGCAACAGCGGCAACAACTGTTCTATATAGTTTCGTAGACGATTGGTGATACGAGCATAAGGCTCTAACCAAGATAATCGTTCCGTTTTAATACCGCAGTGACTACACTTAATGCGTCGAGTTTGGACGGACAGTTCAACGGGCATTCCAAGCAGTGTCGCTTCTTTCACGTTGCGCCACTGATACTCATGTACGGCTTGAGCTTTAAGTCCACACGGGCACTTAGCGATAGAGTTCGGTTCGAGAGTGAGCTTCATCAATGATGCAGTCTGATGAGACTTTACAATATGAAAGCCTTCCCAGAATGAAGATAGGAAAGTATGATTCGACATGAGAACGGTAGTTTGTGTAGGTTTTTTTTGGCGATAAAACTCTATCACTTACTACCGTTTTTGTTTTGGCTTCCCGCTTATCCGCGATGAACCTTTTTTATTAAGTAGTGGGTCAGATCTTTTTGTTTGAAGGCGAGCGAGAGCGCGTTTATGACTTGTCGATTTCTTGCCAAAATTGATCCACCGCAGCGCGATGGTTGGTGGTTGAGCGATAGCAGAGAATATCGATTGGGATCTGCCATTCTTTTTGTTCCTCAAACGCGATGACAAGACGATCTTGCGCCAGCTCCTCCTCGATCACGTGCATTGGCACCCAAGCAACCCCCGCGCCACCAATCGCCATTTTCACCAGTGATTCACTCAAGGTGGTTTCAAAGACTGGCTTGAGGGTCAGTGGCAGCGTCTTTAACACGGGTTCAACCACTTTTGACAGAAAGGTGTGCTCACTGTAGCTCAGGTAGGGAATAGCTTGGTCTGCTTTGAGCGACTCAAGTAAGTGCGGTGCAACCACGGGCACCACTTTTTCACTGTGTATGACGCACTTCTCAAGCTTCTCTTCAAGCGACAGCGATGGCCTCATCGCGGAAATGTTGTAAGTAAACAGCAAATCGGTGGAGTGATCTTCCAGCATCTGAAAATGGGCGTCGATACCCAGAACCGAAGGGGTGACCGACAAGTTGAGATGACTCAACGCTTCGGCGCTTTGCAAAAACAGTTTAGGTAGCAAGTTCACCGCCAAGGTGTGCAGGCACACAATGCGAACGGTATGGTCTGTTTTCAGCGAGGCTTGGGCAAAATCTTCTTTGGTCACCTTTACCTGATTCAGCAAGTTTTCTGCATAAGGGACGAATTTTTGTCCGTGTTCAGTCAAGGTGATGGGGTAAGAGGTGCGGTCAAATAACGGCACACCAATCCAGACTTCCAAGGCTTGTATGCGGCGGCTAAAGGCCGATTGCGTAACAAAGCGTGCTTTGGCAGCAGCAGAGAAATTTCCCAGTTCCATTAAACTAAGAAAGTCTTCTAACCATTTGAATTCTAGTGGGTTATTCATGACGTTTTCACTCTATGATTTGCGCGCATAGTATCATTCTTAATCAGCAATGGAAATGACAATACCTGCATTGAATGTGTGGTTATGCTGTCGTCATGGTGCTTTGCATAAGCCTGAGTCGAGAGCGATATGGGGATAGGCAGAGCAAGGAAATACCAAAAACAAAGAACGAGGAACGCATGTTTACCCTACTAAAAAATGCCGATCTCTATGCTCCAAATCATGTCGGAAACGTCGATATATTGGTTGGGCAAGGGAAAATTCTTGCCATCGAGCCGCAACTGAATCTTCGCGGGCTTGAAGCGGTTACACAGATCGATTGTCACAACAAAATGGTCACGCCCGGTTTGATTGACCAGCACCTCCATTTGACGGGGGGAGGCGGTGAAGCGGGCTTTGCCAGTCGAACTCCACAGGTTACGTTATCGCACCTGATTCAAGCGGGAAGCACCACGGTCGTTGGGGTGTTGGGGACGGATGGCATTTCACGTTCGCCGCGTGATTTGTACGCCAAGGCCGCAGCGTTGACCGAAGAGGGCATCACGGCCTTCATGCATACCGGATCGTATGAAGTCCCGACCCAAACCATTACTTCTTCCATTCGCGATGACATTACCTTTCTGCCTTCGGTGCTCGGGGTAAAAATCGCTATTGCCGATCATCGTTGTTCTTTTCCGTCTCTGCATGAGTTAGCCCGCATAGCCTCTGACATTCGCATCGCCGCTTTGCTGGCTAAAAAACGCGGTTTACTGCACATGCACATGGGGGCGTTAAAAGACGCGTTTGCACCGATATTCGAATTGATCCAAATGGGTATCCCTATCTACCACTTTTCGCCCACGCATGTTGCCCGTACGGCTCCGTTGTTTGAGCAAGCGATTGAGTTCGCCAAAATGGGCGGCTATATCGATGTTACCTCCGGAGGCACCTTATACACCTCACCGCAAGAGGCGATTTTGCACGCCTTGGAGCAAGGGGTTGCCCCTTCGCACATCACCATCAGTTCCGATGGCAATGGCAGCTTGCCAAAATTTGATGCGCAAGGAAACATCATTGGCCTAACGGCGGCGAGCGTGGATGGCAACCTTAAACTGCTTCCGATGCTGATTGATTGTGGTGTTTCACCTGAGGTGGCGTTCTCGATGCTCAGTGCCAACGTGGCGGATTCTCTTGGCATTCGCAAAGGGCGAATCCAAGTGGGGATGGATGCGGATCTCTGTATTTTCAATCAAGATTTCTCCTTAAATAGCGTGCTCGCTAAAGGGCAAACCATGCTGCTCAATCATGAGCTGTTGGTGACAGGCAACTTCGAGTAAGGAACTAAGATGAGCTTAATTATTGCGTTATTAGGGCTGGTTTTTGCTGGCCGTTTGATCTTGAAGAACTACAACCCGCAAGCGGTCTTATTCTTTACTGGGATTGTGTTGATGGCGATCTCCATCTTCACCAACAACGCCAGCTTTGTTGCGAAATCGACCGGTTGGGTAGGCTTTGATATTTTTGAATACATCAGCCAAGTGTTTAGCAAGCAAAGTGGTGGCTTGGGTTTGAACATCATGCTGATTGGTGGTTTTGCGCTGTTTATGTCGGCCATCGGCGCCAGTCAGGTGATGGTGAAAGTGGCAGCCAAGCCGTTGATGAAGCTCAATTCACCCTATTTGATGTTGGCGTTGGCCTTCATTCTTGGTCAAGCTTTGTCGTTGTTTATCTCCAGCGCGACAGGGTTAGCTCTGCTGCTTATGGCGACGTTATACCCAGTGTTGATTCGATTGGGCTGTAGCAAAGCAGGCGTGGCGGCGGTGCTGGCCAGTACCTGTGCGATTGAGTTTGGCCCAGCGTCTGGGAACTCGATTCTTGCTGCGCAAACTGCGGGCATGGACATCACAGCGTTTTTTGTAGGCGAGCAGCTTCCGATTGTTACTGTGCTAATTATTGCTGTGGCGCTGATTCACGCCTTAACGCAGCGCTACTTTGACAAATTGGATGCGAAGTCGAATGCCGAGCAAGACTCGCTGGCTAACGTGGACGATGCACAAAGCGATGCCCCCATGTTCTATTTGCTGCTGCCGATGCTGCCGCTGTTCTTCATGCTGACTTTCAGCAAATTGGGCATTGAGAGCATTAAGGTGAGCTTGTCCAATGCGATTTTACTGAGCATTTTCATTGGATTGGTGTGTGAGTTTGTTCGAGTCAAACAAGCCAAACCGGTGTTTGACAAGCTACAAGGCATCTTTAATGACATGGGCAAGGTATTCGCGGCGGTAGTGACCTTGATTGTCGCGGGTCAGACGTTTTCGATGGGTTTGAAATCGATTGGTGCCATTGATGCCATGCTTGAGATGGCCAGCGGGGCGGGCCTCTCTGCCGCCATTATCATCCTGTTTATGGCGATCTTAACCTTCACCATTTCTGCCTTAATGGGCTCGGGGAATGCAGCCTTTTTCTCCTTTGCTCCTATGGTGCCGCAAATCGCGCAGAAAATTGGTGCGAACGCGGCAGACATGATTTTGCCTATCCAGCTTTCTGCGGGAATGGGGCGTACGATCTCTCCCATTGCAGGGGTGATCATTGCGGTTGCTGGTATTTCTGGGCTCTCGCCTTTTGATATCGTGCGTAGAACCTTTATTCCGATGTTTATTGGCTGGCTATTGATGTTGGCGATGACATTTGCACGTGGCGGCCAACTGATGCAACTGTTGCCGTTCTTGGTGCTGATGCTAGCGGCCGTCGGCGTTGGTGCATGGCTGCTGCGTAAGCGCAAAGCCGCTCAACCAGAACAGGCATCAGCGTAGTCAAAAAATGCCCCTCTTACTAGGAGGGGCCGTTCACATTACAAACGCGTTACCCATTGTGCAACGCGTTTGCCAAGGTATTGAGCAGTGGCTAAATCGCTCGGGTGCGCTTGACCTTCCATACCTTGTGCCACGACACCACTTTGTTGCCCAAGTCGGTTTAACCCTTGCGGACCAAAGCCGCCTGCCACATCTAAGTTGACCCATAGCATACCGTGTTGACCGGCGAGAGTGGTTAGGTATTGCAGAGTGCTGGATTGATCACCGTTGTAACCCCCACCGCTGGTAAAGCCTGCTGCCAGTTTATTGGCCCAGCGTTGATCGGCCCAGAATTCGCTACTGGCATCGGCAAAGGCTTTAAATTGGGCAGAAACGCCACCCATGTAGGTTGGTGAGCCAAAGATAATCGCATCGCAGCTAAGGAGCACTTCAAACAGTTCTGGGTGTTCAAAACGACCTTCAATAATGGAAGCACCCTCAATGCGGTGTTCGATGACCTGTACATCTTGCGCTTGAATGCCATCGATGATGGCTTGGGCGAGTTGGTGGGTAATGTCGGTTTTGCTGAAATAAACAACGGCGATTTTCTTCAAAATATGCTCCTTAGTGGTAGGTATTCATGGCTTGCTATGTTCAAGTGGCGCAAGGTTAATTCCTCTAGTTAACTTGAGGTCAAGAGGTGGGGGCGAATTTTTGCAGATAAAAAAACGCCCTGAACAGGTTCGGTTCAGGGCGTTGGTGGTGAGAGGGAGTGATGGTTAGCTGACTGCGCGAACTTTGCCTTGTTTGAGATCGCTCAGCACTTGGGCTTTTGGACCGTCGGCAATCACGCTGCCTTTTTCCATCACAATCACGCGGTCGACCACGTCCAGCATCGAGGTTTTATGGGTGATCAAAATCAGCGTTTCACTCGGTTTAAGCTGAGAAAGCTGATATTTGATCTGCATTTCAGAGCGGTTATCCATGGCGCTGGTGGGTTCATCCATCAGCAACACAGGCGGTCTGCCAAGGAAGGCACGAGCGATGGACACCGCTTGACGCTGGCCACCTGAGAGCATGGCGCCGCCTTCACCAACTTGGCGCTCAAGACCGGCAGGATCGGCTTGGGTGAATGTGGTGACCCCAGCGCGATTTGCGGCATCGAGCACATCACGGTCATCCACAAGGGGGCGGCCTAAGGTGATGTTTTCGCGAATGGTGCCAAAGAACAGATTGCTGTCTTGCGGTACGCAGCCGATGTTACGGCGAATATCGACATGGTGGAGCTGTTGAATGTCGGTATCGTCAATGCGTACGTGCCCGGCGGTGGGTTGATAAAGACCCATGATCAGGCGCTCTAACGTGGTTTTGCCTGAGCCAATTCGGCCAATGATCGCCACTTTTTCACCTGGGTTGATGGTGATGCTCAAATCACGAATGGAGGCGACGGGGGCATCTGGGTAGTGGAAGGTGACGCGATCCAGTTCTACTTTACCTTGCACCATAGGGCGGTGAATGTAGCGTTTACCTTCTTCCTGCTCGTCTGGCATTTCCATGACTTGATTAATGATGGTCATGGAGGATTTGGCTTGATTATAGCGAGTCGAAAGCAGTGAAAGCTGAACCAGTGGACCAATTGCTTTGCCACTGAGCATCGTGGCCGCAATCAAGCCACCCATGGTGAGATCGCCGTTCGAAATCAAATAGACACCTAAAATAATCATCGCCACGTTAGCACTTTGCTGAACAAAACCAGCGGCGTTTTGGATGCTGTCGGTGAGACGGCGAGTCTTGATGTTCCAGTTCGCCATGTGCGCGACGGCTTCTTCCCAGCGGTATTGGAACTGGCCTTGTGCGCTAAACAGTTTCACGGTTTCTAAACCCGCTAAGCTCTCAATCAGGTTGGCGTATTTCTGCGATGCCAAGCGTGAGCCTTCTTCAATGGAGCGGCGCAGTGGGCCTTGGATCAGTGCAGAGTGAATCATCAAAATCACCACACCTGCGATCGGCACATACACTAAATCGCCGGCCATCAGCCAGATAAGCAGTAGGAAGAGTAGGGCAAACGGCAAATCAATCAGCGCGCTGACGGTGGCCGACGTAAAGAACTCGCGAATGGATTCAAACTCTTGCAAGTGACGTGCAAAAGCGCCAACCGATGGCGGTTTGGATTCCATTCGAATGCCCATCACTTTGCTAAACAGCTTGGAGGAGATCAGAATATCGGATTTTTTCCCCGCCACATCGATGAAGTAATTGCGCAGCATTTTTAGAATGAAGTCGAATAGGAAGACGACAAAAATCCCGCTCGCCAACACCCATAGGGTTTCAAACGCGAGGTTTGGCACCACTTTGTCATAGACGATACGGGTAAACATTGGTGCGGCGATGGCAAATAAGTTGATCAGGATAGAGGCGATCAGCACATCACGATAGATGTGTTTAGACTGCCATAACGTTGACCAAAACCAGTGCCCTTCACGTGTTTTGAGAATCTCTGGTGAGCGTTCATCGTAACGAAACTGCTTTTTCACCAAGAAATAACGCCCAGTATATTGCTGTTGCAGTTCTTCAAGAGGGATGAGAACGGGCACCATGCCGCTTTCGAGCGTCGTGATTTCCGCTTCACCAGCCTCTTTGTTGACGCTGATGAGTACGCAAGAATCACCGCCTTTCAGCAGCAAAATCGCCGGCAGTACAAGGCTGGAGATTTCGCTCAGCTCAGCACGGTTTTCTTTTGCAACTAAGCCTGCTCGCTCAGCGGAGCGAGGCAGGAGAAACGGCGTCAGTTTACCATCTGATAACGGTAAGCCGTTGATCAGGGCATCCGGTGAATTCGCTAAGCCGTAATAGCGGCTGACGTAAATCAGCGAATTTAATAATGGATCTTTCATGAGATAACCTTACTACTCTTTATCTACGATGAAGCCCTGGAATACTTCAACAAAATGTTCTGACAAGAAATCAAGCTGCGTTTGCGTTTCCACACGAGAGGCAATAGTGGTGATGCCAAGGTTGTGCGCCGCGCGAGAAATAGACGTCAGTGTGAATTTCTGCTTTTCGTCATCCAGATTATGGGTAAACAGGTAATCCAGTTTTACGTAATTTGGACGGTATTCGTTGATGTAATCAAGCGATTGGAAGTTACGCCCATAATTGTCGACACCAAATTCCGCGCCCGATGTGCGAATGGCATGACACAGCAGCGCCGCGTGGTGTGGCTGATGAATAAAGCACTCTTCTGGGATCTCAAAGTGAAGCAAAGAGGCCACATCACGGTTTTTCTCAAGCGTGTTGGTGATCCAACGAATAAAGCTTGGCTGTGACAAACTGCTTTGAGCGATGTTGATTGCCAATGGCTCGGCCACCAAGCCCGTTTGCAGTTTTTCAATCATCGAGGTGATGACGTATTGGTCAAAGATATGGGTCGCTTCAAGCTGTTCGAGTGCGTAAAGGTATTGGTTGGCGCGGTAAACTTGGCCATCTTTTTCGATGCTTGAGAACACTTCTCGGTGGAAGGTTTGGCCATTGATGGTGTTCGCCGCTTGGAAACGGAAGTGAACCCATTGATTGTGGATCGCCTCTTCAACCAGCGCTTTCCACTGTTGTTTACCCATCATGCCGCCTTGGCTGTCACTGCCGACAAAACCGTATTTCTTCTCTGGTGTGGCTTTGGCTTTCGATAGGGCGTTATCCACCATAGAGAGCATCTCTGAGCGGGTTTTGCTCTCTTTGATGTAGGCAATACCCAGCGCCACTTTGGCATCTGCAGTGCCGGTTGGATCGGTGTTGAGCATGTTTACGCAGTTCACAATGCTGTCGGCGACAATTTTTAGTTCGCTTTCATCCATGTGCGGGAAAATCAAACCAAATTCATCGCTGGAAATACGTGCAAGCGTCGCCCCTGGGATTGAGATGGTGCTGTCGAGCTGTTTGGCAAGCTCTGCTACCATTCGGTCAGCCGATTGATAATCTTTGTTGTCGTACACTTCACCGATGTATTCCGCGTTAAGCACCGCTACGCCACCCGGCGCATTTTCCGCTAGCCATTGATCCAATTGGCTAATGTAGTAAGAGCGGTTGCCCAGTTTCGAGATCGGGTCGATATAGGCTTGTTCACGCAGGCGTTGCGCTTCTTTCGCTTGCTCTTTAAAAGAGACTTCGATTTGAGCAGACATGCGGTTGATGCCATCAACCACGGCAATCAGATCTTTGGTATGAGGACGAGTCAAAGGGTCGCCAAACTTGTTGTTGGCGATGTCGTTCATCTTATTAATGATGGCAGTAAGAGGTTTCAATGAACGTTTTAAAATATACGAGATAGAGAGCAGGCCGATAAAGAAAACCCCAGCAAATGCGGTGAGCAGACGCATTAACGCTTTCCAAAGCTGTTCGTAAGCAGCACCAGGGTGGCTGACAATTTCCACCTCAGCAAGCTGCAGCCAGCCACTGGTCACGATGCGCTGATCGTGAATACGTTGGAACAGGTTTAGCTGACTAAACCAAGTGGGCACGGAGCTCGGTTGTATCGGATAGGTACGAATGATCTCTTCCCCTGAATCGAGGAAAATCAATCGAACTACTGAGTACGAACTGCCATCAAACAAAGCGTTGATCACGGATTCCACCGCCACCTTATCTTTGTCTTTTAGGTAAGGGGCTAGCGCCAATCCTACCGTGTTGATGGTGTTATTCATCTCAGAGCGTTGTTGCTGCTCTAGGCTATTCCGAGTGGTATTGAATTCGATTACAAAGACTGATGCCATCAGCAGTACAAAGACTGTAATCATACCAACCACGAGTTGTTTATATAGTGTCATGCTCATTACTCGTCATAATTGATAATAGGTTTATTCAATTTGAGTGTTTTTTCTCTGGAACGGAGATCGTTCCATAGGCTTAGTCGTGATGAATCACCCGCCAATTGACCATTGGCGTTGGCAGATTTCATCAACCAAAGATTTTTACCGTTAAAGCTGTAAATCGGCAGTAAGTCTGGGCGCTTTGACGCTTTCATGATTTTGGGATTAATGTTGTCCAAGATCAGCGGCTCTGAGCTGGGCGTTTTATAGTATGCCAAAACCATATGGAACTGATTGAGTTCTATTGCTTTAACGTATACCAAACGGAGTTTACTATCTGAGACTCCCAGTTCGATCAAAGAAAAATACTTAGCAATTGTGAAATCTTCGCAATCGCCCGCATTACTGCCCAAAAATTCTAGAGGGGTCGCCCAATAGTCTTTTTGTCCCCATAGGTCGATGTCGTCGACAAAATAGAGTTGGTTAAAAAAGTCGTTAATGCCTTCTAGCTTTTCGTTTTCTTCTAATAACTTAAAGAAATCAATATTTTCGCGCCAAGTGTTGACGCGTTGTCCCGCGCGCTCGCCATAGGTCGCAGTGACCGCAGCAATCCATTTTTGCTCTGTGGTATTGAGCGCTTGAGAGTAAAAACCAGCCATACTGAGCCCCGCCAGTAAAACCCAGCGTCCGGTATGGAAGGTGGCACGCGTGAATCGAGTCCAATGTTCGCGCGCCATGTGTGGCTTACTCTTTAAGGGCATTATTTTGTGCGCTTAGTATCGGCTTAAGCAGGTACTCCAGTACCGTTCGCTTGCCAGTAATAATATCCACAGAAGCGGTCATGCCCGGAATGATGGGCAGCTCAGCATCTTGGCCAAAGTTGGTTTTTTCGGTTCGAACTCTCACGATATAAAAACTGTTGCCTTCTTCATCTTGGGTGGTGTCGGCGCTGATGTGCTCCAGTTCACCATCCAAACCACCGTATTTGGTAAAATCGTACGCACTGAATTTGACCACGGCAGGAAGATTTGGACGAAGAAATGCGATGTCTTGCGGTGCGATTTTCGCCTCCACCAACAAGGAATCTTCTGTGGGTACGATCTCGACGATGTCCATACCCGGCTGGATAACCCCACCGACGGTGTTAATGTTAAGAGTTTTGATCTTGCCGGTAACAGGCGAAATAACGACGGTGCGTTTGACTCGGTCACGCAGACCCACGGCGGATTCCACTAAGGCCGACAACTGATCTTGGGTTTTGTTGAGTTTCTCTTGCTGTTCTGAGCGGAATTTCAGTGCGGCATCAATGCGGCTAAGCATGGCTTCACGAATGGTGGATTGAAGCACAGGAATTTTCAGCTCAGTCGAGGTGAGCTCACGGCGCGTGTCATTCACTTGGCGCTGCAATTTGAGCAGTTCAATTTTCGGTACAACGCCTTCGTCTGCCAACGGTTGGGTGATCTCCAACTCTTTCTTGGCAAACACGTGCCCTTGACGCAGGTTTTTCACTCGCGCTTGAATCTCAACCAGATCTTGCTGCTTCTGTTTGACTTGCTGAGTCAGTACCGAGATTTGGTTACGTAGGTTGTTGAGATCTTGGCGGTATTCCGCACGTTGACGGGCGATCAGTTCTGGCTGCTGTTGTTCCAGCTCGGCAGGAAAGGCCAACTGACCGTATTTGATCACCACGCTCTTTTCCCATTCTGCGTTGGTAAATTCTTCATCAATTTCCACGCTGTCGATTGAGCTGGTCAGTTGCAAAACCGCGGCGGTTAAGTTGGCAACTTGCTGCTCGCGTTCACGGTAGTCGGAGCGAAAACGGGTATCGTCAATCAAAAGTAACTGCTGGCCTTTTTGAACCAACTGCCCCTCTTTGACCAAAATTTCTTTCACCAATCCGCCTTCGAGGTTTTGCACGATTTGGATTTGAGAAGAGGGAATCACTTTTCCTTGGCCGACGGTGACTTTATCGATTTCGGCCCAAGCAGCCCAACCGATGGCGACTGCGAAAAATAGGACAATCACCCACAACATCAGGCGGGCATTGGTCGGTGTGTTTAGAAGCAAAGCGGCGGTTTTGTCATCTACAAAATCGAGCTCTTCACGACTGAGCTTATTGTAGTTTTCACTGCTCATGCACTGTCCTTGTTTGATGATGAATAGAATTTATCTTTATGATTTTAAACTCAGTCTATTCAATTGTTAAATCGATGTAACCTTTCATTGCGATGGAAGATGTTACTGATCTTTAAACTGAGATTTATCTAACTGATGCTTTTTGAGTTTATCATACAGGGTTTTACGTGAGACCTGTAATTCTTGTTGCACCTCTTTTAAGCGTCCGCCATGTCGTTTTAGCGCGTCAAACAGTAAGGTGTATTCAAAGTAATCCAAACGTTGTGCCATGGTTTGCGCTTGGGCTTGTTGCAGCTCATCAACATCTGCTGAGAGAAATTGTGGTGATTTGAGTGCGCGTAACTCGGCGAACTGACGTAACTGACGAATGTTTTCCGGCCACGTTTGTTGCTGTACGGTCTCCAGCTCTTCGGCGGTGATGCGCGGTGGCTGAACTTGGTAGCGGCTACACGCGTTACGCACAAAGTGTTTATACAGGGCGGGAATGTCGTTTTTACGCTGGTCGAGCGTGGGCAGGGCAATGCTCTGTATTTTACCGGTGATAGTGCTGGGTAGAGAGAGCGCGGCACAGACGAGCTTGGTGGTGCCAAGCGGGGTTTCCGTGAGTATTTGCCACTGTTTGGCTTTCAGTACTTCAGCATCGTGAATGAATAGCGTGTCATTGGGGTGCTGAGCGAGCAGTTGTCTCAGTTTCTGCGGCATCTCCTCACTGCTGAGGTCACTAAAATAGAAGCCAGAAATTGGCACCAACTCGCCTTCATTACGGTTGTGAATATCATAAAAGAACTGCGCGCACAGCCGTTTACCGGTTCCTTTGTCGCCATAGAGAATCAGTGGTAGGTCGGTTTGCGCACTGATGAGCGCACGCCGTATCTGCACCATGGCTTGCGAATGACCAATCAGTTTTGAGCCCGCGTGCGTTTGCATGTCGAGCTCTTTTTTCAGCCAAATGTTTTCTTGTAATAACGCCAGCTTGTCTTCGGCGTTACGAATCGCTTTGAGTAGGCTGTCGGTGGAAAATGGCTTCTCAAGAAAATCGTACGCCCCGCCTTTCATCGCTTCTACCGCGGTTTTCACATCACCATAGCCGGTGAGCACGATCACTTGAAAGTGAGGGTTGCGACTGCGCAGCTCTTTCAACAACGCTAAGCCGTTCATGACGGGCATATGGATATCGGTGACCACCACGCCCGCTTGCTGGGTATCAATGTGCTTAAGTGCTTCGACGGCATTGGGAAAACTAGTGACCTCAACACCCTCAATCATCAGCGCTTGGCTAACGGAATCGCGGATATGGGGTTCGTCATCGATAAAGTAAATTTGGCTGTTCATACGAATTCTTGTGTTGACGCATCACTGGACAAAAGGCGTGGCAGTGAAAGGGTAAAACGCATCCCGTGAGGGGAGTGAAGCTCGGCCTCCAAGCTGCCTTGATAGCTTTCAATAATGCGTTTGGAAATGGTTAAACCAAGCCCAAGACCTTCTGGCTTGGTGGTAAAAAATGGGTCGAAAAGGTGTGCCAGCTTGGTTGCCTCAATCCCTGGACCGTTGTCGCTGACAATCAACTGGCAAGCGTCTTGCTCAATGGCGCATTCAATCATGATTTGACCATCGGCTTGCCCTTCCAAGGCTTGTATCGCGTTGTGGATGAGGTTGATCAGCACTTGCTCAAGCTCGATATGGTGAATATTGGCGGCGAGCGAAGCTGGAATGGTCGCGACTTTTAACGTTACGCCCGATTTGATCAGTTTATTGCTCAGGATGCGCGTTGCGTTGTGCACGGAGTCGTGCAAATTCGCGTAATAGTGACGCTCATCCGGGGTCGATTTACGGGTGAATATTTTCAGGCGCGCAATCACTTCGCTGATGGTTTCGTTGAGTTGCAGCATTTGTTGCAAGTTGTGTTCAACCAACTGATGTTTCTCCATCGACATCAGTTTCAAGCTGTTTTCGGTGTAGGTGCGCAGCGCCGCCAGCGGTTGATTGATTTCATGATTAATACTGGCAGAAAGTTCGCCAAGCAGTGCCAACTTCGCCGCTTGAGTCAGTTCTTGCTGGGTTTGTTTGAGCTCTTGCTGCGTCTTTTCATATTGAATAATGGTTTGTTGCAGACGTTGGTTGCTCTCGCTGAGAACCTCGGTGCGCTGTTTGACTTTGGATTCTAACTGTTTGTTAAGCAGTGCCAATTGGCGTTTGTTGTTGAGTGTTTGCTGCCAAGCAAAGGCGATCAAACTGAGTAAACTAAATATCAGCACAAAAATCACATCGGCTTGCAGCACGGTTATCAAACGTTGTTGATGTGCCGCGAGGGTGACAACGCGAAAACCATTGTCGTTGGTGGCCGATAGATACAGTTGATGCTGTGGCATCATGCGCTGTTGTGCTTGAGGATTGGCGGGATCGCCCAACTGAACGCTTGGATGCGCCTTAGGCGCTTGACTGCCATATTGCTGGTTTTGCACCATTGCCTCTATGCGTTCGGGGGCGATCGGTGCCAAGGCGGTGTATCGCCAAGTGGCTTGGTTGCTGAGAAACACCACGTTGTTTTGATCGAGGACCATAATGTCTGCTCGTTCTGGCGCAAGGCTGTTTTCCAGCTCTTCCAGGCTCACTTTCACCGTGATGACGCCGGCAATCCTGTTCTCCAGCCAAATCGGCGCGGAGTAAAAATAGCCGCGCTTGTTGGAGCGGATACCTAACGCGACGTAGCGAGCGATGTGACCTTGCATCGCTTCAATGAAGTAGGGGCGGAAGGAAAAATCTTCCCCGACAAAGGTATCGTCTTGTTGATAGTTACTTGAACCGATGACCACACCTTGTTGATTATGCAGATAGATGGTATCGGCCAATGTTTGCTTCGACCATTCTGCCAGCAGTTGATTTAACCCGTTTGACTCAGGTTGGGTGAGGTAGGTGAGTAAACGAGGATCGTGACTGAGCAGGTTGGGAATTTGCTCAAACTTTGCCAGCTCAGAGCTGAGTTGTTGATTGGCGCGATCGGCATAGTTTTTCAGAATCGACGCCCATTTGTTCTGCTGATAATGCGAAGCGGCAAAATGCGTCACGGTTAAACCGATGCCACCGAGCAGCAACATAAAGAGGAAAAAGCGATAACCAGACCAACGAGAAACCAGCGACACACAATGCCTTATCAATAAAATAGAGGGATTGGATTACTTTACCAGTGCAACAAAAAAGATAAACCGAGTGACCACCACAACGCGAATTTGATCTGAGTTTTCTGGTGCTGAGCATTGGAGCGAATCGCGCTTGTAACAACAGGCGGGCTTCAAGGCTTGAGTTTGAACACATTCGGGCGCACAATCGGCAAAAAATATGTGAAGGAGTGAAGATGGAACTTGCCGATATTCGCCGTGAATACACCAAAGGCGGCTTGCGTCGTAAAGATTTAAAAAACGACCCAATTGATCAGTTTAACTTTTGGCTAGAGCAAGCGATCAAGGCGAACTTGAGTGATCCGACGGCCATGACGGTCGCGACCGTGGACAAAGATGGCATGCCTTTTCAACGTATCGTTTTGCTGAAAAACGTCGATAAAGACGGCTTTGTGTTTTATACCAATTTGGGCAGCCGCAAGGCGCAGCACTTAGAGCACAACAGCAAGATCAGCCTTCACTTTCCTTGGCACCCGCTTGAGCGTCAAGTGCACATCACGGGTGTGGCAGAAAAACTGACCGCAATGGAAAACATGAAGTACTTCACTTCTCGCCCGAAAGAGAGCCAATTAGCGGCGATGGCCAGCCGTCAGAGCAGCCGAATTTCCGCTCGTGGCGTTCTCGAAGGTAAGTTTCTTGAGCTAAAACAAAAGTTTGCCAACGGTGAAATTCCGGTGCCGAGTTTCTGGGGCGGATTCCGCGTGAGGCCACAAAGCATTGAGTTTTGGCAAGGGGGCGAGCATCGCCTGCACGACCGTTTCCTTTACAGCCAAGAACAAGGCGAGTGGCATATCGATCGTCTCGCGCCTTAAGCGCTATTTGCACGTTAAGCTTGCACGGTTAGCGCCATTATCATGGCGATCATTGGCTTAAATGATCGCCATTAAGTACCACAGAGAGCTGGGTGTTGAGTAAGCTTTCTGGGATCAAAGATCCAAAGCCTGCTTCTAATGCCTTATCAATCAATTCGTTTTTGCTGTTTGCCGCGAACTTGGTGCGCAGCCTCGCCACGTGACCTTCAACGGTTTTAATTGA
Organism: Vibrio vulnificus NBRC 15645 = ATCC 27562; assembly: GCF_002224265.1. NCBI lineage: Bacteria > Pseudomonadati > Pseudomonadota > Gammaproteobacteria > Vibrionales > Vibrionaceae > Vibrio > Vibrio vulnificus. Next base: position 519,828 of record NZ_CP012882.1, read on the forward strand.
AATCCCCATAATGTTGGCGATGTACTGCGGCTTGCGTCCGTACAGTAGCAAAAACAGCGTTTCTTGTTCCCGAGCGGTCAAATCACTGATCGACAAGCTGGCATCATTAAAGCGAAAACGAGGCAGGTTGCCATCGGTAATCCCGGTTGCGCGACAGATCCAATACCCCACTTCTAACACTGCGGTGTCGGTGAGCTCTTGACCATAAAAAATCGTCCCTTGCACTTCGCCGCTGTCGTTGTACCAAGGGGATTTGGTAAAAATATGCGCGTGCCAGCGGCCATCTGGGTAGGGGTGAATATCGAGAATTTTCAGTGTTCGTTCGCTTTCCATCACATATTGATCTTGGCGCTGGAACTCAGCTGCGCATTCTACCGTCGGGCTCGGCATATCGAAGTCGGTGAGGCCAATACAATCTTCAGGGCGACGATGGCCAACCAGCCAAGCGTAATCTTGGTTAGCGTAACGAAAAACCGAGTGGCGATCTTTACAGCCCCAACAGCCGGGAAGTTGGTTAAAAAGGGAAAATTCGATATTGCTCAGACAATTAGACACAGTACAACTCACCTATACAGCACAGTGGTAACGTGTAAATATGCATTTAATTGGTGTGCAATTCTTTGTTTTTAGCCAAGTTATCCCTCGAAAAGCGTCGTTTTTTGTGGAATTTATCAATATTGGTGAAAAAAAATGGAATCGCAGACAAAAAAAGGCCAGCCTGAAGAGGGGCTGGCAACACAAGATATCAATCTTGTCGACGTGTAGAAGAGGTTCTAAATCACATAGCGAGGGTCTTGCTACGCCAATTTAGAGGTATCACAAGATACCAAGAGACAGCGACGTATGCTTGTCACGATCTCTCGCAAACACTGTATGCAAAATTGTTATGTAGCAAAAGGAGGGAAAACCCTCTATTCATCAATGAGATGGATTGCCTCTGTATGATTTGGTCCGTGGAACGATGACCGTAGAACGTCACTACATGATCATCGTTCCGGAACAATGATCAAAGGGAGCGCCATAAAGATCTTTGCACCTCTTCTCGGTTTGACTTGCATGCGGGTTGAGGTGAGGTATCATTCTTCTGTCCTTGTTCTACTCTGCATCCCTATGAACGAAAGCACTAAGCCTCAACCTGAGATCATCGCCAATATCAAGCTGCCCAAGCCGGCAGAGCTGGTGACGTTACCTTCTTACATGGATTGCCATGATCATCTTTACACGCAAATTGTGATTGGTTTGAAGGGGCAGGCGGAGTTTGAAGTGCGAGGGCAGGGTAATCTTGTTGGACCGGGTCAAGGCTGCATTGTCACGGCTTGCTCTGATCACGCGTTTGGTGGCGTGATTGGCCAGTCGGATATCTTAGTGCTAAATATGCCTGTACCCAATGATGATGATCCGCTGCTGCTGCAAAAAATCAATCAAATTGAAAAATCTCACCTTTATTTTCAATTGGATGCGCAAATTCAGAAGTTGATCCAGATGTTGGTGCATGAAATGCAGTCCAACCCCGAGGATCTTTTATTGAGCCGGGCTTGCAACGATACCGTGATGGCGTTGATGCAACGTCATATGTCGGCGTTTGAGACGCCAAGAAAAGAGTCGCGTTTTGATCTCGATGCGATTGATCGCTATATCGAAACCCATCTGAGCCACAAGATCAGCGTGGCGCAGCTTGCTGGCAGTGTTTTCCTTGGGGAAAGCCAGTTCCACAGCCTCTTCAAAGAGCAAATGGGCATTACGCCGCATCAATACCTGCTCGGTAAGCGCATCGATATGGCCAAAGATCTGATTGAAAAAGGCACATTAAGCTTGGGGCAAATTGCCGAGCTGACCGGTTTTTCCGGCCAAAGTACCTTTACCCACTCCTTTACTCGCTTACAGGGCGTTTCACCTTCTCAATACAAAAAGCAATTTGGCGTTAAATAAGTTGCTTTTTACGACACAATATTTTGCTTAAATTCGTGTGATCATGTAGTTGTTTTGTTAAAAAAGCGAGTTTTTAGCAAAAAGCTCGGAGTTTTTGACAAGTAATCCTCTCAGGCTCAAAATACACTGCCAGCCATTGTGTAGCCCCGAAGCGGTTTTCGGGGATGAGATTGAGGAAAACGCATGTTTACAGCAACAGATGTGTTAAAGCCGGAGTTTGTCGCGCAGCCGCTCGATAAGCTATGGGCATTGATCTCCCCATTGTATATGGTGGACGAATCTCAATGGCTGGAGCAGCTCCTGCCACTGGCAACCCCTTCAGCGGAAGAAAAGCAAGCGATCGCCAGCCGAACGACTCAGCTAATTGAAGCGATTCGCGCCGACAAGAAGTCGATTCAACTGATCGATGCACTGTTGTTGGAATACAGCCTAGACACGCACGAAGGCATTTTGCTGATGTGTTTGGCAGAAGCACTGATGCGTATTCCGGATGCGGCCACGGCAGACGCTCTGATCAAAGATAAAATGAGCGTGGCAGATTGGAAATCGCATCTTAAGAACTCAGAATCTGTGTTTGTTAACGCCTCGACTTGGGGCTTGATGTTAACAGGCAAAGTGATTGGGTTAGCAGACGAAGAGACACAAAGCGCAAACCAAGCGCTTAATCGCTTAGTGAACAAGCTTTCTGAGCCAGTGATCCGCAAAGCCATGTATCAGGCAATGAAGATCATGGGTCATCAGTTCGTTCGTGGTCGCACCATCGAAGAGGCGCAGAAAAATGGCCGCCCGATGCGCGATAAAGGTTTCACTTACTCTTTTGACATGCTGGGTGAAGCGGCGCTGACCACAGCGGACGCCAATAAATACTTCAAAGATTATTTGATGGCGATTGAAGCGGTGGGTCGTGAAACTTATGGTAACGACACCAGCCCCGCGCCGTCGGTATCGATCAAGCTCTCTGCCTTGCATCCTCGCTATGAAGTGGCCAATGAGCACCGAGTGATGAGCGAGCTGTTTGACACCTTAGCACAACTGCTTAAACGCGCCGTCGAGCTAGACGTTGCGATCACCATCGATGCGGAAGAAGCCGACCGTCTAGAGCTCTCTCTCAAACTGTTTGAAAAACTCTACCGCAGTGAAACGGTAAAAGGTTGGGGTAAGTTTGGTCTGGTGGTGCAAGCGTATTCCAAACGTGCTCTGCCGGTGTTGGTGTGGCTCAACGCTCTTGCTAAAGAGCAAGGGGATTTGATCCCACTGCGTTTGGTGAAAGGCGCGTATTGGGACAGCGAAGTGAAGTGGTCTCAGCAGCGCGGTTACGATAACTACCCTGTTTACACTCGCAAAGAAGCCACTGATGTGGCGTACTTAGCGTGTGCTCGATTCCTGTTAAGCGATGAAGTGCGCGGCAACATCTTCCCGCAATTTGCTAGCCATAACGCGCAAACCGTTTCCTCGATTGCCACCATGGCGACTCACAGTGACTACGAATTCCAACGTCTTCATGGCATGGGTGATTCACTTTATAACCATGTGATGGAGCAGTATCGTCAGCCAGTGCGCATTTACGCGCCTGTGGGCAGCCACAAAGATTTGCTGCCATACCTTGTACGTCGTCTGCTGGAAAACGGTGCCAACAGCTCGTTTGTCCACCGTTTGGTCGATGCGCGCTGCCCAGTGGCAGAGCTCACCAAACACCCAGTAGAAGCGCTGACCTCATTTGAAACCCTGAACAATACCAAGATCCCATTGCCAGCGGCGATTTTCCCTGAGCGTAAAAACTCCTATGGCGTTAACGTGGATATCGAAAGCGAAGCTAAGCCGTTTGAAGCTCAGGTCGAGTCCTTCTTGGGCAAACAGTGGTTAGCAGGCCCAATCATCAACGGCGCATCACTGGCCGAAAGCATGATCAAGGACGATCAAGCGGAAAGTGTCACAGCGCCGTATGATCGTCGTATCCAAGTGGGGCAAATTGCGTTTTCCAACCTTGATCATGTTTCCCAAGCGATCGACATCGCACAAGCGGCTTTTGCCGATTGGAATCGCACACCGTTGGTGGAGAAAGCGCGTTGCCTAGACAACCTCGCTGACTTGATGGAAGCCAACTTGGCTGAGTTGGTGGCGCTTTGTCACCAAGAAGCGGGCAAGACACTGCATGACAGTATTGATGAAGTGCGTGAAGCGGTCGATTTCTGTCGTTACTACGCTAAACAAGCGCAAAATCTGCAACCTTTTGAACTAGAAGGTTTTGATGGCGTGAAACGCATTGCTAGCCGTGAAGGTTTGGGGGTATTCGTCTGCATTAGCCCGTGGAACTTCCCACTGGCGATTTTCCTTGGTCAAGTGACCGCAGCGCTCGTGGCGGGCAACACTGTCGTAGCGAAACCGGCAGAACAAACCAGTTTGATCGCGGTGCGTGCGGTAGAGCTCATGCTACAAGCAGGTTTCCCAGCAGGCGTTGTTCAACTGATTCCTGGTCGTGGTGCGGATATTGGCTCGGCGCTCACCTCTCACCCTGCAATTGCGGGTGTGGCGTTTACGGGCTCCACCGCCACGGCGCAACGCATCAACGTGACCTTGGCACAACGTGAAGCCAAACCGGTGCCGTTTATCGCCGAAACCGGTGGTCAAAATGCGATGATCGTTGATAGTACTGCGCTGCCAGAGCAGGTGGTGCGTGATGTGATTCGCTCTGCCTTTGCTTCTGCAGGTCAACGCTGTTCGGCATTGCGCGTGCTGTTCGTTCAGCAAGACATTGCCGACCGAGTGATTGGCTTGATCCAAGGGGCGATGAATGAACTGAGTGTGGGCGTGCCGCATCTACACAAAACCGATGTGGGGCCAGTGATTGACGCACGCGCGAAAGAAAAGCTGCTGCAGCATATCGAGCAGATGAACCAAACTCAGAAGCCGATTGCGCAACTGACACTGGCGGACGATTGTCAGCATGGTGATTTTGTCGCACCAACGGCGTTTGAAATCTCAGGCATCGACGTACTTAAAGAAGAGCAGTTTGGCCCGATCCTGCACATTGTGCGTTTCAAAGCGTCTGAACTGACTCGCGTAGTGGAACAAATCAACCGCACAGGCTTTGGTTTGACCATGGGCATTCACAGCCGTAACGAAACTACCTATCGCTGGATCGAAAAACACGCGCGAGTGGGTAACTGCTACATCAACCGTGACCAAGTGGGTGCAGTGGTTGGCGTGCAGCCATTCGGTGGTCAGGGCTTATCGGGGACTGGGCCAAAAGCAGGTGGTCCACACTACTTGTACCGCTTTACCCAAGTGCAATTTAACCAGACTGAGAACGCATAAGGAGCAACATCATGGTTCATCAAGTGACGAGTTTTTCGGATGCTTTCTCAGCATGGGAACAGTGGAATCTGACCAATTTTGATTACAAATGTGAGCACTTGCTTGCATTTAAAGCCGCTCTGGATGGGAAGCATGCGCTGGTTGCCAAGGTGGTTTCTTACCACTTGCAACAAGCCTCTTCGCTATTGGCTGACGCTCACCTTTTGGTTGGGCCTACCGGAGAAACCAACGAGTTGTACACCGCGGGCCGTGGGGTGGCGCTGGTGATCGTTGAAAACGAGCAAAGCGATTCAGAGCAAGCTCTGTACAACGCTTTTGCTTTAGTGACCTGCGCGCTGATTGCTGGTAACAGCGTCATCGTTTGCAGTGATAACTCAGAGTTCAACGGCTTGCTCAGCAGCGCCCTTGAACAGACGCATTTCCCTTCCAACCTAGTACAAATGGTCGCCTACGATGCGCTTTTACAGCTCATCGACCGTGATGTACGCAGTGTCGGTTACGTGGGTAATGCGCAGGTTGAGCATGAGCTCAATCTACAATTGGCCAAACGTGACGGTGCTATCGTCGGTTTGGTTTCTGCAACGGATCAAGCAGGTGCTCTGCTTGCTCATGATCCGCATCTTTCGCTGCGTTTCATTACAGAACGTACGCGTACCATAAATATTACCGCAGTGGGTGGTAACGCAACTCTACTCGAGTTGGGGAACGATACTCACTAACCTTTCCATGCTCCCCCACGCCGTTTGGGGGAGCCAAGGAAGGATTATTATTCTAATGAGGACTATCTAATGATAGAGAGTAGCTTCGCTATTACGGGCACTTTTATTGCCTATTTACTTCTTATGGTGGCAATCGGGGTTTACGCCTATAAGAAAACGTCTAGCTCAAGTGATTATTTCTTGGGTGGCCGTAGCTTAGGTCCATGGCCAGCGGCGCTGTCTGCTGGGGCATCGGACATGAGTGGTTGGTTGTTGTTGGGCCTACCAGGTTACGCGTACGCTGCGGGTATCGAGTCGTTCTGGCTTGCTGGTGGTTTGTTGGTGGGTACTTGGGCAAACTGGTTAGTCAGTGCCAAACGTCTTCGCACCTACAGTATTCAAACGGATGCACTTACATTGCCTGAATTTTTGTCACGTCGCTTCGATGACAAATCAAAACTGATTCAGACAATTTCTGCTTTCTTTATTCTGCTTTTCTTCCTTTTCTATACCAGCTCAGGCTTGGTTGCAGGGGGCAAACTGTTTGAAACTGTGTTTGGTCTAGATTACAGCACCGCAGTGATCATTGGCACCTTGTGTGTGGTTTCGTACACGTTGTTTGGTGGTTTCCTCGCGGTTTCTTGGACGGATTTGGTGCAGGGCCTATTGATGGCGGCAGCATTGATGATTGTTCCTATTGCCGTGATGGAAGGGGGCTTTGGCCAACTGGCAACCGACATGCACAACATTAACCCAGAGCTGCTGACGCTATGGAACGATGCCAAAGGTGAGCCTCTTAGCGCGATTGCGATTATTTCACTGGTCGCTTGGGGTCTAGGTTATTTTGGTCAGCCACATATTTTGGCGCGTTTTAAAGCCTCTCGTACCAACCGTGAATTGGGTACGGCTCGTCGTATTGCGGTGGGTTGGACTGCGCTATCGATGGCGGGGGCAATTCTCGTTGGTTTGGTTGGCCTTGTATGGGTTAACGGCCATCCAGGTACCGAACTGGCCGACGGCGAGAAAATCTTCATGTTGCTGGTGAACACTGTGTTCCACCCAGTGATTGCAGGTATCTTGTTGGCTGCGATTCTAGCAGCGGTCATGAGTACTGCGGACTCTCAACTGTTGGTTTCATCTTCAGCACTGGCGGAAGACTTCTACAAGCAAGTGATCAAGCCAGACGCAAGCTCGCAAGAAATCGTGATGGTGGGTCGTATTGGTGTGGTGGTATCACTATCGTGGTTTGGAAACAATTGACTGGCGGTTGGTTTGACGTGTACGAAATCGTACCGGGAATCATCTTCTCAACCATCGCGATTGTTGGTGTGAGCAAACTAACTGGTGGCGCTGACAACACCGTTCTAGAGCAGCACCGTGAGTTTGAGAAAAAGTTGGTCGAGCTAGAGTAATCTTGATCTCGTGTTCAACAAGAACGAACACGATACTCAATTTACATTGTAAATAATCGAGCCCCTCGTTGGTGATACTGGTGAGGGGTTTGTTTTTTAACGACCGACAGAATCTTTTCTTGCCGCTAACAAATCCGCTAAATGTTTGCTTTATTCTTGCGTTCAATCCGCACGGCATTGGGCGACAAAGATCGCAATTTGTTGAAGTTGCAGAACTATTTTTTGTACCTAGAGCACAAAAATTAAAAAGCGCTTTTTGAGTGTGGAATTAATTTGGTCAAAATGTGTCAATTATCATTAGCAGCATTCGTACATCAGGGGAAGGGTCATGCCACAAATCTATTGCTCAGCGTGTAAAAAAACAACCGCACACAAAGTCGTTATGCGTCGTTGTCAGGTAGAGCAGAGTGATACGTTTTCAAGTCGGCTACACAGTTTTACCCAACTGATGACCAAGTTTGTTTCTGGTGACCACTATTACCACATGGAACCTCAGCATTTCTGCCGTTACTGTAATACGCAGAATACAGCAACGGTGAAATCCCTTTCACCGCAAATGGTTCAACCGACGATCGGCTAGACCTTCTTACTTAAGCGAAATCGCTTTCGAGCTCAGTACACTCTCGGTTGACCTCTACAGGCCAGCCGTAACTCATATACTCTTTCTCTAATGCGTTTGCCAAATCAGTGGAAACGTAAAGAGTCGTCCACTCGCCGATGCCAAAAGGCTGGTATTTAATCATGACGGTTTGCATGCTTTCTCCTGTGTTCAATCGCTTTAAAGTGCCGGTTGAAACTGACGAGTAAAGTAGATTGACAGCAGCTTGAGTTGTTATAAATATCGCTGCGTAAAAACGACATGGGAATATCATTCTGTATGATGCATTATGATTCATATCGTCTGTCTGCATTATCTCTGTTTAGAATAAAGACTCTTTTCTTTCTGGCTCATTAAATTCATCAAGAAGTTCAATAAATAACAGAAAAATAAGAAAAAAATCTTATTAACCATCGAAAAATATCTCTACTGAATAACTCCCTACATTTCATTAAACTCTCAGCTATTGATAGCGAACTGGGTTAGCCAGTAAACTGGCAAAAAAATGATAAGGGACGAAGGATGTCTGGTTACCCGTTGGATCGCATCGATCTGCAAATTTTACGCATCTTGCATTTAAAAGGCCGTTTGCCGGTGGTTGAGCTGGCTAAGCAGGTCAACTTGACCACCTCACCGTGTTCTGAACGCGTCAAACGTTTAGAGAAAGAAGGGTACATCAAGGGGTATCACGCTGAACTCAATGCCGAAAAGTTGGGCTTGGATGTTCAGGTGTTTATTCATATTCGTCTTGATCAAACCAGCTTTTCCATCTTTGAAAAGTTTGCCAAAGCCGTCGCCGATATGCCGGAGATTGAAGAGTGTTACTCATTGTCGGGCGATTTTGACACTATGATCAAAGTGCGTGTCAAAAGCATGAAGGCGTATCAAGAGTTTATGTCGAGCAAGCTCGGTACTCTGCCGGGGGTGATTCAAACGCGTAGCGAAGTGGTGATTGAGGAGCACAAAACGGGCTTTGGTGTGAACCCAGAGCTGTTGTCGACCTTGTACCAAAAGTAACGCGACAGGTCAGCGGTGCGGGATATACCCCAGTGAGGGGGCAAGTCAGCGCCAAAATAGAAGAGGGAAGCACTGGGCTTCCCTCTGTTGTTTCTGCTGCGGTCAGTGGCTAAGCAACGACGGAAGTGATGACACCAATCAGGCCGCCAAACACGCCACCCCAAACCACAAGCCAGCCCAAATGCTGTTTGATCATCTTCTGCACCATCTCTTTCACCAACTTAGGCGTCAACTCGTTAAGACGCTGATCAATGATGTTTTCAATGTTTTGTTGGATCTCTTCCATCATCGCGGGCGCTTCGAGTTCTTCTTTCAATGCCTGCTTGATGGTGTCGCTGTGGCTGAGATCCACCATGGCTTGCTGCATCTTCTCGACAAATGGTTGTTTGAGGGGAATCAAGGCTTCTGTGCCGCCAAACATCGCCAACATGCCCCCAAATTGCGATTGGGCGATAACATCAACCAGCGAGTCGAACGTTGGGTTGAAATCGACTTTGGCAATGATGGGCTCAAGATTGAAGCTCTTGCCACCGGCCATCTCTTTGCTGAGAAACTTATCGATGTTCTCGCTGGTAAAAAACTGTTCCATCATTAGGTTTTTGATCGCCGCTTTAAACTCCTCAAAGCGCGCAGGAATGACGCCTGAGCCGTATAACCCCGGCACTTTTTCAAACAGCATATGAATCGCTAGCCAGTTGGTAATGGCGCCAGAGAAGGCAAACAAGCCAGCATAAAGAAGGTAGTCGTTTTTCAGCGCGAAACCTGCTGCCAAAGCCGCTAAGGCAATCACGTTGGTCAATAAGCTTTTGTTCATTTTATCGTGTTCGTTTTTATCGTTGGTTATTCGGATGGCGGAATTCTAATCCTAATTGGTGCTGGTTGCCACAGGATGGGGGGAAGTGTTGGTATGTAAATGACAACGCCCTGTGGTGAACAGGGCGTTGATTTGATGGTATTTAACGTCGATTAAGCGATTTGGTTCTCTTCCATTTCTGGGCAATCGTCGGCAAGAAAACCGCCGGTTTGGTGCGCCCACAACTGCGCGTAAATACCGTTTTTTTGCAGCAGTTCTTGGTGCGTGCCTTGCTCGACAATATTGCCCTTATCCAGCACGATCAGGCGATCCATCTGTGCGATGGTCGACAAGCGGTGGGCAATGGCAATGACGGTTTTGCCTTGCATCAGCTCGTTCAAGCTCTCTTGAATGGCCGCTTCCACTTCCGAGTCGAGGGCTGAGGTGGCTTCATCCAGCACCAAAAGTGGCGCGTCTTTGAGCAGTACGCGAGAAATCGCGATGCGCTGACGTTGACCACCCGAGAGTTTCACCCCGCGCTCGCCCACTTGCGCATCGTAGCCGACATTGCCAAACGGGTCGGTGAGGGTTTCGATAAACTCATGCGCGTGCGCTTGCTTGGTGGCGCGCAACAGCTCTTCTTCGCTGGCATCGGGATTGCCGTAAAGAATGTTCTCGCGAATCGAGCGGTGCAGCAGTGAGGTGTCTTGCGTCACCATACCAATTTGCGCACGCAGCGAATCTTGCGTTACCTCAGAGATGGTTTGGCCATCGATCTTGATTTTGCCGCTCTCCACATCGTGGAAACGCAGCAGTAGGTTAACCAGCGTTGATTTGCCCGCGCCAGAGCGCCCTACTAGGCCAATTTTCTCACCCGGTTTGATGTGCAAATTGAGATGGTTAATCACGCCTTTGTTTTCGCCGTAGTGGAAACTCACGTCGTCAAACTCAATGCCGCCCTGCTTCACCACGAGTTCAGTGGCCTGTGGTTTGTCTTGAATATCAATCGGTTTGGATAGCGTCTTCATGCCATCGACCACAGTACCCATGTTTTCAAATAGCGAACCGACTTCCCACATGATCCACATCGACATCCCGTTGATACGCAACGCTAAGCTCACCGCAATGGCAATCGCGCCAACGCTGATCGCACCGCCTAACCAAAGGTGGATGGAGAGCGCGCCAATCGAAAACACCAGCACATAGTTGGTCACTTGCACCGCAATATTGAAGCCGGTTACCAAGCGCATTTGACGATGAACCGTGTCTAAGAATTCGCGCATGCCACTCTCGGCATACTCGGTTTCTCGTTTGCTATGAGAAAACAGTTTCACCGTTTGGATATTGGTGTAGCTGTCGACAATGCGACCGGTCATAGTAGAGCGGGCGTCTGCTTGCGCCGAAGCAACATCTTTGAGCTTAGGGACAAAGTAAACTTGAATGCCGATGTAGATCAGCAGCCAAATCACCATTGGCACCATCAAACGCCAGTCGGCCGCCGCGAGCATCACAATGATGCTGGTGAAATAGACGGACACGTAAACAAACACGTCCATGGTTTTCATCACCGATTCACGCACCGCCAATGAAGTTTGCATCACTTTGGTGGCGACACGCCCGGCAAAATCATCTTGATAGAAGTTCAAGCTTTGATTAAGCAAGTAGCGATGCGCCAGCCAGCGGATCGACATTGGGTAGTTGCCCAGCAGACTTTGATGCACCAGCAGTGAGTAACCCACGATCAGGGTTGGCATCACCACTAAAAGTATCACGCCGTAATAAATCAGCTCACTTTGGTTTTGCTCAAGGAAGGTTTGTGGATCGCTGTTGCTCAGCCAGTCCACTAGCTGTCCCATGGCACCAAACAACGACACCTCGACAATCGCGACGATGGTGGACAGCAGTGACATCAAAATCAGCGGTTTTTCAAACCCACGAGTGTAGTGGCGGCAAAAAGCCAGTAACCCTTCAGGTGGTTGTTCCGGCGTTCCGGCCGGAAACGGATTGGTAAAACTTTCAAATCGTTTAAACATAACGCTTCCTAAAAATAACAACGCCCACACTGCCAGAAGGTGCGGTAAAAAAGAAGTGGTGGAAGGGCGAAAAGTAGTCTAACGGATTGACCGGCTAAATGTAACCAGTTGGTTATCACTTTGCGGCATATCCTAAGGGATTTCTCAGCCTTATCGCAGCGAAGTGCGCAGTGAAGTGGCAATATATCGTAAGGGTGGCCATAAAAATTGCTATCAAATGCCTTTTATGCAGCAATTATTACTTTACGTTGTGTTTGGAAAGCTGAAATTCAGCAAAAACAGAGTTAACAATAAATTTACAATCTGCCTTATCTAGTGATAAGGAATGAACAGATGCTGTTACCGAATGAGACAATACGACCTCAGCTTGATGCGACCCAAAATGCAGACTGTGTGGTAATGGTGCCGCCAAAAGAGTTTCGCTTTAATGAAGAAACCGCGCGTGACAACGAATTTCAGAATCAGATCGCCCTCTCTCAGGAAGAGGTAAGAAGCAAAACATTGGCCGAGTTCCGAGCAATGGTGAGCAAACTTCGTCAGGAAGGGGTGCAAGTGGTGGAGTTTGACTACCCTGAATCGGACATTGCGACCCCCGATGCGGTATTCCCCAACAACTGGTTTAGCACCACGGCGGAAGGGGGCTTTTATACCTTCCCGATGGCGTGTGAAAACCGCCGTGAAGAAGTGCGCCCACAAGCCTTGATTGAAGCACTGACGGCCGCTGGCCGCGAAGTGCATCGCCAAGATTCTTTGACCTATTACGTGACGGAAGAGGCGTTTTTAGAAAGCACAGGCGTGATGGTGATTGACCATCTGAATCGCACCATTTATGCCGCATTGTCGCAGCGTTGTGATCGCCTTGTATTAGAAGAGTACGCCAAACGCATTGGTTACGAGCGAGTGATCTCCTTCCAAACCCTGTTGCCATCGGGAAAACCGATTTACCACACCAACGTAATGATGGCGATTGGTGAGCAATTTTGTGTGATTTGCGATGAAGTGATCCCTGAGTTTGAGCGTCGTTTCGTCTTGAAATCACTGGCCAAAGACAAGCAGGTGATCTCCATTTCCATTGAACAGATGAACCGTTTCTGCGGCAACATTTTGCAACTGGAAACGGTCAATGGCAGCAAAGTGATCGCGATGTCGCAATCGGCCTATGATGCGTTTTCAGAAGCGCAGCGTAATCAGTTGGCAACGCACGGTAAGTTGCTGCCATTTGACGTAACGACCATTGAAGATATTGGCGGCGGTTCAGTGCGCTGCATGCTTGGGGAAGTCTTTTTACCCAAACGCAAAGCGGTGTTGTAACGACGCGGTTTCACCCTGAAAGACACCAAATCATGAGCGAACAAGGGAGATGCCACATCTCCCTTTTTTCTTAGGAAGGGATTGGGATTGTTTACGCACTCATGATTTGGGCAAATTTGCTGTATGTGCTGACTTTGCCATTAATGTATTCAATGCCGCAGTGAATGTTCTGCTCTTTGTTTCCTACGATTTGATACTCGACAATAAACTCGCCACTGATCACTTTGATAAACAAAAAACCGTCTATGACTTTCCAAAGCCCCTGAAGGGCTTTTTCGCTGAAGAGATCTTTTTCCACCAACGTACCATTGGGTTTTAGATGCAATGTGGAAGAAAAACCGTCGACATTCACTTTTAACCAAGCGTGCTGATGTACTTCATAGCTCAGAATTTTGCGGCGAGTTTTCGCCCACTCGCGCAGCTCTTTTTCTTGCGCAGGGGTAAGAATGGGTAGGTCTTCCATCTCCAGTAAGGTGTGATGTTTTTCGTACCAGAACAGTTGTAGATGGAGTAATTTCATTAAAATCAACAGAGTTTCATAAGGCAAGATCGCCACTGTGCGCTAAGCAAAATAGTAAGTCAACCAATCAGATGAAAGAGTGCAGTTTTCTACGGGGGGCAAAACTGCACGTTCCCAGTGTGGGAAAATTCGGCGCCCACTCCCTGAACGCCGAAACAGAAAAACGATATTAGGGTCTGTTGGCCTTTTGAGATGATTTTTTCCGCCGTTGGTGGTGTTGCACTAAGCGGCAAACAACCGAGGTAAATCTGCGTGGTCACAAGCTCGGTTTAAGCGTTGCTGCGCAGTATGAATGTGCGCACGCCAATCTTCGTCTTGTGCCCACATTTCTATCACCAATGGCACCACACAGTCGGTCTCTTTTAAGGTTTTAAAAATCGCATCAAAGTTCACTTCGCCATCACCAATCACTAAGTCTCGGAACTGCCCCTGCGAGTCAGGTGTCACGCGGTGTGTATCTTTGAGATGGATTTGCGTAATGTGGGGCTTACTCAGTTTCAGCTCGGTACAGACGTCGTAGTTCCAGCCCGAGATGTTGCCGACATCCGGATAAGCGGTGAAATACGGAGAGTTGACTTCACGATTAAGCACTTCAAATTTGCTGAGTGAATTCAGGTAGTCGGTATCCATGATTTCAACTGCCAGCATCACGCCTGCTCGCTCAGCCAGTTTGGCCGCCAGTTTCATCCCCTCAATAAAGCGCAGATGGGTAGCACGATTCGCCGGTTCGTAGTAAACGTCGTAACCTGCCAACTGAATCGTGCGAACGCCGAGCTTATAAGCCAAGGCAATGGCTTTTTCCATGTGCAGCAACGCTTGCTCACGGATTTTTGCATCGGCCGAGCCAAATGGAAACTTGCGGTGTGCGCTTAAACACATGGAATGCAGCGGCAGTCCGTAGCGCTCGCATTGGTGACGCAGGGCGTAGATCGTCTCGTCGTCCCAATCAAGGCGGCTGCGTCGTTCGTCTGATTCATCCACAGAAATCTCGAGAAAGTCAAAACCAAGCTCTTTGGTGACGCGGAGTTTTTCTTCCCAGCTCAATGAGTTTGGCAGCGCTTTTTCATATAAGCCGACACGATGGCGTTGTAAGTTCTGATACATACCTCCCCCTAATTCCAGTAGCGGTTGATTTGTGCTTTCAGTGCTTCTGCGGTTTGCTGCCCTTGTTCGCCTGCGAGTGCACGCCCGGCAATAAAGGTTTTTGCTTTGATGCCTTCAAACAGATAGATATCTTCAGGCACGATGCCGCCTGTAATCGAAAGCTCAAGGCCCAGTTGAGACAGCTCTCTCATTTTATTGAGGTCGGCCTCTGTCCAGCCCACGCCAGCGAGTTCAGCGTCGCGAGAACGGTGGTAAATCGCTTGAGTGATGCCTAAATCTACCCACGCTTGCGCATCTTGCATGGTCCAGTTGCCATAGATTTCGATTTGGATTTCACCATTGAATTCGTCGGCGACTTTTTTACACGCTTTAATCGTCGCAATGTGCGCCGCGGCTGAAACTGTTATCCAATCGGCGCCGGCTTCAAAGGCCATGCGAGCCAAAATTGCGCCGCCGTCAGTGGTTTTCATATCACACACCAGAATGTGATCCGGGTGGTTCTCACGCAATGTCGATACGGCGTTCATCCCTTCGGCAAACGCTAAAATGGTGCCGACTTCAATCACATCGACATAGCTGTGAACGTTGCTTGCCACGGCAATGGCATCGGTAAGATTGGTTTGATCGAGGGCGATTTGGATCATTGGTTTGGTCATGATGCTTATCCTTGAATTTTTTCACGTATCAGACGGGCTAATCCGTCATGGTTGTTATCGGTTTCGCAAACCAAGCGAGCGTTCGCACGCACTGTTTCGTCTGCATGATTCATGGCAACGCCTAATCCGGCGTAACGGAGCATGGAAATATCATTGTGGTTATCCCCCACGGCAATGACATGATTCGGGTGATAACCCAGCTCAGAAACGTATTCCGCCAGTCTTAAGCCTTTGCTGTTGCCTTTTGCTGCAAAGTCGATGCGATTCGACCATGAGCGTTCGCCGTTAAATTTTGCGCTGACCCATGGGTTTTCGAGTAAGCGTTCAACCGAGCTTGGCAGCCCTTCCACCACAAATTTCCAGACATATTCCGTGTCACGAACTTGATCGCTGAATGAGTCGATTTTGTAGATCTTCGGCTGGTGGTGTTTGGGGGCCGTTTTGGCCCACTTTTCCAGCGCTTCCATATAGTGAATAGGGTTGTAGTTGGAGTAGGTCATCGCATCGGTCACGTACATCACCATCTTGACCTGAAACTCTTTCGCCAGCGCGATGAAGGTCAGTGCGTCTTCTTTGTCGATGGAGTTGTGTTTCAATACTTGGTCATTGTGGTAGTCATAGACATAAGTGCCGTTGCAGCAGATGATCGGCGTGGTCAAGCCCAGTTCATCGTAATACGGGCGCGCCGCTGTATGATGGCGTCCAGTAACGATCACCACGTGACACTTGTGTTTTGCCTCCATAATCGCGCTTTTTACTTCCGGATGAATGCTGTGATCATCGGTGAGCACAGTTCCGTCTAAATCTAACGCAAGCACTTTGTACATCTTGTTACCTCTGTCCGTAGTAGGCATTTTCACCGTGCTTACGCAGGTAATGTTTGTCTGACAATTCTGGCTGGATCTTGATGCCGCTGTTGAGCGAGCGAGTGGCGAGAGCCATGGCCGAAATCTCTTCCAGTACCACTGCGTTGTGCACCGCATCATCGGCATTGGTACCCCAAGAGAAAGGTGCATGACCTGCGACAATCACGCTTGGGACAGCCATTGGATCGATGCGACGATGACGAAACTCTTCCACAATCACTAACCCGGTGTTCTTCTCGTACTCTTGCGCAATCTCGCTTTGCGACAGTTTTCGCGTGCAGGGAATGTCGCCATAAAAATAGTCGGCGTGAGTGGTACCGAGTGCCGGAATGTCGATCCCTGCTTGTGCCCAAATCGTTGCGCTGCGTGAGTGGGTATGAACCACGCCCCCAACGTCTGGAAACGCTTTGTAGATTTCGAGATGCGTCGCGGTATCGCTAGAGGGATTCAGCTTGCCCTCAATGATGTTGCCATCGAGATCAACCACAACGATGTGCTCTACCCGCATTCCCTCATACTCAACGCCTGATGGCTTAATCGCGATCACGCCGCGTTCACGGTCAATCTCAGAGACATTGCCCCAAGTAAAAGTGACCAAACCGTACTTGGGCAGTTTGAGATTGGCTTCGAGCACGCGTTGTTTCAGTTCGCTATACATGATTCCTCCTTAGGCTGTCATAGCCAGAGCGTCATCTATGACGTTGAAGACATCAGTGAGGCTGCGGCAGCGGCGAAGTTTATCCAGATCAACGCCAGTATCGCTCTCTTCATCATCCAAGACCTGGGTCACTTCCATTAGCCCTTCCATGTGTTCGTCAGAAGAGCTGCCCGCGAGAGTGATGAGCACATCGACAGGTTCGTCTTCACCGTCGAAGTAGATGGGTGTTTCTAGAGTCACGAGTGCGAAAGCGGTACGATTTACGCCGTTTTCTGGACGTGCGTGTGGCAAGGCGAGGTTAGGCGCGATGCAGATGTAAGGACCGAGCTCTTCAACGCTGCTGATGATCGCGTCATGGTAGCAAGGCTCTATCGCGCCAGAGGCAATCAGCATATCTGTACCAATCTTGATCGCGTCGCGCCAGTTAGACGCTTGCGCTTGTAACTTAATTGAGTTGTTTTCGATCAGTGATTGTTTTAATCCCATTGTTCTATCTCCAGGTTGGGTGCCAGCTTTACTGGCACCTCATTTGTTATAAGTTATTGAGTCATTAGGCTATTTGGCTGAGACGAAGTTCTTGTTGATGATGTCGAGCAGCTCATCTCCAAATGAATTCGGGTTCAGCATGTTTTGCACCCCAAGAACAAATTTGCCTTCGCCAGGTTCCATCTCAGCAGACAAGTGCTTTGAGGAGACGATGATGTCGGTGCTGGCCAGTTTCGACTTGTAGTCAGAGACGGCGCATGAATCCATCACATGAGGAATGCCTTTTTTCTCTAGATATTTGCCGATCTTCATCTTCATCATCATTGATGAGCCTTGGCCGTTGCCACACACGGCAAGAATGCTGACTGGGCGCACACCATCACTGGCTTTGATGGCTTGTTCCACCGCTTCAATGACGTCAGGCTCTTCACTGACCATAAGCGTGCCTTGTGCATCTTCTTCTGCGCGCAGCTTGCGTGATGCGAAGAACATATAAACCAGAGATAGGCCAACCAAGACAAAGAAGAACATTTTCGATGCAGAGAGACCTTGCATGATTGGTGGGAAGACCAGTGCCCAGTCTGCCATCCCCATCCAACCGTTGAACTCGGTGCCTTGTTGGTTAAAGAGGTGGATAGCCCAAGCAGAGCCGACGACTTCAATAATGCCCATGACGAAACAGATCTTCATCACCGCTTTCCAGCCACCGAAGTGGTTGGCAAAAACACCGATGGTCGCGTTGGAGAAGAACATTGGGATAAAGCCGGGAATGATCATGATTGGCGCATCGAAGGCCAACATGGCCAACACGGCGGTAAACTGACCCACAGCACCCCACATGAAACCAAACACCATCGCATTAGGAGAGAAGGCGTAAATAGCAGCACAGTCAATCGCCAGTACGGCATTGGGGATGACCCGTTCAGAAATACCTTTAAATGCTTCAGACAGCTCAGCAACGAACATGCGCACACCAGCCACGATGACTTGAATAGCAACCGCAAATTTCAAACCGGTTTCGAGAATGTAGATGCTCCAGTGGGTGCTGCCCGCCATGGCTTGCAGATTATCCAAACCAAAAGACAATAAAATGATGCCGAAGAAGACGGTCATGACGATAGCGGTTGCCGCGATACTGTCGTGGAAAATGTGCAGCCATTTCGGCAGTTCTAGATGATCGACGCTGTCATTTTTGTCACCCAGTTTGGGGGCCACTTTGGTGGCGATCCAAGAGGCCACTTGTTGTTGGTGACCAATCGAGAAGCCTGCACCGCCCGTCACTTCCTCTGTGGGTTTAAACATGATGTTGGATGAAATGCCCCAGTAGAGCGCCATCAGCACTGCCGAGTAGATGATGGTTTCCCACATGCTTGCACCAAGCACAAAGTAGAACACCGCAATCAAGCCCGCTTGCTGGAACATGATGTGACCAGTCAGCATGATGGTGCGGATCCCCGTGTAGCGGCGGAACAGCACTAAAAGAATGTTGATACCCAGTGCAAGCAGCACCGTGTAACCAACCCAAGAGTAGTTGTCACCCATGGCTTCCATGGTGGACATCATCGATGTGTAGGGATCGATGACGGAACCCGTCAGTCCATGAAACTCAGAAAGTTTGGAAATCACAGGTTTAAAGCCAGCGACGAGGGTGCCCGCCCCAACTTGAACCAGCATGAAACCGACGATCGTCTTGATCGAACCTTTGATGATGGTCGTGGTGTCTCTTCTTAGCAGCCAGTAGCCAATTAATGTCACTAAGCCCAGTAGCAACGGGGCTTTGGTCATGACTTGGCTGTAAAAAATATAGAAGATGTCGTATAAGAACTCCATATCTTTACCCCTTGATGGATTTGTATTTGTAATCGTTTGTAGGTCAGAGAGGATTCCTTTGTAGGGTAAGAATCTACTCAGTTATTGCTCACGAAATAAACTTTAACAATCAAAAGTAATCATGCAATGCTCATTTGTGATTATTTTGATTTTTGTCAATTTCGCCGCTTAAAAAAGGCAATAAATGGTATTTTGATCACATCGCAAATATTGAATTTCTTTAAATACAATGGCTTAATAAAATTTGTGATGAATTCGAGATTTTATGAACACCTTGATTTGACAATCAAGAGCGTGATTAATAGAATCAAAACGAATCACAGGTAATCACCATGTAATCACTAGATAGACATTTCGGTGAATTTGAATTGAATAAGGTGATAGTTATGAATGAAGTGCAAAGGCACAACGGCATTCTCTCTCTGCTTGAAGAAAATCAGACGATTAACGTTGCGCACATCATTGAACGTTTTAATGTGTCGCCAGCAACGGCGCGACGCGACATTTCGAAGTTAGATGAGCTAGGCAAGTTACGCAAAGTACGTAATGGCGCAGAGCGTGTTGAAGCGAAAAAGAGAAAGTGGTCACCACTGAACATCAATAGCACTGAGCATTATGAAGAAAAGTCGCTCATTGCCATGCAAGCGGCGGAGCTCTGCCAACCGGGCGACAGTGTGGTGATCAACTGCGGTTCGACCGCATTCCTGCTTGGGCAAAGGCTCTGTGGTCAGGATGTGCAAATTGTGACGAACTACTTTCCTTTGGCCAGCTATTTAATCAACGAAGATCATGACGACGTGATCATCATTGGTGGCCAATACAATCGCTCGCAAAACATCTTTCTTAATCCCGCGCCGAACTCGTTAGGCGGTTATGCGGGCAACTGGATGTTTACGTCTGGTAAAGGCCTGACGGAAGCGGGGCTATACAAAGCCGATATGCTGACCGCGGTTGCAGAGCAACAGATGCTTGAGCAAATCGACAAGTTAGTGGTGGTGGTCGATAGCTCGAAAGTGGGGCAGCGCACAGGCATGCTTTTCTGCCCAGCGGAGAAAATTGACATTTTGATCACCGGTAAAAGCGCGAATCCCGATGTCATCAAAGCGATAGAAGCAAAAGGGACGAAGGTCATTTTGGTGTAACGCGACCTCGTTTCTTTCTCAAATCACGAACACAATTCTGCTCAGTGCCTTAATCACCCTTTAAGGCGCTTGGCTCCCTACATCCTAAATTTAATAAAAGTTGTGAAACAAGAAGGTGTTGCTATGAGTAAAGTAAATGAAATTACACGCGAGTCATGGATCCTAAGTACCTTTCCTGAATGGGGAACTTGGCTGAACGAAGAGATCGAAAACACAGTAGTAGAGCCGAATACATTCTCCATGTGGTGGTTGGGTTGTACTGGTATCTGGTTGAAAAGTGAGGGTAACACTAATATTTCCATCGATTTTTGGTGTGGAACGGGCAAAAAAACGCAAAAGAACGCCTTTATGAAAAACCAGCACCAAATGATGCGCATGGGAGGCGTGGAAGCACTGCAACCGAACTTACGTACAGCAATCTTCCCGCTTGATCCCTTTGCGATTAAAGAGATTGATGCCGTGTTGGCATCTCATGATCATGGTGATCATATTGACGTCAATGTCGCGGCGGCGGTGCTGCAAAACTGTGGTGAACACGTGAAGTTTATCGGCCCGCAAGCGTGCGTCGATCTTTGGATGGGATGGGGGGTGCCAGAAGAGCGTTGCATCGTGGCCAAAGTTGGCGATGTGCTGGAAGTGGGCGATATGAAAATTCGTATCCTCGATTCGTTTGACCGCACAGCACTTGTGACCCTTCCGGAAGGCGTCTCTTCTTACGATAAAGAGATCTTAGATGGAATGGACAAGCGTGCAGTGAACTACTTGATTGAAACCAGCGGTGGTTCCGTTTACCACTCGGGTGATTCTCATTACTCCAACTACTACGCAGCGCACGGCAATGAATACCAAATCGATGTGGCTTTATTGTCTTTTGGTGAAAACCCACGTGGTGTGACCGACAAAATGACCTCATCCGACATTCTACGTGCAGCGGAGTCGTTAGATTGTGAAGTCGTGGTGCCATTCCATCACGATATCTGGGCAAACTTCCAGAACGATCCGCGTGAGATTGAAGTGCTATGGAACATGAAAAAAGACCGCTTACAATACAAGTTTGCGCCGTTTTTCTGGCAAGTCGGTGGTAAGTACACCTTCCCAACCGATAAAGGCCGTATGCATTACCAACACTTCCGTGGCTTCAGTGACATCTTTAAAAATGAACCTGAACTGCCTTACAAAGCGTTCCTCTAAGCAATACAAACAAAGGGAGATGGCCACATCTCCCTTTTCGTTCACTCACACATGCAAAGCCGTGTAATCTGTATAACCTCGTTCATTGCCGCCAAATAGGGTTGCTCCATCCAGTTCTGCCAGAGGTTGTTGATGCTTTAAGCGTGCCACCAAATCTGGATTAGAGACAAATGGGCGGCCAAACGCCACTAAATCTGCATACCCTTTCTCAAGTACCTCATCGGCTCTCGCTTGAGTGTAACTGCCAGCGACGATAATGGTGTTGGTGAAGTATTCACGCAATTCGATGCGGAAACTCTCTGGAATCACGGGCGCGTCGTCCCAATCCGCTTCAGACAGATGCAAGTACGCGATATCACGAGCTTGAAGTTGTTTCGATGCATCGAGGATGGTTGGCACAATGTCTGGGCAGTTCATGTCCTTGAAAGTGATGAAAGGCGCGAGTCGTACTCCTACTTTGTTGGCACCTATGGCTTTACTCACCGCATCGACCACTTCTAACAAAAAGCGAAGTCGATTTTCTCGAGTACCGCCGTAGTTGTCGGTTCTGTGGTTTGAATTGGTACGTAGGAACTGGTCAATCAGGTAACCATTGCCGCCGTGGATTTCGATGCCATCGAAGCCTGCTTCAATCGCCCGTTTCGCGGCATAGGCAAAATCACTCACAACACGGTCAATATCCGCTTGAGTCATGGCTCGTGGCTCTACACAATCGACCATATTGCCGTTGCCTTGCTCATCGGCGATCCACACTTTAGTCTCTACCGGAGCAAGCGCAGATGGTGCGATGGGCTGTTCACCTTTTTGGAAAACTGGGTGCGATACTCGGCCCACATGCCAAAGCTGGCAGAACATGGCGGCGCCTTGTGATTTCACCGCTTGAGTGACTAACTTCCAACCGGCCACTTGTTCATCGGTATAAACGCCGGGTGTGAAGGAGTAGCCTTGTGAATCATCGGAAATCTGGGTGGCTTCAGAGATGATCAAGCCTGCGGTAGCGCGCTGCTTGTAGTAAGTCGCCATCATTTGGTTTGGAATGTTTCCCGGTTGACTAGTGCGAGCTCGGGTCATTGGCGCCATCACCACACGGTTTAGTAGATCCAGTTGTTTTAGCTGTGTTGGTTCAAACAGTTTGCTCATGATCGATTCCTTACTTAAGTAGTGGTACTTGGGTTTTGTTGCTTACTGATTCCATCCAATCTTTCACGGTGTTGTCCCATTGGATTTCTGTGGCACTGAAGAACCCGCGCAAAATAGAAAACAGGATCGCTTCGTCTACCAAAGTTACGTGCTGGTAGGAATCGAGATTCAACACGTTTTTCGCACGTTCGATGAGCGCTTCTACCTCTTTGGCAATGTTTGGAGTGTCCTGCAGGAGTGCATCAAAATTGAGTGCATCCGTTTCCTTTTTTGTGCGCCAAGCTTGTTGTGCAGACTGAGTGGCAAACTCTGGCAAATCCATATTTGACCAACGTGGGTAGCCGATTTTTTGCAGTGGGAGAAACGCGCTTCGCTGCCAATCCAGCACCGATTCAGACGGTTGATGGCTTTCTGAAGATTGAGCGAGCTCGATAAAGTAAGCGATGATGTCCAAGCTTTCCGCGAGGGCTTGGCCGTCATTTTTAAGTAATAGCGGCACTTGTTTGGCCCCAATCAGATCGTTGGTGGTTGTGTCATCGTCGTAAGCGAGGTTTATGATCTCAAGTGGGATATTCAGCATGCCTGCAACATAGCGGACGCGAGCACTGAATGGGCAATGTTCGTAAATGTAGAGTTTCATAGTGTTTTCCTAGTGATTTAATTGGGTAGCCCCGCTTGTTCGGAAAGCGTTAAGTCAGGACTACCAGTAGGGATGAAATTAGTTGTTGAAGCTTGGCGCTAAGTCGATTTGTTTGTTTTCTTTGCGGTTCGCCTTGGCGATGAATAGCAAACCAATCAGCGGAACAATGACGGCTGCGTAAGGGATCATGCCTGCGCCCATTTGGCTATCGAGCACCATGCCGCCTAAGAAACCGCCAAAGGCATTGGCTAAGTTGAACGCGGAGATGTTTGCTGTCGCTGCTAATTCCTGGCCTTCACCACCGTGGTTCATTACTCGGAGTTGCATTGCTGGTACGTTAGCGAATGACGCAATACCAAATACAAAGGCGGTGGCAATGAACAGCACTTTGCTGTCGACAGTGATTCCGACCAGCACCAGTGACACAATCATCGCGATAGCCCAGAACATAGACGCTTTTTGTAGGTTTTTATCCGATGAACGACCACCCATGGTGTTCCCAATAATTAGACCGACGCCAACAATCACCAAAATCCAAGTCACGGCACTTTCACTAAAGCCAGTGATGTGCATGGCGATAGGGGCGATGTAGCCATACAAAGTCATAAACCCCGACCAAGCGAATACGGTGATCGCAAGGCTGATAAGTAGCATTGGGTTTTTGAACGCAGCCAATTGTGCTTTGACATCTTTTGCTTCGCCATGACCAGTCGATTTGATCACTGAAGTGATGAAGAATAGAGCCACTAAACCAAAAGCGGCAACGATTAAGAAAGTGGTGTGCCAGCCGAATTGCAAGCCAATCCAAGTACCGCCAGGAACACCTAAAACGTTAGCCAGTGTTAAGCCAGCGAACATTTGTCCGACCGCACGGCCTGCCATTTTTTCTGAAACCAAATTGGTCGCGACCACGGCTCCGATGCCGTAGAAAGGACCTTGAACCAAGCCCGTGATCACTCGGCTCACCATCAACACAAAGTAGTTCGGTGCGAAAGCGGACAATACGTTGCCGAGAATAAACAGCACCATTAGCCCAGCCAGTACGGCTTTCTTGTTAAAGCGTGCTAAGTAAATCGTAAGTAGCGGACCGCCAAACACAATGGCAAGTGCGTAGGCACTGATTAGGTAACCCGCTTGGCCTTCCGTGATGGACAATGAGTTGGCGACTTGAGGAAGGATTCCTGCAATAACAAATTCTGCGGTACCGATAGCAAAAGCGGCAAGCGTTAAGATCCATACCTGCAGCGGCATTTTTTCTTTATTCATGGGAGAGTCTCTTTTTTTATTTCGTTTGAACCCATTGGTGCCATGTCTTTTTCTTGTTCTGGCACCTTGTTTTTATTTACGGTTAGTTAAGCGTGTGTTGTTAGCCAAGCAGTGCGCCACCATCAACATCAATCACTGCGCCGGTCATGTAGCTGTTTTCAATCAGAAGTAGGTAAGCTTTTGCAATGTCACTGGCTCCACCAACTTTGCCCACTGGTAAGCTATTTTGTGTGCGTTGGTACATGGCATTTCTGTCGTCTTCGCTCATGCCTCGATACGCCTCAGTTTTGGTTAAACCTGGGCTGACCGCATTCACTCGGATAGGAGCCAATTCTTTCGCCAGTACTTTCGTGGTCGCTTCAATGGCCGCGTTGATGGCGGTCTTTACGTAGGTGTTAGCGACAACTTTGCGCGACAACATGCCGGAAGTTAGCGTGATTGAGCCGCCTTTCTTGATGTAGCGCGCGCCATGTTTCGCCGCGTTGATGGCGCCCCAAAACTTGGTATCAAACGCGTATTTTGCTTGGGAAACTTCGACGTCCGTTACTTGGCCTGCCGGAGCATAAGAGCCTGCTGTGACGATCAGATGGTCAAAAGCACCAATGGTTTCGAAGTAGTGGTAAACCGACTTTTCATCGCTGATGTCTAACCCTGTTTTACGGCTTGCTACGTGGACAACCGCATTGTCGCTCGCAAGTTGTTGGCTAAGTTCAGCACCAATACCTGATGTGCCACCGAGTACGACGTAGACAGTTTTTTCTGTTTTCATGATTTGTTTCTCCAATCTCGTTTCGATGGCGTCAGTATATTGATTGGAATAAATTTTATAATTGGTTAAGATTTGAATTGATTATTCAGCTCAGGTGAATAATGAGATTTGAGGAGGGAATGTGGATAAGTTTTCCGATATGACGTTGTTTGTCAGCATAGTGAAGAACCAAGGGCTGGCAGCGGCTGGCAGAGAGCTCGGCTTATCACCGGCAACAGTAACGGCAAGATTGCAGTCGCTGGAAGATCGTTATGGGGTGAAATTACTTAATCGCAGTACAAGGCATATTTCATTGACGGACTCTGGCGCGATGTACCATCAAGCATGCCTGGAAATCATCGACAGCGTTAAAGAGACGGAAAACTTACTCCAAACTGGCACCAAAGAAGTGCGCGGCGCACTTAAAATCTCGGCTCCTCGTGATATTGGCAAGCAATACATTTCGCCAATACTGTCGGAATTTAGTCAGCTCTATCCCGATGTGATCCCTTATCTGTATTTGAACGATAACTTGTCCAACTTGGCAGAGTCCGGTTTGGATATTGTTATTCGATATGGGGAGCTGGCCGACAGTAACCTTATCTCTCGCAAACTGGCGTCCAGTCGCCGAGTGCTGTGTGCTTCTCCTCAGTATTTGGCAAAGAAAGGCACGCCGATCACGCCACAAGATTTAGCTCAGCACGATTGTCTAGCCATGGTTCGCAGCAATGAAGAGCTGAAAACATGGCACTTTCAAGATGAAGAGCTGCACAACGTTGTTACCGTCGTACCAAAGCGTTTTTCTGATGATGGCGAAGTGATTCGTCAATGGGCGTTAGATGGGGCGGGTATTGCATTGAAATCGATTCTCGATGTGCAAGAAGACATTAAACAGCAGCGTTTAGTGACGGTGTTAAATGGCTACATGAAGAACTTCAACGCTTCCACCTCATCTGCTGGGGCGGACTTGAATGTGATTTATCTGAGCCGCCAGTACCAACCCAAGCGACTTCGATTGTTTATTGATTTCTTGCTAGCGCAGTTTCAAGCGCGATTTCCCGCCTCGTGACGCTGGGCACTGCGTTGTTGATACAAACGATAAATGGTGAACAGGTTGGTGACGATAAAGGTGCTCTCAACCAAAGAGCCACCAATCGAGCCCAGCCAAAGGTTGTGGCTCACCCAACAAAATGAGTTGAATAGAATCAGACTGCGCAGAGCGATGCCTTGTTTGGAAAACAGTGCCCAAGTGGCAACGGAGGAACCAAACACGGTGATGAACTCAAAAAAGTGGCTCATGTTTGGCAGGGTCATTAGCCACATAAGAGCAATGAAGAACCACATCACTTTGCGTGATTGGGTTTTGATGGAGGCGAAACTGCGAATGCCATTAATGACTACACCAATGGCCGCCACGGTTGCGCCCAGTAAGGCGAAATGAATGCCCATGATGAAGCAAAACGCCATCATCTGATAGCGAAAGCGTAGGTCATCTTTCTGCCAGAAGGCCATCACGCCAACCAAAAATGCGATGCCGCCAATGCCTTGTGCTAACCCGTTTTCCATCTCGGTTCCTTAACCATATGAGTGAATGTGAATGCAAACGAATCAGCCCTCCGCAGAGGGAGGGCTGGGCACTTTATTCAATCGCTAAAAGCGATTACTCATTGACAAGCGCAACCGCTTCGCGAGTTAGGCGCGCAAGCTCTTCCCAGTTACCTGCTTCAATCAGTTTCTTGTCTACCATCCAGGTTCCGCCGCAGGCCAATACGCGCGGGATAGCTAAGTAATCTTTGATGTTCGCAGGGTTAATACCACCTGTTGGCATTAGTTCGATGTCGGTGTAGGGGGCAAGCAGTGATTTCACCATGTTGATGCCGCCAGAGGCTTCTGCAGGGAAGAACTTCAAGGTGGTTAATCCCATTTCCAGTGCGGCTTCAACTGTGCTTGGGTTGTTCACACCCGGTACGATATCAATGCCGATTTCTTGGCACGCTTTGACGGTATTGGGGTTGAAGCCAGGTGAGACGATAAAGGTTGCGCCCGCTTCTTTTGCTGCGATCGCTTGCTCACGATTCAGTACTGTACCTGCGCCAATCAGCATGTCTGGCTGGGTTTCACGCAGTAGGCGAATTGCTTCTGCAGCCGCTGCTGAACGGAAGGTGATTTCAGCGGCTGGGAGTCCGTTTTCTGCCAGTACTTTACCCAGTGGGATAATGTCTTCTGCTTTATCGATGGCGATAACAGGGATGACTTTCAGAGCTTTCAATTGTTCTTTAATGCTAGACATGAGTGTTCCTTAAACGACGCCAAGCGCCGGTTGTGTGAATGCTTTGGGAATGATGGCACCGCGATGTTGAATCACAGCACCTGCCAGTGCGTTGCCTCTTTGACATGAGGTCGCGAGATCGGCGCCAGCAAGGTATGCCGATAAAAAGCCACCATTGAATGAGTCGCCCGCCGATGTGGTGTCCACAACTTGAGCGACAGGTTGGGTTGGCACGGCTTGTGGAGCCAGAGCCGCGCTCGAACCCTGATTGGTTGAGTCTTGAACCAAACAGCCATCTGCGCCGAGCTTGACGATGCATTTGCCCACGCCAAGAGAGGTAAGGCGTTCAATGGTTTGCTCTGGTGTTTCGTCACCCCAGATCAATTGCTCATCATCAAACGTCACCAAGGCAACGTCCGTCAGTTGGTACATAGCTTGGTAAACATTTTTGACGGTTTGATTATCGTCGTTAGGCCACAATGCAGGGCGAAAGTTGCTATCAAAAGCGATTTCAACGCCTTGAGCTTTCAGTTCAACCAATAAATTAAGCAGTGAAATTCGGTCTTCATCTGGCAAGATGGCCAAAGAGATACCGCTGAGAAACACCGCATCAACCTGAGTTAACGCTTGTTTAACCATTCCAAAATGTGGATGTTGAAGTAAGTAACGCGCAGCTGATTGGTTACGCCAATATAGGAACGTACGCTCACCTTGGTCATCAAGTTGAATCAAATACAAACCCGGCGTTCGAGTCTCATCGCGCAGCACTAAGTTTGTCGAAATGCCTTCTTCTTCCCAGCGAGTCAGCATACCCGTACTGATTGGGTCATTGCCAAGCGCTGTAACGTAAGAGACCTTAACTTCATCAGGCTTGCTATTGGCTTCGCAGCCGCGGCTCAAATAAACCGCAGCGTTGAGCGTATCCCCACCAAATGTTTGATGCATTGAGCCGAACGGTTTGCCATTCAGCTCAATCATACATTCACCAATAATGGCGATGTGCTTCATTGGTTACGCCCTCTCTTCAAAGTAGCGCTTCGCGTTACCAAAACAGATGCCTTCAACCATAGGACCAAGCAACGATAGGTCATTTGGAACTTCGCCGTTCTCTGCCCAACGACCGACCATGTCACACAGGATACGGCGGAAGTATTCGTGACGAGTGTAAGACAAGAAGCTGCGCGAGTCGGTTAACATGCCGACGAATTGGCTGAGCAAACCAAGTTGAGAAAGCTGTTCCATTTGGCGTTGCATGCCATCTTTCTGGTCGTTAAACCACCAACCCGAGCCAAACTGCACTTTGCCCGCGATGCCGCCACCTTGGAAGTTACCCATCATGGTCGCCATCATTTCGTTATCACGAGGGTTCAAACAGTAAAGAATAGTACGAGGCAGCTCGTTGGTTTGGTCCATTTCATCCAACAGGTGTGCCAGCTCAAAAGCAAATGGGCGATCGCCAATCGAGTCAAAGCCAGCATCAGCACCTAACAGTTGGAACATGCGTGTGCTGTTGTTGCGTTGAGCGCCAATATGGAGCTGCATGACCCAGCCCAACTTCGCGTAGCGTTTTCCGAGCCAAACTTGAACCGCGGTAGAGAACTGCGCGCATTCAAGCTCAGACAATACTTCGCCATTCAAACGACGGGTCAGCAACGCATCTAAATCAGCCTCGCTTGGGATCGGCGCGTAACGGACGATCTCAATGCCGTGGTCTGCCGCACGACAACCATGCGCATCGAAGTGTGCCAAACGTTTATCGAGTGCACTCAATAAATCATCAAAGCGGCGGATCTCAATGTCTGCGACTTCGCCCAGTTTGTGCATGTAATCCGCAAACACGTCCAATTCAATCTTGAACGCTTTATCCGGACGCCAGCTCGGCAGCACTTTGACGTTAAAGGTATCGTCTTCTGCGATCGCTTTGTGGTGTTCTAGTGAATCGATAGGATCATCAGTCGTGCCCGCCATTACGACATTCATTTGCTGCATGATGCCGCGAGCTGTAAATTCAGGTGTCGCCAGTAGCTCATTACATTGATGCCAAATTTGGTCAGCGGTATCTGGGCTAAACAGTGTATTGGTAATGCCGAATGGGCGACGCAGTTCTAGGTGTGTCCAGTGGTAAAGCGGGTTGCCCAAGGTTTGAGGAACCGTCTTCGCCCACGCCATGTATTTGTCGTAATCGCTCGCATCACCCGTAATCAAACGCTCTTCAATGCCTGCCGAGCGCATGCCACGCCATTTGTAGTGATCGCCTTCAAGCCAGATTTGACCCAAGTTATCGAACTGGCGGTTTTGCGCTACTTCCGCTGGATTTAGGTGGCAGTGGTAATCATAAATTGGCTGGTGGAACGCATGCTCATGGTACAAGCGACGCGCAGTTTCATTTGAGAGTAAAAAGTCTTCACACAAGAAATTCTTCATCGTTAACTCCTATTACAACGCGGCGACAGTGGCACGAGCACCGTTATCGATTAGCGATTGGTAAGCACTGCTCACCGCATCAATCACTTGTGGGTGTTGACCAAGCTCTGCAGGGAAGATGGCTTCAACAGCGAGCAACGCAGGCACAACAGAAACGTTCAAGCCGTGCTGGTCGCAAATCTGACGTAGTGTCTCTGCCATGGGATCGCGGACATCAATGTCGTTGCCTTGCTCGTCCACGCCGGATACGTAGCGCATCCAACCTGCAATTGCTGTTGCCAACCATGAGAAGTTAGAGCCTTGAGCAAGATGGAATCGCAAGCTACCACCCATGCGTTGTGGGATCTTCTGGCTGCCATCCATCGCGATTTGCCATGTTTTGTGTTTCAAGCTTGGGTTAGTGAAGCGCTCGATAAGCAGCTTGGCGTAGCCTTCTAGAACGGTGCCTTCTGGCATGGTCAGCGAAGGGGCTTGCGCTTGCATCATCATGTCGAATGCCGCTTTGCGGTAGCCTTCGTCTGTCATGGTGTCAGAGATATGCGCGTAACCACCAAGGTAGCCTAGGTAGGCGAGGAACGAGTGGCTACCATTTAGCATGCGCAGCTTCATTTCTTCGTAAGGCACAACGTCGGCAACAAATTCTGCGCCAGCCACGTTCCAATCCGGACGACCTGCCACGAAGTTGTCCTCGATAACCCATTGACGGAAAGGTTCACAAGCGATGCCACATGGATCTTCACAGCCAAGCAGATCGGCGATTTCGCTCAGTGTCTCTTCTGTGGCTGCTGGCACAATGCGGTCAACCATAGTGCAAGGGAAGGTGACGTTGGTTGCAATCCAGTCGCGCAATTCAGGGTCGAGCAGTTGAGCGAACTCCAGTACCGCTGCTTTTGCTACGTGACCGTTTTCTTGCACGTTATCACAAGACATCACGGTAAATGGTGTCAGACCGCGTTCACGACGCATCTTCAGTGCTTGCACGATGTAACCCAGTGCCGATTTTGGCTCAGTTGGGTTAGCAAGATCCGCAATCACGAGCGGGTTATTTTTATCGAGCGTGCCCGTTGCGGGGTCGGCGCAGTAGCCTTTTTCGGTAATCGTCATTGAAACGATCGCCACTTGTGGTTCGGCCATTTTTTCTAACACCGCTTGAATGCTGTCGAGGCTTGGGTGCAGTGACTCGGTGACTGAACCAATCACTTTTATCTCTGTCGATTTTGCGCCTTTCTCTGCCACGGTGTAGAGGTGGTCTTGCGCGCGCAGCGATTGAATTAACTCTTCACCGCCAAATAGGTTGATTTCGCAAATGCCCCAATCAGAACCCGTTTTGCTCAGCATTTCATGGGTGAACAGAGCTTGGTGCGCACGGTGGAAAGCACCGAAACCGAGGTGAACAATACGGCTTGTAAGCGTTGAACGGTCGTAATCTGGCAGTGAAACAGCAGCATTTAGGGTAGAGTTTGCAATGGTTTTCATTTTATTTCCCTTCTCCCGCAGAGTGCTCTGCGGGATGATTCATTGAAAGAGTTAGTAGCCTAGGACCAGTTTTGGTAAGAACAGACTGAGTTCAGGAATAAAGGTCACCGCCATTAGGGCCGCAATCAGTGCAACGTAGAATGGCAGCAGTGGCTTGATCACTTTGTCGATGGCAACGTTCGCCACGGAACAACCGATAAACAACGCACTACCAACTGGTGGAGTACAGATACCGATCGCCAAGTTGAAGGTCATCATGATGCCAAAGTGAACCGGGTCGATGCCCATATCCAGTGCGATTGGCAGGAAGATCGGCGTGAAGATCAGTACTGCTGGCGTCATATCCATAAAGATACCGACAATCAGCAAGATGATGTTGATGATGAGCAGAATCATCATAGGGTTGTCAGAGATCGCCAGTAGCGCATCGGCAATCATGTATGGAATGTCGGCATTCGCCATCGCCCAAGACATGCCCATAGACGCGCCAACCAACAACAAAACAATCGATGTGGTGACGGCAGATTCTAAGATGATCTTCGGAAGGTCACGCCATTTCACTTCGCGATACACCAACACCGCCAAAACAAAGGTGTAGACCACGGCGATGGCGGAGGCCTCGGTAGCCGTAAAGATACCGCCGATGATGCCACCCATAATGACCATAATCAGAGCCAATGAAGGTGCCGCTTTTAGAAAGGTATCCCAAACCATTGCTAGCGTTGGACGAGCCGCAATTGGGTAACCACGACGTTTGGCGATGATCCCAGCCACCACCATGATGCTCAGACCCATCAAGATGCCCGGAATGTAACCGGCAAGGAACAGCGCCGCGATAGAGGTACCGCCAGAGACTAACGAGAACACGATCAAGGTGTTACTTGGCGGGATCAACAAACCCGATGGACAAGAAGTGATGTTTACCGCGGCAGAAAAGTTTTCATCGTAGCCATCTTTCTTTTGCAAAGGCGACATGGTGCCGCCAACCGCTGCGGCAGATGCGACGGCTGAACCAGAAATTGAACCAAACATCATGTTCGCCATCACGTTCACGTGCGCTAGGGAACCAGGAAGACGGCCACCTAACACTTTGGCAAAGTTAATCAGGCGCAGTGCGATACCACCTTGGTTCATGATGTTACCCGCCAAGATAAAGAACGGGATCGCCAGTAGAGCAAAGTTATCAAGACCTGCGGCCATGCGCTGAGCGACAACCGCAATCGCAGGCTCTAATGGTAGGCCCATTAAAATGGTCGCCAGTGAAGAAAGACCAATCGCAAAGGAAACCGGTACACCAATTGCCAGTAATACAGCGAAGCTGCCAAATAAGGTAAGAATTAATTGCCATTCCATTGTGGAACCCTCTAAGAATCAAGTTGTGAGTCGGTGACTAGGGTTTCACCAGACATTAATTGTTTGACGCGCTCATAAGCGAAAATCACGGAATAAAAGATCATCAGTGCGCCACTGATAGGCAGACAGAAATAGATGTAGCCCATCTCTAAGCCCAATGCTGGGGTTAGCTGGCCAGTGGCCAATGTTTTGAGTGCCAATTGTGTTCCGCCGTGGACCAACACCACATAAGAGAAGAGCGCGATGGCCACTTGGATGACGATTTCATTCACCAGTTTTTTCTTGCCTTTGAGTTTCATCGTCAAAAGGTCAATGGCGAGGTGACGTTTGAGACCTGTGGTGTAAGCGGCACCGATAAGCGCCACCCACATAAAGAGATAGCGAGCCAGTTCATCTGTGACGGTGCTTGGTTTACCGAGTACGTAGCGTGAAAGCACCTGCCAAACCACGCAGAAGACAAGAAAGGTCGAAAGAGAGACAGTAAATGCTGCCAACCCCCTGTTGATATACGTGACCAATTTATTCATTTTCATTTCCTTAAAGTAAACACGCGGACTGCATAACAATTGGTTTACCAATGTGGGCGAGCGTATTTGTGTAGGGTCTCAAAATAGGCATGTTGTTCTGAGTGGATTATAAGTTAGGCGATTTGGTTGTCACGTGAGCAGCTTCACAAATGAATTGGTTAACCAATTTAAGGGTGATTAGTGTGATTTTGGTCAATCAATTTGCTTTTTTGTTTTGACGGTTGCTTTTTTGATCGCCAATAATGGCTTCGAAACAAGAAATACCGTTTAAAAACTAAAAATACCCTACACATTGGACAACCAATCCACGGAGACAAGAACAATGATGACGCGTAAGACTCTAATAAGTGCCCTTGTCGGTGCTGCAATGACCTTCGGCGCCACTGCGTCTGCTTATGCTGCGACCACTTTGAAACTCAGTCACAACCACCCACGTGACCATGCGGTGCACAAAGCAATGGATTACATGGCAAAAGAAGTACGTGAGTTAACGGGTGGGGAAGTACGCATTCGTATTTATCCTGATGCTCAGCTAGGCACACAACGTGAATCGATGGAGCTGATGCAAAATGGCGCTCTGGACATGGTGAAGAGCAACGCGGCAGAACTGGAAGCGTTCTCGCCTGCTTACTCAGCCTTTAACTTACCGTACTTGTTCCGTGATAAAGAGCATTACTACAAAGTGACCGATGGTGAAGTTGGCCGTGAGATTCTTAACTCTTCTGCCCAAAGTGGCTTTATTGGCGTGACCTACTACGATGCGGGCGCACGCAGTTTCTACACCAGCAAACCGATTAATACCCCAGCGGATCTCAAAGGCTTAAAAGTGCGCGTGCAGCCAAGCCCATCCGCGATTGCGATGGTGAAAGCTCTGGGCGGTAACCCAACGCCACTGGCCTACGGTGAGCTATACACTGCACTACAACAAGGCGTGGTGGATGCTGCGGAAAACAACATCCCGTCGTTCAGCTTGAGCCGTCACAGCGAAGTCTCAAAATTCTTCAGCTTGGATGAGCACACCATGGTGCCGGATGTGCTGGTTATCTCGACCAAAACTTACGACAAGCTGACGCCTGAGCAGCAACAAGCGTTGATGAAAGCCGCGGCAGATTCTTCAGAATATATGAAGAAATTGTGGGCAGAATCGGAAGCCAAAGAGCGCGCAAAAGCAGAAAAAATGGGCGTGACATTTGTTGAACCCAATAAAGCGGCTTTTGTGGAAGCTGTTCAACCAATGTATCAAGAGATTGAAAAGAGCAATCCTCAATTAAATCAACTTATTGAGAGAATCAAAGCAGTACAGTAATTAAAATAAATCGTCGTAATTGTAAAATAAAAACAAGGTGTTACCACATTCTGGTACATATAGGTTGACCAATTATAATTGGTCGTTATGATGGCGTGAGTAGTTAGATGGAATATAGTGACAATATCATCATGATGCCTTTTGAACCGAAAAGACCGTATCAAGAGATAGGCTTAGTACTGAGAAAAGAGTTGATCAACGGCCACTATAAAGTGGGGGATCGATTACCGCCAGAACGCGATATTGCTGAACGTTTAGACGTTAGCCGTACCGTGGTGCGTGAAGCGATCATTATGTTGGAACTGGAAAACTTAGTCGAAGTGAAAAAAGGTTCTGGTGTTTACGTCATTAATATTCCTTCTAAAAATAACGCTCGTGAGAACGTGATCAGCGATGACGCAGGTCCGTTCGAAATGCTCCAAGCGCGTCAGTTGCTCGAAAGCAATATCGCTGAATTTGCTGCCACGCAAGTGACGCCGGGAGACATCGTGAAAATGCGTGCCGCACTTAAGCTCGAACGAGATGAGCTGGCCAGTGGCACGGAAGATTGTAACGGTGATGAGAAGTTTCACATGTGCATTGCAGAGGCAACACAAAACTCTGTGCTGGTGGACATGTTGAGACAATCATGGGAACGACGCGAAAAAAGCCCGATGTGGAAAAAACTGCATTCTCACATCAGCAGTCAAGACTATCGTGAAGAGTGGCTTGATGATCATGCAAAAATCTTAGCAGCATTACAGCGCAAAGATCCTATCGCCGCCAAAAATGCCATGTGGCAGCACCTTGAAAACGTAAAACAGCGCCTGTTGGAACTGTCTGACGTCGACGATCCTAATTTCGATGGTTACCTTTTCAGCTCAAACCCTGTGGTGTTACTGAGCGCAGAAAAAGTGTAACCACCTTGCCAGCTTCGGCTGGTTCTCGTCAGCGCAGCCGCCTTGCCGCGGCTGCATATTAAGAAGTCGTTATGCATTTAGCTTGAAGAAATTGAGCGGGCTAAGTGCGTCTTAAAAAAGGTGAGTGTCATGGAACAAACTTGGCGTTGGTACGGCCCGAATGATCCGGTTTCGCTAGACGATATTCGTCAAGCGGGCGCAACAGGCATTGTGAATGCCTTGCACCACATCCCAAATGGGGAAGTGTGGTCAAAAGAAGAGATTTTAAAACGTAAAGCCATCATCGAAGCGAAGGGCTTAACGTGGTCAGTGGTTGAAAGTGTGCCAGTTCACGAAGAAATCAAAACTCAGACGGGCAATTTCCAACAATGGATCGACAACTACAAGCAAACCCTGCGTAACCTCGCAGAGTGCGGTATTGATACCGTTTGCTACAACTTTATGCCGGTGCTTGATTGGACGCGCACCGACTTAGAATTTGAAATGCCAGATGGCTCTAAAGCGCTGCGTTTTGACCAAATTGCCTTTGCGGCATTTGAGCTGCATATTCTTAAGCGTCCGGGCGCGGAAGCGGATTACACCGAAGCTGAGCAAGCGCAGGCATTGGCATACTTCAACAACATGTCTGAAGCGCAAATCCAGCAGCTCACCAGCAACATTATTGCAGGCTTACCGGGCGCAGAAGAAGGCTACACTTTAGAAGAGTTCCAAGCACAATTGGATCGCTACGCGGGCATTAGCAAAGACAAACTGCGTGAGCATATGGCGCACTTCTTGGCAGAGCTTATGCCAGTGTGTGAGGCTCACGGCTTGAAGCTTGCGGTGCACCCAGATGATCCACCGCGCCCAATTCTTGGCTTGCCGCGTATCGTTTCAACCATCGAAGACATCGATTGGTTGACCGAAAAAGTGCCAAGCAAAATGAACGGTTTGACCATGTGTACTGGCTCTTACGGTGTGCGTGGTGACAACGACCTAGTGAAGATGATCAAAAAGCACGGCGAGCGTATTTACTTTACCCATTTGCGTTCCACCAAGCGTGAAGAAAGTAACCCGATGACATTCCACGAAGCGGCGCACCTTGATGGCGACGTGGACATGTACAACGTGGTGATGGCGATTCTGGATGAAGAACAACGCCGCGCAGAAGTGGGCAACCACCGTTTGATCCCAATGCGACCGGATCACGGCCACCAAATGCTGGATGACTTGAAGAAGAAAACCAACCCAGGCTACTCCGCCATTGGCCGCTTGAAAGGTTTGGCGGAAGTGCGTGGCCTAGAGATGGCACTAAAACGCGCTTTCTACACCAAGTAACGATTTACAATGTAAAACCGACTTTTAAAAGCGCAGGGTTTCGGCTCTGCGCTTTTTTGTTTTTGCCGCACGATTCTCAGACCATGCTTAGTTTTCGCTTCTAAAATGGGATGGTTCGCCCACTAGATTGTGGTAAAGTCCGCGCCTGCGCTTTAGCGCAGTGTGACTGTTTTTACTGACTCTTCAACCCAAAGCACAAGGTTAAGCCAATGCCATTTTCTACTCTCTCATTGAGTTCTGAGCTGATCCAAGCCCTGCCAAAAGACTTCAAGAAACCGACCGACATTCAAGCGTTGGCCATTCCTGAGCTGTTGGCTGGTCAAGACCTATTGGCATTAGCAAATACAGGCAGCGGCAAAACACTGGCTTATGGACTGCCTTTGTTGGAAAAACTAAGGGTACATCCAGAGCAAAAAGCGCTGATTTTGGTACCAACACGCGAGCTAGCAACGCAAGTGAGTGAGGCGATTAACCAAGTTGGTCAAGCGCTTGGCCTTAACGCGGTGTGTTTGTGTGGTGGTGTGGACAAAGAGCAGCAGCTGCAAGCGCTTGCGACAAATCCTCATCTTCTTGTTGCCACAACCGGTCGTTTGGTTGATCTGGCAAACAACGGTTTAGACCTAAACAATATCCATTATCTGGTGTTGGATGAGGCGGATCGTCTGTTGGATATGGGCTTTTGGCCTGACGTACAAAACATCTCTGCGCTGATTTCAAACCAGCGTCAAACGGCGATGTTCTCGGCTACCTTTTCTGATGAGCTGAAGGGCAAAGCGAAGCTGCTTATGCAGGCTCCAAAGCAAGTCGCAGCGCATCAAGAAAATAGCACCAACCAAGATATTGCTGAAACGCTGTACCTCGTCAACAAAGGCAGCAAAACCAAGGCATTGATTGAACTGATTCAAAAAAATGCGTGGACTCAGGCATTAGTTTTTATTGGCGCAAAAGAGAACGCAGATGGTTTGGCGAAGAAGCTGAATAAAGCGGGCATCTCAACCAATGCACTGCACGGTGACAAGAGCCAAGCAGAGCGAGAAGAAGCGCTGGCGCAGTTTAAATCTGGGCAAACTCAGGTGCTGATTGCGACAGATTTATTAGCGCGCGGCATTCACATTGAACAACTGCCCGTGGTGATCAACTTTGAACTGCCGATGCATGCGGAGACCTACGTTCACCGCGTAGGGCGCACCGCCCGCGCTGGCGAGCAAGGCGTGGCGTTATCATTGGTCTGTCACGGTGAAATGGATGCGCTCATCGCGATTCGCCACCTCACTCAACGTGAGTTGCCTGTGCAAGATCTGGAAGGGTTCCCAGTCACAGACAAGCCTTCGACAGGCGAGAGCAAACGGGCGCCTCGCGACAAAAAAGCCAACCGCCGCACGCAAAATAAAAAGAGCGTTAAGCAGTTTCAAGGTAAGGCGAAGCGCCCAGCGCCTAAAAGTAAGTAAACAAAAAGAACCCAATAAACAAAAAGCCACGCTGGTGATTGAGTCGCGTGGCTTTGTTTTATCTGTAGTTTTTACGACTAGCTTAGTGCTTGTTTAATTCGTATCAAGGTTTCATCTAGTGTGCCTGCTGGGCAGCCTAGATTAAGGCGAACAAACCCCGCTCCCTCTTTACCAAAAGCAATGCCCATGCTTGGGACAAGCCCAGCTGAGGCAAAATTTTGCTCCAGTTTAGAGTCAGTTAGGTTGAGTGTTCCACGCGCTCTTACATCACAGGATCAACATAACTGGTGCGATTGATAACACGCGAGACGGTTGCCGTGGATACACCTGCTAACTCCACGACGTCTTTCATGGTTGCTTTGTCAGCTCAAAGGAAGCCGTAACGGTGCCCTTCGGAAGTTACAGACAAACCGCCTCAATGGTGGCTTTGGGTGAGTAAACTAGAGTGTTTTTGCCCCATTATCAGCTTCGTCGAACAAATTCGCATTTTCAATCAATCGTAATATTCCCAAATTTTTCTCATGTGGCGTCTTTAATATCTATGCATTGAAAGTAAGTTTTTAGAAAGGAATGCTAGGTCACTTCGGGACAAAAGCGAGTTGGCAACTCGCTTGAGTTTTAAATTTTCGGCCACTTCCAGTGGTCTTGGTACTGTTCATAATATCTATCTTTAAGCCACTGTAAGTCATCTTCCCAATCACGAATAGCTGCGCCCATACTTTGATTTTTCCGTTTAGCATTGCGAGTTAAGGCTGCTAATGTTTCAGCCATTTTTTTTAGTCTTCCAGAAGAACTAGGCTTTGCCCACTGTGCGATATATTCCTCACTTTCCACGAGAGGTAGGTACTGCGTATATACGTTTTTAAGAATCTCAATGCGTTCATTTTTTTGAATACCGTATGATCCAACTCGATATCCCACAGCCTTTAGCATGCCAACTTTAGGCCATTGAGATTCTGGTAGGTCTCCGGTGCCATGGTTTGCAAAGGTAGTCGGCCATTTGAAGGCGTGAGGTTGCAACTCTGGTTCATCTTGATCAGAGCCAATAGCATCATGTTTTTTCTTTAACTTGATGAGTTCAACCGCAAGTTCTTCACTAACAAATGGTGACATCCAACTGAATGGAAGATTTCGGACGTCGCCACCATTTTCCATATATAAATCACAGAGATATTTCTTCTTGTTTTTTCCTGATTTTCTTAAAAAATGGTCAAACAGATCTTTGCTTCCGCCCCATTTGGCATAAAGAGAGTCATCACTCCACTCGATTTGATGGAAAGAGTTTTTAGCTAGGGATGTTTTGTTCATATCTATGTTTTTTCAGGTGCTTAATAATTGACTTACAATTAAGTTTATGAGCAATGGCGTTCAGGGACAAAAGAGACTTAGGGATGGAAAAACCAGCGCAGGTAGCACTGGTTTGATAAGAGGTGTTTAGCTATTTAGTAAACTGTACGGTAGGGAGGACAACTCTTGGTAGTCTCATGCGTTCACATTGGGAACTTAAGTATTCGCGCCAGTATGGCCAAACATGATAGCTAGCATTTTTCAATGAGAACGCATCGATGCATTCTTGTTCTAAATGAGCGTTTATTCTATATTCCGCTATAAAATCGCTTTCAATAGCGGCTTTGATATCTGGCTCGCTTTCATCATCAGATGGTACTACCCATCGTGTACCAAGGCGCACGAAGACACGAAGTAGTTCACCGTCATCTTCAACCTGAATAGTTTCACTCTTATGAACAACGTGCATTTGTTGGATGTGTAGATGTTCCATCTCACTATATGATTTAGGATCAAAGTCATCAGCACAAAATGATCTTGAACTTTTCTGGTACACATCTTCAATTACTAGATTTTCAATGGCTTTCTGTAATTGGTTACTATTTTTAGTAGCCATAATTCGCCTCTAAGCCAAATTCATGTTGGTACACAACGTGAGTTCGCTTGATATTTGATTTTTCGTGGAAATTGACCACTGCTACTGTGGTCCAGTCGGCATCGATTTTGCGCTTAACGCCAGCATCAGCCATTAGTTTATCGAGAGAAGCTGGCACATCACGAGCGATTCTGATTAGTCTATCCATCGCTTCGGATTGCATTACGTCATCAGACTCGTATTTTGAAAATGCTACTGGACCACCGCCAAATACTTTAGCAGCATCTTCTTGACTGAAATTCCAGCCTTTACGTAGCTCACGTACCTCAACTCCGGTCAAAAGGCCTTGAACTTGCTTTTTGAAAGCAATCATTGCACGTTTATTAAAACGAGCATTTGCAGGGGTTGCTTGTTCACTTCCACATACATCACAAGTTGAAAATTGACTAGTAATTGAACCTTGCTGTCCCATGTGTTCAACATGGATAACTTCTTCTTGGTCGCTCAAGTGACCTTGTTCGCAGATCGGACAAATTTTGGTTGTCATTGCTCAATCCTTATTGCGAGACGTGGCATGACACAAGTAAAAGAATTTTACCAGTCTTACCAATCGCAAATTTCACATAATAATTACAGCTCATATACTTATATGCATGCTCGCGCCACTCCTCTCTCTGTAAGCGGTAGCTATCACATGCTGCCCAAGGACCAGTTGGCTTTTGAACACACCATTCAGAATTCACGTATTGGCCTTGGGTTATGGCTTGTCTTAATAAATCTCGAATATCGTCAGTATCAAGTGCAAGTGATTCTATATCGTGTATACACTTGCGAGTCCAAGGGATAGTTGTATTCCCCTCAGATTCCAGAATTTTTAGAACGTCTCCTACCGCATACAATGGACCATCGATATGAATCCGTTTAGTCGTTGTGGCAGTGGGTGGTTCTTGTTCAAAAGCACTTACGTTGAATTGATTATTTACCATTATGGTAAGTTTTTCCAGTTGTTTTTATGAGATTTGCATTTCGAAATCTAAAGAATGCGTTTGTTTTGCGTCCAATCTTACATGGTATGAAGTGCATATGGCAATGAACTGACCCAGCAATATTATTGTCAATTGACTTTGTTCCTCACGTCTCACAACTCTCCGAAATTCTCAGCGCATCTTCAATCTCGACACCAAGGTATTCAATCGTACTTTCGAGCTTAGCATGACCCAGAAGTAACTGAATAGCCCTAAGATTCTTGGTTTTAGCGTAGATCAAAGAAGCCTTGGTTCGGCGCAGTGAATGCGTGCCGTATTGCGTTTTGTGTAAGCCGATATCGGTCACCCAGCGGTTCACTAGCGTGGTGTAGTAATGGTATGAAATCGGCTGCCCCTCACGGCGTGGACTGGGAAAGAGGAAGTCCGTTGGTGCCAACGCATTTTGAATGATCCACTGTGACAGTGTTTGTTGTGTCTTTGGTGTGATTTCGAAGTGTACCTCTTGCTGGGTTTTCTGTTGTTTAACAATGGCTCTCGACATCACACAACCACTGCGGCTGACATCTTGTACCTTTAGGTTCCTCAGATCACAAGACCTCAGTTTGCTATCAATGGCAAGATTAAACAGTGTCAACTCAAACAAGCGTTCTTCAAGCTCTAAGCGAATTCGAATCCGCCAAATATCTTCTAGTTTGAACGCTTTTTTCTGACCAACTCGTTTACCTTTGTTCCAAGCCACCATGATGTGCTCCTTACTTCATAAAAATCCCTATTAAGTAAGGCAGAAATCAGTGAAAACCCCATGGTTACTGGTAGAATGCACGCAATATTTTCGAATCAAAGAAAACCGAAATGAACCAACAAGAACAACTATTCCTGAAAGAGCTTGAAAGCAAGCTCTGGACTGCGGCAGACAAGCTGCGCTCAACGTTAGATGCAGCACAATACAAACACGCCGTACTTGGCTTAATCTTCGTTAAATACGTTTCTGATGCGTTTAAGCTGCGTCAGGAAGAGATCAAAGCAGACCTTGCTAACCCAGATCACGAATACTATCTAGATCCAGCCGACTTCTCAGAAGAAGAGTTGGCAGCCGAGATCGCCGTTGAACTTGAGCAACGCGACTTCTACACCGAGAAGAACGTATTCTGGCTACCAACCGAATCTCGCTGGCAGTTCTTACAAGATAACGGCC
Organism: Vibrio vulnificus NBRC 15645 = ATCC 27562; assembly: GCF_002224265.1. NCBI lineage: Bacteria > Pseudomonadati > Pseudomonadota > Gammaproteobacteria > Vibrionales > Vibrionaceae > Vibrio > Vibrio vulnificus. Next base: position 562,263 of record NZ_CP012882.1, read on the forward strand.
CACGAGTGATTGGTGGTGCTGATCTTGAGATCGACGGTAAGGTGAAGAAAATCACTTCGGTTGGTCACCTGATTGATAACGCACTTGAGGGCATCGAACGCGATAACCCGAAGCTGAAAGGTGTATTGAATAAGTCATACTCTGCTTTGAAGATTGACCAAGCTAAGCTAAATGAGCTAATCAACCTGATTGCTACCATTCCGTTCGATCACAACTCTCTAAACAGTAAAGATATTCTTGGTCACGTATACGAATACATGCTTGGTCAGTTTGCTCTGGCTGAGGGTAAAAAAGGTGGTCAGTTCTACACGCCAGCGTCCATCGTATCGCTGATTGTTGAAATGATTGAGCCGTTTGAAGGCCGTGTGTATGACCCTGCAATGGGCAGCGGCGGTTTCTTTGTGCAATCAGAAAAGTTCATTGAGCGCAGAGCGAATCAAAAAGAAATCGACCCGCTGACGCAAAAGCGAAAGATCTCTATCTACGGTCAGGAATACAACCACACCACATGGCAGCTAGCAGCGATGAACATGGCGATCCGTGGTTTGGATTACGACTTTGGTAAAGAGCCTGCCAGTACTTACACCAACGTTCAGCACCCTGATTTACGTGCCGACTTCATCATGGCGAACCCACCGTTCAACATGAAAGAGTGGAACACAGGCGTAGATGATAACGACCCTCGCTTTAAATACGGTAAACCGCCAGCAGGTAACGCGAACTTTGCGTGGATGCAGCACATGCTTCACCACCTAGCGCCAGATGGTTCTCAAGCGTTACTACTAGCAAATGGCTCAATGAGTTCAACCACCAACAACGAGGGTGAAATTCGTAAAGCGCTTATCGAGAACGATCTTATCGAGTGCATGGTGGCACTACCGGGTCAACTGTTTACCAATACCCAGATCCCTGCGTGTATTTGGTTCCTAACTAAGAATAAAACCGCTCGCACTGATAAAGCGGGTCGTAAACTTCGTGATCGTAAAGGTGAAGTGCTGTTTATTGATGCGCGTAACCTTGGCTACATGAAAGACCGCGTTCTGCGTGATTTCACTCGTGATGATATTCAGAAAGTCGCTGACCTTTACCACGCTTGGAAAACTGGTGCAGAAGTGAATGGCATCACTTACCAAGAGCAAGCTGGTTTCTGTAAATCAGCAACCCTAGCAGACATCATCAAGCATGATTTTGTGTTAACTCCGGGACGTTACGTTGGAGCAACTGAAGAGCTAGATGACGGCATTCCATTTGGTGAGAAGATGGCAGCGCTAACCGCTAAGTTGAGCGAGCAGTTCGCTGAGTCAGCAACGCTAGAAGCGGAGATCAAGAAGAACCTAGCGGGGTTAGGTTATGCAATCTAATTGGTCAATTGTCGCATTGAGCGATGTACTTGAAACCATTATTGACTACCGTGGAAAAACTCCGCCAAAATCTAAAGACGGTATCGCCGTGCTTACCGCCGCTAGTGTGAAGGATGGCCGCGTACTGAAGGATAAAGTTTCTTATATTTCTCAGGAAACGTACGAAAAAGTCACCACTAGAGGTTTCCCAAAAAAGGGGGATGTACTAATTACAACCGAAGCTCCCGTTGGCGAGGTGGCTCCATTTCCAGTAGATAAAACTTATCATATCACCCGTCGCATCATGGCTTTAAGAGGACAGTCTGATGTGATCGATTCTGATTTTCTTTTGTATGCTCTTTTAGGCCCTAACAATCAATCTCAACTAAAAGCATGTATTAGAGGATCAACAGTACCTAGAGTATTGAAAACTGATATTACAGGGTTGAAATTTCCTCTCCCTCCTTTGCTTATTCAAAAGCAAATTGGTCGATTTTTAGCTTCAGTTGATGAGAAAATCCACCTAAATAATCAAACCAACCAAACTCTAGAACAAATGGCGCAAGCTATCTTTAAGTCATGGTTTGTCGACTTCGATCCAGTCAAAGCCAAGATGAATGGTGAACAACCGGAGGGTATGGATGCGGCTACCGCCTCGCTATTCCCAGAAAAGCTAGATAGCGAAACTGGTATTCCTGTTGGCTGGAGTCAGGGCGTGATTGCAGATATTGCCAAAGTCAATGCGAAGTCATGGACAAAGAAAAACCAACCCGAACAAGTTCACTATGTTGACCTAGCAAACACAAAAAATGGTGTAATTGAAACAGTCACAAGTTATGACTTCAGTGAAGCGCCATCACGAGCGAGAAGAATCTTGAACTCTGGGGATACCATTGTTGGCACTGTTCGTCCGGGAAATCGATCTTTTGCATTTATCGGTGATACAGAACAACCACTTACAGGTAGCACAGGCTTTGCTGTTTTATCGCCAAAAGAAGAGTGTTGGACATCGTTTGTTTACCTAGCTACTACCAATGATGACTCTATTGACGAGTATGCTCGTTTAGCTGATGGTGGTGCGTACCCTGCAATTAAACCCGTAGTTGTTGCCGATACTCCATGTGTAATCCCTACAACAGATATTGCTCAAAAATTCTGGCAGCTTACAGGAGCGATGTTGAAGAAAGCTCATCAAAATCGCCTTGAGAATGAAGAACTGGCTAAGCTACGTGACACATTGCTTCCTAAATTGCTTTCGGGCGAAATCGAGTTAGGGCTTAATGAGGCAGTGGAGCTTGAAGCATGAGTTTCTTCGCCTATCGTGCTGCGCCTTTTGAGTTTACCCACGAAAATAAAGTGTTCAATCGCCTTTATGATTTGTTGTATCAAGCATGGGGAAACCGAGATGAATCGCTACATTTGATCGGGAATGTTTATGTTGCAGGGCGTCCAGTAGATGCCCTTGTGATTAAGCATAATGCCATTGTTGTGATTGATTTTAAGGACTACGGCGGCGAGATTGCTTTCAGTGAAAATGGTCGTTGGATGGCTGGTGACGTTACTGTAAAAGGTGGCGGCAGTGTTAACCCGTACCAGCAAATTCGCAATAACAAGTTCTCTTTGCTGAACTACCTTCAAGAGCAAGTGACGTTTCAATCTGAGCCGAATCTTGGGCATATTGCTGGCTTGTGCCTCTTTCATCAAGACATCCATTTTGATGAGAAGCAATTGCCATCAGGAATTAGTCGATGGTTCCATGTTGCAGATGTGGCGCATTCGGTAAGAACACTAGAGTCGCTGGCAAGTCCGGCGATTAACTTGGCTCCATGGGAAATTGAACACATCATTGAAAAATTGGCAGTTTCGCGTTTTTACCCAGATGGAGAGGCAGTTAAAGTGAAGACTGGCGAGTCATTGAGAGAAAGAACCGAGCCAGTTGAGATTAATGATTGCTTTCAAGGTGTGGATTTAACCGAAGGGCAAAAGAATGCTATTGCGGGTATTGGTGCTTTTCTTTCTTCCAACGGTTTTGGAGGCTATATCCTCCATGGTTATGCAGGTACGGGTAAAACCTTTATTGCTAAAGGGATCGTTGACTTTGTTACGAGGCAAGGCAAGAGCTGCGTGCTGATGGCACCGACAGGTAAGGCAGCCAAGGTTATTGCAGAAAAAACGAACCATCATGCGTCGACAATTCACAAAGCGATTTACGACTACTCAGATGCTTTTGATGATGACTCTGAAGCTCATGTACCTGTTGCCACCATAAAGCCAAATAATGACGGCACAGACACGGTTTATATCGTAGACGAATCCTCGATGCTGTCTGATGTGTTCTCTGGCACTGATAATATTCAGTTTGGCTCAGGCTATTTATTACGAGACTTGCTTATGTACGTCCGTGATGGTGGTCAACAAGCACAACGTAAAATTATTTTCATTGGTGATGATGCCCAGTTGCCCCCTGTTGGTATGCGTAGCTCTCCTGCATTAGATGCCAATTATTTGCGTGAGAAGTACGCATTACCATTAGCCGAATCAACCTTAGAGGAAGTCGTACGTCAAAAAGCGGGGAGCGGTGTCATGGATAACGCATTGGTATTAAGGCATGCGTTAGACACTGATACTTTCAATGAACTTGATTTTAATACGACAAAAGCGGATATCGAGTCGTTGTCTTCTGATGTATTTATCGAACGCTACATGGCTCTGTGTGAAAAGCAGATTTCGAAAACAAAAGAGGTGGTGATAGTCGCTCACTCTAATGCACAAGTTGATTCTTATAATCGCCGTTGCAGAGAGATCTTTTTCCCTAACCACTCAACGTTATGTGCAGGAGATAAAGTCATAGCTGTAGCAAACCATTATCGAAATGATATCACTGTGACTAATGGTGAATTTGGTTTGGTGCGCCAGTTGTTGTCAGAACCAGAATCTAGGGTTGTTACTTTTAACAAAAAGCTAGAAGACAAAAGTACTGAAAAGGTGACTGTTAACCTAACATTTCGTGATGTGGAAATTCTTTTCCGTGATGAAAGCGGCTCTCCAATTTCGGTCACAGGCAAAGTTGTTGAACACTTACTTTATAATGATAAGGCGTCGTTAACCTCAGATGAAAGCAAAGCATTATACGTCGATTTTTTGAATCGTAATCCGCATTTACAACGAAAAGGGATGAGCGATGAGCGTAAGCAAGCTCTGAAAGATGATCCTTACTTTAATGCATTTAAAGTCAAATTTGGTTATGCGATTACATGTCATAAAGCGCAGGGCAGTGAGTGGCAACATGTATTAGTGAATTGTTATTCCCCTTATCAGAAAACGTTATCTCGTGATTATTTTCGTTGGCTGTATACCGCTATCACTCGTACTGCCCAGAAGCTGTATGTACTTAATGAGCCGACGGTTCGAATTGGTGAAAAACCTGATATTGTGGGTGACACAAGTTGGATGAACGAAAGTGACTCAATAAGACCAATAGATGTCCCCACCAATTCAGTGGAGCTTGTACTAGAAGGTTTTGATATCGATTTGGACTCTTCTCTTGGTCATCTTTACAAGAAAGTACAACTCTCTATTGGTGACAGCGGAATCAAGCTCACTGACATTCAACATTTTCCGTATAGAGAACGGTACATGTTCACGGCAGACAACCAATTTGCTGACGTTGAGTTTATCTATAACGGTAAGAATGTCGTATCAAAGGTTAATGTTCGTGGAACGGGTTTGCTCGCAACCATGTTACAAACATTGCTAGTGCCACTCGAAGGTATGGTGATGTCTACCTATAAACAAAATCAACATGATAAGGCATTTGATTTTTTAGATGATCATCTTGAAGTATTTCATAAGCGTGTTGTAGAAGTTTTCTCTGCTCATGAAATAGCAGTAGCCGAACTCTCGCAGAACCAGTGGGTACAACGATATACATTTGCAAATAATGGTGAAACGGCAGTCATCGACTTCCATTACAACGGCAAAAAACAATTTAAAAAAGTGACGCCATTAGTCAATCTTAGTAGCTCTAAGTCTTTGCTGTCTCAGGCAGTACGGATTTGGAGCGAAGCGTAATTAAGTAAAAATATAGAGCTGAATTTTCAATGTCAGAACAACCATTTCGTACTGTTACAAACTTGCGCAAAGCAGGTAATTTACAAGAAGCATGGAATGTCGGCTTTGCTGCATTAGAACACTCCCCGCAAGATGCGTATCTCAAAGGTGCATTATTTTGGGTGTGTTATGAATTTATCAAGCAGCAACAAGAAAGAATTTCGAAACGCGCAGCTTCTTCGAATAACTTTAGACCTAGCGACTTTGAATTTGAGCGTATAGAAAACTTGCTTCAAACCATCGTGAGTTTTGATATTCCAACGGGCGGGTTGGAATATAAGATGCTGCTAGTTCAATTCAAAAAGAATCTTGAGTGGTTCCCAAGCCTAGTTAACTTGGTGCTGCACCATCAAAGCGCGTTGTTTGATGATGAAAGCAAAAAACCTTTTCAAGCCGAGAAAGGAGAAGTTCCTAGTTTAATGCTATCTACGGCTCGTCAAGTTGCTAGCGCTTGGCTACGTGCTCGTGAGTTTTGGCAACTCGATCTTAATCAGGTTTTGGGGTTTATCAATCAAACGCGTCAGCAAGTGGCAGATACGAAACACTTGATTTGGCTCGACTACGATCAATCAAAATGTTTGATTGTATCTGGTCAATATGAACAAGCTCGCGAACTATTGTTGCCAATCCTGCGAAAAAAACAGAAAGAAGCATGGGCTTGGGGAGCATTGGCCGCAACCTATCAAAAGCAAGACCGTAGCTTAGCACTGAAGTTTTTTGCAAAGGGAATCGTCTCTGCTCATGATGTCACATTCAGTTTAAAGCTGCTTCAGGGGGCGATCCCGCTGTTGCTTGCTAATCAGCAACCTACAGAAGCGTCAATGTGCTTAAAGACAGCGTTGCAGGCATACCAAAGTAATGGCTGGAAAGTAAAGCCAGAGCTTGAACAGTTGATGAATCAACCATGGTACGACGCCAGTGTAGATGAAAATGAACTGAAAGCGTTTTTAAAATCACTTTGTCGAGATGCCATTGAATATCTTCATGGCCCAACCGAGAAAGTCATTGGCGTTATCGAGAACATTCATAAGTCTGAAAAAGGCTTTCAAGTTTTTGTGAATAAATCCACCACATGGTCTGTCCGCATGGGCATACACAAAAGTAGTCTGAAACCTCAAGCGGGTGACTATGTTGAGTTGTCACTCTCTATGAATGGCACTGAGAAAGAGGTGATAGCGTCAGTTCCGTGCCAGTCTGTTGAACTTGCGGATGTTGGCACTATTGAAGGTGAACTTCGCATTGCTCCGAAAGGCTTTGGGTTCGTAGAAGATACGTTTGTTCCGCCTTTTGTTATTGGTGATATCGCTAATGGATCACGTGTAACGGTATTACGCATTATGGCGTGGGATAAAACGAAAGCTCGTCATAACTGGAAAGCAATCAAACTTGAACAGGTTGAGGTTGTATCAACATTAATGCCTGATTTTGATGATATTCCATTCTGAGTGGTATGTATTGAATGAAAATTACAGAAGACCAACTAGAGCAGCTCTGCCTTGACTGGTTTACCGACCAAGGCTACCTATACAAAAATGGCTACGACATCGCCCCTGATGGCGATTCACCAGAGCGTGATGATTACCACCAAGTTGTGTTGAAACAGCGCTTACTGGAGCGTTTAGAGGTGTTGAACCCTGAATTGCCACAAGAGAGCTTGGATGTGGTGCTGAATACGGTCAGTACGCCAGACACGCCAGTGCTGATTAAAAGCAACCGCGCTTTCCACAAGTACCTAATTGAAGGTGTGCCTGTTGAGTACACTGTGTATGAAGACGGTGAAACCAAGACTAAGCACACTCATGCTCGCTTAATGGATTTTACCAATCCAGATAACAACGAGTTTCTGGTGGTGAATCAGTTCACCATTACAGGTAAAAAAGGCAATCGTCGCCCAGATGTGGTGGTGTTCATCAATGGTTTGCCTATTGCGGTTATCGAGCTGAAAAACCCTGCCGACGAACATGCGGACATTTGGCATGCTTACAACCAGCTTCAAACCTATAAAGATGAAATCCCAGATCTGTTCGTTTTCAACGAATCTTTGGTGGTGAGTGATGGCTGGACAGCGCGTGTTGGCTCTCTCACCGCAAACAAAGAACGTTTTTTGCCTTGGAAAACCGTCTCAGGTGAAGATGACAAACCACTTTGGGATTACCAGCTTGAAACCATGGTTAAGGGTTTCTTCAAGCCTGATTTGCTGCTTGATTACATTCGTTACTTTGTCTTGTTCGAAACCGACAACGACACCGTTATCAAGAAAATTGCTGGTTACCACCAATTCCACGCCGTGCGAGCGGCTGTCGAGGCCACCGTACGTGCAAAACAAGCCGATGGCGAACTGCCTTTAGTTGCTGAAAGCATGGGGCAGTACCAAGTTCAAGCGACAAAAGGCTTAGATAAAATCAAGCCCGGCAGTGGTAAAGCGGGTGTGGTTTGGCATACGCAAGGCAGTGGTAAAAGTATCTCTATGGTTTGCTACGCAAGTAAACTATTGCAACAGCCTGCGATGAACAACCCAACGATTGTGGTGGTGACAGACCGCAATGATCTTGATGGTCAGCTTTTTAATACCTTTGGTATGGCGCATGAAACGCTTAAGCAAGTGCCATCGCAAGCGGACGGTCGTGATAAGCTGCGTGAATTGCTGCTCTCTCGTCAGTCTGGCGGCATCATCTTTACCACAATCCAGAAGTTTGCCCTACTTGCAGAAGAAACAGAGCACCCAGTGCTATCAACGCGTGCCAACATCGTAGTGGTATCGGATGAAGCGCACCGCAGTCAGTACGGCAACAAATCAAAGTTGGTGGACGTGAAAGACGCTAACGGCAATGTCATCTCTCAAAAGTTTGTCTATGGTTACTCCAAGTACATGCGTGATGCGCTGCCAAATGCATCGTTCATTGGCTTTACGGGAACACCCATTGCTATGGATGACAAAGACACCCGTGGCGTATTTGGTGAGTACGTTTCTATCTATGATATTCAAGATGCGGTCGATGATGGTGCTACGGTGCCAATCTACTATGAGTCTCGCTTAGCCAAGCTTGATATCAACCAAGCTGAAATCGAGCAGCTTAATGACCAAATCGAAGATGAGATTGGTGAGGATGAAGAGACTGCGAGCCGCGAGAAAATCAAATCTCAATGGGCAACGCTTGAAAAGCTTGTTGGCGCAGAGCCTCGAATCCAGCAAGTAGCTCAGGACTTGGTTAATCACTTTACCACGCGTACCGAAACGTTTCCCGGCAAAGCCATGATTGTGGCGATGAGTCGTGAAATCTGTGTCGATCTCTACAATGCGATTGTTGCGATTAAACCAGAATGGCACAACGATGATCCCGCTAAAGGCGCTATCAAAATTGTCATGACAGGCAGCGCATCTGACAAAGCTAAGATGCAGCCACACATCCATGATAAGAAAACCAAGAAGCTCTTTGAAGCCCGATACAAAGATACTAGCGACGAGCTAAAGTTGGTGATTGTACGTGATATGTGGCTAACAGGCTTTGATGCGCCGTGTTGCCATACCATGTATGTCGATAAGCCAATGAAAGGTCACAACCTGATGCAGGCTATCGCACGCGTAAACCGCGTTTTTAAAGATAAACCGGGCGGTCTGGTAGTTGATTATATCGGGATCGCCAATGAGCTGAAAAACGCACTCAAAACCTACACCAATAGCCAAGGTAAAGGGCAACCAACAGTCGATACTGCCGAAGCCTTTTCCGTGCTGATGGAAAAGGTTGATATCGTTCGCGGCATGTTTGCGACTCCAGTTGATGGTAAGGTATTTAACTACCGTCCTGACTTCGAAACCGAGGCTTTACGCTTACTGCCCGGTGCGGTAAACCACCTATCTGGTTTGTCACATACCGATAGCAAAGGTAAAGAAGTGCGCGATGGCAAACGTCGATTCCTAGATGTGATGGCTGCGCTGGGTAAAGCGTACTCGTTGTGTAACACCATGGATGAAACGCGTGGTTACAAGAACGAAATCGCCTTCTACTCTGCGATTAAAGCTGCGTTCATGAAGCATTCTACTGTTGATAAAAAGCGTACAGATGAAGAGCGCAATACGGCTTTGAAGCAGATCCTCGATAATGCGGTGATTGCTGATGGTGTCGATGACATTTTCTCAATGGTTGGTTTAGATAAGCCTAACATCGGTTTGCTTTCTGAAGAGTTCTTAGAAGATGTAAAGAACATGAAGGAGAAAAACCTTGCTGTTGAGTTGCTTGAGAAGCTTCTGCGTGATGAAGTCAAAGCGCGGATGAAAAACGATGTGGTGCAAGAGAAAAAATACTCAGACCGCATTTTGACGACACTAAACAAGTACCACAACCGTAGCATCGAAACCGCTCAGGTCATTGAAGAACTGATCCAGTGGGCGAAAGAGATGCAGGAAGATGCGGAGCTACTTGATAAGCTGAACCTTTCTGTGGATGAGATGGCGTTCTACCGTGCTTTGGTTGAAAACGAGTCTTCAGTACGTGAGCTTGGCGATGATGCTTTGCGTAACTTAGCGATTGAGTTAACAGGTCAGCTTCGTAAATCAGCCACGGTTGACTGGCAGAAGCGAGAAAGCGTCCGCGCCCGTATGCGCAACCTAGTACGCCGACTGCTGCGCCGCTGGAAGTACCCACCGGATGCGGCAGAGGAAGCTATCAAGCTTGTTCTTGAACAAGCAGAAGTGCTGGCTGACGGTTGGTATAAGTAAATATAAAGGCAAGGTTGATACCTTGCCTTTTGCATATTTATGCCATCCAGACGGTTTCTTGTGATTTATGAAAGTTTCATTAGCCATATATGAGCTAATGGTTTGGGTGCTATCCGGTGCCGTAGCTCTAAATGATAAATGCCCAAAAACGTTTGCCATCTTACTATCCCTCATCAATGAAGGCTCGCTTGCTTCGAGCCTTCATCATGCGGTTATCGAGTTGGTTAGGCTGTTGGGCCAACTAAGCGCATTTCCCAATCTTCGACTTTGCCGGTTTCTAGGCGGCGTTCGACAAGTTTGCCCCAAGATTCAACCAATGGCAGTTCTGCCAGTTGGCTAAGCTCATTTTTATCCAGACAGCCAGTAAACACCGCGCCCATGATGCGAGCTAGAGACCAGTCTGGATAAGGCCTTTCACACAGAATAATCTCGTCACCTGCGCCGATATCGCCTTCTTCTAACACTCGGAAATACCAACCCGTTCGAAGCGTGTCTTGCAGCCTTCTCGCCATGTCGTTTTGCTCAAAGCGTACGTTGAGCTTCCAACAAGGCATGCGCCCTTGCGACACTTCTAGCAAGGTTGTGCCGATGCGGATTTTATCTTTCAAGCAAATTAAGGCTTCTGTTACGCCGCTTGAGCTGAGGTTCTCCCCAAACGCACCCGCAGATTGGAAAATCGCTTTGTTACCCAGTTCTTGCTGCCAAACTGGGTAGTGTTCGCTTGGGTAAATATGAAGGGCTTTTTGAATGCCGCCATGAAAGCGCGGATCGCCTTGCTCGTCATTGGTGAAACCCAGTTCAGTTGCGTGTAGACGCTGTGACATAACCTGTTTGTTAATCGCACTTTTCGTGCCATGCGCAAAGGCAACGGTTTTTCCTGCTAATACGCTGTTAACGACGCCTAACTTCTTCATATTCTTCCCTTATTGCGTGAAATGGATTGGTCAAAAAAACCAAGGTTAACGCTCGCCCAATGAGGCAAATACCGGAATCGCTGCCAGTACTTCAATGCGCTTTTCTGTGCTTTTTAAGTAGCGTGTTTCGCTATCAGAAACCAACACATGGCGTTGATAACCTTCGGCTTTTGGAAACTTAGCCAATACGGTTTCGAGCAATTTTTCGCACTTGGCTGGGTTGATGTTATCAATCTCGACTTTGAATAAGAGTTGGTTTTCTTTGGATATTTCAACTTGATATCGCATACGTCGCACCTCACAGCTTCATTCACTTTGCCGAGCATGATAGCCTAGTGCACTTGTGTCAGAGTAGGGATGTAAGGACAGTTAATGATGCCAACCCGCCAAATCGATTCTCACACCGGTGTGATGACGTCTAATGAGATGATGTCCGCGAATCCCCATTCTCCTGCGCTGGTTAAAACCATCGACATGCCCAAAGGTTACATAGATGCGCTGCATCAACACACTTGGCATCAAGTCATTTTCCCGCTCAAAGGGCTTCTGCAAACCCAAACCGATCACTATCAGCACCTTGTGCCCCATACCTCTGCACTGTTTGTGCCTGCGGGCATTCAACATGAATCTATCGCGCTAAGTCATACCACGTTTGTTGGTATCTACCTCAATCCGGCTTTTGGAACCGAGTATCAGCATCAAGTGCGAACCATTACGCTAACGCCGTTTTTAAATGAGCTGCTACAGGAAATTCGCCGCCAATGCGAAGGGTTTGTGAATGATGGGGAAGTGTCGCGCTTGCTTGCGGTGCTGCATGACCAAATCATGAAAGACAACGTGCAGACGTTTCAGTTGCTGCTGCCAGAAGATCGGCGCTTAAAGCTGATATTTGAAGCGCTGACCGACACGCCAGCATTGGATTGGTCGTTAAAAGAGTGGGGTGAAAAAGTCGGCGCATCCGAGCGAACGTTGTCGCGCTTGTTTGCCAAAGAGTTCAACACGTCGTTTCAGCTATGGCGACAGCAAATTCGGCTGATCTATTCGCTCTCTTTGTTAGATGAAGAACTCTCTATTCAAAGCATTGCCGATCAAGTGGGTTATCAAAATGACTCTTCCTACATCAAGGCATTTAAAGCCTATTTTGACGTCACCCCACAACAGTTCCGCGTGACTGGTCGGCGAGGGCGGTAAGAATAAAAAAGGGATGGTTTTCACCATCCCGTTAGGTTCAGTAAACAATCCCACTTACAGATCATTTCGTATGAAAAATTTGCTCGGTTTCCAGTGATGTCATAGAGCGAATCTGGCGCCAAACGTAATAAAAAATACCAAACATCATCAACATGCTCGGAATGGCAATCACAGGGTAGCTGTATAAGGTCAGCTTACCGAGTTCCTCATTGAATTCCACGGTGCCTGCCGGGCTGGTGACAATCCAAGTGGCAAGGAAATAGTTCATCACAGAAGAAAAAGCAAAGGTACTGGCGAACAGGTAGTTGGACGACATTAAACAGCGCTCGAAGGCGTCTGTTTTGCCTCTTTCTTTGAGACGCTGGGTGATCAAATCAAGGTTCAATACGGTGTCGTTGAGCACCATCTTCTGCATTAACGGGTAGCGTGTAAAGGTCGAGCCAAATACCGCTAAGCCGATCAAACCTGGGATCAACGCTTCTTTTAGGGCGAGCCATTTTGTATCCAGTTCCAGCAAACCGATGCCGCCAGTCAGCAATACACTGACAAAGCCAAGGGCGGAGATGAAGTTGAATTTTTTATTACGGATCAGGTCCATGCCACCGTAAACAATGGGAAACAACAAGGCGACCACAAGGGCAAGCGCTGTTCCTAGGTGTTCTTCTCCGCTGAATTTCATCAAGATGAATGAAGGGACAAATACGTTAAAAAGGATCTCGACAAGGGGATTCGATTTTTTCGCCGTCGTGTTACTCATATTTTTCTGACTCTATGTTATCGGCTGCGATTTTACGTTGAGGGGCAGTGTTCCTTCCCCAACTCCAGATGTAAAGCGTTAATGTGCCAAGTTATGTAACGACTTATGAAATAAGTGAGTGAAAGCTCATTTAATTTTACGTTTGTGTGCTCGATTTTGCTCATTCTTGCTTCGTACGTCGTCTATTCGAACAGGTTAACAAGTGGGTGTAAAGTGCTCGCCGTGCGGTCGTGAATTTGAGATTAAATATTCAGTTACATATTGAAATATCAAAGAGTTATTAGTTTTAAGTAAGTCGTATTTTTCACGTTTATCTATCTGACGGTTTAGCTAAGTTAAATATAATTTTGCTGGATTTAGTTGGATAGGATATCAGGATTATGTATAGAACGACGTTGGCGTCATTGATCGCTTTGACATTGGTTGGTTGCGGTGGAGGAGGAGGCGGTTCTGACGCTGGCAATTCACTACGCGTGTTTACCACAACACCTTCAGTTCATGTTGAAGGGAACAGCATGAAATACACCTATGCGACCGTCGATATTGATTCTCGGGGTGTGGTAACCGATGGTAGCCAAATTTTCTTTGGTGTGATGGAGGATACGGGGGGATTATTACGCAACGCGGAACTTCAATTTGTCACAGAGCAAGCGGGTTACTATATGCTTGAATTTTACCCAGGTTACCTGTTTAAAGAGGGTGACAACACGAGCCAAGTCAGCTTAGCGTTTTGCTATGATTATTACTGTAATCAGCATGTTGCGGGTTCTCCAATCAAGGTCAATGTGAATTACGCGAATCCCTTGGATGAGCAGATTTCACTTTCTTCGGTTTCACCTCAAAATTTTGATAAAAGCGCGAGGTTGAATGAAACGGTATTGGATAACACGCCAGTGACGTTTTTTACGCAGTTGACGGGGCAGAATGCTGATCTCATCACCTTACGAAATCAAAATGATTACAAAGTCGCGAGCCACGTTGCAATGGAAGATCTCGGTAGCAATGTTTATCGTTTAACCGCCGATGTTCGTTTGCCAACGTCTTTGGGGGTGGGTAGCCATAGCGGCAGTTTGACCGTCGACGCCTGTTACGATGCAGATTGCCAATACCCAATTAAAGGCAGCCCGCTAACCATCCCGATGAACTATCAAGTGACGCCTCCGGTGTTTGCCGCAGATAGCCCTGCTGCGGTCAATGAATCTCAAGAGTTGCCATTTAAAGTGCGAGAAGCGAAACATGTTCCTGGGCTAGATATCATTGTCATGGTGTCTGATTCACCCACAAACGCAGTGTACGTATATGACATTGCCTCAAATACGACATTCAAATACCCACTGACCAGTGAGCCTAAAGATTTGTCTGTCGATTTGGTATCAACGCAAGGCCGTATAATCGTCGCGCACGACTATCAGGTCACTCAGATTGATTACAACCCAGACTATGCGGCAACGCCTTTGATCACCGTTCACAACACCAGCGTCGCTAATCCGATAGCAGTGGTGAAGAACGATCACGTTTATCTTGTCGATCGCCATGATGGCTTCTCTAAATATTCGCGCTTTAACCTAGAGAGTTCACACGAGACGTTTCTGCAAGATTCTATGTTACGCAGAATGTCAGTCTTTGAGTTGCACCCGAGTGGACACGGCATTTACTTCACTTCAACCGCGTTTTCACCACAAGACATTAGCCGCACCAACATCAATGAAGAGCGTGGTCTCGACTATCCTAGTGATTCGCCATATCACGGTGATTACGACATAGGGGGGAATTTCTGGTTCTCTTACGATGGCACAAAGCTGTATACCTCAACTGGTAGCATTTTTACCTTATCCAATAATCCGGAAGAAGATATGCGTTACGCAGGACGCTTACCTCTGATGGCCACTCCTGGGAATTATGGTACGGAGTATTCTTATGTCAGTTCTACCGCTCAAAACGAAACGGTGACGATCTTGGCAGATTCCTACCCAAGCTATACGGTGCGAAAGTTTGATACAGGCAGCATGACGGTAGAAAAAACCTTCCCTAAGACGGCTCGTACTATCGACAGCCGTATCGATAAAGTGATAGACGAAGAGCCAATCTACGCGTTTATCTCGGATCGTGGCTATGTCTATACCATTAAGGAAACCAACGATTTTCCAGATATGTACTACCGTTTGGAGCGTCTAGAATAAAAAGGTGACTTTGTGAGCTCTGAGCCCTCGCCTATGCGAGGGCTTTTTTTGTCTGAATTACTGAGCCCGAAAACGCTTGGGTGTGGTGCCGGTGTGTTTTTTAAACGTCAGTGTGAATGCTCGCTCAGATTCGTACCCCACTTGTTCGGCAATCTCGTCAATCGGTAACAAGGATTCGACTAGTAATTCTTGCGCTTTTTGCATTCTCAGGTTGGTTAAATACTCAAACATGGGTTTACCGACCAAGCTTGAAAAGCGATTGGCAAATGCCGCGCGTGACATACCAATTTGATTGGCGACGGTTTCCAATGTCCAGCCAGTTTCCGGATGGTCATGGAGAAGTTGCAGAGCGCGAGAGATGCGTTTGTCGTTGAGTGCTTCCAAAAAGGGACTGGTTTGCTCACGTCCAAAATTAATCCGAATCAGTTCGACCAAAATGATTTCGGTGAGCTTATTGACGATAAGCTCTGAACCCGGCCCTTGTGAAAGATACTCTGAACTTAATTGGTCGAAGGTGCTGCGTAGCCAAGGGTATTTCGCCAAATCTTGATCACGAACGATGGTGACGCGCGGAAATACATCCAGCAGCGGTGTGGTCGCTGTGCGTGTAAAGCTAAAGGAACCACATAAAAGCAGTGTCGATTCGGTTAAATCGGATTTCCCTTTTTCAGGTGATTGACTGGAGAGAAGGTGATTTTGTCCGGGGCCGAGAAAAATAAGATCGCCCGCGTTCAGCTGTTCGATACGCCCATCCACATTGGCCCAACAAGCACCACGGCGGATCATGTGAAAGCTGGCGTGATCCAAATCGTTGAAGGTTTTGGTCCACGGTGCTTCGACCTGACTGCAAAAATACACACTGCCGACAACGCGTATTGCACGAAGAATATCGCTCATCACTTCCATGTATTACCTCCTATGAATATACGATCGATGTATTAATTCAAGATTATTGTGCATAGATAGTACGAGTGGCAAGCGCTAAATTAAACCCATAGCGAAACACACGGGAGCAAGACCATGCCAAAGATTGAAATCTACACCAAAAGCTACTGCCCACACTGCAAAGCAGCCAAACAGACCTTGGCGAGCATGGGGTTGGTTTATCGAGAAATCGAAGTCAGCGATGACCAAGCACTGTTTAACGAGATGCTAAATCGCAGCCAACGCAGAACGGTGCCACAAATTTTTGTCGGCGATGTGCATGTTGGCGGGAATCAAGACCTTATCACTGCAATCCGAAAAGGCCGATTTGAGAAGATTCTACGTAGCCAAGCAATCCGTCACTAAATCATTACCTATTGAATAAAAATCAGAATTGAAAGGAGAACATTATGTCAACGCTCATCAATACTCATCAAAATCGCAGCGAATTTGCCCATTCACTCAACCAGTTTGCAGATCACGCTGTGCGCTTTTCCATCGTTATCGTACTTGCATGGATAGGGGCGATGAAGTTTACCAGCTACGAAGCGGGTGCTATTGAAGGTTTAGTGGCTTCAAGCCCATTGACTAGCTGGTTGTATAGCGTGTTTAGCTTGCAAGGCGCATCAAACCTCATTGGTTTTGTAGAAGTGGCGACAGCGGTTGCGCTACTGTTGGCCCCGGTTCATCGTGGTTTTGCGATACTTGGAGCTGCCAGCGCAACATTGACCTTTGCTGTGACAACCAGCTTCTTGTTTACTGCCCCAATTGCTGAAGCGAGCCTAGGTGGATTCCCTGCCATTTCCGTTGTGCCGGGACAATTCTTGCTTAAAGACATTGTGTTACTTTCGGCAGCGCTTTCTTTACTCGCAAAAGCTTTGCTGCGTGATGAGTAATCTGTGCTTGGTGTGAAAGACAGGGTAAAGATAAGAACATGAAAAGGGGCTGATGCCCCTTTTCGATTAATAAACGGTTTGGAAAGTTGTACGATATGTCCAACGTTTTCCTTGCACAATGACGACAGCTCGGCTGTCTTCCGCCACCTTATAGATGACGCCGTGCATATTTGAGTCGATACGTGGATCGTTTGGATCATTGCAGGTTATTGCACCATTAGAGACACGATAGAAGTTCGACATCCTCTTTACATCAGCATTTAATTGGCATGTCAGCATAAAGTCCAGTTGAGCAAACATGCGATCATCATTAGAGAAGATGAGTGTCATACGTTCCCAATCTGCATAGCTTTGATACATCAGATCAAAATCAGCGAGTGTTGGCAGTTTGGTGTACGTGGTGTCAACAAGTGTTCTGTCACCCTCATCTTTGACTAGCGCGGACACATTACCCTTTGAAAAATGAAACTGAACGGTGGAGTTTTGGTAATGATAGTAGTCGCCAAGTTCCGATTTCACGAAATGGTTCGTATCTATATAAGGACCAATTAAACTGTTGTCGACCACAATGCTACGATTTGAGCTGCTTATATAACCATCCTTGTATCGTTGTGGTGGTCTATATAAATAGATCGCATCTTCATTCGAGCTATAAAAAAGCGACTCCCCGTTTTTATCTTTATAAACACCATCGTAACTTTCTGCTAACTCTGATGAAGAATCAGAAGAACCATTACAGCCCGATAATGCGATTGACAATGTTATTGCCATTAACAAGCTTAAATATTTTTTCATTTTCTTTATTAATCTCACTTAAAAAATGTCATTAAAACATGACCTTATGATTATTATGCGAATGGTTATCATCAGCAAGATAAATATGATTGAACGGGCGTATATATCTGTATTTTTCTCAGGTTTGAAAATTAGAAAAAGCTAACGTTGAATGATGTTATGAACGTGAATTTAATAACTAAAATACGAGAGGAAATTCGCTTCGCTTTTTTATTGTCTACGAATGATGTTTTTTGAAGAGGCGGATTTTTCGTCAGCATAAAATTGCATAACTTGCTTTCTTGTTGAGCAATGATGGCTATCGTCTGATCATGAAGCGTGTTGATCATTGTCAGTATAAAATAAACAAATCATCTGAAGAGCTAGTCCACGTCCTTCTCTTACCGTGTCAGCTTTCGTTGTAATAACCCTTCTCATACCAACACTCTCAAACATCACAAATCTTGATCTTCTTCCCACCGGTTTGGCAAATCACAACTATGTTTAATTTATCTTTTCATGCATCAGTAAGGATATGTTCATGAGCTTATCTATCGTGCAGCGGATCACCGCTGGATTCGTGTTAATGCTCCTTTTGCTCATCCTGTTGGGGGTTATCAGTACCCTTAAAATTCAAGGGATTAATGACGGTTTGTCTGAAGTGTCTGATCGCGCGACACCCTTGGTGGTGGCGGTCGCGGGGTTGAAGGAAGCACTGCAAGAGAGTAACCGCTGGGTGTTGGAGTATCGAGCCAGCGAGGAGGCAGCAGAGTTACCACAGTTTTCTAGCCGTTTTAAAGCGCAGCAAGCACGCTTTCGTGAGTTAAGCCAAGAGATGAATCAGTTCACCTCAGCATCAGAGAGCCAAGCACAGTTCCAGCAAGTGTTGCAGGCAACCAATCAGTTTTACGCCGATTCGGATAAGGTACTGGCGAAACATGGCGAGTGGGTGGATACCTTAGTCAAACGTCGTGAGCTCGAAATTGCCTTTATTCGTCTTGAAGATACCTATCAATGGGCTGCAGATTTGCTTTTGCAACAGAGCTCTAGCCAGCGATCCATGCGCAATAAAGCGGAGCTGATCACCTCTGGGATTGCGCGGGATCTAAAAAACATCCGCCGTGCCGACGCCAAGACGGATCTCAATGAGCTGGAAAAGGTACTGAGTAAAGATATTGAAATGGCGCGCAAACGCCTTGAGCGCGTGTTAGTGCCAGAAGATGTCAAAGCGCGTTATGTAGCCAACCTCAATCGCTTACAAGAGCTGGCGCTGGGTAAGCAAGGTCTGCTTGAAACCATGCGCCGAGCTCAGCAACTGGAAAATGATCTCGTGATTCAAAACCAGCAAGTGGATAACAGCCTTTCCAATAGCTTGGCAAAACTGGATGAGATGGCGAGAGCGGCGGGCACCATTGCGGAGCGAAGCCGAATGGTGGCGGATGAAGCGGTGAGCAGCGCGAACTTCTGGATCATGGCGGTCTCGGCGATTTCCGCCGCCGTGGCCTTGATCATCGGCTATACCACCGCAATGAGCATCAAAAACCCACTACAGAAGATCAACAAAGAACTCGCCTACATGGCCAAAGGGGACATGACGCGGCGCATCAATTATCAAACGGGTTGTGAGTTTGGTGAGCTTTCACGCTCCATCGACATGTTGGCGGACAAAACAGGTGAGTTGCTGTCGCAAATTACCGCGGGTTCTCGTCATTTAGTGGATGAAGCGAGCCGCTCGGCGGAAATCAGTGAGCGTGCCATGGCTCGAGTTCAAGAGCAGAAAAGCCAGACAGATCAAGTGGCTGCGGCGATTACCGAGCTAGAGGTGAGCGCAACGGAGGTGGCCCGCTCCACCGATGGGGCGAAGGATGAAGTGGATCGCGCCGATGCGGAAGCGAAAAGTGGCCGTCAGAAAGTGGCCAACACGCGCAAAATCACCGAGCAATTGGCTCATGACATGGAATCTGCGGTGGGTATTACGCACAAGTTAGGTGAGTTCAGTAACAACATTGGCAGCATTTTGGATGTGATTCGTGGTATCGCCGAACAAACCAACTTGCTGGCACTTAACGCGGCGATAGAAGCGGCGCGCGCAGGGGATGCAGGACGCGGTTTTGCGGTGGTGGCTGATGAAGTTCGCGCCCTCGCGACACGCACGCAGACCTCAACCGAAGAGATCCAGAAAATGATTGAGAACCTTCAACAGTCCAGTAAGGAAGTGGTTGAGGTGATGGGGCGAAGCCAAGATCAAACGCGAACTTGTGTGGAGCAAACGCGAGAGATGGATACGGCGCTGCAATCGATCGCCGAGCGAATGAGTGCGATCAAAGAGATGGCCGATCAAGTGGCGCATGCCGCGCAAGAGCAGATCATTGTGAGCCAGAGCGTTGCACACCACGTGACGGGCATTTCAGAAGTGGCGCACGAGACAGAGCGTGAAGCGAGAGAATCGGCCAGCAGCAGTGAAGTGTTGGCAGATTTAGCGGCCAAACAGCAACAACTGATCGCACATTTCAAGGTTTAGGAGGGCGTATGATCAACAAGTGGATTGGAGCGCTGGGTCTCCTAGTGTGTAGTCAAGTCATGGCGAGTGAGTTGGTGATTGAAAGTTGGCGAGCGGACGACAAAGCGCTGTGGGAGCAGAAAATTATTCCAGCGTTTGAAGCCTCGCATCCGGGCATCAAAGTTATTTTTCGTCCGGTGAAAAACGTCAACTACATGCCGACATTGTGGGAAAACCTCAAAGCGGGCAAAGCGGGGGATTTAATTACTTGTCGCCCGTTTGATGATTCTCTCGCGCTTTTTAAAGCGGGGCATCTGGCCGAGATTACCGAAATGGCGGGGATGGAAAACTTCCCAAGCTTTGCGCAAGCACCTTGGCAAACCGATTCCGGCGCGCAAACTTTTTGTGTGCCAATGGCATCGGTGATTCACGGTTTCTTCTACAACAAGCAGATTTTCAATCAGCTTGGTTTGAGTGTGCCAAAAACGCGTGACCAATTTTTCTCTGTCCTCGATACAGTGAAAGCCGATGGGCGCTATGTACCTTTGGCGATGAGTGGCAGCGAGAGTTGGGTTTCGTCCGAATTGGGTTTTCAAAACATCGGGCCGAACTACTGGAAAGGCGAAGATGGCCGCTTGGCGCTGATTAATGGCCAAGAACGTTTAGATGATGGGCAGTACGTGCAGGTATTTGAAGAGCTGGCGCGTTGGCGTCGCTACTTAGGTACGGGTGGGGAAAAACGAGATTATGGTGCAACCAATGATCTGTTCACCTCTGGCAAGGCGGCGTTTTATGTTGCAGGTTCGTGGGAGATCGCCCCTTTTACCGACAAACTCGACTTTGGTGTGATGCCGCCACCGGTCGCCAATCAGGGTGATGGCTGTTTTTTCACTGACCATACCGACATCGGCATGGGGATGAATCCGGCCAGTAAAAATCCGCAAGCGGCGATGGCCTTTTTGCAATGGCTGACGACGTCACAGTTTGCAGAGCTTTATACCAACTCTTTGCCGGGCTTTTTCTCGCTATCAAACCACTTCTTTGAGGTGAGTAATCCTGCGGCGCGCGAAATGATGGAGTGGCGTGACCAATGTGATTCCACCATACGTGTGGCTACGCAAATTCTGTCGCGTGGTCAGCCTAAGTTAGGAGATGAATTGGCGGAAGTGAGCCAGGCAGTGCTGCTCGGTAAGATGGCTCCGAAAGCGGCGGCAACGCGCTTAGAAAACGGGCTGAAAGATTGGTATGCACCCCATAAAAACAGCAAAGCCAAAGGTCAGGAATGTCAATGTTCCGCGGCGACGCCATTGGCGACATCAAGCGTCAGTGTGACAGAATCCGCTGTCGTTACGGTTGAAGGAGAAGAGAGCCTTTCGGAATAACATCGACTCTGGGGTAAGGCACAAAGCGGCTGTTTCAGGCCGCTTTCTATTACTCAGCAGCCTGAACAGTGATGGTCTAACAGTGGGGGTCTATTGAGGCTGTTGCAGTTTCGCTTTCGCCTCTTCCACTTTAGAGAAATCGAGCCCAAGTTCTTCCACGGCTTCTTTAATCAATGCCGGGTTTTGCATCACTTGTGCCATCAGCATTTGCAGTTGCTCTTGAGGTAAGCCGAGTTGTGCGATGGTCGCCATGGCGGCCAGTGGGTTCTGCGTTAGGATTTGAAATAGCTCGTTGATTTGTTCGTCGCTGATATTGTTCTCTTTCAACATTGCTAGAATCGGGTTCATCACAGTTCCTTTTATTACCAAATGAAATAGTAGTGAATTCTAACATTGGCAATGGCTGGCGTGAACCTTGATTCGCCCGCAGCGGCAGACGTTATTTTGGATCGACAAGTTGTTTTTGAACCACAAATAGAAAAGCCCAAGTTGAGAAGTCTCTCCACTTGGGCTTTTGCATTGGAACTGAGGCGTTCGCTTTAAACGTATAGCTTACACGTAGTACGCTTCAACCGTGCCTTTCAGTTGGATCAGCATTGGGTTGCCGTAGCGGTCTTTCGCTTTTGGAGAAGCGATTTTGATCCAACCTTCGCTAACACAGTATTCTTCAACGTCGTTACGCTCTTTGCCGTTAAAACGGATACCGATTTGGTGATCAAAGCACTCTTTTACGAAGAATGGGCTACGTGCGTTGCCCGATAGACGGTCTGGAAGTGCTGGTTTTGCAGTTGTATCGTTCATGTTCTTTAACCTGAAATCGCTAAAAAGTGCGCCATTGTAGACAGAGCCAGCGCTCTGTTCAAGCTCTCTGCTTGCGGAACGTGGCTGGGCAAGTTTGCACGAAGGAAAAAGCCGCCTTGCGCTAGGCACAAAGGCGGCTTGCAACACGGAAACTAGCCGAGGAGATCGGCATAGCGTTCTCTCAAGCGGCGTAACTTCGGTTCAATCACCACCGCGCAGTATTGCTTTTCAGGGTTATCGCTGTAGTAATTTTGATGGTGAGTTTCTGCTTGGTAAAACTGTTCGAAATCCACCACCTCTGTCACGATTGGCTGATCAAAATAAGGCGCGACCTCAGCAATCACTTGCTGTGCGATACGTTTTTGCTCCTCATCATGCGCCAAAATGATGCTGCGATATTGCGTGCCGCGATCCGCCCCTTGGCGATTGAGCGTGGTGGGGTTGTGTGTGGTGAGATGAACCAGCAACAGCGCTTCATAGCGGATTATTTCAGGGTCGAAACTCACTTGAATCACTTCGGCGTGGCCCGTTTTTCCACTGCACACTTCGCGGTAACAAGGGTGTTTAACATGGCCACCACTGTAGCCACTTTTCACATCCAGTACGCCTTTGAGCTGAGAAAACATCGCCTCGGTACACCAAAAGCAGCCACCGCCAAAGGTCGCAAGTTGCGTGGTCATGATGCCTCCTGATTTACTTTTTCAATTGAAACGGCATTCACACAATAGCGAAGCCCTGATGGTGCCGGCCCATCGGGAAATACGTGTCCAAGGTGCGATTCACATTGGTTGCAGCGTACCTCGATTCTTGGCCTGGCCAAGGTGTCATCCAGATGGTAGGAAATCGCATTGCTTTTCATCGGCTGAGCGAACGATGGCCAACCGGTTCTTGAATCGAACTTGCTGCCCGAATCAAACAGCAGGTTTTGGCAACCTGCACAGTGGTACAAACCCGGTTCAAACAGTTCGCACATTTGGTTAGAAAAAGGACGCTCAGTACCATGTTGCCTCATCACGTAGTACTGCGCTTCGCCAAGTTGTTCACGCCACTGCGCATCGCTTTTTCTCACGACGGTATCAGGCTGAGGATTTCCTTGGTGGGTGAAGGTGATGATATCTTGCCATGTCAGCATAACGCCTCCTTTGTTTATTCTTTCAATCAGACCGCACATCGCCTCGATTTCTTTCACGTTCTCTTGTACGCAGGTTGACGATAAAGTGTGCAGAATGTCACGTCCTAAGCAACCGTAGGAATAAGTGCTCGGTTTGGTATTCACCAAACCGCTACAATGCGAGTTCTTAATACAATCATAATGGACTTATTAACTATGACACGTCGTTGTACCGCGTGGTTGGCTGCGCTTCCCCTTCTTCTTTCCAGTGTTTCTCACGCGTATGATCTTACTTACGAAGATTTTGACGAAGAAACGTTAGCGGTGTTAAAGCAAGCAGAAACGTCTAAAGATGCACAACTGCTTTTCAAAGCGTCTGAAATCCTCATCGATGAATCGATGATGCAAGAAAACGTTGATCAAGGGTTGCTCTATCTCAAGCAGTCCGCCGATCTCGATAACCTAGAGGCACTGAGTGCTTTGGCGGAGCACCATTACCATGAGGAAGAATATCAACAGGCTCTACCGCTCTATCAAAAACTGGCCGAGAAAGGCGATGCCATCGCGCTTTACTACTTGGGTGTGATGTACTTTGATGGTGAAGGTGTTGAACAAGATCAGAAAAAAGGCAACGAATACTACCTCGCATCCGCGCAGAAAGGCGATGAAGATGCGATGTTCCAACTGGCTTTTTCATACAATGACGGCTTAGGCATTAAGCAAGATTTTGAGCAGGCGAACCATTGGTTCGCGAGCGCCGCTGAAAAGGGACATGCATTGGCGACTTTTAATCTTGGCGTCAGTTACTTGCAAGGTGAAGGTGTGGCGCGTGACTGCCAAAAAGCCATTACGCTATTTGAGCACGCCATTGAACTTGATGACGAATCAAAGGCCTATCAGATCATGGGTAAAATCTACTCCGAGCCTAGTTACATGCGAATTTGTGGAATCAAATCGGCAGACTACAAAAAAGCGCTGGAGTATTTCCAATATGCTGCGGAATGGGGTGAGGAGCACAGCCAGTTTATGATTGGTTCTTTCCACTTTAAAGGGCGTGGTGTGGAGCGTAATTATGTCAAAGCACTGGCTTGGTACAACATCGCTTATGACAATGGTTATGATGAAGCTGAAAAGGCGATCAAAGAAGTGAAAGGAAAAATGAACGAGAAAGAGATCGCCAAAGCAAGTGAATATCAAGAAGCGCTTGAAGAGACGATTCTGTAACGCGTGATGGTAATGACGCTCAGGGAGGAGCAAAAATGCAAGGATATCGAGTAACCACGGATCAATCTGAGATGGATTTTTCGGTGATTTTTGACTTCATTTCAAAGAGTTATTGGGCGAAAGGGATCCCCCAAGCTACGATGCACAAAGCGATCGACAATGCCTTTTGCTTTGCCGTGTTGCAAGACAATGGAGAGCTAGTGGGATTTGCGCGTTTGATCACCGATAAAGCGACCTTTGCCTATTTGGCGGACGTGTTTATTTTGCCGCAGCACCGAGGGCAAGGATTGAGTAAGTGGTTGATGGAAAAGATCATTGCTCATCCAGAGTTGCAAGGATTAAGGCGAATGATCCTCGCAACGCGGGATGCTCATGGGTTGTATAAGCAGTTCGGCTTTACACCGATTGAACCAGTCGAGAATTTTATGCAGATTTGGCAACCCAACGTTTATCAGGGCTAACTTAGCCCTGACTACGCTTCAATTAACGCACTCTCACATAGTGATTTTTCACCATGTGATCCGCTAAGCGCTGCGCATGAATATGCTTAAAATTCAACGTTTTTGGTAAGCTGCCAAACAGTGGAATGCCAGCACCTAACAGTACAGGAATGGTGGTGATGATCATCTCATCAATCAAATCCTCGGCCAAAAAGCTTTGCACCGTTTTTCCGCCATCGATATAAAGGCGTTGATAGCCCTGTTGATGTAACTGTTCAACCACTGTTGGCAACGCCCCTTGCACCAAAAATACTTTGTCTTGATAGCCTTCTGGCACACTTTTCAAGGTATTACTCAGCACAAAAACTGGCTTATTGTAAGGCCATTCCACGCCAAAACTGAGCACCATTTCAAAGGTGTTTCTGCCCATCACCAACGCATCAATATTGGCCATAAAATCGGCAAAGCCAAAGTCCGAACCATCTGGATTGGGTACTTGATGCAGCCAGTCCATATCGTTGTTTGGTCCTGCGATATAGCCATCTAAGCTGGTGGCAATGTAGACAATGTTGGACATCGATTTTCTCCAGTAGGTGATTGAGGGCTGAGGGTGTCACAACCCACTGACAATCTCTGTCAGTATGGTGTGCAGCGTCCCAATTTGGGATGGGAAATCCGCTATAATGACGGCACGTTTGTTGTGACACAGGATCCCCCGATGCACTATACCTTAGCAGATAAGAGCGCGATTGAAGCGATAAAAACACTTTTTTGCCAAACCTTTACCGATTCGGAAGGTGAAGTTGAAGGGCAGTTGATTGGGCAACTGGCGTCGGATTTGATCGAGCAAACGCACAATGACGATCTTTTTATCTATATCGCAGCGGAGGGTGAAGCGGTTGTGGGCGCGATTTTGTTTACTCGCTTGCATTACCCCTGTGGTACGCCCGTGTTTGTGATGGCTCCAGTTGCGGTGGCCACTTCCTATCATGGTCAAGGAATTGGACAAGCGTTAATTGCTTTCGGCTTGCAGGAGATCAAAGCGCAAGGCGTTGAAGTTGCCGTCACGTATGGGGATCCGAATTTTTATCACAAGGCTGGTTTTGTTCCCGTCGATACCCAAACCATTGCTGCGCCGTACTCGTTGCAATTTCCCCACGGCTGGCAAGCACAGTCGCTAACAGGTGAAGCACTGCCCGTTTTAAAAGGGCCTGTGACGTGTGTGGCGGCGTTTTGCGATCCGCAATTTTGGTGATCGGTAATCTAGTTACTAACGCGATAAAAAGGAACAATGATGAATATGCAGCGTTTGAAAGCCGCCGAGGAGGCGTTTCTTCTTCACTATCCGGGCGGGTTTGAGCATCCCGAAATGGTGAAAATCGGCAAGAAGCACCAAATGCCACAGCGTGTCCAGCAGGCGCAAGCGTTCTTTGCGCCAGAAGCGTTCAGTCAGCCTCAGTTAGTGGCCGAGAATATGGTGAAAACCATCACTCGCTCCTCCATGGTGTCGGTTTTTGAAAAACCTAAACTCCGTGATTGGGTTAAGGGAATGAGCCATGACGAGCGAGAAAGCTATGCCTATGCGCTGAAAGATATGCTGCATGGTGATAAGGAGTATGGCTTTAATATGATGCACTCTTTGCTCAAACCCGCGCAGCTAGCAAAGTGGTCACTGATGACGATCTTGCCCAACTACTATGCCCCGATGGATGAAGTGTTTGTCAAACCGACTACAGCGAAAGGCGTGATCGGCTTCTTTGAGCTGCCAGATTTGATCTACAAACCGGATCCAAGCTATGCGTTCTATTGCCGCTATCGTGAGCAAATATTAGCGATGAGGGATTGTGTCGACCCAAGCTTGGCGATCAACAATGCCGCTTTTTGTGGTTTCTTGATGATGACGGTCAAGGGAATGGTGTAATGCATGATAAATGTGTATTAGCCACTGTACCTATTCACTTCAGCCCGCATTATAGCGGGCTGTTTGCGTGGTGTTGGCCAGACGTTAAATGCCATCAACCAATTTCTGTAGCGCACTCAGTAGAGCTTCCTGTTCGCTATCAGCTAACGTTGATAACAAGGACTCATTCACCTCAACGGGCAGATGGATCACTTCACTCTTTAATGCTTTTCCTTTGTCAGTGAGAAAAATGCGAAATGAGCGGCGACTCTCTGGATCGGGTTGGCGTTCGACTAATCCAAGCGCTTCCAGTTTGTCGAGAGTGCGGGTGGTTGTGGAGCTTTCCACTTTGGACATTTGCGCAATTTCGCGCTGAGTCACGCCTTCTTTTTCCCACAAACACATCAATGTTGGCCATAGAGCCACAGTGAGCCCATGCTCTTTTAGACGTTTATCGAACTCTTTTGTCGCGTGATTGGCGATGACATTGATAAGCCAACCAAAACTGGACTGGCGATTAAATTCTTGATTCATGATGACACCATTGAAGTAGCAACTATTGCCATGGTAACTAATATTGCACTGATAAGCACTAGTATGGCTTTGAAGTTGCTCGACAAAACGGGTTGAGAGGTCGTGTCAGAGTGCTGCTTCCCAGTCAGCATCACCAGTAACATCGGTTTCCCCATTAGCTTGTACACCATGATGGCTGCCACATGCACAGCAATGAGCAGAGGCAAAAGGTTTGCTAATTGGTGATGAATCAGCGCTGCTATGTCGTAAATGTTTTCTGGCAGAGTAAGTCCAATTACCGTAAACCCATCGATTAGGCCACTCATGATCATTCCTGTCAGGCATTGAATCATCAGTATTGAAAGCAAAGAGATCACCATCAACGCGCCCAGTGGGTTATGGCCAATGGTACTTTCGTGTTTGCCAAGCAAATAGAGAATTACCTTGCGTGGACGGGTAACAAAATGACTGAATCGGCTGGTATCACTGCCCACAAATCCCCAGCAGATTCGCCACAGCAACAGCGTAAAGAGAATTAGCCCAAGTTGAAGATGAGGTCCTTCTCCGCGAGTTCCTGTGGCCATAAGTCCAATGAAAATGGCCGCTTGAAGCCAATGGTATAGGCGTGTTCCAAGATCCCAAACTGTAACTTTTTTCATCGTGTTGATTTCCGCTGTGATTGATATTGACGTTAATTTACACAACAACTGTTGCGCATGCAACAGTTGTTGTGTAAATTAAGTTTCATCGAATGTATTGAGGATCATCAAGGAGAAGAACGTGAGTTTTAAAAATGTGAAAAAAACCGTTGGTATTGCACTCACTCTGACACTGACCGCTGTCACCGTCAGTGCCGAGCAAAGCAGTGTTGGAGATGTGGAATCATCTATCGAAATGAGACAACAGGCTTTCAAAACGATCGAAAACGACACCAAAGCGGCCAAAAGACAACTCAATGAGCGAGATGTCGATTGGCAAGGATTATTGGCAGTGAGCGAGCGTTTGGTGGCTAACAGCGAGTTGTTGCCAGCCACTTTTGTGGCGAATAGTCATCAAGGCAGTAAGGCAAAAGAGAGCATTTGGCGTAATCCAGGGAAGTTTGAACAGCTGCTCTCTGAGATGCGCGAAGGTTATGCCATCGTGCTGAAAGCCAGCCAGAGCCACGATGTTGACTTGGCCGAAAAAGGACTAAAAACGGCGCAAGCAACATGTCAAAGCTGCCACCGAACGTATCGTTCGCGTTGGTAATAACAATATAAAATAGAGAGTAAAGTTATGAAAATTATCACTAAATTTGTTTTGCTAACCACCATGCTATTGGCAGGATTAAACAGCGCTTACGCGTATGATTATGGCGTTGAACTCAAATGGAATACGCAAGATTTCTCACAAGTTCTATCCCAATTTCCGGAACAACGAGCTGCGTTTAGCCGTTTCATTGAAGAGGGAAAAATAAAAGATATGTTTGTACGTGATTCAGCAATTGGCGAACAAAAAGTTCAGATACTGCAATTTGTTATGCAAGGTGAGAGCGAACAGGCTGTGCGTGATGAATTGGCGACGTTACCTTTCTTTGAACAAGAGCTAGTGAAAATTAATGCTATCCAACTGTTAGGGGCGAAGTGGTTAGACAATACGCCAGAGCACAATAATTATGGTTTGACTTTCACTTGGAAGGAAGGGATTGAGCCGTTGGAAATAGACAGAGTTTTGGGTATCGATCTCCAGCGTGTAATAACATTCAATCAAGTGGGTACGGTGACGTCGTCTTATATTAATACGCAAGCGATAAACACGGACGTGATTCGTCCGACCTACTTGGTGGCCGTCTTAGCACAAGATGCAGAGCATGCCCTGAAGATGAGCCAACAGTTTGAAGCCGTTCGACTGGGCTATGCCGATGTAGACGTTGTGTATCTTGGAAAAAAGATCAACATGAGCAAGCTGTAAATCCGTGGTGAGACTCCTTGCCGAAGGATGACTAAGAACAACAAAAAAGCCCACGATGTGACTCGCGGGCTTTGTCGGTAGGGTGGGGATACCTTTATGGTGTTACCACACCGAACCACATGTCGAACTTATCAAAGACCGACATCAGCGTTTGGAACTGTGCCTGGTCAGAGACCTTGAATGAGCCTGCTTTGACCTGATCTTGCAGTGTCGCTTGCTTGGTCAGCATTTTCTCAAACGCTTGGCGGGTTAAGGTGATGGTTAAATCGGCCTTTTCGAACTGCGTGCCAGAGTAGGATTTCAATACCGAATTGCTCAGTTCCATCGAGTATTGACCATCACCTTTGACATTGATGTTCACTTTGATATTGAGGCCATTCGCCGCGTCAGGTTTTACCGTCACGCCGAGGTACTTCATGAACTGATCAAACGGCATGTTCTTGGCAATCGCGGCCGTGTCTGGCGTTGCGACTGGTTTGATGCCTTGGCGCAGCTCTTTCGCGCCACCAAGATAGTAGTTACGCCAAGGGCCAGATTCTGCCTGATAACCCAACTGCTCCATCGCGTCCGCTTCTAAGTAGCGTGCGTCCATATTGTCTGGGTTGGAGAAGGTCACGTTGTTAAGCAGTGTCACCGCCCAGCGGTATTCACCGTTTTTCACTGCTTGCTCAGCCAGTTCTATCACTTTCTCTTCCCCGCCCATCGCTTCAACGTATTTTGCGCCTTGTTCACTTGGTGTCAGCGGGTTCAAGTTCGCTGGGTTGCCATCCCACCATGCACCAAAGTAGAAGTCGTACGTCGCGCGAGCATTGTGCGAGACCGTGCCGTAGTAACCGCGGTTGTACCACTCTTTGCCCAGCGAATCTGGCAGGGTAATTTCTGCTGAAATCTCATTTGGCGTATAGCCTTTATTGGCAAGACGCAGAGTTTGGTCATGGACAAACTTGTACATGTCGCGGGTTTTCTCAAGCTGAGTTTGGATCTTCTCTTTGCCAAAGGTTGGCCAGTGGTGAGAGGCGATCATGGTATCGGCCTTATCACCGTAGGTTTTTAGCGCTTGGTCAACGTACTCAGCCCAAGAAGAAGCATCACGCGTTTTCGCCCCACGCAGTGTCGAGATGTTGTGGATAGTGTGCGTCATCACTTCCGCCGCCATCATGGTTTTGTATTGTGGGAAGTAGAACATAAATTCCGAGGGAGCTTCGGATTCTTGCGCCATGATCACTTCCAGCTCCACGCCATCGACCGCCATTTTTTGCCCGGTGATATTGGCAATGTGCGTTGGTTTCACGATGCCTGGCGCACCGGATGAGGTGGTTTTACCCAAACCGCCGTCCACTTGCCCTTGGCTACTCGCTTCAAGCAAGTTGCCATACATGTAAGAAGCGCGACGCGACATGGTGTTGCCTGCCATTAAGTTCTCGGCAATCGAGTGAGAGAAGAAGCCCTCTGGTGCAAGAATATCGACTTTACCAGCATCAATATCTTCTTGGCTGGTGATGCCAAGGATGCCACCAAAGTGGTCAACGTGTGAGTGGGTGAAAATCACACCGGTTACTGGCGCATCTTCCACTTTGTCACGCAGCAATTTCAGGCCAGCCGCTGCGGTTTCTGGTGAAATGAGTGGGTCGATCACGACCCAACCTTTGTCACCACGGATAAAGGTCATCACCGAGAGATCAAAACCGCGCACTTGGTAAATGCCCTCTTTCACTTTAAACAAGCCATCGATGTTGTTCAGTTTTGCTTGGCGCAGCAGTGAAGGGTTGACGGTTTGAATGTTCTTCTCTTGTTCAACAAAGTCGTATTTGCTGAAGTCCCAAATCACATTGCCTTTGGCGTCTTTGATGGTTTTTTCTGGCCACGTGGCAATGTAGCCGCGCGAGGCATCTTCAAAATCACTTTGATTGGCGAAGTCGAGGTAGCTTTTGAGTTGGTTATTTTTCTCGATGGTGAATGAAGACGCTTGTTTAGGCTCACTGCTGGTTGGGGCTGCGAACGTCAGCGCTGGGGATAGAGTGGCGATAATCGCTAGCGATACAATCGATTTTTGAAGTTTCATTGTTTATCTCTCTCTTATAGCGGCGCGTTGAGCGACCGTCGTTAAGGAGAGATTAATGAGTGCGGATTAAACAATCGATAGACTAAACCTGAAAAGTAAATTTAGTTTTATTTAATCCATTTTGGCTTTAGCCTTCAGTTTCGTTCACGAAATGTCGCGGTTACTTGCATCAGGGCGCTCTTAAGCCATTGATGTCCCGAATCTTGTTGTTGGCTATGGTGCCATGTCATGTAGATAGGCAACTTATTTAGCTTAAAGGGCAGCGGCATTACCTGCAGTTGGTGCGCTTTGGCCATCAAATCGGCATGCCATTGGCCAGTAACGCAGATCCAATCGGTTTGTGCTGCCATCATGATGGCGTTGCAGCTGGAACCCGTTTTATAGGCGATGTTTCTCTGTGGTTGTGGCTCCAGCGCCAGTGAGTCCACGATGTCTTGGTTTTGCCTTTTGGTTTCCCACAATAAGTGCTGCTCGGCAAAAAACTGTTGATGAGTGATGGCGTTTTGAATGCGTGGATGATCTTGTCGGCACACCATCACCAAAGGCAGTTCGAACAACAACTCGTTGTGATACCCGTGTTCATCAAACGGCACTGTGGCGAGAATCATGTCCACTTTGCGGGTACGCAAATCCGCTTGGCGATCGCGCTCGTCTAAATGTTCGACATCGGTACAGAGCTTGACGTTTGGAGCGTGCTGCGTGAGGTGATCGATCAAGGGAGGCAGCAGCATTAAATCGATGTCTTTATGACTGGAGAGACGAAAAGTGCGATGGCTGGTGTCAGGATTAAACTGCTGACGGGATTTCGCGCCGTTAAGCAGCAGGCTAAGTGGCTCTTGGATTTCAGCATGCAGCTCAATAGCAAAATTCGTTGGCGTAATGCCCCTACCTTGGCGAATAAAGAGCGGATCTTGGTACTGCTCGCGCAAGCGATTCAGGGCGTGGCTGACCGCTGGTGCGGTAATGCCAAGCGTCTCTGCCGCTTCGTTTACGCTG
Source organism: Vibrio vulnificus NBRC 15645 = ATCC 27562 (assembly GCF_002224265.1). NCBI lineage: Bacteria > Pseudomonadati > Pseudomonadota > Gammaproteobacteria > Vibrionales > Vibrionaceae > Vibrio > Vibrio vulnificus. Next base: position 594,945 of record NZ_CP012882.1, read on the forward strand.
CGCGTTTTCATCACCACATCAAAGGTTTTCAGTAAGTTTAGATCCATTGTCATCTCGTTAGGTGCCCATCTTGTGCATCGACCAAACACTGATTTTTACCGATTCACCCGTTTGGCTCAAGTGATGTTCGGTGAGCACAAAACCTATTTCTAAAGTTGGTGGGCCACTTCAATTCCTCTAAACACGCCAAATTAAATATATAAGCAAATTATATAAATATTTATCCATTGCAAGATGTAATCCTGACAACAAAAAATTGTTACCTTTCTCAGGGCATTTTTTATTGCGCTGAGTAAATTATGACCTTACTATCGCATCGCTTCTTGATGATAGCCAATCCGAGTACATCACAGCTGTTTATGTGGCAAGGCGATAGAGCAACTATCCAAGAGTGACTTTGACGGCGCACCAGCGCTTTTATTGACGCTCCACTTTTCATACCCACTCATCTCTTATGTATGAAAAGTGCCCCATTACTTTGGAGGTTTGCTATGGCACATTCACAATCTATTTCTGATATTCATTCACTAACTTCACCAGTGCTAAGCGCAGAAGAAATCCATTTGATCGAAGCGTCGGTTGAGCAATTTGGTGCGCCACTATTGTTATTGGACTGCGATGTGATTCGTCAGCAGTACCGCGCTTTGAAAAACGCTCTGCCAAATGTGACCCTGCACTACGCATTGAAACCGCTGCCACACCCTGTGGTGGTTCGTACTCTGTTGGCGGAAGGCGCCAGTTTTGACCTTGCAACAACAGGTGAAGTTGAGTTGGTCGCCTCTGAAGGCGTGCCAGCAGAACTCACTATCCATACTCACCCAATCAAGCGTGATGCCGACATCCGCGATGCACTGGCTTACGGCTGCAACGTGTTTGTGGTGGATAACTTGAATGAGCTAGAGAAATTCAAAGCTTATCGCGATGAAGTGGAATTGCTGGTGCGTTTGAGCTTCCGTAACTCTGAAGCGTTTGCCGATTTGTCGAAGAAGTTTGGTTGTTCACCAGAGCAGGCATTAGTGATCATCGAAACGGCGAAAGAGTGGAATATTCGCATCAAAGGTTTGTCGTTCCATGTGGGCTCACAAACCACTAACCCAAACAAGTATGTTGAAGCGATCCACACTTGTCGTCATGTGATGGAACAGGTGGTTGAACGCGGCTTACCAGCGTTGAGCACACTCGATATTGGTGGTGGCTTCCCTGTGAACTACACTCAGCAAGTGATGCCGATTGATCAGTTCTGCGCGCCAATTAATGAAGCGCTAAGCTTGTTGCCAGAAACGGTCCACGTTTTGGCTGAACCGGGTCGCTTTATCTGTGCACCTGCGGTGACCAGTGTGGCTTCAGTGATGGGTCAAGCAGAGCGTGAAGGGCAAATCTGGTACTACTTGGATGACGGTATTTATGGCTCGTTCAGTGGCTTGATGTTTGACGATGCGCGTTATCCGCTCACCACCATCAAACAAGGTGGCGAGCTGATCCCAAGTGTGCTTTCTGGCCCAACGTGCGACAGCGTGGATGTGATTGCAGAAAACATTCTGCTGCCAAAATTGAACAACGGTGATTTGGTGATTGGCCGTACCATGGGTGCCTACACCAGTGCAACGGCGACCGATTTTAACTTCTTTAAACGCGCTCAAACCATTGCGTTGAATGAAATTGTTGCAAGCAGCGAACGCATGATTGGCTAAGCCAAACACACTCGAATATCAAAGACGCTCACTTCGGTGGGCGTTTTTACTTTTGAGTGGATTCAATGCTACTTGCTTGACCTGTTCCAAGCGTGCGTAAAAACAGTTTGGAAAATTCACAGAAAATGTGGCCTCTGCTGTTGGCCACGCCAAAGGGGTTTCTACATGGTGCGGTTGCCGATGTGCGTAGGGCATTTATTGTTTGGTGATACAAAGTGCAGCAAAAAGTGACTGAACGCAAACCCAGATGGTATGCATTCTTTTGACCATGACCAACAACTGCTAAACTGCGGCCATATTTACAAAATTGCCAAATGAAACGTATGACATCCAACGAGCGCCGCGACGCGATTCTTAAACATATTCAGCAACATCAAAGTGGTTCGGTGAACGACTTTGCGGTGAAGTATCAGGTTTCTGAAGTGACGATTCGTAATGATCTCAATATCTTAGAGAAAAAAGGTTGTGTTACGCGCTGCTATGGTGGGGCGATGATCAACGCCCAATTCGCCTTTGATAAGCCGCTTCAGGATAAAAAACAGATCAATCAAGACATCAAAAGCTTGTTAGGCCAATACGCCGCTTCTCTGGTGGAAGATGGCGATACCTTGATTTTGGATTCCGGTTCAACCACGGAGCAAATCGCTTTCCATTTAACGGAAAAACAGCACCTAAAAGTGATGACCAATGCCATCAACATTGCCTACCACTTAGCTAACCGTGACAACATCGAAGTGATTGTCACGGGCGGTTTAATGCGCAAAAACTCCTATTCCTTGCATGGCGAATCGGGTGAGGCATTGCTGGGGCAATTTCGCTTCAACAAACTGTTCTTAGGGGTTGATGGTTTTGACAAACTGGCGGGGGTGACAACGCCGCATTCTGGCGAAGCCAGCATTAACCGCAGAATGGTTGAGGCTGCACAAATGGTTATTGCGGTTACCGATTCAAGCAAATTTGATCGGCAAAGTTTTTGTCTCATTGCTCGCCCAGAGCAACTGGATATGCTGATCACCGACAGTGGCATCCCCGAAGATTACCACCGAGAACTCACCGAAATGGGGGTGGATGTTCGCCTTGTAGACCTGCTGTAAAGCAGGTTTATTTTTCTCTCAATTTCACAAAGTGTGATCTTACGCAGGTCGCGATGTGAAATCCTGCTGCTATTTTGACCAACCCTCTCTCTTTCACTTTCATTTCTCCGTTTTTCTTATTTTCCTTACGTTTGGTGGGTTTTTCTGCCGTTTGAGTGAAAGTAAAGTCTTTCACTTTGTGTGAATCGAAAGGTTTTTTGACTTGAAAACGAAAGGTTATCCACTGTGATCTCCCTTTCACTTTTCATTTTTTAGCCCTGTTTTAATAACAACGAAAAGAGAGCGAAAGCTTTCTGATGGCAAATGAAAGGTAACGAAAGGCGAGTAAGTGATGACCAGTGCAGAGCGTAGACAACGAATTATGTCTCACATCCGACAACACGGCAGTGGCAAAGTCGACGATTTTGCTTTGGCGTTTAATGTGTCGGCGGTCACCATTCGTCATGATCTCAATCTCTTGGAAAAAGAGGGATGCGTTTTCCGCTGTTATGGTGGTGCCAACCTCAATCCCAACTTTGCTTTCGACCAGCCGCTTTATCGCAAAGATCAAATCAATCGCGATATCAAACAGATGATTGCTTATGCCGCCGCGCAACTGATTGGGGATGGCGAGGCGATCATTTTGGACTCCGGCTCCACCATCGCTTTGATGCCTCAGCACCTTACCCAGAAAAAATTGGTGGTGATGACCAACGCCCTCAACACCGCCTACCAACTGAGTCACAACGACAATGTGGAATTGCACGTCATTGGCGGCAGTCTGCGCCGTGCTTCATGCTCGCTGACAGGGCATCACGGTGAGCAGCAGATCCGCACTTACCTGTTCGACAAATTGTTTTTAGGCGTGGATGGCTTTGATTTGCAAGCGGGCATTACCACGCCGGACAACCACGAAGCGCAAGTGAACCGCGCGATGTGCGATGTGGCGAGACAAGTTATTGCGGTGACCGACTCGAGCAAATTTGGCCGCAAAAGCTTTTGCATGATCCGCGCTGCCAACCAAATCGATGTGTTGGTGACGGACAGCCACATTCCTCATGCCACCCATGAAGCGCTTCTTGCGATGGGGGTTGCAGTGATTCTCGCCGACCAAATGGCGCCAAACCGTAAGTTGAACTAGGACCAAACATGAAAACGCTACTTTCTTTAATTCAGCAACACAAACAAGGCCACGCGAAGGGAATTTACTCGGTGTGTTCCGCGCATCCTTTGGTGTTGGAAGCGGCGATAAAACAAGCGGCGCGTGATGGTCAGTTGGTGCTGATTGAAGCAACCTCAAACCAAGTAAACCAGTTTGGCGGCTACACCGGGATGACACCACAAGTGTTTGCCGACTACGTAATGACCTTAGCGGAGCGTTTGAATTTTCCGAAAACGCGTTTGGTGCTGGGGGGAGACCACCTTGGCCCAAACTGTTGGCAGCATCTACCTGCAAGACAAGCGATGGAGTACTCCACGCAACTGATTCACGATTACGTGATGGCGGGTTTTAACAAAATTCATCTCGATTGCTCCATGGCGTGTGAAGGCGATGCCATTCCCCTCAGTGAGCAAGTGATGGCCGAGCGCGCTGCGCAGCTCTGTTTAGTTGCTGAGCAAGCATGGCAAGCGCGTGGTGGCGAAGCGCCTTTGTATGTCGTGGGGACGGAAGTGCCAACCCCGGGCGGCGCGTTGGAATCGCTGCAAGAACACGAGTTGCAAGTGACCAAACCAGGGCAAGCTTTGGCGACGCTGGACGCGCATCACCAAGCGTTCAGTGATTTAGGCTTGGGTTACGTGTGGCCTCGCGTGATTGGTTTGGTGGTGCAGCCAGGGGTGGAGTTTGATCACCACCATGTGCATCACTACCAAAGTGATAAAGCACAAGCCCTGAGCCAGCTTATCGACACTCAGCCGCATTTGGTGTTTGAAGCGCACTCAACCGATTACCAAAATCCGGTGGCTTATCATGAGCTTGTTCGTGATCACTTTGCGATTTTGAAAGTGGGCCCAGCATTAACGTTTGCGTTGCGTGAAGCGCTATTTGCGCTCGATCGCGCTGAAAAAGAGTGGCTGGGTGTTCATCAAGCCTCACACCTACGTGACACCATTGAACAAGTAATGCATGAGCAGCCCAACTATTGGCGTTCTCATTATCAAAGCCAAGGCCATCAACAGTTTCTTGATTGCAATTACAGCTTGAGCGACCGCATTCGCTACTACTGGACACACCCAGCTGTGCAAGCGGCGCAACAAGCGATGTTTACGCACCTTATTTCCCAGCCTCTGCCAACAACGCTGCTGAGCCAATATTTGCCAGCGCAGGCACGAGCGATTGCCCAGAACCAGATTTGTAACCATCCCGCTGACATCATCATTCACAAAATTATGGAGGTCACGCAGCTCTATTCCGACGCGTGTTACCACAATGCAGCGGTATGCAAGGAGACCATCTAATGACGACTTTTTTAGGCTATTCATCCACTTGGCTTGAAGCGCACAACGGCATTCATACCGCGCAAGAGATCAGCCATCAGCCCGCGCTTTGGCGTGCATTGGCGGAGATTCTGCAGCAGCAAGCGCCAAGCATTGAAGCGTTTCTTGCACCGCTGCTGGCACGCCAGGATCTACGCATTATTTTGACGGGCGCGGGCACGTCTGCGTTCGTCGGGGATGCGGCGCTGCCGTTTATTCAAGCCGATCTGCGTTTTCAAGTGGCGTCGATCCCAACGACGGATTTGGTTTCCAACCCTGAACAATATTTGGATCCCACTCGCCCGACGTTACTAGTGTCTTATGCACGCTCTGGTAACAGCCCAGAGAGCGTGGCGGCCGTTGAGCTGGTTGATCAGTTAGTCGACGAGGCTTACCACCTGTTTTTGACCTGCAACGGCGAAGGCGCACTCTCTCGCTATGCTCAGCAAGCCAGCAATGCGTTGTGTGTGTTGATGCCTGAGGGCTCAAATGACAAGAGCTTTGCCATGACATCGAGCTTTAGCTGCATGTTGATGTCGACGTTCGCCCTGCTTGGTGAATTCTCAGCAGAGGCCATTTTCGCCACGGCGGCGTTGTGCGAAAGCAAATTGACGCAATGGCCAGAAGCGGTCAAACAGCTGGCCACGCTGCCTTATGAAAGGCTCATCGTACTTGGCAGTGGCGGTTTTGCGGGTTTGGCGCGCGAAGCATCGCTCAAATCTCTCGAATTGAGCGCAGGCAAAGTGATGACCGCATTTGATTCCTCACTGGGTTTCCGCCATGGGCCAAAATTCACCATTAACGACAAAGCGCTGGTGGTTCAACTGCTGTCCAGTGATGACTACACCCGCCAGTACGACTTGGATCTGCTGCGCGAAATTCGCCGCGACAACCAAGCCCTGCGCCACGTGGCCTTAACGGAAAAACCGTTGAGTGAGGAACACGTCTTCGAGTTAGGGCAGATCGGCCTTGGCGACCGCTGGCTCTGTTTCCCATACATCCTATTTTGCCAAATGTTGGCGTTTGAAAAATCGCTCCAGCTTGGCTTTGGCCCTGACAACCCATGCCCGACAGGGGAAGTGAACCGCGTGGTTCAAGGGGTCACCATTTACCCGTTTCACACCAATCGTCCACAACCATTCACCTCGAATCTATAAGGAAATTGAACATGCCAAATATCGTACTCAGTCGTATTGATGAACGTTTAGTCCACGGCCAAGTCGGCGTGCAATGGGTCGGGTTCGCTGATGCCAATATCGTAGTGGTGGTGAACGATGACGTTGCTCAAGACACCATTCAACAGAACCTGATGGAGATGGTGTTAGCCGATGGCATTGCCATCCGTTTTTGGACGGTGCAGAAAACCATCGACACCATCCACAAAGCGGCCGATCGCCAACGTATTTTGTTGGTGTGCCGTACGCCGAAAGATTTTCGCCAGTTGGTGGAAGGAGGCGTGCCGATCCAAAACATCAACGTTGGCAACATGCATTACGCCGACGGTAAAAAACAGATTTCTAAAACGGTTTCGGTCGATGCCGAAGACGTGGCGGATTTTCAACAACTAAAAGCACTAGGCGTGCGCTGCTCTATTCAGGGCGTCCCAACAGAAAGTGCGACCGATCTCTTTACTCTACTCTGATAAAAGGACATCTATCATGGAAATAGGACTCTTACAGGCATTGTTGCTAGGCATACTTGCCTTTTTGGCCGGTCTTGACCTCTTCAATGGCTTGACTCACTTCCACCGACCTGTGGTTTTGGGTCCTCTCGTTGGTCTGATCTTGGGTGATCTGCAAACCGGTATTTTGGTGGGCGGTACGCTAGAACTGATCTGGATGGGCTTGGCGCCTTTAGCGGGTGCTCAGCCACCAAACGTGATCATCGGTACGATTGTGGGCACCACTTTTGCCATCACCACCAAAGTGGAACCGAACGTGGCTGTTGGCGTGGCGGTACCGTTCGCCGTTGCGGTGCAAATGGGCATCACGTTGCTCTTCTCTGCGATGTCGGCCGTGATGTCGAAGTGTGACGAATACGCACAAAACGCCGACACCGATGGCATTGAACGTGTTAACTACTTCGCGCTTGCTGTGCTTGGCACCTTCTACTTCCTGTGCGCGTTTCTACCTATCTATCTTGGTGCAGAACACGCAGGCACCATGGTTTCTGCCCTACCAAAAGAGCTGATTGATGGCTTGGGTGTGGCAGGTGGCATCATGCCCGCTATCGGTTTTGCGGTACTGATGAAAATCATGATGAAGAATGCCTACATCCCTTACTTCATCTTAGGTTTTGTTGCTGCCGCTTGGCTTGAGCTGCCTATCTTGGCGATCGCTTCTGCGGCCACGGCCATGGCGATTATCGACTTTATGCGCAAATCAGAACCGACTCCTGTGACTGCCCCTGCTGAGGATCTTGAAGATGGAATCTAACGTAATCAAACAAATGGATCTGGACAACGTTAATCCAGACGTAAGACCGGCTCCCGGTGTGGCGGCGGACGAATATGAGAACAAAGAGATTGGCGCTGAGTTGACGAAAGCAGACATCAACCGCATGGCGTGGCGCTCTTTGCTACTGCAAGCCTCGTTCAACTTTGAACGTATGCAAGCGTCTGGTTGGCTTTACGGCTTGTTGCCAGCGTTGAAGAAAATTCACACCAACAAGGCCGATCTCTCCAAAGCGATGCAAGGGCACATGGGCTTCTTTAACACCCACCCATTCCTCGTCACCTTCGTGATGGGCATCGTACTGGCGATGGAGCGTTCAAAACAAAACATCAACAGTATCCAGAGCACCAAAATTGCCGTGGGTGCGCCAATGGGCGGGATCGGCGATGCGATGTTCTGGTTAACCCTGCTGCCGATTTGTGGCGGTATCGGCGCGGACCTTGCGCTACAAGGCTCCATCATGGGTGCGGTGTTCTTCTTCGTCTTGTTTAACGTGGTGCATTTTGGTTTGCGCTTCGGTTTGGCGCACTACGCCTACCGCATGGGTGTGGCGGCGATTCCGATGATCAAAGCCAACACCAAGAAGGTGGGGCATGCCGCTTCCGTGGTCGGTATGACGGTGATTGGTGCGCTGGTGGCCACTTATGTTCGCCTCTCTACCACCGCAGAAATTACCGCCGGTGACGCAGTGGTGAAACTGCAAGCCGATGTGATCGACAAGCTAATGCCGGCCTTCTTACCACTACTTTACACCTTGGCAATGTACGCATTGGTGAAACGTGGTTGGAGCCCACTCAAACTGATTGCCATCACGGTGACATTGGGTGTCGTGGGCCGCTTTATGGGCTTCCTATAAGCGCGGATACATCGCAACAACAACGAAAGATAACGCAGTAAAAACGGGGCTGGTACGCCAGCCCCAAGAAGGAACCAAATATGATAGCGGTAATTTTATCGGGTCACGGCGGGTTTGCCTCTGGCATCGCTCAAGCCATTGCACAAGTGATTGGCGAGCAAGAGCAGTTTCGATTCCTCGATTTCCCAGAGCAGATGACCACGCCTCAGTTGGAAGTGGCTATGCGCCAAGCGATTGAGGAAATCGACAGCGGTGATGGCATTGTTTTTCTCACCGATTTATTGGGCGGCACACCATTTCGTACCGCTTCCTTGCTGAGCCAAGAGCGCGATGACATCGAAGTCGTGACGGGCACCAACATGCAAATGGCCGCCGAAATGTTGCTTGAGCGCGACGAACTGACCTTAACCGCGTTTCGTGAGATGGCGGTGGAATGTGGTCATCGTGGCATCACCTCTTTAGCCGCGGAAATGGCGCTCAAAGCGCAACAAGCCGCCACACAACCGAGTGCAGTGGTAGAAGAAGATGGCATCTGAACAACAACACTATCGCGCTCAGCGAATTCTACACGGTGATCACTGGTTGCAAGACGCCGTGCTCAGTGTGGATTCGCAAGGCAACATCAGCGCGATAGCGGCATATGACCCGCAACAACATCGCACAGTGACCGATTTAGGTGCTGTGAGCCTAATGCCCGGCTTGATCGACAGTCATGTCCATGGCAGTCAAGGGTGCGATGTGATGGACGCAACACATGCCAGTTTAAACACCATGTCGCGATACTTCGCCAGCTTAGGTGTCACCGCTTTTGTGGCCACCACAGTCACCGCGCCAGTGGCCAAGATTCGCGCGGCACTAGCGCAAGTGGCGAAAAGCAAGCAGCAAGGCGTTGAGGGTGCCGAGATCCTCGGTGCGTATTTAGAAGGGCCTTATTTCACCGAGAAGAACAAAGGCGCACACCCAACGCAATGGTTCCGTGAGTTGGCGGTGGAAGAGCTAGATAACTGGATCTCCTACAGCGACAACCAACTGTTTAAAGTGGCACTCGCGCCGGAAAAAGAGGGGGCTACGGCGGCGATTCGCTACTTAGCCAGCCAAGGCATTAGCGTCATGTTGGGCCATACCGACGCCAGCTATCAACAGGTCAAACTCGCGCTGGACGCGGGTGCAAAGGGCATCGTCCATTGTTACAACGGCATGAGAGGTTTACACCATCGCGACCCCGGAGTGGTCGGGGCGGGGTTACTTCACCCTGAGTGCTATGTCGAGATGATCGCCGATGGTCATCATGTGCATCCCGCAGCGATCGAAGTCGCGCACCGCTGCTGTGGCTCACGCATGACCTTAATTACCGATGCCATGTGCGCTACAGGCATGCCCGATGGTCAATACACCTTGGGTGAGTATCAGGTGGAGATGAAACAAGGCGTGGTCACGACTCAAGATGGTGGTCTCGCGGGCAGCACATTAACCCTGATTGAAGGGGTAAAAAATATTCAACGCTGGCTCAATTTGCCGTTTGAGCAAGCGTGGTTGATGGCGTCACACACGCCCGCCAAATCGTTAGGCATTCAACATCGACTAGGCACATTAGAAGTCGGCAAACGCGCTTCAATGGTGGCTTTAGGTTCCGATTTCTCAATTGATAAAACGTGGGTGAATGGCCGTCTGGTGTTTGACGCCGTGGTTTCCCCTCGTCAGGAGGCTTTATGTATCTGATTTCTTCTCGCGAAATGTTAAAACGCGCGCAACTTGGTGGCTATGCGGTTCCTGCCTTCAATATTCATAACCTTGAAACGGTGCAAGTGGTGGTCGAAACCGCATCGGAAATGGGGTCGCCGGTGATTTTAGCTGGCACACCAGGGACTTACGATTACGCGGGTACCGATTACTTGATCAGCATTTGTAAAGAAGCTGCGCACAAGCATTCGATTCCTTTGGTGCTGCATTTGGATCACCATGAAGATTTGCAAGACATCCGCAACAAAGTGGAGCACGGCATTCGCTCGGTGATGATTGATGGTTCACACCATGCGTTTGACCAGAACATCGACATTGTTCGCTCAGTGGTGCAGTACTGCAACCGTTTCGACGCCAGTGTCGAAGCTGAGTTGGGCCGCTTGGGTGGCCAAGAAGACGATTTGATTGTCGACAGCGCCGATGCGTTGATGACGGATCCTGCCTCTGCCGCCGAGTTTGTTCGTCGCACTGGCATTGATTCATTGGCAGTGGCGATTGGCACCGCACACGGTCTCTACAAAGCGGAGCCAAAACTCGACTTCGCCCGTTTGGAAAAAATCCGTTCGGTGGTCGACATTCCATTGGTTTTACACGGTGCCTCTGGTGTGCCAGATGAGATGGTTCGCCGTTGTATTGAGCTTGGTGTATGCAAAGTGAATGTGGCGACTGAGCTGAAAATTGCTTTTGCTGATGCGGTCAAAGGGCACTTCGCCGAACACCCAGATGCAAATGATCCAAGAAAGTACATCACCCCAGGTAAAGCGGCGATGAAACGCGTGGTGATGGATAAAATCCGCATGTGTGGCAGCGAAGGTAAACTGTAATTACCGTTTCACTTTACTAATACTTCCCCCTAATTTGGTATTAGTCGGGCACTGGAAACAGTGCCCTTTTTTACACTGTAAATTTTGTGAGGGGAGAGGGATTTTTGAACAACGTCGAAGCATCAAGGTTCTTGGCATTTCTGAACAAGCGTTGAGTTAAGCGTAATCTGTTTCGGTAGGTTAATCCTGCAGATATTTCGCGGCGGCGGAGACAAAAAACCGCCCATCGAGAGCGGTTCCATCTTTAAACCTAAAACCGACATGTCTTAGAACTTCACTTGGTAGTTGAGCGTGTATGTACGGCCACGGCCTTTGTAGTCGTAAGCGGCGGACTCATAGTGCGCTGAGTAAATCAGCTGCGCGCGTTGACCCCAAGCGGTGGTGTACTCTTTATCCAACAGGTTCTGAATGCCGAAACCTAAGCTACCGACCGGAAGCTGATAGCTGCCCACAAGATCAAACAGGGTGTAGCCGTTGAGCTTGTTGTTGGAGGCATCTTCGTAGTCAAACATGGTTTGGCTTTGCAGTTTAATGTTGAGGTCGGCATCGCTCCAGCCTGCCCAAGCATTGGCTTTCGACGTGCTGGCGTAACCCGCATCGTAATCTTCCCAGCCCTTGTCCCCTTTCACTTCAGAAACCACATAGTGACCAGAAGCACCCAACTGAATGTTGTCATGAACCCAGTAAGAGAGCATCGCTTCTAAACCGTAGACTCGTTTCTTGTCTTCGATTTCTTCAATCAGCAAGGTGCTCTTGTTGTACTTAATGTTCTTATCGGATTGCGAGTAGTACGCCGCAGTTTGCAGATTCACATCGCCACTCTCTAGGCGGTAACCCAACTCGACGCTGTTGGTCTTAATCCCTGACATTTTTGATTGATTGACATTGATGCTATCGTTCAGTTGCCAATGATCACCAACCAGCGTGTAATTCCCCTGACCGTAGTACTTGGCTGGATCGGCAAGATCAAAACCTTGCGAGAAGTTTGCCCAAACTTGCGAGTCGCGGTTGAGGTGGTAGATCGTCCCCAAGTTGAACAGCGCAACGCTGTAATCCGTTTCTCCACCGGGTACCGCATCGGCTGAGGTGCCATTGCCTGCGGCGATCTTCTTCTGTTGGTTGTAACCCACGAAGTCATCGATCTTGTTCAACATGTATTGATAGCGAACACCACCTTCAACGCGCCAATCGTCGGTGATGGCGTAATCGACTTGAGCAAAAGCCGCCACCGAACTTACTTCCACGCCTGGGTAACGGCCCACTTGGGCGTAAGTTTTGTTCACCAAATTGCCAGAGTTGTTCGCGATGGTAGAGTCGTAAAGCGCTTGGTTGCTGTCGAGCTTGTCTTGGTAGGCATCGATGCCATAGACAATATTTAGCTTGTCGAAGCTTTTCGCCAGTGCCGCTTTTAGCGAGATCACATCGGTAATCTGTTGGCCAGAAGATTGGTAATAAGGCGTGTAAGTTTGGTCTTCTTTGCGGTATGAGGCTTCTGCGATGAGCTGCTGGCCAAGAAATTGTTCATCAGCATAAGAGGCGCTCAGCATCATGCGCTTGGTGCCGTGTTCACGGTCAGATTCAAAGCCTTTGCGCACATCCACAAAGTCTCTGCCGACAATGTACAAGCCATATGGCGAGTCTTGCTGGCTATCATAGTATTGCGCTAGAAAGTTCAGCTTTTGCGTCTCAGATACATCAACGCTAACCGTGGTTAAGAAATCGACCGTCTGGTTAAACTGCAGTGAGCCTTGTGAGATATCCGGTGTCACAATGGTACCGCTGGCATCGAAGAAACCTTGTGTTTCGGTGTAAACCACAGAGGTGCGTGCTTGAACTTTTTCATTGCCACCAGAGACAGACTGAGCCACTTTGTAGTCAAAATCTTCGCTGGAGTTAAAGCCAGAAGTCCCGCCCACATACGATTCAAACTCAAGCTCTTCGCTGCGCGCTTTTTTGGTGATGATGTTGATGACACCACCCGATGCGCCAGCGCCATAGATGGATGTGGACCCCGACAACACTTCGATACGATCAACGTTGAACGGATCAATGGAATCAAGATGACGACTGATCGAACGTGAAGATTGCAGAGAAACGCCATCTATCATTACCAGCATCTTACGCCCACGGAGGTTTTGGCCTAGGTTGGTGCGAGCGCCACTGCTAACGTCCAGAGATGGAATTGCCGAAGCCAGAATATCGCCAAGGGTCTTGCCACCGCGGTATTCCTGTTCAATTTTGTCGGACTCGATATACCAAACCGTACCAGGAATGTCGCTGATCGCTTTTGGAGTGCGGCTTGAAACCACCACCATTTTGTCGTTGGTTGAGGTTTCTTGTGCTTGGGCAGTCAATGCAGTACTTGCGGCGATAATCGCAAGTGCCATGGTTGATAGAGGGAACTTCCCTTTACTTGCTGTCATTATTTTCTCTAAGTTTATCCATTATAAAGCGGCACAAATCCACGGTTTGAGCGCGCGAAGGCTTGTTATTGATCGTAAATGAGAATTGTTATTATTGTATTTTTGTTGTGAAAATACAATATGCAAATGCGAATTATTTTCTTTTAACTCAATAACGCTGATGACGATGGGGTTTTTTAGGGAGAGGAGAGAGCGACGAAGAACGAGGGATTAGGTGAGAGGGACAAGGGGCGAGTAGGGAGGAACTAGAAGGGGAGCCTCGTGTTAAGACATTATCCCCTCAGCTAAGTGACTTAAGCTAAGGGGCATGCAGGTTTAAGTTGGCGCACGACCAAACGAGTTAGATGGTGTTGGCGATGCTATTGACCAGCTTTTCCCGCTCCGACAGAGAGAGATGGATAACATTGCTGTAGGTGCGCTGCATGACGCGAATATCATTTTCTAGCAGCTGAGTGAGTTTTTTTGCCGCCTCTTTGTTTTTGCTCTCAAGCACCAGATCGAGGATCTCAATCCGGCGTTGGCAAGATTTAATGACCGACGATTGGATGTGCATAGAGACGAGGTCGGTGGCTTTGCGCATGCGATTATGCTGCTGCATATTGCCCAGTAAAAAACGGTTGCCTGAACAGGCGGCGAGCAGCTCATGAAAGTCCGCGCTTAGGTTGAACAAATCGCTGGCATTGACGGTGTCTGGCTGTTGAATCGCTTGCAGATGGCGCTCGCGACACTGCTGTAACGCATTGAGATCGGCTGACCAACTTGGCTCGAGCAAGCCTGCGGGTTCGAAAATCAGCCGACATCGGTAGCTTTCGGTGTGCCTTTCCAGCGTATTGAGAACGCCGTCGAGGTGCCACTTATAGCCGGGGCTTCGGCGCAAAATGCCATCATTTTCGAGCAAGCGGAGTACGCATTGTATCTCGCCTCGATTGGCGTTGTAGCGCTCTTGAAGCTCCTTTTCTGAAAACGCCGTGGCGATCTCCCCAAAGAAGAGATCCATCAGCAACCTAAGATACAGTTTCTCCTGACGAGATGCTTTATTGTCGGCATTCTCGTTGGTTTGAATGGAGTGAGCATCGATCTGCAACGTGAATCCCTTATTGGGCACAGCTTTAGCGATGCCTAAGGCAGACATGTAGCTGAGTACGGCGCGCATCGGAGTTCTCGATACTTGGAACTGGTTGGCTAATGACGATTCATTCAGGCTGGCGCCGATTTTTGCGTCGTCGGCTTTGAGCTTGCTGACCACTTGATTGAACAAATCTTGCTGAAGTTTGGTGATGGGGGCTTTTTCCATGAGTGACATAGGCTTAGTGTTTTCCCCACATGGTAAACACAAATTTATCTTATGGCCATTTATTGCTTTTTAGTTCCCAAAATACAATTTAAAAAGTCACGCTACAGTGACCGTAGAAGGCGAACGTTAAGCCTTCTACGGTGAGCGATTTTTTTCATTTGAGGAAGATTAACGCCTCATCAGATAAAGGAAGTAGCCACCTCCAATCAAAGAGGCCAAGAGACCAGCGGGGAATTGCCATGGGAACCAAAGGGTTCGCCCAATCCAGTCCGCCGAGACCATAATGGTCGCCCCCAATAGTGCTGCGGTGAGCATCTGTGGTCTTGCTTGGTATTGATGCAGTGAGCGCGCCATATGCGGAGCCAATAGGCCAACAAAGCTTAGTGGGCCAATCACAATGGTGCACAACGTGGTGAGTGCGGCCACCAGTAGTAACAGCACCAACCTGACCAGCGTGGCATTCATGCCGATGCTGTTGGCGGTGATTTCTCCTAGGCCGATTAACGCTATCCAGCGGCTTAGTGACAAGGCGATGCCACCCACCAAAGCTACGCCAATGGCGAGCAACACAACGTCACTGCTGGCCACTAAGTAGGTGGAACCCGACAACCAAGTGAGCAGAGCGGAGGCATTGTCGTGTCCTGAGCTCATGGCGACTCTGAGCAGGGCATCCAAACCGGCGCTTAAGGCAATGCCGGTCAACAAGGTTTGTGTCGGAGCGAAGTGATGCTTTCTCCCCATGAACCACACCACTGCTGCCACCGAGACCGCACCCAGCGTACCCAACAACATTTGCTGCTCTCTACCCACGGCAATACCAAATAGCGAACCGAGTACAAGGGCGAGCGCCGCGCCAGAGCTGATTCCCAATACTTCTGGGCTAGCCATGGGGTTGCCGGAGATGCGCTGGATAATGGTGCCAGCAAAGGCCAGCCCTATCCCGGCGATCAGCGCAACCAGCAGACGTGGTGCACGCAGCTCAAAGAGCGATTGAGTGAGGCCAAAGCTCCAGCCAAATTGGTTTTTACCCAACAAGAGCGCGAATAGAGAAACGATGGAAAGCACCAATGCCAGCGCGGTTAGCACGTATCGAGCGTTAACCCGTTTATAGTGTTCGATGTGTTCAGAGCGTGCTTTCAGATCGGACTGGAGTTTACTTCGTTGCAACAGCCACAACAAAAATGGTGCACCGATTAAGGCCGTCATGGCGCCGGTAGGTAGCAGTTCACCCCCCACACCAGAGAAAGGTTGGATCAGCAAATCGACGATAAGCAGAATCGCGCTGCCAATCACGCCGCTGGTAAGAATTTGCTTCGCCAGCGTTCGAGCGCCGAGCATTCTCGCTATTGCGGGCGCAACGATGCCGACAAACCCTATCAAACCGACTTCGCTGACCACCGCAGCAGTAATGAAGATGGCGAATGATAAGCACAACAGTTTAATTTGCTTGATGTTAACGCCTAACGAAGTGGCGACATGGTCACCAAACTGCAGTGCAGACAATGGCCGTTGCAGCAGTAAAAGCAACATCGTCGGGATCAAAACCAAAGGCAACAGCATTTGCGTGCTCGACCAGTCGTTTTGGTTGAGCACACCCGCTCCCCACACAAAAATGCTGGTCAGGCGCTGCTCATTGAGCATCAAGAGCATGGTGTTGAGTGAGCCCAAAAACAGACTCACCACCATGCCCGCAAGCACCATGTGTAAGGGCGAAAACCCTCTAGCCGCGCTCAAGACAAACACCAGCCCAGTGGCTAGGCAACCGCCGATAAACGCGGGTACAAAACCAGGTATCGCCAAGTTCGCCGGGAGCAATAAAATTCCCAATACCATCCCCAGTTCAGCGCCCGCCGCGACGCCTAATGTGGTTGGTGAGGCAATCGGGTTACGTAACACAAATTGCATCACACACCCAGCCACCGCCAAAGCAAACCCGCAAATAATGGCAACGCTCAGCCTCGGCAAATAGGTTAAATGCGTAATGAGATGCTGATAATTCGACGCATCAAAATGGAAGAGAGTGTTCCAAATCAGGCCAATACCTTGGGAATAGGGTGCGGTGAGTTGCAGCAGTAAACCAATAAGTAAAACCGCCGCGCTCAATAACGCTGCGGTTTTAAAAGGAAATCGCCCTTTGGCCGGGGCTGTGATGTTTAAGGTATTCATTTTGGCTGGGTGAGTTGTCCAGTCATGTGATCACTCAATCGTTGCGCGGCCAGCAATCCACCAAAGGTCCAAATGGCAGGAAGTTCGTAAACAGAATCGGTGCGGCTAAATTCCATGGCTTGCCAAAGCGGAGACTGCGTCAGCTGCTGGCGTTCTTCCTGGCTCAAAGGGCCAAAAATCATCACATTTGCTTTTTGATGTTCCGCCAGTTTTTCTGTTCCGGTGGTGGTGAAACCCCAAAGATTGGTGGGTTCCTGCCAATCGTTTTTGAGCCCCATCGCATTGAGGGTGTCTTGAGCCAAAGAGCCTTCACTGTGAATACGCAGGGTTTTGTTGTTAATAAAACGAGCAAACAGCAAGGGCTTGTCGGCTTTTCCGGCTGAGGTGATTTTTGCCCCGTTGGCCGCAAGACGCTGGTCAGTTTGCGCAATCACTTGCTCCGCTTGCTGCTCTTTATCGAACAGCTTGCCGAGTGAGCGAGTAATGCGTTTGGCCGATTCCAACGGTTGCTTTTCTTCGCTGTAGACGCTGTAAACCAGAACCGGCGCAATCTTACTGAGTGGCTCATAAGCGGCCGCGAGATGCTTGCTGATTAAGATCACATCGGGCTGGATGTTGCTCAGTAGCTCTAAGTTAGGCTCTCGGCGTGAACCGACATCAATCGCATCGGCGTTTAGATGGGGTTCGGCCACCCATTGTTGGTAGCCGCTAATGTTTGCCACGCCTTCAAGTTCAACGCCTAAGCTGAGTACGGTTTCGGTGAGCACCCAATCGAGTGCCACCACTTTCTTTGGCGTGGTTTCAAAAGAAGCGGTGCCCATTTCATGGGGGATGTCGAGAGCATAGCTGTTGAATGCCAAGGCTGCAGAGAGCATCAAGATGATTTTTTTCACAACAGATTCCTTCTGATTTAAGGGATGTAACTGATCGGTTTGCCCGTTTTGGGGTGAGCGAATAACGCGAGCTCCATACCATAGATTTTCATCAATGTTTCTGGCGTCATTAACGCTTGAGGGGCGCCTTCTGCAATCACTTTTCCGGAGTGGAGAGCAACAAGGTGATCGCTAAACTTGGCCGCCATATTGACGTCGTGTAGCACCATGATCACGGTTAAGCCCATGGATTGATTGAGCTCGCGGATCAACGCTAACAGCTCATGTTGATGCGCCACATCCAAGGCGGAAGTCGGTTCGTCGAGCAAAATGCACTGGCTTTGTTGTGCGAGCAGCATCGCGACCCAAGCGCGTTGTCGTTCCCCGCCGGACAAGGTGGCAACGAAGCGTTGAGCAAACGCCGTTAAGCCCACTTTTTCAATGGCTTCATCGACAATCGCATAGTCTTCTTTGCCATAACGACCAAAGGCCCCTTTCCACGGATAGCGCCCAAAGCAGACCAGCTCACGAACCGTCACTCCGTCTGTGATGGGGGGATGTTGGGGAAGGTAGGCCACTTGATGGGCAAACGCTAAGCTGGTGAGCGAAGCGATTGGCTGTTGGTTAAACAGAACTTGCCCCTGCGTTGGCGCGTTTTGCCGACTCAGCAATTTAATTAAGGTCGATTTACCACACCCATTGTGACCAAGCAGTGTAGTGACTTTCCCCGATGCAAACGTGAGATTGGTCGGAGAGAGGATCACCTTATCGTCGATTTCGAACGACGCATCGACAAGTTGATACATAAGCGAAATAGGAAGTTAGTTATTGGCTACGAGCCGTTCACTTTAGCATGTGGAAATTGCAATGAGAATTATTTTCACAATCAATCTCTCTATCATTGGATATGTAACGCACCGTTGATGCGGATGATCGCGCTTCACGTTATTCGCGTTTGTTATCTGGATGTCTCGGGCAGTCACGACACAGCTTTCGCCCTTGGCATTTGTAGACTAAACAGCAACTGGTGCGCACCAAGCAAAGCTGTCGTGATGTTTCATCGTAGCGAAGAGAGTGGATAAGCTTTTCAGGCAACTGGCAGGCTGCAAGCCACAGCCGCGCGTGTTCAAGGAAATAGTCGCCCGAAAGGGCGGGATAAAACTGGCTAAGTTTCACCAAACAGCCGAATACGCCATCCGCAAACAAGTGTTGGGTAAAACCGGGGCGGATGCGGGTCCAGAGACTCATCTCCTGGCGGAAGTAGTCGAAGAGCGCGCAGAGTTCTTTGCCTGCATGGGCAATCAATTCTTGCTCGCTGCCTTGACGATATTCATGGTCGTCAAATTGATAGCCACTGACGAACCGTGGTTGAACGTGTTGGCCTATGGATGAAAGCTTTGGCAACCCTTGGCAAGAGTAGATGGCAATAAACGCCACATACAGCGGTTGCCAGCAGAGCAGCGTCCAAGTGCGCGTCAGCCAATAGGCCGCCCCAGCTTCGGGATGCGCGAGTTTGAGGCTTTCATACAGCGCGCGGATAGGCTCGGAACTCGCGTGATCGATATGGATAAACCCATGCTCGGCGCAGACTTCTGGCGGCGGTTTGATCGCGCCATGCAGATAAGGGGTGACGTGTTGTGAGTGTTCGAACAGATGCTCAAAAAACGAATGGCCACTCATGTTGTTGTGCTTATGCCGTGAAAGGGTGAGGCAAGAATAAAGAAACTGTGCCGTTATTACAATTGATTCTCATTTAAATAATTGATTGGGATGTCTGATGCGAAACCGCCAACCTTTGACGACAAAAAAGCGCTAGCCACGCAAGGGGGCTAACGCTTTCAATCAAACTGAGCACGATGAACCATCATGCACTGCGTGTTGAGTTATTCGTCAATTTCGCAATCGGTGCAGCTTTGCAGTGCGATTTCGTGTTCGAAAACCACCATCTCTTTGCCATCGGCGAGTAGCTCAGCGATTTCATCCGCGACTTCTTGCTCGTCTTCTGCTTCCACTTGGTCTGCCAGTTCTTCGTCTGAATAGCCGTAGAAGTTCAGCAATAAGTAGTCACGCGCTTCTTCTTTTGTGCACGTTACGTTCACAGAAAGATCCGCTTCAACGTTTTCTTGCGCGATGATTTCAGCCATTTGAGCAATAACATCTTCTTTCATTGCTGCCGTTAACCAACCCAGATCCGTGCTTACTGTGGTCTTTTTGCAGTCAAAACAAGGAAGTTGATGAAAGTAGTATTGAAAATCAGTCATAGGTCATTTCTTCTTTGAGTGTTGATAGCAAGATTATGCGTGTTTTTTGACAAATTACTATCTCAATCAATGTGGGCGGGGATATTACCGATGTCGATCGGCCAAGCTGAATGTTGCTACTGCGTCCATAACTTGCTTTTTTATCCGAAGTTACAATGAATTTCGTAATTTTTCTGCATAAGTTTTTGTCAATTCCCTCTGACATAGCAATACCAAATCTGACAATGTCCAGACATTAAAGCCGATATGATTCCTGCAACTTTGTGTATGAGGTGTAGTCATTCGACTACCTAATAATGGCTGGAATCATAATGACGAAACGTTGGCTTGTCTCTGCTGTGAGCGTAGCGCTGCTCGGCGGTGGTGCGTATTTCTATCTGCAATCTTCGGCGGAGCCGGACGCTTTTCCCACGCTTGTGGTGACAACGGGCACCATTGAAAAACAGGCGGTGGCGGTCGGCAAAATTGTTCCAGCGCATTCCGTGTCAATTAAGTCGCAAATTGATGGTATCGTCGGGGAAATTTACGCGAAAGTGGGTGAAAAGGTCACGCAAGGTCAACCGCTGATCAAAGTGCGTCCAAACCCGACCCCTCAAGCCCTAACGGATGCCTCGGCGGCGTTAATGCGCAGCGAAGCTGATCTCGAATCCGCCAAGCAAAAACTCACCAACCTAGAAAGTTTGGTGAAGCAAAATATCATCCCGAAAAACTACGATGAGTATGTCAGTGCGCGCTCGACGGTCAAATCCGCCCAAGCGGATGTGCTGCAAAAACGGCAAAATCTCGAACTGATCCGCAGCGGTGAGGCCTCTATTGGTGATGCGCGCTTAACCTCCACGATCTACGCGCCCATTGATGGCACGGTGCTCAACCAAAAAGTGGAAGTTGGCGAGCCGATCATTTCCACGCAATCGAGTCAGGCCGCGACCGAAATGATGTCGTTAGCCGACATGAACAATTTGATCTTTAAAGGCAGCGTCAGTGAGCATGATGCGGCGCAGCTCTCCCCGGGGATGCCCGTTATGCTCACCGTTGCTCCCTATCCAGATGTGGCGATTTCTGGTGTGCTCACCAAAGTGGCGATTCAATCAGAGAATCTTAACTCGCCAGAAGGTAATGCCTCTGCCAAGAGTTTTGATAACGGTTTTGAAGTTGAAGTAGGGCAGCTCAACATTCCAAGCGAAGTCTTGTTGCGCTCGGGGTTCTCGTCAACGGCGAAAATCACGCTGAAGAAATCTGAAAACGTCTTAACGCTGCCAGAGCGCGCATTGCAGTTTGAAGGCGATGCACCTCATGTGCTGATCCCAGATAGCTCCGAACAAGGTTTCCACGCGCAGCCTGTGCAGTTGGGGCTCTCTGATGGCATTCACGTTGAAGTGCTGGATGGCGTGGCGTTGGATGAAGAAATCATCGACAACAGCATGATGATGGGAGGCGCGCATGGTTAACAAGCAACTATCGAAAATCGGCTTGGCCGTGCTGGCGGCGACGCTGAGTGTACCCAGCCATGCCATCTCCATTGAGCAAGCCTGGCAGCAAGCTAAGCAAAACGATCCGAATTACGAAAAAGCCAAGATTGGCGTGCAACTGGGCCAAGCGGGCGTGGACAGCAGCCGCAGTGCGTTGTTGCCGGATCTCAGCGCCAGCGCCTCACTCAATTGGAGTGAATCGGCTAACAGCTCCAACAGTTATGGTGCAACCTTATCGCAAACCATTTGGGACAGCAGTTTGTGGTCGAGCTTAGATCAAGCAAAAGCCAACTACCTGAAATCGGAGCTGGAATTGTCTCAAGCGCACAATGAACTCGCGCAGAAACTGCTCGCTGCCTATTTGGATCTCGCCAGTGCGCAAGGCGACTTGGTGTTGGCGCAAACCAAGCTGGATGAGGGCAACAAACTGTTGCAAATCATCGAGAAGCGCTATCAAGCGGGTAAGGTCAAATCGGTGGACGTGGAAGAGATGCGCGCGACGCAAGTCTCTGAGCAAGCGACGATTCTCAATGCCCAAGCGGATCTTGAAGTGAAAAGAGCGGAACTGGCGGCACTGATCAACCAAGTGCCAGAGAGCGTGGATCAAATTCGCACCGACACTCTGATTCAACCGCCGATGCTGGTGACCTCTCAGGCGCAGTGGCTCAAGTTAGCCAAAGACAGTAGCCCAGAGCTGCTGGTGGCGGCGCAAATGGTCAAAGCCAGTGAGTTCGCAAAGCAGTCCGCCAAAGGGGGCTATTACCCGACCCTCAGAGGCAGTGTGGGTTACAGCGATGGTGATCAACGCTCCAACGGCGAGTTTAATGCGGGCCTGACGTTGAGTGTGCCGATTGATCTCAACGGCTCGGTGAGGAGCAAAGTTGATGAAGCGTCGTTGAACATATTGAGCGCCAAACAAGAGATGCGCCGAGTCGAAATCGACATCCAAAAGCGCGTGATTCAGCAATTTACTCAGGTTGAGATCAACTGGAACCAAGTGTTGATTGCCAACGAGCTGGTGGCCTCTCGCGGTAACGTATTGGCCAGCAAAGAGAAACTCTATGATGCAGGTTTGTTGGAAGTCTCCGATGTGATCAGCGCGCACAATAGCTTGTTTGAGGCTAAACACAGCCTGCAAACCAATTTGTACAACTACTGGCGCCAGCGAATCGCGTTGCTGCAAACCGCGGGTAAGCTCGATGACGATATCATGGCCCTCATCTCCCGAGCTTTTCATTCATGAGCGCGTTATTGCAACAAACATGGCAAACGTTGATGGCGCACCGCATGAAAAGCGTGTTGGCCATGATTGCCATTGCTTGGGGGGTGATCTCCGTGGTGGTGCTGATCGCCCTCGGTGAGGGATTTTATCGTCACCAAACTCAGCAGTTGTCGTTTTTGGTGAACAACGTGCAAGTCGCTTTTCCATCCAGCACCAGCAAGCCGTGGCATGGCCTTCCTTCGCGACGCCAAGTTCAGCTCTCGCAAGATCACGTCGATATGATCACACAATCGGGCTTTGTGAAAGCGGCCTCAAGTGTGTACGCCAAATCGGACGCCAGAGTCACCAATCAGCGCGGGCAAAACTTGATGAGTAACGTCAGCGGGATAGATTCCTCTTACTTGTCTCTATTGCAACTCAAATTGATGCCCGGCTCTCGCTATTTGTCGCCCAGCGATATTCGCAACCATAGCCGTGTGGCAGTGCTGGGGAATCAAATCGCGCAAATGGGAGGAATCCAAATCGGTGACACGCTCAACGTGAATGGCATTCCTTTTTTGATCATTGGCATCACCGCCAGTGAGGATATGGGCATTTCATTTGGTGAAAGCCGCAGTGTACTTATTCCGCAAACCACCTTCCGCGATTTGTGGAATGCCAAACCGGAGATGATCATGCTCAAGCCGATGGATGGCATGGATGGCGCGTCATTTCGACAAGCGATTGTTCAATTTTACGCTAAGCAACTGCATTTTGACCCGAGCGATAAAGAGGCGATCAACTTGCCCGATTTCAGCGAAGGCGCAGCACTGATCACCGCGATTTTCCGTGGCATTCAGATCTTCCTTGGTGCAAGTGGTGCCATGACCATGGCGGTGGGCGCCTTGGGAGTGGCCAACATCATGTTCCTTTCAGTGACGGAACGTACGCGAGAAATTGGGGTGCGTTTGGCCATTGGCGCGACGCAAAAATCGATACTCAGCCAGTTTATTCTGGAAGGATTGTTCTTAGTGGCGGTGGGGACGGCGCTTGGATTGCTGGTGGCCTATTTGGTGGTGGGGTTACTGAGATCCATCGCGCTACCTGATTGGTTAGGTTTTCCGGTGATAACGGGCGATTCCATTGTCTGGTCTTTGCTTGTGACCTTGATTTTGGCGCTGTTGGCGTCGTATTTCCCCGCAAGACGAGCTTCACGCCTCACGCCCGTGATTGCGTTAAGTGCGAGGGCGTAACCATGCTGCTACCGATGAGACAAATCTTTCAAGAAATGGCCGCAGAGAAGCTGCGACTGGGCTTGACCATTCTTGCCGTGGCATGGGCAACGCTGTGTATTGCGGCGATGTTGGCGGTGGGGGAAGGCATTCGTCAGGGCGTGTTGAGAACTGCGCAAAATGGCAACGGCAACCTGATTTATTTAACAGGCGGGATGGCCAGTATCGATCACGGCGCATTCCATCAAGGCAAATTTCTGACTCTGAAAATCGAGGATGTGGGTGTGGTTCAAGCCTTGCCAGAGGTGAAAAGCGTTGCGCCAACCGCGCGATGGAATGAGCCGATTACCGTGGGTGACCGCGGTTCATGGCAACAGCCGTTAGCCGTGACTACCGAATTCGCCGCAATGACCAAACTTGCGCCTAGAGAGGGTGGGCGCTGGTTCAATCCACTCGATCAAAAACAGATGCGCAAAGTGGTGGTGCTGGGTTACTCCTTGGCGGCGGATCTGTTCAACCCTGTGGAAGATTTCAGTTGGTTCGCGCCAGTGACCTTACAAGTCGACCCTGTCGGCCAAAAAGTCAAAATTGGCAGTGAAGTGTTCACCGTGATTGGGGTGTTGAAAAAGAACAGTGCCGAGATCGAACAAGGCGATTTGATCAACTACTCAAGCTTTGTCCCGCTGGCGACTTGGAAGCGATTCCATGCCAATGGCGAGATTGGCGGCATTAATGTCGAGCCACAAGCACACGCCAACCGCATTCAACTGGCGCAGACCATTCGCCAAGTGATTGCACGCAAACACGGCGCGAGCGTCAGTGATGAGCAAGTGGTGCAAGTGGATGACATGTTCCTCAAACAAAAAAGCATGCAGCAGTTCTTGATTGGCCTGCAAAGCTTCCTTGGCATTATTGGTTTCGTCACCCTAGCGGTGGCGGGTGTCGGCATTGCCAACGTGATGTACGCCACGGTGAAGCGCTCGACGCGAGACATTGGCGTGCGCATGGCCGTTGGTGCCACGCCCACCGCGATTCGTTTGCATTATTTGGTGCAATCGTTAATGACCATGATGCTCGGCGGTGTTCTGGGCTTGAGCGTGACGTACGCGCTGGTTTCGGCCATCAGCGCCATCAATCTCGATGGCAACGTCTTTTATGAAGATCTTGGCAAGCCTGTGCCAGAGCTGTCATGGATGGTGGTGACGATTGTGATCACCACCTTGGTGATCATCGGTGTGGCCTCGGCTTGGTTGCCAGCCAACCGAGCGGCCAAAGTGAGCCCATTGGAGGCGTTACAAAGTGAATAATAAGCAAGATTGTGGAGAGAAAATGTCGAACACGCCGCTGGTTGAACTAACCAACATCTGCAAATTTTACGCCAGTGGCGAGGCGGAAGTGCGTGCGCTAGACGGCGTTGACCTCACCATTCACCAAGGCGAGTTTTTGTCCATTTTGGGGCCGTCGGGCTCTGGCAAATCAACGCTAATGAACATGCTCGGCTGCCTCGACAAACCCACCGAGGGCGAATATCAACTCGGTGGCCAGAACGTTGCGAGTTTAAGTGCCAACGAGCTGGCAAGTATTCGCAATCAGAAGATCGGTTTTGTCTTTCAAAGCTTCAACCTGCTGGAATACGCCACTGCGCTAGATAACGTGGCCTTGCCGCTGGTGTACTCTGGCATCAAAGCCAAAGAGCGCCGCCAGCGCGCGGCCAAATTGTTAGAGCAGGTGGGGCTGGGGGATAGGCTAGACCACAAACCAAACCAGCTTTCCGGCGGCCAAAAACAGAGGGTGGCGATTGCCAGAGCCTTGGTGAACGATCCGCAAATCATTCTTGCCGATGAACCGACCGGCGCGCTGGATTCGAAATCGGGCGCGGAGATTGAAGCGCTGTTTAATCAACTCCACGCCGAAGGCAGAACGCTCATCATTGTGACGCACGACAACGCTTTAGCCGAGCGCACCAAACGTATCATCACCATTAAAGATGGCAAGGTAATCTCAGACAGAGCGCCGAGCTAGCACCGGGATCTCGGAAAGGAAAGCTTGAATCGCCGCGCGTTATGCGCGGCTTTTTGCCAGTAGCTGAGCCACTTTGCCTTTGGTGGTTTTACTCACGGTTTGCATAAATTGAAAGCTTGGGTTGGCGATACCTGAGTGCTGTAACTCTTCCACCATCAGTAGCCACAATTTGGCCGTCATTTGAGCATCGGCTAACGCTCGGTGAAATACGCCGTCGTTGTCGATGTTTTTATAACGAACCAACTCACCAAGCTTGTGTGATGGCGCGTCTTGGATAAGCCGCCTTGCCACTAATAAAGAACACGCGAACTCGCCAGAATAGCCACAGTGGATTCGTTCAAGCTCTGCATCCAGAAAGCGTTTATCGAATGAGGCGTTGTGCGCAATCAGGTTTTCACCCGCGATAAACTCACTAAATGATGCCATTACCTCATCGCAACTGGGCGCGCTGCGCAGCATGTTATTGGTAATGCCGGTGTAGCTTTCAATAAAGGAACTGACCCGAAAGCCAGGGTTCATCAACTGCTGGAACGTCTCCACCACCTCGCCATTCACCAGTTTTACCGCACCAATTTCTATCGCGCGATCCCCCAAGTTCGGTGAGAGACCAGTGGTTTCAAAGTCGAGTACGACAACGGAATTGGCTTGAGGCATAAGGATTTCCAACTAAACAATAACGCGCAGAGTATCTGCGAAAGTGGTGAAAAAGGGAAGGAGGGGGGCGAAGTGAGGGGATTGGTAAGTTGGGATTGGCCCATTATTGGCTAGACTTTTTACTTAGTCACAACCTGTCTGTGAGCTTTTCCTCACCAACAATTATCCATTTTGTATTGAATTCGTGGTGAAGCCTGTGTTGTATATCGGGGTAAATTCCAACATGATGCGTGACATAACTGATTACTAACAAATAGACGTGCTATGGTTCAATCTAGCGTTAGTATGGATATTTCTATATAATCGGACGAATTTTTTTTGCTGCCTCTAATGCAGCATTTTAGTTTCACCTAGGTTTAAAATAAATGATTGCAAACGCGAAAAGAACCTCATCAGAAAAGGTAAATGTCCACAATTGGTATCCATACTATGCGGGTTACTCCGAAAGTTTTGTTCGCTCTGTAATCAATAATGAAATAACTAATCTAGATCAGGATTCAATTATATTGGACCCATGGATCGGAAGTGGGACTACAGGCATAGTTTGTCAAAAACTTGGTTTTACCTGTATCGGCGTTGATATCAACAAAGCTATGGCTGTTTTTTCATCAGCTAAGGCATCCTCATTAGTTAATCAAAAACCGGTACTCGATGAATGTTTGAGTCGCATAATTGATCGTGCAAGGAAATCCCGAAAAAAGGTTGAAGCCTCGCATCTTGGCGAAATAATGAGCGAAGAGTTGGGGGAGAAAGTTATTAAGTTACTTCTTTCAATCAAAGAAGAATTTAGACTTTATGACACTCCGACAGGGAAACTTAACCCGATAGAATCATTTTTTAAAGCGGTTCTTTTAGTCACTAATCGTCAAGTTATGGGATACAAGAAAGGCTCAAATCCTACTTGGTTTAATAAAACAGAACCTAATCAACGCATCTCATTTAAAGCTCTTACCCTATGTTTTCAAAAAAATTATGAGAATATGTTCAAGGATTTGGACATCGTATACAGTGGCACTGAATCTTGCGAATTTAGTATTTTTGAAGCTAGTAGTACATCTCTTCCGGTACCTGACGCTTATGTGGACTTAATCATAACTTCCCCTCCATACTTAACTCGAATTGACTATGCTGTGTCAACTCAAGTAGAACTGCTATTGTTATCAGGAAAGGATGGCTATAGAGGTATTCGTGAAAACACGATAGGCACTACGGCAATATACTCTCAAGAAAAGTTTGGTAGAAAAGAATGGGGAAAACTATGCAATAGTGTTATTGATAGTATCAATAATCATGAGTCATATGCTTCGCAAAATTACTATATCAAGAATAAAATACAATATTTTGATAGTGCTTATCGGTCTTTGATGGAACTCTATAGAGTGATGAAAAGTAATGCATCTGCTTATTTGGTGATTCAAAACTCTTATTATAAAGAGGTTCCTATAGATTTGCCTGGAATATATATGGAAATGGCTGAAAATATAGGCTTTTCTAATACTGAGTCCATGAGAAAAGATGATTTAAGAATTACAATGGCATCTATAAACTCGAAGTCCAAAAAATATACGGATAATAAAGTTTATTATGAAGAAATAATAAGGGTAA
Organism: Vibrio vulnificus NBRC 15645 = ATCC 27562; assembly: GCF_002224265.1. Classification (NCBI taxonomy): domain Bacteria; kingdom Pseudomonadati; phylum Pseudomonadota; class Gammaproteobacteria; order Vibrionales; family Vibrionaceae; genus Vibrio; species Vibrio vulnificus. The sequence continues at coordinate 623,256 of NZ_CP012882.1, forward strand.
TAAAATGAGTGAAACGTCAAACATCGCTAGTTTATTGGAAGATATAAGAACGAATAGAGAAGAAATAGCAACGGATTCGTATACGACTTCTTGGCGAGAAATAATTAACCTCTATAAGGAAGGTGATATAAAAATATCACCTGAATATCAGAGGTTATTTCGTTGGGATATGGAGCGACAAACTCAATTTATAGAATCTTTACTCCTCAACATACCGGTCCCAACTCTTTTCTTCTACATTGATGAAGAGGGTAGGCAGGAAGTTATTGATGGACTTCAACGTATAAGTACAATTATTAGGTTCTTCGCTCGAGATATCTTCACAAAAGATGAAATAGAATCAGGTATTGCTTGTGGCAGTATAAATGAACTTAAAAACCCGACGGTTTTAGGTAGTGCGCCGATTATTCCAAGTTTAGAAGGATGGAGCGCAGCTGATCTCCCAGATAAAGTTACTCGTACAATTAAGAATGCTCGAGTAAATATTGTTATTCTTGAGCAAGAAACTAAGACTCAAACCAAATATAATGTTTTCAAAAGATTAAATCGCTCCGGTGCTAAGTTGAGTGATCAAGAGATTCGAAACTGCACCGCGCGACTTGTAGGGAATGGTTTCGCTGATAAACTAAGAACTTTAGCCGCTAATGATGATGTTATTGGTGCTTTAGGCTTGAGCAAGGATAAACAAAAGACCCAAGCTGGTGAAGAAGCCTTGCTTCGGACTCTTGCTAGCCTTCTACACGCCGACAACTTCGACCATTATGTTGACGAATTTTTAGATGAGTTTATGTACATTGGATCTGAAACAAATGCTATCAATGCAGAAATTGAAATGAAAATCAAGCGTACGTTCGCTCTAATTAACGCTGCTTGCCCCAATGGAAAAGCATTTAGATTCAGAAAAACCGATAATACGCCAAGTGGACAATTTAGTACAAATCTATTAGATATAGTAGCTACTGGCGTGTATAAGAATATCGACAAGTTATCTTCTTCTGATGTCGCAGATAAACTAGATGCTCTTTGGGAAACTCAGCGAGATCAAATTACCCAGTGTACTGGTTCGGGCTCTAATACTAAAGCAAAATTGAAACGTCGCTTAGAAATTGGCGAGGAGGCATTCAAGTAATGTCATTGCTAAATATTGAAGCTATTCTTCTTGAATTAGAGGATGCTCGAAGTGATTCACTGAAAGTATTGACTGCTATTGAGTCTATCCATACAGCATTACAAAAGCTTACGAATGAACAAAATCTTGCAGATGAATATAGGAAGATATCTATCCCAATGATTTATTCTTCATGGGAAAGTCAATTTACATCTTCAATCGCGCTATGTTTCCGATCTTTAAAAGACATTGATAAATCTGCTTGTGAGCATACTCCTAACATTCGTGCCGTTTGGCTACAACAAGCTAGTTTTTTTGTTAGCTATATAGATATGATAAAGAACATATACGATATAGACTCTCATAAGACCTTGTCTGAAAAAATGAGCAATATGAAGAAGAAAGTAAAAAAAGGACATTATAAATTAACAACAGATGTTCTGAATAACATAGATACTTTCAACTCAACTCGCCTTGACACAGATGTAAATGTTGACGACTTAGTTATGACTTTTTCAAATGTAAATAAAGTAGTAACTGAGATGAATATGGACGTTCTAGGAATAGATCATTCAAACCTTGACCTTAGTAGGCTCGATGCTCTTGTCGGTTTACGCAATGCTTTTGGACACGGTCAATTTACATCTCGAGTTGGTTCTAGACAATTCAATGACTGGCTTACCTACACTCGCTCCCTTATTGAAGAGCTTTTTCAAGAGATTAAATCTTGGCTAGAAGAGCTTAATGTAAGCCTTTGCGAGGCTAAAAAAGAAAGTTGGAGAGTAAAAGGATATAGCGGTGTTCACGAGTTCTCTACTTACGAACATAAAATGGCTCCCTAGTGAGCCATTTTCCATACTTTATATTTCGTTCTTGCATCTTTCTCCTTAGAAAATGAAGTGCTAATGTTAGATTCCCAAAACGCAATTATGTCCAAAACAAGCCACCACACACAACCCCTAACCGTGATCAAGTAAATCAAAATCACAGACATGGTGATGGAAGTTTCCGCCTTCCAACTCTTTGTTTTTATGCTGTTTGTGTTTGTTCCCCAGATAAACTTGGGCGTCGACAAACCGCTTCACCAAATCGCCGTTGAGTTGCCTTTTTCCTCAGTCGATTCCCCCGCAGATGTTATCTGCGAGGGAGACGCAAAGGAAAACTAGCTGAATGGGTTGTCACAAATGACAAGGTGGTCAGTCACGTCGCCTGCGTTTATCGGGCAAGCTGATTTGGTTGATTTTTCTTTTTGCAGCAACAAGCGTCGACATGTCGTGAGTTCGGGAGAAAAGTGCAGCGACAGTGTGTTCATACTCACGGTGTTGGACAGGGAGTAATTCTTCTTGTGGTGATCGGCAAGGTTCGTCCAAATCGTGTAGGAGGCTTTCTCCGCGTGATACGGGTTAAAGTGTACAGGTACTGAGCAAGCGGCCACCATTGATTTCGCTTGATACACCGCTTCACGCCGTTTTTGGGCGGGTTGAGCAAAGGTAAAGTAATAACTGGCGCGCTCAAAGCGTTGTGTCGCGCTATTGCCTCCAGGTGCGGAGTACACTGGGTGCTCAACGGGAGCGTTCGGTCTTTGGCCCCAAATGTACTGCCAATAGGCCGTTAACAATCGTTGAGTCTCGTAGTCCGGCTGATTGGTGACTACGGTATCATGACGGCTCTCATACAGCTCAAAGCAACCGTTGCGCACTTCGATCACGCCTGAATTGCCTTCGGCATCGGAAAGAGCAAGGTGAAGATGCGATTGAGTCTCAGAGGTATCGGGTAAAAGTTCCGAGACAATCGTAATGTCTTGAGTCGCAAAATACTGAATAGCCTGCTGCACGTTAGCGAACTGGTCGAGTACAAACTGGACCCAGCGATTGGCGCTGAGGAAGTGACCTTTACCGTCAGTAGGTCCATAGCTGACATGGGAATCGTATAAACCATTGACTGCCAGCCCCGCTTCATTTAATCCGTCGACGGCGGCATAGCCCTTTTTGTTACTACCCATGACAGTGGTTAAACTGGCGTATTTAGATGTCCACTGCAGTACCTGCTGTGGTGCAATGTGAAGTTCCGCCGCTGACTCGGCGCTCAGGCCACGGTTTACGGTACCCTTGGGAAACGCGTAGAAGTAAGTATTGACGGGCCAATACCAGTCCATATTGCGTGCTGTCACTGGAAATTTATCGTTTAAGTTGTTGAATATACGTGTGCACATATACATTGATGCCCTTGTTATCAATAAGTTGATCAGGTTATCATCTTTGATGTTTTTAGACATTGAATCCATGGATGGAAATATGAACATAAATGAGCTCGGCGGCAGCTTAGCGCTGCGCCTCAAAGTGCTCAAAGGCATGAGCCTCGGGATAGGAAGCTTAGCTTTCTTGATGGCAATTGGTAACTATGTTGTTAGTCAGAGCTATATCTTTGGCACGTTGGAAGGCTTGTACGCGCTTTACTCTTGGCACGTTTATCGTCAAATTGATCGGGGTAATGTATTCAACGGTCACAAGTACATTATGTCACTGTGTATTACGCTGCTCGTTATTATTGGTACTTTCCTTAAGCCAACGGTCTACGGTGTCTTTTTTTGGTCACTGGTTTTGCCTATCGTTTACTATTTGTTGCTGGGTTACAAAGTCGGTTTTGTTGCGAGTGTGTGTTTGTTTCTGATTCAGATCGTCAATATTACTTATCAGTTTTACCTAGAACAGTACTTTGATATGTTTACGATGATGATCAATTTCTCCTTTTGTTATTTCAGTATTTCTGCAATCGCGCATGTGTATGAATTCAACCGCGAGTCAACGGAAAACAAGTTAAGTAAGTTGGCCACGCTTGATCCGCTGACTGGAACCAATAACCGCCTCGCTCTGAAACATCGTTACCAAGCGCTGAAAACTCAAGGTTTACCCTTCTTTTTATTGGTCTTAGATATCGATCACTTTAAAGCGATCAATGATGAATACGGTCATGACGGAGGAGACAGTGTTCTTCAGTCTGTGGTGAAAACAATGGCCCATGTAGTGGGAGAGGAAAATGTGTTCCGCCAGGGGGGAGAGGAGTTCTGTATTTTGTTGGCGGGTGTTTCTCAGCAGCATGCGCTTAAGAGTGCGGAGACTATACGTCAAGCCATTGGTTGTACGCCTGTTCATTATCGCGAGGGGGTGATCTCAGTGACGGTCAGTATTGGTTTGGCTGAAGCGCATGCGTCGAGCTGCGTCGATGAAATCAATCGCCAAGCGGATGCCAATCTTTATGATGCAAAATCCCAAGGGCGCAATAGAGTGGTTGCGTAACGCCTTGTAAATTGGTCTGCTGTTCTTTGATTGGATAGCGCGCACATTGAGCTCGCTACGGACTATAAGTACAGATAAAACCTCATCTTTCATCTTTCATCTTGTTGGCGGCTGGTAGGCGCTGTTCCTACCTCCGCTCATTCTTAAACCATGAATTTCCTTCATGTTCAATGTGAAACAATACCAATATTCTTCAAGTCGCGAAGCAAGTATAAAAACCGGACTGCTCTGGTGCTTGCCAAGGTGAGTGCGTTTTTGTGTCAAAGACGAAACGCAGCGCAAACTGGCGATTGGGAAAACCAAAAAACACAACCACCCCATGCCCAGAGAGGAAAAGTCAGCGTTATCTAAGGAAATAGGAGACCCACTCAGCATGAACAACGATTTCACTTTTGCGATCAAACGCATTCGCTTTGACGAGAACTACCAGCCCTCGGACAACACGCGCATCACCACCAACTTTGCCAACTTGGCTCGTGGTCAGCGCCGTCAAGAGAACCTGCGCAATGCGCTTCGCATGATCGACAACCGTTTTAACGCCATGGCGAGCTGGGATAACCCAACCGGCGATCGTTACTCAGTGGAGTTGGACATCATCTCCGTGGATATCGATATTCAAGGCAGTGGCGAAGCGTTTCCCTCGATTGAAGTGCTCAAAACCAACATCCTTGACCGCAAAACCAATGAGCGCATTGAAGGCATTGTCGGCAACAACTTCTCTTCTTATGTACGCGATTATGACTTCAGCGTGCTGTTGCTCGATCACAACAAAAATCAGCCTCAGTTCAGCATTCCTGCGAATTTTGGAGAGCTACACGGCAAGCTGTTTAAGGCGTTTGTCAGCTCGGCTGAGTATCAACAGCATTTCAAAAAACGGCCAGTAATCTGCCTGAGCGTGTCGGACAACAAGATCTACCGCCGCACGGAAAACCAGCATCCGGTGTTGGGGTATGAGTATCTGCCTAACGACTCGTCGCTCACAGAGCAATACTTCCAGAAAATGGGCTTGCAGGTGCGCTACTTTATGCCGCCAAACAGCGTTGCGCCGCTGGCGTTTTATTTCTTTGGAGACTTGCTGAACGATTACTCGAACCTTGAGCTCATCAGTACCATCAGCACCATGGAAACGTTCCAAAAAATCTACCGCCCAGAGATTTACAACGCCAATGCCGTGGCAGGGCAACGCTACCAACCAAATTTGAAGAACCTTGACCACTCGTTAACTCAAATCGTCTACGACCGAGAAGAGCGCAGCCAATTGGCCATTGAACAAGGTCGCTTTGCCGAAGCGCATTTCATCAAACCGTACCAATCGCTCCTTGAGCAATGGTCGGCCAATTACGCGTAAGCAATCAGCACAATCGAGAAGGGAATGACGATGAAAACACTATTACCTACTTCCACCGCGGGCAGCCTACCGAAACCGTCATGGCTGGCTGAGCCGGAAACACTGTGGTCGCCATGGAAGCTGCAAGGCGATGAACTGACGGATGGCAAACGCGATGCGCTGCGCCTCGCTTTGCACGAGCAAGAGGTGGCGGGCGTGGATATTGTCAGTGATGGTGAACAGACTCGCCAACACTTTGTGACGACCTTTATTGAGCACCTGAGTGGGGTGGATTTTGAAAACCGCAAAACGGTGACCATTCGTAACCGTTATGAGGCAAGTGTGCCGACGGTCGTGGGGCCGGTAAGTCGCACTAAGCCAGTGTTTGTGGACGATGCCAAATACTTGCGCCAGCAAACCAAGCAGCCGATCAAGTGGGCGCTACCGGGGCCGATGACGATGATCGACACGCTCTATGATGATTACTACGGCAGCCGTGAAAAACTGGCGTGGGAGTTCGCTAAAATCCTTAACCAAGAAGCGAAAGAGCTTGAAGCGGCGGGTGTCGACATCATCCAATTTGATGAACCCGCGTTTAACGTCTTTTTTGGTGATGTCAACGACTGGGGTATCGCTTGTTTGGAGCGCGCTATCGAAGGGCTGAAATGCGAAACGGCAGTACACATCTGCTATGGCTACGGCATCAAAGCCAACACCGATTGGAAGAAAACGCTTGGTTCTGAGTGGCGACAATACGAAGAAGTGTTCCCGAAACTGCGGAAATCCAACATCGACATTATCTCACTGGAGTGCCACAACTCGCGTGTGCCGATTGAGCTGCTTGAGTTGATCCGCGGTAAGAAAGTGATGGTCGGCGCGATTGATGTCGCCACCAACGAGATAGAAACGCCAGAAGAAGTGGCCAACACCTTGCGTGAAGCGCTGAAATACGTCGATGCAGATAAACTCTACCCGTGCACCAACTGCGGCATGGCGCCACTTGCTCGTGATGTTTCCACCGCTAAGCTCAACGCCTTAGCCGCCGGCGCTGCGATAGTGCGAAAAGAGCTGGCTGGCTGATTTACTGGCGAATATCCGGCTGAGACTTGTGCAACGAACGTGAACTTCCGAAGAGCGATGACAGCGAGTCGCTCTTTGTTCTCGTCTTGCTTAGTGGTGAGCGTGTTTTTTTCGACCACGTTGCCAGTGGCTTTTTCTCTTCTTCTTCTTCCTCTTCCTGTTTCTCTATACATTCTGAATTTCAGGATGCTTGAATAGCAACGCGCGAATTCCATGATGCACTACCCACATCAACATCGCCGTGGCGGTGACGGCGACAAAGATAGAACTAAAGCGATACAAAATCGAAAAGAACGCGTCTTTGCCTTCTGGGACGATAGCGGTAAGTGGCACCGCTAATGCCGACATAGCAGAAAACGCGAGTGCACTTTTGATCGGACCTTTGCTGAACCAATGACAAAACGGCCCCATCGCAATAGTTAAAGCAAGCCAAAATAGCAGGCCGTGGCCGTACCAACTTCCCAACATTAACTGCACAGCCAAGCCCGCAAGGCAGCCAAGCGCGGTGCCAATGACGCGAACTTTTGCGGCCGCCATAGAGCCCGCTAACGTCATGGGTGTCAGAATGATGATGATCGACGATTGCGCTGAGAGCGAGTCATAAAGATCGGCAAACTGAAACAGCAAAAAGGCACTCATGGCGACAACCCAGCCCATCGCCACCTGACTGATGTAGTCCATATCGCTTTTGACGGGGGTGGTCATGGTGTTGTTCCTCTGAGTGGTGTTCTGTTCAGGGAACAGCCAATAGGCGAATGCGCAAATGGCAATGTTCGCGAGGGAAATGACCCACAAGTTGAGGTTAAAATCTTCGATATCGATGAAATCGTAGCTGGCAAAGTTGAGCACGATCGAGCCAACTAATAACCCCATATAGCCAAACAAGTAAGTGTTGGGGTTCATCATGGCGATGCACTTGAGTAAGAAAAACAGCCCCACTGCCACCGTCATGAGCACGGGGTGGAACTGCAAGTACTCAAGCAAAAACGTCGCCTGTAACGTTGTCCAGATGGCGGAGAACACCACGAGCAGTAGGCGAGAAAGCTGAAACTGATCTGCACGGCTCAAAATAAACAGTGGCAGCATGATGGCAAAAAAACCATAAGACCAACCAAAGAGCATGCTCAGGGCAAGGCCGCAAGCGCAGCCAAACCAAATTCGTTTTGTTTTCATGCCGTCCCTTAGTAAAGGTAGTGGAAGAAGCTCGCAAGTTGAATTTGCCCTGTGGCTAACCAGCGCCAAAGGGTATTTTCTTTCGGGTAAAGCACCACGGTAGCGCGAGAACCTACAAACAGCGCGGGTGGCATGGCGTCCTCAACGGCGAGGTTGACTCGTGTTCTCTGCGCGTCACGTACCCAGCGGTTGTTGATTTCTACGCTGGTTAATGATCCGTTAGGCTTTTGCTGCGCCGCAGCAACGCCGTAATCCCGGCTAGATATGGAGAAATCGAACACTTGGCCTGGGTAGGCATCAAAGGCAACCATAGCGCGGTAGTGTGAGTTGATATTGGCGACTGATTTTTCACGAAAATCCCCTGTCACCCAAAGTGACCCTGTCGGGACAAAAGTGAGCAAAGGCATGTTACTGCTTGCCATGGTACCAATGTCTAGCTGCATGTTAGTGACGACGCCATCGCTGGGGGCGAGCACTTGAGTGTTGGCCAAATCTAACTGCGCTTTTTCAATACCATTTTGCGCCACGCGCACAGAGGTGCTCTGCCCTGGACCATCACCAAGCTGGGTATCAATCACTTTTAGGCTCTGTTGCTCGGCTTTTAAGTTAGCGCGGGCAACCTGGTTTTGTGCAAAGGCGTTGTCGAGGCTAGATTGTGAAATCACCTGTTGTGTGGAGAGCTTTTGTAGGCGTAAGTATTCACGATGGGCGTTGTCATAAGTCGCTTGTGCACGTGCAATATTGGCCAATGCCGCCTCACGTTGTGAGTAGAGCGTGGCTTCTTGCTCAAGTGCTGATTGCAACGCGAGCTGCGCTTGCTCTAAGGCGATTTGATATTTACGTGAATCAATCTCAAACAACACGTCTCCTTGATGAACGAGCTGATTGTTTCTCACCATTACTTGCGTCACTTTCCCCGAAACTTCTGGAGAGACTTGCACCACGTATCCTTGGACGCGTCCTTCTGTGGTCATTGGCACGCGTTGGTCAGCGACAATGATGTACAAAAATAGCACAATGAACAGGACAATCAGTGTACGCATCCACAAGCGGAATTTATGGTCAGCAGTCATGATACCTACCTAAATAAGAGTAAAGATGCAGGATTATAGAGAAGAGCGCGGTTGTGCAGTAGAATGCAAATAAAGACACTAATGCGCTAAAAATAGGACAATGAAGATAAATCTTGATGATCTTTACCTCTTTACCCAAACCGTGATTCATGGTGGCATCAGCGCTGCGGCCCATGCGCAGCAGTTGCAGCGCTCCAAAGTGAGCCGACGCCTACAAGAGTTGGAGCATGCACTTGGGTGCCAATTGTTGATTCGCACCACGCGCTCGATTGAACTGACCGAGCAGGGACAGCGTTTAATGGAGCTGGTGGGGCAGCCGATGGAGCATTTGCAACAGGGGCTGAAAGTGATGTCTGAACACAGCCAAACGCAAGGAGGCAAAGTGCGTTTGGCGATTCCTTCTGCCTTGATGACTTCGGCGGCGTTTAACGCGATCATTACGGAATTTAGCCGACGCTACCCAGCGGTGGCGTTGGAGATTGAAAACCACCAACAGAGTGTCGATTTGCGACGACAAGCGTTTGATCTTCAATTGCTGCCAGATATGGTGAAAGTGAGTGATGACAGCTATGTGCAGTTTAGTTTGCTGCCCTATCGCTCGCATCTGGTGGCCTCAAAAGCCTATCTTTCCGCCCACCCTGAGATCACTGGTATTGAGGATTTGCGTCATCATCGTCTTCTCACTAACCGCTACAGTGCTGATTTGCTTGCGCCCAATTTGCCATTAGCGCTAAAGTCAGACGACTTACATTTATTGCGTTCAATGGCGATAGCCGGTCAAGGGGTGGCGTTTATTCCGATGGTGCATTCCAAACCCGCTTTGGAGGAGGGCAACTTGGTGGAAGTGTTGCCCCACATTACGCATCCCAAGCAGCACCTGACGTTGATTTATCCGTCTGCGCTTTATCTGCCGCAGAAGGTCAAAGTGCTGATTGAGCTGTTTCGTGAAAAATTTCAGTGAGCCGGATGGATAACCACATCACTCAAGGTGAGGGTAAAGGTGGTTAACTCGTGCTTGGACTGGGCGTAGATATCGCCGCCATGCAATTTGGCGATGGAACGAGAAATGGGCAAGCCCAAGCCAGCGCCACCACTTTGTTGGTGAGTGCGCGATTTGTCGGCGCGGTAGAAACGCTCGAATAAGCGTGGGATTTGCGTGGATTCGATGGTCTCTCCGTGATTGGTCACGGCAATTTGGTAGCCGATCAAATGCGGGAAAATCTCGACGGTGATATTGCTCTCTGGGTAACTGTGGCGCACCGCGTTGGAGAGCAAATTGGCGAACGCGCGCTTCAGCATGTTTCTATCGCCGACCACTTGGCCTTCACCAAAACAGGTAATGGTGAGAGACTTTTCATCCCCCGCTAGCTCGTAGTATTCCGCCAGATCCCCCAATAGCAACTTGAGGTCGATCGGCTCATTGTTTTTCATCAACAGGTTGTGCTCCGATTTGGCCAAATAGAGCATATCGGAGATGGTTTTGGTGAGACGACTGAGCTCTTCGGCGTTGGATTCCAAAATATCGCGATATTCTTGCTCGCTACGCGGTTTGGCCAGCATCACTTGGGTTTGCGTCATCATATTGCCGATGGGAGTGCGCAGCTCGTGGGCGATGTCGGATGAAAACTCCGATAGGCGTTCAAAATCGCCCTGAAGGCGAGAAAGCATTCGGTTGAAACGCGCCACCAATGGCAATAACTCTTCCGGAAAGGGCTGCTGTGGGACGCGAACACTGAGCTCTTCAGTAGAAATGGCATCCACATAATGCTCAAGTTTGGCCAAAGGTTTGAGCCCTTTGCGCGCAATGAACCAACTGAGAAAGCCACTGACGATGCTGGCGAAAAAGGTGATCCACAGCAGCACCTTTTTGAAGTTGGACAGAAAGGTAATGTGCAGGTCGATGTTCAGCCCCAACACCGCGTACCAGTCTGGCGAACTGCTCAGCGGGAAACGGATGGCTCGGTAGTGATGGCCATTTTCCTGCCAATCAATGCGTTCCATGCTGGCTTTGTTGATGAACCTTTTCGGCAAAGCGAGCGATTGAGACTGGTATTCCACCTGATTGCCATTGAGCAACCAGAGTTTGGTGTCACCTCTTTCAAAGAAAGGGCCGTATTGGCTGATGAAATCGCCTCGCACTCTTAGTTCGTTAATCGTGTTGAACTTTTGCTGTAAGTTGTAGCGATCTTGCTCATAAAGATGATGTTTGACTGCCCACAAAACCGCGGCACTCAGTGAAACGAGCACCAACAGAGAGGCAAAAAAGTAGGAGAATGTCAGCCGAGTGGTGATCGATCTAAATCCCATAACCAAGCTCTCGCTCCTCAAGTACGTAGCCCATGCCACGTTCAGTGTGAATCAATTTTGGCTCAAACGGTTTGTCGACTTTGTTGCGCAGCCGCCGCACGGCCACGTCGATGACGTTAGTGTCACTGTCGAAATTCATATCCCAAACGGAAGAGGCGATTTGGCTGCGTGACATCACTTCCCCAGTCTTGCGCATAAACAGCTCCAATAAGGCAAACTCTTTAGCAGTGAGGGCGATGGGTTCTTTGTCACGAAATACTTTGCGCCGCAGCAGATCCAAATGGAGATTGGCGATGGAAAGCTGAGTCGTGCTTTGGGTTGTGGGTTGCTGGCGTTTGAGTACGGTGCGAATGCGCGCCAACAGTTCGACAAAGGCGAAGGGTTTAACGATGTAATCGTCGGCGCCGAGTTCTAAGCCTTTGACTCGATCTTCGACTTGATCGCGTGCGGTGAGCAGAATCACCGGGGTGTCTACTTGGTTACTGCGCAGAGCGCGCAACACTTGCCAACCATTGAGATTAGGAAGCATCACGTCGAGGACGATTAAATCGTAACGTGTACTGGTGGCGAGATAGAGGCCGTCCACCCCATCGTGGGAAAGATCAACGATGTAGCCCGCCTCTGAAAGTCCTTTTTTAAGATACGTCCCGGTTTTCTTTTCGTCTTCAATGATCAGAAGTTTCATAACTGCCTTAACCGAGTGGAGAATGACACCCAAAATAATGCAGAGCGAGGGGGGCGCTCTGCATTGCTGGGTTAGTCGTTTTGGTCACGTTTCAAATATTGGTAACCCACGTTGACGACACCTTGATAGCGGGTGTCGCCTTGCTCATCGATGATCACTTTGGTGCTGATTTCTGCGCCATCTTTAAGCTCAATGCTGTTGGTTTCCGTTGGGTCATAGGCTATGACATTGAATTTGGCCTTTAGTTCTTGTGGCGATGCGGCCTGCAAGTTGGCAAGCAGCACTACACCCGCGTCGTAAGCCGCTTGCTGGCTGCCATACAACTCAGTGGTTTTGCTGTAGTGCTTAGCGGTAAAGGTGTAGTTTGGCGGTGGCGTTTGCAGCGCCGCCCAACTGGTTGAGGTGAAAAATAAGCCAGCAGAAGCAAGAAGAGTGGTGGTTACTTTTTTCATTGTTGTTTCCTTAACTCTAGTTATCTAGGGGTTAAGCAAAGTGTATCGATCGGCGCTGACGAGAAGGGGTCGTTGAGATGACAAATCTGTCATGTTGTTTTGTTGCGTGGATGCAATGGCTCTCATTCGCAAGATAAGTTTGATTCTGTGCCCGATATCTCAATGAAAAAACAGTAGAAAATGGCGAACGCGATGAGCGTGGTCTACGTTGTTTTAGTGCAGTTAGGTTCATAAAAGGAATGACAATGAAACCACTCTCTTTGTATATCGCGCTCGCGCTCACATCAGGGGCCGTTCTGGCCGAACCCATCCCATCCAAACCCGCGACACAAGCCACGATTGAAGCCAATCAGGCGGTGTATCAAGCGTTAAATTTTAAGGATGAAACCGATTTTAAGAATGCCCAACGAGGTTTGATTGCCAAACAAGATGTGGTCACCATCAAAAACGCCAATGGCGATGTGGTGTGGGATCTGGAAGCGTATAAGCAGTTCATCTCGCTGGAAAATAAAGCCCCAGATAGCGTGAACCCCAGTTTATGGCGTAACGCTCAGCTCAATATGATCAATGGTCTGTTTGAGGTGACTGAGGGCATTTATCAGGTGCGCGCTTACGATCTTTCCAACATTACCTTTATTAAAGGGGACAAAGGGTGGATCGTCTTCGACCCGTTGATTTCCCAAGAAACGGCCAAAGCCGCGCTGGATTTTGTTAATGCCCAGCTTGGTGAACGCCCAGTGACAGCGGTGGTTTACTCGCACAGCCACATTGACCACTTTGGCGGCGTTCGCGGCATCGTGGATGAAGAAGATGTGAAAGCGGGCAAGGTGGAGATCATTGCTTCACACGGCTTTACGGAACACGCAGTGTCAGAAAACGTGATTGCAGGCAATGCAATGGGCCGACGCGCTATCTATATGTATGGCGCTTTGCTGCCGCGTAATGAACGTGGTGGGGTGAATGGCGGTTTAGGCCAAACCACGTCAACGGGTTTACCAACCTTGATTGTGCCTACTCGCATTATTGAAAAAACCGGTGAAGAAGTGACGGTGGATGGCGTGCGCATGGTGTTCCAATACACCCCAGGCACAGAAGCGCCAACCGAGATCAACACATGGTTCCCCGATAAAAAAGCATTGTGGATGGCGGAAAACTCCACCAACACCATGCACAACATTCTCACGTTGCGCGGAGCGCAGGTGCGTGATGCGCTGAAGTGGTCCTCTTACCTCAATGAAACCATTGAAATGTGGGGCGATGAGGTGGAAGTAAAATTCCAAAGTCACCACTGGCCAATGTGGGGCAGCAAAGAGATTGTCGCTTACTTTAAAGGCCAACGTGACATGTATAAGTACACGCACGACCAAACCGTACGCTTGATGAACCAAGGGTATATCGGCTCTGAAATCTCGGAAGTAATTCAGTTCCCAGAGGAGTTGGAGAAGAACTGGAGTACACGTGGTTACTACGGCACCTTGCGCCACAACAGCCGAGCGGTCTATCAGCGCTACATGGGGTGGTATTCTGGTAATCCTTCCGATCTCAATAACTTACCGCCAACCAACGCGGCAGTGAAATACGTTGAGTACATGGGCGGCGAAAGCGCAACTATCGACAAGGCGCAAGCAGATTTCGATAAAGGCAACTACCGCTGGGTGGCGGAAGTGCTCAAACATGTCGTGTTTGCCAACCCACAAAGTAAGCGCGGCAAAGCGTTGCTCGCTGATACTTATGAGCAGTTGGGGTATCAAGCGGAATCTGGCCCGTGGCGCTCGGTTTACTTGCAAGGGGCTTACGAGCTGAGAAACGGGACGCCAAAAGCGGGAGGCACCAACACGGCCTCGCCCGACATCATCAAAAACATGCCACCAGAGATGCTGTTTGATTACCTAGCGGTGCGTATTTTGCCAGAAAAAGCCGCAGGTAAAACCTTCGCCATCAACATCAACTTCACCGACTTAGACGAGCAGTACACCTTGTATGTGGAAAACTCGGTGCTCAACCACACGCGTAAGCAAGCGAAAAAAGCCGATGTAACGTTGAATTTGACCAAGGCGACTTTGGACGATGTTCAGCTTGGCAACATTACCTTGGAGAAAGCGATTGCCGATGGGGATGTGCAACTCAAAGGCAATAAGCAGGTGTTTAAAGACTTTGTTGGCATGCTGGATAAGTTTGATTTCTGGTTCAACATTGTGACGCCATAGAGAGGGAACCCTTATGGTGCGAAGTAGGCACTTACCTCTCTTGGGTTTGTTGTCCTTAATGGCAAGCCAGCCTGCGCTGGCTTGCTCTTATGATGGTCAATTTAATAACCCGTTTGCGGAGAGTTATCCCGGCGCGTTAGACATCGCGATAGCCACTCGCGAAGCGATTGATGCGCAACACATTACCAAACCGCAGAGATTGGCGGGCAGCAAAGGGTTGGCACGTGCGCAGTGGTGGTTAACCTTGCTCAACAAGCAATGGCCGGATAAGGCCGCAGCGGAAAGCTACATCTATCTGGTGGACAGCCAATTGTGGTCAAAGCGGCAAATGGATGGGCTCACCATTCATGTGCCTCCGCCTGAAAATGCTCAACAGGTGATGCTATTAAGTGAGGCGGCCCTTGGCGCGTTAATCAATAATGAACTCAGCTACGAGCAGGCCCATGAGCTGCAGATTGTGCAGACCATGACGCCGTAATGTGCAAAGTCGTTTGCACAGCAGTTCGCGCAACCGCTTAGCGGCCATAAAGCCTAGAAGCCTATTTAGGATATCGAAGGCTCTGCAAGTAAAAACGTCAGTGTAAAGGTGAGCCCAGCACTGGCGTTTTTGTTGACCGCAATACGCCCTTGCATATCGCGCATGTTGTTGGCGGTAATCGACAGGCCCAAGCCCAGCCCTTCGCCAATTTTTTTGCTTGTCGCAAAGGGTTCAAACATCTGGCTCAGTTGTGCCTCGCTGACGCCACAGCCGTTGTCACTCAAGGTAAGCGTAAGCTCTGTTTCTGAAGTGGTGGCTGAGATCATCAATTGAGGCTGCTCGGTATTTTTCATGGCATCCACCGCGTTGGAGATGAGATTGCCCAGCACTTGTCGTAAACGCTGTTCTTCTCCCAACACATTGGCCAGTGGATGCGGTAAACGCACCCGCACATCAATGGGCGCGAGCTCGGCTTGGTAAATGCGCAAGGTTTCTTGTAACGCATCCGGCAGGGAGACAGGGCAAAGCTGTTCCGGCTTTTGATAGGCGAAGGATTTAAGCTGGCTGGTCATTTTGCCCATGCGATCAATGAGGCGATGGATAAGTCGATTGTTGGCTTGCAACATCGCCATTTCACCACGTTCAAGCAATATCTCGTTACTGGTGAGCAGGGTTTTTAGCCCTGTCAGCGGTTGATTGAGTTCGTGAGTAATCGCGCTCGACATCCTGCCCAGCGCTGCCAATTTGCTGCTTTCGATTAATTCTTGTTGCGCTGAACGCAGCGCCGCGGTGCGCTCTTCCACCCGTTCCGCCAGCTCGTGGTTGGCCTTTTGCAGAGCTTGTTCGGCTTTTTTGCGTTTGCTGATGTCGAGCACTGTGGCGAGGTAGTAAAGCTCGCCATGCCAGGGAAAAGCGGTGAGAGAAAACAGCAATGGAAATTGGCTGCCATCACTGCGCCTGCCCATGGTTTCCACCGCACTCACTTCCGCAAGATCGCGATGTTTGGGTAAGTTTCTCAGCAGTTGCAAGGTGGTGGAGGTGGCATTGCCGGTATCAAACAGTTGCCATGCGGGGGCGAGTTTACTCATCGAATCGGAGAGGCTGAAATAGCGTTTGGCCATCGGGTTGAGATCTTCAATCTCACCATGACCATTGAGCAGCAACAGCCCCACATGAGTTTTGTTGATCATCTGACTCATTCGCTGGCGCGACTCATCCAATAAACGCTGGATGCGTTGGTTGCTGAGTGATTTTTGATGGCGCTGGTAGGCAATTACGCCCACCAACAGCAACACAAAGTTGGCCAGTAGGATCGCCCAACCTGCGCGGTTGCTCGCTTGCTGTATCGGTTGGTAATCCGTGAGGTAGGTGAGCTGCCATTTGAGATCGTCCAGCACAATGGTTTGGGCGAGAAAGCGGCGTTGCTCGAGTTGCCAGAATTGCAAACGCGTGTCATCGCGCAGTGTCGCCTCGCTTTGCTGGATCTCACTTAGGCGATCATTGAGTTCATCGGCGGTGAGTGTCGGGTGGCTGGAAAGAAAATAGTGGCCACGCTGGTTTTGAAACAAAATCGCATCGCTACTGAGCAGCCATTGTTCGGTGAGTAGGCGCAAATTGATTTGCACCACGGCAATGCCTGCGATGCCAAAGTCGAGGTATACCGGCGCCGCCAAATAGAAAAACGGTGACGCACCCTTGGCTTTGCTGACCAGAGCGACCCCTTCTCCTTGCGCGTGAATTTGTTCCACAATGGCATCGAGATCTTGCTCGCTCAATGCTTCGTTTTCCAAGCTGGACACCAGCACATCGCCGCTGGCAGAGAGCAGATACCAGCCTTTGGTATTGGCCGCTTTATCCAATAGAGTCAGCTCTCGTCTAAGTTCAGAATAGAGTGAGCGCTCACCATTGAGAAACCGCTCGCTGTGATTGTTGCTGGTGAGTAGATAGGGCAAGTGATAAAAACGCTGCAAGGCACGACGCACGTCGCCAATGTAATCGAGAAAATGTTGCTGCGCGTCAACCACTGAGCGTGAGGTTTGCCACTGGCGCACCAGCTCCTTCCCCATCCATTGGCTGACAAACAACCACATGACGATAGCGATGAGCACTACCACTCGTTTTTTCATCGCGTTGCCTCCTTGCTTGCTTGGCCCAAGATTGCTCTGCTTGTCGGGTTTGTTAAAGCTTTGTTGTTAAGAAGTGAGATCCAGCTCCTTTTCCCAACGGCGCTTTTTGCTAACGTAGCAGCAGGAAAATTTGACACGATGGACAAGTGGTATTTCTCGATGGATGCAGTTTCTTTCCCCCATATCGCCCTGATTGAAGACGATGAAATCGTCCGCCAAGCAACCGCCCAATGGTTGCAACTGGCTGGCTTCCACGTTGAGGCATTTAGTCATGGCCTTCCAGCCCTTACGGCGATCAAAACCGGCGATTTTGACGGCATTGTCAGTGATGTGCGTTTGCCGGATTTGGATGGTATCGCTCTGCTGGCGGAGTTGCAGCGCGAACAAGTGAGCTGTCCGATCATCTTGGTCACTGGGCATGGCGATGTCGATATGGCGGTTAAGGCGCTGCAAAATGGCGCGTACGATTTCATTGAGAAACCGTTTAATCCCGATCGCCTCGCGTCGACACTGCAGCGCGCGGTGAGTGAATATCAGCAGCAAGCAGACTATGGCAATCGCAGCCATTATCTGCAGCAGCTCAGTGGCATTGAGCAGGTCTTGATTGGTCAAAGCGCGATCATGCGCCAGTTGCGTGAGCAAGTCGCACGCGTTGCCAGCATGGACACCAATGTGATCATCTATGGCGAAACGGGAACCGGAAAGGAGTTGGTGGCGCGCAGTTTACATACTGAAAGCGCGCGACGAGCCAATCCATTTGTGGCGATCAACTGTGGTGCGATTCCAGAAAATCTCTTTGAAAGCGAGCTGTTCGGCCATGAAGTTGGGGCGTTTACGGGGGCCAGTAAGCGCCGCATTGGCAAGCTTGAGTATGCCGATAAAGGCACCTTGTTCATGGACGAAATTGAAAGCATGCCGATGGCGATGCAAGTTAAAGTGCTGCGCAGTTTGCAAGAAAATCAGGTGGAACGCGTGGGTGCCAACCGACCAGTGAATGTGGATTTACGCGTGGTGGCGGCAGCAAAAGAGAACTTGTTTAATCATCCCGCTTTTCGTCAGGATCTGTTTTATCGCCTCAATGTGGCGCAGTTGCACTTGCCGCCATTGCGTGAGCGAGAGGAAGACGCGTTGCTCTTGTTTGAGCACTTTGCCTCGCAAGCGAACCCAAACAAACGTGTACTGAGCACAGCGGAATCACGATCGCTCTTGAGTTATGCGTGGCCGGGTAATGTGCGTGAGCTGCGCAATGTCGCGGTGCGTTTTGCGCTGGATGAGAGCTTGTCGGTGATGGAGATCCTTTCGAGCCGCGCGGCGAGGGTGCAAGAGAGCTTGCCCGTTGGTGTGCCGCTGGCCATCCAACTGCACAATTTTGAGCGCAAGGTGATTCACGATGCTTTAGTGCGCCACCAAGGCAGCATTTTGGAGGTGATGAACGAGCTTGATCTTCCTCGTCGCACCCTCAATCAAAAAATGCAGAAGCTCGGTCTGAATCGCGCCGATTACACCGATAACTGATTAAACAAATCGGTCAGCAGGCAAATCGATAAGCTGACGATCAGATGAGCAAGCAATCAGATACAAGCAATGAGCAAGATTTTGCTCATTGCGAGTGTTAACATTTTTATAACCTTGATCACGAAGCGCGAATACAGATGCGAACGGTTTAAGCTCTTTTTAGTTTAACTGTTTGATTTTAATTTGCTTTTTTGTTTCTTTCTTTCTTTCGCGCGTAATAAGCAAAATCTTGCTCATCTTCAGCAGAGTAAATCAGCCAAATATTGCTCATTCTCCTGGTTTCTTGTCACATATCTTTTATATATCAATCACTTAAAAGTTGGCATCTTGTTTGCTCTAAGGCTGTATACCCAAACAACTTGGAGTTGCAGGTAGGCGGCAAGTGAGTGAATCCCCATGAGCATAGATACGCTATGTGATTGGGGTGAACGAATGCAGCCAACACCGCTGCAGCTTCAAGTAGGAAGGGGATAGGTAACAAAACCATAACAACTACCCTACAACGGAGTGTAACCATGAAAAAGAACCTATTGATGAAATCTCTCGCTGTCGCCATGGTCTGTTTCTCGGCCAGCAATGTCGCCGCCGCAGATAACCGCAGCTATATTTTGGCCACGGCCTCGACAGGCGGGACGTATTATCCAGTAGGGGTGGCACTGGCGACGCTAAGCAAAGTGAAGCTTGAGCCTCAATATAAGTTCTCTCTCTCTCTGCGATCAGCTCGGCGGGATCAGGCGAAAACATCAAGCTGATGAACGACAACGAAGCGCAATTCGCCATCCTGCAAGGTCTTTATGGCGCTTGGGCTTCAACCGGTGATGGCCCATACGCGCAAAGCGGCCCGCAAACCAAATTGCGTTCAGTCTCCATGCTGTGGCAAAACGTCGAACACTTTATTGTGCGCAGTGACCTAACCAGCTCTGGTACCGTAGCCGATCTGAACAATATGAAAGATAAGAAGTTTTCTATCGGTACCAAAAATTCAGGCACGGAAAATTCAGGTCGTCAAATTATGTCGGGTTTAGGTGTCAATCCGGATGAGTTCAATTTGGCATACATGGGCTATGGCGCGAGTGCAAGTGCGATGCAAAATGGCACCATCGATGGTATGAACACCCCGGCTGGCGTGCCAGTGGGCGCGGTAACACAAGCATTTGCTGCGTTGGGGAACGATATCCAGCTCCTCTCGTTTACCGATGAGCAAATCAAACAAGCCAACGGCAAATATCAGCTCTGGACCAAATACGTCATCCCAGCCAACACTTACCCAGGTGTGGATAAGCCAGTGACGACCATCGCTCAGCCTAACTTCCTTGCTGTTCGTGATGACATTTCTGACGAAGACGTTTACCAGCTCACCAAAGCGATTTACGAAAACCTTACCTTCTTACAAGGTATCCATAAAGCAACCAAAGCGATGGCGATAGAAAAAGCGATTGCGGGTCTGCCGCTGCCGCTGCACCCAGGTGCGGCTCGTTACTACAAAGAAGTGGGCATCACCATTCCTGATGCTCTGATGAGCAAGTAACCGACTTCGCCCACCAATGAACGTTGGTGGGCGTGAGGCTTGTTATTGTTTCTTGTTCCCTCGGAGTCTGACCATGAGTGATTCTTTACAACAACAGTTGCAGCAGTTTGAGTTACCGACACGAACGGATTTTCCGTGGGTAACCGCCGCCATCACTGGCATTGGAGTGGTGCTTTCCCTGCTGCATATTTGGTTCAACACCTTATCGACCTTGCCAGAGCTGTGGATCTCTGCGACTCATTTTGCCGGCTTTGCGCTGATATGTTTGCTGTGGTACCCGGCGCACGCCAGTTTGAAGCGCAGCCGTATTGCGTTAGCCGTAGATGTGCTGATTGGCATTGCAGCACTGGCGTGTTTGATTTATATCCCCTTTGCGGAAGATGCTTTATACCAGCGTGGTGTGAAATTTGTCGCCTCGGATTGGGTGGTTTCTATTAGCGCAATTTTAATCGCGATTGAGATCATTCGTCGCACCATGGGCTGGTTTATTCCTGTTTTGATCGTCATCTGTTTGAGCTACGTGGTGTGGTGGGGTAAATGGGCGGGCGGCATTTTCCATTTCCCCGGTTTGAGTATGGAAACCCTGCTCTACCGCAGTTTTTTCTCCTCTGAAGGGATGTTTGGTTCGATTTCACGCATCAGTTGGACCTTCGTATTCATGTTCATCCTCTTTGGCGCGTTTTTGGTGAAATCGGGCGTGGGGGATTACATCATCAATGTCTCGCGTGCGGCGGCGGGTAAAATCATCGGTGGCCCCGGTTTTATTGCGGTGTTGGGCTCTGGGCTGATGGGGTCGGTGTCGGGTTCTAGTGTCGCCAATACCGTTTCGACTGGCGTGATCAGTATTCCGCTGATGCAAAAAGCGGGCTTTCCATCGCGCTTTGCCGCGGGGGTAGAAGCCGCGGCGTCAACGGGTGGGCAATTGATGCCTCCGGTGATGGGCGCGGGGGCGTTCATTATGGCCTCTTACACGCAGATTCCTTATGTCGATATTGTCGCGGTGTCATTTGTCCCTGCTTTGATTTACTTTCTGTCGGTGGCGTTTTTCGTGCGCATCGAAGCCAAACGCAGCGGCGTGCAGAAAATCACCACCAGCGATGAATCATTGGGCAAGGTGCTGCTGTCTGGTTGGCACAATCTGATCCCTCTGGCGGTGCTGGTTACCTTATTGGTACAGGGCTTTACTCCAACCTACGCGGCCGGTTTGTCTATCCTTTCGGTGGTGGTGGCGTCTTGGTTCTCGAAAGACCACAAAATGGGGCCCAAAGAGATCATCGATGCACTTGCCCAAGGGGCAAAGAACATGGCGACGACTGCGGTCTTGCTGGTGGGCATTGGTTTGGTGATCAACGTGATCAGCACCACCGGGATTGGCAATACCTTCTCATTGATGATCAACGGTTGGTCGCAGGGAGATTTGTTGATCATGCTAGTGCTGATTGCATTGGCCTCACTGGTGTTGGGCATGGGCCTGCCAGTTACCGCGGCTTACATCGTGTTGGGCACGCTCTCTGCCCCTGCCTTGTATCAATTGATTGCGGAAAACCAGCTGTTGAGCCTGATGTCGGCGGGGCAATTGCCAGAACAAGCGAAAGCGATTTTTATGCTCGCAGCACCCGATAAGCTCGATTTGCTCAATGCCCCGATGGCCATCGAGACCGCGAAAGAGATGCTGGCTTTGGTGCCCGTCGACTTCAAAGAAACCTTACTTCAGCAAAGTTTGGGTATAGAAGCCGTAGGTTTGGCACTTTTAGCCGCACACTTGATTATTTTCTGGCTTTCACAAGACAGCAATGTTACCCCGCCCGTGTGCTTAACCGCGTTTGCCGCCGCCACCATCGCCAAAACACCGCCGATGCGCACCGGGCTTACCGCGTGGAAAATCGCCAAAGGGCTTTATCTCGTGCCACTGCTGATTGCCTATACCGGCTTGGTAAGTTGGGACGTGACCACGGTGCTGGTGACGGGATTCTTCGCCATTTTTGGTACCTATGCCTTGATTGGCGCACTGGAAGGCTATTTAGAAGGCCAAATCAATTGGCTGCTGCGCCTCGCGCTTGCCGCTTCTGGTGCGTTGATGGTGTGGCATGATGTGCCACTTTGGTTACGTGTGGCATCACTCATCATATTCGCCGTCATTTTCGTGTACAGTGGTCGCCAATATCAGGCGCAACAAGCGGCAGCGGTTTCTTAATTCTCCTGCGCTCATCGTTTGAGCGTAGTGCAAATGCGCATCCTGAATGAGAAGGGAGTAGTGAAGTGTACGATTTTATTGTTGTGGGTGGCGGGATTGTTGGGGTCTCAACGGCTTGGCAATTGCAGCAGCGTTATCCAGAAAAATCGGTGTTGTTGGTCGAAAAGGAATCGGGCTTTGCTCGTCATCAAACAGGGCATAACAGTGGCGTGATTCACGCCGGGGTCTACTATGCGCCGGGCAGTCTAAAAGCGGATTTCTGTAAACGTGGCGTGGAAGCCACCAAGGCATTTTGCACCAAGCATCAGATTCCGGTTGAAAACTGTGGCAAGTTGCTGGTGGCGACGACGGCAGCAGAAGTGGAAAGGATGAATGCGCTTTATGAGCGCTGCCATGTGAATGGCATTGAGGTCGAGCTGCTTGATGCGGCGCAATTGAAACTGGCGGAGCCCAATATCGTCGGTTTAGGGGCCATTTATGTGAAGTCCACCAGTATTGTTGATTACCGTTTGGTGACGGAAAAAATGGCGCAAGAACTGGTGGATTTAGGAGGAGAGGTGCGCCTCAACGCTAAGGTGATCGCGCTTGAAGAGCATGCGGATGAAGTGCAAGTTACCTGTGAGTGTGCGGGGGAAACGGTGCAGCTTAACGGGCGCTTTTTGGTGTCCTGTGGTGGGCTGATGGCGGACCGATTGACCAAGATGCTGGGTATTGAGACTGACTTTCAGATCATCCCTTATCGCGGTGAATACTACCGTTTGCCGACTAAACACAACCAAGTGGTGAAACATCTTATTTACCCGATTCCTGATCCGGATTTACCGTTCTTGGGCGTGCATTTAACGCGCATGATCGACGGCTCAGTGACGGTTGGGCCGAATGCGGTGCAAGGTTGGAAACGTGAAGGCTATGGCCGACTCAACTTCAGCATTCACGACACTTGGCAAATGTTGCGCTTTGCTGGGTTTTGGAAGGTCACCAAACAGCACTTTGCTACCGGGGTGAAAGAGTTGATTAACTCTTGGTGGAAGGCGGGGTATCTCAAACTGGTGAACAAGTATTGTCCGATGATCCAAGTTGAAGACTTGCAGCCTTATCCTGCAGGGATTCGTGCCCAAGCGGTGCTCTCGGACGGTTCATTGGTGCATGATTTTCTCTTTGCCGAAAGTCCACGTAGCTTGCATGTGTGCAATGCGCCCTCACCTGCGGCGACATCGGCGATGCCAATTGGAGAGTACATCTGCAATAAAGTTGACGCCAAGCTTTAAGACGAAAATTCAACATCAAGTTTAAAAGAAAGGGGCGCTCAAATGAGTGCCCCTTTGTTGGAATTAGGGACCTAGGACCTAGGAACTAGGAACTAGGAACCTAGGTACGAGGAATGAGTTTCGAGGTACTAGGAACTAGAAATTAGGAAGTAGATGCTAGTTGCTAGAACCTAGAACCTAGAACCTAGCTATTGCTGCTTTCACGGTATTGGTATTGGTAGTCAACATCGACAATCGCGCGGTAAGCCACTTTGCCGCTCTCTTTCGCAAATTCTTCTACTTTCACTTCAATGTCTGAAATTTTCAGTGAATCGTAAACAGGGCGTTGGCTAAATACGGAAAGCTCGTGAGTCAGTTCAGTTGGCGTCATCGCGCGCAGCTCTTGTGCTTTCATTAAACCTGCATCATAGGCCGCTTGTTTGTTTGCGAACGTATCCGTGTGAAGAGACGTTTCGCCGATTTGAGTTTCAACGGATGCGAATGCGGTTGAGCTGAGCATTAACGTGGTAGCAAGCAGAATGGTCTTTTTCATGGTCATCACCTTCTATGGTTGGTGTTATTGTCTACCCAATCCATACTAGAGATTTCTATGTAAAGAATCCGTCAAGCTACGTAAAGAGCTGTCTAGTTACTGCAAAATATTTGTCAGGACGTCAAAAGCGCGTCATGTCATTGGTGCTGTCAATTATTTCATTGATCTATGTTTTGCTTGGTGAATCATTCATCCGCGAATTCGCTGGCGATTTTGATGAACATATCTTCTTGAGCAAGAAAGGCATCGATCACCTCGGGGTCAAAATGTGTCCCGTTGCCTTCGAGAATGATTGAGCGTGTGGCTTCATGGCTCATCGGGTCTTTATACACGCGTTTGCAGCGCAGCGCGTCATACACATCGGCAATCGCCATTAGTCGTGCACTGAGTGGTATTCTTTCTCCCGCATAGCCATTGGGGTAACCAGAACCGTCCCATTTTTCATGATGACCATAAGCAATCTCTTTTGCCGCAGAGATGAGTTCATTTTGCGCGCCGGAGAGTTTCTCCGCTTTCTCTAGAGCCAATAATCCCAACGTGGTGTGAGATTTCATCTCTTCAAATTCTTCTGCGGTGAGCTTGCCAGGTTTGAGTAGAATGGAATCGACAATGCCCACCTTGCCAATGTCATGCAGCGGTGCGGCTTTAAAGTAGGTATCCACTATTTTTGGGGTGAGAAGGGTTTGGTATTTGGGAAGCAACGCCAACTGTTCCGCCAGTAAACGCACATAATGCTGAGTACGCAAAATATGGTTGCCCGTTTCCGGATCGCGCGTTTCCGCCAAACTGGCTAAGGCAAACACCACCGCATCTTGCATGCGGTCAAGCTCGTGTGAACGTTTGAGAGCCTCTTTCTCTAGGTAGCCATTTTGATCGCGCAGAAAATCTTTCGAGCGTTTATTTTGCAGATGGGTTCTCACTCGCGACCGCAGCAGAGGAATACTAACGGGTTTGTGAATATAGTCAGCCGCACCGAGCTCGAAACCAAGTTTTTCATCTTCGGGCGAATCTTTACCCGTCAAAAAGACCACAGGAATGTCTTGAGTTTTGTGATTGGCTCGAATTTTTCTGATCACGTCATAACCCGACAGCTCGGGCATCACGATATCGAGCAGCACTAAATCAATCTCAAACTGCTCTAAGATATGCAACGCCATCTCCCCAGATTTGGCCGCTTTCACGTGGTAGCGACTGGAGAGTCCTTGAGCCATAAACGCCAGATTGTCTGCGGAGTCGTCGACAATCAAAACGGTGCAATCATCCAGATTTTCAATAGGCATATATCAATCCTGAAAAAGTTTTCCTGCAACTTGCTGAACAATAACTAAACTTATCAGTAACTATAGACAAGCATCGATTTATTGCACTGTTACCTTGCAAAAAGGCCCAGCGAATGCGCTCAATTAGAACTTTATTTATGCTGCTGTTTTTGGCGATGGGGATCTGTTCTATTGCCATGTTGTCTGTCACGCAAAAGGTGGCGGATCTTCGAACCCAAAGTCGGGATTATCAGCAAGACCTTCATCGGTTTTACCGTCTTTCTCAAGAGCTCAAGCAAAGCTCAGATCATTTGACTAAGTTTGCACGAGCTTATGTGGTGACCGGAGATGATGACTGGGAAGCGCTGTTCAACAAGGTGTTGGATATTCGTGACGGCAAATTGCCTTTGCCAGTGGGAAATGAATACGAGTATTGGGACCTCGCTGCCAGCTCTGCCGAATATGTTCCACCGTTTACCAGTGAGACAGGCATTCCGCTACTGCAAAGATTACGTGATTCTGGCATCAGCGCCACCGAGTTTTTAGAGCTGAAAAGCGCCTTAATGCTGTCGGATAACTTGGTCAATATTGAGCGTGAAGCGTTTTTAGCGGTAAAGGGATTTAAGTTAGAGCCCGATGGTAAAGAGCTTTATACGGGCAAACCGGATCTGCCTTATGCGCAATCATTGCTGTACGGCAAAGTCTACTTTGAAGAAAAAGCCAAGATCATGAAAGCGATCGGCTCAGCGCATCAAGCGATCGTTCACCGTATTGAAGGTAACATAGAACAAACCGACACTCAGGAGCTGCAATATCAGTATGTGTATCGAGTGTTGGTGGCCATTTTACTCGCATCGATCGTTGTTTCGTTCACGCTGTTGTGGCGTTTGTACATCAGCCCATTGAGTAAGCTACTGCGTACGGTGGTGAATCAAGTGAAAGCGCAAGATTACGCCTTTACGATTACGCAAACCGCGTATGCCGAGCTGCAAAAATTCATCGACAGTTTGAATGTGGTCTTCCACCATATTTCCGAGCAGCTGAGCCAAAACACTTTAGTGAAAGATTTCAACATCGTGTTGCGAACCAGCCAATCGACGCAGTCTTTGTGCCATGAAGTCACCCAGTTTCTGCTTCATCAATTTCCTGTGCAGCAAGTCAGTATTGCGATCTACCGCGATGACAAACTGATTCGTATCGCCGGGGCGGGTTACGACGACACCATCAGCCGTGAGATCAGCGATCAGAGCTCAACGCAGCTGAGCGTGTTGCTGTCCGATAAAGCCTATAGCATGAAATCATTGCAGGGAAAATACACCACGCACGTCAATGGCGGCGTGCTGGAACTGAATGAAATTTACTATTTCCCGTTGTGTGTGAACAAACAGCCGGTGGCGCTATTGGAAATTGGTACGATCGATACGCTTACTCCGTTACAGTATCAATGGTTATCACAGATGCTGGATGATCTTTCTGTGAGTATTCAGCTGAGCCAAAATGTGGAGCTGCAAAGAAAAGCGGAGCAGAAAGTACTGGAACAGTCACAGCTCAATCAAGAAATCCTCAACGCGACCCCCAATCCGATGTACTGCCTCTCAGCGCAAGGCAAGTATTTAACCGTCAATGCCAAATTCAGTGAGTTGACGGGCTTGGCGATGCACGAAATTGTCGGACGCACCCCGATAGAAGTGTTCAGTCAGCAAGAGGCCTCGCATCATTTTACCAAAGTACATCAAGAGCTTAGCCAAGAGCAGTGCAGTAAAAACTATGAGCTGTCGCTGCTTGATAGCCAAGGTGGATGCCGCGATATGTTGGTTTGCGAAGCGTCGTTCAATAATAGCCAAGGTCGTGTTTCTGGGATCGTCGGGATCTTGTTGGATCTCACCGAGCGCAAGCAGATGGAATCAGAACTGCGAGATGCGAAAGACACCGCAGATGCGATGAGCCGAGCGAAAGGGGATTTCCTCGCCAATATGAGTCATGAAATCCGCACCCCGATGAACGCCATCTTAGGCATGGCGCACCTTGCGCTCAATACTGAATTAGACCCTTCCCAACGCAAGTACCTCACACGCATTAATGAGTCCGCGAAGAACTTACTGGGCATCATCAATGACATTCTTGATTTCTCCAAAATTGAGGCGGGCAAACTGAGTGTCGAGTCGATTGATTTCAGCTTGGATGAAGTGTTTGAAAACTTGACCAACGTCATTTCGTTTAAAGCACAGGAAAAAGGCATTGAGTTCTTGTTGGATATCGACCCAAGAGTGCCTGTCGGCTTGGTGGGTGATCCACTTCGTCTTGGCCAAGTGTTGGTGAATTTGTGTGGAAATGCGGTGAAATTTACCGAAAAAGGCGAGATCTTGGTGTCGGTAATGCCGGAGTCGCAATCCAGTGATGATGTGACGCTTCGCTTCTCGGTGAAAGACACTGGCATCGGTATCGATAAAGAGAAAATAGCCGATCTCTTTAACGCTTTCTCACAAGCGGACACCAGCATTACTCGCGAGTTTGGTGGCACAGGGTTAGGGCTCAGCATCAGCAAGCAGTTGGTGGAACTGATGGGCGGGCAGTTGTCGGTCAGCAGCGCAGTCGGTATGGGTTCGACGTTTACCTTTACGATTCACTGCGGTTTGCAAGAAGCGAAAATGCGTGACATTGCTAAACCAATTAGTGGCTTGGCAGGCAAACGTGCCTTGATTGTCGATGATAACGATTCCGCACGAAACATTTTAATGACGCTACTGAGCGCGATGCAATTTGATGCCAAAGCGGTGAGCAATGGCTTCGAAGCCTTAGATGAGCTCCGTCAAAGCACCTTTGATATGGTGTTTGTTGACTGGAACATGCCGGGCATGAACGGGTTAGAGCTGTTGCAAACGGCCCATCAAGAGCGATTACTCGCAGAAACGAAAAACTTCTTGGTGACCGCCTATGGACGCGAAATTTCCATGGATGAAAACAGCAGTAAGCTGGTGGATTCTTTAATCGTCAAACCGGTGAATCCGTCCAATTTGCTAGATGCCATTATGGACAGCTATGGCATTGAACATGTGACACGAAGCAGCACGACCACGACGTTTGAGAAACCGGTGTTTGATGGACAAACCTTGTTGCTGGTGGAAGACAATGAAGTGAACCAAGAAGTGGCGATTGGTCTTCTTAATGGTACAAATCTCAACATTATCACCGCAGATAACGGCAAGTTAGCCATAGAAGCACTCGAGCATCATCCGATTGATCTTGTTTTGATGGACATGCAAATGCCGGTGATGGATGGCATTACCGCCACCAAAGCGATCCGTGAGCGAGCTGAGTGGGCGACATTGCCGATTGTCGCCATGACGGCCAACGCGATGCAAAGCGATGTAGAGCGCTGCCATGACGCGGGCATGAATGACCATGTCGCAAAACCCATCAATGTGCATAATCTTTACCAAGTGCTTTCTCAGTACTTGTCAGCAAGCAATGTCGCTAATGCAGCGAGTCACACCTCGTCATCATGTTCGACCTCGGGTTCACAGAGCAACCCAGATCGGCCAGCCTCTACCGACGAAGACGATTTACCCACCTTATCCGGTATTAATATAAAAGAAGCGATTTTTAACACTGGCGGGAATAAGGAAAGTTATTTGTCGATTTTAAGTCGTTTTTTAGAGATGCAATTGGAAGAGTTGCCTATGTTTAAAGAGGTAGTGGAAAAAGAAGATTGGGATATGGCGGCGCGTATGGCTCATACCCTCAAAGGCGCTGCAGCCAATCTTGGCGTCACTCCCCTTGCTCAGCTGGCAGTAAAAATGGAAAAGAGCATCGATCATCGCAGTAAAACCGTGATTGGCGAGTTGGAATTAGCAGGCGTCGCGCTCGATAAACTGCACGCACAATTATCGGAATGGCAAAAGCGGCATGTCAATGTGAGTGAGCAAGAATGTGGAGAAGCGGCAGAGCTCTACAAACGGCTGGTCGAACTCGTCGAGCAATACGATGTAGCGGCGGTGGATGTAATTAAGCAAGCCAAAGATTGCGATGTGTGGACGGATGAGCAAAAGCAGCTGCTTATCAATGCCATTGAAAGTTTTGAGTTTGAGCAGGCTAAAGAGATGCTGACGGCATTTCCAAAGCCTGAATAAACGGAGAAAAAGCGCAACGACGAAGAGCGAAGCGTTAATGATAACTGGAGGGATGCTGTTCCCTAATTCCCTATAACAACAACGTAGTTGGCAAAGTTAAATTAACAAGGAATGAACAGTATGAATATCAATAGCACGATGAAACTGGTGTTTGGGGTTATTGGCCTTGGCATCGTAATCAGTGTGGTAACGGTGTTGCAGCTTAACGGATTACTGCAAACAGTAAATCAGATGTCGCAGGTCCGTTATCAATCTTACCAAGCTGCGGATGAGCTACGCCAAAGCTCTGATGACCTAACACGTTTAGGACGTACCTATGTGCTGACAGGTGATGAAACCTACGAAAAAATGTACATGGACATCCTTGCCATTCGAAATGGTGACAAACCGAGACCACAAAACTATCACACCATCTACTGGGATTTGGTGTTGAACTATGGGCAAAAACCCAAAGCCGATGGTGCAAGAATCTCATTGCAGAAAATGATGGAAAATCTGGGCTTCACCCAATCTGAGTTTCAACTTCTTAAACAAGCCCAACAAAATTCCGATGCTTTGGTGAACATGGAAGTCAAAGCGATGAATGCGGTGAAAGGGCTCTATCCGGATAGTTCTGGCAACTACACTCGTCGAGCAGAGCCAGATATGGCAATGGCGGCGAAACTCTTACACAGTAAAGAATATCACCAAGAAAAAGCCAAAATCATGGCGCCGATTGATGAGTTTTTTAAAGAGCTGGAAGCGCGAACTAGCCGTCAATTTGAAGCGGCGGCGCATGATGTAAGAACCACGGTGATGATTGGTAATGTGTCCCTCATTGTGGTGTTTGTGATTGCGATCATCGGTTATGTGTTGGTTAACCGCAAAGTGGTAAAACCCATCGACCAAATGGCCAATATTTTGAAAGAGGTCGACGTCAATTCGGATCTGACCTTGCGTGTCGATGACAAGAGCAATAATGAACTTGGCGTTATCGGCACCACCATTAACAAAGTGCTGATCAGCTATGCGAAAACCATCAATAAGATCAATCAGGTGAACGACACCATTTCCAACATTTCGGAAGCGATTCAAAGCATTACGCATAAAAACATCTCTATGGCGGGTCAGCAGAACCAAGAGATGGAGATGGCGGCAACCGCGATGGAAGAGATGACAGCGGCACTTTCGAATGTGGCACAAAGCACCAACATGGCTGAGCAGTATGCGGGCAGTGCAGAGAAAGAGGCTTCCACGAGTAAATCGGTCTTTGATAAAACCACGCGAGAATTCTCGGTGCTTGAAGGGGAGTTCACCAACACCTCGCAGATCATCCAGCAATTGGCGGAAGAGTCCAATAACGTGGGTAACGTGTTGGATGTGATCAAAGCGATTGCCGAACAAACCAACTTACTGGCACTGAATGCGGCGATAGAAGCGGCGCGGGCAGGGGAACAAGGCCGTGGTTTTGCCGTGGTGGCAGACGAAGTGCGTTCGTTGGCACAACGTACCCAAGATTCCACCGGTGAGATTGAAAGCATCATTATGACATTGCAAGAGAAAGCGAAACAGTCAACGTCGACCATTCAAAGCAGTGCCGATAAGATGCAGTCAACGCGATCCAATATGGGGGTTGCTAACGAGGCCTTAGGTACCATTCAAGGTTCTGCGGTTGAAATTCATAAACTGAACACTTCAATTGCGGCAGCAACCGAAGAGCAATTGGCGGTCAGTGATGAAATCTCCAGTAACTTGGCCAATATCAAAAATCTCTCGTCAGAAATGAATGAGGCGATCAATCAACTTGGTCCGATTGTCGTCGACCTGCAACGTAATGTTGACGATCTCAACGGTGTTATTAAACATATTCGTACCTAACCGCATCCCCCCTTTTGCCAATGGTGTGGCGGGTGAGCCAAGCTCGCAAAGGGGGGCTGTTCGTGGAAGCATTCTGTTTACGAGAAAGCCCGTTTATGAAAAAAACACCGCCAACCAAATGGTTTGTTCGCTGGGCGTTGTCCAGCGAACTTTGTGTTTTTGATGGGCCGGAATAAAAAGATGCTCCCCTTTGGTTAAGTGCACGATATTCCCTGCTTCGAATTCAATCTCCCCTTCACCTTGTAAAATCACGACCCACTCATGTTCCTCTTGATCATACCAGCCGGTTTCTGGGGAATGATGTCCGTGGGACACAATGCGTTCAATACGTACATTATCCAGCTTGAGTAAGTCATCAAATTGTTCTTGGGCTAACGAGCTCGGTAAGTTGTCGAAGAGGTTTTGTATCATCAGTGACTCCTTCATCGTCAAAGAATAATCAGCCAGGTACTACAATCAGCCAGGTACTACAATCAGGCCAAACGACTCCAACAGCTGCGCTTGTTGCCAGTCGCATATCTTTGCACCGTGCAGTGACACGCGGCGAACATCCAGCCCATCGAGTTCGATATGGGTTAAGTCACACTCTTCAACAATGAAGCTGCCCCATTGCTCTGGGGAAAATTCGCCACGTGACAAATCAGAGCCTTTGAGACTGGCGCCCGAAAGATTGGCGCCTCGCCAGCGATTTTCAAACAGATCGCACTTTTCTAACATGGCGCGTTCAAAATTACTGTAGTTCAAGTTGCAGCCAGTGATGTAGGCGGAGCAAAAATAGGCTTTATGACTAATGCGATTCGAGAAGTTGGCTTGGCTGAAATTGGCGCCCTTTAAATCGCATTCGCGAAACTCAATGCCGAAACAGTCTGCGCCAGTAAATTGAGTCATTGCCATCATACAGTGCTTAAAACTGGCCTCTCGCAGTTTGGTGTAGCGGAAACTGCACCCTTCTATGGATGACGCTTCGATAAAACGACAATGGATAAACTGGCTGTCGGTGAGATCGGCTCGGTCAAAGCTACACTCAATGAAATGGCAGTGGTCAAAAATGGCTTGCTGCAAATCTTGGTTTGAGAAATCTTCGCGATGGAAGTTTTGCCCTTGGTACTTCATATCAACTCCTTAGTTGAGCCAAGGCTATCATCTTAAGTTATTGAAAATCCACAAAAATAGTTTATTTAAAAACAAGCGCTTACAGGTGGCTTAAATCGCAAAAATAAGGGGGCTAGAAGCGATTCTAACCCCTTTGTTTTTTTGTTTTCCTATGGGCGGACCTAGAAAAAAGTTTTGTTTCTCCTCGCGCGCAAGAGGGCGAATTTCAAAAAGACATCAATGGCCGCTATTGTTCAAACTCAATCTTAGAAAAATGAGGGTTTTCTGTGAGTGCTTGCATCGTTAAAATCATGTCGGTCGGTACCCACAGAGCATCTCCTCCCGTCTCGACTTCCAAGCACTCCTGCTTATGTTCATTAAAGCCAGTATTGACTGGTACGCCAGAGATCTCGCTGCCATCTTTTAACGTGAGGCAAACCCCGATACGGTAGAGACAAGCGATTTCTAAATAGTCATATTGATTGCAACTGATCATTGAGTTTCCTCTAAAGGGTTGGTCTGTGCTTGTCGGTGATCGAGTTCTGTCTGCCAAATAGCCAACAGGCCACCAGTGGTAACGTCACTCAGAGGGGGACAACACTTCTGGATTGACAATATTTTGCGCTTGGCCATGAGCAAACGCCACAATATTGTCGAACGCATAGCGGAAGTATAGCTCATAACTGTTTTTTTCTACGTAGCCGATATGCGGCGTGCACAATACGTTGGGCAAGGCCAGAATAGGTTCTTGCGTCATTGTTGCGGGTTCATGATGATAGACGTCGATGGCTGCGAACTTGTCTGAGCGGCGCTGCATCTCTTGAAACAGAGCACCCGCTTCCACTAACTCGGCTCGGCTGATGTTGACAAACAAACTGCCCGCTTTCATCGCAGCCAAATCAGAAGCTTTGACAATGGCGTGTGTTGCTGCGTTGAGTCGCAAATGCAGCGAGACAATATCACACTGTTGGAAAAACGCTTCTTTGCTGTCAGCGGCGAGAAAGCCATCCTCTTGCGCTTGGCGACGTGAGGACTCACTGCCCCAAATCATCACTTGAAGACCAAAGGCTTTGGCATAGCCCGCGATACGTTGGCCGATTTTGCCATATCCCCAAATGCCAATGGTTTGACCATGCAGCGTTCGACCTAAACGGTGCGTTTGATTTTGTTGCCATTTACCTTGCTGCAGCTGCTGAGCGTAGCTGACTATCTCTCGGCTTGCTGCCATGATCAGTGCCCAGCAAAGCTCTGATGGAGCAATCGGCGAGCCTACGCCTTCTGCCACCGCAACGTTAGCATGATTGCACGCGTGAAGATCCAGATGATTGCTGATTTTTCCTGTTTGGCTAATGAGTTTTAAGTTTGGCAGCTTCGCTAAGAGGGAGGCGGTGATGGCAGTGCGCTCGCGGATTAACACCAAGGCATCAAATTCAGCCAGCGTGCTGGCAAGGATGGCCTCATCGGTTTCTGTGTGGTGAAACACGGTGACCTCAAAGGGAGCGAGTGCCGCAAAGCACTCAAGCTGACGAACTTGATCTTGGTAGTCGTCGAGAATAGCGATTTTCATAGTTACTTCCCACATGCACGTAACATTAATAAATCAAATTTTTAACTTTATTTCTGAGATGACAGTCCCATTTATCTTATTGATAAATCTGCGTAAAAAAGAAAAAGCACAATTTTATTACTAGTGTTTATCATGCTGATTTATAAAATCAAATTAGAAACGAAATCGCAGTGAGATGGATTCTTTGTATAAGATTGCGTCAGAGTTTCTATACAGGGCGTAAAAACATTTTTTTGGTGAAGTTGGCTGGTGGTTATTTTCTGAACCATGGTTGTTGAGCTCGCAGTGTCTACGAGCCTTCGGGAGGAACCCGAAGAGATAAAATACAACATCAATAGGAAATCGATAATGAAACACAACCAACGTCATCGTCTCGGTCTTATGATTGCCGCAGTCATGTGTTCTCTTCCAGCCACCGCTGCAGAAATGGTGTCCGTCTCCGATAGTGCCGTATTGGAACAGGCTTTATCCGTTCAAGCTCGTAGTCTCGCGCCAGTCGAAAATGGCTTCGAGGCGGTTAAAACGATTCAACTGTCGAATGGCAAAACCAAAGTTCGATATCAACAAACCTATTTGGGCCTGCCTGTGTTTGATACTGCCGTTGTCGCGACAGAAGGACGCTCAGGATTGAGTAATGTGCATGGCATCATGGCACAAGGTTTGGCAGCCGATCTGCCTTCTGTGTCGGTGAATCTTGATCAGCAACAAGCCATCGCCCTTGGGAAGCAGCGCCACCAAGCGAAGCATGCCGATGCTCAAGCGCTCAGCACTGAGAATGAAACCGCGCAACTGATGGTGCGCTTAGACGTAAACAACAAAGCTCAACTGGTCTATTTGGTGAGTTTCTTTGTCGCGGAAGAAGAGCCTTCTCGTCCCTTTATGTTCATAGACGCCAACAGTGGCGAGATATTGCAGGTGTGGGATGGCTTAAATCATGCGCAAGCAGACGGTACTGGACCTGGGGGCAACAGCAAAACAGGTCGCTATGAATTTGGTACTGATTACCCAAGCTTTGTCATCGATAAAGTCGGGACGACTTGTACGATGGAAAACAGCGTGGTGAAAACGGTCGATTTACAAAACCGAACTTCGGGCTCAGCCGCGTATAGTTACAACTGTCCAGGAGCCAGCAATTATAACGATCACAAAGCGGCCAATGGCGCGTATTCGCCTCTCAACGATGCACACTACTTCGGCAAAGTGGTGTACGACATGTACAAAGATTGGATGAATACCGCACCACTGACGTTCAAGCTGACGATGCGTGTCCACTACAGCAGCAATTATGAAAATGCCTTTTGGGATGGCTCTGCGATGACGTTTGGCGATGGCGCTTCTACCTTCTATCCGCTGGTGGATATTAACGTCAGTGCCCATGAAGTGAGCCATGGTTTTACTGAGCAAAACTCAGGTCTGATCTACAGCAATATGTCGGGAGGCATGAATGAAGCCTTCTCCGATATTGCGGGTGAAGCGGCAGAGTTCTACATGAAAGGCAGTGTTGATTGGATCGTTGGCGCTGACATCTTCAAGTCGAATGGCGGTTTACGCTATTTCGACCAACCCTCTAAAGATGGCCGCTCCATTGATCACGCATCTCAATACTATGATGGCCTCAATGTGCATCACTCCAGTGGCGTGTATAACCGCGCGTTTTATCTGTTAGCCAATAAAAGTGGTTGGAATGTACGTAAGGGTTTTGAGATTTTCACCTTAGCCAACCAACTGTATTGGACGGCAAACAGTACGTTTGATGCGGGAGCCTGTGGTGTGGTTAAAGCAGCTCAAGACATGGGTTATAACAGCAACGACGTCGCTGATGCGTTTAACCAAGTGGGCGTGAATGCCAGCTGTGGTGTCACGCCGCCAAGCGGTAATGTGTTGAAAAACAACACGCCAGTGAGCAACTTAACGGGCAATAAAGGTTCGGAAGTATTCTATACCTTTACGGTCGATCGTAATGCGACGGCAGTGGTGTCCATTTCTGGCGGCAGTGGCGATGCCGATTTGTATCTCAAAGCGGGCAGCAAACCGACCACAAGCTCTTGGGATTGCCGCCCTTATCGTTACGGCAACAACGAAAGTTGTTCCGTTAGTGCGGCGCCGGGGACCACTTATCACGTGATGATAAAAGGCTACAGCAACTACAGCGGTGTGACGTTAAAGCTTCAATATTGATCTGACGTTAGAGATACCAATATAAGAAGAGGCACCGTCGTGTGCCTCTGTTTTCGTTCCCGTTTTTAATTAGAAACGGTTGCTAGAATCCTGAACTCGGCTGTTTGAGAAATTCCACCTCTTCCGGTGTGCTCTTGCGGCCTAAAATGGCATTGCGGTGAGGGTAGCGGCCGAACTGATCAATAATGGCTTTGTGACGCAGCTCGAAATCGTAGTTATGCTCCAATCCAGGTTGAGCAAATAAGCGCACCGCTTCTTGATGGATGAACGGTGATTCACTGTGCATGTATGGCATGTAGAGAAAGCTTTTCTCTTGGAGTGAAAGTTCACCATCGGCTCCGAGGGCCACAGCTTCCTGAGCGAGAGCCAGCGCCAGCGGATCCTGAGCGAAGGCTTGTGGCGTGCCACGGAAAACATTTCGAGAAAATTGATCGAGCACGATGATCTCTGCCAACCGTCCTTGAGGATGTTGTCGCCATTCTACTAACTCACACTGAGCCGCTTGCAATAAAAGCGAGCGAAACTTTTCAGTGATCACGCGATCGGTATCGTCGCTGCCAGAAAACCAATCTTTCGGTTGTAGCTGTTCAAACCAAAATGTCAGAACCTCACTGTACATGACTCTCTCCTTAATCATTTTTGTCTAAAAAGCGAACTGTAAATAGTTGGTGTTTTTGCTGCGAGGGAGGCCGCAAGAACCGTCACGTGTTAGCGCAACAAGTCCCATATACTAAAAGAAAAACGTAACAGGGACGTTATGGAAACACCGTTGGCGAAATACACGCAACAAAGCTTTTTTACCCACCCCGGCCAATTTCTCAATACAGGACATCCAATACCAGACGATATTGCCGCAATGGTTCGTTTGGTTCAGCATAACCTGATTCATGCCTACTGGCTTGAAAAATATGGCGTCTCCAAGCCATTCAGCGAGCGGTTTGGTGAGATGCAATTGAGAACGGCGCAAGAGATCTTCGCTGAGTTAGCCAAGCGCACTGAAGGGTGGGTATTAGATGACAAACCGGAAGCCAAACGAGTGATTGGTATCTGTCGGGATTTCTCACTACTACTATGCAGCTTGCTGCGTCATCATGGCATTCCTGCGCGGTTGCGCTGTGGTTTTGCTTGTTATCTACGCCGAGGCAAATGGGAAGATCATTGGATTTGCGAGTATTGGCATACCCAGCAGCAACGATGGATTAAGGTTGACCCACAGCTAGATGGCATTCATCAGCAAGTCTTGAAGTTTGACTTTGACCCCCTCGATCTACCCGATGGCATTTTCCTGACGGCAGGAGAGATGTGGCAGGCTGTTCGAGAAGGCAAAGTGGAAGCAAAGCGATGTGGCATTATGCAGCTTCGTGGCACACCCTATCTGAAAGCCAATCTGGTACGCGATTTGTTTGCGTTGACATCAATGGAACTACTGGCTTGGGACTGCGGTTGGGGGATGATAGAGCAACCGATGCATCCTATTGCGTCGGAAAGCGAATGGCAGTTGTTGGATGAACTTGCGCGGATGAGTGCCAACTCGGATAGTGAGATGGCCCGCTATTGCACGCAACATCATCAAGCGATATGCCTGCCCGAGCAATGGTGTTGGAGCCAAGCTCCAACAATAGCCCAGTTGTTTGACCGCGCCAGTGAAGAGCTCTACTGAGAACACTCAGAGGTATCTAGCTATGGAAGCACGCAGTGGCTTTAATTGATGGTTCAGCCAGGTCAGGTTAAAGCAGAGAGCGAGCGTGAGTGGTGTTTGAAACAACGAAAAGTCAAACTGTCTCGTCATTGCAACCTTTGAGAGTTGCGTAATATTTATTGAGTAAAAACGTATATTTATCTTTCCATACAGTTCAGATTCGTGGTCAGGCTATGGCTGCGATGCAATCAGTTACCGTTTGATATTTCCTATGTGTTTCTGTAGTAACGCTTTGATTTTTAATGCCTAAATATTTAGTATGGCGTTCAGCAATAAGATGAAAGTCAAATTATTGGTGAAGAAAACAGCAGAGACTGGATCAGAATCCAGACATTTGATATGGTCTCTCACCAAATCTAAATTCATAAATTGTTACAACTGCCCAGCATCGTTTTAAACGAGATTCGGTTGTATCGTATTGATATTAGAGCTTTTGTTCTGTTTCTTCCTCTGGCTAAACCAATAAGAAACAGTGTCAGGTGAATGACTGTTGGATGAGTTGTAGACAGAGCGATGAAAAACGGAGCTGAGCGGGTCAACGTAGCGGTTTCTGATCAAGAAATCGAAAAAATGAACATGCTACTAAAAAGCATCGATACCGACATGGCCGTATCGATGTCCTATGTTAGGCGTGCTCAAGGGGTCTCATTTGAACAACTGGAAAGTCGCTTTTCCGGTATCAATGGCTCCACGCTCAAGCGCTACATGCAGCAAAGTTACCCATCAATGCGGCCCATTCACGTCGTCGCGGCACTGACGTGGGTGATGATGGTCCCCATGACGACGTTTTATTATGGCCTGAAAATGAAAGAACAGTATCGTGGCATGGACGACAAAGCCATCGAAGCGTTGCTGTGTATCGGCCGTTTGCCCAGTGATCAGTTCAACCTCTACTTAGAGTTGGTGGCGAATTTAATGGACGAAGCCACACGGCAAGAGTTCCTCGCCTTTAGAGCGGATCTTGAATCACAATACTCGTTATTGGCCAACTATAATGACTTATTACCCCCGCCTGTCTTAGATATTCACGCCTTTGCCATTGATTACTACCGCTCGGTTGCCATCACCGTAAAACGTTTTCGAGAGGAGTACAATATTCCGATCGAAACCATTTCCCGAGTGCTTGGGTTGTCGGAATATCAGTATCATATTCTAGAAGATGTAAACAAAATTCGTGATTTCCCCGTTGCTATCGGCTTTCGAGTTAAGCTCGGTTTCCACTTAAGCTCTCACGTTAACTTTACCAGCGAAATGCGTCAGTTCCCTGAGTTCCATCAACTGCGCCAAGTGCAGCACGTTCGCGATATGCTGATTGTCGAGGCCATGAGCAAGCTGCGTGGAGCCAAGAAAAAGAGCGCCATCGAAATATTGAGTCATTTATCAAAAGTGTACATATAGAACTGTGATCTGTATCGACTGAGTGAAAATAACCAACTCAAATTACACAGTGACTTGAGTTGATTATAAATCACTGAGAATTGAAAATAACCACTGTAATTAGATTAAATTGGCCAGAGTTCTCTTTAAGGAAATTGCCGAAGCGGCTTGTGCGATCATAATAGCTGCGACTGTTTCGGGATGTTGTAAGTGAACAAGGTGGTCCGCATTTTTGATTACCACAAAATGGCTATTTTTAAGTGCGGATGCAAATTCATAAGCGACCTCTTTAGTGACGTAGGGATCATATTCACCCACACAAATTGTGCAGGGGATATTGATGTTTTTAACATTAGTTGGGGTGTGAACTAATAGCCTGACGGAGTTTTCAAAAAATACGTCGATGCGTTCTTGGTGCATTTTAGATATTTCTCGTTCGGTGGCGCGAATAATCGCCTTGTTACGTGGAATATCCGGATGTTGAATGGTCAGAGAATGCGTAAAACTCTGCGCAAAATGGTTCGGGCTGTGCATTGCGGCGGCGATCATCTGTTTGGTGGCGAGGCGCCCTGAAGAGGGGATGCCGGGGACGCCGCCACAGATAGAAAGGCTCAGCACATTTGGCCAAATATCGACAAGCTCCACAGCCACAGCGGTGGCATACGAAAAGCCCATGACATGGGCTCGATTCACACCAAGATGGTCGAGTAACTCTTTGAGCATCAAGGCTTGCTGGCGAATCGATATAGTGGAATCCAGCGGAGTGGTACGACCGGTTCCTGGGACTTCAATGGTGAAAACATTTAAGTGGCGAGCAAACGCAAGGGAAAATTGCTGCACGCTTTCAATGTCTTGCAAAGCGCCAAGCAAGAATACGGCAAATTGGTCACTTTCTTGATGGCGGTAGGCCGCGTAGCGATAGTGATTGCCGTTCAGGACTATTTTATGGATATCCATAGTGTTCTCCTTTTATTAAAGAAGTACACAATATAAATGATGATAAAAATGAGAAGTTTGGGTTAGGTGCTACAATGAAAAACGAAGAATTGGAACAATATCTTTCTCAGGCTGAACAGCCAGTGAAAGATTTTATGGCTGAAGTGCTGGAAACGCTTGGAAAAAAAATAACGAAAGAAGAAGAACCCTTAATTAAGCTCCAGTATTTTGGTGCCAACATAGAAATTAAATTGACCTCATTTGAAGGCGTTTACGAATTAGAGCGCTCACACTTTAATATGTGACTCGTCAATAAAAAAGCCAGCTTTTGCTGGCTTTTTTACATTTAAACTATTCAGGCTGGTTATTTCTTTTGTGTTTTGGCACGTAATTTAATATAGAAATTGGCACAGCTTTCTTCGGTGTAAAACCTTCCACTTCTCGGCGCTCAAGCAAGTGTCCTAGACGACTCTCAATCATGCATAGGTTTTTGAAGTTGTCCTTTGAAACCAATGAAATCGCTTCACCCTTGGCATTGGCACGACCCGTACGGCCAATTCGGTGGACATATTCATCGGCAGGGAAAGGTAAGTCGTAGTTCACCACGCGTGGAAGTGCTTCAATATCGATACCACGAGCAGCCACACCCGTTGACACCAAGTATTTGATTTTTCCTGCTTTAAAATCTTCCAGAAGTTGCTCTCGCACCGCTTGGCTGCGGCCACTGTGAAACGCTTCGGCAACGATGCCTCGCTTTTCTAACTGAGAGACCAGCTTGGCAGCACCATGTTTGGTCTCAATAAAAATTAAGGTTTGATCCCACTGATTTTCTTTGATCAAGTGACTGAGCAAGGCCGATTTTTGGTCTTTGTCTACGGTGATGATCCACTGCTCAATGTTGGATTTAGACGCTTGCTTCGCGGCAATGCTGATCTCGAACGGATTGTGAATGGCGCTTTTGGCCAGATCACGCACTTTATTCGAGAGGGTGGCAGAGAACAGCAAATGCTGAATGTTTTCAGGCAAGCGATCGAGGATCTTATTGATGTCATCAATAAAGCCCATATCGAGCATGCGATCGGCTTCATCAAGCACTAACATCTCGATTTCTTCGAAATAGACGGCGCGTTGACCGTACATATCCAGCAGTCGTCCTGGCGTGGCGACAAGAATATCTAAACCTTCAATTAAGGCTTGTTTTTGCGCTTTTTCGTCAACGCCACCAAACATGGCCAACGAGCGAAGCGCTAGGTTTTGTCCATACTGCTTAATTTTTTCGTCGACTTGGATCGCCAGCTCGCGTGTTGGAACCAAAATAAGAGCGCGAATACGCTTTTTCTTTTGTGTTTGACCATGACGCAATTTCTCAAGCATTGGCAGAACAAAACTGGCGGTTTTACCTGTCCCCGTTTGCGCCGCCGCAATCAAATCTTGGCCTTCAAGAATGACAGGAATGGCTTGGGTTTGAATGCGAGTGGGTTTTGGGTAGCCAAGTGTATCAATGGCGTCAGTGAGCGACGCACACAAGCCGAGTTGAGTAAAGGACATAGTTAATCTCAAACGAATAAAGGTAGCTAGAATGCAAAGGGCTGCATTCTAGCATAGTACAAGTCAAAACGCTGTTTACAATCAATGCTGATTCGCCAAGGTTTGTTCACCCATGGCGATCAGCACATCAAGAATACGTTCTCCATCCGCACGCAGGCCGTTGTGTTCATATTCGTTGGTGATCCAGGCTTTGGCGCTGGGTATTAAGGCCAACGTTTCACGGCTAAAATCCATTTCAACAAACATATCGTCCGCATAGACCGCACAACTCACAGGGACGCGGTTTTGCGCCAGTTGCTCTGCGTCATAGAGTGGCGTCCAATCCACTTTTGTCGCTAACAATTCAGCCGCTTGTTTGAGAGGCTGTAGGGTCGAATATTGTTCAAACATCCAAGGAAACACCATTTCGCCAGTGAAATAAAACGCTTTGCCTTTTTGATAATTAAACGCTTCAAATGATTGGCGCACACGATGCGCACTCCATTGAGAGGCAAAACCTTGGCAATAAATGGATTCGTGCAATAGGGCGTAAATCGGGTTGGTGTGGAAAGATTGCTGCTGCAGCATTTGATGCAAAAATTCGTAGCGCAGTACAGTTTGACCATTGATCTCGATAAAGGCGTTTTCCAACAAGTAATAGGTTGAAAGGAAGGTGTCACTCATGCCGAAATGAATGCCAAGTTGTTGAAACTGTTCAACTGTAAAACGCTGTCCGTTTGGCAGATACTCGTCGTTTTCCAGCAGATGATCCGCAATGCGTTGGCATAGTGCTTGCGCTTGGGGAAATTGCGCGAAAAAGGCTTGGTTTTTGTCCATCGTACGCTTGAACGTCGCCTGATAAACCTCATCGGGATGACGAGAGATTGAAGGCACACCGCCGGTGATATAACTTTGCAGCAAGCTATCTGGATACAAGGAAAGATAGGTCAGAGAGCAGAACCCGCCAAAACTCTGGCCGAGAATTGCCCATTTATCGACGCCAAACTGCAGGCGAATAAACTCCGCATCACGCACGATATTGTCAGCGCGAAACAGGCTGAGGTAGTCAGCTTGCTGCTCAGGCGTGAGATGAGCCAAAGTCTGGTGGCTGATGACGCTGCTGTTTCCTGTTCCACGTTGATCCAGCAACAAAACGCGGTATTGCTGCAGTGCTCGTTTTATCCAGCCACTATTGCCCATCGGTCTCCCCGCAGGAAAACCAGGGCCGCCCTGAAAATAGACCAGCCAAGGTTTGTTTGTTGTATTGTCGCCATGTTGATTCACTTCTCGCGCGAAGATCTCAATGGTGCCTTTGGATGGGTCATCATAATCAAGCGGAACGGTAAAAAAATGAGGGACAAATTTTAATCCTTGATGGACGTAATGAGGGAGCGAGGGCATGGTTTCTTTCCTTGTAGAGTTTCCTGACTGACAACAGCCATAGTGGCGGGAGTATAACGGAAATCGCTGCCCAGTTTAATCGTGCTCGATGCCTGATGTGTGCCAGCTTTGACTTGCTTACGGAGTCCGTGGCTTGATGTATTTTCAAAAAAAATTTGAAAAAGAATTCACTGCTTGATGGTTTTTCACTGTGCTTCAAACGCTTACAGTACTTACAACAACACAGAGTTCTAACCTATTACCGCCATTTTATCGGAGAAAGATATGACTATTGTTCAAGCTGCCCAATCCCGCTATTCCACGAAAGCCTTTGATGCTTCGCGCAAATTGCCTGAAGAAAAAGTCGCGGCAGTGAAAGAGTTAATCCGCATGAGTGCGTCCAGTGTCAACTCGCAACCTTGGCATTTCATTGTCGCGAGCAGTGAAGAAGGAAAAGCGCGCATCGCGAAAGCAACACAAGGTGGTTTTGCTTTTAATGAGCGCAAGATTTTGGATGCCTCTCACGTAGTGGTGTTTTGCGCCAAAACATCGATTGATGAAGCGTATTTACTCGACCTTTTGCAGAGCGAAGATAAAGATGGCCGCTTTGCCGATGTCGAAGCAAAAAATGGTATGCATGCTGGCCGCTCATTTTTCGTCAACATGCATCGCTTTGACTTGAAAGACGCGCATCACTGGATGGAAAAGCAAGTTTACCTCAATGTCGGGACGCTGCTATTGGGGGCCTCTGCGATGGAGATCGACGCAGTGCCAATTGAAGGCTTCGATGCCAAGGTGCTTGATGAAGAGTTTGGTCTGCGTGAGAAGGGCTTTACCAGCGTGGTGATTGTGCCGCTGGGTTACCATAGCGAAGACGATTTTAATGCTAAGCTGCCAAAATCACGTTGGCCAGCAGAGACCGTTTTTACCGAAATCTAACGACAGGTAACGCATGATGATCCATTTAATTGCTGAAATAAAAGCGCATGCGGATCGCGTTGACGAGGTACGCAGCTTGCTGCAATCGCTCTTGGAGCCGACGCGTCAAGAACAAGGCTGTTGCCAGTATGAGCTGTTTGCGGACAACCAAATTGAGGGGCTGTTTTTAATGCAGGAAATTTGGTGCTCACAGCAGAGCCTAGATAGACACATCGCCAGTGAGCATTTTCAACGGTTTAAAGACCGTATTGAAGAGGAAGAATTACTGGAATACTTGCACCTTCGTCCATTAACCTTCGTCGCCTGAATAGTCGCAGAGTTCAATGGCTGCCAGTACTGCCTTGCGCTGCTGGCAGCATTTTTGTTGAACGAATTCCTGAAACTGTCGCATTAACGGTGTGAGTGCTCGGCGATCCGTGCACATCATGTAAATCGGCACCGACCCGCCGTCCCATTCGGGTAAAATGCGAATCAATTTTCCTTCCAAAATATCTTGGCTCACGTCCATCAGCGATTTGTTGGCGACCCCTTTGCCTTTTAATGCTTGTCGATGGACGACTTCACTGTCATTGGTGGTCGGGTTGCCGCTGACCAGAACATGTTCACTTTGCCCTTCGAAATGCAATGTCCATTTGTTGTAAATCGCCCCTGACACCATATAG
The DNA here is from genome assembly GCF_002224265.1 of Vibrio vulnificus NBRC 15645 = ATCC 27562. Taxonomy (NCBI): domain Bacteria; kingdom Pseudomonadati; phylum Pseudomonadota; class Gammaproteobacteria; order Vibrionales; family Vibrionaceae; genus Vibrio; species Vibrio vulnificus. The sequence continues at coordinate 668,208 of NZ_CP012882.1, forward strand.
CACAGGCAGTTGTGTTGTAGTAAATCGCTCGGATGCGAGATAGGGGGCTGGCTGGCTAAATAGTCGGGCGAGGCGCACAAAATACGCTCATTGGAACGACAAAGTGGAATGGCAACCAGATTGGAGTCTGCAGGTTCTCCATAGCGAATCGCCAGATCGACAGGTTTGGAGTACATATCGGTCAGGCTATCGGAGAGGTCGAGTTTGATGGTCACTCGAGGGTGCTGTTCGATGAACTCGTCAATCCACTCCAGCAGCATATTACGACCAAAATCCGAAGGTGCTGTGATGTAGAGTTGCCCGGCCAACTCGCCTCGCGCGCTGTTGATTTCGTCTAGGCCGTCTTGGAGCAAACTCAATGCCGCGGTGGTTTTTTGCAGAAACAACGCGCCGTCGCTGGTTAAGCGCAAGCTTCGGGTTGAACGAACAAACAAGGGAAAACCGACTTGCTCTTCTAATCTTTTGATGGCGGCACTGACCGCAGCCGGAGTGAGATCAAGACTATTGGCGGCCTGCGAGAAGCTACCTTGTCGAGCGGTTTCCACAAAAATATTGAGATCGTTGAGCGCTTTCATACATCGAAGTGAACGGCGAATAATGGGGTACGACTATAGCGTATTGATAAAAAAAATGCCTCATCCAATCGAGAAGAGGCATACAAAAGAAGAGAGCATCATTGCCCGCCGTTCAAGCGTGGCTGCTGTTTGCTGCCACTCTATTGGGGCCGCGGGCGTTAATGCGTTTTCGTCATCAAAACGGCTGGGTAACAAACCGCTTGCCAATAAGTGTAGCGAAACCATCGATGGTTTGTCTGTAAGTCATTGTAAGCGCTATGCCTTTTTAGCTTCGATACTGAAAATGGCATCGCGCAACACGGCGGGTAGCTGTGCTTTGCTTTGATTTTTAAAATCGAACATGACGACGGTTGCACTGCCTGTGGTGGTGACTTTACCCATCTTTTTGCTGACGACTTGATACTCCATGGTGAAGCGGTCTTCCCCTACCTCACTGACGCGAGAACCGATCAATAGCGTATCCGGAAACGTCACCGGAATACGATATCGGCACTGGGTTTCGCTGAGTACAGGGCCAATCTGATTGCGTTTGATTTCATCCATTAGGTTGATTTTATTAAAGTATTCAATCCGTGCTGTTTCGAAATAGCGAAAATACACCACGTTATTGATGTGTTGTAGGGCATCCATTTCACCCCAAGCGACGTTGATTTCGGTAACAACCGGAAAATCTTGCAGTAGTAATTCCATATCGTTGTGATTCCGTGACCTTGATAGCTGTTTTGAGTCTTTATTCTAAATTTTATTAATAGAGTGTGTAATGATGTATTTAACGTTTTGTAAATAAAATGATTAAAAATTGTTGTTTGTTGTGGTGTTTCCACTTTACTTAAAGAGATGTGGCGGTTACTTTTTGCATAACCGTGTCAGAGTGAGAGGTAGATATGGCTGAACTTAAAATCGCTGAACATCGAGATTTTGCTAAGGCCGTGATAGAAAAGCGCACCGATTGGACGGGGGAGCTTTTTAGCCTACGTGTTACTGGCACACATTTGGATTTCAAAGCAGGTCAATTTACCAAGCTGGCTTTACTGGATGAACAAGGCCAAATGGTGAGCCGTGCTTATTCTCTGGTGAATGCCCCTTCGGTGCTGAATGATTGGTTGGAGTTTTTGATCGTCTCTCACCCACAAGGAAAGCTCACACCGAAATTGCAATCGCTCAAAACAGGGGATGAGATTTATGTGGGCAAAAGCGCTCATGGTGATCTCACTTCTGACATCATTCCCAAAACCACCGAAGATCTCTGGCTTTTTGCCACAGGGACTGGCATTGGCCCTTTCCTTTCACTCCTCGATGACATTACCCATCAGCCTCGTTGTGATCGCATCATATTGGTTCATTGCGTACGATATGAAAAAGATCTTGTCTATCGCTATCTGATTGAACAGTTGAAAGAGCTGTATGGTGGCCGTTTAGTTTACGTGCCCATTGTGTCGAGAGAGCAAGTACCGAACACGCTACATGGTCGAATTCCGGCATTGCTCTCTTCTGGGATACTGTTCCATCACCTTGGCATGGAGATGTGTGCCAAAACCAGTTTTGCCATGTTGTGTGGTAATCCGGAAATGATTAAAGACACCTCTGCGGCGCTGCAAAACTTGGGTTTGGAAAAATACCGTCGTCAAACCGGGGGAAATATCATTTTTGAGCGTTACTGGTAAAAATCAGTGCAATGCCGCCAAGCACGAGGGCGCTGGCGACAGTGCTCACGATAGTCAGCGGCTCATTTAACCAAATCACCCCTGCAGCCATCGCAATCACTGGCACCGAGAGTTGTGCAATGGACGCTTGCAGCACCGATAACGACTTCACCGCCATGTACCACACCACATAACCAATCCCAGACGCCAACACGCCAGAAAACAAAGCCCAAACAATGCCATTGATGGATACGGATGAGACATTCAGTAGCCAAAAACCACACAGCAGTGCCAGTAAGGATGCAAAGCTAAAGCCTTGAGCGATGGCTTGTGTGGGCGATTGTGCCTGTTTGCCCAATAAGGTAAAAATCGCCCAGCAAACCCCGGCTATCGCCATCATGAATGCGTCCATCGCATCGGGTGTTTGCGCAGAAGGTGACATTAAAACGATAAACCCGCTGATGGATAGGGCGACGCCGCCCCACTCCAATTTAGAAGGGCGATGGCCAGAAAACAGGTGGAAGGCGATGAGGCTAAATTGCACCACCGCAAACAGAATTAATGCGCCAGTACCGGTAGTGAGCCCGACGTAAGCATAGGAAAAGGCAACGGCGTAACCAAACAACGCGACACCAGCCAGCACACTTGCTCGGCTTAAAAAGGCTGATTTGCTCAACAGTTGGCGCATTTGACTCGCTTGAGTGAACGATAAGATAACCAGTAAAGTGACCGCGCCTGACAACAAGCGAATGAAAGTAAAGCTACCCGGATCAATGCTTTGTTCTGCCAGCGCTAAACGACAAAAAACCGAGTTTGCGGCAAACGCGATCATCGCGATGGCCGTTAGTGGGAATGCAGACATCGTTTTCTCATTTTGGTGTTTTTTCTATTTTAGTTTGAATAAGACCGATGTGTTGCTGCAGAGATTTCACTAAAGAGGAAATAAAAACGCTGCCTGAAGGGGTTGGCTAAAAGGGATCGCGAGAGAGGGTAGAGAGATTGACGATGGATGGCAAGGCAAGGTTAGGTGACAAGAGGAGGTGATGAACACCTCCTAATTGCTTAAGCCACATTACGATTATTGATTGATGTAGGCTTTGAAGCGAGCTTTGGTGGCGTCATCGGCTTTTTCATACCAGAAGTGCAGCATCTCTTCTGCGGTGTTATCTCCCGCCTTCACTTTGGCTTCAACGCCGGCCACCGGCTCGGTCTTGATTGTTGCCACTGACACCGCTGTACCGATTGCCGCGATGCCGCCAGTTTGGTTGTAATCTGCTGCTTCACGGGCGTAGTCTCGGCCAATCTGCATGCCGGATTTCACCAGTTTGTCTTCAGATTTGGTCACAGCTGCGCCTTGTTCATCAACCAACTGCCACTGCATTTGTTTGATTTCCTGCTCTGCTACACGGTGATCTCGATACTTTGGCAGTTCGAAGTTGAGGTCGGTATCGGTGGCGGAAAATTTTGCGATGATCACGTTACTCTCGACGCCAATACGATCATTACCTTGGCTGAAGTAGGGCTCGTATTGAAAGACGATTTGGTTTTCACCATTTGGCAATTCAATGGTTTTTGAAGAGGCAAATAGGCTGCCAGAGAGCTTGGCTTTCTGCCCGTTGGCGACAAACAGAGTGACGTCATCCGGTACATGTAGGGTAACAGCGGCAGTTGCCATACCGCTGATACTCATTGCTAAAAGGCATGTTAACGGTTTGATGATATTCATATTTATTATTCCAGACTACGAGAGGTTGCTTCTGCTTGAGATTGCCCAGTTCAACGAGGCATTGCAACGCTTGTATGTAAGAAGTTTGAAAAATTCATCAAACTTTCATCTCATGCAGCACAATCAACCGAATGTTTCGCGCTCGAGCCCGTCATGCTCAAAACGAAAACTTCAGATTGTAAGAACGTGTTGGCACAATCAATGATGTACGTTCACGAATGAGCTCTTTACGTCGACTTTCCAGTGTTTTTCTCTGCTGTTTGTTCTCGTTGTCGTTTTTGAGTATGCGCAGTTGTGTATCAATATCGCTGATTTCTTTGTTGATCTCATTGAGTCGTTTTTGAACCAGATAATCTTGATAACCTTTCTGATAGTTTTCGAGAAAACGTTCGTTGTTGCAAACACCGTAGTATTCGCGGCCTTGCTTACCGACGCGGTAGCCGTTATCTGCTGAGCAGTAGAGTACGGTGCCTTGCTCAAAGCCACGCTGCCACATCTCTTGATCTGGGTAAACACCGGCGTCACGACAATCTTTCACATAATCGCTGATCACCGTGGGATTGACGCCATTTTGCCCATCTAAATAGCCAATTTGTTGCCAGTTAGCGCTACGGCATTCTTCAGGACTCATGGAAGAACAAGCGGAGAGAATCATAGGGATGAGTAAAAGGAGTAGTGTTTTTTTCATGACAGCGGTAACTAGAATCAAGGAACAGGAGGCTCGATTCTAATTAAACGCTGTTTTATTTCAATGAATCATGACAAAACCATACAAAACTATAATTGTTTTGCTTGCGGAGATGAAAGTGCGGAGCGTAGTGAAAAGCCCGTCACCATCATGGTGCCACTCAAAACCAAAACCGTACCCGCTAAGGTATTGATACCAATAGGTTCATTGAGGATTAAATATCCCCAGAGGATGCCAAATACCGGGATCAAAAAAGTGACAGACAAAGCAGACGCTGGGCCAATTTCACTGATGAGACGGAAGTACATCAAGTAAGCGACACCCGTGCACAAAATGCCGAGCGCAAAGACTGAGAGCCACTCAATCGAGGTTGGCATCGCATTCATCGGCACAAAAGGCAGCAAGGGCAACACAATCAGCACGGCAGCCCACATACTGCCATGTGCATTGGCGAAGGCAGGCACTTGTGGCGCTCCTTTGGTGTAGTTTGTTGCTATGCCGTAGCAACATGCGGCCATGACGCCAGCAGTGATAGGCAGTGCGGCTTGCTGACCAAGATTGATGGCATCCCAACCCACGAGCACCACCACCCCAGTCACCCCTAACATCAAGCCGATCACTCCTTTGGTGGAAATGGGGGTTTTATGCCAGAAAAACCCAATCACAGTGCCCCAAATCGCCGCGGTTGAGTTGAGTACCGCCAGCGTAGAGGCATTCAAGGTTTGCGCCGCGTAGGCAAAACAAAGAAAAGGCAACGCCGTATTGAACAGGCCAATGATAAAAAAGTGTTTTGGATGACTGAGCAAAGCACGAATGTGTTTGCGCAGGTAGAGGGACACCAGCAGTAAACTGATGGCCGCAAACAACACACGAAGCTCAATGAGATACGCAGGACCAAAACTGTGAGCTGCGATGCGCATAAATAGGAATGAACTTCCCCAAATAGCGGCAAGGCAGACGAGACGAAGAAAGCTAGCAGCAGACATAAGTGTATTTTCTTTGTGTTGATATTGTGGTTTTTGTGTAAACGAGAGAAGTATACGTGAATGGAATAAATAAGCTAGCGAGGGAGAAAGGCCACTTCACAGAAGAAGAGAATCAACCTCTGTGAAGTGTATGGAATGATGGTGGATGAGTTTAGTAACCAATAATGTATTTTGTTTTTATTCTTGGCTTTAACAGTTTTTTTAGCATTACAGCTGAGCAAGTACTAATCGTGATCACCAAAGCAAACGTAATGAAATAGTAAATGGGATTATACGAAGATTGCTCGCCATAGAAAGGCAATCTTTTTAAGGTTGTGATAACCCAAGGATGAATGAAGAATATTGCAAAACTTGTATTAGCGATGGTGTTCATGATTTTATTGTTAAATACATATATGTTAGTTAGGTAATAAACAGACAAACAAAGGAAGAATTTTTGGATAAACATAAAATCAATGCCATTAAATTCAAACATTTCCTTTGTATAGTTCCCTTGATGACCTGTGTAAGATTGATAAACGGCAATCAATAGTGCCAATAGAGTAAAAATAAAAGCTTTTGTTTTCGAACGGTCTTCTTGCGGATTACCGTGTAATGAAACATAAATACCCAATAGATATATTGGTGTGAAGTAAATAAACATCTGTATTGGATTAATGTTTTCATAGGATCGATGAACCACAATGGACAATATTGACAATAGAGCGATTGTTATGATCTGCTGGTTTCTGGCCGCATGAATAAACTTTACATGTAGTGGAGAGCAAAGGAAGAGTAAGATAGCGCAAGGAATATACCAATAAGCCGTAATCATTCTGCCGGTTAAGTAGTATTTTAAAATGGTGACGGGATCAGAATCACCTGCGTTGAAAAATGCAATATTGCCGTAATCTGCGGTAGAACTAAAATATCCTCCTTTCATTGCATACAACATGAATATTGCCATGGTGGACAAAAATAAATAAGGTGTAACAACTTTACTAAACTTAGAGCTTATAAATTTTGAGTAACTAAAGCTCTTGTAAAAAACATGATGAAACATATATCCAGATATGAAAACCAGCAAGGCAGTACAACCGCTGAGAATGTTCTTAAAAACACTCGTATAAAATGGCGTATTTTCTAATCCATAAGCGTATACATGAACCATAACTACCATTAAAATGGCGATGGCTCTAAAGTTGTGTATTGATTGAATGAACATAACCTATCTCGTTTTTATTTGTCTGTAGACATATTAATTGTTAGATATGTATGTAGTTCATGCTTGATGATGTTTTTTTTATCCTTGTCGATTTGATCTTGTAATGTTATCGAGGAGATGAAAGTTTTCTATTCAATAAGAAAGCTAGCGCTTTTGATGATTTTTTCATGCTTTGCGCTAGCTTGAGTATTATTTTCTGATGTTTTTACTCATTATTATTCATGGCGACTGATCTGCCAGTGCGGCGTCCAGACAGATGCATGACGCAAAGTATGAGTAAACTACAACCCACGAGTACGATGCCTAAGTGCTGTACGCGAGCGGCGAGCGCAAGGCCAAATCCAATCAACAGATAGTACATTAGCCCAAATAGTGCTCCAGCACTGCCGGCATGCTCTCGGTAGTGAAGCAAAGCCCCACTAAGAACATTCGGAATGGCGATGCCAAAGGCCATGACGACACTCATCATTGGCAGCAAGAACCCAATTGAATTCAAACAGAGAAACACTCCAAGTGAACCAAGCACGAACAATGTGGCAGCAAAGCGCAGCAATGTGGTTTGAGACACTTTTCTTGCGAGCAGGCGCTTATTGATATAGCTGGCACAAAACGTTGCGAGCCCCAGCACAATGCCGCTGTAACCAAACTCACGAGCGCTATAGCCCAGTTGAACAAACGCAAATCCGCCGAGTTGGTAATAGGCAAACAACGCGATGTTATACAGTGCAACCAGTAGGGCGGCGGCCCAAATCTCGCGGTCTTTGACCATTTTTGTTGCCAGCGGCAACAGTGCGGTCGAAGTTCGCTGTTGTTGAGTTTCAGGAAGTCGCGCTGAGGCAAGTGTGAACACGGCCATCGCTGCGACAAACAGGGCGATAAACACTGAGCGATAGCCCCCCAAGGAGACGAGTTGTCCGCCAAGCAGCATGCCCAACACCGGACTAATCGCGATGCCTAATCCCATCAGAGAGAAAACTTTGGCAAGCTCCTCACCTTGAAAGGCGTCTCTCAGCATGGTTTGGGTGACAATGGATCCAACCGCAATGCCAAAAGCACTAAGGATTCTTGCGATCATTAACACAGCAAAACTGTCGGTCACGATGGCCAATAGTGATGCGCCAGCGTAGAGAGTCAGCCCAAGTAGCATGGTTGGTCGGCGTCCCCATCGATCGCATAAAATGCCCCAACACACCACACCAAAGGCAAAAGCCGCAAAATAAACAGACAGGGTTTGCGCGGCAATGTGCTCAGGCACGGCAAAAGAGACAGAGATGGCGGTGAGCGCCGGGCTATAAATGGTTTCTACAACCTGTGGCAGCATCAGCAGTAACACCATGAGCCAAAGTGAAGGCGTTTGTTTCATAAGTTGCTCTCAAAAATAACTTGGTGCCTAGTGTAGTGAGAGACTAATATTTCCAGTTAACAACATTAAAACGAAAAATATCAATATTCGGACATATGGCCATTATAAATCATCAAACTGTATTCAATGCTGATCGACTTCCTGGTCGAGTGATTGGAATTGCCGCAGACGTTGGACAGCACGACTCTGGCATGCACCAACACCAAAAAGGTCAGTTGCTTTATGCGCCAAGAGGTTGCATGAGCTTCGCCTTAGAAGGGGCAATCTGCATCTTACCGCCCACCAAAGCAGTGTGGATCCCTCCTAGGGTGGCACATCAAGCGGTGATGACCAATGTGGTGGCCTATCGTTCGCTCTACTTTGATTGCTCTGAGATAAATAGCCCAGACAAGGTAACGGTGATTGAGGTCAATGAACTGCTGCGCGCGTTGATTGAACGAATGGCTTTTTGGCCTTGGGACAAAAATGAACAAGAGATGACGCACACGCTAGCGCTGTTTTGGGAAGAGTTCTTTGCTGCGCAGCAACACGATTATCGTCTGCCATTGCCCACCGATCGCCGGCTAAAGAAATGGAGTCAGCAACTGGTAAAAAATGATTTCTTAGCGCCCAGTTGTGGCGAGTTGGCGAAGCAAGTGGGCGCCAGCAGCAAAACCATTACCCGTTTGTTTAAACAAGATACAGGCATGTCGTACCAAGAATGGCGGCAACAATGGCGGGTGTTGAAAGCGATTGAATTATTATCTACACCGTTACCCGTGAGCGAAGTGGCGCACCAACTGGCTTTTTCCTCAGACAGCGCGTTTATCGCATTTTTCAAAAAGCAAACGGGGCAGACCCCGCTGGCGTTTGTGATGCAAAAATCGCATGCATAACGCGTGATGCGTTGTTATACCCAAGTAACCTCGAGAGGCGAGTGTCAGCGAGAGTTAACGGGTCATCCAGCGCGCCAGTGTCAGTGTGGCAGTGATCGATCCAGTAAACATCGGCAAGAAGGAGCAAATTTGCATGACAACGCGAGAGCGGGTTTGTTGAGCTGTATCGGAAATCATTGACGGTGCGGCGTTGTCTGATAAATAACTGTGTTATGGTGGAAAAATAACCGAAAAGCTCTGTTGCTGTTCAATCCTTTCAACGCCCATGGAGGATTCGTTATGCCCATTCAATTAAGACGACCTTCTACTCGTCGTATGGTCCTGATTGTTGCGCTGGCTCTGCTCATCGTGCTCAAAGTTAACCTCTATTCGTCACAGCCTGTGGTGCATTGGGGGCAGGTGTCGGAAACGGCAATCGGCTATGACGACGAATTTACTCAGCCGCATACTTTGGTCAATGTCATCTTGCAAAATGGCGATACTCTTCAAATGGAAGTGCCGCGCAAGGGGCAAGTCTTGGTGGGGGATAGGGTTGAGATTGTCGAACATCCCCGATGGCTAAGAAAGCCGTTGTTAACCTTTCGCGTTCATCTCGACGAGGCTTGAAGCCCTAAGACGCTCGATTTTTCAAAGATTCTCATTTGGCGAGAATTTTGCGTTTCTCTTGCTGGTTTCTTGCGCTTGATCTTTTACGATTTGACCAATCAAGATCAAAAAGGGAAGGCATCGGTGATCAGTTTGTTTCTAAAATCTTTGTTGGGCGCGGCGGCTGTGGTCATTATTGCGCTGTTGTCGAAAAGCAAAAATTTCTATATTGCGGGGTTAGTCCCCCTCTTTCCGACCTTTGCTCTGATTGCGCACTTCATTGTAGGCAGTGAAAGAAGCATGGAAGACTTGCGCCAAACCGCGCTATTTGGTCTTTGGTCTTTGTTGCCTTATGCCGCCTATCTTGCTGCTGTTTACTATTTTAGTTACCGCTTTAGTCTGGTTACAACACTTTCTGCAGCGACGGTGATTTGGTTGATGGCGGCTTCGCTATTGATCGTCGCTTGGACCAAAGTGATGATTTCGGTTTGATGTGAATTTGCTCAATTGTGGAATTGATTTGCATCAACAAAGACGTCGATTGCATTCTTTATAAAAATGTAAATAAATAGTAAATCGACGCGCGCGATGAAAGATTGCACAAGCTTTGTACAGATTACGCACTTTTAACATCGATTTTTGTCATAAAAACCATCGTTTTTTTGCGTTATCACCGCAAAATCGTTTGCTTTAAGTTACTTGCCAAAGCGCATCGGTCAAGAAATGCGCAGCTCTAGTGAGGTTGGAATAACTCTCGAGAAAGGAAGTAACGATGAAAAAAATCATTGCAGTGAGTCTCTTATCTGTCGTGTCATTTGCAACCTTGGCAGAACGACAGGCGCAAGAACCGATCAAAGTGATTGATCCGGTTGTTGGGTTGGACGCGAAGAAAGTTGAATTGGGAAAAACCTTATGGTTTGAGCCTCGATTATCAGCCTCTAACACCATTTCGTGTAACTCATGTCATAACGTGGCCAAGGGTGGGGTGGATAACCTACCAAGCTCCATTGGACATAAATGGGCGATTGGACCGATCAATTCACCCACGGTGTTTAACTCGGATCTCAACTTCGTGCAGTTCTGGAATGGTCGCGCCAAAGATCTTCAAGAGCAGGCCGCAGGGCCGATTGAGAATCCGCTAGAGATGGCATTTACCCATCAATTGGCGATCGACACCTTAAAATCGATTCCTCAGTACCGCACTTGGTTCAAACAAGCGTATGGGGTGGAAGAGTTCACCTTAGAGCAAGTTACGGACGCCATCGCGACCTTTGAGAAAACGCTTCGTACCCCCAATGCACCGTTTGACTTGTGGTTAAGAGGGGAAGACAGCGCGCTCACCACGGCCCAAGTGGAAGGTTACGAGCTGTTCAAAGCGAAGGGGTGTACGGCGTGTCATAGCGGCCCTTTAGCCGGAGGGCAGATGTACCAAAAAATGGGGTTAGTGAAGCCTTTTGAAACCGCTAACCCAGATGTAGGGCGCAAGGCGATTACTGGCAAAGAGTTCGATGAGTTTGTCTTTAAGGTGCCGACATTGCGTAATATTGAGCTCACCTACCCCTACTTCCACGACGGCTCTGTGTGGGATCTTCAAGAGGCGGTAGAAGTGATGGCAGACATTCAGTTGGGGCAAAAACTGACCAAAGATGAGTCTGGCAAAATCACCGAGTTTCTCAAATCTCTGACGGGTGAGCAGCCGCAAATCGTCTTGCCGCATTTACCACCGTCTACGATTGAAACGGCTCGGCCACAAATCTAACCGATCTTCAAAGCCTCTTTTGAAGAGGCTTTTTTGCAGCCAATCACAAATTTGATCTTCAAACGACATCGCCAACACGCTGGCGTTTTGAATTTTTTCTCTGCTGGCAAGGGATTAGCGATTTTACTGATAAAACAGCAAACTAAGGCCACTTTGACATCGTGTTGGCCTTGACTACGCTTTAGATTCCAACGTCAGAAAGGAGATCGTAATGGCAAGACTAAAGCAAGACATTCCAAATCGAGTCACCGTGTATCATGACAATCTAGAGCAGGAGCAGGAACTGAAAAATGCCATGCGGCCTGAAAAACCAAGATACTTCAATGGCTCGCCCACCTACAAAGCGGAAAGCCTTGCTGACTTTGAAGCAAGAATTACCCAGTTCGGACTGAGTATCGATAAATAGCACCGAGTTTTTGCTTCCTTTAACCAATTCCAAAAGCCGCCAGCGCGGCTTTTGTTGTTTTTGCAATCTAAGGTTATTGTTATTGGCATATGCCAATTATAAATCTACAGTGCGCTTGTCATATTGAGGAGGCACCGATGCCACGACCGAAAAAGCCCCGCACCATTGGTTGTTTGCCAAAAGCCAGCTGCTTTAAGCCCAATGGGATACCTGCACACAATTTGCCGCGCATTGCTCTAGATGCCGATGAACTTGAAGCCCTGCGACTGGCGGACGTACTGCAACTGCATCAACTTGATGCGGCCCAGCGTATGGGGGTGTCGAGGCAGACCTTTGGCAACATCATCAAGCGAGCGCGAAACAAAGTGGCGTTGTGTTTGGTGGAAGGCAAAGTGCTGACCTTGCCCAATCAAAGTCAAGATAAGGAGAAGGAAGCATGATTGCGATTCCATTACATCAGGACAAAATCTCTGGACACTTTATGAAAGCGGAGCGATTCGCGTTGATCAATTCACTTGGAGAGGTGGTGGCGTATCTTGCCAATCCTGCCTTCAATCAAGCTGAGTGCGCCAAGAAAGCGCGTTGTGTTCAGCAACTTTTAGCCGCAGGCGTGACACAACTGATGGTGAAAAATATCGGTCAGAAATCGTTAGCAAAGTTACTGTCAAAAGGGGTGGCCGTCTATCAACTGGCTGGTCGTTGTTCACTGCACGAGGTAAGCAAGGCTGTAAAAACGCCCATGACTTCTGCAACACAAGGCCGCGAATGTCGGTCTCATTCTCAGTGTGGATCGGCTTGTCGCCAGCAGAGCAAGGTGAACAAGGTGGCCACGCGCGAACCAAATCAAAGGGTTTGTTCACCCATATTACGCATTCGTCCAAGGGGGTAACATGGTGAATTTGTTGGTGACATTCGGCGTTTTTCTATTGGTGATTGGCTTGATGGCGATTGGAGTGATGTTCAAACGCAAAGCGATTCAAGGCAGTTGTGGTGGTTTAAATACGGTCGGGGTGGATAAAGTGTGCAACTGTGAAACTGCCTGCTCGGAACATAAGCTCTATCAAATTGCCGAACCGAAAGAACGTTAGCTAAAAGATGACCGTGAAGGTTGCTTGGCCAGCAAGCAATAAACGAAGAAGTCATTTACGTACAGACAATTTACAAAGAAGCCATTTACAACGAAACAAGTAAAAAGAAGCGATAAACAAGGGAGCGTGATGCTCCCTTACTGTGTTGTTGACGAAAAACATTGATGGTGACTGAATTTGCCGATTAGGAAGTCGTTTCTTCACAGACTCTTTTTTGCACTGCTGGTGGGGCGGGTTCATAGTGGCTGAGCGACATGTTGAAGCTGCCTTCACCGCCAGTCAGTGCGCGCAGTTTTCTTGCATAGTCTTGCAGCTCATTGAGCGGCGACTTGCCTTTGATTAAAGTTAGGTTGTTCGCTTGTGGCTCTGTGCCTTCAATGAGGCCGCGGTTGCCAGACAGATCGCCAGTCACATCGCCGACGTTATTGGTCGGAATGGTCAGCTCCAACTGAACAATCGGTTCCAATACTATCGGGTCTGCTTTCTTGACGGCATCGAGAAACGCCTTCTTACCTGCGATGACAAACGCGATCTCTTTGGAATCGACCGAGTGGTACTTGCCATCGTGTACCGTGACTTCAATGTCGCGGATCGGGTTATTCGAAATCGCCCCTTCTTCAAGTGCTTGATGGATGCCTTTTTCAACCGCTGGAATCAATGAGGTTGGAATCGCTCCGCCTACTACTTTGTTGACGAACTGGAATCCTGCACCTCGCTCAAGAGGTTTCACACTGAGGTGCACTTCGCCAAACTGACCCGCACCACCACTTTGTTTCTTATGGCGATATTGCCCTTCAGCGGGTTTGGTGATGGTTTCAAAGTACTCAACGCTTGGCTGTTCGGTGTCTACCTCCAGCTTGTATACGCTTGCCATTTTTTCCAAGGCAATTTTGAGGTGGAACTCGCCTTGCCCACTTAAAATGGTCTCATTGGTGCGTGCGCGATGCTCCAAGCGCAGCGAAGGGTCTTCACTGACAATACGGTTGAGCACTTCGCCCAGTTTTTGCTCATCGCCACGTTTGGTGGGTTTGAGGCTTAAGCTGTACATCGGTTGGGGGAAATGAAGGGTTTTCAAACACACGTTATCTTCGTCATGTGAGTCGTGAACGATGGAATCGAACTCCAGCTCGTCCACTTTAGCCAATACGCAAAAATCCCCCGCTAACGCGCGTGAAATTTCCGTGCGTTGTTTACCTTGTAATTGATACAGATGGCCGACTTTAAACGCCTTATTACTTTCGCCGACATAGAGTTGGCTACCTGCGTTGATCTCCCCTTGGAACACACGTAAATACGCCAGTTTACCCATGTAAGGGTCCACGCTGATCTTGTAAACGTGGGCGACAGCGTGTTCGAGGGTGTCGCAATTCACCTTGATCATCTTTCCGTTCTTTTGCAGCAACGGAGGGTTGCCTTCGTTGGGCATTGGCATTAATTCGGCTAAGGTGCGCAGCAGCAATTCAATGCCAGCACCGGTCTGTGCGGAGGCAAAACAGATTGGCACAACATGCCCGGTACGTAACGCTTCTTCAAATGGATCGTGTAACTGCGCAGGGGTAAGTTCTGAGCCTTGTTCAAGGTAGAGCTCCATCAGTTCTTCATCGACTTCCACCACTTGGTCTATCAAGGTTTCATGGGCGGCTTCAACACTGCTTAGCAATGTCGATTGTTGGTGTTGAGGTTCAAAAAAGCAGTCGACAACCTTGTTGCCATCGGCTGAAGGAAGGTTAATCGGTAGGCAATTGCTACCAAAATGGTCTTGAATTTCATCCAACAGTTTCTCAAGTTGGTTACCGTGGTTGTCCAACTTATTGATGATGATCATCTGGCATTTTTTCTGCTGCTGAGCAAATTGGAACAGCTTGTCGGTAACTTGGGTCAGCGGCATTTGCGGATCCAGCACCAACACCGACGTTTCAACGGCGGGAAAGACACTCAAACTGCGACCGAGTAACTCAGACAATCCCGGAGTATCGATGATGTTTAGACGATGTTTTTGCCAGCTTAACGCGACGGGAGTGGCTTCGATACTGTGCTGATATTGAATCGATTGGTCATCGAAATCGGTCACGGTATCGCCTTTTTCAATGGATCCAAGATGAGTGGTGGCGTCGCAAGCAAAAAGCAATTTTTCGATCAACGTGGTTTTACCGCTACCAGACTGACCCACAAACGCGATATTGCGAATTTTGTTGATAGGCATAGCGCCTCCTTGCAATAGAGAGGAAGAAGAGAAGGACGATAAATCTCATGATCAGGCGGGGTTACCGCCTGGTCGTCTTCCAGGTCATTTTGCGCGGGGCTCCTTGCATTGCGACCTCATTAGTCGATGAGTACGGATTTCAGTGTGCACCCATATCCATAAATTTTATGTGACTTAATTCATGCTGGTGTAAATCGAGCAAAGAGAAGCGGATTCGATGTCACAAATAAAGCAAAAGAGGCCATGAAGTGACCCCTTATCGGATAGGAAGCGTTAAAAGCGATGAGACAGACTCACATTGGTGCGTGATCAGAGTGTTAATGTCATGAAGCAGCTGTTTGGGTCTTCCTGATAGTCGCCAAAAGGTGCGCAATACTCAAAGCCGAATTTCTCGTAGAGGGCGCGAGCGGGGGCAAAAAAGGCCATGGTTCCGGTCTCTAAACTGATTTGTTGATAACCTTGCTGCCTGGCGTGTTCAATCAAATGCTGCAAAAGCGTGGAGGCCACCCCGTTGCCTCTGGCGGCGTGTGTGGTGCGCATGGATTTGAGTTCACCATGTTGGTGCGTAAGACGCTTCAATGCGGTGCAACCGAGTAAGGTTTCTGCTTGCCAGCCTGTCCAAAAGGTTACATCCGGATGTTGCAATGCACTTAAGTCCAAGGCGTGTACACTCTCCGCAGGCGAGGTGGCGTACATGTCTTGCAGATGTTCTTCGAGCAGCGTAATGACTTGTTTATGCTGTAAATCGTCAGTGGTAATAATCACCGTTATCGTCCTCAGTCAGTGCATGTTGTACTTGGTTTCTGCCTTCATGTTTGGCTCGATAAAGCGCTTTGTCTGCGATGAAGAGTGCGCGTTCAAAGTTGCAGCATTGCCATAACGTGGCACCAATACTCACGGTAACTTTCATATCATCCCCGAGCTCGAGTACGGAACCCAGTACCATCTCCGCACTTAGGCGGATACGCTCAGCAATAAGCAGGGTTTGTGCCAAATTTGCATCTGGCAACACTAAACAAAACTCTTCGCCCCCGACGCGGCCAAACAGATCTTGTTGGCGAATTTCTTGAGAAACTAACTGACAAAATGCTTTCAGAACCTTGTCGCCCGCAGCGTGGCCATATTCGTCATTGATGGTTTTGAAGTGATCCAAATCCATCATGCAGACCCCAATCTTATCGTTGACTCTTCTTTGAATGTTGGCCGCTTCAATCAGAGCTCGGCGGTTCAATACGCCAGTTAATGAGTCTTGCTGTGCCAATACTGTGAGCTGCTGTTCTTTGCCTTTGATTGCCTCGGCCATATGGTAAAACGCGGCAAACAACTCACCAATTTCATCTTTGCGTTCAAGCAACTCACCCTGGATGGATTTGCCTTTTTCCAGTGCTTTGGCTTGGCGACGCAGACGTTCAATCGGCACGCCGACATAACGGGCAAGGTAGAGTGTCAGCAGTAAAAAGACAATCAGCGCGGCGCCGACATAAGCGAGCACTTCGCGCAGAATATGCCGGTTTTCACTGTTCAACTCTTCAATATCAATGAACGCAAGCAAGCATAAGCCCAGCTCATGCTGTGCAACATTGAGCCCGCTGGCTCGGGTAAATCTGTGTCCCCACGAGGAGCTAATATAGATGTCTTGATTGATGAGGACGCCACCGAGATCGGGCCTGAGCCACGGAGAGGATGTGGCGTTGGGGCCATACTCTTTGAGAGCCTCAGCATTAAGATATTTCGTCGGCATCAGCAAACGACGATTCAACTTAGTCATGATCGACACATCCACTTGGTTGATGTTGTCATTGACTAAGGTGCTTTTAATTTCAAAGATCTGATCTTCAATCAAGGTGCGATCGAGCACCGCCGTGTAGTAGCCCTTCAGTTCACCTGCGCAATCGACCAAAGGGCGTGAAAGAAAATAGGTCTCGTTGTCGAAAATGAGCCCTAACTGTGCGATGTACTCCGCGGGCATTAAGCTGACCACGGGTTTTGGTAAACTTTTTATCGCTCTTAAGTTATTGAGTTGGTTACGTAACTCTCGACTCTCGATGGAGTTTTCTTCGCCGCGAGATTTGAGCTTTTGCAGTTTTTCATACACCAACTGCTCTTTGGCTTGATTGATGGGTTGGTCGATAAGCCATTGTTGATAAGAGAGCGATAGCTGCTTTTTAGTGAACTCGTCGTAAGCGATCAACCCCGAAATGTCTTGGCGAAGAATATAGCGGTTGCTTTTGTTGGCGGAAAACACCGAATCGATGATGCTGCCTTTGGTGTCGGTTAACAGCAACATAGAAAAACCAGAAGCAAAACTGATTGCATCCTCCATTCTCTCTGTCACTACATGCTCATCTTGGCACTGAGCAAGATGCGCACTGACCAAATCGAACTCCGAAAACCGACGATCAATATAGTGGCTGATCTCTTTTGCACCCTGTGCAATCGCCAGTTGGCTACTTTGGCGGATATGCTCCACTATCAGGTTGATGCGCGCCTGATAATAGACATAGCCAAATATCGCCACAAATAAGGCGAGAGGAGACAGGATGAGGAACATCTTGAAACTGAGTCGATTCATTCGGTCGCGCTTCTTTGATCCTCAGGTTTTATGATGCCTAAGTTGCGAATCACATTGAGCTCGCCTTGTTGGAACTGAGCAAGGTACATCGGGAGATCAAAATGATGATCATTGCGCAAGTGAACGGCGTCTTCTCCGCTGTAAAGCGTCAATTCAGGTAAGTTGATCAATAACTGCTCTCCATCAACGCGGCCACTTTTTTCGATGGCGGCTTTGATTAAATAAATCAGATCGTAATGCGCTTTACTTGAGTAGGTGACCACTGCATCTGCGCCGTGAAAGCGATGATAATTCTGCACAAACTCGCGAGCGACCGCGTTATCCAACCCGCTGAAAAAGTGCAGGGCGGTCATCACGCCTTGTAACGATTGTGAATCCACATTGCTTAGATAGGTTTCATCGGCCGCAAAAGCGACAACTTGAATCTCTCTTTCAAATTCAAACGCTTTCATCTGTTTGAGGAAGTTGAAACCATCACTGCCGGGCAAGATCAGCATCAGCACATTTGCCCCCGAGCTTTTAATGTGTTCCAGCACTGGGGCGTAATCTTTAACACCAAAGGCGGTAAATTCGATGCCGCTGATTTCGCCTTCCACTTTCTCGACTTCTTCGACAATGCGTTGAGACATGCGGTGTGGCCAAATGTAGTCGTAACCGAAAATGTAGAAGGAACTGCCGACGTTTTCCGCTAAATAAGGGACAATCGGTGCAATATAGTGCTCAGGAATGGTGCTGTAACAGATGAGATAAGGGCTGTAGTGACGGCCTTCGTAGTCGATGCCATAAAACATAGGTGTGCGCAGCTCGGTGGCGATTTCACTCATTGCATAACGCGATGAACTGCTGACCGGGCCTAATAGCGCGAACACATCCTCATTGAGAATCAGCTCTCGACTGTATTTGACCGTCTTGGCAGGGTCCGTGGCATTGTCTCTGATCACCAACTCAAGTGGACGCCCCAAGACACCCCCTTTGGCATTAATCTGTTCAACCGCAAGCTCGGCGCCTCTGACGGCTTGCTCACCATATACCGCAAAGGTGCCAGTCAAAGGCAGCACCGCACCGATTTTTATCGGGGTTTGTGGTTGGGAGCAGCTTACAAGGCTAACGGCCAGCAGTGGCAGAATGAGCGGCAGCAAATAAGAGCGAAGTTTGCCCATATTGTGTGTCCTTTTCGTCAATGAGCGATATCCCTGTCCACGTTTAGCAGCCGATGTGAGTCGCGTGCTATGCGCAGCTGAGCATGAACGTTTACTTATTGCCTTCTGTACGTCGTTCCTCGTGGTTTGGGAATTTTATTGTTGTTTTTATCACTAATTATAAGGGGATGTGCTCCGTAAAGGCGAGCCCGTTTTTTGTACAGAGCTTGGTATAAAGTTCTAAACCAAACACTTACTATGAGAATAGCGTGTTTTATGCCTGTTGGCGGATTTTGACGGTGAAATGGAACGAAGTTGTTATTGGATTCTCTTTTCTTACCTTCCTGTTTGTTGCTCCTGTGTTGTATATCATCCACATTTTCCTGACCGGCATCGCTTTTGCGCTAACCGCTTTTCTGGAGATTAAACACAGTACCGACTTTGCACATGGGGCGATTCAGTTCTTCTTGTACTACCCAATGTCTACCAACGCCTGGATGTTCTTTATCATCGGTCCGATTTGGGCTGCGTTGTATTACGGTTTATTCCGCTTCTTGATCGTCAAGTTGGATCTTAAAACCCCGGGTCGTGAAACGGAGTTGGTGCAAGTAAACATTGCTGGCGCACCTGAAGCGATTGCGGTGGACATTGTTGCAGCGCTAGGAGGCAAGGCCAACATTAAATCGGTAGATGCGTGTATTACACGTTTGAGAGTGTCGGTGAAGGATATTTCACATGTGGATGCCAACAAGCTCAAAGCGCTTGGGGCGCGAGATGTCTTAATTATTGGGGACAGTTTGCAAGCAATTTTCGGTACGCAGTCCGACAATTTAAAAAGTGAGATTCACACGGTATTAGCAACCGCATAGTGATGTGTTCTAACTTGCCAGCTCCTGACATTCCCCCTGTTTGTTTTTCGTCTGGCAAGCTAGCCAACCTCTTAGTTAGGAGGTTGGCTATTTTTGCTATTCGTGCACCAGTTCTCGTGTTAAAGGCCGACTGGTCAAAACAAACAAGCAGGCAGAAGCAACCAGCATGACCAGTGCCGCAATTAGGAAGCCTAACTGCGTTTGGTCTTGCTGAGCCAAAAACGCGATTAATAGGTAACTTAAACTCTGTACCAGTGTTGAAAACATGGCCAGCCCTCCGTCAACACGCCCTCTTTGTTCAATGGCCACGGTGTGATGCATCCAGTTAGTGCGGGTAATTCGGTTGAGTGCATTGAAAAAACCAAAAAGAAACGTCAGTACAATCAACGCCAAAGGCGTGGTGGCGAGTGCCATGCCCGCGAGTGCAAACGTCAGTGCCCCCATCGCCCACAATAACGTTTTTGGGTAATTACCGTTGGCCAATAATCGATGAATTGACAATCCCGTGAGCAGTGAGCCCAACCCGAAAGCAATGCTGTAGCTAGCGAACCAATGCCCTGCGACTTGGTTTTCCGCGAACCAGATCGGCACTAGTTTACCCAAATAGGTGACGATGGGATAGGAAAGGCAGGAGAGAAAAATGATGGCGAAGAAACGTGGTTGCGCCGAGAAAATTACACGACTCTCCACCACTTGGTGCCAAAATTTACCGGATTTTGCGGCGCGAAGTTGTCGGTGATAAGGCGTTAATGTGTAGCTGATGGCGGCGATAAACGATGCACTGGCAGCAAACAACGCAAATTCCAACAATCCCCAATGTTCTAGCAACACTACCCCTAAGCCGCCTGCGCCCAGCGTGGTGGCTTGCAACACAATTTCTTGTTTGCCTGCGATGCTGGCGTATTCGTGCTGCTGATAATTTTCCTGAGTAAAGGCGTTATTGGTGCTCCATGCCAAATTACTTGAGAGCCAGAAGATCAGTTGTGCACCTGCCAGTAGCCAAGGGGAGTGCCATCCCCATAGGCTAGCCAAGGCAACACCAAGTGCAGTCAACGCCTGTAACCATTGATTGAAGAGTAGAATGGCTTTGCGAGAGTGGCGATCAATCAACGTAGCGAAAAAGGGGGTGATCACAAAAGAGAGCGCTGTGCACACAAGGGCAGTGAGAGCAACAAACGTGCCCATATCGGGTGTTTGTAACATCATCCATGGTAACGCCATCATAAACAGTCCCGATGAGATCCCATCAAAAAAGAGGCCGGTGAGGTAAGGCAAGGTACGATTGCGTGTTGCAGGTGGCATATTCATTATTTTCTCCATGTCGACTGACGTATTTGTTGCTACTCTAAAAGCTCAACTTAACTTGAGGTAAAGCACTTTTTTGCTCGAATTCGACAAAGAGACAGCCTCAAAACTCGCAAGGAAGCAAAATGGACATCAGCGTAGGTGAAGTGGCGAAACGATCGGGAGTGAAAGTGTCGACGTTGCACTTTTAT
Organism: Vibrio vulnificus NBRC 15645 = ATCC 27562; assembly: GCF_002224265.1. NCBI lineage: Bacteria > Pseudomonadati > Pseudomonadota > Gammaproteobacteria > Vibrionales > Vibrionaceae > Vibrio > Vibrio vulnificus. Next base: position 689,385 of record NZ_CP012882.1, read on the forward strand.
GAACAGAAAGGGCTGATCACCAGTTGGCGAAATCAAGGCAATCAAAGACGCTACCATCGCAGTGTGTTACGTCGTATTGCGGTGATCAAAGCGGCTCAGCAGGTCGGACTGTCACTAGAAGAGATTACCCAAGCGTTAGAAGGGCTCCCTAAGCATCAAGCACCGACAAAAGCGCAGTGGGAAACCATGGCCACCGGCTGGCATGCGATGCTAGAGCATCGGATTTTGCAACTGAAAGCGTTGCAGAGCGATTTGGGGGGCTGCATTGGCTGTGGTTGTTTGTCTCTTGAAAGTTGCAATTTACGCAATCCTCAAGATGAAAAAGCGGCTAACCATCAAGGGGAATCGTTACTAACAAACCCGGAGGATGAGGATTTTACCGCGATTGTGAGCCAGCTATAAGCTATCAAGACGCTCTAAATACGCGTTTGCGGTGGCAAGAATACGCGCTTTCTCGTCGTCGGCTTGGTTTTGCCAATTTTTCACCATCAGAGCCATGCGAGGATTACGCAAGAAGCGGTTTTGATGTCGGTCGATGAAATGCCAATAAAGGCTATTCATGGGGCAAGCATCTTGTCCACTGCGCTGTTTGACGTGGTAATGGCACTGTTTGCAGTAATCACTCATTTTGTTGATGTAAGCGCCGCTGGCAGCATAGGGTTTGGTGCCCACGATGCCACCATCGGCGTGCAGAGCCATTCCCCTTGTATTGGGCATTTCTACCCACTCGATCGCATCGATATAAATGCCAAGATACCATTGCTCCACTTCGTCAGGGTCACAGCCCGCAAGCAGTGCAAAATTCCCCGTCACCATCAGACGCTGAATGTGATGTGCGTAGGCAAAGGTGAGTGATTGTGAGATGGCTGCGCGCATGCAAGCCATGTTTGTCTCGCCGGTCCAAAAATAGGAGGGTAATGTGCGTTTGGCTTGCAGTGCATTGAGTGCGGCATAGTGCGGCATCTGGCTCCAGTAAATCCCGCGAACATATTCACGCCAACCTAATATCTGCCGCACAAACCCCTCTATTTGCGCCAGAGAAATGCCATCTTGATTGTGTCGATAAGCCGAGATCGCGGTGTTGATTACTTCTGTAGGAGAGATCAATTTGCTGTTTAAGGCAAAGGAGAGGCGGCTGTGATAGAGGCTCCAAGAAGCCGTATGTTGGTGGATCATGGCATCTTGAAATCGGCCAAAATAGGGTAGGCAGATTTGGCAAAAGTGTGCCAGTAACGTCAATGCTTGTGAGCGATTGATTGGCCAGAGTAGCGGTGTTTGTGCTTCTCCAATACAATGCACCTGGTGTCGCTCTAGCCGCTGAAGAATGGTGTCAACAGGATTGGCAAACATCAGCGGTGTTGGAAGTGCATCTCGATCCTTGTCCGAGAGTTTGTTTCGATTGTCCGCGTCGTAGTTCCATTTTCCTCCCAACGGTTTTTGCTGATCATCCAACAAGACGTTATGTTGCTTACGCATTTGGCGATAAAAATGCTCCATCAAAGGGGGTTTCGCTTGGGAAAATCGCGCTTCGATTTCATCAAAAGGGAGAATGAAGTGTTCGCTATCGACACAAGTAATGGTTGTACCTGGTATGGATAGATTTTGGAGTTGCTGTAAAAGACGATATTCGTCAGGACGTTGATAGTCAAAATGAGTGATTTGGTGTTGCTGGCAGAGAGCCGTAATCCAGTCTGTCAGTGTGGCTCGTTGACACGACTCATCAAGATCGATGTAGCGGACAAGATGACCTTGTTGTTGCAGAGTCACCGAAAAATGCGCCATCGCCGCAAAAAAAGCGCACACTTTTTGTACGTGATGGCGAACATAATCGGTTTCTTGTTTAAGTTCGATGATCAGATATAAGGTGTCATCGCTCACCTGATCGAACCAAGTGTGCTGCGCATTGAGTTGGTCGCCTAAAATGAGTCGTAGCCGAGTGAATGTCATCTTCTTCTCGCGAGTGTTTTTGCTGTTGTATACGATTTGCTGTTGCATACGAAGCGTGGCGAAAAACGATCAAACTGGCGCTATGCTTAATTCGGCAATGTTTTGCAATACTCTCTCGGAGAGAGTCCAAAGCGCTGACGAAAGCGTTGACTGAATTTATCTGGCGATTGGTATCCGCACATCAATGACAACTCTGCGGTTTTACGGTGGCCTTGCTGCATCAGGCTTAGCGCATGGCTAAGCCGTACTTTTGACAATACTTCACGATATTGAGTGCCTTCCTCTTTTAAACGGCGGATCAAGGTCGCTTTGCTGATGGCAAAGTGCTGACAAGCGTCTTCAATTTGATGATCTTTACTCGGCTGTTGGGCGATAAACTCACTAAGCTTTTGCTCAAAGCTTTGGCCCTGTGGCGCAAACATCAAGTGCAGTACCCCTCGTTCTGCTAATTGCTGATAGAGCCCATACAGCCAGAACGTGAGTGTCTCTGCACTCAAATCGCCAAGCGGCAGTCCGGCCAGCAAATTCAACGTATGGTTGAGGGCTTTATCACAGCGAACCACAGGGTGATGAAGGGTGAGATGTGGTGTGGTCGTGCCATTACGTTCACTCAACGACATCATTTCTGACGTGGGTGATAGAGAGAAGCAAAATTGACGAGATGAAAACTGCCCGGCGTGAGGAAGATTCTCGAAATGGAGTGCATGATTGGCACGGCACAGCAACAGGCTGTGAGCATCAATATCCAAGGTGGTTTCTTGCCAATAAAGGCGCTTACTGCCAGTGGTAATTTGGATAATGCTGGGAGTGAGAATCGCCACATTGCGCAATGCTTGCGTGTGAACACCACGATAGTAGGCAAGTTGCATCAATGATTTCATTGTCACTCCCATACGAATTATCGAACGTAAGTTGCGGTTAACGTTGCTTTATCTAACGCCATTGCGTTGAGCATAAAACCCACTAGAGCGGGTGAGCTGTTGCTATCTAAGTCTAACTTGGCTTCAGGTAATGCCCAAACGGTAAATTGATAGCGGTGCATGCCATCACCCTCTGGCGGACAAACGCCGCCGAATCCTTTTGCGCCATAGTCGTTACGGATCTCCGTTGCGCCTACTTTCTTGAGGTCAACGCCACGCGGTAATTCCGATACATTGGCTGGGATATCAATGGTAGACCAATGCCACCAACCACTGCCTGTTGGGGCATCTGGGTCGTACGCTGTGATGGCAAAACTTTTGGTGCCTTTAGGCGCGTTTTGCCAGCTTAGTTGAGGGGAAAGATTATCGCCGCTACAACCAAATCCTGTAAATTCAAAGGTTTTCGCCATGCGTTGCCCTTCCATAATGTCATGGCTAGTGAGGCTAAAATCGCCAGCATAGCTGGTGGATGCGGCAACAGAGCTAAGCAGTAGTAGTGCGATAGATGAGTATTTCATGCTGATGTTCTCCTAATGGTGTATGAGAACCATTGTAAGAACCTCAGGATAGTTTTCTCGCTTGAAAGTGTCACCGTTTTTAATATTTACTTGTAAATGATTCTTTTGGTCTGTTTTTCTGGTTTTTATGTAACGGTGTGATGCTGCGTCGTTTGATGCTCACACGGTGCGCGGAGCACCAATGCGAGCTAGAACAACCCCTCTGCTTGTAAGCGAAGCAGCTCTTTAAGTGCGATCTTATCCACCTCGGTCGCTGGGGCGAAGTCAGTGACTTTGCTCCAAAAGACAGTGTCCGCTTCGTGGCTTTGGATCTCGCCTTGCCATTGGGTCACCACATAATAGTGCAGCAGCTGCAGCTCAGAGGTCGGATGGTAGAGCGAGCAGAGATAGTGATACGCCAACGCATCAACGCCAAGCTCTTCGCTGATCTCTCTTAATAGCGTTTGTGTTTGGCTTTCTCCGGTTTCCATATGCCCGCCGGGAATGGCTACCATATCAGGGTCGCAGCGCTTTTCCTTGCTGCGCTGTTCAAGCAATACCTTGTCTTCATCAATCAATAAAAAGGAGACGCATGGATGTACAGGGGGCATGTTTTTACTCACTGCTTCGGTTGTTACAAGCTCTGTATGACAGAGAGTCGAAGGCTTATAAAAACAGAGAAATGGCGAAACGACGAAAAGTTTGTTGTTAAACTGTGCGGCTTTTCACTGTGTTTGTGAGGCAATGTGTTTCGATCAAGCTCTCTAATGCGTCAACATTAAAAGGTTTTGCGAGAATATCGTCAAAACCCGCCTGTCGATACTTTTTCTCATCTTCTTCAAACACGTTGGCCGTTACCGCAATGATCATCGCCCCTTTGGCGAGTTGCTCTGCTTGAATTACTTTCATTGCTTGCAAGCCATCCATCACTGGCATTTGAATGTCCATCAACACCAAGTCGTAGGCTTGTTTTCTCATCCGTGCTAAGGCTTCTTCACCGTTATTGGCCATATCGGGAACAATGCCTAAGCGAGCCAGAAAGTGCGTCGCGACCAACTGATTAATATGAACATCTTCTACCAGCAAGACCTGCAAATCCAAGTAGGTTTTGTGAGGCATGGTGATGGTGGCTAACGATGGGGTAGGTTTGCCAAGGAGCAGTTCATACATTCGATAAGAAACATACGGCTTGCTCAGGTACTCCACTTTTGCACTGCTTTCGAGATTCTGCTGTTGTTCGATATCGGTGATCACCAGCAGTTTTCGCCCCCCAGCTTCCTCGTATAAGGTAGGAAGAATGTTCGCGATAAGGCGTTGATTGTGATGGTAATACACAAAATAAGGCTGGGTATGATCCGCCAATAAAGCCAATCGGTTCACATCGTGTTGGATAGTGCTGTAATACTCACTGCCATCATTATGGACCAAAATATCACTCGGACATGGTGGTTTAGGCTCAAAGTGCGGTGCATGCAAAAGGGGCAGTGTTAATGATAAGGTCACCTGGGTGCCCCGATTAAGTTCGCTTTCTATGCGTAATGTGCCTTGCATGAGATTGGTCAGTTTTTGGCAAATCGCCAACCCGAGTCCTGTGCCGCCGTATTTTCGTGTGGTTGAATCGTCGGCTTGAACAAACTCGTCAAACACCTTTTGCAACTGCGCTTCTGAAATGCCAATACCAGTGTCAGACACGCAGATTTGCAGCACCGAGTTAGGGCCACGATTTTGCACGGTGAACGCCACTTTGATCTGCCCTTCATGAGTGAACTTGATCGCGTTTGAACAGAGATTGCTGATGATTTGGAACAGGCGCAGTGGATCCCCGTAGAAAATCATGTCGCAATCTTGAGGTGTGATGATAAAACTCTCTACCCTCGGGGTCTGGGTTCGCTCGTGAAACAATACGCGAGTGTCATCAACAATGTCTTTCAGTGAGAATTCCACTTGTTCCAATGTCAGCTTGCCAGAGTCGATTTTGCTGATGTCCAAAATGTCGTTCATCAAAGCAAGCAGATGTTTACCGGAGCGATGGATCAGATCGATGTACTCGCGAATTTGCTCGCTGGCATTGAGATAATGGTCGGTGTCGCTTAAACCGATGATGGCATTCAGTGGCGTGCGTACTTCGTGAGAAATGTTGGCGAGAAATTTTGACTTGGTTTCGGCACTCGCTTCAGCGGCGCGCTTCGCTTCTTGCATATCGAGGGATTGCTGTTGCGTAAAACGGGTGAGTCGCACTTGATCGATATAGAGTTTGAAGACGAGCGCGATGATCAAAATAGAGACAAAGAGGATAGCCAAATAGTACCAATGTTGTTGACGATAAAACTGCTCTCGGCTCAGTAGGAAGTCACTCTGATTGTGTTCAACCCGCAAAATGACTTCTGCGGTGTAGGTATTCCAGCGGTTATAGAGCGTATCGGTTTCGCTAATTAAACTCGGCATCACGGCTTCAGCTGAAGTCACCTCTTTTAACGCGGCGACTCGGGAGGTCAATTGATGCAGCCCTTGGGTCATGGCATCCAGTTGCGCAAAATCACCGTAATCAGAATGAAGCTCAATGGTGGCGTGGCTTTTCAGATCATTTTCAATGCTCGCACGCATGATGCGTGTACGGATTTGAGTTTTCTGCAAGTTGGCAGCAGACGGTTCGACTAAGAAATCTTGCAGCGAACTTTTGATGTGCAGCAGCTTGGTTTTTGCGCCTAAATTGTTGTTCACGATCGACACATACGGCGCCATTGCTTGGCTGGTCATGTTTTGATAAGAAAAAAAGGCGGCGGCGATAAGGAAAAACAGTGCGCAACCTAGCGTCACTAGGAGAATAGCAAGGATGGGTAACTTACTGCTCTGCTTCATCAATTTCCTCATTCCACTTTGATTTCACGGACTTGCCAAACGGAGCGATTGTAGTAAAGGTCAAAGCGTAACTCAGGGTTGTCACTAAAGGGATACACCACAAATAGCGGGCCTTTGTCGTCAATCGTCATGATTTTGCCATTTTCGTGCGTGGCGAGGATCACGGGGTAATTGGTCACATCCTCGATTGGAATAGTGGCGACGTAATCATCCCACGCTATCACAATCAACTCGCTGCCCTTTGCTCCGACATAACTCAGTAGATCTGACAGCCGTGGGCCTTGGTATTGATAAACGGAAGCGGCAACATGATTGTCGGTTTGAATGGTCACTTGCTCAAAAGAAGCGAGCGTTTCTCTATCAAGTACAAAGCCATCCGGAGAGTTTCGGTTGTCAATGTTGCCACTGATGGTCAGTAAAATGTCACCCTGAGGGGGCGGGTAAATTTGTGCCAAACACAATGTTGGGAGCAACGCGAGTATCCCTATTTGCCAAGCAAATTTCATTGTCATCTCCAGCGATGCATAAACCATTCATACCTTTGAAAATAGGTTATAAAAAGCCGCCTTTCAAACCGACTCTGGCGCTTATTGAACGAGAAACGTCCAAAGCCATGGTGGCATCAGCGTCAAGATGTGTTTGGTCAATATCACCAAAAGTGAGCGATATTCGCGCATGTTATTTTTATCTTGAATGCTTTGTTTTGTAAGTGATTGAAAAGTGTGGAAATAACATTTGGCACAAAAATTGTTACAAAAAAGGAATTTCATGGTATTTACGCTGTCTATCTTTTGAGTTTTTGATATGAATCTTGCCTATTGTAGTGTGTTCGGCAAGTGGATTTGAGATCGAATCAAAGAAAGAAACGTAAAACATAACAATACCTCGCTGGCGTGACTTTTTCGCGAGGTCAATAAAACACAGAATAAGGATGCTCATGTTACACAATGTCGCTCGTTGGATTTTACCTGTCGCTCTGTTGGGGGGCGGATACGTTGCTTATCAAGCCATCGCTGCATCGGGGCCGGAAACAGACGATAAAAAAGAGGCTGTGGTCGAAACCATTGTCGAAACGGCCCCACTGCTCCCGACGGAACACAAAGTGATGATCACCAGCCATGGCGAGTTGGTGCCTTTTGAAACGACCCGCTTGTCTGCACAAGTCTCTGGTGAGGTCGTGTCTTGGCACCCAAACTTTGTCACGGGGGGAATTGTAAAGCGTGGAGAGGTGCTGTTTTCCATTGAATCGGACAACTACCAAGCGGCTGTGTTACAAGCCGAAGCGGAGTTAGCGTCGGCAAAAGCGGTGTTGATCGAGGAAAAAGCGAAAGCGAAAGTTGCTGAGCGCCAAGCCAAAAACCTTAGCGACAAACAAGTGTCTGATCTCTATTTGCGTAAGCCACAATTGCTCAGTGCGGAAGCGCAGGTGAAATCAGCACTGGCGTCGCTCAAACGAGCAGAGCGCGATCTGGAAAACTGTAAGGTGGTCGCCCCGTACGATGCGTTAGTCGTCTCACGACAAATAGGGGTTGGCCAATTTATTTCCGCGGGCAGTGAAGTTGCGTTACTCAACAATATTGAAGCGGCTGAAATTCACATTCCTATTGCTGGCTTTGACAGTGCTTTCTTGCCTGAAAAACTGTCGAATATTCGTGCCACCATCCGTTTGCAAGGGCTTCGCCAAGTCGAAAGAGAGGGCAACATTGACCGTGACTTAGCGATGATTGATTCCGCCACACGTATGATCAACGTTGTGGTTCGTATTGATGACCCGTATGGCATTAATTCGCAAAAGCCTGCGATCAAGTTCGGCTCCTACGTGGAGGTGCAATTTGCAGGCAAAGAGCTCAAACACATCTATCGCTTGCCGCAAGAATTGGTTAGCAACCGCACGGTTTGGGTCGTGAACGAAGAAAACCAGCTCTATCCAAGAAGCGTCAATGTATTGCGTTCAGAAGGTGAATTCGTCCTGATTTCAGAGGGTATTGAGCAGAGCGATAAACTGGTGCTCACAGTGCCGGAATATCCACAAAAAGGCATGTCGGTAAAGCTCTCTCAGACAAAAAACGCTGACGCAGAAAATCAAGGCTAAAGGAGCGCAGGATGGAATCTAACCAACAGCGCGGCCTGATCAGCTATTTCGCGCACAATTCAGTGGCGGCCAACTTACTGATGGTGTTCATCATCATCATGGGGATCGTCAGTTTCTTTTTCATTCAACGTCAGATGTTTCCGAACATTGAAGTGAATTACATCAACGTTAGTGCTAGCTATCCGGGTGCTTCTCCTCAAGAGATTGAAGAGAGTATCTTGCTAAAAATGGAAGAGTCACTCAAAGACGTGACGGGTATCAAGCAAGCCGTTTCTACCGCCTCGCGCGGCAACGCGCATATTTCATTGGAGATCAACGTTAAAGCCGACATCAAAGAGGTGTTGGATGATGTGAAGCAGCGAATCAGCACCATTGCGAGCTTTCCGAAAGGGATGGAGCCAGTCAACATCTACCAATATGAGTTCCGCCAAGATGTGATTGAGTTGTCTTTAGTCGGAGATCGGCCATTGGAAGAGCTCAAGCCGATCGCGAAGAAGATCGAAGATGAGCTGCTGCAATTGCAAAACGTCATGCTGGTGGAGTTGAGTGCGCCAGAAGAGGAAATTGCGATTGAAGTGGATCCGCTCGTGCTGCGCAAATATGACCTGACCTTAAACGACGTGACCAATGCGATTCGCCGCTATTCCGCAAACTACTCCGCGGGTGAAGTGAGCACGAGCGCCGGCATGATTGCCGTCAGGATTGAAAACCAGTACTACAAAGGGGAAGAGTTCCGCAATATTCCCGTCAAGTTAGGGGCCAATGGCGCGAAAGTCCTACTGCAAGACATTGCGACGATAAAAGATGGCTTTACCGAAGCTGAGCGTTACTTCCAGTTTTCGGGGCAAAATGCGATTTATCTGTCGGTGAAGGCGACCAAAGATCAGGACATGATCCCAGTCGCTGAATCGGTCAAAGCTTACATTGCGCATAAAAATGAGCAGCTACCCGATGATTTGCAAATCAAAACTCTGGTTGACATGACGTACTACTTGCAAGGGCGTTTGGACATGATGCTGAAAAACCTCCTGCAAGGGGCCGTTTTAGTTGCCATCATGTTGAGTATTTTCTTGCGTGTGCGTTTAGCGCTGTGGGTAATGATTGGCTTGCCCGTTTGTTTCCTTGGCGCGGTGATGGTGATGCCTTTTATTGGCGTGACGATCAACATCGTTTCACTGTTTGCCTTCATCATGGTGTTGGGCATTGTGGTGGATGATGCGATTGTGATAGGCGAAAGTGCCTACAGTGAAATCGAGAAAAAGGGCGGTGGCGTTGACAATGTCATCACTGGGGTGAAAAAGGTGGCAACCCCCGCGACTTTTGGCGTACTCACCACCATTGCGGTGTTCGCCCCATTTTTGATGTCATCAGGCCCTGAGCGTGCGTTTTTTGTCGGCATCGCGGCGGTTGTGATGCTCTGCCTTATTTTCAGCTTGATTGAGTCTAAATTGATTCTTCCGGCTCACTTAGCGCACACCAAATTTAGCCCCATCAAACCAGATGGCTGGCGTGCTCGCTTCAATACACGTTTCTTTGGTTTCGTGAATGGGCCTTACCAGCGCTTTGTGCGCAAATGCACTCATTGGCGTTGGAGTGTGATGGCGTTTTTTGTGGTTTTATTGGTGATCAGTGTTGGTTTGGTCACTTCCAATCATGTTCGGATCATCATGAACCCGAAAGTGCCGACGGATTTTCCTGCGGTGACGGTGAAAATGAACGACAACGTTTCCAGTGAGCAGACCATTGACGCGTTGAAACAGATTGAGCAAGTGATCAACGAGGTTGAAGAGGAGACCATCGCGCAACATGGACGTGGCATGATACGCGACATGCTTTCATACAACCGAGGACGCACCGAAGGGCGCATTGTCGTGCCCTTGGTGGATGAAGAGCTTCGTCCGTTTAATACCTTTGAACTTTCAAGAATGTGGCGTGAAAAACTGCCTACGCTCGCAGGGGTAAAAAGCCTCACTATTCGTGATGCCACCAACAGTGGCGATGATGGCGATGAGTTTGGCTATCGCCTCTTTGGCACGGATATTGAGCAGCTCAATGCCGCGGGGCGTTACCTGATCACACGTTTGCAAGAGCAAAATGGCCTGTTTGATATCTCCTCAAGCATTGATTCAGGAAGTAAAGAAGTATTGCTCTCTCTGGCTCCAGTGGCTTATGACTTGGGTTTAGATCTCACCATGATTGCTGAACAAGTTGGCGGCAGTTTTTATGGCGGTGAAGCACAACGTTTTATCCGCGATGGAGAAGAGCTGAAAGTGATGGTGCGTTATCCGAAATTGACGCGTGAGGCGTTTGCCTCACTTCGTTACGCGGTGATCACCACGCCCACTGGCAAGAAAGTGATGCTTGGTGATGTCGTGACCATTGATGAGCAGCCGGGCGTGAGCAGCATTCGTCGTGAGCAAGGTTACAAAACAGTTTATGTATACGGCTCCATCGATGAGGAAATCGTTGAACCAAATGAAGTGGTGAAAACCGTACGAGAGTCGTTATTGCCTGAATTGAAAGAGAAATTCCCTGGCGTCCGAACGGAGCTTGGCGGCAGCATTGAGGAGCAGCAAGCTCAGCGTAATGAACAGATTATTTTCTTTGTCGCGGGGATGATCATTGTTTATATCTTGCTGGCAGTGCCACTGAAGAGTTATACCCAGCCGTTGATTGTGATGTCGGTTATTCCGTTTAGTCTCACTGGTGCTATTTGGGGTCATTACTGGTTAGGTCTCGATATCAGTATGATGTCCACCTTCGGCCTTATTGCGGCTGCGGGGGTCGTGATCAATGACTCTTTGGTCATGACGGATTACGTTAACCAAGTGCGCCGTGAAGGAATGTCGATCAAAGATGCGGTGGTGCAGGCGGGTTGCGCACGTTTTCGCGCGATCACACTGACCTCGATCACCACCTTTGTTGGGGTGTTACCAATCATGTTTGAAACCAGCTTGCAGGCGAGATTTGTCATTCCAATGGCCGTCGCTCTGGGGTTTGCTGTGCTCTTTGCTACCTTGCTGACGCTGGTGTTAGTGCCATGTCTTTACTTGATCTTGGAAGACATTAAACATCTGCTTGGAAAAGTATGGCGTGGTATCTGCTACCCATGGCGACGCTTCTCCTCACTGCGTAAAGCGAACGCTTAATGCTGATTTATCGTTATCCCATGCCGCTTACGAGCGGCATTTTTTATCCCTTGCGTTTTACGTGAGCGCAAAGTGAGAATTGCCTCTACGCTTTAAATAAACATAAAAAAAGATCATCAAGCATGTGAATCAGCCGGTTGAGCTCGTTGTGAGAATCACCGATGCAAAAGTGATTTGGAAACAATTGGTAAAATTTGCACACAGTTTGTAAATTTCGCCAATACCCCGATCGATATGGATTTTGCATGGATGTAAGTGATTGATATTTAATATTTATAAAATTGGCACGCATAGTGCAATCTAGAATGCAGTTGGTAATAAAAATCCAAAGCGTGAGGAAATAAATATGAAACCTTCAATTCTCTTCGTTCCTAGTCTGATTGCAATCCTTGCAGCATCGTCCGTAGTACAGGCTAATTCCCTTGAAACAACTCAATGGAGTGAAGAACTGAAATACGATATGAGTGCCATGAAAAAAGAAGCGATCGTCAGCATTAACCAAGAGAATGCAAAAGCGATTGAAGAGCGTGACGCTAAACTCGTGAAGCACATTAAAGAAGAGCAAGAGCAGTTAGTGCACATTAAGTGTCAGAAAGTGGATCAAACTAAGTCGTAATGGATTTGGTTGCTTTTCGCCTCTAATGTAATGCGTTTTTGTAAAACGTGAATATTGAGGTACAAACAAAAAGAAAGCCCACGTATAGGCTGTTACGTGGGCAAAAAGGGCACCATATTTGGTGTGTCTATTCATTTTGGAGATGGTCGCCAAAAAATCCATTTTGTTCCTGTCAAGAAGCTTTCAAGGGATTGGACGCTTCGAATCAGTCTGACCAGCGCTGTGTAAAGTAACACCTTTGTTACCTTTGTTAAAATGTAAATTCAGTAATCATAGATTCCAGAATTGTTGAAATTATGCTTACTTTATATGTGGATTTTACGTTTAATCATACGAATATCGCGTTCATATTTTTCAATTTATTTTCATTTTTAATGAAAAGTGCACATTAACTTGCGCGCATTTTGTCTCTTGCGATGCGTGAAGATGGCAATTCATTAACATTGTTAACTATTTCTGGTCAGTGCGAGATTGCAACTATAAAATTCGCCTGTGAATGCTAACCCAAATGGATGTGACATGGTTTTAAACGCGCTTAGAGTGCTACTCCTCGTTATTGGCTTTTTTTCTCCTATTGTTCAAGCGATCCCGAGCAGTTTATTGCTCAATATGACGGAAGAGGCGAGCAGCGCTCCGGCCGCAACAGACGCAAATCTGACGTTGCCTTATCAGTATAAAGATCCTTTACAGCGTGATACGCCCCGTGGTGCTCTAAATGGTTTTTTGGTGGCCGCTTATGCGCAAGATTACGCGAAAGCCGCAAAATACCTTGATATGCGTTACTTACCTTCTCATTTAAATCCTCAGCAAGGGGCAGAGTATGCCCGGCAGTTGCATGCGATAATTGAGCGCAATGTCTGGATCAACTTACAAGACATCAGCGATTCTCCTGCGGGTGCCGATGATGATTTTTTGCCTGAGTATCGTGATTCTTTTGGCGTGATCACCATTAAAGACGCCGAAATCACCTTGTTGTTGCAGCAAGTACCGAGCAAAAGCCTAGGGAAAATTTGGAAAGTGTCGAACGCGACCGTCACCATGGTCCCCAAGTTATATGAAGAGTTGGGTTATGGGCCACTGAGTGAATGGTTCATCGACAACATGCCACGTGGGTACCTTTTCAAACTGAATCTGTGGGAGATTGCGCTGCTTTCGGCTTATCTTGGTGCCTCCTTTTTAGTCATCACGCCATTTGCTCTGCTCGCGAGCTGGCTTGTTCGTCGCAGCAAAATGAAGATGAAAGATGATCTGGCTAATTTGTTGTCCGGGCCTTTGCTGTTTTTCCTTGCGCTAGGGTTGGATCACTCTCTGCTCTCAAATACCACCTTAACCGTGACAGCGCGGGAGTTAATCGATAATGGTTATCTCTTTTTCCTCGCCAGTTTGTGGCTAGGGTGGGCGTTGATTGGTCTGCTGCAATACGCGATGCGTGAGCGGCTAATCGGCAAAGGTAACAAGCAAAGCGCAGCGATGGTCAGGCCATTTCTCACGTTCTTCCGCATTATCTTGTTGGTGTTTGCTGTACTGTCCTGGATGGAATACCACGGCTTCAATGCAACGGCTCTGTTGGCTGGTATGGGGGTTGGTGGCGTAGCACTGGCGCTGGCATCGAAGCAGTCGTTAGAGAACTTCATTGGCACTATGACGCTTTACTCTGCGGCGCCAGTGAAAGTGGGGAACCTGTGCAGTTTTGGTGGCATCCGAGGCACGGTTGAAGAGATTGGTTTGCGCTGTACCCGAGTGCGTACTATTGACCGCACGGTGATTCATGTACCCAACGCGAAATTAGTGGAAATGGAGATCGAAAACATCTCCGAGCGAGAGAAAATTCGCTTTAAAACCGATATTCGTTTGGATTACTGCACCACCACCGCACAGTTGAAAACCATCATCGAAGAGATCAAAGTGCTGCTGGAAAATCACGAAAAAGTGGATAAGAAACCGTTGCGTGTCACCTTTAGAGGCTTTGGTGCACACGGGTTGGAAATTAACGTATTTGCCTACATTGGCAGCAAAAGTTTGCCCGTCTACCAAGTGGCGGCGCAGGAGCTTCATTTAGGCATCATGGAAATTGTTGAAAATAACGGCTCTCGCATCGTGCCTGCCACGTTTGAGGCACAAGCGCTGCCTTAGTTTTTGTTCGCAATAGGGCTTATTGAGGGGGCTCAGTAAGCTCGTTGGACAGGGCATCGGTGTCGATTCACTATCAACTTCATCCCAGTTCTGCTCAGTTGCTTGAGGCACAAGCTCATCTGAACATTTTGGGCGCTTCTCTAATCTGCGCAATCGCGGGTTTTGCATTGATTGGTATTATTTAGCGCTCAGCCATGAGCTTGACACGCTTGCCGTCATGTCGTCATTAACCTACCCTCGTCAACGTATCTCACACTGAACCATCACCGTTTTCATCACAGAGTGTGCCACGCCCTTAAGATTGCAGCGGTTCATCATAAAAATGCCATCAGATGCTCACGCATTTGTCATAAATTCCCGCTACGGTAGCGTCATTTTCTCATTGATAAGGATATTTATATGGCTCATCTATTTTCACGCTCGCTGCTGCGACAAAGTGTCACGGCGGCGATGTTTTTTGGGGCTTCATTGACCGCGTTTTCGAGTGCAGCAGAAGGGGCTAGCACCACTGAAAGCTTTAAGCGTATTGCCAGTTTTGCCGTCGCAGATAACCTACCTGCGGGGTTTGACAAGCAAAAAACAACGTCTGCGGAAATTATTACGGTGACACCGGATGGCAACACGCTGATCTATTCTGACAGCCCACTGGGTGGCATTGGTTTTGTCGATATTAAACAAGCGGATCAGCCCAAAGCGGCGGGTTTTCTTTCACTCAACGGTGAGCCCACCTCGGTGGCTGCGTTTGATCATTGGGTCATCGCTGGCGTGAATACCTCAAAAAGTTATACGCAACCTTCTGGCTACTTAGCGGTGGTATCTGTAAACAGCCGTAAAATCACCGACCAGTGTGATTTAGGTGGTCAGCCAGATTCGGTCGCCGTGTCGAAAGATGGCCAGTTTATTGCGGTGGCGATCGAAAACGAACGCGACGAGGAGCTGAACGATGGCGCTCTGCCACAACTGCCGGCAGGTTATTTGGTCATCTTGCAGACCAAACAAGGCAAACCAGATTGCAAAAGCGCAAAACGCGTTGAGTTGACGGGCTTAGCGACCATTGGCGCTGATGATCCGGAACCAGAGTTTGTTGCATTTAACGACGCCAACCAAATCGCCGTCACTTTGCAAGAGAACAACCATATGGTGATCGTTGATGCGGCAAGCGCAAAAGTGCTGAAACATTTCTCCGCAGGCAGCGTGGATCTCACACAGATTGATGTGAAGAAAGAGGGGGCGCTGACCTTCACGGGTGAGCAAAAAGGGGTACGCCGTGAGCCAGATGCGGTGAAATGGTTAGACAACGAGCGCTTATTGATTGCCAACGAAGGTGATTATCAAGGCGGAGCGCGTGGTTTTACCATCTTTAACCAGCGTGGCGATGTGTTGTTCGAAAGTGGCGCATCGTTTGAGCATCAAGTGATACGTGCGGGCCATTATCCTGAAAAACGTTCCGGTAAAAAAGGCATTGAACCAGAAGGATTGGAGGTCGCGACCTTTAACGGCCAGCGTTATATCTTTGTGCTCTCCGAACGGGGTTCGGTAGTAGGCGTGTATAAAGACACTGGGCGTGAACCGCAGTGGTTACAGTTGTTACCTTCAGGTATTGCGCCAGAATCGGCCATCGCCATTCCGCAGCGCAATCTATTGGTGACCGCCAATGAAGCCGATTTGGTGGAAGACGGCGGCGCTCGATCTCATGTGATGATTTATCAATTATCGTCAGGGGTAGCCAATTATCCACAAATTATCTCAGCCAATGACAAAAATAACGCGCCAATTGGTTGGGGAGCATTATCTGGGCTGGTGGCGGATAGCCAAAAGGCCGCGACTTTCTACGCAGTCAATGACAGCTTTTACTCTGCTCAGCCAACCATCTTCACGATTGATGCCTTTGCTCAGCCTGCCGTGATTAAGAAGGCATTAAGAGTGACGGAGAATGGAAAAGCTGCCGAAAAACTCGACCTCGAAGGGATCACCACCGATGGGAAGGGCGGTTTCTGGTTAGCCTCAGAAGGCAATGAGAAAAAAGCGATTCCACACGCTCTTGTTCATGTTAACGCGCAGGGGGAGGTGATGGAGCGAGTATTGTTCCCTCAAGAGCTACTCAAGCACCAAACGCGCTATGGCGCCGAAGGCATTACACGCGTTGACGATGTGTTGTGGATTGCGTTGCAGCGACCATGGAAAGAGGATGCGAAAAACACCACTAAATTGCTGAGCTATAACACTAAAACTCGCCAGTGGGGCGCGGTGAGTTATCCGCTAGAGCAGAGTGATAAAGGCTGGGTCGGCTTGTCTGAAATTACCGCGTATCAAGGCCAGCTCTATCTCATTGAGCGTGATAATCAGCTTGGCAAGCAAGCGAAGATCAAACGTTTGTACCGTGTCTCACTCACTGATCTTAAGCCAGTAGAACTTGGTTCTCCTTTGCCTGTCGTACAAAAAGAAATGGTGTACGATTTTCTGCCGCATCTCAAAGCCAGCAAGGGGTATGTCACAGATAAAATTGAAGGCTTCGCGATTGATGTGAATGGTCACGGCTATGCCGTAACCGACAACGATGGTGTGGATGACAGCAGTGGCGAGACGCTATTTTTCAAGCTGACCAAGACGTTCAACTAACCCAATCGCACAATGAAAAAGCCCCACTCTAGGCACGATAAATCGGCGACACGAGAATGGGGCTTTATTTTTGGCGTATCGGCAAGGTTGCGCGTTACTTCTTTTTGATTCGTGTGTACAAACGAGCGGTTGATTTGGCGTTTTGTGGCGGTTTTTGCCCTAACTTAAGCACCGCTTTTTGCAGCATCAAGTTATTGGGATAGGTGATCACATGGCCATTATCGTGCTTGATAAGCACATGGAACATACTGATATCGAGAATTTCCCCGCTGATGTCTTCGTCTTTGTCCACCACTTTGATTCGATCGCCCACTTTGTATGGGAAAACGAAAAAAATCAAAAAACTGGCGGTAACATTGCTAAGGATTGACCACTGAGCAATGAAGGCGACCCCTAAGACCGCAAAGATAGAAGAGAGGAACAGCGACACATCGCCGTATCCGATTCCTGCGATCACCGAAAAAATAGAGGCGAACAGGAAGAGCAGTGCGGTATTAAATGCCCGTTGAATAAAGCTTTGCCTTGCCTTATTCACACCCTTTGAGAGGGCTAAATTGGCCACCGCACGGTTGCTGATTTTTTTTACAACCTGATACGCGGCGAGCAGCACCAGCGCCATAAGGAGTTTAAAGAGAAAGGAGTCAGAAGGAATGTACTGACTCCACTGTTCAAAATTAATCCACTGATTCATCGCAAGTTCTTGGCTGAGAAAAACGGTGATCGTTATAGCGTATTTCACTGATGCTGTAACTAGCCCTTTTTTAATTTCATCGGCGCATTGCGACGAGCCTAGTGTGGGGCAAATTCTGCTAAGGCACACATCGCGGCTTGCGCTTTCTCTTTTTGCACAAAAATATGATCGTGATAATAACCTGCAATCACGTTGGCGCTAATACCATAACTGGCTAACTTGTTGGCAAAAGCGGCGGTTAGCCCGACGGCTTCTAAGCTTGAATGGACGGTGAGGGTAATCAAACAAAAGCGGCTGTTTGTATTCAATCCTGCCTTTTCGGCATGCTGTGCTTTGAGCACCAAAGTGAGCCCTTCTTGTTCACGAAACGTTGCGATGGGATCAAGGTGTAGATAGTCCGTAAGTGGGCCATCGACGGTGCAAAAAACATATTCGCCCTCAATCAATTGCGGGGACATTGATTGAAGTAAGCGCTGTAAATCGGTTATGCCGGCCATGAGCTTTCCTTGTATTGCGTGACGGGATATGTGTTCACGCAGCATAGGAAGCAAGAGAGAAGAAGTCCATTGAATCAAACTAATGGCGGATCAGTTTGGCTAATTTGAGTGGGCATTAAAAAAGAAAAAGATCCGCCCTTTGAGCGGATCTTTCGGCAAAGCCAGCATTAAAGAAGTGCAGGGATGCCCGGTAATTGACCCACCGCCGCTAACGCGCCAACACACACCAATACGGTTGCGAGTGGGATGCCTAAACGGTCAGTGCGGTTTAAGGTTTCGCTACGCTCGCGGTTGCCAATCAGGCCCGTATTGTCGAGCAGCATGGTGATTGCCCAACCGAAGACGGGGTTAACCAGCGCACAAGCAAACATACAAATGCCAGCACTTTGCGAGTTACGAGCGTTACGCACCATCTGCATGCCCGCTTCCAGTAGCGGAAGGAATACGCCTACCAACAATGCCACGCGAAGTACTGGTTCCCACATCGCCAGATCCATCGGATACCCCAACACAGCAGCAACGATACAGAGAATACCCGTAAGCAGAGCGCCTCCTGGAATTGGGCGTTTGGCAATCGCCGCAGGGATCATGTACGTTCCCCAAGAAGAGGCGAGGTTACCGCCACCAAGGCCAGCCCCGATGATCTGACGAATAGAACAAACCGTCATGGTGTCATCGACGTCCATCAGTGCATCTTTGGCGGTTTTCGGGTAGTTCAGTTCTTGGAAGACGCGGTGGCCAAGAAAGTCGGGTGACCACATGGCAACCGCCAAAATCGCGAAAGGAATCACCGCAATGTAGTGCTCAAACTCAGGCCAACCTAACTGCCAACCTGTCTCTTCGCCCCACCAGTAGAATGGGCTCATGTTCGGTAAGCCAGGCTCTGTGGTGAACTCAAACGGCACACCCATTAGGTAGGAAACCACGCCTGCAATCAGCGAGCACAATGGGATCGCCAACCAGCGTTTTTCAATTTTCGCCAAATAGGCGTAGATCACAATGGTGGTGGAGATCACCACAAACGAGACCGACTCCATGCCAGAGGCCACCGACCAGCTTTCAAATTTGCTCAGTTGGCTAATCAGTCCCACTGCGCCTAAATAAATTAGCAGACCGCCGCGAACCCCTTCACCCGTTAAGCGAACCAGTTTTGATCCCCCTTTGGTGGCACTGAGGATCAAACCAAACACCCCAACCATGATGCCTAAAGCGAGGGGGTGTCCGCCTGCTGCAGCAACGAGCGGAATTAATGGAATCATGGGCCCGTGTGTGCCAGCTAAGTTGGCTCTAGGGTTTAAAATCGCGGAAAAAAAGATAACAAACAAAAGACCTGCGATGATCAACTCATAGCGGACGTTTTCAGCAACAAATTCAGGGGAGAGGCCAAATTGCGCAGCGAAAGCGGCCACCATCGCGGTGACCATCACCACTTTACCAATAGTGGCTGCAATGGCAGGCACCCAGTCTTCAATTTCAATACCAAAGTCGCGGAAAGGCAGGTGAATACGCCATTTTTTGAACGAAAGAATGTTCAGTTCATGTTCTAAGTATTCCGATCGAGTAGAAAACTCGTTCGCCTTGCGACGACGAGACTGATAGCTAGATGATTCGTGTTGGCTCATGGTTTCTCCATAATAAATCCTTTTTGACTGATTTATTATTAGAGGCCGATGGTAAAATCATTTTTGACATGAATCATTATTTATTTCGCATTCATTTACTGAAGTTAATTAAGTCGAGCCAGTGCACATTTTCAATAAAACAGAGTATGAAACCTATTTTATGGGTGTGTTTTTATATTTCAAATGCATGATATTTAAATTGTTTTTATTATCTCTGTTTCATATTTTTCTAATATTTCGTGCAAACCTAAGGGTTTGTTTTAATTTGACTTTTTTGTTATTTGTGTGATTGTGCATAAACAGTGCGACATTATTGTCAAATAAGAATATATCGCTAGTAATTAATTCATATACGGTATTTAAAACTGAAATTAGCAAATAAATATATTCTTACATATTGTGTGGTTATTTTCTATTTTAGGTAAAATACAATCTATCTAACATATATTCTACTTATTGCGTAATTGGGCAGGTTGCTTATAAAGCGGATCTGCAGCGGTTGAGCGACATTCGGATGTAGGATCGCTAGTTCTATGGTTCGACAATGTTTCTCAATGGTCAAAGGGGATCTCGCTCCTATCAGTAGCGATAATTCTCAGTAGCGATAGGTTGTTTGGCGTCAAAGTAAGGGGCCACTTGAGATTAAAATAAAACAATTTCTCTAATTTTTTACTTTAAAATCAATTGGTTTAAGTTTACATATTACTAACTTTAAAGAGTTGCAGTTTTTGCTGCTGCTCTTCTGCGAGTTTCGCCAGCTCCTCGGTGGCGACTGTGATTTGAGCTATGCTTGTAACATTTTGATTAACAACTTGAGAGACATTATCAATATTGTTCGATATATCTAAGCTAACGGCAGATTGCTCCTCGGATGCGGTGGCAACTAAAGTATTGACGTCTGATATCGCTTTGACAGAATCGGATATTACACGAAAAGAATCAGTCACCATTTCAACCGCTTTTTGAGAGTTGTTGACCAGTTGCAAGTTGTTGTTCATTTCAATGTTTGTTTCTTCTGCTTTGCTCTGAAGCCTTTCAATGAGGCTTTTGATGTTTTCTGTTGATTGTTGGGTTTTTGCAGCAAGATTTCTAACTTCATCCGCAACGACTGCAAATCCCCTTCCTTGTTCTCCTGCTCTCGCGGCTTCAATTGCAGCATTGAGGGCAAGCAGGTTGGTTTGTTCTGAAACATTAGCGATGACTTCTATCACTGAATTAATATCAAGAGAAAAAGTCTTCAGTTGCTCAATAGACTCCGCAGTGGAACTAACCGAGTTTTGAATCTGTTGGGAAACATCCTCAAGAGCAGAAACGGCTTCATTTCCGGAATCAACCGCATTCATTGCGACACTGGCAGACTGTTCAGCATTGGTTGCATTATTGCTAACTTCTTTGGCGGTTGAAGACATTTCAGTAATGGCTGTCGCTATCTGAGTTACTTGCGAGTTTTCTTCCTTTATATTGGCTTCAGATTGAACCATCACGGCACTTAACTCAGTAGAGGCAGAGGAAACACTACTTGCGATAATGCCTAAGTCAGATATTATTTTTGTTAAACTTATCGCGGTTTCGTTGTAGTACTTGGATAGTATTACTGCTTCATTATTTCCATTTGGAACGTCTAGTCTTAGAGCAAGATCTTTCTCTGACATTCTTTTTAGTGCATTGCAAACGATATTAATCTTTTCAGATATTTTAACTGAAATTAAATAACCTAAAGAAAGTACGACTAATAAAACAAAACCAATGGTTATCAGTTGCTGTTTTATTTCTTCTTGCATAGATGCCTCTGCTTCTTTTATTTCATTTACCGTTTTTGATGCAAAGATTTTTGCTCTTTCTTGAAGCTGTTTTCGTACATTGACTGAGAGTGATCTTCCCTTTGAAAGAAATGCGTCCCGTTGCTCTAAATCAATTAGCCTGTCGTCATATTGATTAAATATGACTTCTGCATTTTTATGGTGAGCATAGTATGCTGTCACGTCATCTATTAGGCTATCTGGTATGTCAGAAAGGCTAGAGTATAAACTTAATGTTTTGTTATACCACTCTTCCAGTTGAGAAGGGTATTTACTCCGCCAATCTTTAGAATAGACGGAACGAGTAAAGTTAAGTCTTAACTGCCAAAATTCATCTATTTGATGTTCATAAATATCTACGGTGATGTCGGTGCTTTTTTCTATTTCATCTATTGCCGTTTCCAGCCTACTTTGCATGTCGTTTGCGGACAGTAGTACAGAAGAGAGAATAGAAAATACGACAACAATTAACAATCCAAGTATTTGTTGTTTTATCGTTAATTTATTAAATAAGTTCATTGCGAATCTCTAATTTATTTAGTTATATACTCTGATTAGCTGCGTGAGTTCATCTGTAAGTTCATTTAGTCTAATTTTAGATTGTGGCCTACAAAAATCTTCGTTTTTCAATCGAGTGACTTCATTTGCTAAAAGCTCTGAAAGAGACTGCAATTTCCCAATGTGAAAATTACGCTCCTTTTCGCTGATTTTAACCAGACTGCTTCTCAGTGTTATTAGATCGCTTTCTAACTGACCAATACATTTTTCTAATAGATAAATATCCCTATGGTTACTAAAAAATTCAGCCATAACCAATTCCTTTTTGTAAAAGTTTTTATAAAGGTTACGTTTTTTTATTTATTTCTTCATGTAGGAAGATGCCTACATTTTATTTTTGCAGCCTTTTGGACTGGGATTGAGTCGATGTTTAAATGAAAACGCTTAGCGAATACCATTAGGCAATTGATAGTTCTGCTATTAACCAAAAAAACAAATATTTTTGTTATTAGTGCATATGAATCACTGGCTATGTTGATAAGGCTGTAAAGGAGGGACTCGTCATCGCTACGGACAACGCTGTGATTGAGCCAATGAGGCGTTTAAACACATAGTCTTATGGATCAATAGATCAATAGCGGTCACTTGAGTTATGTAGGAAAGGCATCCGGTGAATCAGTGTTTATCTGGAGAATAAAACGGTATTGAGTGGTCGTTGTTTGTTGAGATCAAGTTTTTTGCTTTGCACCATGAACAGTTCAGCGCAGGCGAGTGCATCGCTCACCTCTAAATTAAAACGGCGTTTCATCATTTAATGTTGCGCCAAAAAAAAGCAGCCCGAGGGCTGCTCGTCAATCATTAAGCAGGGTAGCTGTGGTAGCCAAGCTGCTCAGAAACGTTTTTACCCGCTTGATGAAGCAGACCCACATAGTAATCTTTGCGCTCTTCATCAAAACGGATGGTTGGGAATGAAATCGACACCGCCGCAATGATTTGACCAAAACGATCATAAATCGGAGCCGCAATACAACGTAAACCCGGTTCTTGCTCTTCGTTATCTTCAGCGAAATGTTGCTCACGCACTTTCGTCAGTTCTTCAAGCACTTGTTCCGTGTTTTCTAGTGTTTTTTCTGTGTGTTTGATGAACTCAACATCGGCAAGAGATTCACGGATAAAGCTCTCTTCACGTTCGGAAAGTAACACTTTGCCAATGGCAGTACTGTAAAGAGGGTTGCGACGGCCAATGCGCGATTGTATGCGCAGGTTGTAACCGGAATCTATCTTATGGATATAAATAATGGCATTGTCATCGAGTGCTCCCAAGTGAAGCGCTTCATTGGTCAGTTGAGAGATTTGGCGCATTTCTTTGTCGGCCAGTTCAATCAGATCAACGTATTCCAGTGAGCGAGCACCCAGCTCAAACACTTTTAACGTGAGTGAATACTTATCCGCTTCGCCTTCTTGAGACACATACCCAAGTGACTTCATGGTTTGTAAAAAGCGGTAAGTGGTTGCCTTAGACATCATAAGACGTTGCGACAATTCTGATACGCCAATCGCTTTCTGCTCACCCAGTGCTTGAAGGATGTGGAACACCTTCATCACTGACGAAACAGCTTCTGGCTGTGTCGACTTTTCCATTGTTTTCCCTTCTTTAGTTGTATTTTTTGCCATTATATCGTTGATTTTCTGTATCACCACTATTTTTAAAATGCCTTTTCATAATTTTGAAACCGCTCACTTAGTTTGTTTTAGTAAAACAAGATATTCATCAATATTTTTGAAGCGTATTTTCAAAAATATTTGCGAGCATTGCCATTTTGCTGTTGTGTTTGCCCTACCACAGTGAACAACAACCAGAACGTCGGTTCACTTCTTTCAGTATTCTAGAGGATGCATTACATGATTCTTGATTCATTTAGCTTGCAAGGCAAAGTAGCAGTCGTCACGGGGTGTGATACCGGTTTAGGTCAAGGCATGGCGCTGGGTTTAGCAAAGGCAGGTTGCGATATCGTTGGTGTGAACATCAGTGAACCAACAGAAACCATGGAAAAAATCCAAGCGACGGGACGTAAGTTCGTCGATATCCGCGCTAACCTAATGAAACTAGATGATATTCCTTCAATTGTTGATCGCGCAGTGACTGAGCTTGGCCGCATCGACATTTTGGTGAACAACGCAGGCATCATTCGCCGCAACGACGCGATCGAGTTCTCTGAGCAAGATTGGGATGACGTCATGAACATCAATATCAAATCGGTGTTCTTTATGTCTCAAGCGGTGGCGAAACAATTTATTGCGCAAGGTGAAGGGGGCAAGATCATCAACATCGCATCCATGCTTTCTTTCCAAGGCGGTATCCGTGTTCCTTCATACACTGCGTCTAAGAGTGGTGTGATGGGTGTTACTCGCCTTATGGCAAACGAGTGGGCAAAACACGGCATCAACGTGAACGCGATTGCACCGGGCTACATGGCAACCAACAACACAGCGGCACTGCGCGCCGATGAGCAACGCAACCAAGAAATCCTAGAGCGTATTCCTGCAAACCGCTGGGGCACGCCAGAAGATTTGGCTGGCCCTTGTGTGTTCCTAGCATCAAAAGCGTCTGACTACATTAACGGTTACACCGTTGCGGTAGATGGCGGCTGGCTATCACGCTAATCCAATTGTGAGAAGATGATGGCTGAGATTGATTTGGCACAAGCGTTAGGGTTTCTCAGTTTTGGTTTGGGAATCTCCACCTTTTACCAGAAAAATGACAGGCATTTGAAAATCCTAATGCTGGTGTTCAATCTCAATCATCTTCTCCATTTTTGCTGCTTGGATCGATGCTTTCGGCGCTCAGCGCACTGCTTTCTGCGTTACGAACCACCGCATCGATCTTCACCTCTTCCAAATGGGTGGCAGCCATTTTTATTCTTATCGGTATCGTTAGCGGCCTAGGAATGGCTGAGCACTGGTGGGAACTATGGCCAATTGTTGGGACGGTAATTGGTACATATTCACTGTTCGTATTGAGTGGCATCCGCATGCGGATTGGCTTTCTAGCAGGGGCAACCTGCTGGTTAATCAACAACATACTGGTGGGCTCTATCGGCAACCATTATTGCCGGTAACCCAAAAAACAGGCTAATAGGTGAACCATGTTTGTATTGAATCACGACATCGCGCTGGAAGATCTTGGCCAAGGCATTTCGCGCAAAGTGCTGGCACACAGCGACAACATGATGTCAGTTGAAGTGCATTTTGAAACGGGTGCGATTGGTGCCATGCACTCACATCCTCACGAGCAACTGATTTACGTGCTGTCAGGTGAATTTGAGTTCACCATTGGCGATGAGAAAAAAATCGTCAAAACAGGCGATACTATGTACAAAGAGCCAAACATCGAACATGGCTGTGTTTGTCTGAAAGCGGGTGTACTGATTGATACCTTCACCCCTATGCGTAAAGATTTCGTTTAAGATTTATTTTTGAATTGCGGCTTAACCGCAAGAGTAACCGATGAAAATTGCACTAATGATGGAAAACAGCCAAGCACCGAAAAACGCGATGGTTGCAGCAGAGTTAAACAGCGTAGCGGGTGGCCTAGGCCACGACGTGTTCAACGTTGGTATGAAAGATGAAAATGACCACCATCTGACTTACATCCACCTAGGCATCATGGCAAGCATTCTACTGAACTCAAAAGCGGTAGACTTTGTGGTCACGGGTTGTGGTACTGGCCAAGGCGCAATGATGTCGAGCAACCTACACCCTGGCGTAGTGTGTGGCTACTGCCTAGAGCCGTCAGATGCGTTTTTGTTCAACCAAATCAACAACGGCAATGCGATTGCTCTCGCGTTTGCCAAAGGTTTTGGCTGGGCAGGCGAGCTGAATGTCCGTTACATCTTCGAAAAAG
The DNA here is from genome assembly GCF_002224265.1 of Vibrio vulnificus NBRC 15645 = ATCC 27562. Lineage (NCBI taxonomy): Bacteria > Pseudomonadati > Pseudomonadota > Gammaproteobacteria > Vibrionales > Vibrionaceae > Vibrio > Vibrio vulnificus. The sequence continues at coordinate 715,228 of NZ_CP012882.1, forward strand.
CATTCACTGGTAACCGTGGTGAAGGCTACCCAATCGAACGTGCGGCACCACAGCAAGCGAATGCGGCGATCCTAAACAACGTAAAAGCAGCGGTTGCGAAAGATGTAGTTGAAGGCCTACGCGCAATTGACCAAAAGTTGGTGAAAACAGCGGTTGGCGGTGCACAGTTCCAAGAGTGCTTCTTCGCAAACTGCCAAGTGCCAGAAATCGCCGAGTACGTACGCTCGCTGATCGACTAAGCACTCAGTCATCACTACTTTTTCGGGAACTAATACAAAGCCAGCACTCGCTGGCTCAGATTGATGACGAACCCCGCTTTTTAAGTGGGGTTCTTTTTTGGAAGCGACCGTAGGTCGCGATCGTGATTTTTTTTTGTTATATCGTGCGCAGAAGTTCCCATTCATTACATGGGTATACAGAAGCAAGTATCTGCCTTATTTCTGCCATATTTAAGCCCATTTTTCGTAGATAGTTCACCACCAACGCTATCTTCTTGATGTTTTGGGCTGCCGCTGCCAACCAACATTGCATTTGCACGTTGGCTAGACCTCGGAAGCGAGCATAACGATGACCATGATGTTGCTTGGCATCTGCAAAGCTCCGTTCTACTGTTTCACTTCGACGTCGATAGGTCTTCTTACCATAGGAAGAAAGCCGCATTTGATTTGCTCTCTCTACGGCATCGCTATAGATATGCCGAGTAATCACTTTCTTCATGTTTTTGCTTTGAGTACAGTCATCCCTCATTGGACAGAACGCACACTCTTTCGGGTCTGAGTGGTATTCTCGGTAGGCATCGCGTGACGTGGTTTTATAAAGCAACGCCTGACCATTCGGACACTGGTAGCAGTCTCTTTGCGCATCGTAAGTAAAGTGTTTCTTTTTGAACGCATTTTTCGTTCTCGATGGACGTCGATAACCGAACACGCCAAGAATACCTCGACGTTCAAGTGACTCCGCCACTGGAGCGGTAAAGTAGCCCGCATCCAGTCCAACGGCTATCGGGTTCAATTGGAATGTAGCAAGCGTGTAATCTAAGCGTTGAACGTAAGGCTGTGAGTCATTGATGTTGCCCGCGGTGGTATAGGTATCGAGGATAATTCCATGTTGACCATCAACGGTTCGATGGTCGAGGTAGAAGAAGCCTTGTGGCTTATTATCACGAGTCATGAAGCCACTCTCTGGGTCAGTGGTGCTGGTTTTGGTATTCTTTGTTTTTGACTCTGATTCACGAGCCTTAAGAGGCTTCTTACCCGCTTTTTCTCGGTCTAACGCGACGTCGTCATCCAGCATATCAAGATAGGCACTCGCGCGAACCGCCGTGACTTTATTGGTGTGTTTATTCTTGTTGGCGTTCGCTTTGAGATGAGTACTGTCCGTAAAGAGCTCTTGACCCGCGACCAAGCCTTTCGTCATGGCTTGCTCTACGATATTGATAAAAATACGTTCGAATACATCCGTGCCATTAAAGCGACGAATGCGGTTTTGGCTTAGAGTCGAAGCGTGGATGACTTTCTCTGTTAATGACATCCGTAAGAACCAACGGTAAGCGACATTCACTTCAATTTCTTTAACGAGCTGACGCTCACTTTTTATACCAAAGATATAACCAAGCAAGATGATTTTGAAGAGACGAACAGGGTCAACAGGTGGACGCCCATTATCTTTACAATAAAGATGAGCGACTTCATCACGAATGAATTCAAAGTCGATAGCATTATCGATTTTGCGCACTAAATGGTTTTTAGGAACTAACTGTTCCATCGTCACCATTTCCAGTTCGTATTGTTGCGGAGTCGGTTCTTGAAGCATATCGGAGTATCCATATTTCGATACCCCTATTAGATCAAAGGTCTAGCTCGAAAGCTAGACCTTTGTCAGCAGTCTGAGCCAGCACTCGCTGGCTTTTGTTTTATTTGGGAGATGGGAGTTGGTTTTTCTGAGGTATTTTTCCCCCCAACTTTGCTAGAGTCGGATCGAACTTGATATCAAATTGTGCGTTGTAGATTACTCTTCCTTACGCTTTAAAAGTCGAGCTAAATGGCCAAATGTGCTCATCCATTATAGACGGTGACGAAGGGCGAAATGGTATTTAATCTAAACTGCATCGTCGTAGTGTCTTCTTGCGCCACTACTATCGGCACAAGACATTATTACTTCTACAGTTGTAGGAACTCATCCTACATACACGATTAACGTGCTTTCTTGAGTGCGATTAGCCTAGTTGGGTGTCAAACCCACTAAGGCAGATTTGTGGCTTCTCTCGTTCAAAAACTCGTTGGAATTTCTGTACTCGTCTTCATACCGTTTGGGGACGTATTGGCTGCCGAATTTACTATTCAAGGTTTATCCAAACCGCTTGAGCGGAATCTGGAATATCACCTCATGCCGTTAGCGAATACTTCAGCCAATGACATTCCCGTAAGTCAGCTCAGTAAGTTGGTTAGGTCAGCATTGAACCCTTATGGCTACTACCATTCTAAGCTCAGTGTTCAGAGAGAGCCGAACGATCTCATTGTATTAGATGTGGAGCTTGGTGAGGTCGTGTTGGTAGCAAAATCTAATATCGTCGTGTCTGGTGAAGCCTCAAACGATGAAGATTTCCTCGGGTTAGTCAATCAAGCCCAGCTTAAACAAGGGCAGCCGCTACTGCATTCTGAGTATGATACGCTAAAACGAAACTTGACTTCATTAGCCCAGAAAAAAGGTTACTTGGATGGGCGCTTTATCGAATCGTCTTTGGAAGTCATCCCGAGCATGAATCAAGCAAATGTGAACCTACATTTCTCGAGTGGTTCTCGTTACCAGTTTGGTTCGTTATCGGTACCAACGTCGGGTATTGAGCCAGCTCGAATAGAAATAATGCGAACGTTTGAGCGGGGTGACGATTTCGACACCTTGAAACTGAACCAATATCAAGCAAATCTCTCTGAGACCAATTGGTTTCGTAGTGTAATTGTGAAAGCGGATTTTGATGGGATATCCAATAACCTTGAGGTGCCGATAGAAGTGATTGCAGAGCCAAACGCACGAAATATCGTGCAAGTCGGTGGTGGATATTCGACAGACTTGGGATTACGCGCTTCGTTGAATTGGACCAAACCATGGTACAACACGCGAGGACATAGCTTTGAGACACAGGCGTACGCGTCAAAAGCGGAACAGTCGCTATTGCTTGGCTACAAAATTCCGACCCAAAATGTCCTGACGGATTACTACGGTATTCAGTTTGAATCTAAACATGTCGACTATCGTGATACGTCGAGTTTTTCCAATGATTTGTCGTTTGAAAAGCATTGGCAGCTAGACAGTGATTGGCAAAGCACTATGCACGTTCGTTATTTGCAAGAGCGTTATCAACAAGCGTCGGAAAATAACGACTCACAGATGCTATTGCCGGGAGTAACGTTTTCATTGCTTGATCGCAAGAATGATCAATTAGAAATAAAACACCGTCACGTTTACTCATTGGAATACTCGGATCCGAACTTTTTCTCGGATTCTCGTTTGCTGCGTATTGAAGGCAACAGTGTGCTGTCTTGGGATATCAGCGAAAAACATAAGTTTCACTTTCGTTCGAATGTCGGTATCAATGTCGCTGACGCTCTGAGCGATATCCCCTCATCATTACGCTTCTTTGCGGGCGGTGATGGCAACCTTCGTGGTTATGGTTATGAGTCAATCTCTCCGAGAGATGAAAATGGCGATTTAACGGGTGCCCGTTACATGTTTACTGCTGGTTTGGAATATCAATATCAGGTCTACCACCAACTATGGCTTGGTGCATTTTACGATGTTGGTGATGCCTTCAACGATAGCGTAGATTGGAAAAGTGGAACAGGGTTGAGTTTGATATGGAACTCAAAATACGTGCCCGTTAAAGTGGATTTTGCTTACGGTTTAGATGCTCCTCAAGGAGACCAATTCCGCGTTCACTTCTCACTAGGCACGCAGTTTTAGCGGGCATAAAAAAGGCTCTCATCCATGTAGATAGAGAGCCTTTTTTATGTTTGATGGCTCAGAGTTCGAACTCACCATTCAGTTGCTTGAATATCCAGTTAGGCGCTTTGTGCCATCCACCATAGTTTGGATTCTTAGTATGGGTTTCATTCATTGATTGCCACTGAGTTTGGCCTTGTTCATCTCGAGATACTCGCCAAAACAGTTCATCTTGTTGTCGAGTTAAGTAGTGCATGACATGTTCTGCAAAGGTTTCGCTTTGGATCAACACACCAAATTCCACATTGAGGAAATCCGATCTTGGGTCGAAGTTTGATGAGCCTATATAAGTCAGCCGATCATCGAGTATCACGGTCTTGTTGTGATAATAAGTATCCGCATGGAAGTAGTGGTCGTCATTTTTCGCTTGTTTTTTGTACTCCAGTATATTTACGCCTTTATCCAACAACGTTTGACGATGTTCCTCGTAATAAGCCGGAATAAACCCAGAATCATTAGAAGCAGAGGAGTTCGTCATTAACGTGATGTCCGCTTTTTGCTCCATCAAGGTATCAATAAAGGCAAATTCACCATCACTTGGTACCACGTAAGGGGTTGAAATCACCGCTTTGTTCGCTGTAGTTATTTGTTGCCAAACTTGGCGCTCTGCCCGCTTTCTAAAGTAAGGCTTGTTGTTCTCTAACTTTTTTAATGAATCGAAAACAGGGGTGACTTGCGCAGTGATGAAATTGGGGCTGGTCAGTTGTTTAACCTGTTTTTCAACTTCAGCCAGAATGATGTTTCTGTCTATCTCCTCTTTATTGACTGCTTTGGCAAACGCGGAATAGTTTGGGTTTACTTTAACGATATTTTCTATTGGTGTGACATGCTTGCTGTGCCAAAGCTGTTGGTAGTTTTGGTCGAACGCTTGAATGATGCTGCCTTTAAACAACACATCCATATCAAAGAAGTTGGCTTTGCGGCTGTAACCAAAATAGTCGTTGCCAATGTTGCGTCCACCTATAATCATCCATTGATGGTCGACGTTGAAATACTTCTCGTGTAGACGGTTGTCCAAACGTTGTTGATGAGTAGAGAAGTTGATGGCGCGCCCAATCCAGCCTGACTTACGTGAATCAAACGGATTGAATAAACGGATTTGAATGTTGTTGTGAGCGCTGAGATCAGCAAGCCATTTCTCATTAAACACCAATAAATCATCGAGAGTGAGTCGAACTTGCACGCCTCGATCCGCTGCATGTTTGAGCTCATTGAGTAGCATCAAGCCAAGCGTATCACTTTCCCAAGAAAAGTAGGTCATATCGATGCTTTGTTGAGCATTTCTAACCAGTTCAACTCGACGAGCAAAGGCTTCTGGAGCAGTAGGAATTAAGTAAACATCGGCTTGATGCTGAGTAGTTTGCCAATTGGCTTCAAAATCCGGTTCAACTTCAGGGTAAGGCTGGGCACAGCCGACCAATAGCGTGCTGAAGGTAAAGATCAGCAGAGCACGAAGGGCGTTAGGAAACATGAGTAAACCTTCCTAATTATGTTCAAGGAATAAGGATGAAAAAAGCCAGCGAACTGGCTTTTAGACATTCGGTAATGAGTTTTTAGTGACTGAGGATGACGTTACATGTGACTAAGAATCAGCCCAAGTTCCTCGAGACCGTTGAGGCGGCCTTTGCGCAGTTTCGGATCGACGCCTGAGTGATGAGCATTGTCCCAGTCTTGTGTGGATTGAATACCGCCATCGTTATCGATCAGCAATACTCGGTCAGTCGCGGTGTTGTATTGGAAGTCCTCAAATAGACGTTCGCTAAACCACACGCGAGAGAGTTTGTTCATCATCGCTTTGTCTTTGCTGCTTGGTCGAACACTTGAGCCATCAAGCTTAAATGCTTTGTTAAATACAAATGGTAGTTCCGATGCATTGCAAGCGGCCACAATACAACTGATGCTCTTAAGTAAATCGCCAACATCGAGATCGCCATTTTCACCTTTGGTGTTGTAAGTCCATACGTTGAATCCAGGTGTGTAGTCAAAGTAGTAGAAGCTTGGTGTCGCTCCTGTTGCTTCTTCACGTGAGACCTTATGACGATTTGGACCCGTGAAGAGCAAATCATGCAACACAGTTTTGAATTGCTGCATGTTTTTGGCCGCACCATTCAGTTCGCGTTCATCGTTGGGGAAGAAGTCAGCCAGAGCAAGTAACTCAGTGGTCGAATCAGAGTTCCCCAAACCGAAGAACAACTTAGTCATCGCCTCATATGCTGTACTCGGCAGCAGTTCCAATAAGTCAGAAAGATCGAGTTCAACCGATGCCGAATCGCTGAGTAGTGAACGATATTCCGCGCGTAAGCGATTCAGATTTGTTTCCGATTCTAGCCACTCCACTATGGATTCGACAATTAAGGTCTCATCGCCACTTTCAATGATTTCTGGCGCTTCTTGGCTCAAGATTTCAAGGATAGTAGGGATCAAAAAAGTCAGGCTCGGCAGCATGCCCAGAGTATTGCTTTCTGCACTGTTTGAGCCAATTACAGTCGGTACGATCCAATCACTCTCAATGGCTTGTTCAATAAAGTGATGGCCTGGTACTTCTTTCACTAGAAACGCCGGTGGGCGGTGCTCGATGTAAGGAGCAAATGGCATCAACGTGGCTAATGGGCTGTTGTCTCGTGTTGGACTTATAACCGGAATATTCGCAGCGGTCAGTACCCAGTTCTTAAGGCGTTGAATAGGGTCAAGCATGTCGCTCTGAACTTTCATGACCTCATCAAGTGGTACTAATGCAAGATCTTCAACGCTTTGCTCTGGTCGTTGGCTCTTGGCAACATCGTAACTTTTGTACTCAAAGCCGTAAGCGTTGCTTTGCATGATGGCACGTTGAAAGTGCTCACCAGCGATTGCAGCATCGCCTTTTGATTGCTGCAAAATACCTACCGACATTGCACCTGCCCCCTGACCCATAAGTGTCACGTTTTGCGGATTACCGCCAAATGCCGCTATGTTTTGCTGAACCCATTCAAGCGCGTGTTTTTGATCGCCTAGACCAAAGTTACCACCTTCTGGGTTGTCCAAACCATCGACCCAAACACTGCCCAACAAGCCCAAACGATAGTTAAAAGTAACAGCAATAAACGGGTTACCATCGTCTGCACCTTGTGCAACAACCATATCACCGTGAATCAACGGTTCTGAGCCCGCGCCGTGTTCAAAGTCGCCACCGTGAATAAAGACATAAACGGGTAAATCTGCATACGCTTCTGTCCCGGCTGGTCGCCAAATGTTCAGGTTCAAGCAATCTTCTGATTGCGTTTGGGCCGTGGTTTTTAACTGCGGACACGCATCACCGAACTGAGTTGCATCAATGTTGCCTTCAAGCGGTGCGACAATACTGTGTTGAAAGCGGTCTGCTTGCGCAAACTGGATACCTTTGAACGCTTCTACTGCTGCCAGTTTTTCACCTGAATCAAGAGGCGTGATGACAAGAGACTCTTTGGTGGCTTGAATGGTCGCATCGCCAATTTCCAAAGAGATTTGCTCTGGTGGTGACGGTTGCAACGGCTGTGGATTGTAAGGAACGCTTGGTTTACTTGAATCATCACCACAGGCAGCTAAGGCAAGAGTGATAGTAATAGCTAAAGTTGAGCGATTGAGTAAAGTCATTGTTATGTCCAAAAAGTCATTTGGTGCGTGCACCGAAAATGTTAAACGGCATCGAACAAGCGACGTCCTAACGCTTTGGTATTAATCCGTGAATGATTGGATGGCTTGCTGTATTGATGGCTCAAATGGTAGGGCATTGATGACAAATTCAATAATCGCCTTTGTAGGATTCAGTCCTACCATCCAATGGCCTACCAATGTGTGTTGTTTCTTTGTGTGCTATTTCTTTGTGTGATTAGAAGCGATAACCCAAGTTCAAGGTCAGTGAGTCACGTGTTTCGCCTTTGTTGTAAAGCATGGTCAAGTTGTAGTTCTTACCTATTTGCTTATTGAAACCTGCCAGGAATGCCCACTCGTCAAGCTCGACACCGATGTCGTAATCGAACTCGATATCACCGGTTTTTACTCGGCCATCCATACGAGAGTCCAAACCTTGGTATTCAGCACCCACAAAGAACTGAGTCCGGTAATCCACTAACTGATAGCCAAGCATTGGTTGAACGGTATAAATGCCGTCACCCCAGTCGTCTAAGCCCTTTAAACGTGTTTGAGAGTACGTGCCGGTAACGGAAGCAAAAAACTCTCTGTAACCAACTGATAACGTTGTACCCACACCGCGCAAGTCGTACTCAAGATGAATCGGCACATTGACTCGTCCGCGATTACATAGAGCAGACAATCCATCGCAGAACTTATCCCCCAAGCCTGGTAGACGGTCATTGAGCTTGTCTTTGAGGTATTGGCCTCCTTCGCCTGTGTAAGCTGCATCCACATTGGCATCGACATTGATTTTGCCGACATAACCAAAAACATTCCAAAAGGGAAGAATGTTAACGTCACCACGAATACTGAAACTTTCTGCGTTTACAATACCAACAGTGTCTTCTGGATCGAATAGGTCGTTCAAACGTACGCCATCAATAACGAAATCGTTAAAAGGGATGTTCATATTCTGGTTACGGTAAGCCATCGACACGCCAAACGGCAGAGGCAAATCGATACCTTGACGGCGTACAATATCGCCCATTAACGGGAAAGTGCGGTCAAGCTTTACACCTGTTTCTTGCATGCGTGGGTCAGAAACTTCATTCAAGTGTTTCTCATCCAACACTTGCACACCAATGTCATCCTCATAGATGGCAACAGGCTTAAGAGTGCTGACCACTTTGAGCGGTTTCTTTTTGCTTGAGCCAACGATTTCAGTGTGTTTGCTCGCAATCACAAGCTTGCCAGAATCCAGCTTTTGAAAGCGGATCTCTTGGTGGTACGTATCCACGTTGTATATGTGGTGTGTGAATGGCTTATCGTTGGTAATGACCATGCGCTTTGGTTCGCCGTTGACGATTTGGATATCAACGCTTAAGAAACGAAAATAGGCGATATCTTGCGGAAGGCCGTATTTCGAGTAGTTGAAGCTGACAATGACATTGCCGTTTTTATCTTCTTTTGCTCGTACCGATGAAGGATCAAAGCTCTCTGCGTAGTTGCGTAGACGATATTCTGTACGCGTGAAGGCTTCGATTTCATCGAGCACTTTTTCGTTCTTATCGAGCTCCTTAGGGTTGTATTTGATGCGTAGATCGATATTGCCCTTGCTGTCCGTGTTCTTTACAAGAAACACCGAAGAGTCACGTGCCTCGTTGCCGATTTGAACGGTTCGGTGAACATGCTCAACCAAGTGTTCACCTTGTGCTAGAGAACTGATGGCCAGTTTCGGTAGATCACGGCTGATACCGTATTTGTCGAATAGCTCGCGACCTTGTTCCATAACTTCACGATAAGTTGTCTCTTCTGCGGCGAAGCTAAAAGTGGGGGTAGTAAGCATTAGTGCGCTCGCTAGCACAGTAAGAGAAGATGTCTTGCTAGCGCGTATTTCAAAAAAACTCATGACGATTTCCACTCTGAATAGCCTCAAACCTTTGAGACTCAGACAGTTAATGTGTCACTGAACATCTTGTTCAGTTAGATAGATGCGTTTGCTGTGATTGACATTGTGAATGCAGTGTTTTTAATTGCATTTCGTTAATCAATGAGAGGATTTTATGAGGAGCAGAGAAATCCCGTTAATCGCTTTTGATGGATAGTATCCTCGCTTTATGGGTGAGGTAGGAATCGAGCCCAGCGAAAAAACAAAACGCCCCGCAGAGCAGAAGCAATGCAGGGCTTTAGTGTTAAAAACAGAGACGATAGTTAGGCGATAACGCGAGCACGGAACAGATCAGTAAATACCTTGGCAATCATCAAAATGATCAGAATGTTTACCAGCATCAGCAAAGGTGTTTCGATACGATATACAGGGGTTAAGTTGAGTGCACCCGATGTCAAAACAACCAGTAAATTAACGCCTAAAATTCTGTGCACCATCAGCTTTGGTGTCGCAAAAATTTTCCAAATTACGATGATGTTGATGAAGTAGAACAGTCCAAGTTGCCATAGCTCGGTCATCATTGGCATTAAGAAAATGTATTGCAGAAGAATCACTGTGCCAGTACCTATTACACCAAAAAAAGCATCCTTAATAATGCTTGGTGGCATGGTAGGGACGAGTGACGAGAATATGCCAGCCATCATCGGGAATATGAACCCGCCGGGAACCGGAAGATAAATCCAAATCAATAATGACGTGATGAACATGGAGATACCTTGCAGTACCTTTCTGCCATCTTCATGCCAATGCTGTATGAAAGTACGGTGATCATGATGCCACATGGAGTCTTTATCTGTCTTTACCACAAAAGGTACTTGACCGATTAAGGACGTACTAGGCTTGGCCATATCAAAGCATTGAAGTTGCTGAGCAAGAGTTGGCCAATCGATCTTACTTCGTTGCTGTTTTTCCACTTGTTCAAGCAGTCTCTCTTGGATCTGAGCCATTTCACTTAAGCGTAGGCGCCATAATTGACGATGCTCTTTCAAGTAGTAGGCACCAGTAAGTGGTAAGCTGAGCAGTTGGAACAATTTCTCTATGTTAGCGGTGTTGGTTTCCAGTGCTTTGATATCAATTTGGTTGGGCGTTTTCATGGCGTTAAGCAAAATCTCACGGCTTGCCTCAAAGCGGTGAATGAAGTTCTGTTCGGTGTTAATTGGCCATACTAAACGGTACACCACAGAGAAGGAGATTACGCCAAGAATGGTTTCCTGCATGCGCAGTACAGCGAAGTGGAATGTTGCTTGGTTATCAAATCCCCCCATACAGGCGATGATCGAACACACTGAAAAACCGACGGTAAACACATCACCATATTTTTTGTCACTCGACATATAAATGCACACACCTAGAAACAAAGTGAAAAAGGTGAGAAACAAAAAACGGTCTTGAGAGAACATTGCGATTAGGAAAAAGGCATAACCGGTGCCCAATATGGTTCCACGCAACCTGTTATGGCCTTTGTTTATTGAGTGAGCGAAGCTTTCATTCAACGCCATTACCCCGACAGCGATGGCTGCCCAATAAGGTTTCTCCCATTGAAACCAGAAGGCAAGGGAGATTGCGACAACAATGGATAGCGCAGCTTTGATCGCTTCTTTGGTTGAGGTGTTGAACATAACAATCACCTAATTACTTAATGATTTTAATAGAAGCGGTCATACCAACACGAAGCTGTAGATCGTCTGGCAGTTCATCCAGTTTTACTTTGATGGGAATACGTTGAGCTAAACGAATCCACTGGAAGTTCGGATTGACATTAGGCAGGAGGTCGTTGCCTGTGCTGCCATCTTGCTTCGCAATACCGTAGCCAATACTTTTGATTTCACCTTTCAGTTGCACATCGCTGTGCATCATCAAAGTTACATAAGCGGTGTCTTCAGGATTGACGCCAACCAGATCTGTCTCTTTGAAGTAACCTTCTACCCAGAAACTGTCTTCATCTATTAAAGCAACAATCGGAGAGTTGGCCACAACTTGAGAGCCTACTCGTAAGTTCAAATTAGTGATGTAACCGTTGGTTGGCGCATAAATTTTGGTGTAATCGAGGTTCAACTTCGCTTCTTCAATATTGGCTTTCGCGAGTTCTACGTTGGCGACCGCCGTTTCTACCGCATTGTTTAGGTTATTCAATGTCAGTACCGGAACAGCGCCTGGCGTGCGTTTTTCTAACTCGAGTGCGCGCTTTTCTTCGTTATTTGCTTTTGCTAACAGAGCCACAGCTTGCTTTTGAGTCGCCAACGCTTTGTGGTATGCCGCTTTATAGATGCTAGGGTCGATCTCAAACAGTAAATCACCTTGCTTCACTTGCGAGTTGTCTTCGACATACACGTTAATGACTTGTCCTGTTACACGGGGTGTTATCGAAACGATGTGCGCGCTGACCTGACCATCTCTCGTCCAAGGGTTGTTTGTGTATGATTGGTAGTAGCTGAAAATAACAGTGCCAGCGGAACACAGTAATAACAGAGTGATGAGATAACGTTTAATCACGGGATTTGCCTCAAAAGATGGTAATGAATTGACCAATAACGCCAGTAAAAATCACAGTTAGGCTCAGCTCAGCGAGTGCAGGAAATGCAACGTATTTATGGAACCCCAGTTTTGTCGCAACGGTTCCAACCAAAATGGTGAGCATATAAGCCAATGTGATAACCAGCAACAAGGGTGGGAAGTAGACTTCGCCCCACACGAGTTCATGTGGCATTGAGTTCATGGTGTTTTTCTCTATTAACTTGATGAATGGAAAGATAAGGCAAATGATGATGGCGGTGATAATCGCATTTGTAGGGCCGAACCCATCAAACGAAAGGTGTTATGTGCTATATGGAGTGAATAGTGCAACCAAACAGTTTTTTGGACAGAGAAAATAAAAATAAAATTATTTTTCGATTTACCTGATGTTCATTACAGACCACTAAGTCATTCAATTTTCGATAGTTATTTATCAATGCTTGCTTTTGAATATGCGAAGTGATGGTTTCATCCTTCAAATAGGATTACGAGTTGTGAGTTTTTGTTCCTAATATTCGCTTCGAAGCAAACGAGATGCTTTTAAAATTAAATGATCCAACAAATATGAGTGACAGATTATTCGTTAGATTATTTTGTTTTTCTATTTTTAATAAGAGTAAATTGTCATGGAAATTATTTCTAACCTTTTTGACATGGCACCATTTGTTGCTCTCTTTATTACGCTCTCTCTCGGTTATATGGTAGGTAAAATTACCATTGGTCGATTTGTTCTTGGCGGTGTTGCCGGAACATTATTAATGGGTGTAATTATTGGGCAATTTGGTGTTCATATTGATCCCGGCGTAAAAAGCATTTTCTTTGCGCTCTTTATTTATGCAGTAGGGTATCAGGGTGGTGCGCAGTTCTTCAAAGCATTGAACTTTAGAACTATCAACATTCTACTTTCTGCTGTTGTGATGACGGTTTCTGGCCTGCTTTGTGTATTAGCAGCAGCTTGGATGTTCGACCTAGATAGAGGCACGGCAGCAGGCCTAGCAGCGGGTGGTTTGACTCAATCGGCAATCATAGGTACAGCGGGTGATGCGATCGCACGTCTTGGCGGTGTGACAGAAGAAGCGAAGCACTTAATGCAGACCAATGTTGCAGTGGGCTACGCAGTCACATATATCTTTGGTTCGCTTGGTCCAATTCTTATGGTGACGTGGGTGTTCCCAACATTGATGAAGTGGGATATCCGAGCAGAGGCGATTGCTCTAGAGGAGAAAAATTCGAATGGCAAGCACGAGCTAGCACCGGGTGAATTCAATGCAGTAACGGCATTGGTTACACGAGCATTTAAGGTGAGCAAAGATGGCGGACTAGCAGGTAAAACCTTAGCTCAGCTAAACAAAAAATCGTTGACTGCTTGTATTGAGTTAATTCAACGCGATGGCAAAGTGCTAGAGGCGGATAAATACACCGCACTGAAAGAAGGCGACGTCATTGTTGTCACTGGCCGTCGCCATGCGGTACATCAACTGCAAGCTGGTTTGGCAGACAACGAGGTTGTACTACCAGAAGGCTATGAAATTATTGAAGAAAACCGCCAGCTGATTGCTGACAACCGCAAACTGATTGGTAAGTCACTGCAAGAGATCAAAGAAGCATCAAATCAAGGCTCCATGCGTGGTATCTATGTGACGGATTACATTCGTGAAGGCCGTTCAATCGAAATGACACCGGACCTTGTGGTGAAGAAAAACGACGTCATTCAGCTTACGGGTACTGCAAAAGACATCAATCGCGTTGAGAAAAACATCGGTCAACGCATGGGATCTTCAACCATGACGGACTTCGTTGTCCTTGGTATGGGTATGGTGCTTGGTCTGCTTATTGGTCTTATCAGCTTTAAGATTGCCGGTATCCCCGTCACGATTGGTTCTGGTGCAGGTTGCTTGATCTCTGGATTGATTGTTGGTTGGTTGCGCAGCCGTAATCCACACGTTGCTCAGTTCCCTGTGGGCGCCGCGAACTTTGTTCGAGATTTCGGTTTGGCAGCATTTGTGGGCATTGTAGGCCTTGAGGCTGGCCCTCAAGCGGTCGATACCATTAAAGAACACGGTATGTCCCTGTTGTTCCTTGGCATGGCCGTGACGATTATCCCTCAGATTATTTCGTTCTTCTTCTCATATTTTGTATTGAAGATTAAGAACCCAGTTGAAGCGCTTGGCTGCGTTACAGGTGGACGAAGTGCGAACCCAGCATTTGCTGCTTTGATGGAAAAAACAGGCAACGCAACGCCAGTATTCTCATTCACCGTGACTTATGCAGTCGCCAATGTACTACTCACCCTGTGGGGACCAATTATTGTCGGCATTATTACTTTAAATGCAGGCATGTAATTTAAATAAATTAGAAAATCTTATCGCCTAATTAACTAGGCGATAAGGGAAACATTATCAAAATTTAGTAAATAATAGACTAAGGTAAATATTATGACCACGCAAAATACAACGATTGATTTTTCAAAGTTTGCAGATTTAAGCCCATTTGAATTAAAAGACAAACTCATTGAAGTGGCAAAAACGGTTCCTGACCGCATTTTATTAGATGCAGGTCGTGGTAACCCAAATTTTTTAGCGACACTGCCACGTAAGGCATTCATTCGTTTAGGTGAATTTGCGGTGATGGAAGCAGAGCGTACCTATTCATACCTTGATGGTGGTTTTGGTGGTATTCCAGATGGAATGGGTATCGTTGAACGTTTTGATACGTTTGCGAGCAATAACAAACAAGATCAAGGTGTGCAGTTTATCGAAAAGTCGTTGAGCTACGCAAAAGATCGTCTAGGTCTACAGAAGCAAGCATTCTTGAATGAACTGGTTAACGCATACCTAGCGTGTAACTACCCAGTGCCACCTCGAATGCTGACAAACATTGAAACTGTCGTGAAGCAGTACATCGCGGAAGAAATGTATGGCCCTATGCCAATCACAACAGATTTCGATCTGTTTGCAACGGAAGGTGGCACCGCATCAATGACTTACACGTTCCAAACGATGTTTAACAACGGGCTACTCCAAAAAGGCGATAAGGTTGCGTTGATCACGCCAATCTTTACTCCTTATTTAGAGATCCCGGAGCTTTCTGAATATGAGTTGGAGATTGTTGAGTTACGCCTTGATGAGACCACATGGCAACTACCAATGTCTGAAATCGAGAAACTGGCGGATACAGACATCAAACTGCTTTGTGTCGTTAACCCAGCGAACCCTGCATCAGTCAAATTTTCGGATGAGACGCTAGATAACTTAACGAACTTCGTCAATGAGCAACGCAGTGATTTATTCATCATTACTGATGACGTATACGGCACGTTTGCAGACGATTTTATATCACTGTTTGCGAAACTGCCATACAACACGCTGTGTGTTTACTCGTTCTCTAAATACTTCGGTGCAACAGGTTGGCGCTTGGGCTCGATTGCGATTCAGCACAACAACGTGTTTGACGACGCAATGCGCAGCCTTCCCGAAGCGCGTCAACTTGAGTTGGACGATCGTTACAAAACGCTAACTCCGGAACCACGTGAAATCAAGTTTATTGACCGTATCGTAGCAGATAGCCGCAGTGTTGCACTTAATCACACTGCAGGTTTGTCGCTTCCTCAACAAGTTCAAATGGCACTATTCGCTCTGAATTGCTTAATGGACTCAGAGCAAAACTACAAAGCAGCGTGCAAACGCATCATCCGTGAGCGATACAAAACCCTGTACAAAAACATGGGTGTAGAAATTGAAGAAAACAAAGATCGTGTGGACTACTACACACTGCTTGAGCTCGACACTTTAGGTGGGAAATTATACGGGCCAGCCTTCGTTGATTGGTTCAAAGCGAGCGAAAAGGGCAAAGATTTCCTTTTCCGCCTTGCACATGAAACCGGCGTTATCTTACTTCCGGGCAAAGGTTTCGATGTGGTACACGCTTCTGTTCGAGTATCCCTGGCTAACCTTACTCACCACGAATACGAGCTCATTGGTCGTGCAACGCGCAAAGTGTTGGATGAGTACTTTGCCGAGTTCCAAGGCTAATTAATCTAGCTCAATAAGAATAAGCCTCGGCATTGTCGAGGCTATTCCGACCAAATAAGCACAGTGCGCGGCATTGTGTTTATTTAGTCGCCAAGCTAACTAACTTCCCAACTAAGAGTGACTTATGAAAAGTATTATTTCTATTCAATCTCATGTGGTCTATGGCCACGCTGGTAATAGCTCCGCTGTCTTCCCAATGCAAAGAATGGGGCTTGAGGTATGGCCAATTCATACGGTTCAGTTCTCTAATCACACACAATATCAACAAGGTTGGACGGGGCAAAAATTTGGTTCTGACGATATTCGTTCATTAATGCGTGGTTTAGACAACATTGAAAAGCTCAGTGAATGTGGTGCGATATTGTCCGGTTATCAAGGCAGTGCCGACCAATGCCGCGCTGTCGCCGAAGCGGTAAGTTTGGTAAAGGACCGTAACCACAGCGCACTCTATGTGTGCGATCCTGTTATGGGGGACCCAGATAAAGGCTGTATTGTAGAAGATGGTGTCAAAGAGGCTATCAGACAACACTTGTTGCCCATCGCCGATGTAATAATTCCAAACCAGTTTGAATTGAGTGAGTTGACAGGCGTCAAAATAGACTCAATTTATGATGCGGTCACCGCTTGTAAAAAAGCTTTGGATCTGGGACCGAAAATGGTGCTGGTGAAACACCTTCATGCATTAAAGGATGATGCTTTCAGTATGATTCTAGCGATGCCGAAAGCATGTTATTTGGCCCAGCGTCCAAGCATTGACTTTGATTTACAACCAGTTGGAGTCGGGGATTTGATTTCCGCCATTTTTACTGCTTGTTTGGTGAAAAATATGTCTCCAGTTGCGTCATTTCGTCACGCTCACAATGCAGTTTATGGTGTATTAGAAATCACTAAAGAATATAACGCATGGGAACTGCAGACGATCAACGCTCAATATGAATTTGTCGAGCCGACTCATGAGTTCAATATCGTGAAAATTGCTTAGCGCAACAGCTTAGGAGTTTAGTTAAACACTATAGAAACTAGCCATCATTGCATTGATGGATAGCATCCTACATCCGCGATTACGGTTATTCAATGCGCTTGGCTATAGTACCCTCATACAACGAAACGGACTTCATTTTGACCCCATTAATTTCCAACTGAGTCTCTGGTCATGCACCAGAGACATTAAATGAGAATAATTATGAATCGTTTAATTTCCTCTGGTGTGACTGTTGCGCTCTCGCTATTGGTAGCGGCGTGCAGTTCACCCCATACGCTGGATGTGCGCGTTTCTCAGACCAACTATAAAGATGTTGAAATCGCAAATTCAACACCGAAAGAACCACTTCGAATGTGGGCCAATGAGGCGCCCGATTTTCTCTATTCGGCGCATAACAAAACCACACCGATAAAAGTGACGGGTGACCAACTCAATATTTTGGCGTTGTCAGGTGGCGGCGTAAATGGTGCATACGGTGCAGGTGTTTTGATGGGCTTACAAGAGAAAGGTGAACTGAAAGATTACGCCATCATCACGGGGATCAGTGCGGGAGCCTTGATTGCCCCGTTTGTTTTCACTGGTGGCGAAGCGATGCCAAAGATGAAAGAGGTGATGCTTAACATCAACGATAAAAACGTTCTGGGTAAAAAAAACTTCTTAAACACGCTGTTTAAGGACGCCTTTACAGATGGTAAAACCCTTTATGATTTCATTGCAGACGCGTACCCAGAGCCATTCATTGAAGCGATGGCACAGCAACATCGTAATGGAAAGCGTCTTTTTATCGGCAGTACCCATTTTGATTCCGGTGAACTGGTGATTTGGAACATTGGCGCTATTGCAAACAGTGACTTGGCGAACAAATCTGAATTGATATACAAAGTGCTTGCAGCGAGTGCATCCATTCCTGGAGTCTTCCCACCGCAATTTATCGAGGTTGAGCATGAAGGAGAAACATTAGAAGAGTTACATGTAGATGGTGGTCTCGCGGCTCAAGTGTTCTTTAATCCGTCTAACTTTAACTACCACCAAATATCGGATGCATTGGGGTTAGAAAAAGCGCCGCAGTTAGATGTGATTCGTAATGGTGTACTGAAGGCTCCTTATCGACCACTAAAAGACAAAGGTTTTGACCTTGTATCGAAAAGCGTCGAAAGCCTTACGTTAGCTCAAACTCGGGGTGATCTGTATCGCATGAAATACATTAGTGAAAACAATGATATTGAGATGCAGTTTACCTATATCGACCAAGATTTCGGATACGCAAAAGTGACGAAAGATATGTTCGACCCCCACTACTTGCTGACGATCTACGAATATGGATTCAAAAAAGCCACTCAGGGACACCTTTGGGTGACTGAACTCCCTTAACACAGGAAAACAATACAATGAAAAAAGCCGTTATAACACTAATGATGCTTACTGCTTCCGCTACTGCATTTGCACAAGGTGGCGTCCATGTTGATCAGCAAAAAGTGGATAGTGACATGCAGCAACTTTCTGCAATCAAAGAAGAAGGCGCTGCATTTATCATGATTGATGAGGATTCGAGTTACGTTGCGATCGAGTACGTCGGCAAATGGGAAGAGATCAACAATTATGTGTCACATAAAGAAGCCAAGCAACGCAAACTGGAAAAAGTGAATAAGCGGTTTGTGTATTCGCAAACGGGTGAAACGCTGGCGTCACTAGAGCAGAAGATCGTTGACCACATTCAAGCAGATCAACCTAAATATTTCAGTGTGGATGTCTACCGAGATTACCATGGTGCCTCTGGTGAATTTAACTATTTGGCTCGTGTTGTTGAGTACAACTAAAATGGAGAAAACCTACTAACTTTAGTAGGTTTTTTATGTCGATGAGAAGGAACTCAAACGCAGTTTGTTACCGTTACCAATTAGCAATGCTATTATGTTTTAATTAAATAACTCTAAAATGTAAGCACAACCTATGAACTTTAGTTTTGAACAACTTCTCGCGTTCGTGACCGTTTATGAACAGCTCTCGTTTAGTAAAGCAGCGATCAAACTCAATAAGCACCGAACTACGATAGGGCAGGTGATTACCAACCTTGAAGACCAACTGGCGGTCAACTTGTTTGAACGAGTGGGGCGTTCGGTAGAGCCAACAGAAGATGGTCACCTTCTTTATCACTATGCTAAATTAACCATCGAGCAAGCGCGTACTTTCGATAAATTGGCGCTAAGCCTCTCTTATGGTGGATTAGAAAGCGTCAACATCGCTTATTCTAGTGTGATTCCTCATCGCGCTTTGGTTGAAATCCGCCAGCAACTACTTCGCGACTTTCCGTTAATGCGCGTGAACTTTCTTGTTAGGAATAAACAGGACATCAAAAGAGGCATAGATAGTGGCGAGTTCCATTTTGGTATCGTCAATGTGCATGACCGTCAGGCGATGTATAGCTTTGATGCTACCTTCCTTGGGCATTTCGAATTTTTCCCTTTTGTTCAAAAAGGTGGAGAGCTATCTAGGTTGGAGAAAAGTGCAGTCCTGGTGGCTCTGAAAAACAGCAAGCAATTTGTATTGCGATCTTTTATTGAAGAAGGCATGGCAGAGAAAATCATTTACAGCTCAGATAACGAAGCCGTCGATCAACTTGCTCTAGTGATAAAGATGGTAGAAGCTGGTCTGGGGTGGGCGCTACTTCCTAAAACATTAGCACACACTGAGTTTGCCAATCACGCCATTGAGCCAGTTGAAGCCGATGAGATGCTAGAGGGCTTCAAGTTTGGCTTCGCGCTTTGGTGTCCACATTCCAAACAAATTGTTGATATTAAAAAATCGTTAATCACCGTGATAAACAATTATCGCGAGCGATTTGAAGATGTTCTCCGTCGTTAACTCATAGACTCATCCAATTTCTAACAAGGTTCAATTAGAGCCTTGTTTTCGTTTCAGTTAACCTTAAGTTCGAGTTTTGATGGATTACACCCTCTATACAGGAGTGTGAGGTATTCCTTTTTTGGCTTATTCTAGTCTCGCTCTATGGGGAAGCCCAGAGCAAAAAGTGTTTTTACCATATGACCGCTGCACGGAAGCAGATTTTTCAGCTGGGTTCAGTAACCCGGCTTTTTTATCTGAGGGTTAACTTTATGAATCGCCGATACAGCGGGGCGCTTATTTCTCTTTCTGCATTGTTATCATGCTCGTCACTTGCCTCTTTCTACGATCCGGTTGATGGACAATTCGATATGGGGCATCACATTGCAGAGAATGCTCATGGTTTTTTACCAGTACCTATCCTAATTACCGAGCCTGCTATTGGGTATGGCGGCGGTATCGCTGGTTTGTTTTTGCATGAAACGCAAGAAGAGAAACACAAAAGAAAACAAGCGGCGTTATCAGCAATAGATGGCGGAGCACAGCTCGTACCGAGTGCAATGACTGTCGCAGGCGCATTAGGTACTGAAAATGGTACTTGGTTTGCGTTTGGTGGACACCGACGCTCTTGGCTTAATGACTCCATTCGCTATGTAGGCGGTGGTGGTGTTGGGGTGGCTAACTTGGATTTGTATAAACACATCTCCTTTGGGCCGATTGATAAGGAAATCAAATTTGGAACCAAAACAACGGTCGCAGTGCTGGCTCAAAAAGTGCAATTTCGCCTTGCCGATACACCATTGATGCTTGGTGTAAAACAAATGTTGGCGAAGTCTAAAGTGGAATCGGATAACAAGCTGATAGATAAGGTCATGCAACTTACCCTTGGAAGTGAAGCTGTAACGTCTGGGTTAGGTGTGCTCGCTGAATACGATACTCGCGATAATCTCTTTTACCCTAGCAAAGGGTATAAAGTGACTGCTGACTATATGATTTATGATGATGCTTTAGGCAGTGATTATAATTATCGTACTTTTAACCTTGATGCAGAAGCCTACATCCCGATTGCGGAAAAATGGACGTTAGGTTTGGCTGGCAACTACCAAAATTTTGAGCAGAAAGATTCTATGGTGTCACCGACTGCAAAGCCGTATGTCGCACTGCGGGGTGTTTCTTCATACCGTTACCAAGGTGATGAAATCGAAACCTTGCAAGCTCAACTAACTTACAGCATTAACCATCGTTGGAAAGTGAGTGGTTTTTATGGTGCGGGTCAAGCGACCCAACGGAGTGGCGATGAACAAGACAGCCGAGTTAATGCTGGTGGCGTAGGTTTTCGTTATCAAATTGCTCGTCGATATGGCCTACACATAGGTATGGACTATGCGATGAGTGATGAAGAAAATGCTATTTATTTCAATGTAGGCAGTGGCTTTTGAATAGCCACCAAGCCAGTCAGTCTATATAAAAGGTGTCTATTCACTAACCATTCCGATACTAATGGTTTGCTGCTAAGCCCTGAGGGATCTCCTCATTAATTCCCCCAGAGCATAGCTGCCTTTTTCCAGTTTTATACAAGCTCATCAAACTGTTGCCATACATTATAGAAAAATCAACATCCTTAATGTCGAGCTATATGGGATTTTTATTAATTAACCTGAGATCGGCTTAAGCTATCAAACCCGATTTTCAGTGGTTGTGATGTTAAGTGATGGCTTTTCTGGTTTTAGGTAGTACGCGATTTTAGTTGCTCACAATCCTTCTTGCTCGAAAGCTCTGATCACGAAACCAGCTTTTGGTTCTATTCTATTGTTAACCCGAGTTCAGGTTAATTACGTTGAACAGGGATGTATTGCATAAGTTTTCGCAGTTTTATGCCTGCACCTGGTTACAAAAAAGTAACTAAAATCGTTACAACTAAGCTGTTAGAGCATGCTCCTTGAACTCACCCGTCACTCAACTCCACATAATCATCTGCTTAACCCTTACTCATCGCTGTGCGCCTTTTGCTCTTAAGCCAATGCTTCCAGCGAATGGGCATCATAGGCACAATAATCAGTAGAATGCCTAGAACGGTGTAACTGTCTGGCACTTCATCAAACCAAATCACTCCAAAGAAGGTGACAAACGCTAAGCCAGAATATTCCGCCAGAGCGATCTGGCTTGCCGGGGCTTGCTGAAATGCCTTCACCACCAAAGCATGGTAGGCGAGCACAAACAGATTGATCGCCACAATCCATAAAATATGTTCGAAGCGAATCGCGCTCCATTGCCAGTAGGCGAGGGCAAACGCAAAGGGCAGCGTCATCAAGGTCGTCCAAAAAAGTGTGGAAATCAGTGACTGTTCGGCAGGCACTTTGCGGATCAGAATATTGCCTACCCCCATGGATAACGCGCTGCCCAGCGCGACGATGGCAGCCCAGTGAAACTGCTCGGGGCGCAGCACAATCAGCACACCAACAAAGCCCAATAGCGTTGCAACCATTTTCCCTACGGCAGGGCGCTCCCCCAAAAAGACAAAGGCCAGTGGCAATACCAACAGAGGGCCAACGTAGAACATGGCATTGGCGGTCGCCAGTGGCAAATGGGTGATCGCTATCATGGCGCACGCGCTGCCGAGCAAGATCAGCTGCGCGCGCCAAAAGGTGATCCAGTCGCAGCCCTTTTTCCACTGCGATTTTTCCATGCGCAGCCAGAAAGGCAACAGCAGCACAAGGCTAATAGACTGGCGAATAAACACATATTGAAATGTGGGCACTTCGCCATTGAGTATTTTGAGTGATACATCAGAAAGTGAGGCAAGCAAATTGGCCGCCACCAGTAAAAAGATGGCGCGAGAAACGGTTGGGTTGTTCATGATACGAAGTGCTAATGGCTCGTCTACTGCCAGCGTTGGCGAGTGTGTGAATAAGGTTAGTGGCGTGATGCTATCAGAGAGCAGCAGAACTCGAACCTGCCAAAACCGCAGAGTTGGATCTTGCTCACGATTAATTGAACCGTCGTTTTAAAAATATTGTTTCTGAGTTTTGTTGCTGCAATAATAGCGGCAATTACGTTAAGGAGACATCCTATGAATCACATCAATCGCGTTGCCATCATTGGTGAATGCATGGTTGAACTGAAAAAGGTCAACGGCGCGCTACAACAAGGTTTTGGTGGGGATACGCTCAACACCGCAGTTTACCTTTCCCGTTTGACCCAGCAATCCGGTGTTTCAACCTCTTATGTTACGGGATTAGGACAGGATCCATTTAGCCGAGAAATGCTTGCCGCTTGGCAAGACGAAGGCATCAACACGGATATGGTGTACCTTTCTCAAGACAAATTGCCAGGCATTTATGCCATCGAAACAGCAGACAATGGCGAGCGTAGCTTCTTCTATTGGCGCAACGATTCGGCGGCGAAATACTGGCTGCGTGATCGTGCCATCCTGACGCTGGCGAAAGAGCTGTGTCAGCATCAAATGATTTACCTCAGTGGTATCAGCTTGGCGATATTGTCGCAAGATTGCCGAGAAGCGCTGATCAAACTGCTCGCGCTTTGCCGCAGTGATGGGGTGAAAATCGCGTTTGATAACAACTTCCGACCAGCGCTGTGGAACAACGTGGCGGAAGCACAAGCGTTCTACCAGCAAATTCTGCAAGTCACCGATATGGCGTTTCTCACCTTTGATGATGAGATGCTGTTGTGGGGCGATACCCATGAAGATCAAGCAATTGAGCGCACCAAGGGGTTTGGCGTGAGCGAAATCGTCATCAAACGTGGTGGGGATGCGTGTTTTGTCGTTACAGAAGCGGGCCGTCATGCGGTTGCTCCACTCAAAATTGACCATGTTATCGACACCACAGCCGCAGGAGATTCATTCAGTGCTGGCTATCTTGCAAAGCGTATTCTGGGTGGTGATTGTCAGCAAGCTGCTTTTGCTGGTCACACGGTTGCAGGTCATGTTATTCAACATCGTGGCGCGATTATTCCTCGCGAAGCGATGCCAACTATTTAAGGATTCAAACAAATGAAAGATTTAAATCAAAAGCTTGCTGAAATCAAAGTGGTTCCGGTTATCGCCATCAAAGATGCCAACAAAGCGGCAAAATTGGCGCAAGTGCTGATTGAAAATGGCCTGCCTTGTGCTGAAGTGACGTTCCGCACTGCAGATGCGGCTTTGGCGATCAAAAACATGCGCGAAGCGTACCCAGAAATGCTGATCGGTGCGGGTACGGTACTGACGTCTGCACAAGTGGATGAAGCGATTGACGCAGGTGTGGATTTTATCGTCAGCCCAGGTTTCAACCCAACCACAGTGAAATATTGCCAACAGCGCAACGTGACCATTGTTCCGGGAGTGAATAACCCAAGTTTGGTTGAGCAAGCGATGGAAATGGGCCTACGTACCTTGAAATTCTTCCCTGCCGAGCCATCGGGTGGCGTGAACATGCTGAAAGCGCTGACGGCGGTTTACCCAGTGAAATTTATGCCGACGGGCGGCGTTAGCCCAAGCAACGTCAAAGATTATCTTGCTATCCCTGCTGTGTTGGCGTGTGGTGGCACATGGATGGTTCCGGGTGATTTGATCGACAACGAGCAATGGGATGATCTAGCGAAGCTAGTACGCGAAGTTGCGGGCATTATCGCTTAATTCCCCCTGATTTGGCTCCCTTCACTATCTTCATAAATCGAAGATATTTGCTTTAGAAATCGAAGATATTTGGCTCTTCTTTGCCACGCCTGCACTGGTTGCAGGCGTTTTTTCTACGCCCCTAGTGGCGAATTTGTGACCTCGGCAAAGTTTTAGGGCGTAGGGAGTAAGAAGGATGTGTTTGTTATTCCGTCGTTTTATTCTGAGCGTGATAAAAACGATCAAACGTCTATCTTTTTAAGCCTTCATGGTTCTGAGCATCTGTTGTTTTGAGCATCTATTGTTTTAAGTATCTATGGTGACTTGAGAGGGTAAGGCGTGAACAACGGACTGAACGATGAAACTGAATGCCATAACCCTAACTCTGATCCTCAGCTCGACAGCGGCGATTGCCGAGCCGAATTTAACCATCTCAACCACCACCAACAGCCGAGATTTTCCACTCAGTACCGAGCAGCCATTAGTGGTGCCGCTGGTCAAAGACAGCTATCAACTCAAAGTCACCGGGCTGGAAGGCGATTGCCAAGCGCCCGATGCGCAGGTGATCAAGTTCAACCAACCCATTGCGCTGAATTGCGGTAAAGCGACCGAACTTCCGCTAAAAATTCGCTTTACGGGTGACTACAGCTTTGAACTGGACGCGAACGCCCACACGCTGACATTTAAACGAGAGCCGAAAAAGGTCGCCAAAACCGAGTTCAAACGGCCACTGCCGCAGGTGACTTGTGAAGTCTACCAAGGCGGAGAAGTGACGATTGAACTGGGCGACAGCTTCAAAGACGGCACCTCACTGCGTGACGCCTACAGCGGCCAAGTGGTGAGCGTTAAGCAGGGTAAAGTCAGCTTAACGCCGTCGGCGCAATCGGGTGGTTTGGTGCTGCTGGAACCGGTTAAACAAAACAAAAAAGCGCGCCCTTTCGATTACCGCAACGCGAATATTTACTTCGTGATGGTGGATCGCTTTCACAATGGCGACCCCAGTAACGACCAAAGTTATGGTCGTCAGAAGGACGGCAAAGAGGAAATTGGTACCTTCCACGGCGGAGATCTTAAAGGAGTGACGGAAAAGCTCGATTACATTCAAAGTCTCGGCACCGATGCGATATGGCTGTCACCGATTGTAGAGCAAGTGCACGGTTTCGTTGGTGGTGGCGACAGCGGCTCTTTCCCATTTTATGCCTACCACGGCTATTGGACGCGTGATTTTACCAAGATCGATGAAAACTTTGGCCGCGATGAAGATTTGAAAACATTGGTGGAAGAAGCGCATAAGCGCGGCATCAAAATCTTGCTGGATGCGGTCATCAACCATTCTGGGTACTCAACGCTGGCGGATCTGCAATTTGATGGGATGCAAGTGACGGCAAAAGAAGCGAACTTGCCAGAAAAGTGGGCCAATTGGCAGCCAAAAGAGGGTGAAAACTGGCATAGCTACCACTCTGCGATCGATTATCAAAGCCAAAACTGGTCACAGTGGTGGGGGGCAGATTGGGTGCGCACTGGGCTGCCGGGTTACCAAAAACCGGGCAGCAGCGACATCACTTTGTCTCTCGCTGGGTTACCTGATTTTCGTACCGAGTCGACCCAAGCGGTGACGCCGCCACAGTGGCTGTTAGATAACCCTGGCACGCGCGTGGTGGCGCGTGACAACTACACCGTCAGCGACTATTTGATAGAGTGGCAAACCGATTGGGTGAAACGCTTTGGTATTGATGGTTATCGGGTAGATACGGTCAAACACGTAGAAGGCGAAGTGTGGAAGCGTCTGAAACAAGAAGCGACGAAAAGTCTCGATGCGTGGCGCAAAGCCAATGGTCAATCGGGTGCGCCGTTTTGGATGATGGGGGAAGTGTGGGGCCATTCTGCTTACCGCAGCCCTTATTTTGACGACGGCTTTGACGCGCTGATCAATTTTGATATGCAGAAGAAGCTCGATAAAGGCGCAGCCTGTTTTAGCCAAATGGCTGACACCTATCGCGATTACGCCAACACCATCGCGCAGCAAAGTGACTTCAACCCAGTGAGCTACATGTCCTCACACGATACTGAGCTGTTCTTTAGCCGTTTTAAAGACTATACCGTGCAGCGCAACGCCGCGAACGCATTGCTCCTCAGCCCAGGTGCGGTGCAGATTTATTATGGTGATGAAGTGGGGCGCAATATTGGCCCATATGCCGATGATTTCCATCAAGGCACCCGATCAGATATGG
The DNA here is from genome assembly GCF_002224265.1 of Vibrio vulnificus NBRC 15645 = ATCC 27562. Taxonomy (NCBI): domain Bacteria; kingdom Pseudomonadati; phylum Pseudomonadota; class Gammaproteobacteria; order Vibrionales; family Vibrionaceae; genus Vibrio; species Vibrio vulnificus. The sequence continues at coordinate 741,980 of NZ_CP012882.1, forward strand.
TTTGGACACTGTCTGACGAACAACAACGCTTGCTTAACCACTGGCAGACGTTAGGGCAGTTTCGTCAAGCACACCCTGCCATTGGCGCGGGTGTGCATAAAGAAATCGAACAAACAGGCGCGTACGTTTTTTCTCGCACGCTGGGGGATGACAAAGTGGTGATCGCCTTTGTAGGCAGAACGGAAAAATAACCCAATGCCGCCATCGTTATCGGTGGTGGCTTATTGTGCCAAACCGGCGCAAACGCGTTGCAGTTTTTCTTTCACTTGCCCGGCTAGCCCTTCGATGCCGGGTTGATCCACCATGCTGAGCACCGCAGAGGGGTCCATAAACGCCACCGTCACGCTATCGTCTTCTTCCACCCGCACCACCACATTGCACGGCAGTAATAAGCCAATATCTGGCTCGGCGGTGATGGCTTGATTGGCCAAGTGAGGGTTGCAAGCGCCGAGAATCACATAAGGTTTTCTATCCACATCGATCTTTTTCTTTAAGGTCGCTTTGACATCGATTTCGGTCAAAATACCAAAGCCTTCTTTGGCGAGCTCTTCGGTCACTTTGCTAATCGCTTGTTCATAGCTGCCAGCAAACTGAGTGCTAAATCCGTACATGTTTATCTCCTTGATGGATAAATTCCGTTTGAGTATAGGAGAGAATGTCGGCGTTTGAGCAATGGCACAAGGTGTGCTGACGGCGCGAAAGTTCGATGATCGCTGCAAATCTCTTTTATCTCGCCGAAGAAAAGCGACGTTTGCCGCAAAAGATCCATAAAAATTGCTAGCGCACTGTTATGAAATGTGGGGAATTTGGTTTCCAATTCGCTTGGTTGTGAATGGATTAAAAAACCTAATTTGTGATATTAATTAATATAATATGTTAATTGTGATGGTTATCAAAAAATAATATTTCAATAGTGGCTTATTTAATCGTTTGGCGTGGGGGTTGACCCTGATCAGTATGTAACCCGTCTTCTACGTTCAAGATCCTATGCGTTCAGTTCCACAACCATAGGTGAATTTATGACAACTCCTGTTCAAACAGAACGCAAGGTAACGATTGGGAGCTACATTGCTCTCGCGTTCGCTGTTGTGTTCTTCTCGGGCCTACTGCAATCCAATCAGTGGTATGGCGTTTTTGACTTTACAACGCTAAACGGTGCGTTCGGTAAAGTGGCGTACGGCGTGAACGAAACGGCCGATGGCGTACAAGCCATGACCACCTCTTTCCGTGGTACAGGCGGTAGCGGTGCGCGTGATGGTTTCATCTTCGCGTTAACCTTAATTCCAACGGTGATGTTCGCACTGGGTATGATCAACGTGCTTGAACATTACGGCGCATTGGACGCAGCACGCAAATTGCTGACGCCGCTACTACGCCCATTGATGAACATCCCAGGTAACACGGGTCTTGCATTGATCGCCTCTCTACAAAGTACCGATGCGGGTGCGGCGATGACACGTCAGTTGAAAGACGAAGGCCACCTGACCAAGCGCGAAACCGACATATTCACCATGTTCCAGTTCACTGCCGGTGCCACCATCGTTAACTTCTTCTCTTCTGGCGCGGTGCTCTTCACCCTCACCATGGCAGACGGTTCACCAGCAGTAACATCGTCTATCGGCCTAGCGGTTGCCGTGATGTTCGTCTTCAAAATCGTCGGCGCGAACTTGTTCCGCATCTACCTAAACCTAACGGAAGGTAAAGAAGACAAACAAGACAACGCGGATCAAGACAAACCACAAACGCTAAAAGAAGAGGCAGCAAAATGAGTGAAGTAAAAGCAAAGAAGCCAATTGTGACCGACATTTTTGTTGAAGGCGCGAAAAAAGGCTGGGTTATTGCCACCACCTCGACCGTTCCTAACGTTCTGATGGCGTTTGTGATCATCAAAGCGCTGCAAATCACGGGCACACTTGATTTGATGGGCAGCGTATTCTCACCCGTCATGGCGGTGTTTGGTTTGCCGGGTGAAGCGGCGGCGGTATTGATCGGCGCATGGATGTCGATGGGCGGCGCAGTGGGTGTGGTGATCAGCTTGTTTGACCAAGGCATCCTTAACGGCACTCACATTGCGATTTTGGCGCCAGCGATCTACCTAATGGGCTCACAAGTTCAGTACGTTGGCCGTATCTTGGGTCCTATCGGCACTGAAGGCCGTTACATTCCAGTGATGATCGCAATTTCAGTATTGAACGCCTTTGGCGCCATGCTGGTCATGAACCTGTTTGTCTAGGAGTAAGATATGCAATTTTCTCTCGAGCATTATCTGGAAGAGTTAAAACCGCTGATCAACGTTGATTGTGGTACCTACACCCTAGAAGGCATCGAATGTATTGCCAGCCAGTTTGAGCAAAAGTTTCAAGCGATGAACGGCTGGCAGCTCAAGCGTGTTGACTGCGGTAAAGCCGGTGTCGGCCTTGAAATTCGCAACCAACCGGATGCCGCGCAGATCGATGTGATGATGATTGGTCACATGGATACGGTGTTCCCAGTCGGGACGGCAGCCGCGCGCCCGATGTCGCAAGACGCTGAGAAAGCGTACGGCCCAGGCGTGTCGGACATGAAATCTGGCTTGCTCAACATCGTATACGCGATGCGCAATTTGGACCAAGCCGTGCTGGATAAGCTTTCTATCTGCATTTGCATGAACCCAGACGAAGAAACAGGCTCTGGCGATTCGGTTGAATGGATTCAATCGGTCGCCAAACTGGCCAAAAACGTGCTGGTGGCAGAAGCCGCCCGCGCCGATGGCGGCTTAGTGAAAGCACGTAAAGGTATGGCGGGTTACAAGATCAACTTCAAAGGCATTGCGGCCCACGCGGGTAACGACCCTGAAAAAGGCCGCAGCGCGATCACCGAAATGGCGCAGTGGATCATGGCAATCAATGCGATGACCAACTTTGAATCGGGCACCACGTTAAACGTGGGTGTGGTGTCTGGTGGTGCGGGCGCCAACATTGTGCCGGAACACGCGCAAGCGGTAGTCGACGTACGTTTCTGGAACAACGCAGAATACGATGATGTAGACACCAAGCTCAATGCCATGGCGCAAACACCCTTTGTGGACGGCGTCAGTGTCACCATCGAGCGCGATGCGTACAAGCCGTCTATGGTGCCAAGCGAGCAGACGGAAGGTCTGATGCAGTTGGTGGAAAGCGCCGCGCAAGAGCTGTCGATTGATCTGAACTGGCACGCGGTGGGCGGTGGCTCTGATGCGAACAACACGGCGATTTTGGGTGTTCCTACCCTTGATGGTTTGGGCCCAATTGGCGCGGGTTTCCACAGCGATCAAGAGTATCTAGTGCTGGCCTCGATTGAACCTCGTATCCGTATGCTGATGCGTGTGCTTGAAAAACTGGCAGCTTAAACGTTTAACTGTTTAATAACGCATTAAATTAAAACCCCGTGGTATCGCATGACCACGGGGTTTTTGTTTGGCTGTGAGTTTGTGCCACAGGTTTCAATCTTGAACCTGTCATTTCTACTTGGTCTCTTCTACGCTTTCATCAATGTATCCACAAAGGAAGTACTCACTATGACTATGAAAGCATTATTGATCACTCTGGTTATCGGGCTGGCAACGTCACCACTGGCGTTGGCTGAAAAACCGAACTGGGCAGGGGAAGGCAAACCCAGCAAGGAAGCGGTGGAACAACATGCCGAAGAAATGATGCAAAAACACTGTGACAAGAAAGACAAAGAGTGCCTGAAAAAACGAGAGAAAGAGCAGAAACAAGCCGCCAAAGAAAAAGGCAAGAAAGAAGAAAAAATGGCGATGAAAGAGCAAAAAATGCAGGACAAAGAAGCACGTAAACAGGCGCTGAAAGAGAAAAAGCAAGCGTTAAAAGATCAACGCGAAAAGCTTGAAATGGAAGAAGAAAAGATCGAAAAAGAGCTCAAAAAACTGGAGGAAGATGACGAGTAAATTGTCGCCAATTTCTCATCGCTTACCTCGAGGTGTCTCTCTTTGCCATTCGCGCAAGGAGAGACATTTACTCAGCACCGATTAAGTATTTCTTTATGCTGGTGTCGATCACATCATCCCGAATAAGCCCTATCATTTCCCAAATGTTTTGCACTAATTGCGGATTCTCTTCGGCAAACTCATGGCTGAATATAAGGTAGTAATCCTTAGTCGATATCGGTGGGGAAACGCGTTCAACGTTGGAAAGCTGGTGTTCATTAATGTAACTGCTGGCAATGTTGCTTTGAATAGCAATGGCGCTTAAGCGTCGTTTGCCGAGCATCTCGAAGAGCTTTTCTGTGTTGCCGATTTCGAGGATATTGACGTTACTCTCCTTCAGTCTCTTTGTAATGGAAAAACCAGTATGAGCCCCTACGGGGACGTCTCCAATCGAGCTCAGTTGTAGACCGTCCCATGTGAACGGTTGCTCTTTTAGCTTGTAAAAATAGTAGTCTAGTGTGGCGATGCGCAAGTTGTGATCGGCTTGCTGATCTTTCATCGGATAGCGCGCGTATTGAGCTCGCTCTTGACTGTAAGAAAAAATAAATCCGCCATTCACTTGGTTCGCTTTGATCTGGCTTAACACTCTTTTACCAGGAACCCTGACATAGTTGATTTTGATGTTGAGCAGACGAGCGGCTTGTTCAATGACATCGACGGAGACACCGGGTGGCTCGACAACCAAGTTGCCATTGCCCATTTGAAAGGGGAAAGATTCGACGTCTGAATACGCCAGCGTTATTGTCGTGACGGGCGAAGCGTGTGAGCGGAATGGGCTCAGCAACATACAAAACAGGAACAATAGATAGCGCATTCAGTTTGCTCTGGATTCGATGATTGTTATTTCTCTCAGTATAGAGCTCAGAAGCGCACCATGACCCGATTTGCTGAGAAAATGAGCCATTCGTCAATATGTTGATTCCGGAGCGTGTGCAAACTATTGCCTTCTTATACCATTGCTCGTTTTTACCTCATCAGGCAATAATTTCGATCTGGCGATCGCCGTTTCCATTGCGGTGTTTGGACTCAATTCATATCAAGCGTTTGCTGGCGTGATCTCTTTGTCATCTCGCCTTCGTTATTCATTCATTTTATTTCTTAAGCCAATCTTAAGTTTCGCTCGATATGATTCGCCTTGTTAAAGCACACACAAGGACGCAATCATGAAAAAAACACTTCTCTTGACCACCACCGCATTGATTTCATTGGGCAGCGCAACCAGTGCATTGGCCGATCCACAGTGTACGAATGCACCTGAATCACAATGGATTAACTTTGAGCAAGCCAAATCTCAAGTGGAAGCGATGGGGTACAAAATCAAAGTGTTCAAAAAGACCAAAACCGGTTGCTATGAGTTGTATGGTCACACCAAAGAGAACAAACGCGTCGAAATCTATTTTGATCCCACCGACATGCGCAAAGTGAAGGAAGAGTTGGATGACTAACACCTTTAAATGGGATTGGGTTGTGCAAGCAACCCATTGGATTGTGGCAGTGCTGTTTTTCGCCAACTTTTTTGTCTTGGAAGAGGGCAGCGAATGGCATCACTGGGCGGGGTATTTGATCCTGCTGAGTTTGAGCCTTCGCTTTGCTTGGGGGTTAGTGGTGGAGTCACCAGCACGTTTAACTCGCTTTCTGCCTTCGGTTTCAGCCGCGCTGACGCACTTAAAAGAAGTGGTGAGCGACAGACAAGATAAGCACCTTGGTCATAACCCCGCAGGCGCAGTGATGATTTGGCTATTGTGGGGTTTGATTATCGCAACCGCTGGCAGTGGTTGGTTGACCGAGAGCGATCTTTTCTGGGGAGAAGAGTGGTTAGAGGAAGTGCACGAAGTGCTTGCCAACCTAACCTTAGTAGCCGTTGCAATTCACGTCTCGGCCGTGATTTTTATGAGCAAATGGAATCGCAAAAATTATCTCAAATCGATGCTGCCTTAGCAGCACATTCGCAGGGCTGTGAATGCTCTGCGCTGGTTTTGTTTCACATTGAGTTTAGTTGTTATGCAGCGAATTTTAAAAAATACCCATTTCTCGTACGTTGGCATCACATTGATGTTGGCGAGCTACTTTGCGTTTTTGGTTAACATCCCGATTTACGCCACGTTGCATTCGATCTTAAGTGGCTTAGACAGCGTTAAGATCGGCTTTGTTATTTCTATCCCGCTGTTTTTTCTCGCAGCGTTTAATTTGCTGTTTAATCTGTTTAGCTGGCCTTGGATCACCAAGCCCTTTTTTGTTGTGTTGCTGCTGGTTTCAGCCGCGGTGAGTTATGCGGGCTTTAACTACGGCACCTTGTTTGATTCCGATATGATCGCCAACATTCTTGAAACGGACTCTGCCGAGGCGAGCTCATATCTCAGTGCCTATTCTGTGCTGTGGATCGGTTTGATGGGCGTGCTACCTGCGGTGCTATTGGCGGTGATGCCGATTCGCTCAAGTGGGTCATGGTTGCGATTTGTTGGCCGCAAACTTGTCTCGATGGTGATTTCTCTGGCGGTGATTGTCGCGATTGCAGGGCTTTACTACCAAGATTACGCCTCCGTTGGGCGCAATAACCCTTACCTTCGTCAAGAGATCATTCCCACTCAATTGGTTTACAGCATCGGTAAGTATGTTCACCGCACGTACTTCTATCAGCCTATGGCATACCAAAAGTTGGGTGAGGATGCGCAGCAGTCGTCACAAGCGTTACAACAAGCGAAAACCAAGCCGACGCTGATGGTGTTCATCCTTGGCGAAACCGCGCGCTCAAATAACTTTGAGTTGAACGGTTATCCGAGAGCAACCAACGCGTACACCAAAGATCTGGATGTGATCTCATTTAGCCAAGTCTCGTCGTGTGGAACCGCAACGGCGGTATCGGTGCCTTGCATGTTTTCTGCAATGAAACACGCGAACTATTCGAAGAGCGTAGCGGATAATCAAGATAACGTCATCGACATTCTCAAGCGCGCCAACGTTGATCAATTGTGGCTTGAAAATGACGGCGGTGACAAAGGCGTAGCGCACAACATTCAAAAATCGGTGGTGGATCGCAACGCAAAAAATGCCTTCTGCGATGGCAATACCTGCTACGACATGGCGATGTTGGAAGACTTCTCCCAACGAGTGGACGGCATGCAAGGAAACCGAGTGGTGTTTTTGCATGGTATGGGCAGCCACGGGCCGACCTATTTCCGACGCTACCCAGAGCAGCAGGCGGCGTTTCAACCTGATTGCCCTCGAGCTGACATTGAAAACTGCAGTGTCGAGCAGATCGTTAACAGTTACGACAACACCATCTTGTATACCGACTACGTGATTGCACAGACGATTGAACAGTTAAAAACGCTGCAAAATCAGTTCAACACCGCGCTGTTTTATGTCTCTGATCACGGCGAATCATTGGGTGAAGATGGGCTCTTCTTGCACGGCATGCCGTATGCGCTTGCGCCAGAAAACCAAACCAAAGTGCCCATGCTTTTTTGGGCATCCAACGGCTTTGCCAAGGAAAAAGGGCTAGACAGAAAGTGCTTAGCCAATGAAGCCACACACGGCGCGTTTTCTCACGATAACCTGTTCCACTCCATGCTTGGCATCATGGACGTGAAAACTCAGGTTTATCAAAGCGATCTGGATATTTTTGCCCAGTGCCGCAGTTAACTAGTACTCAGTTAATGTTGTTACTGAGTAAAGTAGCGACTGAGTCGTTCACGAAGCCATTGGTTGGCAGGGCTGTTGATCTCTCGGTTGTGGATGAGAAGTCGATAGGTGATGGGAATGGCGGTCATTGGAGAGTGGAGAACTTGCAAACCCAGTGTCTCGGCAAATTGCTCCGCCAATGATCGGGTGACCATGGCGATGCAATCGCTGGTGGCAACGAGTGACATCTGCGCCACCATCGAATCGCATTCGGCCGCTACCCGTCTAACGTGGAGAAACTCTTCGGTAAAGTAATCGGCGAGGTAGACGTTTTCTCTACGCATTTTTAAGGTGATGTGCTTCTCTTGGTAGTACTCATCGCGGCTAATCGCCCCTTGAATACGCGGGTGCCCACGCCGTGCAATCAAGCAAATTTCGTCATTCATCAGCTTTTCTGAATAGAAAGAAGGGGCTGAATGGTGCACAAAATCAATCGCGAGATCCGCTTGCTGTTGGTTTAAACGCGTAAACTGCTCGTCCACATCGCAAGGCATGTGTTGAAGCTCGATGTCTATTTTGCCCAGTGTCGAATCGCCTTCAATCTTAGGCAGCAGTGTCAGCATCAAAGGCTCAGGGACATAAATGACAAATTTGCGATGGGTTTGTGGGCCAAATGATTCCAACCCTTCAAGTGCATTGTGAATTTGGCTGAGTGCCGGCTCGACTTGCCTTGCCAACTCATGTGCATGGTGTGTGGGGGCAATCCCACGGCCATCCCGAGTAAACAGGGTGACGCCAAGTTGCTCTTGTAGGCGTTTTAAAATGCCACTGACGCCTGGCTGGGTTAACCCCATGGCGTCAGCCGCCAAGGTGATCGAACGGTGGCGATACACGGTGACAAATACTTTCAGTAAGTTGAAGTCGATCGGGTTATCCATAGCCTTAATACATCGCATTTTGTTATGTTTTGAGCTAAGTTTTATAGAACTTTAGCGATGAGTCAATGAAGGTTTTGGCTCAACAGTGAGAGGAGACGGAAAATGCTCTCTGCTCGTTTCACTGTCATCAGTCAAAAACACAACAAAGATGAGCATAACAATAGGGAGTTCACATGGATGAGGTGATTCAATCCGCAATCCAATTGAGAAAAGCTGGGCAATACGATCAAAGCCGGGCGCAATTAACCACCTTGCTTCAAGACGCGCACTACAAAGCGCTAGCGCATCTCCATATTGCTTGGAGCTATGATAATCAAGGGTTGGAATCACAAGCGGTGCCCCACTATTTGGCGGCAATACAAGGTGACTTGACTGGAGATGACCGCTTTGAAGCCCTGTTTGGTTTGGCCAGTACATTGAGAAGCTTAGGGGACTATCAAGATGCACAGAACTGGTTTGAGAAAACACTGCAGGAGTTTCCTGAGCGAAGAGAAGTGATGCCGTTCTACGCAATGTGCCTTTATAACTTGGGCAAACATCATCAATCGACCGCGTTGCTACTCAATCTACTGGTGGAGACGACACAATCTCAAGCCATTCTGGGTTATCAAAGAGCCATTTCTTTGTATGCGGAAGATTTGGATCGTGTCTGGCCTAAGGGCTAAAGCGCGCGATGCGGTATGGAGGGATTTCTTGATTGAGTGAACCGTTAAAACATCGCAATTTTTGATGTTTAAAATAAACATTCATGCATGTATCTCTATGTGTTGTTTTTCTAAAGTATGCCCATAACAACGCACTGAGAGAGATAACGTTATGAATATCCGCTTTGTACCCTCAACCCTTACCCTTGCTTTGATGGTGTCTTTTGCTGCATCGGCGGACTACGCCAGCTTAGAAAACTATCAAGGCAAGCCAGCAACGACGCACACAAAACAAGCCAATGCTGAATTGGCAAAACAGCTGCCTTGGCATGATACTTCGGCATTTGAGCGCACTGGGCGTGGGCTCATTGCTGAGTTCGGAAGTCACCAAGCTGGCGAGTTAAAGCAGCGCTTTGACTACATGGCAGAAATGAACGTAGCGCAGCTGCCAGACACGGTGAATCCTTCGATTTGGCGTCAAGGCATGCTTAACTACACGGCAGGCGGCTTGTATGAAGTGACGGATGGGGTGTATCAAATTCGTGGTGCTGACCTCTCGAATATGACCATTTACCGCACCAACAATGGCTACGTGATTCACGATCCACTGCTTTCTCGAGAAGCGGCAGCGGCGTCTTGGGAATTTGCCAAACAACATCTCCCTAAAGTGAAGGGCGGCCATAAAATCACAGGCATGATCTACTCGCACATGCATGCCGATCACTTTGGTGGCTCTCGCGGCATTCTCGATTCCGGCGATATGGTGAAAAATGCGCCTATCTATGCGCCGAAAGATTTCATCAAAGAGTTGGCCGATGAAAACATCATTGCCGGAACCGCAATGGGGCGTCGTGCAAACTACCAATATGGCACCACCCTTGATAACAATACTCAAGGCATTGTGGATAACGCGTTGGGATTGGGAACGTCACGTGGTGAAGTGACGCTAGTTACGCCAACCGTGGAAATTGATCCACGTGAAAAAGAGATCACGATTGATGGTTTAACCTTCCTCGCGATCAACATGCCAGGCGCAGAAGCCCCAGCAGAAATCGTGCTTTATGTCCCTAAGTATCGCTCTCTCAATACCGCTGAGCTGACTTACGATGGCATGCACAATATCTACACGTTCCGCGGCGCGAAAGTGCGCGACTCCCTAGTGTGGACCAAATACCTCACCGAGCTGAAACTGCGTTTTGTTGATAGCGGTTTGGTGGACAACATCCACGCTGCGCACTCAGCGCCAGTGTGGAATGATCCGAGCACTGAGGTGAATGAGATTTCACAATACATGGCATTACAGCGCGACAACTATGGCTTTATCCATAACCAGTCAATGCGCTTAGCAAATCATGGCGTGACCATTCACGATGTGGGTCGTGAGATTGAGAAAATTGTGCCTCAAACGCAAAAAGAAACTTGGCACACCAATGGTTACCATGGCTCCTACAGTCACAATGCGCGTGCGGTAGTGAACTTGTATCTTGGTTATCACGATATGAATCCAGTGAACACCAATCCATTGGAGACTCAGGATAAATCGTGCGTTTACGTCGAAGCTGCGGGTGCAGAGAGATTGTTTAAAGCTGGCCAAAGCCACTTTAGCAAAGGTGAATATCAACAAGCATCGCAACTATTTAACGACTTAGTTCAGTGTGAGCCGAACAATATTCAATACCGTTTTGCTTTAGCAGACAGCTTTGAACAGCAAGGCTATCAGTCGGAAACCATGGCATGGCGTAACTCTTACCTGCAAGGAGCCGTTGAACTGCGTACCGGTAAGATTAAGCCGTCAATCAAACTCGCGTCTGCCGATGTCATTGCCAATACTCCAACGGGTATGTTCCTTGATTTCGTTGCGGTGAAACTCAATGCAACAAAAGCAGAGCAAGCGGGTTTGGATTTCCGTTTTGGCGTGTCACACCCTGAGCTGAAAGAGCATTACTACGGTGAAGTGTCCAACGCGAATATGGCCAATATTCAAGTAGATAAGTTACCAAAAACGGATGTGACTCTATCCATCAGTAAGAGCGACTTAACGCAAATGGTACTCGGTAAAACAACGTTAGATAAGCTAGTAAAAGAAGGAAAGGCAAACCTGAAAGGGGATGCCCAACTGATAAAAGCATTGTCGGAATGTTTAGATGAGTTTGATGGCTTGTTTGAAATTCTTCCAATGCCGAATAAAAAAGCATAGAAAGTGCTAACCCCATATCCCTCAACTTCGGTTGAGGGATTTTTTCTTAATTCCCGTCGTTGAATCAAAAAAAGTGCAAAAAGTGGGCACTGAATGGAATAGCGACAATTCCCAATTGATTAGAACGATTTTGTAAAATGCTCAGTTTAAACGACCAATAAAACAAGGCTCTACATTATGTCTACCTCTAAAGAAAACCTAGAGAATAAGGACGGTCTAGGCACTAAGCTAATCAGGTTTGTTCGATACACCTTAGGATTTTTAATCAAAGCGGTGATCGCCATCGGTGTGCTGGTGGGGTCATCAGTGGCCCTGTCTAAACTCGGTGCTATTCATGGCAAAGACCTACCAGAGAACTACTTTTCCAACGGTTACCCCACTATTTTACGTTTGCTCGATTCCGAAGTGTTTATGGGTTTCATCTTTTTCGTGACTGTGGCTGTACTCATTTATGTGGCTTATCTTTTCTGGCGACTTCACGAAGTGGCGGTGCATCGTTCGTCAGAAATGTCGAGTGCTCACACCCAATTGGTCTTTGCTTTATCACTGTGCGGACTGTTTGTGGATAAAGCGTGGTGGGTGTTAGCGATCATTATTGCCTTTGCGCGGTGGGATGTGCTGGCCAAAGAGCTCTCTAACATCATCCGCAATGGTGTACGAAGCAATAAATCAACGGAGAATAACGCATGAAAGAGATAATGCTGCCCTATGTGTTCATCTGTTGGATTTTGGTGAAAACAGGCTTGGTGAAGTGGACGCTGAAAAACGCCGTGATCATTGTTGGTATTGGTGTGGTGTTGGCGTTGGCTCTGTTTACTGCCCACCGTTTTTGGTCTCCAGCGGATCTAACCAATAGCACCACAGTCAAAGCTCCTCATGCGGTGCTCAGCCCACTGATAGGACAAGAAGTGGAAGCGGTGTTTGTCGATCACAACCAAATGGTGAAAAAAGGCGATTTGATCTACACGCTGCGTACCGAAGATACGGAATCGCAGATGAATGGTTTGCTGGCGCAAAAAAAAGCGGCGCAAGCTGAGATTTTGGCGCTGACTTATCAAATTGAAAATGACAAAAAGAACCTGCAAAGGCTTGAAAAACTGCACGACTATGCGCAGGAATTTCAACGAGATGATGTGCGCACGCGCATTGAATCCACTGAAGCAAAAATCGCCTCGGTTAATGCACAAATCCTCAATATTGAAGCGCAAATGGCAACCGCGACTTGGCAAAATGAACGCCGTGAGATCCGTGCGCCGTTTGATGGCCAACTTTCGATCACCAACATCGTCAGTGGTACGCGTTTAGGTAACATGCATCTGTATGACACTAGTAAGAAGTTTGTCGAAATGCGTATTGCCGATCAGACCTTTAGAGGTATTGAAGTTGGCCAATTTGCTGAGTTCTATGTGGATGCCTATCCGGGAGAAATCTTCCGTGGGCGAGTTCATAGCGTAACGACGGGGACGGGCGAAGCGGCGGTCTCGGTAATCAACGGCTCGCAGCATGTTCGTCAGCACGTTGGCAACAATATGGGGTCGCATGGTCGCACCATTATTATTGAGTTTATCGAACCTACTGGTTACAACGTGCCAATTGGCGCGACTGGGGCGGGGTGGGTGTCGGCCAAAAAACCACATCCACTGCTTGGATTTATGGATATTATTGGCGCGGCAACGGTTCGCTTAAAAGCGTATAAGTCCTATTTGTCGGCGATGTAAGTGCCTCGTTTTTCACAACAATGAGCGAGTGTGGGTGGTTAAAATCAAGGCCATGAGCTTAAATGCGCGTGGCCTTGTTTTGTGTTTCACCAATGTGTTTGCAATCCGGTTTGAAAAGAGGAAATGAAAGATTTAAATCGTGAGCTTGCATTGGGTTGTGATTACGCGTGATGTTTATTGCTCCAGCGCGTTTTAATATTGTGTTCCACCACTGAAATAATGAGATCAGTGAGCCATTTTTGTTTTGCCGCATGGCGAAGAGAGGCTTTCGTAATGAGTGCGACATCAATATTCAATCGTGTCTGTTTGGTAGAAGAAAAATGCGGTTCATAACGCAAGGTATAACAATCTTCCATTAACTGCATCATAAGTGCGTGGCTATCAACAATAATGCCAACATTCGTCTCCGGTTCGAGCGTTTTAAAATGATCACTGTATTCGTTTACTCCTGAAACAATAAATTTCACATACTCGCCTTCTTTATTGCCTTCAAAATATCCTGCACCAGAATGTATTCTTTTTTGATAGAACGCTTGAGGCTTATCATTAATAATGTGCAAGCCAATATCGACACTCTCATTTAGAATAAGAGACTCACTGTGTTCTCCCCATTGCCTAATTTCAATTTTGGCCTTGGTCTCGGATCGAATAGCTTCAATGAGTGCTTTGCCGATCTGAATCAAATAAGGTTCAACAATGTGTAAGGTGACTTTATCAAGCAGAGAAGGATCAAACTGCTGTGGAACGAGTGCAGAGTCGATTTGTTCTAAGGCGATACGAATCTTAGGTTCTATGACGTTTGCATAGTCAGTGGGCACTAACCCTGTACTTTCCCGTAGAAAAAGTGGATCGGCCAACTCTTCCCTCAACTGCGCCAAAACTTTTGAAACGTAAGATTGTGAACGCCCTAATTTTTTTGCGCAACGTTGTGTCGAACGAGTTTGCATTAATAGTAGGAATACGTGGAGGTTATTTAAATTGTTCATAGCCTTCTTCTTATCTTGTTTTGAACAATAATAATATCCAATATTTTGTTTTTTCGTGTGTGGTTATTGTAAGATAAATTCAGTGTTCTACACTATCACTTGTTGATAACTATATAATTTAAAGTAAATAATTTCAGGTCAAGGTGCGGAAAGGAATAACCATTATTCCAAAATGGAAAGTAAATCAAAGTAAAATTAGGTTTATTTTTAAAAGAATCTAAGTATGAAAAATATCTTCTCTTCTGTTTTGAGTGACCACGACAATAGGGAGGAAGGTGGCACTTTGCGCCCTTCCAACTGGCTAACATTTTCACTGCTGAGTGCTTCTCTTTTTACTCCTTTTCCCGCCATCGGCAGTGGCATTTTTCTGCAAGAAGCGGTCATCGCAAACGCCGGTACGACGGGCGCAGGGGATGGTGTGTATACGCAGTCGGCGGCGGCAATGTGGGCAAATCCAGCAACCATGCCGTGGATGGGCGAGACACTGACAACCGTCAATGTCACGGCGTTTGACTTGCAAATTAACTATCACGATCAATCGGGTGTCGGTGATGGGCAAGCGGCGTCTTTGATGCCATCTGCTGGCCTGTTTCATGTTCGCCAACTCAACGAAGACGTGCACTTTGGCATCGCGTTGGGCACGGTGGGCGGCTCCAGCCTAGATTACGGCTCTGAGTGGCAAGGTGCGGCACTGATGACGGATATTGCGTTGGCGGCAGTGCAAATCAACCCTGCACTCGGTTTTAAAGTGACCGACCAGCTTTCTTGGGGGATCGGCGCGCAAATCAGTTGGGCTTCTTTGGAAATGGGCATGGCTAATGCTCGACGGCTTGAGCAATCTTCTGATTGGGCCTACGGTTTCAACGCTGGCGTGATGTATCGGGTGAGTGAGCGGTGGAATTTGGGGGCAAGTTTTCGCTCCAAAGTGAATCATGAGTTTTCAACTGAGCTCAGTGGTGGGCAACGTGCACTTCCAGTAGGCACGGATCTGGTTGTGCCCGCGATTGTGGATGTGAGTAGCAGCTACGCAGTGAATCCGAAGCTTAAGTTACTCGCTTCGATCCAATTACACCGCTGGAGTGAATGGGATGAGACAGTGTTTGATTTTGGCCGTGTAGATTCAAATCCTCTAGGGCTGAACTCGATAGATCGTCAGTGGGAGGATGTCTGGAAGATGGCCATTGGTACGGATTACCAGCTCAATGCCGATTGGCGTTTAAAGGCCGGTTTCTCGTATGAATCTTCACCACAAGATGATCCCAGCAAACAGTGGGTCGATTTGCCCGTTGGCCAGCAATATCGTTACTCAGTTGGTGCTACGACGCAGTGGGATAGTTATGTCCTCGATGTTTACTACGAGTATGCAGATCTAGGAGAAGTGGATATTGCTCCGCGGAAAATAGCGAATCAAGATGTGGGTATAAGTGGCGCCTTTGAAGGCCGTATTCACTTTGTTGGTTTGAGCGTCAGCTTTAAGTAAGCGCATCTGCTCCGAGTTTTTGAGCTCGGAGCTTTCTTGATCCGGTTAAAGTGTTCGTAAAAGTGGTGAGGCCGCGATAAAGTGTGTTCTTCCATGGATTTAAAAAGAGAGCACCTTCCATGCCCTATTCCCCAGTAAAAACCGCCCTCATCGGTTACGGTTTTTCCGCTAAAACCTTCCATCTGCCATTTATCGAATCTCTACCTGAGTTAGCCTTGTGTGCGATAAGCTCCAGCCAGCAAGCGGCTGTGTTAGCCGATTTTCCGCAAGCAGAGTGGTATGGCGATGCTTACCAAATGCTGGATCAAAGTGATGCGGAACTGGTGATCATAACCGCGCCAAATGACGTGCATTTCCCATTGGCAAAATATGCCCTGGAGCGGGGTAAACATGTGATCGTGGAAAAACCATTTGTGACGCGCAAAGAAGATGGGGAAGCGCTTATTCAGTTGGCTGAGCAACAAGGCTTAGTGTTGAGTGTTTTTCACAATAGACGCTGGGATGGTGACTTCCTGACGGTGAAAAAGCTGATTGAAACAGGTCAGCTAGGCGAGGTGAAACTGTTTGAGTCGCATTTTGACCGCTACCGTCCTGAAGTTCGCCAGCGCTGGCGTGAGCTGGCTCAAGAGGGAGGCGGTATTTTGTATGACTTGGCGCCGCATCTGCTTGATCAAACACTCGCGCTGTTTGGCTTGCCGCAAGCGATCAATGCGCAATGTCGAATCATGCGCCCGCAAGGGCAAACCATCGATTACTACAATTTGATTCTCCATTACCCTGGCCACTTGGTGCATTTACATTCCAACTTATACAGCCCAGAGCCTAACTTACGTTTTCGTGTGTTAGGCTCGTTGGCGAAATACGAAAAGTATGGCTTGGATCCGCAGGAAGGTTATTTGAAACAAGGAGTTCAGCCAAAAGACGAAAGCTGGGCGCGTGAAGAGCCTGAGCACTATGGCCGAATGTATCGTGAATCGGATGCGGAAACGGTGCCTACCGAGTTGGGGGGCTACCAGCACTATTTTACTGGCGTAGCGAATGCCATCCGTCTTGGTGCGGCGAATCCTGTCACAGCGCAAGAGGCATTGAATAATATTGCCCTGATTGAACTAGCGCTAGAAAGTAGCCGTACAGGGCAAACTCTAACCATTGATTGGTGATGGAAGGAGTGCTTGATGAAGCCAGCACAAAGCTGGCTTCGTGATGCCTAAGTAAGGCTTACTTTTGAGTGAGTTTCACCATCGCAAACTGCTTTTTGCCCCTTTGCACAATATAGTATTGATCATACAAAGCGAATGTCTGCGCTAAGGTCTGCTCATGCCAACGTTCGCCGTTAATACGAATCGCCCCATTTTCCAGCCATTCACGAGCCTGACGCTTCGAGCTCGCTAGGCCTGTCTCCAAGAGCAAGGTGATCACATCACTCACGTGCGTCAATAGGGTACAAGGTAACCCATCTTGCTCAAGTTGTTGCAACTCGGCTAAATTCAGTTGGTTGAGTTGGCCGCTAAATAACGCCTCTGATATACGCTGCGCACTCTCTAGCCCCGCTTGCCCATGTACAAATCGCGTCATTTCTTCGGCGAGAATTTTCTGTGCGCTTGGTTTGCCTACTTGCGCTTTATCAGAGGTTTCAATGTGTTCAATCTGCTTGACAGAGAGGAAGGTGTAGTAGCGAAGGAAGCGATACACGTCCGCATCATCGCTGTTGAGCCAAAATTGATAAAACATGTAGGGTGAGGTTTTCGCCGCATCAAGCCAGATTGCTCCGCTCTCGGTTTTGCCAAACTTTGCGCCATCGGATTTAGTGATCAAAGGCAAAGTTAAACCATGTACGGTAGTGCCATTGAGGCGGCGAGTTAAATCAATACCGCTGACGATGTTGCCCCACTGATCATTGCCGCCAATTTGCAATGCGCATTGGTGCGTTTGGTTCAGTTGAGCGAAGTCGTAAGATTGCAGCAGCGAATAGCTGAACTCAGTGAAAGAGATGCCTTGATCTGGGCGAGCCAAACGCTGTTTAACCGATTCTCGCTGAATCATGGCATTGACGGAAAAATGCTTGCCAATATCGCGGAAAAACGCGATCACGCCAATGGATTGCATCCAATCAGCATTATTCACCATGAGGAGCGGTTGAGTGAGGTGCGGTGTCATCAACTGTTGAATCTGCGCAGCTAACGCGCTCACCCAGGCCGCCACCGTTTCGGCGCTATTGAGGCTTCTTTCGCTGGCTTTAAAACTTGGGTCTCCAATCATGCCCGTTGCACCGCCGATGAGCGCGATGCCTTGATGCCCGGCATCTTGAAAGCGTTTTAGCATAATCAAAGGCACTAAATGACCGATATGTAAGCTGCCCGCGGTGGGGTCAAAACCGCAGTAGAGTGTTTGTGGTTGGCAAAACAGCGCGATGAGTTGTTCAAGGTCGGTGGTTTGCGCGATCAGCCCTCGTTGGGCCAAGTCATCAAAGAGTAATTGTGAATTCATGCTGCCTCCAAAATCTAGACAGGCAGCGTATAAGATCAGGCCAGATCATGACGATATCCCTAAAGGGATAAAAGCGGTGATTAAGCTAGCGAGATCTGGAAACTATGCTTTGAGAGCAATCAAATGATTGAGAAACAACTGAAACAGTTCGCTGAGCGAGGCGACGTTGAGCTGCGCATAGATGCGTTTTCGATGGTTTTTCACGGTACCCAGTGTGATGCCGAGCTGCTGGGCAATTTCTTTAGAATCGAGCCCTTGGATGAGTAGTGCTGCAATTTCTTGCTCTCGTTGGCTGAGTTGCTGTTGACCAAAATCGCCAATTGCTTTGCGCACCCACTGGCTTACGTCGTGTTGTGCGGTTTGATGTTCTGCCAGCAACAAATCGGCGTTGAGCCAGTGTTGTCGGCACAAGGCGGCGATGGTGTCAAAGCGCTGCGACAGCGCGTTGATGTCCGCTGTTTGGAAGGTGTTACCTGCTTGCGTAACGCCTAAATAGATGGCGATGGCACGTTGTTCATCGAGGGTGATGATGATCGCCGCTTCGTCTTGCCATTGGGTTTGCCGGTAAAACTCTTGCTGGTAGATGGCGTGAGGCGCCAGTGTTGAGCTGGTGTCTTTTTTCATCACCTGCGCAAGGTGAAAAACCCCTTGCTGCGCCGCACCGAGCACGGAGTCGTAGAGTGGGTCATGTTGATAGTAATGGAGCAAGTAGCGTTGAAACAGCAACTCTCGTTGTGTCTGAATGGAGTCAAACAGGTAAATGGGATGCTTGTTGTCACGATGGCCTAAAATGATGGCGCAGTCGAACGCGACCACTTCCGCTAACATTGCGATCAGTGTTGAGCTAAAACTTGGTGAGTGCAATGCAGCAATGCATTGGCTCAGTTTGTGATACTCAGAAGAAGAAATAGCCACAGAGATATCCATCAGTTCGGGGAAGTCAGTATGCCGATTCTGGCAAACAAAATCGACAGGGCTCGTCAGTTTTCAGCCACCCAATTTTTCAAGCGCTAGGTGGCTGAACGATTTAGCGACTGACAGAGCGCTCTTTACGGCGCAAAGACTAGATAAGCAGTTGGCCTTTAAGGGTCGTGACCGCAGTGCCGATCAGTTTCACGCGTTGATAAGGAAGCAAAGCCATTTCGATGCGACCACCACGAGCGGACGCTTGATAGCCCGCCAGGTAATCCTTCTCGAGTTTACTGCCCCAGTAACCCGCGAGGGCACAGTGAGTTGAGCCGGTCACGGGATCCTCGTTGACACCAACCCACGGCGCAAAATAGCGAGAGATAAAATCGTAAATCGGTGAATCGGAACGCGCGGTTACGACCACGCCGCGTCCAGTCAAGGTTGCAAGAGCATCAAAATTGGGAGAGAGGGCTAAAAGTGCCTCTTCACTGGTGATTTCGATAAAATCTTTCTGTTGAAACTGACCACTACAAAGGACTTCCTCTGGTTTAATGCCTAGGTGAGCCAGTTTATTGGCATCGATGTTGACGGAGAAATCGATGGGGGATTGTGGAAAGTCCATTTCAATTTTGTTCGCGGTTAGCTTGACTTTCAGTTCACCCGATAAGGTATCAAAGGCGATCTCTTCGCCTGCTTTGAGTAGCCCTTGTTGTTGCATGATATGGGCGGTGGCTAGTGTGCCGTGTCCACACAGTGCCACTTCGGCTCTCGGTGTAAACCAGCGTAGATTCATGGTTTCTAAGCTTAAGAAGGCGGTTTCGGAGACGGCCATTTCAGCAGCGATCAACTGCATCAAACGTTCATCAAGCGGTTTCTCTGTAATACAAACACCAGCGGGGTTTCCTTTAAATGCTTCACGGGCAAAGGCGTCTACTTGGTAGATATCGAGTTCTGTTTTCATGTGAATGGCCAAAGCGTCAGTGCTTTTGTTCCTTAGCGTGTTTTGAGTAGCGTAGATTGGTTGATGTAGAGTAGCTCGAAAAACTCATGCATTTATCTGATAGAACTATCAAAAAATTGCATGATTTTGTCTTAATGTTGAGACGTAAGCCTATCGTCATCGAGTGATAGAGAGATTATCGAACGGCAAGAAGTTTGTCAGAGAACTGTTTTTCAAGCTGTTTCAGCCATGTTTGGCTCAACAATGGGTGCGATTTTGCAGACACGGCCAACACGATGTCCACCTTAGGCAGTGGTGGAAAATCCCTTAGTAGCCTCACTTTGTCACCCATGCTGAGTTTGCCCATCGCACCAATCGCAAGCCCTTGCTCCACCAAAGCGCGCTGTGCCGATGCGGTATTGCAACAAGCCAGTAGTTGGAAAGCTTGGCCGCGTTTGGTGAGGCCATCAATCGCCGCCGCGTGGTACTTGCAATCCGCTTGAAAAAGAGCAAGGGGTAGGGCGGAGTGGGCTTCGACACAAAAGGTTTGACTGGCAATCCACACCCCTTGATCGGAGGTGAGCCAATAGCCCTCTTCACTGTTTGGCGCGCGAGTTAAAATGGCGCAGTCCAGCTCGCCCGCATCGAGCTTTCTTCTCAGCTCAATGCTAGGCTCACTAAACACTTGGATAGAGCATGTAGGTTGCGCTTGATGGAGCAGGGCAATCAAGCTGGGGAGCACTTTCTCGTTGTAATCTTCAGGGCAGCCCAAGCGCAGCGGGCGTTTATCTTGAAAATGTTTGAGCTCCGAGAGAGTCTGATCATGTTGCGACACAAGCTGACGAGCGTGAGAAGTGAGGCGAATGCCTGCGTCGCTCAGTACTAAATAGCGCCCTTCTTTGATGAACAGCTCTGCGCCGATTTCTTCTTCGAGCTTGCGCATTTGGGCGCTAAAAGCCGACTGAGTACGACTGATCTGTTTGGCTGCGCGGGTAAAACTGCCCGTCTCAACAAAAGCAAGAAAACTGCGTAGTGCTTCAATATCCATATTGAGTCTAATCCATCGTATTTTTAAATAGGTTGTATCAAAACTATCCGTTGGTCGTGGCAAGGAAGTTGCCCTAATCTGCGATTGAACTTAACAGAAATGGCAGGGAATGACGATGAAGTTGTATATAGGAAATCAAAACTACTCGAGTTGGTCGCTCAGAGCGTGGGTGGTGTTTGCCACCTACAACCTTGAGGTGGAAGTGGAAAAACTGGTGCTTTTTACTCCTGAGTTTTATCAAACTTTGGAAGGCATTACGCCAACGGCAAAAGTGCCGACGCTGGTGGATGGGCCTTGCACGGTATGGGACTCTTTGGCCATTTTGGAGTACGTCAATGAAACGCAACTGGCGGGTAAAGCGTGGCCTGACGATCGTGCATCAAAAGCCAAAGCACGTGCGCTTGCGTGTGAAATGCATTCGGGTTTTCAAGCTCTGCGCAAGGAGCTGCCGATGAACTGCCGAGCAAAACGCAAAGTGACGCTTTCAGCGCAAGCTCAGAAAGACGTTGCGCGCATTGATCAAATTTGGTCGCAGCAGATGGAAGCGAATCCTCATGCTTGGTTATTCGGTGAATGGTCAATTGCCGATGCGATGTTCGCGCCTGTGGCGCTTCGTTTTGAAACGTATCAAATCCCGCTTTCGGAAACCGCTCAGCTTTATCAGAACAAGGTGCTGGCGAGTGCGCCAATCCAACGTTGGTTGGCGGAGGCAGCGTTGGAAACCGATATTGTGGAGGAAGATGAAGCGGGAGAGCCGATTTAGTCATCATTCTCGTATCGTTAGTATGGAAGCAGATAACACGATTTGTCTGCTTTTGCTTTTGCTTTTGCTTTTGCTTTTGTCTTAGTTTTCTATCTTCTTTCCGATCCCCCTAGCCCTAGCCCCTAGCCCCTAGCCCCTAGCCCCTAGCCCCTAGCCCCTTTCCTTTTCTCCTTAAATCCATCTATTTAATGTGGTTATTTGCTTGGAAAATACCTCTAAATGGGGTGTTTTTGCTTAAAAATTTGGCTCAAAAGAATATGAAATTGATTGCTTTATGATGTGTGTCAAATTGTAAACAAAAAAAGCGGAGCGATATTGGTCAGCGTATATAGTTAACTTAGCAGCAGTATGTCGTGTTTATAGCGGTTTTCTCGGAGGAAACATGGATATGCGTCATCTCGCTTTTTGTGTTGTTTTGTTTTTTTCTCCTTGGCTCAGTGCGAGCCAACAGATTGTTTATATGGTTTCCGATCTGCGGATCCCATTTTGGCAAATCATGTGGGGAGGCATTGAGAATGAAGCAAAACAGTTGGGTTATGAAGCCGTGGTGTTAAGTGCAGAAAATGACGCCAAAACCGAGTTGGAAAACATCATCAAAGCCATCGCCCTCAAACCGAATGGCATTATTTTATCGCCGACCAATTCATCGGCCGCGGTCACTATTCTCAAAATGGCGGAGCAAGCGAATATTCCAGTGGTCATTAGCGATATCGGCACCGAAGGCGGCACCTTTGTCAGCTATATTGAGTCGGATAACTTTTCCGGCGCCTTTCAATTAGCTCAAATACTGGCGTCGGCCATGAAAGAGAAAGGCTGGCAAAATGGTGAAGTTGGCGTGGTCGCCATTCCGCAAAAACGCAAGAATGGCATTGAACGAACGGAAGGGTTTATTGAGGCGGCCAAGCAACAGGGCATGCGCATTGCGGCGATCAAACAGCAAAAAGATTTCAGCTACCAAGAGACCTTTATTTTCACCCAAACGATGTTGCGTGAGCATCGTAAAATACGCGCCATTTGGTTGCAGGGCTCGGATCGCTACCAAGCGGCACTCGATGCGATTGATTCATTAGGTCAAAGAGACAAAGTGTTGTTGATCTGTTTTGACGCTGAGCCAGAATTCATCGATATGATCCGTTCTCAGCAGCTTGTTGGCTCAGGCATGCAACAACCTTTTTTGATGGGGGAGAGAGCAATGAACTCTCTGCATCAGTTTCTTTTAGGTCATACGGTGGCAAAAGAGCAACAACTGGAAGTACTGGCCGTGTCATCGCAAAACCTAGACAGCCTGCTCAGCACCATTCAGCGTAATGTACTTGGGCATGAAGGAGGGTCGCAATGACAGTGAGGTGGCCGCTTTTTCATCATCGGCGTTCATTAACGCTCTTTCTTAGTATCAGTATGATCATCACCTCGTCCATCGTCTTCATTGGCTATGGTGTTTACAACTATTCCTTGCGCAGCGAGCACGTAGAAAGCGAGATACGTGGCCAAGCGGAAGAGAGTGCCGCGAGGCTAAGTACGACGATTTCAGGGTATGTGGACACCTACCAGATCAACGAATACGACAAACTGCTCTATACCGAAATCAACACAGAGAATCACGATGCATTGCTGGCTATCTTGGTCGATAACTTTCAAATGGCAGAGCTGACAGGGCAAAAAAGTTATCTCACTGGCTACGTGAAAACGTCCTCTTCTCATCTGAGTGAATTTCAAAGCGAAGACTTACAACAACAAACCTTATTGAATCAGGCACTCTACCAAAAGAGTTCAGAGATCCACGATGAAGAAGGCAATCAGATCGGACGTGTGGATGTGTATGTGAGTGGGGAGCTATTGGTGCTGGAAAAGCGCCATTTGCTACTGAACATTACCGCCACCGTGTTGGTGCTCTTGTTGATCCAAGCGTTTTTGGCCATGTTTCTTATCCGCTGGATTTTGATTCATCCACTAAATCGGATTGCCCATTCGCTTGAGCATCGAGATCAGGATGGCTTACCTATCAATATGTTGGCGCCTTCCCCTTACACAGAATTGAACATTTTAACCAAAACGGTCAATGACATGTTGAAGGTTATTTCACTGACACGAAACAAGTTGAAAGAAGAGCATGAGCGTCTGGAGAATGTGATTCGAGGCACCGACGCGGGCACTTGGTATTGGAACATCAAAACCGGTGCGACGAGGTTTAACCCACGTTGGGCCGAAATCATAGGCTATCAATTGGAAGAACTGATGCCTGTCTCGATTGACACCTGGATGAAATACGTTCATCCCAGTGACTTAACATTGTCACAACGACGCCTGTCCGATTACTTCTCCGGTAAGACAGACATCTATGAGTGCGAAGTAAGAATGAAGCACAAAGATGGCCATTGGGTGTGGGTGCTCGATCGCGGCCGTGTCGCGCAGTGGGATGAAGATGGTCAACCGTTGGAGATGTTTGGCACCCATGTCGATATCAGTGAAAGTAAAGCGCGAGAGAGCCAATTGGAGCTGGCGGCCAATGTGTTTAAATACGTTCACGAAGGGATTGTGATTACCGACAGTAAAGGCATAATTATTGATGTTAATCAGGCGTTTACCTACATATCGGGCTATGAAAAATCTGAGCTTGAAGGACAAACGCTTAAACTGTTGAAGTCCGGCATGCACGATGAAGATGTCTATCATGATCTTTGGGAAATGTTGCTTTCTCGTGGTTACTGGCGGGGAGAAGTTTGGAATAAGCGTAAAGATGGTGAAGTGTGCCCCGATCTAGTGACCATCAGCAAGGTAGAAGATAGACGAGAGGATGAGATTCGTTTTGTCGCGCTCTTCTCTGACATCTCAGCGTTGAAAGAGCATGAATCACAGTTAGAAAAAATCGCTCACTATGATCCCCTGACAGAGCTCCCCAATCGCTTGTTGCTTAAAGAGCGATTACTCAATGCGATGGAGCGCTCACGTCGTTATAAGCAGCATTTGGCAGTGTTGTTTCTCGATCTCGATGGTTTCAAGCAAGTAAATGATACTTTTGGTCACGATGCGGGTGATGATGTGCTCTATCATGTTGCCGCCAGAATGAAAGATTTGGTCAGGGAAGGTGATACGTTGGCTCGCCTCGGTGGCGATGAGTTCATTATTTTGGTGCCGCGGGTGCGAGACAGCTACGACATTGAACCGTTGGCCCAGCGCTTCCTACATTCCATCAGTCAGCCTATCACCATTGGAAAAGAGGAGATTACCCTCTCTGCCAGCATTGGTGTTTCTATCTATTTTGGCGGGGAACAGCAAGATTCTGACAGCCTGATTCGACAGGCTGACCAAGCGATGTATCAAGCAAAATTAGCAGGGAAAAACTGCTACATGTTCTATAGCGACCAAACCCCAATGCGCCAACTAAACGGTTAGGGTTTCAGCGACTTAACCCTTTGGTGGCTGAGCTCGTGGCGATGGCTGTTTGGGAGTCTCGATTATCTCGCTGACTTAATCATCCCTAAGCTTTTGAGTTTACGATAAATGGTGTTGCGGCTGATGCCGAGCAATCGCGAGGTTTGGCTGATATTGCCTTGCGTCGCCTGATAGGTTTTCACTAGCGACTCATCCACCGTTGAGCGTAGGTCTTTGACTTCTTTCTCTGTGGCATCAGGTTCTATAAGTTGCCCCAGTTTTTGAGCTAGATGCGCTGGCACATGAGCCAAAGAGAGTGAAGGCTCACCTTGCGCCATTAAGGTGGCGACTTTCAATAAGCTGTCCAATTCGCGCAAATTACCGGGCCATGCATAGTGCAACAGTAGCGTCATCAGGTGTGGACAGATATCTTGATGTTCTTGCGCGTAACGTCGATGGATATGCTCAATGAGTGCGCTTTTATCGTCACGTTTGGCAAAACGGGGCAGCTCAATGATCAAACCATTGAGACGATAGTAGAGATCTTGACGGAACAGGCCGAGCTGCACGAGTTGTTCGAGATCTTTATGTGTGGCAGCGATAATTTGGGTATCCACCTGCCATGTTTGGTTAGAGCCAATCGGCAATACGGTTTTGTCTTGCAGCACATGCAGTAATCGGCTTTGCGCATCCAATGGCAGATCGGCAATCTCATCAAGAAATAAGATCCCTTTATCCGCTTGGCGGATCTTGCCTTGATACCCTTTGCTACTGGCGCCAGTAAATGCCCCAGCGACGTAGCCAAACAGTTCCGACTCAATCAGATCTTTCGGCAGGGCGCCACAATTGACGCAGACTAATGGCCCTTGTTTGCGCTGGCTATTTTTGTGCAGCGCTTTGACAAATTCATTTTTGCCCACGCCTGTTTCACCAAGGATCAGTAAGCTAATGTCTTTATCAATCACACGATTGGCTTGTTGCCAACAGTGCTCGACAGTGGCATCACCAAAATGAAGATCGCTGGAAGGGCTTAACGCGCGGCTACGAGGGCGTTTTGCCTGCAAGGTTTTGGTTTCAAAAAACAGAGGAGAATGGCTCTGCTGCGATTGCAAAATGGCGTCTAATGATTCCCCAACCACCTGCTGTTTGGCCAGAAGTTGCCCTGCCACTTGGTTGTGCGCCACCACTTGACCGGATTCATCCGCAATGAGAATGCCTTGCCAGCCACTGTTCAACAACGATTTTTCACAAGCCAGATCCACACGAAAATGCCCTTCTGGAACTTGATTCAATAATTGGTTTTCCACCAACTGCACCATGTTTTGTACCAACACCTGTGTAGACAGATCATGTTTTTGCTGTTCGCTGGTGATGTCCAAAATGCCCACCAGATTGCCTTTGTGATCAAACAATGGGCTTGCAGAGCAACTGATAAAGCGATGGCGCTGGATGTAATGCTCATCCCCCACCACGGTGACGGGTTTGGCTTCAATTAGGGCGGTGCCAATGGCGTTGGTGCCTTTCAATCGTTCTTGCCAACAGGCGCCGGAGCTCAAAGCGATCTCGGTGAGTTTTTCACGAAACTTGGGTTGTCCCCAACTGCCGATGATCACGCCTTGGTTGTCGGTCAGAATCAAACGGCTATCACTGTGGGCAAACAGTTGGTTAAACAACGGCAAAGCAAATTGAGTGATCGCATCGATTAACGCGTGATGTTGCTGGCGTCGATCTTTGAGCATCGCGGGGGAAATGCGCACATCCTCGGGGAGGCGACGCTCTTTCAAACCCGCCTGTTCGCTTCTGTCCCAAGAGTTCATCAGCCAGTTGGGTTTGCTAACATGTTGAAGTTGCATGACTGTTCCATTTTGCCACAGTTTGGGTGTACCAAATTGGAACAGTTGAACAGCGCGTATCACGCCACTCGTCGTTCCATTCTTGATGAACCCAAGTTGTTATCGTTTGGTAATCATAGTTTTACATTTAATTAACAACAAGCGTTGTGTTTCTGGCCTGTGACTTGCGTTATAGGTGACGTGAAGTAGCGCAATTCGACGCTGCGTTTTAAACCAAACGAGCAACAAAAGGACGAGTTATGATTTATGCACAACCAGGTAGTGACAACGCTGTCGTGAATTTCAAAAGCCACTATGACAACTACATTGGCGGGGAGTGGGTGAAACCGGTGAGTGGTGAATATTTCGATAATATTTCGCCGGTTAACGGCCAGGCTTATTGTAAAGTGGCTCGCTCAAACGCGGCGGACATTAACTTGGCCTTGGATGCGGCGCACAGCGTTCGTTATCAATGGGCAAAAACCAGCGTGACGGAGCGTGCCAATATCTTGCTGAAAATCGCCGATCGCATTGAAGCGCATCTCGAAGAGTTGGCGGTGGCAGAAACGTGGGAAAACGGCAAACCTGTGCGTGAAACGCTGGCGGCAGATTTACCGCTGGTGGTTGATCACTTCCGCTATTTCGCCGGGTGTATTCGTGCGCAAGAAGGCAGCGCTGCGGAGCTGGATGCCAATACCGCGAGCTACCATTTCCCAGAGCCGATTGGTGTGGTGGGGCAGATCATTCCTTGGAACTTCCCAATGCTCATGGCGGCATGGAAACTGGCACCAGCGTTAGCGGCGGGCTGCTGCGTGGTTCTTAAACCAGCAGAGCAAACGCCGACCTCAATTCTGGTGCTGATGGAAAAGATTGGTGATCTCATTCCAGCTGGTGTAGTGAACGTGGTTAACGGCTTTGGCGCAGAAGCAGGCCAAGCTCTAGCAACCAGTAATCGCATTGCCAAACTGGCGTTTACGGGGTCAACCGAAGTGGGTAATCACATACTCAAATGCGCGGCGGAAAGCTTGATTCCATCGACGGTCGAACTCGGCGGTAAGTCGCCAAACATCTACTTTCCTGATGTGTTTGATCATGAAGATGCTTATCTGGACAAATGCATTGAGGGAACGTTACTTGCTTTCTTCAACCAAGGTGAAGTGTGTACTTGCCCCTCACGCGTGCTGGTTCATGAGTCGATTTATGATCAGTTCATTGCCAAAGTGGCGGAGCGTGCCAAGAGCATCAAACAGGGCAACCCGCTCGATACCGACACTCAAGTTGGCGCCCAAGCGTCGCAAGAGCAGTTTGATAAGATATTGAGCTACTTGGAAATCGGTCGCCAAGAAGGGGCAAAAGTGGTGTTTGGTGGTGAGATTGCCAAGCAAGAAAACGATCTAGCGACCGGTTACTACATCCAGCCGACTTTGCTGCAAGGTCACAACAAAATGCGTGTGTTCCAAGAAGAGATTTTTGGCCCGGTGATCGCGGTGACAACCTTTAAAGACGAAGCTGAAGCGCTGGCCATTGCCAACGACACTGAGTATGGCTTAGGCGCTGGCGTGTGGACTCGCGATCAAAACCTAGCCTATCGCATGGGGCGTAACATTGAAGCGGGCCGGATTTGGATCAACTGCTACCACGCATATCCTGCACACGCCGCATTCGGTGGTTACAAAAAATCGGGCATTGGTCGTGAAACTCACAAGATGATGCTAAATCACTACCAAAATACCAAAAACTTGCTGATTAGCTACGATGTGAATCCGTTAGGTTTCTTCTAAGCGAACTGGCATTTTATACGACCAAGAAGCCCCTGACGATTGGGGCTTCTTTCTTATTGTGGTATTTACCCTAGATAAAAAATCAGCCAAAGCGAAGGGCAATGGCTGATGAAATGGGTTGTGAGTGTTGACGTTATTCCTCGTGGCTTGGATGAGCCTCCACTTCCACACGGGTGACCAGCAGTTGGTCAACTTTGTAGTTATCAATGTCCACCACTTCGAACTTGTAACCAGAGTAAATGATGGCATCCGTTCTGCGTGGGATCTTTCTCAGCATGTACATCATAAAACCGGCGATGGTTTCGTAGTTTTGTGGATGTGGAAACTCGTTGATATTGAGTGCTCGCATCACATCGGTGATTGGCGTAACACCGTCCACTAACCAAGAGTTCGGGTCGCGTGCAACGATTTGTTCTTCGCCTTCGGCCAGCACCCAGGTACCCATCACCGCACTTTGCAGATCGTTAAAAGTGACAATACCGAGCACCAGCGCATATTCGTTCATGATCACGGCAAAGTCCGCGCGGGTATTTTTAAAGTAATCTAACGCTTCTGAAAGGCTCAAAGTGTCAGGAATAATCGGGCAACTCTGCACCATGCTGCTGTCTTTGACGTTTAATGTATGACCGTTAATTAAACGAGTAAGCAGTTCTTTGGAATCGATGTACCCTTTGATGGCATCGAGTTGACCATCACACACCAGAAACTTGTGGTGAGGATCTTCGGCGATCTTCTTTCTCAGCGTCTCTTCATCGTCTTCAAGCGAAAGGAAGGTCAGGCTTTCGCGTGGCGTCATCGCAGAGGTGACGGGCACCGACTGCATTTCAAACACACTTTCCATCATTTTTTGTTCGCCGCGATCAAGCACGCCCGCCTCAGCGCCTGCATCCATCACTGCATAAATATCGTCAGAGGTAATGTCGTCGTTGCGCTCGGCAGGAATGCTCAGCAGTTGGAAAATCAGGTTGGCTAAGCCGTTAAAGACAAAAATAAATGGCTTGAGAATGGAAATGCAGACCAACATCGGGCCGACCAAGGTCATAGCGATTTTTTCTGGCACCGCCATGGCGATGCGTTTGGGCATTAAGTCGGCAAACAAAATAAACATGCTGGTGACTAAAAAGAAGGAGAGGAAGAAACTCACCTGTGCCAACCAAGCTGCTGGGACAACACCGTCAAGAGCGGCTTTGATGTAAGGCGTGAAGGCAGACTCACCCACAATACCGCCCATGATGGCCACAGCGTTAAGGCCAATTTGCACCACGGTGAAGAAGTTACCCGGATTGGCTTGCAGTTCAAGCACTTTGGTTGCGCGCTCATCTCCTTCGTCAGAAAACTGCTTTAAGCGAATTTTTCTAGCGGCGGCAAGTGCAATTTCTGACATAGAGAAAAAGCAGCTAGATAAGATCAGGGCAAAGATGATTGAGAGATTCTCAAATAGACTCATGTTAGTTTCCAAGTTTTCTTCAGGGTTACCACACCGAATGAATGGGAGAGAAAGGGCGTGGTCTGTCTGCTAAACAAATGAGAGGTTCGGACGGGATACTCAGCAAGCGAGATACAGGCTGTTTCTGCTTGTTGGTTCGAGTTCGCCTCGGCTTTGATATTCTATACCTAAGCCGGGAAGAGATGAAGCTGCTCAGCGATTTCTAGTGGTGTTCTTTGTGGGTTAAAATAAGCTAACTTATTGAATTGTTGCACATTTATAAATCCACTGAATTATTGACTGAACCTCTCATATTGAATCTTTTCAGTATGGCATTTTGGAACTGTACTCTCATTCCGTTCAATCTTTATTTTTAAATTGCTTGTCTCATAAATGATAATTAAATCCTAACCTACTTATTAATAACAATATTTCTTAGATTTTCAGAGAAATGTTGTGGGTTAGTGTTGCCTAAATTTGGGCTCAATCTATTCAAATAATAATGAGATAAGCCAATCATGAAGAAAAAACCACTGACACTTCTCATAGCGGGGCTATTGGGAAGCACCGCTGTGTGGGCGCAACCTGAGTTGACGCTGGTACAGATCGGAGAGAAAACCGTCGAGCGTTTGGAATCGATCAAAGCGATGGCTGAACGCGGAGAAGGCGTGTTTGAGCGTGATGGGGAGCGCTGGATTACCTATAAAGATGTGGAATACCGTTTAAGCTATAAAAATGATATTAAGTTCCCATTCCTCCCTTACCAAGGCGGTGACGACACGCCTTATCGTAATGTGATCGATTTTGTGGATGAGAGTTGGGAGTTCATGATGTACAACGGTGGCTTCTATCTTATGAGCCGCGAGTTTGGCGTTTATGAATCGGATGAACAGGGCTGTTTTGTTGAATACATACCTGCGGCACATGGCTCAAAAAATAATGATGGCAGTTACGCATGGGAGCGCGATGTTACCTATCGCACGGAAACCAACGATTGTGGCGATCTGGTTAAACCGAGTCTGACTTCGTTGACGGTATCGAGCGTGTCTGATCTCGGTGCCTCTTTTGATTGGTTAGGTCAAAACCCGTCAGACAAGGTGACACTCACGTTAACCAACTTAAGTGATGAAGAAGATGCTCGCCGCTATGACGCTGTCTCTGCGGGCTTTTTTATCGGCGGGCTCAAGCCTGAAACACAATATGAAGTGGCGCTGCGCTCTTGCAATTCGGTGGATTGTGCTGAGCCACAGTTAGTGCGTTTCACCACTCAAGCCTCTCGTGTTGGTTTTGCCGATGAGATCCCAACCCCGAACCATTTGCAAGGCAGTTTAGAAGGCGGTTTGGGCATCACGCAAACGCACACTTCGGTGGCACCAAATGGCAATGAACTGACAGGGCAAGGCCATTTGGATGTGATCATGAATCGTGACGCGATGCTGCTCTTCACGCCTTCGCAAGGCGAAGAGATCAACCAAATACGTGCTGAAGTACTCCTTGATGGCGAGGTGGTCCACAGCAGCTTGATGCTGCCGCCAAGTGCTCTGGCTGCATCGGATCAGCCTGATAATGGACGTATGAAAGTGGTCTTCTCTCATCATGCTTGGTCGCTGCCACTGCAATGGAATTGGATGAAGCCGGGTCTATCGCTGCGCTTGAGCGACAACTTAGGCCGAGAAGGGGTACTAAGCCAAGGAGAGATCCAATTTGGTGGCGCACCAGAGTTGGTGATTCAAAACATCGACATGGGCATGCTTATTGAGCCGCGTAATCGCAATACCATGATCCAAAACTTACCGACGCTTGCGGCGGATTACTTCCAGAAAATCCCGGCCTCCAAGTTGGTGATGGCCGATTACACGCCAGCGCATTTTCCAATTGTGACGATGCCAAATGGCGTGGTGTACACCGATAAAAGCGCCAGCACAGGTGGTTGGCACAGTGGCGATATGCGCGAAGCGATTGGTAAAGCCATGGTGTCGATTGGCATTAACAATGCCAACGTGGGTATTTTGACCAGCGCAGGTTATACCCAGCAGTACAATCGTCGCTTTAATCACATCACCGCCCATACCAACGTGGGTGTTTACACCAAAAAAGACACCGATCTACCCCAAGTGGTGGTGCATGGTGGCAGTGGTGGTGGTGGCATTGTCACGCTAGAAGCGACCACGGGCAACGAATGGTCACATGAACTTGGCCACAACTATGGGCTGGGGCACTGGCCGTATATGGCGTCGATTCACGATATGGAATCAGGCTGGGGATGGGATGCTTTCTATCAACGTTTTATCGGCAACCTGCATTGGAAAGGCAGTGTGTATACCCAGCAACAAGGGGACGACATTGTTCCGCCATTCAAAGATGCGTTCCGTTTCCTCGTTGATGCTCAAAACGGCGGTGAGCAAGAGTATGTTGGTACGATTAGCCGCTTTACCCTTGAGCACCCTGCTCAGTCGCGCAAAGCTCAGCGTTGGATGAACAGTGGTTTCAACCTTGATAGCAGCAGCCCAAGTGGCTATGTGCAGTGGGATCAAGCAGCGCAGCGTTATCAAACGGTCGAGACCGACACGCCAAAACCACAACAAACGGGTGTGCCAGTGGTGACGTTGTTGGGAATTTACGACCCACTTAATATCAACCCAAGCCAAGTTTATCCGCCGGTGTACTCGAACTACGGTAACGTGTTTGAATTGCCGCGGTCAGAGCAAGGAGAATTTCAGCCAGAGGGTTGGCAAGCCGTCGCTGATTTAACCCCTGAGCAGATTGCCAGCGATGTTTGGCAAACGCTTAGAATCAATGGCGAGCAACAACGCGTGTGTAAATTTACTTACCAAGCTGCCAACGGCGATAGCGCGGTGTTTGTCGGTGGGGTGATTCCACAAACCAACCGATGTGGCACTGGTCTTGATATGCAATGGCATGTCAATCGCGATATGCAATCGGCGCCTGCAGATTACGAGCTGTTGTCTAAGTATGGTGTTGGTGCCGTGACTTACGCGCCAACGCCAGAGGTGGGGGAAGTGACGCTCTGTACACTCAATAAGTCAGGCACCGATCACGATGGTGCGGGTTTTGTGGTGGGTAACAACTGTGAGCAAATCTCAGGTGTGATGCATAAGCATGGCAAGACCTGGCGCTACGCTCTACGTGGTGATGAAGTACTGCGCCCTAACTACCAGACGCAAGGTCAGTGTCAGTTAGATGTTGAGTTTGCAAATGGTGCCAGTGAGCGCGTGCTGCTCAATGCCTCTCGTCATAGTGTCAATGAAAGTAACAAGTTCCACGTTAACTTGCCGATGGATAACGGTGTACCAACATCGGTGGCATTGAGCTGTGCGGATGCCAATGGCGAAACACAAATCGCGCATTTGACGCCGGATCAAAACCCGCCAATTGATCAATTGAAAGGGCCGATCATCATTGGTCAGGAATATGGCTACAGCCAAGTGGTCGACACTACACCTACGTTTGACGAAAACCAAGCGTTGTTGAATGTCGATTTTGCTACCATTGCACAATTTGATGCGTACGTTGCTGAGCACTATGGTCGTGGTACGTTGAATAACGGCGTGACTCATTCTGAACGTCGCGCAGGTGCACTGTATGTTTTCCTTAATCCAGAGCTTGGAACGCGAGACTACTTTGCCATGCGCCAGCAAGATGCAGGGGCATTCCCAGTTGATCAAACCGACAACCAAGATTGGAAATACCTCGGTTCGGCAGAAGAGCATATCAATTTTGCCTTCAATCCACTGCAGTTCGACCGTAGTTCAGAGAGTGCAGTAGAAGCAAAAGTGACCAGTTATTTTGGCTTGTCGCGTCTGATGAGTTGGGATGAACGCGCTGCCACCACATGGCAAACCATGAACAGCGCTGTCTTTGTGGGGCAGGTTGACGGTGAAAATCACTACTTTATCCAGAAACGCCCGGGTGAAGGTGACGCATTCCCAACCAACGGTGAAGCCAATCAAGATTGGTATTTCCTCGGTACTGACAGCACCATTCAAGCTTATCTGGATGAGCTCAATCGTGATTTAGCGAGTTTTGAACGTGCTGTGCTGCAATGGCATCAGCAAGAGGTCATGGGCGAATGGGGCAGCCATGGGCAACGTGGCAAAGTGAACGATATTTATCAGTACGCTTTCCGTGGTGGTTATCATTACTATCGCCTAAAAACCGAGAGTTATGGTTATTTCCCTTGGCCGACCGATGGCAATGCCACCAACCATCAATGGGAATATTTAGGGCAGTTTTGATCTAAATAATCACCACTCACGTAATCAAGCCAGTCGAATTGACTGGCTTTCCTCATTTTAAGCTCAAGAATAAGGAAAACTGGGCATCGATGTTAACCTTAGGTTTACAACGTGGAGAGAAAACACTATCTTACGCCGCGTTATTTTTACTCAATTGATGATTTAAGGAACTCATGGCTGTTTTAGACATTTTAACTGCACCCGATCCACGTCTACGCGTTGAATCAAAGCAAGTCACCGATGTGGCTGCGGTACAAACTCTGATCGATGATCTGCTAGACACACTTTACGCTACAGACAATGGTGTGGGCTTAGCTGCGCCGCAAGTTGGCCGCGAAGAAGCGATTGTGGTGATTGACCTGTCTGAAAATCGCGATGAGCCATTAGTGCTGGTGAACCCAAAAGTGGTGAGTGGCAGCAACAAAGAAATGGGTCAAGAAGGCTGTTTGTCTGTTCCTGACTACTACGCCGATGTTGAGCGTTACACTTCTGTGGTTGTGGAAGCGCTTGATCGTAACGGTAAAGAGTTGCGAATCGAAACCAGCGAGTTTCTCGCGATCGTGATGCAACATGAGATTGACCATCTTTCTGGTAATCTCTTCATCGACTACTTGTCGCCACTGAAGCAGCAAATGGCGATGAAAAAAGTGAAAAAACACAACAAGCTTCGTGCTCGCTAATTGTGTGATGAAAAATGAAAAAGCCGCTTATCTTGAAGCGGCTTTTTATTGGTTTTTTATCGGATTAAGAATGGCTTAACGCACAATCAGACCAAGTAGAATACCGACAGCACCGAAGTCCGCGTCACTGAAGGTGGTGTTGGCAAAGCCAAGATCACCCAGTACTGGCATCAGGAAGACAGGTAGGAAGGTGATCAGCAGACCTTGGGCAAAAGCCCCTAGGATTGCGCCACGGCGACCACCGGTGGCGTTACCAAATACCCCAGCTGCAGCACCAACGAAGAAGTGTGGAACCACGCCTGGAATAATCACGGTTAAGCCCATTACGTACAGTAGGAACATGCCAAGCAAACCCGCAGCAAAACTTGATAGGAAACCCACCAATACTGCATTCGGGGCGTAAGGGAAAACCACTGGGCAATCTAGCGCAGGTTTAGCATTCGGTACGAGTTTGTCCGAGATGCCTTTGAACGCAGGTACGATTTCCGCAATCACCATACGCACACCTTGCAGGATAACGTACACACCACCGGCAAACGTGATGGATTGCATCAGCGCGAACATAAACCAATGTTTACCGCCGCTCACTTCACGCACAAAGTCACCGCCAGCGAAGAGACAAGTCACCATAAAAATGATGCCCATGGTAAACGAGATCGCCACTGGCGTGTCACGCAAGAACAGCAGGCTCTTTGGTACGTTCATCTCTTCAGTCGAGTGTTCTTTGTTACCAAATTTGCTGCCGATAAAGCCAGCCAACACGTAAGAAAGTGTGGAGAAGTGGCCAATTGCAACGTCGTCTGAACCCGTCACTTGTTTCATGTACTTGTGTGCAATCGCAGGGAAGAACACCATCACAGCGCCCACGACCAGTGAACCCAGAGCAATCAGAGGAACGCCACTCATACCGCTAGAAGAAAGGATGGCGGCAACCATCATCGACATAAACAAAGTGTGGTGACCCGTCAAGAAAATGAATTTCCACGGCGTAAAGCGAGCAATCAGAATATTCACCAACATGGCAAAGAACATGATCATCGCCATCTCTTTACCAAAGGCTTCTTGTGCAATCGACACGATGGCTTCGTTGTTAGGAACAACACCAGTGATGCCAAATGCTTGTTGGAAAATAGTGGCAAAATCGCCGAGTGAGCTTACGACCAAGCCAGCACCTGCGCCAAGCACGATAAAACCTAAGATGGTTTTAACAGTACCTTTGATACACTCGGTGACAGGCTTTTTCTGTGCGATTAGGCCGATGAGTGCAATCAGGCCCACCAAAACGGCAGGTTCTGATAGAACGTCATTCATTAAGAAACGAAAGAATTCCATAACGCCCCCTTAAAGTGCGCCAAGTTCTTGAAGTGCAGCAGATAAGCGATCTTTCATTGCCACCTTATCTACCATGTTATCTAGGCTGACAATCTTAGGTTCTACACCCAGAGATTTTAACTGATCGGTGATGTCGTTAGTGCCGATAAAGATGTCGCAATCGGTGCCTTTGGCACTGCCCAGATCAATATGATCAATGGCAGCGTCGACATTCAGATCTTTAACAATCGCTTTAATACTCATTTCCATCATTAGGCTAGTGCCTAAACCATGACCGCAAACAACCATAATTTTCATCATTCTGTACCTTATTGTTTCTTTAAATCTATATAGGGGGTATAGACAGGAGTTAATAGTTCTTGATGACCGCTAGGACATCGTCAGGAGTTTGAGCTTGGCAAATCTGTTCGACATGCTCTTCATTCATAAAAAGTTCTGCCAGTTTTGCAATTGCCCCGACATGGCTATTGCTGTCGGTAGCCGCAAGCGTCACCAGCATTTTTACAGGATCATTACCTTCAGAATCGAAATGAACACCTTGTTGAATAACGGTGATCGCCAACGCCAGGCGGTTGACGCCATCTTCTGGACGAGCGTGCGGCATGGCCATGCCCGGGCCAATTACATAGTAGGGCCCAAGTTCTTGGTGTGAGCGAAAAATAGCGTCGACGTAACGTGCTTCGACTGCACCATTATCAATGAGTGCCTGACACGATTTTTGAACCGCATCTTGCCAATCTGTTGCTTGAGGGTGGACTCGAATAACGTCAGAGGTAATCAGTTCACTTAGCATTGTTGTATTCCGATTTCTGTTGCTGAGATGGCGCTACTCTAACGATGATTTCGGCATAAAAACCAGATTTTGATCACAAATGATAGCGCTATCTGATAGCGCTATCATTAAGTGTGATAGCGCTACCATTTTTGCTAACACATTGAGTTTCATATGCTGGAGTTCA
Organism: Vibrio vulnificus NBRC 15645 = ATCC 27562; assembly: GCF_002224265.1. NCBI lineage: Bacteria > Pseudomonadati > Pseudomonadota > Gammaproteobacteria > Vibrionales > Vibrionaceae > Vibrio > Vibrio vulnificus. The sequence continues at coordinate 779,313 of NZ_CP012882.1, forward strand.
ACCTTTCGTAAGCTACACTCTTCAGCATCTCTCCTCTGTGGTAAGATGCCGCAGCCTGCAAATAAGTAAAATTAATCCAATGAGCGAACCTCGAAAACGAAGAAGCACAGGGAGCGTCACCCTAGCCGATGTGGCCAAGAAAGCTGGCGTAGGAACCATGACGGTATCGCGTGCATTGCGCACACCAGAACTCGTTTCAGATAAGTTACGAGATAAGATTCAACAAGTCGTCGATGAGCTTGGCTACATTCCCAATAAAGCTGCTGGTGCACTTGCTTCGGCAGAGAGTTATTCGATAGCACTGATTTTGCCTTCATTGGTGGAGAAATCGTGTGCGCTGTTTTTGCCCTCTTTTCAGCACACGCTCAACAAGGCGGGTTACCAACTCTTGCTGGGTTACAGCGATTATTCGACAGAGCAAGAAGAAAAATTACTCAGCACGTTTCTGGAAGATAGGCCGGCAGGGGTGGTGTTGTTTGGCAGCAGCCACAGTGATCGCACGCATCAACTTTTGCACAGTGCCAACACACAGGTTCTTGAAATCGCGGAACTGAGCAGCGAGCCTCGCTATATGAACATTGGCGTAGATCACTTTGATGTGGGCAAGGTTTGTACCAAACATTTGGTAGAACAAGGTTTTCGTAATATTGGCTTTATCGGTGCGCGTGGGAATCACTCAACCTTGCAACGAAAACTGCATGGTTGGCAAAGTGCCATGATTGAAAACTACCTCACGCCGGATCATTTTCTTACCACTCATGAGGCGCCATCAGCTCAATTAGGGGCTGAAGGTTTGGCAAAGCTGCTGTTGCGTGATTCCACGCTGGACGCGCTGGTGTGTAGCCATGAGGAAATTGCCATTGGGGCGCTGTTTGAATGTCATCGCCGCGTGCTCAAGGTGCCGGGCGATATGGCGATCATCTGTTTAGAAGGTTCCACGCTCGCTGAGCACGCTTATCCCAGCATCAGCAGTGCAGAATACGACTACGATAATATGGGCACACGCGCAGCGGAGAAGTTACTCCATGCGATTAAAGGTGAGCGTTTTCAAGAAGTGACGGATTTAGGCTTTCGACTCAAGCGCAGATCAAGTACGCAAGTGAAGTCGTAACAACAAGCGCATCCTTTACCCAAATTTACATGCTGGCGACGTTGCTTTACGTTAGGATTGTTACTCTAAAATAACCATATAAATAAAGTGGATTTGGTTATGGACAGAGTAAAACAATCGATAGGGATCGCCGTCACCATCATGACGCTTTTGTGGCTGCAAGCCGAGCCTTCGCTTTTCTCTTCACAAAATGTGTTTCAATGGCGCTCAGCCCTTGTTCAGTACTCCGGTATTCTGGCACTTATGATGTTCTCAGTCGCTATGCTGCTTGCGTTGCGCCTTGCCACTATTGAGCGTTGGACTCAGGGGATCGACAAAGGGTATCGGATCCACAAATGGCTTGGCATTGTGGGTTTATCGCTCGGTGTGTTTCATTGGTTTACTTACCATTTACCTAAATGGTTAATCTCTCTCGAGCTGCTGGAAAAACCGCTTCGCTTCGATGGCAGTGGCCCACATGGCCAGCTTTCTGAATTGGGCGTGTGGTTAAAACAAGCGAAACCTGTTGCCATGGCGATGGGGGAGTGGGGATTTTATCTGCTGATTGCCTTAGTCGTGGTGTCATTATGGTCTGCGGTTAAGTACAAATCCTTCCGCTTGAGTCACCAATTGATGCCAGTAGCTTACCTATTGATTGCTGCGCACGCTTTTATTTTGCTGAAAAAAGCGTATTTGGGCACGCCTATCTACTGGATCACGTTATTGTTTTTAAGCGTGGGAAGTTTGGCGGCGCTCTACAGTTTGTTTGGATTGATAGGCAAGAAAGCACGCTATGCAGCCCAGGTAACTCGACTCCATTATTGCCCGAATAGCCAAACGTTGGATTTGACTGTCACGGTTGAAAACAGATGGAATGGGCACAAAGCGGGTCAGTTTGTCTATCTACGATTTGCCGATGAAGAGCCTCATCCCTTTACCATTGCTAGTGCAACGCAAGGCAATCAACTGCGTTTTCTCATTAAAGAACTGGGTGATTTTACCACGGGTTTACGCGATCGAATCCGTGTTGGTGAGCAGCTTGAAATCGAAGGGCCTTACGGTCAGTTTGATTTCTCAGCAAATAAAGCGCAGATCTGGATTGGTGGTGGGGTCGGGATTGCCCCGTTTATGGCCGGCTTAGAGGCCTTAGCCGCAATAGAACATTCCCGACGCGTGCATCTTTTCTTCTGTTGCCAGAAAGTGGATCCGCAGATGTGTGAGGAACTTAAGCGTAAAGCGCACGCTGCTCACGCCTCACTGACCATTATCGATGCGAGCGTGGCCCCTTTATTGACTGCGGAAGACATTGCCAAGCAATGCGGTGACCTGCGCGACTATGATTTCTACTTCTGTGGACCTGTGGCTTTCTCGCATGCCTTAAAGCAAGCGCTAAAACCCTATCGGGTCGATACTCGTCAGCGCTTTCACGAAGAATGGTTTGTGATGCGCTAACAAGAGAAAACGCAGCTTGAAATGGCTGCGTTTGTTGATTTAAACGGTGCTTATATTGAAAATCACGCGTCGTTTCCATTGAGATAAATAACGATAACGTCGTAGAAACAAGGGAAGAGGGCATCTCTTCCCTAAATAACACAGATTAACACCGATTTATTGGTCTAGATTTCGATGGTCTTTAGAACAAAACGGTAAGGTGAATATCGAAGCCACTGCCGTCAAAGGTTTCACCTGTTGAGGATACTTCATACTCGATATTGGTGTATTTGGCACCAACTGCGATTTGGCCAAGAGCTCCAGGCGCAAATGCGTACTCATATTGCACCACCAAACCTGCTGCATCATCGAATTCCACTTCGCCACTGCAGATCCCGCTGACATCACACTCATAGCTAACCGCGGTGTGATAGGTAAACCCTGCGCCTAACTTGTGGTTGCTTAAGCTCTTGAAAACTGTGAACTCAACGGGAACTCGGCTGAATGAGATATCACCGTTTGACGCATCAATAGTGTCAAACTTGTAACCTAGGGTGCCACGCAACAAGAAGTCTTGTGGAAGCGCTAAATCCGCCCCGCCAAAGATCGAAAAACCTTCGTTCGCTTTTATATCATCGCTATCGCCATTGACGAAAACGCCTTCACCCAGTTTATCGCCTCCAAAGCCATATCCAATGCCGACTACTCCTGTCAATACGTTCGCATTTGCATACGAAGAGGCCAATAAGCCCAACAGAAAAACTTTAGATAATGCCAACTTTTTCACACAAATTTCCTTATTGATATTTAACGTATTTTTAATAACTATGCGATTGAAATAATAGGTATATTTTATTTGCATAGAGGCGGGCGAAAATACCACAACACTCATTTGTTGCATTTATGATTTATCAAATACTTATCAATGATCACAAAAAGATTATTATTGATTATTTTGTTGTTAATCATTGCTTTAGCACTACATTATTTAGCTTTTTGTTGTGTATTGATTCATGAGTTGCACTTGACACCTCGTTTGTTCAATTGTTAACCTCTCGCCATCCTTTCTTGCGGAGATAACGCCTACATGAACATCTAACTTCCCTACATTCCGATGATTTTTATTCATTCGGCTCTTGGAGTTAGTCGGCGTTATTGCGTTTCTTTTATTCTCAAATGAGTTTTCATTCCATCTGTGCGTCATGCATTGCTTGATGCCTGTGTTGCCACACGTGATGCTCGTAATTTTGCCTACTGACTTCTTACTTTTCTTTGAATCGTAAGGGGGTCTCTATGCCCGTTATTCACGCACAGCAACTGAGCTATCAATTAAACAGCGGTGAATGGTTATTTCACCATCTTGATTTTCAACTTTACGAGGGACGAACGGCGTTGGTAGGCCGAAATGGTGTGGGTAAGTCTCTCCTGCTGCAATTGCTGGTGGGCCAAAGGACGCCGACATCAGGTTATGTTGTTGCTCATGGCCGAATTGGCTACTACTCACAACAAGCATCCGATCAAAAGCCACAAGGCTCCATTGCGCAATACCTTGGTGTCAGTCAAAAACTGAATGCCCTCAAGCAAATAGAAAAGGGCAGTATGGATCCGCTTCATTTTGAACTGCTGGAAGAAGATTGGCAGATTGAGCACACCACGCAAGCTTTGCTTGATGAGCTTAGGATCACGCAACCACTCGATGCCAGTTGTCAGCAACTTAGCGGTGGACAGCTTGCGATGCTCACTTTAAAGCGCTTATTTTTGGCGGACAACGAGGTGTTGATCCTTGATGAGCCGAGTAATCATCTCGACCACATTGGTAAACAATGGTTGATTGAGCAAATGAGGCTCGAGTCGCGGCCAATCTTGTTGGTGAGCCATGATCGCGCTTTGTTGATGGCGGTGGATCGAGTCGTGCGTTTGACATCCGAAGGGTTGCACTGGTTTGATGGTCACTATGCGCAATATCATCAGCAGTGGCAGGCGCAGCAAGAAGCGGTGACTCGCAAGCTCAATCATCTGCAACGTGAACAAAAAGCAATACAACGCGAGATACAAAAGAGCAAAGAGAAAGCGCAGAAGCGAGAAAGCCAGGGTAAGAAAAAGCGTACGTCAGGTAGCCAACCCAAAATATTGACAGATGGCATGAAAAACAGCGCTGAAAATCGCCGCGCGAGCGCCAACATCAAGGAGCAAAATCAACTTAAGCGAAATCAGCATCTGCAGCACAATTTAAAGCAGAAGTTGGTGCTAGAGGAAGAGCCAAAGTTGTACTTGTCTGAAACGCATGAGCACAAAAAGAGGACGTTGCTGAATGTGAAAGATTATCGAACGCAAGGGCTTACGCACACGCCTCTCTCCTTTCAGCTCAAACAAGGAGAACGCTACCGTTTGTTTGGTGCCAATGGCGTGGGGAAAAGCAGGCTACTGAAAGCGTTGACCGGTCTACATAAGGAATACAGTGGTGAAATTTGCCGTTATGCGCCTGCGGTTTATCTTGACCAACACTACCAAATCATCAACCTTCAGCTCTCTTTGCTGGAAAATCTCACCCACTTTTGCTCTGGGATAACCACCAATGAGGCTCGTCTGTTGCTTGCTGGTATCGGTTTTCGTCGAGAGAGCGTTGATCGGCAAGCGGCACATCTGAGTGGCGGTGAGAAAATGAAATTGGCGATGTTGATGGTAAGCCATGTACCTAACCAGCCTCTATTGCTGTTGGATGAACCGGACAATCATCTCGATTTGGAATCCAAACAGGCATTGGCCCACGCGCTGGCCCGCTACCAGGGCGCATTAATTTTGGTGAGTCACGACGATCATTTTGTCGCTGAAGCGCAAATTACGCGGAGTTGGCATTTGTAACAACAAGCCAGCCACCTTGAGGTGGCTGGCGTTATCTTTACCCCGTAAATGCGGGCAGCATATTGGCCATGGCCAGCATATGGAAGATGGCGGTTAACACACCAAAACCCAGAACCAGAATGAGCACCGATATGCCTCCTGGTACCACAAAGCCTTGGTAGCCATTCTCCATCGAACGAGATTTGTAGGCGAGCAGTACAGGGATGATACATGCCCAGACGGTGGCCGCCGCGCCAGCATAACCAATGGCAATGATGAAACCAAATGGGAACAGCAGCGACAAGATCAACGGTGGAAGGAAGGTGACTAACCAAGTTTGCGTTCTGCCCATTTTGCTGTTGTTGAACTGAAACAGATCAGCCAAGAAATCAAACACCCCTAATCCAACACCAATGAAAGACGAGAGAATCGCCGCCATCGAGAATGCGTTGATCGCGTGCGAGACCTTCTCTGATTCAATCACCGAACCCAGTGCTTTTAGCAACACATCGACATTACCACCTTGCTCTATCACCGAGCCAAACTCTGAGCGAGGTAAGTTGCCGAAGATGCTCAGTAGCCATAAGAAATAGAGGCTAAGCGCAATAATCGTTCCACCAAGAATGGCGTACTTGGCTTTTCGTTCATCACCGTAATAAGAGCGCATAGAAGAGACGGAATGGTGATAACCAAAAGAGGTTAGAGCAACGGGAAGCATCGCCATGGCATAGGGCGCGTAATCTGCATTCTCATTGATGGTATCGAATAAAACGGAGGTTTTGACGTTGATCGCTAACCCTGAAACGCCAAAGATAAAACTGAGAACCATAAAGACAATGAGAATGACCGAGATACGGTCAACGGCGCGTGTTGAATGCCAAACAAAGGCCGAGAATACCGCAACGAATAAGACAGAGGCCACTTTACTGTCTATTTGCAGAACATCTTGCAAGATAAGACCAGAAGAAGTGATGTAAGCGTACAGCAAAATGCCACCTACAAAGTAAACCATCAAATTGTTGAACCAGTTTACTTTGTTGCCGAGCATATCTTTGGTGACGGTATTGAAGGAAACCCGCAGTTCGTAGTGTTTAAAAGCTTCGAGCAGCAGCCAACCAGATAGAGTCATGACGACCATGGTAAGAGTGAGAGCCAATAGAGACCAGAGCGTCCACGCGCCAGCCCCTGCACTGGGGAGGCCGAGCATTCCTGCGCCGACACAGACGCTGGCAATAATGCACGCTCCCCCAATTAACGAGGGTTGCTTTGACATGATAATAATCCTTGAGTTTCACGTTATTGTTTAATCTATCGTTATCTTTTTTTTGGCCAAAAAAACGCAGCCACGGTAGGGCTGCGTTTTGGCGAGTGTTATGCGTCGATTTCCTTCAGTCGCGCGGTAAAGTGACGAAGGACTTGCGGCTCATAGGTGAACTCGAGCCCTTTGACGTTTGCCGCATTGGCTTTGACTTTACCAAACGCTTCGATGATGAAATCCATGTGCGTTTGAGTATACGTGGCGCGTGGAATGGTTAGGCGCAGTAACTCCGCAGGACACGGGTGCTGCTTGCCTGTCGCAGGATCGCGCCCGAGGAGCAGCGAGCCGATTTCGACCGCGCGGATACCCGCGACCTTATAGAGCTCGCATGCTAAAGCATGGGCAGGGAACTGGTCTGCTTGAATATGAGGAAGCAGTTTACCGGCATCAACAAAGGCCGCGTGTCCACCGGCTTGCTGACAAACCACGCCAATGCTTTCGAGGCCATTCACTAAATATTCCACCTGGTTAATTCGGTAGGCTAGCCAGTCTTGGCGCATACCATCGTATAGGCCAACCGCTAAGCGCTCCATCGCACCGCCTTCTAAGCCACCGTAAGTGGGGAAACCTTCTTGAACCACACACAAGGTGCGGCATTCTGTGTAAACATCTAGGAAGCTTTCATCTTTAAAGCAAAGCAGACCGCCCATTTGTACCATGGCGTCTTTTTTCGCTGACATGGCCAAACCATCTGCGTATTTGTAGCTTTCGCGGGTGATCTCCTCGATGCTCCAGTTTTGGTAATCCTTTTCGCGTTGCTGGATGAAATAAGCATTCTCCGCAAAACGGGCTGAGTCCATGATCACAGGGATCTCATAGCGTTGGGCAATCTCGTAAACCGCTTTTAAGTTAGCAAGTGAAACCGGTTGGCCGCCAGCAGAGTTACAGGTAATGGTGCTGACGATGTACGGCACATTGGCAGGGCCCGCTTCGAGAATCGCTTCTTCCAGCTTTTCTAAATCAAAATTGCCTTTAAAGTCGGCTTTCACGCCAGTATCAAAGGCTTCTTCGGTGTAGACGTTTTTCGCCACACAGCAGTTAATTTGCGTGTGACCTTGGGTGGTATCGAAGAAGTAGTTCGACAGGGCGACCATCTTAGAGCGATCCAATCCCTTTTCGATTTCACGTTTTTTGATCAACACCGGAATGTAGATTTGCTCTGCACCACGGCCTTGGTGCGTCGGAATGGTGAATTCGTAACCAAAAATGTCTTTTACGGCGTTGGCTAATGCGTGATAACTGCGGCTGCCACTGTACGCTTCATCACCACGGAACATCGCCGCTTGCATATCTTGAGTGATGGCCCCTGTGCCACTGTCGGTCAGCAAGTCGATAAAGACATCTTCACTATCCAGTAGGAAAGGGTTCATGCCCGCTTTTAAAATCGCTTCTTCGCGATACTCGCGAGTGGTGCGTTTTACTGGCTCAATAACGCGAATACGAAAGGGTTCTGGAAGATGCTTAAAATTATCCATAATAGTTTCCTGAAATTTTAAATATACTTATTACCTCAAGAATAGTTTGTTTATTCTCGAGTGTTTTAAATTGATTGAAAATACCAGTGGATAGACGCGAAATATCACATTAAGCGCCAGTCTAATAACTGGTAAGAACAAGTGGATAAATTAAAATTCAATGACTACAAAACGTACTAATAAACTAGTATGCGAGTTTTATTGCATTAAGTAATATCTAATGTATTGAAAATTAATTTAATTGTGGGGATTAAGCAGGAAAGAAGAACGCGATTTTATAATCGAGTGTAAACCAGAGACTAGAAGTGTTGTATGTGGTCATAATATTCACCTAATTGAAATGAACCATTTCAGACTCATAGTCATTATGTATGAAAAAATTCCCTCGTCATTATTGTGATTATAAAAGTGAGAGATCTTAGACAAAAAATATTTTACCAATAATAAGCTGTTGTTTTTTCGATAAGCAATAAGTGGCAGGAAATAATGGCGTTCGGTTTTTCCTTTTGATTTGAGTGTGTAAATTATCCCCCCGCTCAATATGTTGAAGCTAATGAGTAGGGGGGCTGTGGTCTATTGTTTGGCTAGCGTGCTGAGACGCTATAGAGTTACAGTTCTATTTTCTTCACCATACCCGCTTCGGCGTGGCCTGGAATGTTACATGCAAACTCGACTTTGTTATCGCCGTGGAAATGCCACATCAGTTGTTTCGCTTTGCCTGGTTGAACGGTCACGGTGCTGCCGCTGTCATGTGCATGGTTGCCCATCTGCTTCATCATTTCACGATGTTCAAGCTGTTCAGCCATAGAGCCGATAGAAAACTCATGGTCGATTTTACCGGTGTTCATGACAACAAACTGCACTACGTCGTTTGGCTCAATTTTGACTTCTTTTTTAAAGGTGATTTTCATGTCATCGCTCAAAATAACATGCACGATTTTGTCTGGTTTTGAACCTTTGGCTGGCATACCAACATCCGACATGCCTTCCATTCCCATCATGTTCGAGTGGTCCATCTTCATGCTGCCTTCTTTCATGTTGCCATGATCCATTTTACTGTGGTCCACTTTTCCATGCTCCATCTTAGAATGATCCATTTTTGAGTGATCCATGGTGTTCGCAAATACTGCGGTGGCAGAGAAAGTCAGTGCGGCTGCAATCAGTGTTTTTGTCATCTTGTTCATGGTTTTTTCCTTTTTAAGTCGTGTTCTTTTTGTTTTCTGTTGTTGATTGTTTTGTTAAGGGGGCAGTCAGTACTGCCCCTGATTTTCTATTCGGTTTTAGTCAGTTCTTTGCTTTTCCATAACTTGAATATGGCAGGGAGAACCAATAGCGTGAGCAGAAGTGCTGAAGCCATGCCGCCAATCATCGGGGCTGCGATGCGTTGCATCACCTCAGAGCCCGTACCTTCACCGTACATGATTGGGATAAGGCCAATAATCACCGTTAGAACCGTCATCATGACTGGGCGTACACGTAAGCCCGCGCCTTCGCGGATCGCATCGGTGAGATCTTGTGGCTTAAGCGCTTGCTTGTTTTCTTCAGCGTGAAGCTTTTTGTAATGCCATGCTTGGTTGAGGTAGACGAGCATGATGACACCGATTTCCACCGCCACCCCGGCCAGTGCGATAAAGCCGACCCCTACCGCAATGGAGAAGTTGTAACCGAGGTAATGCATCAGCCATAGGCCTCCCACCATTGCGAGTGGTAATGTCGCCATAATGATCAGCACTTCACCAACGCGGCGGAAGCTGAAGTACAACAGCAGCATGATGATGGCTAAAGTAATTGGCACCACGACACTGAGTCGCTCTTTGGCGCGTTCCATATATTCATACTGACCAGACCAAGCAAGTGAGTAACCAGCAGGAAGTTCAAGCTGCTCTGCTACCACTTGTTGCGCTTCTTGCACGTAGGAGCCTAAATCGCGACCATCAATATCGACAAACACCCAGCCATTTGGACGTGCGTTTTCGGTTTTGATCATCGGTGGGCCATCTTCATAGCGAACATCCGCCACATCGGCGAGTGTAATGCGTGCTCCGTTTGGCGTTACCAGTGGTAGGTTTTGCAGTTTGACGACTGAATCACGATAATCTTGTGGGTAACGCACGTTAATCGGGTAGCGTTCTAGCCCTTCGATGGTCTCACCCACGTTCATGCCGCCCACTGCCGTGGAAACCACTTGTTGAACGTCTTTGATACTCAAACCGTAACGTGCTGCTGCTTTACGTTTGATGTCGATGGTGACATAACGCCCACCCGCAACACGTTCAGCGTAAACAGAGGCAGTGCCTTGCACGCCTTTGAGGATTGGTTCGAGTTGGGCGCCAATCTGCTCGATCTCTTTCAAATCAGGACCCGCGATTTTAATCCCGATTGGTGTCTTGATACCCGTCGCGAGCATGTCGATACGAGTTTTGATAGGCATTACCCATGCGTTGGTTAAACCAGGGAATTGGACTAAGTTATCAAACTCCTTGCGAAGTGATTCTGTCGTCACGCCTTCACGCCATTGGTCGTGCGGTTTGAGCTGGATAACCGTCTCGATCATGGTCAGTGGAGCGGGATCAGTCGCGGTATCGGCACGGCCAATTTTTCCCCACACCGTTTCGACTTCGGGTACGGTTTTGATCAGCTTATTGGTTTGTTGCAAGAGCTCACGCGCTTTACCGATGGAAATGCCTGGATAAGTGGTTGGCATGTACATCAAGTCGCCTTCATCCAATGGCGGGATAAATTCACTGCCCAGTTTACTGGTTGGATAGTAAGCCGAGGCCATCAGTCCCAACGCCAGTACAATCATCGATTTCGGGTATTTCAGGCTTAAACTCAGTAGTGGTCGATAGAGCGAAACTAGCCCTTTGTTGACCGGGTTTTTGTGCTCAGGCAGTACGTTACCACGAATAAAGTAACCCATCAGCACAGGTACAAGCGTAATCGCTAGACCAGCCGCTGCCGCCATCGCGTAGGTTTTGGTGAAGGCAAGTGGCGAGAACATTTTGCCTTCTTGACCTTCAAGAGCGAACACGGGCACAAAGCTTAACGTAATGATAAGCAGTGAGAAGAACAGCGGCGCACCGACTTCTTCGGCTGCTTTGCCAATCACTTGCCAACGGTTTTTGTCCGTGAGTGGTGTCCGTTCGATGTGCTTGTGCACGTTTTCGATCATTACGATTGCCCCGTCCACCATGGCACCAATCGCAATCGCGATACCACCGAGAGACATGATATTGGCGTTAATCCCTTGCCAGTGCATGACAATAAAGGCAGAGAGAATACCGACAGGCAGGCTAAGCGCGATGACCAGTGACGAGCGAATGTGGAACAAGAACAGCGCACAGACGACGGCAACCACAATGAACTCTTCGGCGAGTTTTTTCCAAAGGTTCTCAACGGCGGCGTTGATCAGCGTTGAACGGTCATAAGTCGAGACGATTTCGACCCCTTCTGGCAGGCTGCGTTGCAGATCGGCCAGCTTGGCTTTGACGTTATCAATCACTTCGCTCGCATTTTCGCCAAAGCGCATGACAATAACGCCGCCTACGGCTTCCCCTTCACCATTAAACTCAGAGATACCACGACGCATTTGTGGGCCAATATTGATATCGGCAATATCCCCCAATAGCAGTGGCGTACCCTTGTCGGTCACCTTGAGTGGCAGTGACTGAATATCCTCGATACTGGTGAGATAGCCTGTCGTGCGCACCATGTGCTCGGCTTCTGCTACCTCAATCACGGACGCACCGCTTTCTTGGTTGCCGTTTTGGATGGCCATGTTGATTTGTTGCAAAGTCAGGTTGTATGCACGCAATTTCGCGGGATCAATTTGCACTTGATACTGCTTGACCATGCCGCCAACGGTGGCGACTTCAGAGACCCCTTCGACCGTTTGCAGCTCATACTTTAGGAACCAGTCCTGTAGGCTTCGTAGTTGGGCTAAGTCATGCTTTCCTGTTTTGTCTTGTAACACGTAGCTGTATATCCAGCCCACACCTGTTGCGTCTGGACCGAGGGTAGGTTTGGCATTCGCGGGTAACTTTGGCGCGACTTGGCTTAAGTATTCCAATACGCGTGAGCGAGCCCAATACATGTCGGTCTTATCATTGAAGATGATGTAGACGTATGAATCACCAAAAAACGAGTAACCGCGCACCGTTTCTGCACCCGGTACCGCTAACATGGCGGTGGTGAGTGGATAGGTGACTTGGTCTTCCACGACCTGTGGCGCTTGACCTGGGTAACTGGTTTTTATGATCACCTGGACATCGGAAAGGTCGGGTAGGGCGTCAACGGGGGTATTTTTGACGCTATATAAACCACCAAGAGTCAGGAATACGGTGGCAATCAACACCAGAAAGCGGTTGTTGAGTGACCAGCGAATAATGGCAGGAATCATTGTTTACCTCCCAATACTTCAAGCTGTTTTAAAACGTACTCTGAGCCCTGTTTCGCTACTAGAAATCGTACTTTCTGCCCTTCTTCAAAGCCCGACAAATTGATCTCTTCACCCACGGAGAAGTTCATTTCTCCTGAATCCCAGTTCCATTCAGCGACGGGAAGGTGGGAGAGGGTAACCATGCCAAAATCCGCCATCAGCATTGAGACATCACCACTTAGCCAGACTTCGTTAACGATGACGCTGTTGTCTGCTTTCACCGCAATAATTTGGTATTGGCCTTCGGGGGTTTTCTCCATTTCAAACTCAATCGCTTGGCCTTTTTGTAGCGCACTCAGGTCTACACCTTGCGCGGCGTTGAAGTTCATGGTCATGCCTGGCCAGTTCCATTCAGGTACGGGCTGGTGGTTAATGGTTAACATGCCGTGATCTGCCATTAGATCAGTGATTTCACCTTTTGCCCATGCGGTTTCTGCCGCAGCTTCAACCCCGTTTATACGAGAGAGATCTGCGCTTTGACTGGATTCAGAGTCGAGCATAAAGTGCGCAGAAGTTACAATGCGATCATTGACGGTTAAACCTTGCAGCACTTCGATTTTATCACCCGCTTCGCGTCCAATTTCGATGCGCGCCGAGCGGTATTTACCTTCGCCTTCCGCTAGGACAACACGTGTCATGCCACCAGAGCGGATCACAGAGGATTTCGGAATCGTCAGAACGTCGGAGTCACTCACGGGTTGCAGTGTGATGTTGGCAAACATGTTGGGTTTGAGTTCACCATTGGGATTGGCAAACTTCAGGCGCATACGTAGCGTGCGTGTTTTTGGGTCGAGAATAGGGTAAACATAGTCGATAGCTCCTTGCCACTCTTTACCGGGCAATGAATCCAACGTCATGCTGGCTTGGCTACCATTGGTTAGCCAGTGCGCTTGTCGCTCGAACACTTCCGCATCCACCCAAACTTCGTTGAGGGGGCCAGCACTGATGACGGCTTGAGCGGGAGACAAATAGCCCCCTTCACGAATGTTTAGGCTGGCGATAACACCATTGGCTAACGCTTTGACTTCGATGGTTTGCGATGCTTTACCGCGGCGAAGGACTTGGTTTATCTGCTCGCGATCCACACCGAGTGAGAGGAGTCGTTCTGTTGCCCCCTTGACGAGCCCATCGCGGCCAGTGCGTTTGGCATTGAGCAGCTCTTCTTGCGCTTTAACCAGTTCAGGAGAGTAAAGCGTAAAGAGGACATCGCCTTTTTTCACCTGTTCGCCCACGGCATTGATGTAGAGTTTTTCTACCCAGCCGGAAACACGGACGTTGGTTTGCCAGAGCTTACTTTCGTCAAAGGCGATATAACCAACGGTTTCAATACGTGGAGATAGCTTGGCCAGTGTCACGCTATCGGTTTTGACACCGAGATTGTTTTCAACCGATGGATCGATTTTCACAGTGCCTGCTTTGTCATTCGCACCGGCTAAATCTTCCGCATAAACAGGGATGAGGTCCATGCCCATTGGCGATTTTCCTGGCTTGTCACGTTTGTAGTTTGGGTCCATAGGAGCAACCCAATACAGAGGCTCATTGCTGCTTTGAGCACTGCTTGTTGAGGCCATTGCACTCATATCGTGGCCACTCAAATAACTGTTTGCTGCGAATCCGACAGCACCGCCAACCAAAAGGGCAATAGTGGCAACTTGTAGTGTTTTCATGATTTTATTCCTTTGCTGATTGCTGACGAGTGGCATCGATATGGGTGAGTTCTGGTTTAGCAACGACATAGTTAAAACCACCAAGTAGCATGCTGAGGTTGCTGTTCACTTGGTTAAGGTCGGTGATGAGTCGTTGAGATTCCAGTTCGACGGCCAGCTCGTCACGAGTGGCGGCAATCACATCATTAAATTGTGCGGTACTGTTTTGGTAGCCTCGCTCAACCGCTTTGGTGCGAGCTTTAGCTTGTTCTACCAATGTGGTTTCGTAGCGCTCAAGGCGCTGTTCAAGATTGGTTCGATCAACCATCAGTGCATTGACCTTAGCATTCATCTGAGAGAGCAGTAGATCTTTCTGTGATTGAGCGGCACCCACCTGATATTGTGCGGCAGCATGATTACGATCTTGGCGGTTGCCGGTAAACAGAGGAATATCCATGGTTAAATAGGCACTGACCAAATCAGAGGCTGGCTCACCTTTCATGTTGTTCGCTTGGCGATACGCATACATCACTTCGACACCAAATTGCGGAGTGTAGGATTGCTCTGCCAGTTCCACCTGCGTTTGGCTAACGGCGATACTGGCATCGGCCATTCGCACCATCGGATGTTGTGCGAGAAGTGAAAAGTATTGCTCATTATTGACCGACGCGAGCAGAGTATCGAGCGATTGCCAGTTCAGTTGATTGGTTGCTTGCAGCATGGTTTGTTTCCCCAACCATTCGCTGCCTAACCACTCAGACATTTGTGACAGAATGCGACGTTGCATCTGTTGGTTGGCTTGCAGCTTTTCTTCTAATTGGCTGACTTGCAACTGTGCGTTGAGCAGGTCTTGGGCTTCACTCTTACCAATTGAATAGTTGGTACTGATGAAACTTTCCAGCTCACGCATTAAACGCTGATTTTCACGTAGAACGCGTTCAGCGTGCTGCTGATAGCCGAGTTCCAGCCAAAGTTGCGTGATACTGTTGGCCACTTCCCGTTCGCGGGTCTCGACTTGAAGCGCCATACCATCGGCTTGCTGAGTGGCTTTTTTACTCTGTAAGTCTAGCGTTGAACCTCGTTCAAACTGCTGCATTAGACCAACAGAAATGTTGGTCATTGGGTCTTCGTCGAACTTAAAGCTATCGACCGGTAAACCACCAAAACCCACTTTGAGTTTGGGATCCATGAGAGTCGCAGCGGCGACACCGGTTTCTCGCATTGCTTGCGATTGGGCATAGAACTGCTTGCGGCTGGCGTCGTTTGCCAGAGCTTGCTCAATAAGCAGCATTAAAGGTTCACTCTTGGAAAGTGACTGACTTGGGCTGGCAACGACTGATTGTGCCATCACTGGAGTCACCACCAGAGCAGATACGCTGATGCACAGCGCTAAAAGGCTCGGTTTCATTTTTATAATCCAATCTGCACGTCAAAAAGCGACGTGAAAATACACACCACAGCTCGTTAGAGCTTGTGATACGACATATCGATGATCGGATTACGCTATCGGGGGGCGATAGAGAGATTGCTCTCTTTGGATGACCAATGTGGAGGATTCATGCGGAATCAACGCCAACTGGTAATGGGCTTGTAGGCTGTAGCTACTTTGTGGAAGAAAGGCAAAAACACTCACGCAGGCTGCAGTACAGCAACTATGAATGGCAAGGTCATCATTCATACAGGGGGAGTGACTGTTTTTCTCAGAAGAGGGGGGCATATGCATCGCATGAGAAGACATCTCATCCATTGTCATTGCGCAGGCAGAGGCGACATCGGTTTGTATTGAGGATGCATTGAGCATTTGAAAAGTCATTAAAGGCGCGCTGGAGGCAAAACTTGAGCTCAGCATGGCGAACATACTGATAAAGGATATCCAGAATATGCGAAGAGAAGAGAAACGCATGTCGTGCCTTTAATGAAAAACTTAGCGACACTCTAAAGCTTTACCCTAGGGTAAGGTCAAGCGTAGATGACTTAAAGTTTGATATCACAAGGTTTGCTATCCAGTGAGGACGTGTTACGGTTTTGCTGCTAACTTATTGGTCAGACCAGGTGAGCTAGGGATTGGCTCATTTTTAACGCAATGAAAGGAATGACTGTGCGTTTACATAAAATTGAAGGTTATATTCAGATCATGTACTTGGTGGAATATCCCGACAAACTTCTTTTGCTTGATGGGGCGAGTCGCGCGGACATTTCCTATCTGCGCCGTTTCATTGAACAGGATTTAGGGCGTTCTTTTTGTGATTTGAAAGTGGTCGTGGTGACACACATGCATCCAGACCATGCTGGTGGTGCGCATCGATTACGTCAGTTGACGGGATGCCAAGTCGTGGCAGCCAATCGAGCTCTCGATTGGTATCATGGTGTTGATGGCTGGTTGATGCATCTGACAGACTTACTGTTGGCAGCATGGATGGCAAATCGGTTAAAAAAACCGTGGCGAAATCTATGGTATTCACGAGCGTTAAACCCAGATCATAAGCTCAATGATGGTGAATGCATTCCGGAGTTTCCTGAGTGGGTGGTGCTTGAAACGCCCGGTCATACCGATCGCGATTTGTCGGTGTATTATGCTGAACAGGGGATTCTGTATGTGGCGGATTTGATGGTTGAAGTGAAACGAAAGCTCATCGCGCCATTTCCCATTTTCCATCCCAACAAATATCGCGCTTCATTAGAGCGCGTTTTCCACATGCAGCCGACAACCTTGCTGTTGGCGCATGGCGGAGAGCGTACGTTTGATCTTGCCGCATACCAGCATATTTTAGACACCTCCCCTCAACGCCCAGTGACTCACTGGCGAGTGACAAAAATCAAGCTACGTAGTTTGTGGCGTTCGCTCTGGAAAAAGAGCCAATAAAAAACGGAGAGCCGAAGCTCTCCGTGGAATGAGATGACAAATCTCGTTAGTTGGCCAAAATGTGTGACTGGCTTGGGTCTACCAATACGCGATCAGCCATGCCTTGGCGGCCCAACAACATCATGTAAGTCATGTCTTGGCGATTACTCAAGGTAATGTCAATTGGCCACTCTTGATCGGCTAAGCGCAGAGTGGTGGTGATCACGCAGCGGTGTTCAAAGGTACCGTTTGATGATTTGACCTTTCTATTGCCTTTTAGTCGAGCGCAACAGCGTACCGTTTTCGCCAGATTATAAACATCTGGGTGAAGATCGAACTCAACGTATTCTTTGCCGTCTTTCTTTATGCAGATCAAATTATCCACGTGCAGAGAAGAAGTCTGCGCGCCAGTATCAATTCGTGTCTCTAGGTGAGTAATCCCTAACTCTGGTAAGCAGACAGCTTCAGTATTTCCAATGATCAGTTTCTGAGTCATAGTCATTATCCAAGCTTGCTTCGCAATTTTAAGAATAGTGGAAGTCTGGCTTCCACCGCGTCATTAACCTCTACCTTTGGTACGGTTTGAATTTGGTTTGGCGTTCTTTTCGATAAACTCGTAAATCATGCCTGCCACATCTTTGTTGGTCGCTTGTTCGATACCTTCTAAACCAGGAGAAGAGTTTACTTCCATGACCACAGGGCCATTTTTAGATTGAAGAATATCAACACCACACAGGTTTAGCCCCATTACTTTTGCCGCATTAATAGCGGTAGCACGCTCTTCTTTGCTCAAACGAACCAATTGCGCACTGCCACCACGGTGTAAGTTAGAACGGAACTCACCTTCTTTCGCTTGACGTTTCATCGCAGCAATCACTTTGTTGCCCACAACGAAACAGCGAATGTCTGCGCCTTTTGCTTCTTCAATGAATTCTTGCACCATGATATTGGCTTTTAAACCCATGAAGGCCTCAATGACACTTTCTGCCGCTTTATTGGTTTCTGCCAATACCACACCAATGCCTTGCGTGCCTTCCAGTAACTTAATCACCAAAGGTGCGCCGCCTACATTGCGGATCACGTCTTGGATGTTGTCTGGATGGTGAGCAAAACCGGTACGTGGCAAACCAATGCCTTTACGTGACAACAATTGCAGAGAGCGCAATTTATCGCGAGAGCGGCTGATGGCAACGGATTCGTTAACCACGAAAGTGCCCATCATTTCAAACTGGCGGACGACCGCTGTACCGTAGAAAGTGACAGAGGCACCAATGCGCGGAATAATGGCATCGTATTGCGGCAATTCTTCACCCTTATAGCGGATCTTCGGGTTGTTACTCGTAATATCCATATAGCAGTGTAACGTGTCGATCACATCGACCTCGTGACCACGTGCTTCACCCGCCTGTTTTAGACGCATGGTGGAATACAGATTCTCATTACGAGAAAGAATAGCAATACGCATGGCAATTCCTTAGTAGTCAGTACCAGTTTTAAATAATTGTAGGATAAAGCGAACAGGTTTAAATGATGTGACATGAACCGAATAAATCGGCACTAACCATTCGCTAATACGATTAAGGAGTGTGGTAGGACACCACATCGTTTAGAGGTGCGCACCTTAGTTTTTTTTATAAGACGATGAAAACGAAAAAAAATCATCGTAATGACAAAAAAAATCTATCGCCATTGCGCCCTTATCGCAGTTGAGTGTCAAGAGCTGTCTGGAAATTATTTTATTATTGGCTTGCGGTTTTGCACGATGAGAAAGTAGTAGAAAGGGGCATTCAGCAGGTCATTTTGAGATATTCACCGCATAGATGGAATGCTTTATTGATAAATGCATCTAATTTGAGAGTTAAAAAAATAAAACCCCGCCTGGTTTCCCAAGCGGGGCTTATTCTCTTTCGCAGCAATCCAGCTACTGATAGTGCTCCCTGCATCTATCCATGATATTGGCTAAATCCTTTAACCTAATCCTTTGTCCATCGCCTTCCTAGCGGTGTCCTTCCTGGCCTGTCATCCTGACTGGCGTAACTCTATCCCAGAGTGTAACGTCCTTGCTGACAACTCATCCTAAGCTATCAAATCTTCATCCTGAAGATACCCAATCCTTTAGGCTTTGTTCCTGTTCCCGCCAACATCCTGTTGACGAAGACAGTATTGAATTTTTGTCGGTTGGCGGCAATTGTCTGCAGAGAATTTTTTTCGTGTATTTTTAGAGTAAAAAAGTGATAGTTAATAAAATACAATAACTTAGCCTGTGGATTAATACGTTTTCCTCGAAATAAAAAGTGAAAAGCTTACAAGGCTTGTAAGAGATCTCGCACAAAGCGAATGGCAAATTGGTCGCAGCGCTTTTTTATCTCACCTTCACTCGGAATGCGTGACATCACATTTTCTTTTTATTAGCGCTGAATTCGTCTATGCAGGCTTGTCGAAGCGGCAAATGGTGTCCTACTTTTAATGGTACAAAAATTGTATGTTTTGTAATCGTCAGGAAAACGGAACAAAAATGCCATTTTTCTGTCATAAGAGAAGCATAAGTTAATAACGGTTAGGAAATGAAACCTGCCTAAGTGTTCAAAAACGAATTGTAACGGTCAGGTGTTTATCATTAACTTGTGAAATTAATCACGGTCAAAACGAACGTTACTCGATATGTTATTGAGGAATACGACCTAAACAAAAAGTCCTGCATGAGTAGGGCACATAATTAATGAGGAAGATGGCTATGAAAAAAATGAGAAAAGCTCAGCTTCATCGCATCCGCATCCAGTATTGGAAAGATGCTAAAGAAGCTTCTAAACAAGCCTAGTGTTACCCAAAGCAAGCCGAGCTGGTAAGCGATTAAATTACCTTTCTTAATACCAGCTCATTATTTTTTCCCAACAACAACTTTCCCTTACTTTCCCAGATAATAACCCAACAAACATCAGATTATTTGTAATTGATAATTATTATCATTGATTGCAATGGTGATGTTGTTATCATTTGTTCTATCTTTTATCACGATTCGATAGGCAAATGAGTAAACCTGTGTTTTTCCCACTCTCTTTGGCTCAGCAAGAATACTGGGCTGACTATCTTGCTTTCCCTGAAAGACCTTTTTCCAATGTGGCGCACTGTATCGAGATCAGCGGAGAGTGCGATATCGAATGTTTGTATCAAGCTATTTTGCAAACCACACAAGAAGCGGAAGCGCTGCGGCTCTCTTTTGGTTGCGATGAGCAAGGGTATCCACACCAAGAGGTGCTCGACGGTTCTGCGATAGTGCTGGATTGCATCAGCTTGACTGATGAAGCCGAAGCGGAACAACTCGCGTGGCAGAAAATCCGTGATGACATTGCGAAGCCAATTGATCTGACAGGGGAAGTGCTGACCTATCAAGCCATTTTTCGGCTCAGTGAGGTTAAGACACTTTGGTACATAAGAAGCCACCACATCGCGCTTGATGGCTACAGCTTGCACTTAATAGAGCAACGATGTGCTTCTCTCTATTCTGCATTCATACAAAGTCAGACGCTTCCCGCTGTGTTTAAAGGATTCGATACTTACGTCAGAAATGAGCAGGCTTATCTGTGTAGTGAGCGAGCAGAGCGAGACCAACGTTTTTGGTTGGATTATGCCAATCAACGCCCGTTTATCTCGTGCAAAGATGATGACTTCAATAACGACACTTTTGCTATTGCAAAGGAGGTTGCTCCCGAGCTAAGAGCCGCGCTCTTAAACGTCAGCCAACAACAGCAGTGGGCTTGGGTGGATCTGTTGGTGGTTTTGGTCGGTCTGTATTGCGTTGAAAAGCCGGTTCTCACAGAGCAGCAATCGGCAAGTGACGGATGGTGGATCTGGCTACCCTATTTAAATCGAATGGGTAACCGCTGCGCTAATACGCCTTGTTTGATGGTCAACACCTTACCGCTGTGGATTAATGCCGATATCGAGGAAAACTTTGTGGATAGGGTGAAGCGGCTCATGGTTGAGTTACGTCTTCTTTATCGCCACGGTAAGTATCCTCTAAGTGCCAGTCTCAATGTAAAAGCAAGTCAGTCCCCCTATATCAATGTGCTTATTGATGAGGATATTGTTTTTGGTGGGTGCCAGAGTGAGCGCAAGGTTGTTGCGAATGGCACCAATGATGGACTCAATATGACATTTCGCGTAAGGAAGGATGCAGCCAACATTACCTTCACGCTAGAAGGCGAACAACGATGTTTTGGACAAGAGCAAATCACCCATCTCAGTGAGCAGTTGATGGCGTTTATGCATCAATCACTCAATACCTTAGCCGAACAGAACTCAGGACAATGAAGGCATCTCGTGCGGTGAGTAGCATACATTCTCGTTAATGCAAATGAGAATGCTTTACATTTGAATTATCCATAATTAGAATGCGTTGTGAACTACGTTGTTATACCACTCGATAGTTGAGTTTATGCTTTTGGCCTGAATCAGCCCCGTTTGGAACGTATGTCAGTCGGAATATTTGCAATCAAGCACATGGCTTTTGAGCGTGACTCTATAGTGCAACGCTGTTCAGTTTCGGTCTCTTTACGCCTCTCTACTCAATCTCGAGGTAGAAGCACCACTCGCTATGCCTGTGCATCCTGAATGCAATCAGTTGTTTATTAGAGTTAAGGAGAAATTCAAATGGCAGCTTTACGCCCAGCGCGAACGAGCGTTGCAGAAAACAAAATCTTTAAACTGCACGCTCTGTCTGCGGTAGTGATGGGGCTTTGTGCCAGTGGTCAAGCCTATGCTCAAACCGAGAGTACCAACAGCAACAAAAAAGAAGAGATGCCTGTTGTCGTTGTGATCGGTGAGAAAACAGAAAGAACCATTTATGACACCAGTTCGAGTGTCCAAGTGTTCGACCAAGAGACGATAGACAATACCCCAGGTGCAACAGAGATCGATGACCTGTTGCAACTTATTCCCAATATGGTGGACTCTGGCCAAGGTAACAGCATGCCAACGGTGCGTGGTATTGATGGTTCTGGTCCATCGATTGGCGGTTTGGCGAGCTTTGCAGGTACTTCACCTCGTTTAAATATGTCCATTGATGGCCGCTCGCTGACGTATTCGGAAATTGCGTTTGGTCCGCGTTCTCTTTGGGACATGCAGCAAGTCGAAGTGTATTTAGGTCCGCAAAGTTATATTCAAGGGCGCAACGCTTCTGCGGGTGCGATTGTAATGAAAACCAACGATCCTACCCACCATTTTGAAAGTGCGGTAAAAGCAGGTGTTGGTGAGCGAAACTATTCACAAACCGCTGCGATGATCTCTGCCCCAATCATCCAAGACGAACTTGCATTCCGCCTCAGCTTTGACCAACAAAAGCGCGACAGTTTTGTTGATTTAGCCTCTTATGAGCCAGCTGGCGATGCTAAGAAAATTGAGATGAATTCCGTACGCGGTAAGCTACTTTATGAACCATCTGCGTTGGCGGGTTTTAAGACAACTCTCGGTGTTTCTCATATGGATTCCCGTGGTCCACAGTCTGAAAGTACTAACGTTGTCGGGAATGAAGCGTTTAGACCTGTTTATGAAACTAAGTCACTGAGCACCGCTTGGGATATTTCTTGGCAGTTGAATGAGGTACTGACCTTTGAAAACAACCTAGTCTACTCAAAGTTTGCTTTTGATCGATACACTAATCCACTCCAGAAAGGCGATTATACCGCTGAAGGTAAAGAGTTCCATGTAGAGCCATTACTAAGGTACCTTTCTTTAGGCGGCCGAGTAAATGCGTTAGTCGGCGCTCGTTATTACAAGTCTTCTCAAGATGATGAATACGTCGATGCGACAAGCGCGAACCCAATGAGCGGCAGTACTAAAACGCAATCGGCATTTGCCGAATTGACGTATGCGCTGACACAATCGATTGATGTGACTGTTGCGGGGCGATATGAAAAAGAACGCGTGAAGAGAAAAGTAAGTGACCCACGTTTTAAATTGGATCATGACGACACGCTAAGTGTTTTCTTACCTAAGTTTGATATAGCGTTTAAACCTGATATGGCTCAGACCTTCGGTTTTAAAGTGGCAAAAGGCTACAATTCGGGTGGTGCTGGTTTGGCGTTTAACCCTATTCTAGGCGGAGGATTTTCACCATATCAGTTTGAAGAAGAGTATATCTGGAACTACGAGTTTTATACCCGCCACCGCCTTGGCAATTCGGTTGAGCTAATGACCAACACCTTCTATAACGATTTTGACAGTATGCAGATGACTCAAACGTTATCTAACGGTGATGTGCTTATCGCGAACCTAGACAACGCTAAGACATACGGTGCAGAAATTGGTACACGTTGGTATGCCACAGATTCACTGGAGCTATTTGCTAACTTAGGTTTATTGAAAACAGAATACAAAGAGGTGAATGGAACTTCTAAAGAACTAGAGCGAGCACCAAACATGACAGGTAATTTAGGGGGGCAGTATAGCTTCTTTGATGGTTTTGAGTTAAGTGCCAATGCAGCCTACACGGGGGATTACTTCTCAGACCGTAGTAATACTGAAATCGTAAAGATTGATGCTTATTGGGTCGCTAATGCTCAATTGGCTTATGTATTCGAGAACGGCAGAGCCGCTCTGTTTGCCACCAATCTATTTGACTCCGATAAAACGACTCTATACGCAAGAGGTAGCTTGAACGAACCGCTAAAACAGCAACCACGTATGATTGGTGCTTCATTGCAGTTGAACTTCTAGCCCTTCCCAAAGTAAAACGCCTCTGATGTTGATCAGAGGCGTTTCTTTATAGCAATTAATTTCTCTATATCGACTAGAGAGAATGACTACAGTTCGACGGTCTCTTTGATGTCGGAAACCATCTTTTCAGTTGCAGAAATACCTGAGATTGAGAGATACCAAGCGTCTAGATCAAGCAAGGTAATTCGTTTGTTCTTGTAAGCGTTGGTGGCTTTGACCAGATCGTTGTCAAGATACTGTTCTTCAACTTGATTGCCTTTTCCTGAGAGCTTATCACCGTCAATCACCAATAGCGTACTTGGGTTGGCTTTATTAATGTACTCGTAAGAGATGATATCACCATGGTTGTTGGTCTTAACGTTAGAGGAGCTTTCCTTAAAACCAAAATCTTCGTAAACCGAAGCAAAGCGGGATTGTGAGCCAAACGTCGTGATATTGCCACCGGATGTCATGATGGTGAGCGCATCCACTTGGTTTTTCTCGTTGTATTGTTTGATGGCGGCAAACTCTTCATTGAGCTGACTAATCTTCTGCTCAATCTTTTGTTGGGCGTTGAAAATTTCGCCCATATTACGCCATTGTTTTTGTGTGCTCTGCCAGTAGCCTTGCTTGAGATCGGCACTGAACACGATGGTCGGGGCAATTTCCGACAGCTCTTTGTATTTGGACGTCGCACGAGGACCAATGATGATCAAGTCTGGTTTTTGGCTGTAGATGGTTTCAAAATCTGGCTCAAATAAGCTGCCCGCCGAGGCGTATTTCGCATCCTGAAACTTATCGAGATATTGTGGCATTATTGGCGCTTTCGCAACGGCAACGGGCTCGATGCCAAGATAATCCAGAGCGTCTAAGGCCCCATGACCAATAACAACAACACGCTTTGGCGCATCTGAAATTTTAGTGCTCCCCATGTAATGCTCGATCACAAGATCTTTCGCCATTGCACCACCAGAAATCAGGGTGCTGACCAACATAACGCTTAATTTTAGTTTCATTTTTTTGTCCTATTGAAAAGGCTATTTCGAACAAATAGCCCATGTTCGTGGTGCTTTAGGCAAGTGCCTTTGCGTTGAAAATGATGGTTTGCCAAGAGCTGAACGTGGGTGAGTTCATCAGTTGGGCAAAGTTGACTTCGATACCCACTTGGCGAAGGCGACCAGTGAGGCGCATTAAACTGATGGAGTCGAGGCCCAGTTCAATCAGGTTGATGTCGGACTGAATTTCAGCTTCGCTGACTCGCAGTAACTCGCTGAGCGTGGCAAGCAAATCAAACTCTTTTAGAGGTTCTGACAAAATAATTTCCTTTCATTTTTCGCGACTTATTGCCGATTGTCTTTGCGGCTAAGTGTAGGAATTAACCATATCATTACTTGATTGATTTATTCAAATGATTATTATTACCATTTGCATTTGGTGCTATTAATATCACTGATTTGCGTATTGGTTTGGGTTACTCATGCCTAGTGCTACGGCCAGTAATCCAAATAGGAGTGACCTTAAAGAAAGGCAAGGATAGATATGGTCGTCACGACAACCGAAACACCAAAGCAGATACTCGATGGCTTTGTGCGTAAACCTAGTGTTCAAAGTGAACAATATCAGGCTGCAAATTTGTGGCGCAATTCGCCGCTGTGGCAAATTCTTCATCAGGGAGTAGAGCATCACCCTGATAGCATAGCGGTGACCGATAACCACACTTCACTGAGCTATCTCGAGTTGGCCAGTCGCGTGGATAGGATCGCCGCTGGGTTGCGAGAAGAAGGGCTTGTGTGTGGTGACAGTGTTGTCTTGCAGTTAGCCAATACACTCGATTTTCTCGTCGTGTTTTTTGCTCTTCAGCGCCTTGGTGTGGTTCCCGTACTGGCATTACCTGCACACGGTTTGGTCGAAATTCGCCACTTTATGCAACTCTCTGGGGCAAGAGTGTACATCGGCTCCAATCATGAAAAGGATGACAAAGCGTTGGCGATTGCCACTCAGTTGCAAGCGGAACTATCAATATCCATTCGCTGCTATATCTGCGGGCATTTTGGTCAGTTTTCGCCGTTGCCAGAGTGTGACGCTGGCGATTTTGCACCAGCGATGGTAGACCCAGAACACCCGGCACTTTTCCTCGTTTCTGGAGGCACGACAGGGCTACCCAAACTGATCCCCCGTACCCACAATGATTATCTGTTTAATGTTGAGCAATGTGCGAAAGCCAGTGAAATCAGTGCGCAGGATGTGTATTTGGCGGTGTTGCCTGCGGCACACAATTTTACCTTGGGTTGTCCTGGGATCTTAGGGGTGTTGAATACTGGCGGAAAAGTGGTTTTGACCACCAACCCAAGCCCAGATTATTGTTTTGAACTTATTGAAAAACAGCGTATTACCGCAACGGCGTTGGTGCCTGCATTGGCGCAGCTGTGGACGGAGGCAACTCAATGGGAGTCGACGGATCGTTCGAGTTTACGTTTGATGCAAGTCGGTGGTTCCAAACTTGCTTATAGCGATGCGCTGGAAATGCAAAACGCCTTTCCAAACGCGTTGCAGCAAGTTTTTGGTATGGCGGAAGGTTTGATTGCGTGTACCCGTTTGGGCGATGACAAAGAAATTATTGCAACAAGGCAAGGTCGTCCTGTCAGCGAATGGGACGAGGTCCTCGTTGTGGATGATCAAGGCAAGCCAGTTGCGGTTGGAGAGGAAGGGGAACTGCTGACCCGAGGGCCTTACACGCTTAGCGGATATTACCGTGCGCCAGAGCATAATCTGCGGGCGTTTACGGATGAAGGATATTATCGCAGTGGCGATCGCGTGGTCGTCGATTCCCAAGGTTACTTCACGGTCACTGGGCGGATAAAGGATGTGATCATTCGTGCCGGCGAAAACATTGCTGCTGATGAGTTAGAAGAACTCTTATTGTCGCATCCACAAATTGCCCAAGTAGCGGTGTTTCCCCTGCCAGATGCTCATTTAGGTGAAAAAATCGCCGTCGCAGCCGTCATTCGAGGTCCCGAAATTATGTTGCGAGACATTCGGCAATTTCTCCAAACCAAAGAGATCGCCGCATTCAAACTTCCTGATGAACTGTTTGCGGTCAAATCGTTGCCAAAAACGGCCGTAGGCAAAATCGACAAGAAGCGCATTTTAAGCACCATTCTGCCGTGATGGTTCTACAACCTATTGGTCGAAAAAGAAAAACACGACGATAGTAGTTAGCCGTATGGTAAAGAAATGGTTGTGTGTGGTTGTACAACTGTTGCTAATGATATACATTCTCATTTATGTTTTGTGTGGTTTCGAAATGAACAACCACTGAAATAACCTGTTTGTCTGTGCAAACCGCTGCGAGGCGGACGCACATAAAGCAAGGAATTCAATCGAAAGGAAATAACCGTGGCATCGTTGAAGAAACCAGAAGCGTGTGAAAGCCTCAATGATATTCGACTGGGAATCGACACTCTTGATAAAGAGATTGTCCATATCCTCTCTCAGAGAATGGGATACGTGAAAGCTGCCGCACAATTTAAACCCGATGAGAAAAGCATACCTGCCCCTGAGCGAGTGGCGTCCATGCTGGAAGAACGCCGGCATTGGGCTAATGAACAGGGGTTATCAGAAGAGTATGTGGAAGCACTTTTTGACAACATTATCCAATGGTACATCAGTCAGCAGATCCAGCATTGGCGCAGCCAAAAAGGCCTTGCGCCAGTGAGTCAAGATTAGCTTATCACTCGTAAACACGACGCTAACCGTCATGCTTCGTCTGTGAGTGGCGCGTATCGAACCGCCACCATCATGACAAACAAAATGAAAGGATTATCAACATGGGAATCCCCAAAATTGCTGGCTATCCGTTGCCAACCCCCGCTGAGTTTCCAGATAACAGAACGGGCTGGACAATCGATCCCGACCAGGCCGTACTTTTGATCCACGATATGCAAGAATATTTCGTCAACTATTATCAGCCAGATTCATCGCCAGTTGTTGACATCATTCAACATATTCAACGCTTAAAAGCCGCAGCGAAAAAAGCGGGCATTCCCGTTATCTATACGGCGCAGCCTGCTAACCAACATCCGACAGACCGAGCGCTGCTCACTGATTTCTGGGGGCCGGGCCTGAATGGCGATCATGTACCTATCGTTGAAGCACTCAGCCCAGAAGAGGATGACATCGAATACGTCAAATGGCGTTACAGCGCATTTAAGAAAACCCCATTGCTCGAGTTTATGCGCGCGCAAGGGAAAAGCCAGCTCATCATTTCTGGGATTTATGGCCATATCGGCATACTTTCGACCACGTTAGACGCCTTCATGCTGGACATCCAGCCGTTTGTGATTGGTGATGCTATTGCGGATTTTACTCGAGAAGATCATTTACGAACCTTGGAATACGTGGCCAGTCGTAGTGGCAGCGTAAAGCGTCTCGATGAGGCATTAGATGAAATCCGTTCGCAAAAGCCGCTAACGCTGGAAAAGATCCAGCAGGACGTTGCGACGAGCTTAGGAATACAACCAGACGAGGTTGATCTTGATGAGGATTTAATGTTCGTTGGCTTGGACTCGATGCGGGCGATGGTGCTGGTGGAAAAATGGCATCAACAGGGTGAGAACATTTCGTTTGGTCAATTGATGGAAGCGGCTTCGCTTAGAGAGTGGTGGCTGGTGATTGAACAAGCGAGAAATGAAGAACAAAACATGGCCGTCGCCTAAGTGTGAAGGTCAAAGATAACAACGTCAGCTAGGCAAAAATAACAAAAAAGATTAGGTGAAAGAATGAGTGACAGCCCAGAGCGCGTCTATCCAATGTTGCTGGATTTTGTACGCAAAGAAACCATCTCAAAAAACTTACTCCGAGTAACGTTAACCGGAGAGGATTTAATCGGCTTCCCGGAAGACCAAAATGGTTCGCACATCAAAGTGTTTTTCCCCAACCAAGCAAGTGGCATTCTCCAGTTGCCGGTGCGAGAAGGGGACAACGTCATTTGGCCTGAACACAAACCCGTTCCGAGAGCTTACTCGGTCAGACAATATCGTGCGGCGGTGAATGAGCTGGACATCGATTTTGTGACGCATGGGGAGGAGACTCCGGGCGGTGGTTGGGCACTAAAGGCAGACATCGGCTCGCAGATTGGTTTAATTGGGCCAGCAGGGCCTGATCCGCTCATTGAACCCGCGGATTGGCATATAATCGCGGGTGATCTCTCGGCGGTGCCTGCGATTAGTGCCATCTTGGAAAAGTTGCCCAGTGACGCCAAAGGCTATGTGTTTATTGAGGTGGATGAGATTGAAGATATTCACGATCTTGTTCATCCAGAAGAGATGGCCATCAATTGGTTAATGCGCAATCCTCATGATGCCGAGCCCGCATTAGCTAAGGCGATTAAGCAACTACCCGCCCCGGAGAAATCGACCTCGCTGTCTGCTTTTATCGCGGGTGAAAACCAGAGTGTGATCAACTGCCGTAAGATCTTGCGCAATGACTATCAGATCGCGCGTGACAAGCTCTACGCGATTCCTTACTGGAAAAGAGGTAAGACGGAAGAAGCGTATCACGATGAACGTCATGATGTGATGGATGCAGCGTATTAGTCCACTGCCGTTGTTCATCGATAGCGCCTCGAAACAGAAGAAAGCCGATTTCATTGAAATCGGCTTTCTTTTTATTCCGTTTCTTTTATTCCGTTCTGTTCACGACTTACTTTTCGCTACTAAGCACTCAAACCAAGCTGGGCGTAAGATTCACGTAAGCGTTTCTTGTTGATCTTTCCTACGGATGTTTTGGGCAGAGTATCGGCAAATTGGATCACATCGGGGATCTTATAGTCCGCCAACCCTTTGCTGCGTAAGTAGCGTTTTAGTTCCATTCCTGTGATATTGAGATGACGTTTGGTGACGATCACTGCGCAGCTTCGCTCACCCAACAAGCGGTCGGGAATGGCAATCAACGCCACATCATGAATCGCACTGTGGCCCAGTAAATGATTCTCCACTTCTTCCGCCGCGATTTTTTCACCGCCACGATTGATCTGATCTTTGTCTCGGCCTGTGACGATGATATTGCCTTGCTCTGTTATCTTCACAATATCGCCAGTGCGATAAAAACCGTTGTGAGTGAACGAACGCTGATTGTGCTCCGGTGCTCGGTAGTAGCCGCGAATCGTATAAGGCCCTTGGGTAAGGAGAAAACCTTCTTCTCCGCACGCAACCTCTTCACCAGCTTCATTGACCACTTTCACTTGGTCATGGGCGGATATAGGGCGACCTTGCGTTTCGATGATCACCTCCAGCGGATCGTCTAGGCGAGTATAATTCACTAGCCCTTCTGCCATGCCGAACACTTGTTGAAGCTGGCAATTGAGTGCTTTTGGCAAAGCTTTTGCCGCACTTTGGCTCAACTTAGCACCACCAACTTGGATTAACTGTAAGCTCGATAAGTTGTAGCGTGCGTGTGGCGCCGCATCCATCCACAGCAAAGCTAACGGGGGAACCAGAGCCGATACGGTTACTTTGTGACGTTCAATCAGAGGAAATGCCGCTTTGGGCGTTGGGTCTTGCGTCAGGATAACGGTGCCGCCAGCGAAAAATACCCCAAGCGAACCTGGGGAACTGAGCGGAAAATTGTGCGCAGCGGGTAGCGCGCAAAGATAGCGTGTGTACTCATTAAAACCACAGATAGCGTTACTGCCGACCACACTGTAAGCATAATCATTGTGCGTACGTGGGATCAATTTGGGAGTGCCCGTCGTCCCGCCGGAAAGTTGAAAAAAGGCAACCTGACTTGCGTTACTGACAGGGGGCAGTTCTCGTTCATCGCGAAAGTCGTCAAATGAGATGAAATGAGATTGCAGCAGCTCGGAGTGCTTGGCTCTGACGATAACATGGCGCAAACATGGGTTCTCTTTGAGGAGTTTTTCGGCCAGCGTTTGGTAGTCAAAACCACGAGTTTGGCCATCGATCAGATACGCTTTGGCTTGGGCATGTTGGCAGAAGTAGCTAATCTCAGCGTGACGATGGGCGGGTAACGCCAATATTGGGCGAATGCCTTGATGAATCAGCGCAAAGTAACTGATATAGAACTCGGCGATATTGGTCATCTGCAGAATCACGTTATCGCCTTCAGAGAGGCCCAGCGAACGAAACCCGTTGGCGGCCGCATGGATTTTTCGCTCAAGCTCAGCGTATGTGATGCTTTGTTGGCCGCATACAATGGCAATATTGGTCGGGTAGCGAATAATGGATTGCTTGAGATACTGATAGAGCGTTTTATCTTGCCATAAGCCAAGGCGGCGATAATCGTTCGCCATCTGCTCTGGCCATGGTGTGAAATCAGATTGTACAGAGTTCATGCCGATACCTTACGCCGTTAACATTTCGTTCAGTTGAATCCCTGCGGCTTTTAAGATGGTGTTCATTTTGGCCCCTGTTTCATCAAGTTCACTTTGAGGTTGTGACTCGTTGACGATGCCCGCTCCAGCAAACACCTTCATCCTACGCGGCTGCACTTCTGCGCAGCGAATCGTCACAACCCACTCCCCATTTCCACGCGAATCACACCATCCGACCATGCCGGTAAAATAACCGCGATCAAACTGTTCCAATCTTTTGATCGCTTCATAGGCTTTCTCGCGAGGGTAGCCACAGACCGCTGGGGTGGGATGCAGCTCCGCAGCCACTTGCAACACATTGATGGCAGGATCCAATACTTGTCCTTCGAGTTGTGTAGAAAGATGAAGCATCGTCTGGGTCTCGATGACAGACGGAACCATCGGGGTGTACAAATTGCAGCAATACTTGCTCATGACGCGCTCAACTTCTTCCACTACCAAGCCGTGTTCATGGAGATCCTTGCCCGTATTGAGCAGCGATTGAATGGACGCCTGATTTTGTTGCTCAGACTCTGAACGTGGTCTTGAACCAGCCAGCGGATTGGAAATCAGGTGGCTGCCTTTTTTGGCCACAAGCAGCTCTGGGCTGGCTCCCATCAATTTTTGGTTGTCGCCAATTTGCGCAGCAAAGGTGTAGCCTTTGGCGTTAATGGAGAGCAAGTTTCTTAGTAAGGCTTGCTGTTGAATGTCGGTTTCTGTCGCCACTTCTATCGCACGAGACAGTACGACTTTCGAGAGTTCCTGATTGGCAAACATCCCCAAGAGATCATGCACCCCCTGCTTATAGTGGTGGCCACTTGGCGAAGAAATAAGACGAGCTTGTGGTGCTGAGGTGGCGGACGTTTGCGAAGCGCGGGTGCTACTGGAGATGTACAACGTCTGTGGAATAACAAATCGAGTCATGTTTTCCTGATTAAATGGCACAACACCAAACAAAACTGGATTGTCTGATTCGCTAGTTTTGGCGTTTTTGAGCATGTTATTTGCCACATCAGCCAGTTCAGAAAATGGCAAGGTTTGAAGACGCTCTTCTTGAACACCAATGCCCATCATAGTGTTATTTGGAGAAGCGAAGAAAAATGGCGACGATGGTAGTTCGTTATCCAACAGTTCGTTTGCCATTTTGGTATAGCCAATCACTTCACGTTTCATAACAGATCCCTCTAGATATTTAGATCGTGGTATACGAAAGAGTACTCTTTTAGCGGCGCAAGGTGCGGATAAAGGAGTGCACTCTTTTCCCAACTGAATCGACCTTGCGGTGGTGGCGACGGACTGATCTCAATGCCATAGACTCGTTATGTTTTTGAGTCGACATGTGTGTCTGGCCTGCAATGTCATCGGTTGGGTATAGGTTGCTTATTCAGTGGAGTAAGATTACAGTTATCATGATTTAAATGCTAACGATAATAATTATCATTAATATCTAAGTTTGTTTTTGTGCATTAAATCACGAATTTATAGCATGGGTGCAGATATCCATGACGGGATAAGTGGACACAGATTAAAGAGATAACGTTTTTTATGTTTAACCAATTTCTTGAAAAACAAACGGTTTTTCTGACTGGTGCGGCGAAAGGCATTGGTTTCAGTGTGATGCAGCATCTACTTGAAGCGGGTGCTCGAGTGGTCGCCACGGACATCGATGAAGTACGACTCAAGGCAGACAGTGACGCATTGATGAACCGCTATCGCGAGCAGTTATTTTGCTATCACTTAGATCTTTCTCAGCCGGAGTCTGTTGCTTGTCGTGTGGCGCAAATGGTTGAACAACATGGCCCGTTTGATCACCTGGTGTGTTGTGCGGGCGTGTTGCATCTTGGCGCCATTGCGAGCATGCCTCTGGCTCAAATTGAGCACACTTTCAATGTGAACACGTTTGGTACCTTGGCGGTGATGCAGGTCTTGGCAGAAGGAATGAAAGCACGACGCGCAGGCAGTATGGTGATTGTTGGTTCTAATGCGGCCAATACACCTCGTCCAAATATGGGGGCTTATGGGGCATCTAAGGCGGCGTTGCACATGTTGGTTAAATCGATGGGAATGGAGTTGGCGGAATATGGGGTACGCTGCAATATCGTCAGCCCCGGTTCAACGCGCACAGACATGCAGATGCAATTGTGGTCGGAAGAATACGGTGAACCTCAAGTCATTGCAGGGAATTTAGAGCAGTTTCGTTTGGGAATCCCGTTAAGAAAAATGGCTGAGCCACAAGACATCGCTCGGTCGGTACTGTTTTTACTTTCCGAGCACGCAGGGCACATTACCTTGCACGATCTCAGAGTCGATGGCGGTGCGACATTGGATAATTAATTGCTGGGATAATTAATAACTTGCCGAAGTAAAAGAAAAGGAATGGTGGATGGTTACCATTCCTTTGATATGGTTGCTAGTTTTCTAGTTTTCTAGTTTTCTAGTTTTCTAGTTTTCTAGTTTTCTAGTTTTCTAGTTTTCTAGTTTTCTAGTTTTCTAGTTTGCTAGTCCCTAGTCCCTAGTCCCTAGTCCCTAGTCTCTAGTCTCTAGTCCCTAGTCCCCACCTTCCTACATCTCTATCTCTATCATTTTGACCTAAACCATCTCAACGAACCCGCTGTCCATTGGTGATTTAGGCAACGGTGGAAAAGTGCTCCATCATCACGACATTCACCGCTTCCGCAAAAATATTGAGAATACTTTCCGTCTCTTCCCAACCCAAACATTCATCAGTAATCGACATGCCTTTGACCAACGGACGATCGGAGATCTTTTGTGCGCCTGCAACCAAGAAGCTTTCCGCCATCACGCCAGCAATGCACTTTTCCCCGTCGATCAACTGACAGGCGATGTTTCTCGCCACATCGAGTTGGTTCTTTGCCACTTTCAGGCTATTGCCATGGCTACAATCGATGATCAGGCGCGGGTTAAGATCGTTGGCTTCCAGTTGTTGGCTCACTTGGCAAACATGCTCGGTGGTGTAGTTAGGCTTTTTGCCACCTCGCAAAATGATATGGCCATTGGGGTTACCATGGCTGATGGCGGTGAGAGTACGTGCCCCAAATCCTGGCACACAGATGAGATGGGGTGAGTTTGCCGCGTGTATCGCGTCGATAGCGATATCAACATTGCCGTCGGTCCCGTTTTTGAAACCAATAGGGCAGGGAAGTGCCGAGGCCATTTGGCGGTGAATTTGAGATTCAGTTGTCCGTGCGCCAATGGCACCCCAGCAAATTAGGTCAGAAATATAGGGGTAAGTCGTGGTGTCTAAATACTCGGTTGCCGTCGCGAGGCCGAGCTTGATGACTTGCTGTAAGAATTGTCGAGCGAGCAGCAACCCTTTATTCATGTCGTGGCTGTTATCGAGATCGGGATCGACGATCAGCCCTTTCCATCCGGCGCGTGTGCGTGGTTTTTCAAAGTAAGTACGCATCACAATCAGAAGTTGCTTTTCATGCTGACGCTGAATGTTGGCCAGTTTCTGCGCATATTCAAGGCCTGCTTGTGGATCGTGAATTGAGCATGGGCCGATGATCACCAGTAATCGAGGGTCTTGGCCATTCAGAATTCGAGTGATCTCTTGGCGGCGTTGTCGAATAAACGCTTCGCTCTCTTCGTCCAGTGAGGCATGTTGAATGATCTCTTCCACAGAAGGGAGTGTTCCACAAGGAGTGGAGTGAATCAATTTGCTGAGCGTAGGCATGTTTCCCCCTGAGCCATAATCGGTAACTGAGTTTTAAAAATAAATTATGTAATGATAATTATTATCGTTAATGGCGGGATTATTAAGAAAGAGGAATCGATATGTCAAGCCGAAATCTTGCTCAAGTCACCCTATGCTAACCAGTAAAATCAACAAGATGAACTGACATTCTTTCACTACAAGCACCGTTGTTTGACATTTTAAATGCTTTACATGCAAATGATAATGATTATTATTAATGTAAATTTGGGTGGCAAAATGCTATCAAATTGTGCGCCGACAGACCGACAGGCGAAGTGAATGGACTATGTTTGGATTTTAACATGAAAGAAATGACGGCAATGCAGGCCGCTTATTGGTTAGGAAGGCAAAAAGGCAATGCGATGGAAGGCTTGGCTGCCCATCTCTATGCCGAGTTCGATGGACAAGATTTAAATCGCGAAGCGTTATCAATGGCGGTGCGGGCACTGTATGCGAAACATCCCATGTTGCGTTTAACGATCACTGCAGAGGGGCAACAACACATTCTCCCTCTTTCTGCTTGTCACCAACTGACGGTGGAAGACATTACGCGCTATTCCAAGCAAGAGGCCGAGCAATTCTTGCATAACAAGCGAGAGCGAATGAGCCACCAAATCTTGGATTTGAATCAAAGTAGCCCCATCGAGATCAGTGTGACCTTGCTCGCCAATAATGAGCATCGATTGCACATTGATGCGGATATGATTGCGTGCGATGCGCAGAGTTTCCGAATTGTGGTCGAAGACTTAGCGCGACTTTATCTGTCTGCACAAGAATCCGATTTAGCCGTGAGCGAAGAGCCTCAGCTAACCTATTTTCATTACCTTGACCATCAGCAAACGGATCGCTATTTAGCACAGCGCAAGGCCAGCGATAAACAGTGGTGGCAAACACGTTTATTATCATTGCCCCCTGAACCTCCATTGCCGTATTTGTCCTGCCATGGTAACGAAGCTCGTCCACAAACTCAGCGCTTGGCGCATCAGTTTACCCATCAAGAGCGCGTTGCGTTGGAGGCATTGGCGAAAGAGCACCATCTCACGTTAACACAGCTATTTCTTGCCCTGTTTTCGCAAGTGATTGCCACTGGTGCGCGTGAGCATCGTTTCCGATTAAACGTACCGACTTTTCACCGTGGTATTTATGATCCTCAGATAGAGCAGTGCGTAGGCGATTTTTCCAACTTACTGATCTTTGGTGCTCACGTCGACAAAACACAGACGCTGCTGTCGCATTGCCGCCAAGTAGCGAGCCAACTGAACCTGTTGCTGAGCCATGAAACATACTCAGGTGTGCAGGTCATGCGTGATTTGTCACGCTTGGCGGGTCAGGTGCAACGCTCGCCCGTGGTGTTTACTTCCGGTATGGATATCGACGGTGGCGAGCTCTTTTCTCAGCGAGTGACGGACAGTTTAGGCCACATGAATTGGGTGATTTCGCAAGGGGCACAGGTAACGCTAGATGCGCAGATTGCCCCTGCTTATGGCGGCATTTTGGCTAACTGGGATGTTCGCGCGGATCTCTTGGAGCAAGAGGTGATTGAGCCCATGTTTGCTCATTACGTTGCGTTGATTCGTCGCCTTGCGACGTTCCCACAAATCATGCATCAGACGCTCGAACAGCTAGACGCAGCATTGGGGCTATCCAAGTCGGAAGATATAGCGGCGACGCCATTGAGTAACTTGCAGAAATCGTATTTGTTGGGGCGTTCAACTCAAATTGCCTTAGGTGGCGTTGCGATGCATGAGTTTCGCGAATATCGCGGCAACTTGGCAACTGAGACGGTGCGAGAAAATCTCACCCGCTTGGTTGAACAGATCCCGGCATTGAGGACGCACATCGATCAAGATAAATTGCTGCAGTTTGTTTCTCCCATTATTGAACTCAATTTAAAAACGTTTGATTTTCAGCACCTTTCTCGTGAAAAAGCACTTTTAGCGGTGGAGCCACTTCGCGAGCACTATCGACATAAAATGCACGATTTAAGCGGTTCGCCTTGGGAAGTGTGTGTCGTTCAATTACCCCCAGAGTACGCCAGTCGAATAAACACCATTATTTTCACCAGCTTTGATGCCTTGATTGTTGATGGGCGCAGTCATTCGATCATTCTCGCAGCGCTGCTTGGTCAGCAAGAAGATGGCATTCAAGGTTTGATGGCTCCTCGCTCACCAAAGCGTCAAGGTGCCGTCATAGATACTGCGAAACGAGCGCAAGACGAACGCTATTGGCAAGAAAAATTGCATCGTGACTGCTTGCCTCCAGCATTGCCTTGGAAGCAACCGCTGGAGACCATCCGCACTTCTCGTTATGCGCGAGAAAGCTTGCAAATTCGCCGTTCTGAGCTGCAACAACTGACCCAGATGGGGGCGGAAAATGGTCTGTTCGTCAACTCATTGTTGACTGCCGCTATTGTGCAAGTGTTGGCTTGCTGGACAACCGAAAATGGTATGCGAATTGGTTTTCCGGTGGTGATACCGCAGCAAGATGAGTTGGCGGGCAATGAATCGACTTTTGTGATTTTGGAGCATGACAAATCGGACGCCTCTGTGCTGAGTCAAGCACTTGATTTGCAATCGGATATACTGGAAGCGCTGGAACACCTCGATTTTTCAGGGGTGGACGTAAACCGCCTATTGATGAATGGCTCTTCACCTGCATTAGCTTTGCCTGTGGTGATCACTAATGGCTTATCGTGGCAGACGCTCAAAGAAACCGACGATGTGGCGCTTTTTTCTGGGGTGACTCAGACACCACAAATGGCATTGGACATCCGACTGACTTACGATGAGCAGAAAAATCTCATTATCAGCTTCGATTACGCGGTGGATGCGCTGGAGACGAACGTTGTGTGCGATATTCTCAATGCGCTCAAAACGCTGTTGCGACAACTGTCTGAATCCCAGCAAGGACTCTTGCCAACCTCGTCTTTTCTTGATCTTTCCCACTATCGCCTCAATAGCGATGAAACGCACTGTTACCCTTCGGATTTCTTGTCGCACATTGCGCGTCAACTGTTTGATGAAACCAATGAAAAAACGGCGATCATTTGTGGTGAAACCGCGGTTTCGTATGCAGAATTGGGCTCGAAAGTCACTTGTGTAATGCGCCACCTTAATGCCAGAGGGTTGCAGCAAGGCAGCGTGGTGGCTATCTGTCTTCCACGAAGTGTGGAGCACTTGGTGATGACGTTGGCATGCTCACTGTCGGGCATGGTATGGGTACCCATTGATGCCTCCTCACCTCATGACCGATTGGCTTATTTGCTCAGCAATTGCAACGCGGAACTGGTGGTCACGCAACACGGTGACGTTGTGGAATCCGTCACCTTCTCAGAGCTCCTCTGCCCCATCGCAAGTGAGGCTCCGTTGCCGAGTTATGAACAGTTGTCGCGTTTAAGTCAAAGCACCCAAACGGCCTACTATCTGTATACCTCAGGCACCACTGGCAAGCCGAAATGCGTGGTGGTCAATAATCAAGCGACGTCCAATGTCATTGGTCAAACCTGCCGTGAGTGGTCGATTTCGTCTCAGGATGTGATCATGTCCGTGACACCGTATCACCACGATATGTCGGTGTTTGACGTGTTTGCGGCTTTTAGCTCCGGGGCGACGCTGGTGCTTCCTGGCGCCGATGGTGAAAAAGACGCGTTGAAATGGAACCAATTGATCGAGCAGCATAAGGTGACGATTTGGGTGTCAGTGCCGGCGATTTTGGAAATGCTGCTTTCTTGCACGCAAGGCTCGCAACTGCAATCGCTGCGTTTGGTTGCCCAAGGTGGCGACTACATTAAACCAGCGACCATTGCTCAACTCCGTGCACTGGAGAGTTCGACCCGTCTGATTTCGCTTGGCGGACCGACAGAAACCACCATTTGGAGTATTTGGCATGAACTGACGGATGCGGATGTGTCGACCATTCCTTATGGACGGCCACTGCCGGGGAATCGCTATTTCATTTTGGATGAGAGGCAGCAGCATGTGCCTCAAGGGGTGGTCGGGCGCATTTACACTGTCGGGGTGAACTTAGCGCAAGGCTATTTAGAAAACGGCGAACTGAAGCAGACGGATTTTGTCACCATCTATGATGATCGTGGCGAGCCTGTACGCGCGTTTCGAACCGGTGACCAAGGTTACTACCGACAAGATGGCAACATCATTTTCGCTAGCCGAGTGAATGGTTATGTCAAAGTTCGCGGGGTGCGAGTCTCTTTGCCGGATATTGAAAAAGAGCTGTTGAAGCATCCTTTGATCGCCAATGCGGTTGTCGTCGATCATCTCGATGGCAATGGGGATAGTGCTTTGGCGGCGCTCTTTACTCTGAATTCAGATAAGCCGCTGACTGCTCAGCAACTGCGCCAGTTTGCTCAGCAATGTTTACCTCAATCGCACATCCCAACCCACTTTATGCCGATGACCGTTCTGCCTCTTTCCGCCAATGGCAAAGTCGATAGAAAGCAGTGCCAAGCGCAAGTGGCGGCCTCTTTACTGCCAAGCAAATCCACCATGCATACCAAGCGTGAGCAAGGGGAGGTGCTGAAGCCAACTCTACTTGCACAGATTGAACAGATTTATCGCCAAGTGATCGCGACAGATGAGCCTTTCGATGATGCGCAAGAGTTGGCATTTTTGTCGAGGGGATTACTTCCGTCTCACCTTGTCAGCATTGCTTCACTTTTGAATCAACGCTTTGCTAGCCAGTTGAGCGCCTCGCAGTTGCTTCGCTGTCAATCTGCGCAACAGGTTGCGGCTTTACTCGCATAGCCAGCCTTAATTTATTAACCGATTTTATCGCCGTGAAATGGCGCAATGGCGCCTTTTGGAGAAAGGAATATGACGCTTAACCTGGATGTTTCCAAGCTGGAAGCCTATCGAGACGGTATCCCACAACAAACCATCGAGCCATCGCTTAGCGTGAGCGAGTTTGAGCAACGAGTTTGGCTGTATCACCAACAACATGGTGATGGACGTAGCCAGTATGCTTCCGCTTACTATCTGACTGGTGAAGTGAACATGGGTAAATTGGTGGCTGCGCTTTCTCAGTTGTCGCAAGATTTTCCCATTTTCAATCAGCGCTACCTGTTTAATGACGCGTTAGGTCTGACTAAGCAAGGGGTTGAAGCGAGTTTACTCCGTGTTGATATCGAGAATGTTGTTTCACTCGAACAGGCGATGCAGCATTTAATGGCGTTGCAAAACCAACCCATAGCCCTAGATGACGATGCGCCGATTCGTTTTGTCTTGTACAGCGGTGACATTGACGGTGTCGTGCTTGGCGTCGTGACGCACCAGATCCTCAGTGAGCGAATGGATTGGCAAAGTGTGTTCCAGCGTTTGAGTGCGCGCTACAACCAGCCGTCGTTGAAGCGCGATTGGGAAGGGGCTTCACCGGGCCGAAGTGCTCATGTCGGCTATACGCCTCTCACCCCTCAAAGGGATATCGGCAATACTTGCTTTGCATGGTTGCAAAGTGCGCAGCCTGACATTGTGATCGAGCAAAGTTGGCCAGCGACGCCAACGCATTCACCCGAGCGCTCGTTACTTGCTCGTAAGTATCGTGTTTCTCTACAAGGCAGTGTGCTGGATGACTATGGGGTGTCTCAACCGAATAAAAAAGAGGTGCTTTCTGTCATTGCCGCACTGTTTGCTCGCTATTTAGCGGTCAACGCCCACGCTCAACAGTTCGACTTATATCTGCCTTATGATGTGGAACGTCGAGCGTTTGAGCTTAATGGCGCGATGATTGAAACGGGGTTAATCGCGGTTAAGGTCACTGATGTATTCGCCCCGATTGAGCGCAGCAGTGCGGAAATACTGGCGCAGCTCAACCTAAGCCGCGAACATTATTCAGCCTCCTATCATGGTCAACAAGGGGCAGCCCTCGTTACTTGGCTGGTGGACCCTTCGGTGCATCTGCAATTGGATCAGGTCAACGCCGAAAAGCGTTTGTTTGCCGCGGCACATCCCAAGTTTGCGGTAACGTTAGGTGTGGGTCTCAATTGTCAGGGAGCATTGGTGCTGGAGCTAACACTGGCCGCTGATGCATCGCCACACATTGGCGCCTTTATGCTTGAGCAGTTTGTCGCCCTGATTGGAGGCAAAGCCGCCAGATCGTTGCATTTGCATGAGTCTGACAACCGCGAGCCAGCAAACATCAGTAACACCACGATGCAAACTCATGAGCAAACGCAAGCTGCGGTGGAAGCGGCGATCTTGGCAGAGTTTCGTACGGCGCTTGCGAGTCAAACGATGGCAGCTGACGATGACTTTTTTGATTTTGGTGGCCACTCCCTCATCGCGACCAGAGTGATTGGTCGACTGCTATCGGATCATGGCATAGAAATCCACATCAACGACATGTTCAGCTTCCCGAGTGCGAAACAGTTGGCGCAACAGGCGAGAGTATATCAGGCGATAGTGCATCAGCCGTCTCACTTCGACGCCAAGGCAGCAGTACCATCGCAGCGCAACCCCATCGCATTGGACAAAGCGCCTTTGTCATTGGCACAAAATTCTTTGTGGAAAGCGATGAGCAAATACGCCAGCGTTGGTCTCAACAATATCTTCAATTTGCCGTTTGCGCTGAAGTTTTTGGATCGTGTTGATGAAGCGGCATTTGGCCGGGCTTTCCATGCAATTTTGCTGCGCCACACTGGGCTGCGTACGCGATTTTCCACCGAAGACAACCAGCCATATCAACAAGTGATTCCGGTAGAAAAACTGGCAGACTATCAATGGTTTTGGACCTCGCAGCAAAGTGAAGGATTGCCGATTAACGACCTTTTGGCGCAAGAAGCCGAGTACGCGTTTGATCTGGACAACGAATTGCCCCTGCGGCTGAGGTTTGTGACGGACGATGCTGACGGAGCCCAGTACTTGTCTCTGCTGTTCCACCACATCGTACTGGATGAGTGGTCGTTGAACACCATGATGGATGAATTGGCGCTGGCTTATCGGTGTTATGTTCAAGGTCGCGAACCGCAGTGGCCAATGCAGCCACGACCGTTCCATGAGTTCGCCAGAAAACAACGTGCTTCCGATGTTAACCAAGCGCATTTATCCTACTGGCTGAACAAATTTGAAGGGCTGCCTTGGGCGGAGCCGATCTTTCCCGCTCATCATCCGTTAAGTGTTGAACAACAGGTCGAATGTGGTGAAGGCGGTTGGGTAGAAATAAAAATTCCTCAGCGCGTCAGTCGCCAGCTGTATGTTTTGGCTAAAGCGCGCAGTGCGTCGTTGTTCAACGTGGTGTATGCCGCTATTACCGCTTCATTACGCTTACTGGGTGCGCCTGAAAAGCTGATCGTCGGCACACCTGCCGCTGGCCGTTTGGATGCAGACTATTTTGATACGGTCGGGTATTTCACTACGCTAGGCGTGCAATTGGTCGATTTCGCTGGGGTCAAATCCATCTGGCAGTTGATTGAGCAGGTAAAAAACAGCATCAATGACTCTATGTCTTACACGGATATTCCTATTGATCTGATTGAAGAGGGCTTAAAAGGGGTTGACCACGGCACCGAAGGACATATGTTTGAAGTCTTCATTCAATTGCACGCCAAGAACAAGTTTCATGGTGCGTTTGAACTGTCTGAAAACGAGCGTGTCCGCTTCCAGCAAGTTGATCCAGACAAAAGTGAATCGGGTTTGGGGCTGCAGTTTGAAGTCATGGAAGAGAGCATTGATGGCGAGCAAACTCTGCGCGTGATGATGAGTTACATGAACAAAAATTACAGTCCAGCTCAAGTGACACTGCTTTCGGACGTCAATCGTCGCTTGTTTGAGGTGTTCGCTGAGTGTGTCGCGCAGGATCAGGATTTGGATCAGCTACAAGAACAAGTGGCGGTGTTAGAGGCAACAGCCTGTCTGGCACATAAAGGTGCGTAAACCGATGTGGATCTCAGAACCCACCACATTGAGTTTAGGCGGA
Organism: Vibrio vulnificus NBRC 15645 = ATCC 27562; assembly: GCF_002224265.1. Classification (NCBI taxonomy): domain Bacteria; kingdom Pseudomonadati; phylum Pseudomonadota; class Gammaproteobacteria; order Vibrionales; family Vibrionaceae; genus Vibrio; species Vibrio vulnificus. The sequence goes on from NZ_CP012882.1 coordinate 822,100, forward strand.
TACACGGTTTGGCAACGTCAGTTTGAGGCGTCTAGCTTTCTGCCCAACAGTGCGCAAGCGTGGCAGATCGCGTTGCCAGATTCACTGCAGCAGGCAAGTAGCAAGCGTCGGGCGGAGTTTGTGGCTGGGCGCGTGGTCGCGCGTGATGCGTTAGTGGCGCTTAAAAGTCCTTCATATCATGTTTTGGTGGGGGAACACCGAGCACCGCAATGGCCGTCAGGCTGGCTTGGCAGCATATCGCATACCAATCACACTGCGGTTTGTGTGGCAAGAAAAATGCACAAACATGCAAAACTTGGTATTGATATGGAGAAGTTTGTAAGTGAACGTGCAGCAAAGGAAATTATGCCGCTGATTTTGGTGATACCACAAGAGCGGGCTTTGGTGGCATCGACGGATTGGCCAATCCATCGTTTGGTGACCTTGATTTTTTCTGCCAAAGAAAGCTTATTTAAAGCGATTTATCCGACAGTCGGTCGTTACTTGGAATTCGCCCATTCCTACGTAGAGGAGATCGATCTTCATCGCGGTAAGCTGACGTTACGTTTGTGTCGAGGGGCAGAACAAAACATGCTTCAGAAGCGGTTTACGGCTTTTTTTCATCTGTATGATGACAGGGTGGTTACCCTAGTGAGTGAAAACGATCAAACACTTTAAGCCAAAACAAAAACGGCCCATCATGGGCCGTTTCTTCATTCCGCTGCGAATTATAAGTAGTTCGCATCTGCTAGGTCACTTACCAATACAGATTTCACTTCTGCACGTGCGTTCAACCATTCTACAACGGCGGCGCGCTGTTCTTCAGTTGCGCTTTCGTAACGCTCTTTCGCACAGATGAAACCTTCAAAGTGCTCAAGACCGCCACCACCAAAACACAGGCCTTTTGCGTCAATAAAATCAATGAAGTCATCAACGAACACGTCGTAACGATTAAAGTCGTGAATATCGGTTTCACAGCTGATCTCGAAACCGAGAATAGCGAATTCACCTAAAAAGAGTTTTTTACGTAGGCGGCGATTTTTGTTTTCCACTTTATCTAGTTTCATGGTCTTCTCTCGATTTATATTGACTAAAATGTGCTTGCTTGTGTTGCGTTTCACTCAGCAACTCTAGGGGGAAGTTCTAGACTTAAAAGATGACGACCTCAAGCATAGGCGAGCTCTTTATACTCTTGATTGCCCATGAAACCAAATACAATTGCGTCAATATTCAATGAATTGACCAACTGACAACACAAACACAACAAAACATTCATAAAGATAGACCTGTTTTGTCATTTTTCTAGCCTATCTTGGGTCGCGCTCAACTTCATTAACCCAAGAGATAAACATCATGAGTAAGGAAACCTTCGACGCGACTCGCTACAACCAAAGCAAAAACAAACCTTTTGAGGAGGTGTTAGAAGCGAGTTTATCCCGTCGCAACATTTTGAAAGGTGGTTTAGGCATTAGTGCTATGACAGCCTTTGGCGCATTTGGCCTCGCCGGTTGCAACAGCTCTTCAAACAGCGGAAGTGTCGCAGGTGGTGCTTCTGGTACTCAATCTCAAGCTGTTTTGAATTTTGACTCTATTGCAGGATCACTCACCGATGCCGTGAGCGTTCCAAATGGCTACAAAGCACAAGTGTTGGTGCCATGGGGTACACCTTTAAATGGCAATGCCAGCGCGTGGCAAGCGGATGGCAGCAACACCGCAGAAGACCAACTCAATGCATTGGGCATGCACCATGATGGCATGCATTTCTTCCCGATCAATGGCAATCCAAACGACGGTTTGCTGTGCGTGAACCACGAGTACATCGATCTCGCGGCTTTGCATCCAGCGGGTCCGACGGTGCTTAACGGTGCGCGTACTGTTGTTGATGAAGTACGTAAAGAGATCAACGCTCACGGGGTCTCAGTGGTTCGAATCCAACTCGACAATGATGTGTGGAAAATGGTCGACAGTGATCCATTGAATCGCCGTTATACCGGTGCAACGGTCATGGACATCTCAGGCCCAATGGCTTATTCCTCTCACCTCGTTACCCGTTTTTCACCCGACGGCAGTCAGGCGCGCGGCACACTGAACAACTGCGGCAACGGTTATACCCCTTGGGGCACTTACCTTACGTGTGAAGAAAACTGGCCTGGCTATTTCATTAACACAGGAACGCGTACCGCAGAACAAGATCGCATTGGTATTGATGGTTCCGGTACCACTCGTTATGCATGGGAAACGTTGGCAGGCGATGCCGAGGAGCGTTTAGACGAGTTCACCCGATTCAACTTGTTGCCAACGGGCGCCTCTGCGCAAGATGATTATCGTAATGAAGCCAATGGTCACGGCTATATTGTGGAAATTGACCCTTACACCGCCAATTCACGCGCGAAAAAACGCACGGCACTGGGCCGTTTTCGCCATGAAGGGTGTACCTTTGGCAAGCTTGTTGCGGGCAAGCCGGTGGTGTTTTATTCCGGCCACGATTCTCGTTTTGAATACCTCTACAAGTTTGAATCAAAAGCGTTGTGGGATGCTAGCGACGCCAATCCAAGCCACCGTTTAGCGACCGGAGACAAGTACATGGACGAAGGAATCTTGTATGTCGCGCGTTTTAATGAAGATGGCAGTGGCTCTTGGTTGCCACTCACTTTAAGCAGTGTGACCATCTCGGGCGGTACTTTGGCCGACCATTTTTCAACGCTGGCGGACATTATTTTAAACACCGCGGGTGCGGCAGATCTGGTTGGTGCTACGCCAATGGATAGACCTGAGTGGTGCACGGTAGATCCATTTACGGGTACGGTATACCTCACGCTGACCAACAACAGCAAACGTACCGAAGCGAACCCGGCCAACCCACGCCTAAACAACAAGTTTGGTCATGTGATTCGTTGGGATGAAGGGGCGAGTGCCACAGAATTTAGTTGGGATATCTTTGTCTTTGGTTCACCAGCGAACGGCGATGCAGAAACAAACCGTTCTGGGTTAACCGATTTAAACCAGTTTGCCAGCCCTGATGGTTTGGCGTTTGACGGCCGCGGGATCTTGTGGATTCAAACCGATAACGGTGCGGGTGAAGTGACCAGTTATACCAACGATCAAATGTTGGCGGTGGTGCCTTCACGCATGGTGGATGAAACGGGCGCGCAAACACAAGTCAATGCGTCTAACCAAGCGCAGTTGAAACGCTTCTTTGTTGGACCGAATGGTTGTGAAGTGACTGGCTTTGCCATCAGTCCAGATTACAAATCGCTGTTTGTGAATATCCAACATCCAGGCAATTGGCCATACAGCGATAATGCGGCTGAAGAAACGCCAGCAGGTATGACCTTGCGCCCACGTGCAGCGACGGTGGTGATTCGCCGCGAAGACGGTGGTGAGATCGCACTATAAACGTGAGCTTTACTAAGAAGTTCAATAACAGCCCAGAGTGATCTGGGCTGTTTGCGTTTTGTTGGCGTGAAAGGCAAGTTATTGGATGCCGTATTTCATCAGGATTTTGTCAAAGGTGCCGTTTGCTTTGATCTCTGCGAGACCCTTATTAAATGCCTCAATAATTTCACCATTTTTGGCGTTGGCTAAACCTGACGTAACGTGTAATGGATTGACTGAAAGGGCGTTATTGGTAAAGTCAAAATCACTTAAATTCATGCCCGCACCGGACAGAGTGGCTTTAGCCACCAGTTCATCTTCCAAGGTTAAATCAATGCGTTTGGCCAGCAATTTTTTTGCGTTTGCCACCAAGTCGTTCGCTTCGGGTTTGTTGAAATTAGTGGCTTTTAGGAACTCGTCCCCATAACCGTAGTTGCGAATAATACCAACGTTTTTTCCACTTAAACTGTCCATGCCATTGTATTCAAATCCATCACCACTGCGTTTGATAAACTTGAGTGAATTTTCCAGATAGGGCTGACTGTAGTTGAGGTATGAGGTGCGTTCTTGGGTAAACCAAGTGGCGACAAGGACATCAACCCGTCCGTCTTTGACTTCATTCAAGGCTCTGGTCCACGGCATGATTTTAAAATCCACATCGTGCCCTTGGGTTTTAAAGGCTTCGATAACAATTTCCACCGAAATACCTGGGTTGGCGTTGTTTTGTTGCACAAACGGAGCCCAAGGGTCTTGGGCGGCAGTGATGGTTGCTGCGTGACTCAAAAAAGAGAGCAATAGAGTTGTCACAACAAATAAGAGCTTATTCATGAGTTATCCTCTTTGGTTTATCCAATCTGGCCTATTGTTTTGGGGCTTAGGATGTTCCACAGCCATCCATGAGCTAGGTTCTGAATTTTTTCATGTGCTGTGCGATGTTTTTACTCAGGCTGAGCACCTCTTCTGTTCGTTGCGCGGTTTGGACCGCTCCTGAGGAAACATCATTGGAAGCTTCAGACGCTTCGACGATCGCTTGGCTGATCTCTTCCACAGCTTGCCTTTGTTCCTCGGTGGCTTGGGATATTTGCCCATTGCGATCCGAGATAATGCTGATCAACTCCTGTACTTGATTGACCGAGTGTTGCGATTCACTCACACGACTGGCGGTCTTTTCCAGCAACGAGGCGATACGGCTCAGCTCTTGTTCTACCGAGTTGGTGGCGTTGCCCAAAGCAACGATGTTCTTTTGGATCTGTTCGGTGGATTGACTGGTTTTCACTGCCAAATTACGCACTTCATCGGCGACGACCGCGAAGCCTCGGCCCTGTTCACCTGCTCGGGCCGCTTCAATTGCCGCATTGAGCGCCAGCAGGTTGGTCTGCTCAGAAATGTCGTTGATGACATTGAGGACGGTGGTGATCTTGTCACCTTCTCCAACAAGAATGTGCATTTCTTGATTCACGTGATCCATTTCTTCACGCATATTGACAATTTCGCTGGCAGATTTTTCGATCGCCTCATTAACGCTGTGGGTAAGATCGGTCGCGGTATGGGCTTGGTCAGCGGTTTGCGCCGCTGTATCGGCAACGATAGAGACCGAATGGTTTAGCTCTGTCGCGGCGGCGGCGACGGTCGTCAGCTGGTGGCGTTGCTGGTTAAGCTTGTCGGCATTGGTTCTGGCCGCTGTACCGTTAGCGCGGGCTTTCTCTTCCAACGTCACCGATGACAAACTGACGTCTTGCACAATCACGCGAAGCGATTCAGTGAAGGTGTTGATACCATCGGTAATGTCATCAAACTCTTTGAAACGGGCTGGTGCGAGCTTGTTGGATAAATCGCCATCCCCAGAAGAGAGGTCGTGAATGACCTCCGTCAACTGACGAATTGGCCGTAGCACAGTGGCCGCGAGTACCGCGACAATAACGATGGAAATGATCAGATCTAAAACGACGAGCTCAATGATGTTGAGTAATAGGGACTCACGCAGTTTTTGTTCCAAAATGGCCGTGTCAAAAAAGACTTTCACCGTACCGACCGGCTTTTCTTCGCCATAATCGAGAAAGGTTAACTCGCGTGACAAGCTCTGTTGTTCAGAATAGCGTTGTTTGTTTTTGACATCGGTGAGTTTTTTGTTTTCCCCTTGCCCCTCTAATCTCAAAAACAGCAGTTCTGCCCCTTGGGTATCGGTCAATTGAATCGCTGATATTTCAGGAAGATTGAGTTCGGCAGAAATGGCAGTGCGCGCCGTGTCGAGGTCGAAATCCCATACTGCTCTAGGTAAGCTGACGGACATGCGCTGGCTGGTGTTTTGTACACTGGTATGCAGATCGGCGGTGAGGCTTTGCTTAAAATCTTGATACTTGATGAAAGCGGAAACAAGTAACACCAGTGTCACTGCAAATATGACTTGAAGCAGAAAGACGACTTTTAAACTTTTCACTGCAGCTACTCTTCTTTTGGGCGTTAATAATAGAAAAGTAGTAATTGATTAAATAATAATCAAATTGGCCTATTTTTGTGATTGGTGTCTTGTTTGTTCTTGTGTGCGACAAAACAAAGAGTTAGCGCTAAACCTATTTTATTCGTTTATTTTTTGCTTTAACCATAAAAAATAAACAGTTCTTCAGTATCAAATAGTTGAAAGAAATTCATCTTAGTACTCCTGCAATAACAAAAAGGATAAAAAAGCCGGAGCAACGGGTTTTCGGACAAGCACGACTAACAATGCACAATGTTGCTCCGGCAATGTCCACAGATTAATTAGGTATTACGCAACAATAAAATCGATTGTATATATTGTTGATATAGGTAAATCCGATGTAGGGAGATCATCGTGAAAAATAAATTCCTATTGATTATCTCAGTGTGGCTGTCGTTTGGCGCGATGGCGAATGAAAAGCGTGTGTTAGAAATCGTCACACTAGAGTACCCGCCTTACATAGAAACACGAGACGATGTGGTTTCGGGCGTTGCGGTCACTTTGGTAGAACATGCCTTTGCTAAACTGCAACAGCCGATAAAAATCACCGTGCTGCCTTGGGCAAGAGCATTGAACTATGTTGAATCGGGCCAAGCAGATGCCATTTTTACTATTTTTAAAACCGAGCAGAGGGAACGTTTTGCTGATTTCAGTGAACAAGTACTGTTCAGGCAAAATATCAGTTTAATTCAGATGGACAACGGGCCTGTTGATGCTAGCCAGATTGAGCAAAGAGCCTTCAAACAACGGACATTGTGTGTGGTGAACAAAGTCAGCTATGGGGCGATCATGGATGGCGCGATCAATACCAATCAGTTTAAATCGGTGATACGGCAAAATTCCGCTGAGCAGTGTGCGCTGATGCTCAGTGCAGGCCGTGTTGATTTGTGGGTGTCTAATGAGTTTGGTGCGCGAAGCGTGATTGCCTCTTTAGGGCTGTCGCAACAACTTGAGATTCTGATGCCACCGATGCAAACCACCCTCAGCTACATCGCGTTTTCCAAGCAAAATCAGCATAGTGAACTGCGCCAACGCTTTGACTTGGAGCTGCTCAAGATGAAACAAGATGGCAGTTACTTCCAGTTAATTGACGACTATTTTGCGGCTTTAATGGAAAAATAAACTCTTGATTTAGCAGGCTGGTGGTGCGGAGGAGCAGTAAGCTCACAACCACGTCTCTCGCGGCTGTGAGCGTTGATTTATCCATTAGTATGGGGGCGTCAAAAGTGCTTGTTGACGAATAAACTGTGAAAGTTGTGTGGCAATCTCGCGGTGTTCTTGCGCCGTAGGGTGCCAGATGCAGCCTTCAAGTGGTGAAACAAAGGTATGGCTATAAACCTGATGGATCTCTTGTTGTGCCAAGGTTTCTATGGCGTCCTGAGTTGCAGGAATAATGTAGTCATACGGGTACGCAGGACGCGGCATGAGAATGATCGGCGCCTCATGATAGCGGTGTTTCAACTCACTCACATATTCCACCATACGTTCGGTCCACGCTTGTTTGACCTCTTCAATGTTGCTCCAAGGTTCATGGGCTTGCGGATCGGTACTAAAATCGTTGGTGCCCACTTCCACCACAATCAGATTGGGAAACTTGTCTTCATAATCGAGTGTTAGCCCATAGACTGCGGATACTTTGTCTGTGTAGGTGGTGAGGTTATGGTGTGGTTGGTTTCCTCCCCAGTTACGAATTAACCCTAACCCAGAGAACGACACCTGAGTAATGGTTGTGTTGAGCTGCTGGCCCGTTTGGTAAGGAAAAGCCAAACGCGCATTGGAGGTGGCGTAGACTTCTTCCCATGTACATTCCCTTTTTTCTGATTCACTGCCAAAGCCAGCGCTGATGGAATCTCCAATAAAGAGAATATGCGGCTTATGTCCCCACACTCCGTCTAGTGAACCGTTGTGTTCAACCGAGAGAAAACGGCTCATGCTGGCGTAGTTTTCAGTTCGTTTAACCACTTCGAGCAACACATGTTGCGCGCTTTCCGATGCAAAGATCTCGAAGGTTTCCGTCACGCCATTGGGTTGCGTCATCAGTGTTTTGCTCAGCTTACCGTCAACCAATACATCAAAATAGTCGCCATTCCCTTGCATGGTGAGGGCAAAGTGGCTGCCGATGAAGCGTGTTTTCAGCGTTGAACCTGGCCAATTGACCTCAACGGAACCGTCTTGATAATTTTTGCTGTTTCGCCCTTCAAAAGTGAGATTGTGATGAGTGGCTGGCAGTGATTGTGCGAGTGTGCTTGCGGCGCAAAGTCCTAGCGCTAAGCTGCATATGAGTCGATGAAACATGTCCTTTCCTTGGCTGTTGATATACCCAAACAACCTCAAGACGTGAGTTAAGATCTGAATCCTGCATCTTGAAGTTGCTTGGGTATATTGTGCAAATGAGTATGGTCTAGCAATGTGTCAGGTAAAGGCGATGGCAGGGGGAGAGGCAACTTTTGAGCAAGCCTTTCGACATACTTCATACAATACACGTTTTGTGCAACATCCTTGTTGCATCAGAGGATGATCACCTTACGACAAACTCAGTGCTTAAGTTGATTTTGTAAATAGAGTTCTTATTTATAACGTGGCGGTTGCACTTCAACTTGGTTATCATGTGTAAGCATTCATAAGAGGCTAAATCATGCAACCAAAAATAGTAAAACTGCCCAATATTGGGATTGGTGTGGCCGCTTACTTTGCTGTCCTGCTGGCATTTTGGACGTCAAGTCAATTCTCTATTCATCATGAACAGTATCAGTTGATTTCTTTCGTCGCGTCTGTCGTGATTTCGGCTGTATTGGTGTTTCACCTTAAAGTACTGCTGCCGATTATTCTCGCTTTCTTCAGTTATTATTTGCACGTTGGTCGGCCATTCGAAGTGGCACTCTTGTACGCGCTGTTGTTGCCACTTTTGCCGATTGCCACTGCGCTGCTGTTCATCCAAATAGAAAAACGTCTCGAAGGCTATTCAGCCATGAAGCGACTGTTGGCTTATTCGGTGACGTTTGGCTTGTTCTATCCATTGATGAGTACGTTGATGATCAGTGTCATCAGTGCTTTGAGTGAACAACTGCATATGACGCGCGAGTTCTTGCTTTATTCGGTGTTAGGCAGTGCATTGACTCAGCTAACGGTGACGCCAGCGTTGGTGATTTTGCTTGCCATGCTGCTCAAAAATGAACGGCATGAATATCTGATTCTCGATAAGTTACTGCGACGCTCTTCGAAAACATCGCCTTCGTATTGGTTGTGGCTGTTGTGCTGTTTTTCATTGATGGCTGTCGCAATTCAACATCCTAGCTCCTTTACGCTCTATTCTTCCTGCTTTGTCTTGTTGGTACTGGTGATTGTTGGGTTTGGCAAGCACGGCTTGATTCGCCCGTTATTCATGGGAACGTTAGCCATCCTGGTGATGGCGAACGACAGCCTTAATCGGGTGAATACCTATCAAATACTGGACGAGCAGTTTTTTGGCTTATTGTTGATTTTAAATGTTGTCACGGTATTGGGCTATTTTGTCGGTGGGTACGCGATAAAGCACTATGAGCTGGCACAACAGCAGATTCGTGCAGAGCGAATAGACCCTTACACAGGGTTGTTTAACCTCTCTCAACTTGAGGAAGACCTCACGACGATTCCCAAGGCCGTGTTGATTTATCTCGATTTGTCACCAACGTTGTCTCGTTTAAGTGAGTTAGGGCACGATGGCAAAGCGCAACTGATTAGACAGATTTTTCAATTCGTCAATCGAAACCAAGATGAGAACGCCAAGTGTTATCGCCCTCCATTTTCGACTGGCGTATTGGGATTTATTGAAGGTGATGAACGAATGAAACCGTTTGTGGAGGAGATGGCTCAGCAGCTCGACAATTTCCAGTTTTATTGGCGAGGAACGTCGATCTCACTGGTTTCTCCGACACTGCATTGTGTCGTGGTAAAACACGGAGAAGACTTGACCGATGTCGTCTCGCATCTGTGTGAACATCAAGGCAGCAATCAGCAAGTGAACTGGATTGATGGTGAGGCGATCGCGGAATCTCAGATTGACAAACTCGCCTACATTCAGCGCGTATTTAAAAATAACGAGTTTGAACTCTATTGCCAGCGCTACATGAAATTGGCAGATCCTAGTTCTCAGCAATTAAGCTTTGAAGTGCTAACGCGAGTGAAAACGTCGCAGGACAACCGTTTGCTGCCATCAGAGTTCTTTCCTTTGATTAACCAGTTTGGGTTAGAAGTGCAGTTAGATCAGTGGGTGGTGGAGCAGACATTCCGTTTATTGAGCGAGCAAGTGCGTCATTGGTGCCGTGTGGAAAAATGTGCGGTGAACTTAACCGCCCGATCACTGGCGATGGCTGGTTTGAGTACGTGGATTATCGAAAAAGCGCACCAGTACCGAGTGCCCCTAGATAAAATATGTTTTGAAGTGACCGAGTCCTCTGCACTGCAAAATGAAGAGCAGGCGATTGAAACACTCAAAGTGCTGCGAACTGCAGGGTGTAAAATTGCGTTGGATGATTTCGGTACTGGTTACGCGAGCTTTGCTTATTTAAGGCGTCTACCGCTTGATATTGTCAAAATAGACGGGGAGTTTATAAAAGATCTGCCGTTCAATGAAACCGACAGATTAATTGTTGAGTCAATAAGCAATGTCGCCAATGATATTGGTTTGGAAACCGTGGCTGAATTTGTCGAAAGTGAACAACACATTGAGATGCTTAAACAATGGCATATTACTTATGCGCAAGGTTTTGGAGTTTATAAACCCAAACCATTAGTGCAAGTTTTGCGAGAGTTTGAAACATCGAGTGTCGTTTAAATCCTCGACCTCCTCCTCCTTCATTCTTCATGCTTGAGTTATGAGTGTGATAAGTAGGGAAATGCCGAGCCTATTTATCGCCGATTGGCTCGGCTTTTTCCTCTTGTTCATCAAGAATAAATGCTCTAAAAATAGTAAGTTATAGACAGTATTGGTGGTCATTATCAGAACGTTGGATAATCAAGTTGATCATCAATGATTGCAATTCGCCCATCTTGTAACAAAATGTTTCTCTGTAATTTTAAAATGAAAAATAACAATGTGGGAATATTCTTACATTGTTATTTTTCGTTGTCGTTTTGAAATAAATTATTTTCAATCGGTTATCAATTCATTCAATTTATAGGAAGCAATCTCTAAGTTTAATTTTCTATGGTGAGTTTGATGAGAAAATATTAATGAATTACGTTCGATTAAAATGTGTATTTTCAGAAATATTTTGTTACATGCGTTGCGTGCCTTATTTCTTTTGCAAATTTATATAATGAAGATTCTAATTTTTCTTCAATAAAAAAGTTGTCCAATTATGAATAATAAAGCTCTAAGGTTAGTGCCTACTGTCCTTGCGCTCGCAGTGAGTATGGCTTTTCCTGTCGCACAGGCGGCAGTAAACAGCGAGATTTCAATTGTTGGTTCCGAAAGCCAATGGTGGAACACCTACAAGGTTAGCCTTACCAATACAGGCTCGAACGCCATTGAACTTCGCGATGCCAAAATTGTGTTTGATTCAAACCTAACGATGTCCTCGCCTTCTTGGTCGGCGGCCGGAATCAGTTACCCCAATATGAGTTTCACCAGCAATGCGCAAGGTAATGTGTTCAAAAACACGCTGGCTTTGGGTTTCGATAATGGTAGCTGGGTGAAATCTCAACTGCCTTCAGGCCAGAGCATTGTGCTCACAATCGGTGTGAGCGGCGTATTGGATATGACTCTGCTACAGGATACCATTCGTCTGATTGCTGACGATGAAGGTGAAGTGGGGGATCCTGAACTTTCTCTGAAAATCGCCTCACCAATGAATGGCGCGGAGTTTGAAGAAGGTCAAACCGTTACCATGCTCGCAAACGTAACCGCAACCAACACCACTGTTAAAGCGGTGACTTTCTTCGTTGACAACCAACAAGTCGCACGTGTAACACAAGCACCTTTCCAAGCAAATTGGCTGTCAGCGGGTGTGGGGCCACACACGATTAAAGCGATGGTGGAAAGTCACTCTGGTCTAAAACAAGAGCAAGCCGTCAGCATCACGGTGAAAGAGAAGCAGGTTGAGCCACCTGTTGATCCTGTTGTGCGTGAACTGGCGTTTGTCGCACCAACACAAGGTCAAACGCTTACCGTCGATCAGGCGACAACAATCCAAGCGCGTGTTGAAGGCGATTCGATTTCCACTCTTGAGTTTTGGGCAAACGACCGCAAACTTGGTCAACGGAATATCACGCCGACCCAAACAACATACTCGCACTCCTGGACGCCAAGCGAAGTGGGCAACGCAGCCCTCAAAGTGGTGGTGCTAGACCAGAACAACCAACTGGTTGAGCAGCGCAGTATTGCGGTTTCTATTCAAGATGAGCCAAGCTTTGTAAGCCCGGAAGTGAGCTTTATTTCGCCAGCGAATGGCTCTAAGTTTGAAGAAGGCAATACCGTTGCGATCACCGTTCGTGCGACAGACGCAGATGATGACTTGTCACGCGTTATCGTAAAAGCAAACAACCAGCAAATTTGTGCGTTTAACGCGTCAACGGAAAGCCAATACTCATGCAACTGGACGGCATCTCAAGTGGGTGATGTCACTCTTGAAGCGCTGGCCACCGATGCGGAAAACTTAACATCGACTGCGCGTGTGAAGATCACCGTTGAAAAAGTAGAAACGCCGACCCCTCCGCCTCCGGGTGATTTGTGCGCCGATTTCAACGTGTACCCAGATTGGACTCGCGGGGATCACGCCACGGGCGGTGACATCATGGTCCACAAAAACATCGCTTACTCAGCGGTATACTGGACGCAATCTGTTCCTGGCAGCGATAGCTCATGGTCATTGCATCTAAACTGTGATGGCACAGATCCGGGCACTGCTCCAGCACTGTCACTACGTAACCCAATGGACCCAGTACGTCTAGAAGTCGCTGGCTGGCCAAACACATTCGTGGTGGCGAGCCCATCAACTCAGGCACCAAATACTCTGGCGGTCGAAGCAAGCAGCAGTGATGCCCTAGCCGATGTAGAACAACTAACGCGTGCGTTTGTGTCAGTTTTGGAGCAAGCAGAGAATGCAGGTACCGCATCCATCGTGATTCAATCGGATGTTCTGGATCTTGCCACGCGAGACAAAGGTGCATCGTTTGGTACCGTTGCGGTGAAACAAGCCTTGACGAACGCCATTGATATCACGGGTAGCCGTATTGATATTGATGCGATTAATGAACTGAGTGACGATGTGAAAGGCTGGGCGAATGCGCACAACTTGATCTTCACCACGCTTGCACCACAAGCGACATTCGGTTGGTCACTGAGCATTGGTGAATTCGCTTACGATACGCATTCTGGCCGTCAATCGGTATGGGATGAAGCGTCTGTTTTCACGGCGGATTTACTGGATAACTTCGAGCTTTACAAAGTGGATTCTGCAAACAAAGCGGACTTTGTCGCCTTTACTAAGTCGAGCGAGACGGCTGCGCTAACCAGCGAGCAGTGGCATCACGCGCTTGAGTTCGTCAAACAGGTTACAGATTACGTTGAAGCGCCTGCAATGCTTAGCAATATGCCGACTGAGCAAAGCGCTAACTATTTCATGGGCAACACACAAAGTGAGCAGCAAATTCGTAAAGCGGCTTACAGTAACGTGTTTGCACTGATGTTTGACCAAGACTCTCCTGTATTAACCAGCAAGATTGAACTGTATCAAACGGCAAAAGTACCACTGTACTACGTAGGTGAAGAGTTAGAGAAAGGTTCATTAACTCGCATTGAAGCGCTCAACCAAGAGTTGACGAACGCGGAAAATGTCATGAACAACGAAGTCTTCTTATACGAAACGCCTCAATCTCAGTGGGTTCCGTCAACCGTTTATAAGTGGAACGATTTCCTCGATGGTTTGAACGCAATGCACAACATTGGTGTGGCGGGCAACAAGTTCTGGCTAATGAACGATGAAGATGATGACGCGACCAACATCAAATACGCGAAAGTTGCGATTGCTGCGTTCCTTGCACAAAGTATGCAAGAGACGATTCGTTACAACGCCTGTGATGAAAACAACTGGTCTGAAGTGAAATACGGCGCGCCAGCGGATTACCCAATGACAGCCAGCTGTGGGCAACTTGGTCAAAAATACGCAGATTACGGTGTCAACCCAGTCTCCGGTTTGGATTATGCGTACTCTTGCCCTCGCGATGACAAGATGGAAGTGAGTGCTCTGACTCATGCGAAATGGTATGGCGCACCGGCTCCTGTCTTTGCCGCGCCAGATGCTGTGCTTGAAGAGCGCGGTCTGCTGGTGAACGGCGCAGTAGGACGTTGGACCAACAACGGCCACTGTAACGATGTTCCTGAAAGCGTGGATACCTCTAAACAAGTGTGGGAACGCGATGAGTGTAAGACTTACGTTGGTCAGAAAGCCGGTAAGTTCATTTGGGACGGTAGCAGCCAAGAAAGCGTGGAAGGCTGTGGCTGGTGGGGGCGTGGTGTTATCCAAACCACAGGCCGTCAAAACTTTGGTACGCTCAACCACTACTTAGGTCGTTCACACGTTGACCCATCAACCATTGGTAAAACGATTGATGGCGTCACGGTAGAAGCGCCACCGGAGAACCCACTGTACGCAGAGTTGGATTTTTGTTCTAACCCAGGTCTGATTTGTAGCTCGGAAGAGAACAAAGAGATCAAGTGGATCGCAGGCCTGTTCTACTGGGTCACCTCAGTACAAGCCTACAACGATGAGGGCGGTAAGTACGGCGATTGGAACTACTACAATGAGTTGAAGAAGTACGTGGACAGCGGTCTGCAAGGTTCTCAATTTATCGATGACGTTTCAGGTATCGTAAACCGCGGTTGTCCAGATTTGAGCTGTTCAACAGGTGATGTTCACAACGTGAAAGAACGCCGCGAGAACTTCAAACTGGTATTGCAAAAGCTGGGCCTTGACCCTCGATAATTAAGACAGAGTCATCTCGACAAGCGAAGCCACCACTGAAAAGTGGTGGCTTTTTTGCTCAACTATCGATGCCCGTACGAATGACAATTTCCGTTTCAAACCCATCAATACTTTGCTGATTTTTCTTTCGCCAATAGGCCTCAATGCCTTCTTTGCCTTGCTTCTCTGACCATGCTGCAAGTTCGTCTCGATCACCTTGATAATCAAACAATGGGACCGACATTCCACAAGAGGATTGCACGAGGTTGATGTCCAACACAAACAGTTGCCGCGTAGCGACGCTGGCCGGGAAAAGGGCAAGGTACTTTTGCCATTGTGGGTCAGTTTGATGAAGTACGGTGGCGTTGCCGTAAGTGCGAAGAATCAGCGGTGCGCCTTTAAACGCACACCACATGAGAGTCATGCGTGGGTTTTTAATCGTATGAGCCGCGGACTCGTTGCCACTGCCCGTTAAGTTTTGACAAACAATGGTTTTATGGTCGATAACTCTTAGCGAGTCCCCTCCTTTTGGGGAGAGATTGACGCTGCCTGTTTGCGCGGCGGTTGCGACGAAGAAAATCTTTTGCTGTTGAATAAAGTCGATGTGCTGCGGCGTTAACTCCAAATACTGTTTTCCCATCTCTTCTCCTAAAAAATTGGCATTGCGATAGCATTACTGTAGAGCAAAAGATAGGCAACGAAGAGGGGAAAAGTGAGAACGCGGTGAGTTGTCGTCAGAAAAGCGACCGAATAGAACATTTAGCGGCTAAATGGCCGAAAAGATGGAAATTTTTCGGCCGAAATGTGATGCAAGATAGGCTTTTCAGTGTGCTTCAAACGCGAGCGCTTTTTTCTCTACCTGGCGGAAAATCAGCGTCATGATGGCATTGATGGTGAGATAAAAAGCACCCGCCACACCAAATACCGTCAAGGTATCGTAGGTTTGCGCATTAATGCGTTGCGCGTATCCCATCAGATCCATGATGGTGATGGTGCTGGCTAACGAGGTGCCTTTGAACACCAAAATGACTTCGTTGGAATAAGCCGGTACGGCACGGCGCAGTGCGTAAGGTAGCAACACCTTCAATGTCACGAATTTGTTCATCCCAAGCGCGCGACAAGCTTGCCACTGCCCTGATGGAATGGCGTTAAATGCGCCTTTGAACAATTGAGTGCTGTAAGCGGCCGTGTTTAGCGCCAGTGCCAGCATGGCACAAAACCAAGGCTGACTTAGCCATTGCCAAACAAAGCTGTCGCGAATGGCGTCAAACTGGCCTGGGCCGTAATAGATCAGGAAAATCTGCACGAGCAGTGGCGTGCCAGTAAACAAGGTAATCAGGCCGCGGCTGAACCAGTGTAAGAGAGGTGTGCGTAGAATCAGCGTTGCTGTCATCAGCAACGATAAAATACAGCCCACCAACAGTGAAACCGCCGTTAGCTCAAGACTGGTGACTAAGCCTTCTAACAGTTGCCAGAGATGTTGTTCTTTCATGCTTTGGCTCCTTGAACAAGACTCAATCCTTGTGCGGAAAATTTGGCATCGATGATTTTTACCACGCGCTGGGTGACAAGCGTGATGACTAAGTAAATGGCCGCTGCGGTGGCATACCAAGTAAAGGCTTCATGAGTGGCCGCCGAGGTCAGTTGTGCTTGCTTGAGAAGATCCGTCACGCCGATTAATGACACCAAAGCCGTGTCTTTCAATAATACCAACCATTGGTTGGTCAGCCCTGGCAGCGCATGGCGCACCGCTTGTGGTAACACAATTCTAAAAAAAGTCCTGCTTTTGCTCATGCCAAGAGCACTGGCCGCTTCACGTTGACCCTTATTAACGGCTTTCAATGCGCCGCGAATGGTCTGAGAAGCGTAGGAAGCAAAAATCAAAGAAAGAGCAATCACACCAGAAAGAAACGGGCTTACTTCGATAAAATCGCCAGTCAGTAGAAACAGAACTTGTGTTGAGCCAAAGTAGATGAACAGCACCACCAAAAGCTCAGGCAAGCCGCGTAGCACCGTCACCAGTGCGATAGTTGGCCATTTCACTAGGCGATGACGAGTCATCTCGCCCCCGGCGAAAACAACCGCTAACACTAAACCGACGGCTAAGCTGACCAGCGCAAGCTGGATGGTCATCCAGCTTGCTTGGGCGAGAGAAAGAGAGTAACCCGTTAATGCCATATTAGTTACCGAAGTACTTATTGAAGATTGCTTGGTATTCGCCGTTTGCTTTTACCGCTTTTAGAGCGGCATTCAGTTGGTCGACCAAGGCTTGGTTGTCTTTGTTGACCGCAATACCAAAGCCATTACCAAAGTATTGTGCGTTGGTGACGTGCTCGCCGACATAAGCGAGATTGTTTTCCTTCTTAAACCATTCAGCCACAACAGCAGTATCACCAAACACGGAATCGATACGGCCATTTTTCATATCAAGAAACGCATCTTGATAGCTTGCGTATGGTACGGCAGTGACACCGGCCATTTGTTCTAGCAAAAAGCTTTGGTGAGTAGAGCCATTTTGTACGCCCACACGCTTGCCTTTCAGTGCGGCTTGGTCGGCAACCTTGCCTGCAAATGACACGAATGCCGCTGAGTTGTCGTAGTATGCATCGCTAAACGCCACTTGTTCTAAGCGTGCATCAGTAATGTCCATTGCTGAGATTGCTGCGTCATAACGTTTGAATTTCAGAGCAGGAATCAAGCTGTCGAAGGCTTGGTTATGGAAGGAACATTTCGCCTCGATCTGTTTACACAGCGCGTTAGCCAAATCAACATCAAAACCCTGAATTTGATTGTTTTCATCCATGTATTCGAAGGGGGCGTAGGTGGCTTCCATCGCAAATTTAATCTCTTGTTGTGCCGCTGCATTGGCAGAAACAAGGCCGATAAGGGACGCCAGTAAAATCTTTTTCATTGCAATACTCCGTGTCAATTTGTGCGCTGACGTCAAAGACGAACAGTCAGCTTATCGTCATTTCCGTTCTGATTAGGTTGGGCGGAATTTGCCGCCACAAAACTAAACTGATTGGATGGGTTGTTGTTAGTGTTTTAAATATTCGGCAAACGCGCGGGTTTGCGGTTCGCTGAAAGCTTGTTTGGTGCCGTGCTCAACGATATGACCTTTTTCGAGATACAGGACATGGCTTGCGATCTTCTTGGCGAAATCGACTTCGTGAGTGACGACAACTTGGGTGATGCCAGTATCGCTCAGGCCTGAAATGATCTTCACGACTTGATTCGTGATTTCAGGATCCAAAGCGGCGGTGGGCTCATCAAACAGCAGCACTTCCGGTTTCATCATTAACGCTCTCGCGATAGCGACACGCTGTTGCTGACCACCAGAAAGTTGCAACGGCCATGCATCCGCCTTATCCGCGAGCTGCAAGGTCGCCAAAATTTCTTTTGCTTGCTCAACCGCCTCTGTTTTCGCGACGCCGAGTACTCGTATCGGCGCTTCAATCAGGTTCTCAATGACAGTGAGATGTGGCCATAGGTTGTATTGCTGAAACACCATGCCGACTTTTCGACGCAGCAGCAGGCCATCGGCTTCACTTGGAGAAGAAGCAAAATCAAAGGCTTGATTCGCAATGGTCAGCTGACCGTTGTCTGCGGATTCAAGTAAGTTCAGCACACGCAGTAGAGAACTCTTACCCGCACCGCTTGGGCCCAGTAAAACCAATGTTTCGCCTTTCGCACATTCAAAGCTAATGTTGTGCAAAATTTGGTTGGAACCATAAGATTTATTAACGCTTTTTACTTGAATAGACATGCTACTAATCTGCATCGGTTGTCATTTTGGCTTATGCTAGCATTTTTGCAGATCTATGCAATAAAAATGTATAAAAATTTATTTTGTTAAATTATTGTTCACTATTTAATCGCTTTGGTAGTGTCTCCTACTGGTGTGAGCAGTTGGTATTTTCTAGGCAACACAATATTGACATTGCGGAGAATTTCTAACCGGAAACGATCACAGCATGACTTTCTATTGACGTGAAAATTGAAAGGCTCGCTACTATAGAGTGACAGTGATGGATATGGAGAATATCAAATGAAAAAGACAATGTTAGCGTTAGGTGGTGTGGTGATTCTTTTAGCGGGCTGCCAAGATGACAAGCAAGCACAAGCCCCTGCAGCCACGCCTAGCGAAGAGACACAAGCCGTTGTCGTGGTGGAGTCAAACCAATCTGCGGGTACGGATGTTGTAACCACTGAAACGTTTGTCGATAGTGCGCACAATGCGAAAAACGCATTGGACTGGAATGGTACGTATACTGGCACTCTACCTTGCGCCGATTGTAGCGGTATCGATGTGACCTTAACATTGAACAACGATGGCAGTTACGTTTTAGAAGAAACTTACCAAGGCAAACAAGATGGTACGTTCAAGTCTGAAGGCCACTTTAACTGGGATGAGAGTGGCAGTGTGGTGACATTGGAAGGAGAGGGGTCACTGAACCAATACTTCGTTGGCGAAAATACGCTGATGATGCTCGACATCAACGGTCAGCAGATCACGGGTGATTTGGCCGACTTCTACCGTCTTAAAAAACAATAAGCAAAAGTGTACCTGATCCCCCATCAGGATCCATGTTGAATGCTCTAATCTAGTCCGAGGGTGATAACCTTCGGACTTTTCTTTCTCTTGATGCGTATAGCTTTGATGTGGATGATACCGCCTAGATCCCAGCATTTTAAAGTCACTTGGGTGTATACTCTCTATTCATTCACCCAAATTAAAACGCACATCACCCATCGTCACGACAATCTTTGATTCGCCAAGCGTTACACGTTGAACCACGTTAAAAAATCGATGGTAGAAAAAAGCAGGAACACAGAGCATGAAATACGGACTTTTAATCATTTCTCACATCGCGATGTTGGTTTGTGGTATCGGGTTAGGGATTTATCTTCTGCCGATTTTGATTCAACCTACGAGTCCCTCTCAACAGGCGGTTGAAAGCGTCGTGCTTGCTCCAAATTATCAAGGGGAATTTAGCCGTGATCGTGCTGATAGCGATTTCTTACATTGGGGAGAGGGCAAGCTTGTGATTGATGCACAAAGTATTGCTTTTTCGGGTGAACTCGCCCCAGGTCCCGACTATAAGCTTTATCTATCGCCAACGTTTATTGAGACAGAAGCTGACTTCTTAGCCAACAAAGAGCAGTTGGTCCGCGTTGGAGATGTCAAAACATTTGACCGTTTTATTCTGCCCATTCCAAGTGATGTGGACGTGGCAAACTACACAACGGCGATTGTATGGTGTGAAAGCTTCGATCAATTTATCTCGTCAGCCAAATATCGTTAACACCGCGTTGCTTATGGTGACACCAACAAGTGTCAAGCGATGGCGAGATTGACTGATTTTCCCAAAAGTTAACGTTTTTATCACTACCAATTTCCATTAATGTCGGTTTTTTTATAGAGTAGCGCGCTAAAGTGCAGAACATCATTTACACACCGGGGTTTTAGAGTGGAAAAAGTACAGCTGATCATTGAATTCTTATTGCAGCATAAGCTTTTCTTCACAGCATTGATCATCATCTTTGTTGTTCTAGTGAGACAAGTGATCTTGGCTCGTATTCGTGGCGAAGTGGCCTTCATCACGGAAAAGCAACGTAGCTGGATGTCTCGCACCAAGAATGGTGCCTTTGCCATCACCAGCTTAATTCTGTTTGTTTTGTGGCAATCGGAAATCAACCAGTTTGCGCTATCGGTGACCGCCATTGCCGTTGCGATTGTGGTGGCGTCAAAAGAAATTATTCTCTGTTTTACTGGTTCGATACAGCGTGCTAGCTCACGCTCATTTCGTGTAGGGGATTGGATCGAAGTAGGAAAAATATCAGGTCAAGTGATTGATCATAATATGATGGCAACGGTGATCCAAGAAATAGACTTAAACCACGGTCAATATCATTACACTGGAAAGACAGTGACATTGCCCAACAGTATGTTTTTTACTTATCCGGTAAAAAACCTTAATTTTATGAAGCGGTACGTATACCATAATTTTCTAATTGTTGTGCCTGACTTTGTGAATTTATATCCATTATTGCCAGATCTAGAGAATAAAATAGAGGAACATTGTCACTATTTTTCAGACGTTGCAAAACGATATAACGCGATGATCGAAAAACATGCGGGTGTGGATTTACCAGGTGCGGAACCTCATATTCATATCACGAGCTCGGCCGCAGGCGAGCAGGTGGTGAATTTTATGATTTTTTGTCCTACGGAAAAGGCTGTTCATCTTGAAAGCTTGATTCGTCAAGATTTTATGTCCCTTTATGAAGAACGTTATCCTCGTTCAATTAATTGAGAATAGCTATCGTCAGGATTGAAATCTTGAATGGACGATGTCAAATTAGGGGCGTAATGTTCACGCCCATAATTGTGGCGTTGTCATAATTTGGAATGATGATTCATCGCGTAATATTTACCCTTTGTTTATTTTGAATATAAATGTAACACGGGTTGAAATAATAGTGGTGAATGTATTTTGCCTCAGTTGAACGATCAACTTTCTACTGTTTTCAGTTGAACTTAAATGGAATTTCAGGTGGCTAATTCTTCTAAATTTGTCTTGGAATTCAATTCTCTATAAAAATAAAGAAAAGATGACTTAAGACCTGGTGTTTGGAATAATCTGGTCTAATGAAAAAATCACCCTTAATTTCTCTTCTAACAACGTTATCCAGCAATGCTTATTTAAACGGGTTATGTAATACATTTGTGATGCTATTACCAATCTCGTTGATTTCTGCATTTAGCATCTTGATCAGCAACCTGCTCAATATCACTGGATTCACTCAGGCCGCAGAGCACATTTTGGTCGCGAGCGACATTATTTGGCGTCTTTTCCCGATTCTTTTGCTGGTTTACTACAGTTTATTTCTCGCTTCGTTGCACAAGCTGTCAAAAGTCACGGTGATCACGCCAGCCATGGTGATCTATTTTGTCATTTGTCATAACTGGGGTTTGTTGCAAGTAGGCACCATAGTGCCAAGCAATTATCCTCTGGCTATCATCATCCCAACCTTGGTGAGTTTGTCGATTCGTTTTGTCTCCAAGCGCGATTGGTTTGTTCAATCCAAGCTACCGAGCGTTGTCGACCAGTCAATTAACCTCGTACTGTCGACATTCTTGTTGGTGTTGTTCTACACCTCATTAGCTTACGCCTTAGAGTGGTTAGTTGATTTCACCCATCTCTCAGAGTGGGCATTGCCGAAGTTGACACTCGAATGCCTTTCGCACGGCGTGATCTATGAGGTGGTCAGAAATCTCTTTTGGAGTGTTGGCATTAATGGCCATATCGTGCTCGCACCTTATAAAGCGGAGTTGTATGAGTTGACTCACAATGCTTTGCAGGTGAGTGCGCAAACCGGGAGTGAACTCCCCATCCTGACAAGTAACTTCTATGACATTTATGCAGGAATGGGTGGCGCAGGTAATACCTTGAGCTTAGTAATTTGCATGATTTTACTCACCAAGAACAAAGCGTATCGTTCTCTGGGGATCGCGGTATTGGTATTAAGCATTTTTAATATCAATGAGCCTGTGATCTTCGGTTTGCCAATTATGTTTAATCCTATTTTGATCATCCCTTTCCTGTTGGTACCGGTTGTAGGGTTAGTGACCGCATACTACGCCACGTTATTTGGGCTAGTACCACCAGTGTCAGAGATCATCAGTTGGATGAGTCCACCACTATGGAGTGGCTATATCGCAACCGGAGGGCATCTTTCTGCTGCTTTATTGCAAGCCATTATTATCTTGGCGGGTATCTTGATTTATTACCCTTTCTTTCGTCGTATGGACCAAATCGCCAACGCTGATACCACGTTGTTTAAATCCGCTTCGGACGATTTTTTTGACTATGAAGCGTTGGACAATGGCAAAACGGCGGGGGCACTATTTCCTGAAATGATGGAAAAATTTTCAGCACAGCAGCGCGTCGCGAAGTTGAAACTGAATGGTGATTTTGTGCTCTTTTACCAGCCGCAGTTTGATACGGATAAGCAGCAGATCAACTCTGTTGAAGTGTTGATCCGTCATCAAGACCATTTAGGGAAGATCACTCCGCCTTACTTCCTTGATGATTTTCGCTTGTTAGGGCTCTCATCTGAGTTGGATTTATGGGTCGTGAAGACCGCTTTATGCGAAGTGTCACCTTTAGCGAGCAATCCGTGTTTCAAGGTATCGATTAACATCTCACCAGAAACTTGCTTAGTTGCGGATTTCGCCAGTCGCATCATTAACATGATCGAAGAGAGTGCTCTGGATTTTCATCAAGTGGAACTGGAGATCACCGAAGAGCTGCTGATTCAGGATGCCAAACAAACACAACGTGTGTTGGACAAACTAAGAGGAAAAGGGGTACAAATTGCACTCGATGATTTTGGTTCTGGCTACTCATCCATTGGATACCTCTCTAAGTTCGATTTCGACAAAGTGAAAATTGACCGTTCGTTGGTGCTTAATCTTGATAACCATAAGGGCAGAGAGCTCTTTCGTTTGACCACTGAGATCGTGAAAACCACTGGAGCAGAAATTGTGGTGGAAGGGGTGGAAACCAAGATTGAGCTGAACTTTGTCTCCCAACTAGGGATACATCTTGTCCAAGGGTACTATTTTTACAAACCGATGCCATTTACTCAGTTGATTGCATTGACGTTTGAGCAAGATTGTTTACGCGCTTCGTAAGCGCGTGACATTCATCGCTATTAATCCATCGCTATTAATCGCGGCAGTAATGCCGCTTTTTTGTGCGCCTCTCCCCGAGTCTTACTTTTGCTTACGCCTCAAGCTTGCACTTCGCTCATAGACTGACACAATCAGCCAATACTAAGAATCTTAAGGAAAAGCTGTTTATGTTACGCTCAAAGGCGATAGGGTTAGTTTTGGCATCAGTGGCTGGCGCGATGCCTGCCCCATTGTTGGCGGAAGTGGGGAATACGCCGGTGTTCGGTGGGCTGTTTAACTCCAGCGAAGTGCTGAAAAATCAGGTGGTTTCATCGCTCAGTTACTCCACGCGTTTTGCCCGTGATGTCACTCTATTTACAATAGGTGGAATGACGTTAGAAACTTATCTTCTGACGCTTCCTCTTGATGCCTCTGTGAAAGCGCGAGTGATGAAGCAGGTTGCCGATCCCAGCTATGCTATTCCTCTAGGCTACTTCCTTTACCAATACTACGACCGTTACAGCGGCTTGGGGAATGAGGATGAGTTTCGCAACTATCTGTTCCAAGTGTATGACAAACAAGCTCTCACCGGATTCCAGCATTCGTTATTCCAAGTTGAACAAGCTACGTTGGTTGAAACCAAGCAACATGAAAAAGATCAAGCGCACCAAGAAGGCATCAAAGTGGATGGTGATTTTATCGCGGCGTTGGTGACGGTTTATGATGCATTGGTGCAAATTGGCGAGTGGCAAGATCAAGAAACGCTCCCTGAACAATATCGCTACTTAACGCAATCAGCGGAAGATCTAGCGTTGGTGGCGAAGATAGAACCCATTGTGCTGAATATTTTGCAGCAGGTGGCATCGGGTATGGATGAGAGCGAAATGAAACATGCGCTCAACGCCATTATCGAAGATGGGAAACCCGAGCACAAAAACAGGGTCAACAATAAGGCACAAGCGATTACGGTGACCCTAATCGATTTCGTGCGCCTCAATGTACTTAAAGCGTATCGTCAGTTTGTCTATCAAGATGAAAGGCAACAAGCGTTGGATCATTGGCTACAAGAAGCGTTTGATGATGATCCCGAGGTTCTACTGGCTTTTCTCGCTTCTCAGCAGCAACGTCGACTGGCAGTGCAAGTGACGGTGGATGGCCTACAGCAAGGCTTGTTGGAGGGTTTGGTTTCACCAAATAAGCCGTTTGTCTCTACGGCCTATGATAAACATCTTGAGTGGCAAGCGGTGAGTGATCAGCGACCAGCTGGTCAGAAACCTGCCCACAAGCAGCAAATGCGTTTTTTACAAACCCTTGCGACACAACCGTATCAAGATCCTTATTATCTGCCTTTCTTCAAACGTTTATACCAAAACCATGAAGATTCCATCGCCAGAGTGGGTATCTCTTCAACGCCAACCATCAGCGTAAGAAACTTGCCTATCATCAAAACGGGGGCAAGAGTGGAAGGGGAGGGCGGCACTGGCATTCCCAACTTCCACTTTGTTGATCGCCATGAAGATCGCGCGTATTACTTTTTTGGTAATGATGCCCTGCAGCTTGACCGCATAATGCAGAAAAATCGCGTGCAAACCATGTTTGACCGCTTGGTTTACCTGAAAACACTCAATTGCAACGCGCAGTACGACTGGAATGCGCACACCACGTATGATGGCTTGGTGAATCTTGGGGCAGGAGAAGCGTTGCGGGATTTCGGCGAAAAACGTTGCTTACGTGAGCTCAATGAGCGGGCGAAAGTGGAAGTCGTGTTGCAGCAGATGCGCAGTGATTTAATTCGAGATGTTGTGGATTATCAAGAGATACCGTTTTGGGATATCTATACACGTTTAACGAGGAAGTGGAAAATTGAACAAGATTTAACCTTGTTCTCTAAGCTTGATGCGAAAGGGATGCCTGATTACACCTTAGTGTACAACCCATGGCCGGATCATTTCGCACACTTTGTTGGCCCGTTTAGTGATGAAATCATCATGCCGACGGGGGAGCTTAATCGACTTGATTACTGGCTTGGTGCGTTAGAAAACGCCTATCAACAGGCAGGGGTTTACGAAAGAACGTTATGGGGAATGGCTGGCGATCATGGCCTGTCTCCAGTCTACCGAACGCTTAACCCAGAGAAAGCGATATTCGATCCGCTTCAAAGCACTTTAGGCTATCCACTGGTGATGAGAAAGATTTCATCCGATGAGGGAGAAGGGCCGAAGATGACCAATGCTCTGAATTTCCCTTCCAACAAAGGCGTTGATGTGGTGGTGGCTTCCACCGCTGGTGGGAACTTTATGCTCGACTTTTTCAATTCCAACCAGAGCTGGCAAACTCAGCCTCTTTATCAAGAGTTGACCCAATGGCGCCCTGTGAATGCAGGGAGTGAGCCAGTGATTGATATTGTCAATTGGAGCGTAAACACCTTGGCTGACAGCTTAGATTATCTCGCTGTGCGAGAAACCGCTTGTAGTGCAGAGCATTGTAAAGTTCGCCTCATCGCGACTCGCGACGGCAAGCGGGTGGACGAGTTTGTTGAGAAGGCGGGTGAGAAATACGCCTATTTTGCAGCAAAAGGTAAACCTTCGTTATTGGAGGTGTCTACGCTTAATCCCTATTTACCTACATTGAGCGATAATGATGAAAAACAGCGCACTCTAGCACTCCAACGTTGCCTAGACGTTGACAGCCAACGCCCTGAAACATGGTGTGATAAAGCGCAGTGGCGAGCACTAACCCGCTTTACGACTCGACCTGATTCGGTGGTTCAACTGGCGCACCTCTATTTGGAAGAAAGAGCGGGCACCATCAACCTTTTCCCCAAAGAAGGGGTTGGTTACAACACCAAAGTACCAGGGAGACACGCTGGAGAAAGCTATCTTGAAAAAGACGCCTTTATTGGTTTTTGGGGAGCGCCAATTGGCAACAATACGACGCCTTTAACCAGTGAGGAAAATGGTTCTCTCGCACCAACATTATACGAATACCTGACAGGAGAAAGCGTAGCCGTCGGAGAAAATGGTTGGGGATTCCCTTCTTTACTCAACAAGCTTGGTATTGAATCGTTTTGATTGGTGTCTCTCTATCAAACTTCTCTATCAGACCGCTCTACTAAAATAGACAATTGCGGCTAAGATGCCACGAATGAAAAAGGTGCTGAAACGTACCTTTTTCTTTTTGCTTTCTTGCCTGTCGTCAACTCTCATCTAGACTGATTATGTATGGAAACAGATTTCTCGAGGGGATTATGGCAGGCCAAATCATTCAGGAATTTCATCATGTCGCGTCAGGTACCATCAGCTATGTGGTGTCAGATGTCGGGACAAAGCAAGCCATAATTATCGACCCTGTTGCAGACTATTGCCTCGAATCTGGGAGGATCAGTTTTGAATCTGCAGATAAACTTTTGCAATATGTCAGAGAGAATCATCTTCATGTCGTGGCCATTTTTGAAACACACATTCACGCCGATCACCTAACGGGTTCTTTTTACCTTAGTGAATTGTTGCAAGCACCCATCAATGTGGCTGAAGGGGCGAAGAAAGTCTACGCATGTTGGAAAGATGAGTTAGCTCTTAAAGAGCTGTATGAGTTTGAACACTTTCTTATGGATCAAGAACATCTAGAGTTTGGAGAGTCTGACTTAGAAGTGATCAATACGCCTTGTCACTCAGCCTCTGATGTGACCTTCAAAATTGGTGAGGCAATTTTTATTGGTGATGCGCTTATTCCAGAAAGCGATTGCCAGTTATGGGAAGAGAAAACCAATGTCGATCACCTGCTGCACTCTCTTTATAGCCACATTCAAACCAATGGTGTTGAAGTTTATCTAGGGCATGAAGAAGACTGCCATGGCGAGGATCGGGAGTTGATCGACGAACGTTGTGGCCACGCAGTTAGTGAAGAGCTGGTTGCATCGGCGATCAGCTACAATCTCACGGCACGTTTGCCCACTTGAGTGAGTAAACGACAAATAGCAAAAAGCCTCATCAAATGATGAGGCTTTTTAAATGTGGCTCCTCCTGCTGGGCTCGAACCAGCGACCTGCGGATTAACAGTCCGTCGCTCTACCGACTGAGCTAAGGAGGAACTATTCTGTTGTTGTATCTGGCACAACTTAATAAGTGGTGCCTCGAGGCGGAATCGAACCACCGACACGAGGATTTTCAATCCTCTGCTCTACCGACTGAGCTATCGAGGCAAATTGTTCAGCATCAGCTCAACAATGCAATGTGGCGGAGAGATAGGGATTTGAACCCTAGGTACGCTATTAACGTACGCCGGTTTTCAAGACCGGTGCTTTCAACCACTCAGCCATCTCTCCATGGGCCGAGATAATAGGGGGAAGCGTGCTTGATGTAAAGTGGAAAAAGTTCAATCGCTTGATTTGTCGCCGTTTTATGTTTTGTTTGCTCTGTTTTTGCGCGCTCGGTCTCTTTTTTATTCAATCTATTCTTCCAAAACGAAAAATAAAAAGGGCCGTAAGGCCCTTTGAAGAAAGATTGTGCACTACACATTAGAACTTGTACGTGGCACCTGCGTAGAACGCACCTAGGCTGTAAGCAACGTCTTCCGTTACTTTGGTGCCATTTAGGTCATATTCGGTGCTGATACCAAAAATTTCAGTATCGTAACCCACACGGAACGCTAGGCCGTTCAATGCTGGTGGCGCGTACTCTAAGCCCAAACCAAAGTGGATAGCGGCACCACTGTCACTTTCAAGTGTTTTGGTTGACTCGCTAAGATCTAATGCTGAAAGGCCAACAATACCATAAGGACGAAGACCATTCGCAAAGGTGTAGCCAAGGTTGGCATTCAAAGAAAGTGCAGTCGGAGTCCAAGTATTTTGCGGTGTAGAAAATTTCACATCACCGTATTTGCTGTATTGTGCTTCGATACCAACGATACGGTTGAACTGATAACCGGCGATCAGTTTTAGTGCGTTACCATCGGCTTTACCGGTGACAGACTGGTCACTGTCAAATTCCGTAGAACCAGCACCAGCACCAAGGTAGAAGCCGTTTACTTTCGTGTCTGCGTGTGCTGCTGAAATAGCGCTTAGGCTCAATAACGTCAGAGCGATCGCTTTCATTTTCATTGTTATTTCCTATGTTTTATTAGGATGTCAGGCGCTTTTTATAGTGATATGTATTTCAAATCAGAATGACAGCAAGCATTGAGCTTGCGTTTCGATTTGTGGTCTTTTCATGAGCGCTAACAACAGTTTTCTATGCATGGTTTCAAACAACTTAGTTCTTAACTGCTTTGGTCTAGCATTGGTTTTGAACACTGTTTTATAACCGTGAGAGATAATATATAAATTTCATATTTATTGCTAGTGATATATTTGCATTATTGGGCGCTGTTTTTTTGTTTTGATTTTGCTTATTCAGATAACCCTTAATTAACGCTCTCGGTTTGTCTGAAGTGAGAATGCAGGATGAAATGATCGATCTGATCTGGAATATAACGGCTATATATCATGCTGGTGTGGCTATTTTTCGTCAAAACGTGGTCAGTCATACCTGAGATCTTTGTTTCCTCCACCGTGACCGTCCCATCGGACATTGTCTGTGTATCCATTAGTAAGAAGGGTCTTGCACCCAATGGAATAGTGCCTGCAATACTGCCAAGCTTCTGAGGGAAATCCCAAATATCCTCATGCATATTGAGCCCATGTTTTGGCGAATTGCCAAGCATCGCACCTAAACCAAGCTCTTGAATTTTCGTTACGATGGAAGCGCCTTTGAGCGGCGAGCCAATGGCCACCACATGTGAGATCTGCTGAAGGGCAGGGCGACGAGAGGCAAGATAATGTTTGATCATCAAGCCTCCCAAGCTATGGCCAACTAACACATTCCCCGTCGTAGTGCTGAGCGCTTTGTCTATGGATTGAAAAACTTTTTCTTCATCAATATTGACTGTGTTGTAGGTGAGCGTTTGTGTTTGATAACCCAATTTTTTTAGGCGCAAGCTGAGAGGCTGCATCACTAAGCCATGCATATATAAACCGTGCAAAATAATGATTTTCATTGCTTTACTCTCCATCCCTTACTCCCTCGCTACCGGTAATACCAAGCGACTTGGGGCGACCTAATGTTTAGATTATCTCATGAAAAATAATGGCTTACTGTGAACAGGGTACAGCAACCAACTTTTGTACCTCTTGCTGCAGTTGATGTCGGTTGGCTTCTGTACCTTCTATCGCTTCGCCAACGTTAACGCTGATTTTCGACCAGAATCGACGAGGTAAAGAGGTGAGCGCATGTCCATGTTTGTGGCTGAAAAAAGATCCCCACAGTCCAACTAGCCCAACGGGAATAACAGGCACAGGGTTGTCTCTGAGAATGGTTTCCACACCGGGTCTAAACTCGCCCAAATTGCCGTCCGATGTCAGGCGACCTTCTGGAAAAATGCAAACGAGCTCGCCTTGCTCTAATGCTTGAGCAATCTGTTTAAATGCATTTTGATAGGTTTTTTCACATTTTTTCGGAGAGCAGATGGGAATCACGCCTGCATGGCGGAACACATATTTCAGTAGTGGAATCTCAGCAATGCCTTTTGCCATTACAAAGCGAATCGGCCGTGGTGAAATCCCCATTAAGATTAGAGCATCGACGTAACTCACGTGGTTGGCAACCAGCAGCGCAGCTCCTTGTTGGGGAATGCCGCTACGGCCCTTAATCGTCACTCGGTACATTATGTGGCTAATCAGATAGCTAATAAATCGCTGGGTAAACTCTGGTACTTGGCGGTAAACATAAATGGCGACGGCCAAATTCATCAGTGCCAACAAGGCGAACAATTGTACAATGCTCAGTTCTACTACGGTTAAGACAAAAATGGAGAGTGCTGCCGATGCCACCATAAATAGCGAGTTCATGATGTTATTGGCCGCGATTGCTTGCGCACATTCGCCATCCTCTGCACGAGATTGAATGAAAGCGTACAGTGGAACGATGAAAAGCCCACCGCTGACTCCCACCATAAAAAGATCCGCCATCACGCGCCAGTGTTGAGCGTGCTGCACGAAATCAGCCGCTTGCCAATAGGCGGATGGAAACTGTGCCGCGTTAGGCAGAGCAAAAAGTAGGTCACCACCAAACAGAGTGAGGCCGACAATGCCAAAAGGCAGAATACCGAGTTCCACTTGATCAAAAGAGAGTTTTTCACACAGCCATGAACCCGTAGCGACGCCAATGGAAAACAGTGCCAGCAACACAGAAACGACCGTGCTGTCTGCATAGAGGTGCGTTTTTGCGAAGTTGGGGAACTGAGTCAGGTAGGTGGCGCCTAAAAACCAAAACCAACTGATGGCTAAGATCGCCATCCAGATTCCACGATTTTTCTGCGCATTCTTCAGCGTGCTGACTAAGCCGGAAATAGGTTTGAACTGTACTTTTTTAGCAGGCGTTTGCAATGGTAGTGCGGGCATTTTTTGGCTGCTGACAACGCCAAGCAACGCCAGTACCAATACTAAGCCTGCGGTAATGTAGAGCCCATTTTCTAACGCAATCAGCACGCCTGCGGTGAGTGTGCCAAGCAAAATAGAAACGAAGGTGCCCATCTCTACCCAAGCATTGCCTTTGACCAATTCGTTGGCTTTGAGTGCTTGTGGAAGCAGGGAGTATTTAACCGGGCCAAAATAGGCCGATTGAGTCCCGGTGAGAAAGAGCAGAATCAGCATCGCGATGTAGCTTTGCGTCAAAATGGCGATGGCGGCGCAGCCCATCACCAACAGTTCAATCTGTTTTAGGCGCTTAATTAATCGTGCCTTGTCCATATTGTCAGCGACTTGCCCAGCATGGGCTGAAAAAAGAAGGAAAGGTAAGATGAATAAGCCCGCCGCGAGATTCACAAATAAGTCAATGGGCAGTGGAAGCTGTTCCACTTGGCTATAAGTCACCATCAGCAGTAACACATTCTTATAGACATTATCGTTGAGGGCACCCAAGCACTGAGTGCAGAAGTAAGGAAAAAATCGACGCGATAAAAACATGTTAGCCTCTTTGATGTTGTTTAGTGCCTTGCTGAGTTCATTACTATCATGAAGAAAAGAACGAAAGCGCAGCCACAATCCTTTGTGTCTAAATATTCAAAACGAGTACAGAAAAATGCCTCGGTTTCTTTTGTCTTTTGTGAATCAGAGCGGGAAGGTTATTCCCGCTCATATTGTGCTTTTTAAGCGTTTGTTTTACGGCGTAGCATCAATGCACAGCCAAGAACGACGATAAGCCACAGAGTCATTGAACCACCACCGCTACCGCCGCCACCATGCGAAGGAGCTGGTTGGGTGAACATTGGCTGCTGCTTGTCTGCACGGTTATCCGTTATACCTTGTTGTTGGCGAAGCTCTCTTGCCGCTTGTTCTTTTTCTACACGTTGTTGGTTTGTTTTACTGATGCCATTTTTCTCAAACACCGCATCTTCAACCACAAGTAACGAGGTGTAGTCCGTGAGCAAGCCATATTCCAAGGCAATAGATTCGATTGCTTGTTCGCTTTCGTTATCATTTTGCTCCAAGTACTGCATCTTGGACTCAATATCTCTAATGGCTGAGAAGGCCCATAAACGCTCAATTTCTGGATTTTCAAGCTGCTGCTCTGGCAACTGAATGGTCGTTTGGTACTTGCGTGTGATGCCATCGACCTTGGCTGACAGTGTAATGGTGCTGTTACCCGCTTTGGTATAGTGACCAAAGACCGTAAGTTGCTCACCTCGATAAAGAGAGTGGATGTTCTCAGGTGTCAGATCGTTGAGTTTTACCCCATCTACGTCTAAGCGGATGTTGCGATACGCTTGGTGGGTTAGTTTACTGGTGACATTCATAATGTGGCCAAGAATGTCATCTGAATTGGAGATGCTGGTCGCAAAGCCATTGGATACTTGCGTCATTGGTTCAAGCAGCGGTGTGTTGGCACTGTTACCCATGATGAAGGTGTAGAGACGAACGTCGTAGCGCTGCATCAGTTTCAGGAACTGCTTTTTCTCCGTCACACCGACATTGGCAACCCCATCGGTGACCAAAATGATCCCTGTCGTTCGATCACTGTCTAGGCCAGATACTGCGCGCTCCAGTGCATCATAGAGATTGGTGCCGCCGCCAGTGGCGATTTGATTGATGGTCTCAATCGCTTGTGTCACGTTATTTTGATTGACGGCGATGAAACCGTTGGTGATCTCTTGGACTCGATTATCGAACATCAAAATTCGGAATCGATCTCCAGAGGGGAGTTTGCCTAAACCACGTTTAACGCCCTCTGTTAGGGTGGCATGCTTGCCTGACATTGAACCTGACTTATCGAGTACAAACACCCAATCACGACCTTGTTGAATAGCGGAAAGGTCATCGCCTGGGGTGAAGGTCAGTTTGATGGTTCCGCGCTCACTTTGTTGAGGGTCACGATAGCTAACTGCTTCTAAACGACCGGGTAAACCTTCCTGTAAACGCCAATAAACGGTGATGTCTTTGTCGAGTGTAAAGGCGGTTTGCTTGGCGCTAGAGCTCTGTTCTTCGACGTTTTGCTGATTGGTCACACTGGCTTGCCAAACAAGATGCTCACCTTGTGGGGTTTGTGAAATGATGGCGTTAGGATGCGCAGGCAGCCTTAAACCATCAATTGGATAGGCCGAACGTACTTCCAAGTTGAAAGAAAAAGCTTGCTCAACGTGGGTATTACGAGACCAAAATGCATCCGCTGCCGCATCGACACCACCTTCTTCCATTGGGTAAACGTAGCGGCCGATGCCATGATCGATTAAGGCATCTTGAAGATAAACCAGCTTAATTTTCACGCTTTGGTTGGGTAAAACAGGGAAAACACGGATATCAAAGCTTTTGAATTCGTTTTTGTCTGTAATGGCGGTCGAGGCCCCTTGCGCTTTTTGCTCTTGATAGATCGTTTGCGCTTTTGCTTTACTGACGGCTTCTGCAATCACTGGGCGATCATTGATCCAATAGATAAATTCGCCCACCACCGCCTTTTCAGGAATAGGAAAGGAGTAAAGTGCTTCTAAGCTTTGATCGTTAGGGTTAAAGAACTCTTGTTCAATGGATGTCGTAGCGTAACCATCTTCAATGACGACATTAACGTGTTGAGACTGAATGGTTAGTGGTTGAAAACGGCTATCGGCAGGGGTTAACAATCCGCTAGCCAGTAAGCTTGGACTAACGAGCACCGATAAGATGATGACAAGGAATGCCAGCAGTTGTCTCAGTGCCGCTTTATGGTGATGTTGAATGCTCATTTTGTTGCCTCCATGAAATAACGGTGTTGCACCGTTCCTATGGCAGGCAGAATGGCAGAAGTGACCTTTTGAGGCGATTTTAATGATGAAAGTAACGTATATTGTTACCTTTGGTGTAATCGGTGTTACTTTTCTCGCTCGGTTGGTCTGTTTTCTAACTCAGAAAACATGGGAAAGGTCCAACGTCGGATCGCGAGAACCATCGAGGTACCGTGACGAT
The DNA here is from genome assembly GCF_002224265.1 of Vibrio vulnificus NBRC 15645 = ATCC 27562. Classification (NCBI taxonomy): domain Bacteria; kingdom Pseudomonadati; phylum Pseudomonadota; class Gammaproteobacteria; order Vibrionales; family Vibrionaceae; genus Vibrio; species Vibrio vulnificus. Next base: position 856,020 of record NZ_CP012882.1, read on the forward strand.
CTTCAATCGCGAGTTCACTGTCATCTTGGCAGGCGGCATAAAACTCAGTGATCAATTTTTGCAGTTTTTGCTGCATTTTTTTGTTGGTCGGCGTCGACATCAATCCGGTTGCCATAACCAATTTTTCATCCGAAGCAGAGAAGTAACTGTGGAAAAACGCCTGTTGTACCTGTTGTTGGAAAAATCGTTGGATAGGACCACCAGCAATCCAAGAAAACTCTTTGGAAATCTTGAGTTTAATTCGGTTGTTTGGTTGTAACTCAATGATACTGAGCCGATCTAACTGCGCGAGTTTTTGAATCAACTCTGGTTGACTAAATTGATATTGTTGGCGGATTTCCTCAAAGGTGTAGCCATTCACCACGCAAACAGAGATCAGCAGCAGGGCTTTGTCGTCGATAAGTTGCTTTTCTTGCTCATAGGTCAGTGCAACAATGCCTTGATCGTGCTTGGCCACCAGTTTAAAAAGCTCACTCATTTCCAAGCCTGCCAACTGACAAATACGTTCCAGCCGTTCTAAGCTAATCTGGTTGCCTTCTGCGAGGAGCCGTTTCACGGAGCCTTCACTGAGTGCCAGTGAGCGAGCAATGTCAGAATAGTGAACGCCTTGCAACTTGAGTTGTTTTTTAAGCTCGGCAATCAATAAGTTACATTCTGACATGGGGGTTTTCCTTTGCGTTGGAGAAGGGCTCAGTATGCCTTGATGAAAACCAAATTGCGACAGGGACGAGTGAAAAGGGCTCCAATAACGGGAGCCCAGAAGAGGAGTAGCTATCCTCGCTATTCTTAACGAGGAGATGAGGCATCATCAACCAAATAGAGAATGGATTGATAGGGAATGCCACTGTGATGCGACAAACCAATTTCACAGGTTCGGCTATTGCTAAAACCCCGTTGGCAATCACTCGGCACTTGCGCTTTTAACGGATGAACCGCGGCTGCGTTGAGTTCTGGGGTGGTGAATCCTTTATCGCCAGCCCAACCACAACATTGAATATGCTCAGGAACAATGACGCGGGATGTGCACGCGTTGGCCAACGTTATCATGGCATTTTCCAGCCCCATGCGCCTTGAACTGCAGGTGACGTGTAACATGACGGTTTCGTTGAGTGGGGTAATATCGAGATGTGGTAAGAGATACTTGCTGACAAAGCCTGTCGGTTCAAGCACTTCTATTGGTTGGCTAAACTGCTCAATGCTGCGTTTGGCACAAGGGCTGGTATCCATCAGCACAGGATAGGTTCCTTCTCGACTCGCCTGCCACAACACTTCTTCCAACTGTTTGGCTTTATTTGTTGCTATTTCGTTCATCCCTTTGCTGTCGTATGGCATGCCACAACATTGGTTGCTCAATTGCGCAGGGATGATCACTTCGTATCCTGCTTTCTTTATAAGTGACAATGTCACCTCTGTCAGTGATCGTTGATCAGGGGCATCTGCCTGTTGCCCCATGTTACGGCTGGCGCATGAAGGCATATATACCACTTTCTTTTCTGTTGCAGTGATAGGAAATGCGGTGTTACCGAGTGAGTGTTGATTTGCCGTGGGGTACTCTGGATACCAAATGGGTGTTGATCCTTTAGTCAGTGAGCGTAAGCCATTAGTCAGTTTGCCCACCGTTGGCGCGCCAATCACCTGACTTGCTAATTGGTTAACACGTAGACCACTTCTGGCAATGGCGGTTGTGGTGCTGAAATGGTCCGCAGTCCATTTGGCAATGGGGGTAAACTTCTCATACTTAGCGGTACGAAGTTTTTTCACCAAATCGCCTGTATTAATGCCAACGGGACAGCGATCGGCACACAAACCGGTTGCGGCACAAGTATCAATACCTTGATATTCAAAAACTTTCTCTAATTCAGAGGCTTGTACTTGTTCTCCCGCACGCACTCGGCGCTGCAACTCTCGATAAAGCACGATGCGTTGACGAGGAGAAAGCGTCAGTGTTCTCGAAGGACAAACGGGTTCACAAAACCCGCATTCAATGCAGCGATCCACCAACGGATCGGCAGCAGGCATGGGCTTGAGGTTTTCTATATGCGAATGGGGATTGTCATTGATGATGACACCTGGATTGAGCAGACCTTGCGGATCGAAGATCGTCTTGATCTGTTGCATCAACTGGTAGCCCTCACGGCCCCATTCTAGCTCAACATAGGGGGCCATGTTACGCCCTGTACCATGTTCTGCTTTGAGTGATCCTTGATATTTAACCGCAACCAACTCCGCAACCTCATCCATAAATTTACCGTAGCGGTCAATTTCTGTTTGGCTGTCAAAACCTTGGGTGAAAACAAAGTGCAAGTTGCCTTCGAGAGCATGGCCGAAAATGATCGCTTCACCGTATTGGTAGCGATCAAACAGGGCTTGTAAGTCACGCACGCCATTAGCTAAGTTTTCCACTGGAAAAGCAACGTCTTCGATAATTACCGTGGTGCCGACTTCGCGTACCGCTCCCACGGCAGGGAACATGCCTTTGCGAATTCCCCATAGTGTCGCAACGGTCGCAGCATCGCTGGTAAACGGCACAGATTCAATGATGGTGTACTCTGCTAGTGCATCCATAACAGATTTACATTGTAAATCTAACGTCGTTTGGCAGCTTGCATGAGACTCAACCAAAATGGCCGCGGCTTCGAGATCCAACGATTGAATAAAGCTGGGCATGCCCGCTTTGTCGGCAACAGAGCGCAGGGCGCGTCCATCCATCAGTTCCACAGCTGCCACGGGTAATTTGGATAGAGTCGTTACGGCGCGACAGGCTTCTTCGATGGTCGCAAAGACCAACAACGCCGAGGCTTTATTGGGGTGCTCAATGACGGTGTTATAGGTGATCTCGGCAATAAAACCTAAGGTGCCTTCTGAACCAATCATCAAGTGTTCAATGACTTCAATCGGATCTTGGTAATCCACCAGGGCATTAAGAGCGTAACCTGTGGTGTTTTTAAGACGATACTTGTGCTTAATTTTATCTGATAATTCTTTATTATCAGCTACTTGCTGGCAAAGTGCTTCGATGCCGGAAATGAGCGAAGCGTGGCTTTGCTTAAAGGCAGCAATGCTGGCTTCATCTGCGGTGTTCAGTATGGTGCCGTCACTAAAAACGATCTTCATACTATCTACGGTGCGGTAGGAATTTTGCGCGGTGCCGCAGCACATGCCACTGGCATTATTGGCGGCTATGCCGCCGATTTTGCAGGTATTAATCGAAGCGGGATCGGGGCCAATTTTGCGCTGAAAAGGGGCCAAATATCGGTTGGCATCCGCGCCGATCACGCCAGGTTGAAGAATGATCTTATTGCCATCGTCGACAATTTCATGGCCTCGCCAATCGTCGGTTAGGGTGATGAGCACAGAGTCAGAGACCGCTTGCCCAGACAAGCTGGTGCCCGCTGCGCGAAACGTGCAGGGAACATGGAGCTCTCGGCAACTTTGAATGGCAAAAATGACTTCTTGCAAATCCTTGAGTCGTAAGACGATCTTTGGCACTAAACGATAAAAACTGGCGTCGGTACCGTAGGCTAAGCGTTTGGCTTCTTGGGTAATGATGCGCGCTTGCTCAATGCGGGTAGCAAACACCGCAGCCAGTTTTTGATAGGTGGCGTTATCTAAGTTATTGACCATCATTGCTTCCTTTGTTTTGCAGCGTTTTTCGGTTTATCCCCTTCCTACTTGAAGCTGCAGCGGCGTTGGCTACGCTCGTTCACTGGCACGCCAGCCCGGCCCAATCACATAGTCTGTCTATGTTCATGGGGATAACCTCACTGGCCGCCTACCTGTAACGCCAAGTAGTTTGGGTATATGTTTTTACATTGCTGCGACGTATTTGCTCTTATTGTTTTCTATTTGGGTTAAAGCATCGTGCCATGTTTGTATGAAAACGTCTCAATGGCTGAGAAACAAAACCTCAACGATGAGGCTGAGGTTACGTTTTTCGCTTATTGATCGGTAAGTAATAGCACCACGAGTTCACTTGGTCCGTGCGCGCCATAGGCCAGCGTTTGTTGGATATCCGCCGTTTTGGACGGGCCAGAAATCAACAGTGCGTTGGTTGGCATGTGATGCGCCCACTCTTGCTCTAGCATGACCTCAAGGAAATTGCACTTAAGAGTCGACTGTTTGATCACCGCGATGTGCTTAGGAGGCACCAAGGACAAGGTTCTGGGCTCATATTCGCTCGGCCACAACACCAAAGCACCAGTGTCGGCAATACCGGCTAAAACATGAGTAATACCGACATCGATTTGGTTAAAAAGCTCACTCTTCCATTCTTCAATGTGGCGTTCAAATTCCACCACTTTCACTTGAGCGAGTCCGTTGCGAAAGGCGTGAATGTATTCTCCATCCGTGCCAATAGCGGCGGTTTGACATGCTTTGTCTGACACAATACGCGCGATGGTGGATTCGAGTTGTGACGCTTCTATGGTGTGCATTTCGGCGTGGCTGGCTTCCATGGCAGTGATGAAGCGGTGCACTTTTTCATTCTGAGTGACATTCTTTTCGTGTCCCCACGGTTGATAACTCAAGTGCGCCGAGCTTTTTTCAATCGCATTGGCGGCTTTGAGGCGATTGAGTATGTTGTTTTTCGCATGGCTCATGATTCACCTCTTTTGCGTTTTTCTGCCATCAATTGGTGTAAGGATTTTTCTGCCGGTTTTGGCGCAGTGCGGCATTGGGTCCAAGGCCCGAGATTTGCCGGAAGCAGGTTACGCATTTTGCTGGCGATGGCCGTGCCAGCATGGTAGAGCGAGGGATGACGCGCCGCGTAAGCAAAGCCTTTCATCGCCGCCGTTTCCAAACCACTGTGCGCCGCGTTTTGGCCGCGAAGTGGTGCATGATCGGGCATGGAATCATTTTTCGCTTCTCGTCGCAGGCGTTGCAACATTTCAGGAATGGGGATGCGTACCGGGCATACTTCTCCACAAGCGCCGCAAAGGCTTGATGCGGTAACGAGATCCTGTGTTTTTTCCAACCCTAGTAAATGAGGAGAGATGATCTTACCAATAGGACCGGGATAGACGGTGCCATAGGCGTGGCCGCCAATTTTGGTGTAAACAGGGCAGTGATTCATGCAGGCGCCACAGCGAATACATTGCAGCGTTTTGCGTAATTCTTCATCTTGGTAAGCTTGTGAGCGGCCATTATCAAGCAGCACCAAATGCACTTCCTGCGGGCCATCTTTTTCACCATTCTTACGTGGTGAGGTAATCATATTGAAATAGGTGGTAATCGCTTGTCCGGTCGCACTGCGGGTTAATGCGCTGTAGAGCGGCGGCACATCGGTCAAAAACTCCACCACCTTCTCAATGCCAGTAATCGCAATGTGCACATTCGGCACGGTCGTGGACATGCGCCCGTTCCCTTCATTTTCCACCAAACACAAGGTGCCTGTTTCAGCAACGGCGAAGTTGACGCCAGATAAACCAATATCGGCATCGTGAAATTTTTGTCGTAAGCGCTGGCGGCCAGTTTGAATCAAAGCATCCACATCGGTTGTTGGCGTGAAGTTGTCGAGATTTTTCTCGAAGGTATCACTCACTTCCTGCTTATTTTTGTGGATGGCTGGCATGATGATATGGGAAGGTTTGTCGCCGTCGAGTTGGACGATGTATTCCCCCATATCACTTTCCAAGCACTCAATCCCCAGTTTCGCCATCTCATGGTTCATCTCAATCTCTTCACTGACCATCGATTTACCTTTGATGATCATTTTCGCCTGATGAGCGTTAGCAATGCTGGCAATGATGCTATTGGCTTCGTCAGCATTTTCTGCCCAATGGACATGAATACCGTTGCGATAGCAGTTGAACTCAAGCTTTTCTAGCAGTTGCGGTAACTTGCTTAAGCAGCGTTGACGAATGGCTTCTGCCAGATCTCGAATCGCTTTTTCCTCGGCAGGGTCAGCAAAGGCGAGTTTACGTTTGTCGCGCAGATAATCCATCGCACCGCGGAAGTTGGCTCTGAGTTGCGGGTCCGCGAGTGCGACTTTAGCTTGCTGATGGAACTGTTGTGGAGTTTGTGACATTAGGCTTTCCCCCCAATTCGTTCGAGTAGAAAACTGGCCAAGTGGCGACCTTTGATCGCTTTACCTTGATACTCAAATGCCCCGTTGATATTGAGCAAGCAGCCCCAGTCTGCGCTGACGAGTGTCTCAGCGGCAGTGGCCTCGATATGGCGAGTTTTGTCTTCCACCATGGCTTGAGAAATATTGGGATGACGAACAGAGAACGTCCCGCCAAAGCCACAGCACTCGCTTTCGTAGTCTTGCATGCGCAGTTCAACATTATCGAGTTGTGAAAGCAGCTCTGTTGCGGTGACATGCACATTCATTTCCCGACGAGCCGCGCAGGACGTGTGCATGACCACTGAGGTTGGTTGACCTTGGTCATTGAGCTTGACGCGACACACATTGACGAGAAATTCGGTGAGCTCAAAAACTCGGTCACAGAATTGGCTCACTTGGGCTTCTTGCGAATCGCCTTTAAAAAGACGGCGGTAATGATGATGCATCATGCCGCCACACGAACCTGATAACACAATCACGGGGTAGCTTTGTGGAAATAACTCAATTTGACTGAGGGCAACTTGCTTGGCTTCCTCATCGTATCCCGAAGAGTAAGCCGGCTGGCCGCAGCAGGTTTGTTTTTCGACAAAGATAACGTCAATGCCTTGTTGCTCAAGTAGCGTCATAGCATCGAGCCCTGCTTCTGGGTCAAACATGTCGACGAGGCAAGTGGCGTAGAAATAAACTTTGTCAGGTTTTGCCGGATAAATACGCATTGGCAGTGCTCCCGTGTAAAGAATGGCGTAGTGGTAGCGGATAGCGCAGTGACTACGCTATGGTTGTCGGGGTATGCGACCGCTACGCCATATTGGTTTGGCAGCAGGTTACGCCTGCCGCTCGTTGTCTTTATGAATCTGGTTATCTACGGTGTCATGAGTGCATCGGTGATCTGCAAACCGTAAATCAGTGTTAAACCGATGATGCCCGTGACTACAAGGTAGTAGAAAGTGGGGATAATGGTTTTGCGCAGTGTCGCACCTTCGCGACCGAGCAGCCCAACAGTAGCGGAAGCGGCAACCACGTTGTGAATGGCGATCATGTTACCCGCTGCCGCGCCCACCGCTTGCAGTGCCACCACAACCGCACTGGAGATGGTCAAGGTTTGTGCCACTTCAAATTGGAACTGGCTGAACATCATATTTGACACTGTATTGGAACCGGCGATGAATGCCCCCAAGGCACCAACGGTGGCACTCAACGCCGGGAATGCAGAGCCAACTAAGTCAGCGGCAAAATTGGCGGTGGTGACGGGCATACTGGCGAGATCCGCCGCATTGACGCCCGAGTTGATAAATATGCGAACCATTGGAATGGTGAAGACAAGTACAAAGCCAGCTCCGACAAGGGTTTTACTGGATTCGCCCAGCGCTTTTGCCATTGGCTTGAGGCTGCCGGCTTGAATGAGCACGGCAAGTAGCGCGACAAACACTAAGATGCCACCAGGTAAATAGAGCGGTTGGAACGACGTACTGATACCAGCTTCGCCTAAGATAGTCCCAGAACTGATGCTGATACCCGTTAACAAAGCTTTGAAGTCAGCACTTACGCGGCTGGCGACGAGAATCACTGCCAAAAGCACGTAAGGTGTCCACGCTTTTACCAGGCTCATCGGTTTGCCTTGCACTTGTTCAAGATCGATTTTGAGTGAGCCTAACCATTCTGCTGGCCATTTGTCCTCGGCTTCAAAATCCCATTGTGATTTTGGCACGAGAAAGCCTTTTTTGGCTGCCGTGACCACAATAGCAAGACCGACTAAACCACCGATCAAAGAAGGAAACTCAGGGCCTAAGAAAACGCCAGTTAACGCATAAGGCACAGTGAAAGCGAAACCAGCAAATAGGGCGAAAGGAAGAATATCTAACCCTTCACTCCAACTGCGGTTTTTGCCAAAGAAGCGTGTCAGCATCATTGCCATCAGCACCGGCATGATGGTGCCAACAGTGGCGTGGTTCAGCGCCACGCTTGAGGTGATTTGTTGTAGGTAAATATCCCAACTTGAGCCGTGAGCGATCAATGCTTCGCTGATGTTATGCGTATCAAGACCTTTGTTCACACCGACAATAATGGGTGTTCCAACGGCACCAAAAGAAACCGGTGTGGATTGGATCATCATTCCCATCAGTACCGCCGCAAGCGCGGGAAAGCCAATGGCGACCAGAAGAGGCGCGGCAATCGCAGCGGGCGTACCAAAACCAGATGCGCCTTCAATAAAAGAGCCGAAACACCAAGCAATAATGATCGCCTGTACGCGGCGGTCAGCGGAGATATCGGTAAAGCCGTTGCGAATGGTGGTGATGGCTCCGGTGTGTTTCAACGTGTTCAACAGGAAAATAGCGCCAAATACAATCCACAACACGGAGACGGTAATGCCAAGGCCTTGTAGCACAGAAGCGATCACGCGGGTAGTGGACATGTCCCAACCAAAGAGGGCAATCACCACAGTGAGTGCGAAGGCAACAGGCATGGCTTTTTTAGCCGGCCAGTTGAGACCGACCAGTAGGATGGCAGCGACCACAATTGGCGAAAAGGCCAAAAGGGCTAACATTGTTTCACTCATAAGTACTTCCTCGTACAGCTTGATCAACCTTGATGGGTAGGGTTATCAGGTTGGTCTGACTTCCAATTGCAGTGTTCAACTGACACGGATAATTGAAAAAAGCTTATTGTTTTTGTAATGGGCTTGTTAATTTGGCGTGAATTTACCCCTTTATTTTTTATTGATATAGGGAAATAATGAAAATCATTCCTTCCAAAAATGACATAATCCAATGCGTGCAGATGACTTAATCTTATTTAGCCAAGTGGTTGAACAGGGCAGTTTTAGTAAGGTGGCTGAAGAAAATAGCCTTACAAATTCGGTGGTTAGCAAAAGAATTGCGCGACTTGAAGAAGAAATTGGCGCTCAATTATTATATCGAACAACGCGAAAATTGACGTTGACCGAGGCGGGCAAGGCGTTACTGCATAGTGCCAAAAATGTGAAGCAAGCCACTCAGGAGGCTATGGATGCTGTTGCAGGCTTTGGAGAGAATGTCAGTGGCCATATCAAAATGTCGGTACCGACGATTTCGGGTGACTTGATATTGGCGGATGCGGTTGCCGAATTTTGTAACCAGCACCCAGGATTAACCGTCGATATGTCGTTAGATAACCGATTTGTTGACCTCGTGTCAGGTGGCTATGATTTGGTCATTCGCACGGGTTATCTTGAGGATTCCAGCTTGATTGCTCGACATATTCTCGATTCCCAATGGGTGGTGTGCGCATCCCCTTCCTATATTGCCAAACATGGAAAACCGCTCGTTCCTACCGATTTAACTCAGCACAACTGCTTGCAGTATGCCTACCAAACCACAGGGGCGTCAGAGTGGGAGTTTAAAGGGGATAAAGGCAACTACATTGTACGTGTAGCAGGGTGTTTTTCGACCGACAACGCGACGGCTTTGCGCAAAGCCGCGTTAGGTGGCCATGGTATTGCCTATGTTCCTCGCTGCTTGGTGTACCACGATTTTCGTAATGGTCAGCTGGTGGATATTTTTCCAGAGCAAGTCGGCAAAAAATTGGGCATCTACGCGGTCTATCCGTTTACTCGCCAGCCACCGAACAAAGTGCGTTTACTGATTGAGCATATTCGGGAGCGTTATCTGACCATTTCCCACTATTTTTGAGTGTTGCTGATGTTGAGAGGCGCTGACTTTGATTGATGATAGGTAATAAATTGCGATTGAGTCATCATTTCAAGAAATGTTGCAATCTTTAGCTTGAAAACAGCGCAGTAAGCCCTAAGTTAAGGGGTGAAAATTATTCTCATTACAACCATAAGCAAACCCTAAAGCATCAAGGCCCAATGGCCTTGATGCTTTTTATAGAAAGTGCTTTACACAAAGAGTCACAAGGACGTTATGCAGTACATCAAAACACGTAAAGACCCAATTGTTGATCATTACTTTGGGCATCAAGTTGCTGATCCCTATCGTTGGTTAGAAGATGATCGTAGTGAAGACACCGCTGAATGGGTCGCTGGGCAAAACTCAGTGACTTTCGATTACTTAGGACAAATTGGTTTTCGCCAGCAGCTCAGAGAGCAAATCGCAGCAAGTCAAGATTACGAAAAATCGTCTCAGCCTTTTGTGCATGGGGAATACACCTATTTTTATAAGAATGATGGTTTGCAAAACCAAAGTGTGCTTTACCGTCGTAAAGGCCAAGAGCCAGAACAGGTGTTTCTTGACCCGAACGGGTTTTCTGAAGATGGCACCACGTCACTTAGCGGTGTTTTCTTCTCGAAAGATGACTCGTTGGTGGCCTACACCATCTCAGAAGGGGGAAGTGACTGGCGCAAGATTTTTGTGATCGATGCTGAAACAGGTGAGCAAATCGAACCTGAAATCGTCGACGCGAAATTCACCGGTGTTTCTTGGCTAGGCAACCAAGGTTTCTACTACTCACGTTATGACAAACCACAAGGCAGTGAGTTGTCAGCCAGAACAGAACAACACAAGCTCTATTTTCACCAATTGGGCACGCCACAATCCGATGATGTGTTGGTTTTCGGTGAAGGTGAGGGTGAAGTACATCGCTACGTTTATGGACAGACAAGCGAAGATGATCGCTATCTCGTCATCAGCGGCCATGAGTCGACGTCAGGTAACCGTTTGTTCTATGTTGATCTGCAAAGTGAAGATCAATCGGTCTACACCTTGTTGGATCATGTGGACTCTGATACTGAACTTTTAGACTCAACAAGTCGCCATTTTATTCTCTATACCAACTTAGACGCACCAAACGGCAAAGTGGTAAGTGTGGATATTGAAAGTGGTCAATGGCGTGATTTAATCGCCGAGCAAGATCAGCCTCTCGAGGTGGTGGCGGCAGGTGGTTACCTTTTTGCGACCTACATGGTTGATGTGCTGTCAAAAGTCGTGCAGTACAGCTACCAAGGGGAAAAAGTTCGAGAAATTACGCTACCCGGTGAAGGCACCGCAACGGGGCTCGAAGGGAAGAAGAGCCAAACTACGCTCTACTACACATTCACCAATTACGTCACACCGCCGACGATTTTCTCATTGGATGTGAAGAGTGGCGAGTCTCAGGTGTTCCAAGAGTCAAAAGCGCCTTTCGATCGCACTCAGTTTGAATCACAGCAAGTGTTCTACCCATCGAAAGATGGCACCTTGATCCCGATGATCATCTCCTATAAGAAAGGGATTGAACTCAACGGTAAAAATCCGACAATTCTTTATGGCTACGGCGGTTTTGATGTCAGTTTGACGCCTGCCTTTTCAGGTATGGTAGCCAGCTGGCTTGAGTTGGGTGGCGTTTACGCGGTCGCTAACTTACGTGGTGGCGGTGAATACGGTAAGGCTTGGCACAATGCTGGAACGCAATTGCAAAAGCAAAATGTTTTTGATGACTTTATTGCTGGCGCCGAGTTCTTGATTGAACAGCAGTACACCAGTTCGGATTTTCTTGCGATTCGTGGTGGCTCGAACGGCGGTCTGCTTGTTGGTGCCTGCATGACTCAGCGACCAGAGCTGTTCAAAGTAGCACTGCCTGCGGTTGGTGTGCTAGACATGTTGCGCTACCACACTTTCACCTCTGGTGAAGGTTGGAAATATGATTACGGCACATCGGCACAAAGTGAAGAGATGTTCCAGTATTTGTTGGGCTACTCTCCAGTACATAACGTCAAGGAAGGCACTGCTTACCCAGCAACCCTTGTGACCACGGCCGATCACGATGATCGTGTCGTGCCTGCGCACTCTTATAAGTTCATCGCCGAACTGCAAGATAAACACCAAGGCGTGAATCCGGTGTTGATCCGAATTGATGTCAATGCCGGACACGGTGCAGGTATGCCGATGAGCAAAATGATCGATCTCTCTGCGGATATGTATGCGTTTACGTTGTTCAATATGGGAATCACCGCATTAAAGTAATCCGTTTACTCATCAAAGTGATGTAAAAATGCCGCGATATGTTCGCGGCATTTTTGTTTGTGACTCTTATTTTAAGCCCAAGTCACTATTGGGTTGGCGGCCAAGCCAAGAACAGCCATGTTCCACTTATTCCATTGACGTTGTATGGTGAACTAGCGAGTTGGTCCTCGTTTGAGTCGATTTAAGCGACTTCTTCAATCATTGGCTCATCGAGATCAAACGACGCGCTGATGAGTTTTTTGGTGTAGTCACTTTTTGGCTGGTGGAAAATATCGTCAGCACTCCCTTGCTCCATCACTTCGCCTTTTTGCATCACCAGTACGCGATCAGACAAGGCCTTAACCACCGAAAGATCATGACTGATAAACAGATAGCCGATGTTGTATTTTTTCTGCAGATCTTTAAGTAAGTCGATGACCGTCAATTGGACAGAGCGATCCAGTGCCGAGGTGGGTTCATCGAGCAGAATAAACGCAGGTTTGAGAATCAACGCCCGTGCAATCGCAATGCGCTGACGTTGGCCACCGGAAAATTCGTGTGGATAACGGTTAATCGACGTCGGATCCAAACGCACTTCTTTCAGCGCTTCACGTGCCATGCTCATACGTTGCTGCTTGCTTAGCTCAGGGCGGTGAACCGTCAATGCTTCGGTGATGATTTCGCCCACTGTCATGCGGGGAGACAACGAACCATACGGGTCTTGGAATACCATCTGTACTTGTTTCTTGAGGTCAAAACGCGCTTTTTCACTTAACTGAGCAAGTGATTGACCTTGAAATTCGATCTCACCAGTGGAAGGCAATAAACCGATGAGCGCGCGCCCGAGTGTCGATTTTCCAGAACCCGACTCACCCACGATACCGAGTGTTTCGCCTTGTTTTAATTGCAGCGAGATGCCTTTGACTGCTTCGAAATATTGGTTTCGACTCGGTAAAAAGTGAGGTTTGACGAGAAACTTAACACGAATATCTTGCGCTTTGAGCAGCATAGGAGCAGATTCATCAACCGCTTCTTTGCTTCCCTTTGGAATGGAATTGATCAGCATCTTTGTGTAGTCGTGCTGCGGGTTGGCAAACAGCGCTTGTGTGCTCCCTTCTTCAACGACTTCCCCTTTGCACATCACCAGCACGCGATCGGCAAAATGTTTCACCACGCCCAAATCATGGGTGATGAACAGAATCGCCATGCCCATCTTGGCTTGAATCTCTTTGATCAGATAGAGCACTTCCGCTTGAACGGTAACATCTAGTGCAGTCGTGGGTTCGTCGGCAATTAAAATTTCTGGTTCATTGATCAATGCCATCGCGATCATAATGCGTTGCAATTGGCCTCCAGAAAATTCATGAGGGAATTTTGTGTACGCCTGTTGCGGATTCGGTAAATGAACGAGCTCGAACAACTCCAGCACTCGGTGTTTCGCCTGTTTTTTCGTCACCTTGCGGTGACACATCATTGCTTCTGCAACTTGGATGCCCACACGCATAAATGGATTGAGTGACGTCATTGGTTCTTGGAAAATCATCCCGATGCGATCGCCTCGGACCTTGCGCATCGCTTGTTCCGATTTCTCAAGAATCGATTCCCCTTCAAACAAAATTGATGATTCCGAATGGACAATCGCGTTATTGGGTAACAGTTTCATCAAAGCACTGGAAGAGACAGACTTGCCGGAGCCAGATTCACCGACAATCGAGAGGGTTTCTCCGGCTTGGAGATCGAAGCTAACATTCTTAACTGCATCGACGATTCCATCGTTGGTCTTAAAACTGACCGAGAGGTTGTTCACCGTAAGAATGGTTCTTGATGACATTGTAATTCCTTGTCTTAGTTAAGGACGCGAGAAGCGTGCTGTGGAGCGCTACCATTAAAAAGCTGTAGCGTTGCAAACTGCGCGTGAGCGCGGTTGACATGATCTAACTCCAGCATCCATTGCGCATTACGTTGTGCTCGGCAAAACGCCGTCATGTACGAGAGCAAATCATCGCAATGTTTGCTTAACATGGAGTGCACACGTTGAATGAGTTCACTTTGCTCAAGTGCCACAAATTGGAACAGAGCATAGGTGTTATTGAGGGTAGAAAAAGCGTCTTGATAGAGCCCCATGCGGTTATACAGTTCAGACTGCATGATACTGGCGTCACGCAATCCACTGAGCAAACAAACGAGCTGACACGGTTTGAGTTCACAGCCATGCGCGGCTGACTGAATATGGGTAGGCAAGTAAGTGAGCACTTCACTAAATAAGTGATGAGCTTCCGGCCAATGACCTTGTTCCATTAACTCTTGGGCTTTAAGAAAGCGCATCCAGCATTGTTCGATGTTCACTTTACTCTCCTGTCTAAAACGCGATTTCTGGAGTTTAAATGAAACTTATTATCAAATGCAAGTTTATATCATTTGCCTTATTTTGTTTAACAATTGCTGCATTTATGCTCACTTGCGCTGGCGTGTTGCATAAGTCACTAAAAATTCTATTATTTCCGACTAGACTTGAGGTAGTGTGGAGTAAAGAACCTCCTGAGAGCTCAATATAGCGAAGAATGGATTGAGCTAACTGGGAAGAATGACAAGAACAATAAACAAGGAGGCAGCTATGGCGATTCAAAGATTATCCGCAGCACAACTCTATTCTGTGGCTGAATTAGAACAACTGCCATGTAAGTCAACCAAGGAGTTGGCTCCGATTGACGAGATTGTGGGGCAAGAACGCGCTCAAAAAGCGGTTGAGTTTGCTATGTCAATCAAGGAAAAAGGTTACAACATCTACGCCATTGGCCAGAATGGCCTAGGTAAGCGTACGATGATTTTGCGCTATTTAAACCGCCATCAACATGACGTGAATGCATTGTATGATTGGTGCTATGTCGCGAACTTCGAAGATATTCGCACCCCAAAAGTGCTCAAGTTACCGCAAGGGGTGGGCGTTCAGTTCCGTAATGATATTGAGAAGCTGATGACCAAGTTGGTCAACGCAATGCCGCTGGCGTTTGATAATGAAATGTATTATTCACGCGCCGATAAGCTGAAAAACCAACTGGTACAAAAGCAGGAACAAGAACTCGAGCGCATTACGAAAGATGCCAAAGAAAAAGGCATTAGCCTGACAATTACCACACAAGGTGATTACCAGTTTGTCGCGTTGAACGGTGAAGAACTGCATACGGAGGAGACTTTTGATGCTCTAAGCCGTAAAGAGCAGGAGTACTTTGGAGCAAGTATCGACGAACTTGAGGTGAACCTTCGTTCGATGGTGCGTAACTTAACCGAATGGGAAGAGTCTTACAGCGAGAAAATCAAAAAGCTCAATGACGATGTCACTCGCGATGTGATTACGCACTTTATCAAGCAACTTAAGCTCGATTATTCACAATATCCAGAGATCAAAACCTATTTAACGGAACTGCAAAAAGACATCATCGAAAACGCCGATATCTTTTTGGAGGAAACGGGTGAGCAAGGTGAAGTGGCCACCGCTTCTCTTGATAAGAAACTGCCGCGCCGTTACAAAGTGAACGTGCTAGTGAGTCGCAAGACGGGTGAGTTTCCTATTGTGGTAGAAGAAACACCAAACTATCACACGCTGTTTGGCTCAATTGAAACCGCGACATTCAAAGGCACGGTATTTACCGATTTCTCCTTAATTCGTGCGGGTAGCTTGCACAAAGCCAATGGTGGTGTGCTGTTGATGGATGCACAAAAAGTGCTAGAGCAGCCGTATGTGTGGGATGGTCTAAAGCGAGCGCTTCGTTCTCGTCAGCTCAGCTTTACCTCGTTGGAGAAAGAGGTGACTCTCACAGGCGCGGTGTCACTTGATCCGGAACCGATTCCGCTCGACATCAAGATCATTTTGTTTGGTGACTATCGCACGTATCAGTTGTTACAACACTACGATCCAGAGTTCAGCGAGCTGTTCCGTGTCACCGCCGATTTTGAAGATGAAATGAAGCGTACACCGGAATCTGAACTTCAGTACGCGCGCTTTATCTCCAGTGTAGTGCACGACAATGGCATGTTGCATTGCGATAAGAAAGCCATTGCGCGCATCATTGAGCACAGCTCTCGTTTGGTGGGCGACCAAGGCAAGCTCTCATTGCATTCCGCGCACATTGCCAATTTGCTACGTGAGTCGAACTATGTGGCCAAGCAGTCTAACTCTAACATGATCCGCATCGGCCACGTTGAGGAGGCTCTGAGCAATCAAGAAATGCGAGTGAGCCGATTGCAAGATGCTGTGATGGAAGGATTTATTAATGGCACCACGTTAATTCGTACCGAAGGCAGTGCGGTGGGCCAAGTAAATGCGCTTTCTGTTTTGAGTACCAGCGATCACGCATTTGGCGCGCCAAACCGTATTACCGCCACTACTTGTTATGGTGATGGTGAGGTGATCGATATTGAACGTAGCGTGGATTTGGGGGGCAGCATTCACTCTAAAGGCGTGATGATATTGTCGGCTTACCTCTCATCGGTATTTGGCCGCAACGCTAAGGTGCCCCTGACGACGACGATTACGTTTGAGCAATCGTATGGCGGTGTGGATGGCGACAGCGCCAGCATGGCGGAGTTGTGTGCCGTCGTGTCGGCGTTTTCTAAACAGCCAAACCGACAGGATATCGCGATCACCGGCTCGATGAACCAATTTGGTGAGTCACAGCCGATTGGTGGCGTGAACGAGAAGATCGAAGGCTTCTTTGATGTGTGTGCTATCAAAGGTCGTCATGATCAACAAGGGGTGATTATTCCACGCTCGAATGTGCATAATCTGATGTTGAGACCAGATATTGTTAAAGCCGTAGAAAAAGGCGATTTCCATATTTGGGCGATTGACCATGTCACCGAAGCCATTGAGATCTTTACCGGCAAATCGGCGGGCGAGCCCACCGATGATGGCAGCTACCCAATTGACACTATCTTTGGTATTGCTCAAGCAAAACTCAACGCGCTGAGAAAGTGATAACGAATAAAATCAATATCTTATGTTTTGATTTTCTAGTAACAAAGACGGCTCCTAAGGGAGCCGTTTAATATTGAATTATTATCATTGATATGAGAGTTGTGAGTGTGACGTTGTTAGTGAATTCTGAAAATTCGCTATCTCTTTTCAGGTTCACTGGGTTGTATTAACACTAGTCTTGATTTTTTAAGTGCGCAAATATTCCACAATTTATTATTAAATTACTTAATATTTATGTGATATTGATTCCATATCAATGGGATTGAATGAAAAAATTGGCCCAATAGGCCAATTTCGTCTTCAATGGCATTTATCACCAATGTTAGCGCTGAAAAGTGACTTGCTCACGTTCACTAAGGTGGATGTGCGTTGTCGCAGGTTGTGTTTCTGCAATCACTTTACCGTGACGAACAGAGTAGCGAACCGGTACTTGGCGACGCACGGCATCAAAACCATTTTCCGCAGGAAGGATCAGTAAGCTCCCAGGTTTACCTGCTTCAATGCCGTGTTTGTCTTGAATGTTCAGCGTACGCGCTGAGTTGGTGCTGATCAGATCAAGCGAGTTGTTGATTTGGTCGTACCCCATCACTTGGCAAACATGCAGACCCATGTGCAGCACTTGCAGCATGTTTGCTGTGCCGAGCGGATACCAAGGGTCGAAGACGTCATCGTGGCCAAAACAGACGTTGATGTTGGCGTTGAGCATCTCTTTTACGCGAGTCACACCACGACGTTTCGGGTAGTCATCAAAGCGACCTTGAAGGTGGATGTTGACCAGCGGGTTCGCCACGAAGTTGATGCCTGACATGCGCAGCAAACGGAAGAGGCGAGAGGCGTATGCACCGTTGTAAGAGCCCATTGCCGTTGTATGGCTTGCGGTTACCTTGTGGCCCATGTTGAACTTGTGCGCTAACGTCGCCAGAGTTTCAACAAAACGTGACTGCTCATCATCAATTTCATCACAGTGCACATCGATCAAACGGTCGTATTTTTGTGCCAGTTCAAAAACGTAATGCAGCGACTCAATGCCGTATTCACGAGTAAACTCAAAGTGAGGAATCGCGCCAATCACATCCGCACCTAATTGAACCGCTTCCTCTAGCAACTCTTTGCCGTTCGGGTAAGAAAGAATGCCTTCTTGCGGAAACGCAACGATTTGGATGTCTACCCACTCTTTCATCTCTTCACGCACTTCCACCATCGCTTTTAAGGCAATGAGTGTTGGGTCCGATACGTCAACGTGAGTACGAACGTGTTGCACACCGTTGGCGATTTGCCACTTAAGTGTTTGCTTCGCGCGTGATTTGACATCTTCAATCGACAACGTCTCTTTGCGCTCAGCCCAACGCTCGATGCCTTCGAAAAGTGTTCCAGAGATATTCCAGCTTGGCTCACCCGCGGTTTGCGTGGTGTCTAGGTGAATGTGCGGCTCACAGAAAGGGGCGACCGCCATGCCGCCCTCGGCATCAAGAACATCACCGGTGTAATTGAGTTCGACATTGTTGTCTTCAATGCGCGTGAATTGACCATCCTCAATCAAAATTTGCTGGAGACCTTCCTGTCCTTTAAGCGTTGCATTCTTGATCAATAGTGTTGTCATGATGGTTCCTTACGCTGGCAGCTCGGCCAGTCTCTTTTTATTTAGAATAGGATTGAGAATTAGGTAGCTGATTGTGCCGCCGAGTACCGCATTGACCGGCACTACACCAGGAAGGAAGTGACCTGCGGCCACACCAATCGCTACGGCGATAATGCCAGCCCAGTTGACCGTTTGGAACTCTGCTGCGGCGAAATTGGAATAACGTTTACGGTTGATAAAGAAATCCGCAATGATGACGCCACCAATGGGTGGAATGGCAAGCGACAGGAAGGTTAACCAGCCGACAAAGTTATTGTACAGCCATAGCGCACATAACGTGCCGACCAAACCGTTCACCATGGAGATGTATTTGCTTGGCAAGCCTGTGATGTTTGAGAAGCCTAGACCGGATGCGTAAAGCGCGTTGTCGTTGGTGGTCCAGATATTCAAACCAAGCACAATGATCGCCGGGATAAGCAGACCTTGCGCAATCATCACTTCAGAGATGTCGGATTGACCAGTGACCGCTGCACCTGCCGCACCAAAGAGGAACATCAGTGAGTTACCGATAAAGAATGCCACCATAGTCACCATCACCGCGCCTTTTGGCTTTCTGCCGAATCGTACGAAGTCTGCGGTTAGCGTCCCTGCACTGATGAAAGAGCCAACCACCATTGCGAGGGCAACAGAGAAGTCCAGCGGTTGCGCAGGTTGTACTTTTTGCAGCTCTGCCACACCACCTACGCTGTTGACTGCTTCGAGCACTGAATATCCGCCGAGCAGGGCAATCGCCGGTACGGCAATGGCAGATAATATCATCAGTGCAGAGATACCGAAGTAAACCGTCGCCGTCATTAATAAACCAGAGATGACGATGAGGGTGTTGGTATCAATGCCTGTCGCTTTGTTGACTGGAATCGCAAACATGGCCACGCCAACACCAAACCAACCGACTTGTGTGCCGCCAAGCAGTGCGGAAGGAAGCCAAGAGCCTTTAGAACCAAAAGAGAAACGAGCGAGAAGGTGAGTAGAGAGACCAGTAGAAGCGCCAATGTAACCAAGAAAAGAAGTGTAAATACCGAGGATGAGGTTACCAATGAGAACAGCGAGGAAGAAATCGTTAAATGAAAGTCCAGTACCGAGTGAACCGCCTGTCCACATACTCGCGGAGAAGAAGGTGAGCCCTAACATCACCATGGTTAAAGACGCGACGCCTTTTCTGGCTGAGTTGGGAACCGGGCCCAAACTGAAGTTATTATCGGCCGCCATTTTTACCTCCACGATACAATAGAATAGTCATTATAGACCCAAATTTTGGGTAAACGGCGCGTATTATGGTGATGAAAATAAGGCTGTCAATGATGTTTTTGTTAATAAAACGTTTGCATTTTACTTTTTTGTTTTTTTATTTAATAAAAACAAACGGATGTGATTTTCAATAAATGAAAAATAAAGAGTGGTATCAAGTTTGTTTTATCGCTTGTTTTTATGAATTATCTGACATTAATACGTTTTGTTTGTGAGCATGGGTGAGCAGTCGCTCACCCACTTTCGATCTAGGCTGTGACGGCAGTGCAGAAACTGACATCCGCGTGCTGGGTCTGCGGATCATAGGAATGATACAACTCAAAGCAAGGACGCTCATCCGACTCCAAGCCACGCTCGACAAGCTGTGCCATCAACTCGTCCCATGCAGTGGCATATTGCGCGTTATCGGTAATGGTTTTACGGATGAACGCATACTCGCCGCCAGGAAAGTCTTTGATTTCGATCTCGCCATTTCCCTCTGCCTTTTCACAGTTAAGCAAGCAGATGTCCGTTCGACATTTGTCCGCAGGGGTAATCTCAGGGTTATCGTGATAAATGAAAATACAGGTGTTGCCCGCCAAACCACGCGGTCCTGCCCATTGATATAACTTTTGTGTGGCTGGTTCGTAGTTTTTGCCGTACTCACCAGTGACACGAATATAGGCAATTTTACTGGCTGGGAATGTTTGAATATCCATTGTGCTACTCCATGTTTGTGATTCCCCTCCAGTGTATGAGGGTTCTGTGAGTGCTTCGTGTCCATTCTTGCGTAGCGTGTGTCCAATCTTGCTCTCTTGCAGTACCAGAGCAAACTGTTCAAGCGTTTCACACTGTCGAATTTGTGAGGGCGTAAGTCCAAAATGCTGCCGAAATGCTTTCGCTAAGCTTTGTGAGCTGGAGAATCCATAGTCTAGCGCCACCTCAGTCACGCTGGGTTTGCTGTAAAACAGCAGATTGGCAATCTTTTCCAGTCGAAGGCGACGCAAGTATTCATTAAGCGTCTCACCAGTGACCGCTTTAAAGATGCGATGGAAATGGTAAGGAGAAAGGTGGGCCAGCCGAGCAACTTCTTCTAGATTTAGAGGCGTGTCAAAGTGGTTCTCGAGATAGCGGATCACAGGGATCAAACGTTGTTGATAATTGGTTTTCATAATCATGACGGATGGATTGCAATGATGGATTTTGAATAATGAATCTTTCGATAGCCTAAGAGAATTTGACAAAGAAAGGAAAGTGTTTCGTAGGGAAGTTAGAGCGGACAGATAAAAAAAGAGCCAACCGCAAAAGGTGCGATTGGCTTATATATATGTGAACAAATCAAGTTCACTAACAACGTCAGTTGGCTAGGTGACCCTCGGCTTAATAAGGGTCGTATTTATATAAGCAGAAAGCGTGCCAACTTTTTTTAGCGCTAAATTCCGCGTTTTTACCATGGTTTCTGTGATATTGGTTGCCTAGCTTGCTGGGGTGGTTGCAAATTGCAATTGCGTTTTGCGAATTATAATTAAAACGCTATTGATAGGGTGGTGTAATAACTAAATCTAATAATAAATCTATTTATAAATTGGGTGAGGTGTGTCGCCCTGCGAGTGTAGTGTTATGTCAGTGTGATTTGGGTTGATAAAGTCAAAAGGCAGAATAACGGAACTAAAAACGGAAGCTTCGAGCTTCCGTTTTCTTTCACCTTGAGGTCAAGGTACTAAATGCGGTGATGGCTGCCTAAAGCAAAACCAAACTGGCTGTGCCAAGAAAGGCAAAGAAACCAACCACATCTGTGACGGTAGTGAGAATCACGGAACCAGCCAGTGCGGGATCCAGATCCAATTTGTCGAGAATGATTGGAATCAGCACGCCAAACATCGCCGCGGTAATAATATTAACGATAATCGCTAATGCGATGGTTCCGCCAAGGAGAGGGGACTGGAACCAAAGAGCCGCAAGCCCACCGATGATGATCGCCCAAAGCAAGCCATTTATCGCACCGATGCCGAACTCGTTTTTGAACAAGGCAAAGCGGTTACCTGGTGTGATCTGATTGAGCGCCATAGCACGAACCATCAGTGTTAAGGTTTGACTACCGGCAATGCCCCCCATGGAAGCGACTATCGGCATCAACACTGCCAGCGCCACCACTTGCGCTATCACATCTTCAAACAGACCAATGGTGACAGAGGCAAGTATCGCGGTGAGCAAGTTAATCCCGAGCCATACACCGCGTTTTTTCGAACTTTTGATGACTGGTGCGAAGAGATCGTCCCCTTCGTCCATACCCGTACCAGCCATTAAACGCGCTTCGTAAATTTCCCTTTGTGTGGTGAGGGCAAACTGCCAATCGACCTCGCCAATCAGTGTTTGGTCTTCATCAACCACAGGAAGTGCAGGTAAGGAACTGTGCTCGACGGCTTCGACGGCTTCCGCCAGCGCCATCTTACTACTTAGCAAAATGACAGGGTCGATCACTAAATTCTTGAGTACGGTATGGCCTTCGCTACGCAAAATTTCGTAGTAATTCACAACACCCCGAAACTGTTTCTTTTTATTGATGAGATAGACTTGCTGCGGCGTGTCAAAACTGTATTTTTCCATCAATCGTTTTGCGCGATCAACGGAGATATTAAACGGTAAGGTAATGATTTTTCGCTCAGCCCAACGGCCTAGCTCGTCATCACCGTATTTGTTCGCCAAGTCGAACAGTTCAAGTTCATCTTTTTGAATCAACGACAGTGCTTCGTTGATGATCTCTTCAGGCAATGAATCTGCCCATTCGATCAACGAAAGGTTATCAAGTTTCGCTAAGGTGAGTTTGAGTTCTATCTCAGATAAGGCATTGATGACGGAATAGCGCGCGTCGGCACGCATATCGGTTAGCACATCAATGTGCATTTCCAATGGCAAAGCACGCCACAAGCGCACACGATCATCAACGGGTTGCGATTCTAAAATCAGTGCAATCGAGCCGGATTCGAGACCATGCTCGATGGAATCGTTGAGCAAAACGATCTGCTCAGCATCTTCTGCTTGTGCAATCTGCTCGATCAGTAAGGGTAGATCCTGATACTCGCTCACAAAGTATCCCCCGAAAAATAAAAACAATGAAAATTATAATGTTGGATAAGGTACTGGAAAGTGCGGGGATTTCAAAGGAGGTCGAGAAAATAAAGTGTTGAGAAGGAAAGAGGTAAGACCGCTCAGGGCGGTCTTAATGGTTAGATGGAGTAGAAAAAGTACAACTGAGACTTCATACGGATAATGATGCCGCGAATCACGTCTAAGAAAGCGAGGAAACCAATGGGTTTTTCACCGCTGACCCATGCCAAGCCCACTGAACCGACAGGCAAGTCGTAGCCTTCTGGTTCATCAATTTTTAAACGCACAAAGTGATGCTTGTTGGCGAGGTTTTTGCCTGTGGTCATGCGCACTGAGTCATCCCAACCGAGCAGGTTGCCTTGCGCTTCTCCAGTCGCCTCCACAATGCCTTCGACTTCTGCAGAGAAAATTTTTCCGGGGTAGACCGAAGATGCGAACTCCGCCATTTGTCCCGGTTTGATATTGCGAATGGCTTGGTGATTAACACGCATCAAAACGTATTTTTCGTTGGTGTACATTTGCAGCCTTGGCATCATGGAAACACGTTGCCCTTCACGCAAGATGAAGTTGGTGACAAAGCCATCGGCTGGGGCGTAAACCAAGGTGCTGTCCAGATCCCATTGCGCGCGTGCAACTTGCTCTTTCGCCTTGGCAAGATCGGCGGTGCGGGTTTCGACGGCTAACTCTGCCTTGGTAATGTCGAGTTTTGCGCGGCTTGCATCGACTTCTTTCTTCTTCAAGGACGATTGCAAGGTCGCAATGTTCTGTTTCGCCAGTTCCACCGCCGTTGTCTGCTTATCGATGTCATTCTGCGTGATGGTGTTCTTCACCACTCGGTTTTGTTCGACGTATCGCGTTAATGTTTTGGCTTGCAACTGATGATCGGCTTTCGCTGCTGCCAACTGACTTTTTGATGTTTCTAGGTCTTGCAACGCCGCCTCATAGCTCGCCTGAGCAATGGCGATGTCTTCTTGTGCGACTTTGAGAGCCACTTGCGCAGCTTGGCTTGTCACTTGGGCTTGGTTGAGCGCAATTTGATAGGGCGTGTCATCCAGTTGGTAAATGAGCTGACCTTTACTGATCTCTTGATTGGGCGAAATGTAGATTTGTTCAACTTTACCGTTGACGTTGCTGGAGTCTGGGCGCAATTGTATGTGTGGCGATTGCACCACCGAGCCGCCAGAAATGTCCATTGGCGTGAAATTGATCAATCCAACCCAAACAAACATCAACCAAGAAGCCCCCCCTAGGTACGCAAACGACTTGGTCGCTTTGTTCCAAGGCATACCCACCATGCGCAGCAAATAGATGAACAGCGCCCATACCGCTAAACCTTCAATCATTGTGCGTTCTCCTGTTGCTGGGCGTCCGTTTCGGGTGTGCCTTTCCAGGTATCACGTAAATGAATGATCGCTTTGTCCATGTCGACGAAAGCAAGGATGACAGCCAATACCCATACCCAATGCCATAAAAATCCAATCCAGGTAAGGGCGGTAATGAGGCCAATTTGATGATGATCTTTGCTGTGTGCTTTGTTGATCGGAAGCTCGTGAATCTTCCAAAAGCCAAATCCTGCTGCCGCAACACTCGCGACCAATACGACGGTTGCCATCACATGTAAGGCAGTATCCGCGCCTGTTCCAACAAAAGGGACACTAAGTAGACTCATTCATTTCTCCTTTAATCTTTTCGCGTCATTGTGATCAGGATTTGAAAGTCGTCTTTCTTTGTGACAGATTAATTCAAAATTTAGCTCTAATTGACGTGATCTGTTTATGGATATCAAATCTGTGCGCTTCATCCGCGCCATTTCTATAGTGAATCTCTACTTCAATGCGAAGCAGATGTATGGCTTGGACAACGAGCAACTGGTCATTCCGCACTCTGTGTTTAAGCAACCGATGAACCTGATCCCGCTTTCTGAAGTGAACCGGATGTACGCCCAGTTGGAGCAGGTGACCGAACCCGATTTCATTCTTAATTTGACCAGTGGAGTGGACATAGCAAAATTTGGTGCGGTAGGGCGTTGGCTTTTTTCGGGGCATGATCTCTCCACAACCATCCGCCGCATCAACTATGGCGTTAGCTGCCTGCAATCGGGGGCGTTTTTGGCGGGAGCGCAGATTGGCGCCATCCTCAAATGGACTTACGACAATCCTTTTATTCACTCCGATGTGAAAGTTCACGATAGTATTCGCACCGCAGTGTTTATGACCAAAGTATTGCGTGAATATCTTGGCGAAGACTTTTGCCCAAAACGGGTGATGATTTCAGGCTCACGACAAAATCGTCAGCGTTATCAAGATTTTTTTGGTTGTGAAATCGGTTGGAATCACAAGCGCACGGAAGTTTGGATTCATTCTGACGAGCGTTTGGCCGTTAGGCAGAAAAAAACAATAGCCAACAAGCGGCTGGCAATGAACTTTGCTGATCTGGATGATTTACTCAACATGCCAGTACCTGACGATGAGCTAAAATCGATTTACGAGCTGGTCAACTACAGCTGTCATTATGGTTTACCAACGCTCAATCGAGTTGCGGAACTGATATCTATGTCAGAACAGCAACTGCAGCGGCGATTGCATGCACTAGGGCTAAATTTTTCGACGGTTTGTGGATATGTTCTTAGTAACCAAGCGGTCAATGCGCTCACTCAAGGGGTTACCATTGAGGACGTTTCTCGGCGATTAGGTTATACCAATATCGCCAGCTTCAACCGCATGTTTAAGAAACATCGTGGAGTGACGCCCAAAGAATATCTGCAGCGTTTCCACGATGTTCGTTAGTCGTTCAACGGGGTAGAAAACCATCGTTTCCCATACGCTGATGCGTAATTTGGTTGTGGAATTAGGCCCTCTTGTTCATCCACACCCACTAATGGCCCCACAACGGTTCGATAGGGTAAGATACCCGCCCAAACGGGGCGATCGAGATCGCTGCTATCGTCATTGACACCAAATGCACTGATTTTCACCGACGCTTCTTCCAATCCGATGGCGAGCAGCTCGGTGGCATTAAGCTCTTTTTCGTTACTTAAGCGAACCTGCTCGGTGCGACCGGGGGCAATCTGCTCAATAAAATGATTCAACAAGCGATCCTTTTCTGTATTCTCTTCTATCACGTTAAATTGACCAAAAACCACCGCGCTTCGGTAGTGCGCACTGTGGTGAAAGGCAGAGCGTGCCAACACCCAGCCATCGAATAATGTAAAGGTGAGGCAGGTGTTTTGCCCTGATTTCAGTGCTTTGATTAAGCGGCTGTTCCGTGCGCCGTGAATATAGACTTGATTGTCGACACGCCAAGCAAGCATCGGGATGACAATGGGTCCCGAGGCATCCGAAATGGCGATGTGAGCGATCAAGCTTTCATCAATGATCCGATGTAACTGCTCGACGTCGTGCACTGCTTTACGTGCCGCTTTTTTAATTTGAGTCCTGTCCGTTGCTGACAACATACTTCTCTCCCTTTAGTGCTCGTGCGAAGTGCTTAGATGACAAGCACAATAAATACAAATTGGTCTAGCTATAAGGTCCAATTTTGATTTATGTTTAGATCCAATTGGAAAAGGGACTGACCATGCTACCGATTGAAATCGGCGATCTGACACTGACGCCAAAAACAGGAGTGTTACAGCAAGATCTTTACGACGCCATTCGAGAAAAAATCACGCGTGGGCTTTGGAATAAGCAGGGGCGCTTGCCTGCCACGCGTAAGTTAGCTCAGGCGCTCAATGTGAGCCGCAACACCGTCATCGCGGCGTACGAGCAACTCAGTGCGGAGGGTTACATTGAAAGCCGAGCTGGTTCGGGCTACTACGTCGCGGTTGAGTTACCAGAGCACTATCTGGGAGAGATGGCGATTTCGCCAGCTCAAGAAAAGAGCATTGCGGAATTCACAGCAGAACTTGAACCCATCAAGATCAACCGAGCTTTTGCGCCCGGCGCGCCGGATCTGGAAAAATTCCCGCTGCCTGAATGGCAAAAATATCTACAACGCCAACATTCGCGGCGCACCATCTTAGGCAATCAAATCGTCAAAGGGGATTACGCCCTCAGGTGCGCCTTGGTGGATTACTTGGCGTCGAGTCGCTCTGTTCAATGCCAAGCGGAGCAAATCATCATTACCTCTGGCGCGCAGCAGGCACTAACCATTGCTATGATGTGCGCAAAAGAAGCAAGCGATCGACTGTTAATGGAGCAACCGGGTTACAGTCAAATACGCAAAGTGGCCTGTTTATTGGGTATGCCGATGGAGCCCCTTAACGTCGCAGTGAGAAGCGGCATTGATGTTGCCGATGTGCTCGCTTCTGAGTGTCGTTTTGTCTACCTGACGCCGAGCAATCAATACCCGATGGGCACCACCTTAAGCACCGAGCAGAGAGTGCAAATCATTGAGTGGGCCCGAGTGAAACAGCGCTGGATTATTGAAGATGACTATGACAGCGAATTCCAGTTTGCGCATCGACCATATACCAGTTTGCAAGGGCTAGCCAGCCAAATTGGCGCCAGTGATCGCGTTATGTATATTGGTTCATTTAGCAAGATCATGTTTAACGGTTTGCGACTTGGCTACCTTGTCTTGCCCCCTGAGCTGGTGGATAGGGGCTGTGAAATCAAAGATGCCTTGAGTGGCGATTCGCCTACCCATACTCAGGCTGCGTTGGCGGAATTTATCGCCGATGGCGCGTTAATGCGTCATATCCGTAAGATGCGTCGCCTCTATGCACAGAAGTACCAAACGATGGTGACGAGCATTGAACGCCATTTTGCTCAGCGCTTGGAAGTGATCAGCCAAGCCGCAGGGTTGCATGTGACCGTACGTTGGTTCGAAGGGCCTTCGGAGCAACAGTGGGCCGCCGCAGGTTTAAAGCAAGGCATTGTGATTCGTCCTTTAAGCTATTATGAAAGTGAAGCCTGCGCGCCACGAGATTGGCAGGGCGCGGTATTAGGATTCGGTAATGTGGCAGAGGAAGAGATTGACGCCAAGCTCGCTCTACTGGCAAGCTTGTTTAAGCAAATATCGTCCCATCAATAAGGAAGCAAATCTATGTGTCGCTGGTTGGCCTACCAAGGAGAGCCTATCTATCTCGACAAACTGGTTTATGAGCCAGAACATTCATTAGTGCATCAGAGCCTTGAAGCGAGAAAAGCGGTGACCCGCGTCAATGCCGATGGTTTTGGTTTAGGTTGGTATACCGAGCGGGCAACGCCAGGGCAATTTCATGAGGTGCTTCCCGCTTGGGGGGACGAAAATCTGCGTTCATTAGCGCATCACATTCGCTCTCATCGCTTTATGGCTCACGTTCGTTCATCGACGGGCACTTCGGTATCACGTTCTAACTGCCACCCATTCATCCTTGAGCAATGGATGTTTTTACACAATGGTCAGATAGGTCAGTTTGCCGCGGTGAAGTTTGCTTTAGAGCGATTACTGCCCGAAGCGATTTACCTCAAACGTCGCGGTACCACAGACAGCGAGCTGATCTTTTTGTTGATGATGAAAAATGGGCTTCAGCATGATCCCTTAAACGCCATTCGACAGACGATTGACGAAGTGAACCAAATCATGCAGGAAAAAGCGATCACGGAGCCGTTTAAAGCGTCGATGTGCATCTCAAACGGTGACGAGTTTTGGGTCGTGAGATACGCCTCGGCAGGCGACCCGCCAACGGTGTTTATTCAAGATTGCCAAGATTCGATCATCCTCGCGTCGGAACCGTTGGACGGTCAGTGCCGTTGGCAAGTGGTTGCGCCCCAAACCATCACCCACATTCAAGGTAGCGCGGTGACTAGCTATCCGGTCGCGTAACTTATTGGCTGAGTTAAACCGACTCAGCCTTGTTCATTTGCTTTTTCGCTTGCAGAAAAAACAGAGCAAAAACGCTCAGTGCATACAGCATTGACCAACCAAGACAAACAAACACCAAGGAGCAGAGTATCAATGAGACGCCTGCAAGCCACTTCGCATGGCCATTCAGCAGTTTGAAGGCGGCCAGCATAGCAAGCAGATAGACTAAGACAAAAACGCTATTGGCCAATTTAAGGAAAAACTCTAAATCGAGCCCAGAGATTTCGCCAACAAGACAGGCGAGTGCCAAAACCAACCCCACCACTAAGGCTGCGTTGATGGGCACGCCGCGACGGGAAATTTTTGCCATTTTTCCACTTGGATTATGTTCTCTTGCTTGCGCCCAGATCATGCGTGAGAGGCTCTGGGTATAGAGATTGATGCTGGCAAAACAGGCGGAAAAGCCAATCACGCTGATCAGTGTTTTGACTTGCGTACCAAACAGTTGCTCACTTAGCCAAGGGATCGAAGCACTGTCAAACTCAGCACTACCGTAAGCGCCAAATTTGAGTATCACCACCGAACAAGCCCAGTACGTCACACCCGCGACAAAACAACCAATGACGATGGCGATGGGAAAATCGCGTTGTGGATTTTTAAACTCTTCCCCCATATGAGCAAAGGCTTCGATGCCGACAAAGCACCAAAACATCACCGCCAGTGCTGCGCTAATAGGCAGGAGCGAGTCACTGGTAAGAATGGGCATGTGCAAATCCTCGATACTGACTTCCCCGCGCTATAAGAAAGCGCCAACAAGCGCGAAAATAGCCAGAGCAATCAGCGTTTGTAAGTGTCCGGAAGAGCGTGCGCCGAGCAAGTTGACCGCCACTAATAACGAGACGGTGATCAACTGAGCCATCAAGGCGTGATTGAGTGCGCTAGGCAGTAACTGCTGCAAAAAGCCAGCGGCGAGCGCAATCGCAGCGGGAACCCCGACGGGAATCACCGAGACAAACAGCCATGCCACCGCGCTTTCTAGGCGTTTATCAAACGCTTGGCGAACAAAATAAGCTGTACCACCGGCGTTGGGGTAGCGCTTGCCAAGTTGAGCAAAGGTGAGGGCCACTGGGCAAATAAGCACAAACAGAAACAACCAAGCCCAGAGGGAATATTGACCGGCAATACTGGCGGCGATGGCGGGGATCATAAACAATCCGGTTCCCATCAAGGTGGTGGATAACTGGCCAATTCCTGACAACAGTGTAATTTCTTGTTTGAGTTCACTCATGACACGCTCCCTGTGCCGCTTCCATAGAAAATGAATAATTATGGAAATGGAAGCGCTAACCAAGCATATCGACTTTTGCAGAAAATGGCAGCTAGCAAAGTGATGTTGCGCACCGACATTTTGACGCTTTTGTTGCCAATTGCCGTCAAAGTGGCGGTTCGGGCAAATAGAGCCAAGTGGATTTTCACTGCTTCACTAATTGAGCGTTGTGAGTAGAATGGGAGAGAGATTAGGGATGCTAACCACAGAGAAGAAATGGATAAATTTGATAAACAGCTCCTCACCATACTGAGAAACGATGCACGTAGCTCTGTGACTGACATGGCGAAGGCGGTCAATCTGTCGCGTTCTGCCGTGACGGCCAGAATCAAAAAGTTGGAAAGTGATGGGGTGATCTTGGGCTACCACGCCGATATCGCGCAGGAGAAGGCCAGCGAAAAAATTGCCGCCTATCTGGCGTTGAAGTTTGATACTTCGGCTTCGAGCCATCATTGCGAAGCGTATGCCAAGGAAATTTATCTTATCGATGGGGTGAAGTGGTGCCACGCGATCAGTGGTGAAACGGATATGATGCTCTATGTGGAGGTGACGACCATGACACGGTTGAACCAGATCAGAGAGCAGTTACAAGCCTTCCCAGAACTGAAACACGTTATTACTCATACGGTACTGACGGAGTTCTTTAATACCACCAAAGTGTCTGATTATGCTTAACAACATCAATCTCAATTTACTGCGTTCTTTGCTCGTGTTGCTCGAAGAGTGTCATGTTAGCCGAGCGGCCGACAGATTACACATTACGCAATCTGCGATGAGTCGTCAGTTGGCCCAGTTACGAGAGCTTTGCGCTGACCCTCTGTTGGTCAGAGAAGGTAACCGACTTGTTGCGACGCCACACGCAGAAGCGCTGCGTCCTAAATTAGTGCAGTTACTAAGTGAGTTTGAACACCTCTTTGATCATCAGGCATTTAACCCGCAAGATTGGCAGGGGCAATTGGTGCTCTCGTCGAGCGATTATGTTGCGCAGTTCATTGTACCGACGCTCTCCAGCATTCTGATAGAGCAGGCCCCGCGTCTGACATTGTCCTACCGGCTTTGGCAGCCACAATATTTAGACAGCCTGCTCGACACGGGCATTCATCTGGCATCGACCATGTTGCCATCTCCTCCCAAAGAGCTTTCCTACACGAAAATCGGTGAAGATTACTCGGTGTGTGTGATGCGTCAAGGCCATCCGCTATCGGGCAAAGTGGCGTTGAGCTTGGAAGAGATGCTGAGCTACTCGCACATTAAAGTGACTGGTGGCGGAGACAAGGACTCGGCAACCGACAGTGTATTAAGAAAACTGGGCAAAACACGTCACATTGCCTTACAAGTGCCTTTCTTTTCCGCTGCGGTGAACGTCCTGATTCAAAGTGATTACTTGATGGTGGTGCCCGAACATATCGCAGTGAACTTGGCGAAGAGTCAACCTATTTACCATTGCCCATTGCCGTTTGAAACGGAAATTCATCAATATTGGTTAATGTGGCACCCTAAATACGATCATGACTCAGCTCATCGATGGGCACGAGAGAAGGTAACCCGCTTCATGCTGAGTTGCGAGTATTCAATAGGTATGATTTCAAATCATGGCAATCATGATTAAGTTTGATTTCAGTTCATTTGAAAATTGACTTACTGTGAATCATCACAGGAGAAGATTATGACATTCACAGTTTGGTTATCACTTTTTACGATCTGCATTTTGGGCGCGATGTCGCCGGGGCCAAGTTTGGCGATTGTCGCGAAGCATGCGTTAGCGGGTGGGCGAGCCAATGGTTTGGCCACCAGTTGGGCACACGCTTTTGGCATAGGGATATACGCTTTCGTGACCTTAATTGGTTTGGCGGTGGTGTTACAGCAATCCCCACTCTTGTTCAAAACCATTAGTTACGCAGGTGCGGGCTATTTAGCCTACTTGGGTTACAACGCGTTGCGCTCTAAAGGTGGTGTGGCGGCCAAGTTGGAATCGGGGGAGCAAACGACGGTTTTGCAGTCGGCCAAAGAAGGCTTTTTGATTTCTATTCTCAGTCCGAAAATTGCGCTGTTTTTCATCGCACTGTTTAGCCAGTTTGTGGCGCTGGGGAATGAGTTGAGTAATCAAGTGATTATCGTCGCGACGCCATTTATCGTTGATGGCCTCTGGTATACCTTTATCACCTTGGTGTTATCGAGCTCAAAAGTAGTGGACAAAATTCGCTCCAAAGCACAGTTGATCGATCGCCTGTCAGGCGTGGTGCTGATTTTGCTGGCAGCGCGTGTGGTGATGACGGTGTAATGGCCGAGTAATCGTTAGCTACCGATGAGCAACAAGAAAAACGCAAGCGTCAGAGCTTGCGTTTTGTTTTGGATTTAAGCGGCTTAAAGCGCGGCTAGAATAGTTTCAGCGTTACTCACTTCAAATGATTTTGGCGCTTCCACATTCAGGGTGGTTACCACGCCGTTGTCGATAATCATCGCGTAGCGTTGAGAGCGAAGGCCACCAAACCCAGCGGTATCCATTTCCAAGCCGAGCGCTTTGGTAAAGCTCGCGTCGCCATCCGCCAGCATCAGAATTTCTTCCGCGTTTTGTGCATCACCCCAGGCTTTCATCACAAACGCATCGTTGACAGAAACACAGGCAATCAGATCGACCCCTTTCGCCTTAAGTTGATCAGCCAGTACGATATAACCTGGTAAATGTGCTTCTGAACAGGTTGGGGTGAATGCCCCTGGTACGGCGAAAAGCACGACTTTTTTGCCAGCAAACAGCTCTAAAACAGGGTGATGAACCATTCCCTCTTTGGTCAGTTGGCTCAGTGTAGCGTTAGGTAAAGTTTGGCCTTGAGCGATCATGTTATTGTCCTTATTTGACGAATTAAGTTCTCAAGCAGTGTAGTACGAAATCAATAAGTTAAACACGGATGAAAAGCGGGGTTAATCGAGATAGTGATCTTCACTTAGTTGAGCGCGTTTGGGGAGGGTAGATATCGGTAGAGACAAAAAATCCGGGCGAGCCCGGATTTTTTAAGTCATTGACTATCGATTAGCGAAGGATCATTTGCTCGCGACCAGGGCCAACAGAGACCATACTCACTGGAACGCCCATCAGTTCTTCAATACGCAATACATATTGCTGAGCGGCTTGAGGCAGATCTTCAAAACGACGGCAGGCAGTGATGTCTTCGCTCCAGCTTGGCATTTTCTCGTAAACCGGTGCTAACGCTGCGGTTTGAGGCCAAATTGGGTTCTCACTGTGATCGCCTTGATAAGCCACACAGATTTTCAGATCGTCGAGGCCAGTCAAACAGTCGAGTTTGGTCAGCGCAATTTCAGTTGCGGCTTGCAGTTCAACCCCATTTTTGGTGGCTACGGCGTCGAAGTAACCCATATCACGAGGGCGGCCAGTTGTTGCTCCGAACTCGTTCGCCGCTTCACGGAACGCATCTTGCTCTTCCATTGCGGTGATCAGCGTACCTGTGCCCACCGATGAGCTGAAGGCTTTAGCAACAGCAATAACACGCTCTGGGCGAAGGGCTGGTAAGCCACTACCAATGCCTGCGTAGGCAGAAACTACGTTAGAAGAGGTTGTCCATGGGTATTCGCCATACACTAAATCACGACCTGCACCCAGTTGGGCCTCGAAAAGTAGATTTTGGTTTTCTGCTTGCAGTGCTTTTAAAGGAACAGACACGTTACAAATCGCATCACGCCAAGGGGCAGATACCTCAAGTAGCCAATCGGCCATCTCTTGCGCCGTTTGCTCAAATTTGAACTCAGGGTAGAGCGCGCGTAGTTGAGGCAGTTTCCAATCCAACATAAATTGCAGGCGATCGACCAACACTTCTGGTTGTTTTAGCCAGCCCAGCAGAATGCCTTTTTTCATCACGCGGTCACCGTAAGCCGGAGCAATACCTTGACGAGTGGAACCGTAAGCCTTGTCGCCTAGGCGTTGTTCTTCTAGGGTATCTTCTAGTGCGTGAAGCGGTAGACACAGCGTTGCACGATCAGAAATGCACAGATTCACTTTCACGCCAGATTGTTCAACTTCCGCCAACTCTTGAGTAAGCAGTGCTGGGCTAATTACCATGCCAGGGCCAAGCACCGCAAGGCAACCTGGGTTGAAGACACCACTAGGAAGTTGATGAAGTTTGAATGTACCAAAATGGTTCACTACGGTATGACCTGCGTTGTTCCCACCTTGGAAACGTACGCTAGCCGCTGCGTTTTCTGCTAGAAAATCAACGATGCGGCCTTTACCTTCATCACCCCAGTTTGCACCCACAACAACGATAGACGTCATGACAATTCCTCCGAAATAAGACCAAAGCATCTTAGGGTGATAGTATTAATAAGAGAAATTAATTATACTCATCAAGTCAATAAGAAACTCATATGGAGTCGGCGGTGTTGGATCTGAACTGGTTGAAGACGTTTATTACCTTGGCGGAAGTGAAACATTTTGGTAAAACCGCTAATGAACTGCACATGACACAACCCAATGTCAGCCTGCATATCAAACAGCTAGAGCAGACAACCAAAGCCAAATTGATCGAACGAAACCCAGTTCAGTTAACGCCAGCGGGGCGTCGACTGTTAAAGTCTGCCAAGTTGATGCTCAATGAGCTGCAAATTTGTCAATCCGATCTCAATGCCATCAATGAATTAACGCAAGGGACACTCTCAATTGCAGCCAGTGACATTGTTTCGCGTTTGCTGCTGATTGAACCTTTTCAACGCTTCAAAAATGACTATCCGGGTATCGATTTAGCCTTGTTTAACACCACCTCTTCTCAAGCTGTCGAATTGGTCAAAAGTGCCCGTGCTGATATTGGTTTTGTGATCGCACAAAAAGAGAGTCAACCGCTACACTTCACGCCTTTGACTCAGATTAAATGGTGTGCGTTTGGTGATGATTTGTTGGATAAAGCATGGGAGGTGCAAGATAAGCCCACACTTATCTTGCTTGGGCACGATACTCGTACACGGGAGCTGATTGATGCCTCTTTGCCGAAATTGAATCTGCCTCGTTTTCGAGTAATGGAAGTGGGGAGTGTCGAAGCGCAAATCGATTGGGCAGAGGCTGGATTTGGTACTGCAATTGTGCCGGATTTTTCTTTGCATACCAAAACCACGTTAAGCAGGAAAGTCACGCACTTGGAGGATTTTCCTGCAACCGACTTTGGCTATATCGTGCGACAAAACCAAGTTCTGTCGAAAGCGGCGAAGCAATTACTTGGGTGGGTTGAAGAGTATGCGCAATCGACCGATTGGCATTAACGCGAGACTTCTTCGAACTCACCATCGATGACTCGGTGCTGCTGGCCGTCATCGTGTTGTGTGCGCTGTGCTTGCGCTTGTTGCGCGGCTTGTTTTAGCTGCTTTTCGATTCTTTTTCCGGTGATCAGAGCGACGATGGTCAACGGAATTGCCAAGAGCAAGCTGAACATGAGCGTGAACAGAGCGGTAATCGCAGTCAGTGCAGTCATAATAATGCGGTTCATAAATATTGCCTCTTTGGTTGTTCTATGGAGTCATACTGCGGTGGTGAAGATGAACGAAATATGAATATGATTCAAAAAGTACAAAGCGCTGACATTTGACCAAGTTGGCTCGTCGATGAGGAAAGCCAATATGTGCTTCCACGGCCACAAGGTAAGATCAACACAACGATATGATGGTTAAAAGGCACCTGTATCAGGGGGTACAGGTGCAATGGGGGAGAGATTATTATTGTCGTTATAAGAGAACAAATATTTGAACCAGCGGCTTTGTCGTAGGTAAACAAACCCGCTGGTGGCTTCGTTATCAAGGTGTCGTTAGTTGTGGAGCAAGCTAATTACACACGAGGGAAAGTCTGATAACGAACACCCATCATTTGTTCCATACAGTGAACAACTTGGCAGCTATAGCCAAACTCGTTGTCATACCATATATACAGCACTGCGCGGTTATCTTGTGCAATCGTTGCTTGACCATCCACAACACCCGCATGACGTGAGCCGACCAGATCGCTAGAAACAATCTCTGTCGAATCGGTATAGTCAATTTGTGCAGAAAGTGGTGAAGCCAGCGCCATTTCACGCAGATACTCGTTAAGTTCTTCTTTTGTCGTACCTTTTTCAAGGTTGAGATTAGCAACTGCCATCGATACGTTCGGGGTTGGGACGCGAATCGCATTACCAGTTAAACGCCCGGCGAGTTCAGGCAGTGCCTTCGCTACTGCTTTGGCTGCGCCCGTTGAGGTCAATACCATGTTCAGTGCCGCACCTCGACCACGACGATCGCCCTTGTGGAAGTTGTCGATCAAGTTTTGATCGTTAGTGTAAGAGTGCACCGTTTCGATGTGACCTGAGATGACGCCATATTTGTCGTTAATCACTTTCAGCACTGGTGTGATGGCGTTGGTGGTGCAACTTGCGGCAGAGATGATGGTGTCGTCTGACTTAATCACATCTTCGTTCACCCCAAATACGACGTTTTTGATATCACCTTTACCTGGTGCAGTCAGCAGGACTTTCGCAGCGCCTTGGCATTGCAAATGTTGGCCTAAGCCTTCTGCATCACGCCACACGCCAGTATTGTCAACCACTAAGGCGTTTTGAATGCCATATGCGGTGTAGTCGACCTCTTCAGGTTTGTTCGCATAAATGATCTGAACGAAGTTGCCGTTGATCACCAATGCGCTGTTTTCTTCATCAATGACGATACTGCCGTTGAATTGGCCGTGTACAGAGTCACGACGAAGCAAACTTGCGCGTTTTTGCAAATCACCATCTCGTCCACCACGGACAACAATGGCACGCAGTTTTAGTGGATAGCCAGGGCCACTCTTTTCAATAAGAAGGCGGGTTAATAGACGGCCAATTCGGCCAAAACCGTACAACACAACATCTCGTGATGCGAGCGAAGAACCTGCATCCAATGCGCCAATTAACGCGGTTTGTAAGTAGTCATCCAGTGCAGACGCATCGTCATGGCTTTCCCAATATTGATGAGCAAGTTGGCCAACATCAACACGACAAGCAGAAATGCTCATGTCACATACTTTTTCGATGATAGGTAGTGTTTGCTCAAGAGAAAGAGGAGTGCCAGTGTAGTGTCGAGCGACACGGTGAGTTTTGAGAATGTCGATGGTGGTTGCATTGATCAGGGTTTTACCAAAAAGAATGATTTCGACACCTTTTTGGCGGTACAGCTTGCCGATAAGTGGAGTGATGGATTCCGCAATCGTTTGGCTGGTTTGCCAGTCTTGGAGATATTTCTCTGGACTCATGTTTGTATTAGACCTTTCACGTTTTTGGGGCTGACCTTACTTTCTGAATGTAGGGGGAACAGAAAGCAGGGATAAGGGTTGTAATAGTCTTGTAATATTTATGTGGCGGGAGTTTACACGGCAAGTTGTTATTCTGCTAGGAAAAATAAAACAGATAAAATGTCTGTAACTGATTGAAATTAAGCCGTAATCTGGTTGGTTTGAACAACGAAATACGTATTGACATTTTCATTCTCAGAAACTTATTTTGTGAAAATAATGTATAAAAGCACTCATGAGTTGTAACGCAATTCAATTATTGCACTTTAAGTAAGACATGGATCTACTTTAACACTCAAAAAGTAAACGATAAGCCGAGGCTAAATAGGTTTACCTCACCAACCAACTCGTTTGGTGGGAGTTGAGGCTGAGTAAAGTGGCCGCTAATCACAGTTTTAGAGCTTTGTATGTAAAGCCATTCGCCATAAACACTCAAATTAGGCAATAGAGAGTATTTCAAGCCTATGCTGTATGTTTCGTTTTCGACAGATTTTCTCCTTTGGCTGTAGGTGATATAGGGTGTGAGATCGTTCCATTGGTAGTTAACGCTGACATACCAATTGGAGTGATAGCGACTGCTTGTAAGCAACTCAGCAATAAATTGCCACTGTTGCCAGTTGTAAATGGTACCTAGACTAAACAAGGTTAACGCTTGCTCACCTCCAGGAATGATGATGCTCGCTGGATAGGTTTGTTCAAACACGGTGTGCATGATTGCAGCCCTAACCAGATTTTCATCAAAATCGATTTCGGTGGTGATGCCATAAGCAATGTCGGTGTCGATGATGAGCGGTTCACCATAAAGCACGTAGTCATCGCGGCTCGACTTCGCAACAAAGCTCGCTAGGCGAATCGGAATGTCTGGAGTGAGCCACTTTTGCATGTCCAGTGACAAGCCATCGTAATTGGAGATGCCTAACACGCTTTCATAGACATCGATAGGAGGACGAAGCCATGGGTAAGCCTGTGAGACAAACAAGTATTCAGACATAAGAAAAAGAGGAATCCGCTGACGGCCTATTTTGGTGCTCCAATCATCCCAGCGATATTCCACAAAAGCCCAAGCCAGTGAGGGCTCAGAGAAGTGATCACGAGGTTGCTTGACGACTTGTAGCGATGCTCGCCAGTTTTCATTCATCGACCAATCCAATTGCAGGCCCAAAGTGGTTTCACAGTCGTAGCACCATTCATCAGTAAATTCTTTTTCTTGGATGATCGGCGTCGTTTGATCGCTTTTGCTCGCAGAAAGTGAGCCAAATCCGCTGATGGTGAGTTGGTCCGACAGCGTCCATTCTCCGTAAGCCGGAGAGCAGAGTAGGCACAAGGGTAAAATAAATTTAAGCCTCATTTATTCTTCCTCAGTCGTAAATTGGTAGAGCACATGTACGTCACTGGGTACCTCATTCGCTGGGAAATAAGCAATGCCGGAAGGAGTAATGGCTAGCCATTCCATTACCTCTTTAATGCTTTGTTCCGATAGCTGAAAAGGTTGTTTTGTGCGTCCTGAAAAGGTTTGTTTGGCCCAAATAGCGGCCATTTGTGACGGAGTTTTGTTCAATAAAATTTGATAAAACTGGTTACGTTGTTGCGACGAAGCGGGCAAATCGAGCAGTTCAAAAGGAATGCCATCGATTTGCGTCATTTTGCCGCGATAAATCATCTTAACTTGGCTGGTGCTTAAGGTGGGTAGCTGAGGGTTGAGCGAAAAAATGATGTACTGGTCTGCGGCTCTCACAGATAAGGATGAGAGCACACTAATTAATACAACAACGATCACCAACAGACTGAATTTAGGCATTAACCTCACACCGTTTCACCGGTTTCCCGCGATTTAATTAACTTTTATTTTGTTGCTATGAAATTGGTCTAGTATTAAGGATAGGCTAGGTCCCAATGCTTGCAAGGACGAAACAAATATGATGAAGATTTCTATAAAAACTCGTCTCGCCCTGCTTTCGCTGCTACCCGCTATTTTTATATTGGGTTTTACAGTGCAGGAGTTATTAAATAACCGTCGTCAGTTAGACTCTCTTGATAAAACCATCAGTCGAATACACATACAAAATGGGATTGCTGAAACGGCTTTTAGGATTTATCAGGGGGTTCAAGGAGAAATGCGTTATTTGGATGAGTTATCGCAAAGTGACTCATTCAACCAGTTTATGTACTCGCTGGATGTTTCATCGGAATTAAGTGGGTTAAAAAACGATTTAATTGAAGCGTTGTCGGAAATAAAAAGTCAACCAGCGCAAGAAAGATTGATTTCATCAGAGTGGGGGTTTGATGTTTTGCGGGAGATGTTGGAGGCCATCGAAAATGAGCATCTTCATTTGTCTCTTAATGATGCAGAAACGACGCAAAAGCTCATTACTCAGCTCATCTCCCTTTCCTATTGGGCGCAAAAAGAAGCGCTGCTCACGTACAAATTACAAACGCAAGGAACGTACAGCGTTGACTATGCTGCGTTTTATCAGGCAATTGAAAGGCAACAGCAAGCGCTTGAGCGTTTTCTTGATTTAGGCGCAAGTCATCATCAAGTTGAAAAGCTATTGCAGTTTTTTTCATCAGAACGTTATCAAAGCAGTGTGCAATATCGAGACAGCATTGCCGCAGGAACGCTCTCTTTGGATCAGCTTAAAGCGTACAGTGTTGAGCTAGATTATCGTTTGCAAACGCTACTGTTGTTGATCAATAGTTTTTCGATTCAAGCGGAAACCAGCCTGCGCAGTCAAATAGAGCATCAACAATGGTATTTCACGGGCATGACAGGTGCGGTATTTGCCATGCTATTCGTGTTGTTTATGTTGGGTACGTCCACATGGCTAAGGGTTTACAATAAGCTCAATGCCATTTTGAATGCGTTACAAAGTTTGACCAAAGAGGATGAGAAAAGTCAGCAAACACGAGTAATCCCTGACGGCAATGACGAGTTCACTGTGTTTGCTAAACAGATAAACCAAATTATTGATGAGAAGCAGCAGCAGATGGTGGAGATTATCCATGCGAAAGAGTCGGCCATTTCTGCTAACCGAGCGAAATCGGTCTTTTTAGCCAATATGTCTCATGAAATTCGCACGCCTTTGAACGGGATTATCGGAATGACTGAAATCTTGTCTCAAAGTGAACTTAGTAGCCAACAAAAGGAGATTTTAGGGGATATTGATACCTCTTCACAATCTCTGCTCATCTTGTTGAACGACATCCTTGATCTATCCAAGATTGAATCGGGTAACTTGAACATTTCACTTCAGGAAGCGGATATTCGAGAAACGGTCTACCAAGCCATGACTCTGTTTCAATCGAAGGCGACAAGCAAAAACATCGAACTGCACATCACGATGGGAGAGGATATTCCTGCCAAAGTAATGGCGGATGATCACCGAATCAAACAAGTTCTGACCAACTTAGTCGGTAATGCAATCAAGTTCACCAAAGAGGGCTACATCTCGACATTCGTCAACTATCAAGCAGATGATCACGATCACCAAGGCTATCTGACCTTCAAAGTGACGGATACTGGTATTGGTATCGATCAAGCAAAACTAGAAACGATTTTCGAGCCGTTTACGCAAGAAGATGACAGCATCACGCGGCAATTTGGTGGAACTGGCTTAGGCTTAGCGATTTGCCGTCAGTTGGTTGCCATGATGGGAGGCGAGTTAACGGCCACGTCAACAAAAGGTTTAGGAAGCTGCTTTTCATTTACGATCCCAGTGGAAACTCTCGATACCGAAAACTGGCGTTCACCAGTGATTAAGAAAGGCTTATTGATCGCGGATAACTATGGTTATACCAACCAACTTATTAATGAAAGCCGGTTATGTGGTATTGAGTTGACGATCGCGGAAGGGGTGGAGCAAGTTCAGTTATTGAAGCCCGATTTTGATGTGGTTTTCTATTGCCACAGCCTGCACCAAAATGCGACTCGAGACTTAGAGCAACTTGAGCAGGTGATCCCTCTTCAACGCGTCGTGGTTTGTCAGCATCATTTGTTCAGCAGTCATATTAACATCGAACGAGTTCATGCTCTTTTGACCCAGCCATTCTTAGGGAAACGATTCAAAGCGTGCATTGAGAGTCTGGCGCAAAACATGTCACATCCCTCCGCTTTCTCAAGTGAGAGAATATCAACCAAACAGGAACGTCCTTTCGACACACGAGTTAGCGCATCATACGGCCGCAACCATCGCCGAATCCTGATTGCGGAAGACAATCTAATGAATCAAAAAATTGCCAGTTTTTTCTTAGAAAAGGCCGGGTTTGACTATTTGATTACCAGTAATGGGCAAGAAGCACTTGATGCTATCACTCAAGGAGGAAAATTTGATGCGGTCTTAATGGACTGTATGATGCCCGTGATGGATGGTATTACAGCAACAAGAGAAATCCGACGTTGGGAAACAGAACAAGGCAATGGAAAAACGCCAATTATTGCCTTAACAGCAAGTGTGCTTGAAGAGGATATTCAAAGCTGCTTTGAGGCCGGGATGGACGCCTACCTACCCAAACCATACAAATCTAACCAGCTTTATGACCTGTTTAGTGAACTGAAAATAGCTTAGGCGTCTCGCCTATTTTTAAAGTGGCCAACCTATGGGGTTGGCCACTTCTTATCAAGAGCGGAGTGATTCTAACTCGGCTAACTGATTGATGGCTGAGCGATACGTTAGCCATGCAACAAGCCCTGCCAAAACATTGCCAATCGCAGCGCCAATAAAGAGACCTTGGATTCCGCCTAGCTCTGCGCCTAACCAAAGCGCAGGAAGGAAAAAGGCAAATAAGCGCAATGCGGAAATACGCAGCGCAGTGTAGGAGCGTCCTAGCGCGTTGCAAATAGAAACCATCAACATGCAGATGCCCAAAGCTCCAAGGCTGA
This sequence comes from Vibrio vulnificus NBRC 15645 = ATCC 27562, assembly GCF_002224265.1. NCBI lineage: Bacteria > Pseudomonadati > Pseudomonadota > Gammaproteobacteria > Vibrionales > Vibrionaceae > Vibrio > Vibrio vulnificus. Next base: position 898,238 of record NZ_CP012882.1, read on the forward strand.
TAGGGATAATGGTCAGATGAAGATTGAGGATCTCTTCAACTTGGTTATCGCTGGTCATCAAAGAAGACAACCAAGCAGACACGAATAGACTGATAATGGCTAAGCTGGTTTGAAAAAACAGAATAAAGCGACAAGCAATGGAGACCAAGCTACGAATATCTGCAAAGTTCTTTGCACCGAGAAGTCGGCCGATCATTGGAGGCATGGACATCGTTAGGGCCAATACGGAGACCAGTGTGAAGAATTCAAAACGAGATCCTAGCGCCCATGATGCAATTGCGGCTGTGCCAAACCCCGCGATGAGTTTGGTCGCCAGCATCGAAGAGAGGGGTGGGAGCAACTGGCTGATCATCGCCGGTCCCATAATGTGGCCAACGGCTTTCACACTGTTAACGACATCCAGATCATGACGATCAAAGCTGACCCATGAGTGGCGATGCACTTTCGGAGCGACGATCATAATCCCGACACCAAAAGCCACAATGGTTGCCAGGGCGGCGCCATTGATACCGAGATCGAAAGTAAAAATAAAGAGTGGATCTAGAACTAGGTTTAAGCCGCTGGTGAGCATCATCATGGTGCCTGGCAGCATAGTGTTGCCATTCGAGCGGCAGATACTGTAGAAAAAATAGAGCATAGCGCCGACCCAAGCGCTGATAAGCCAATAGGGCCAATACGCGTCGATGACGGCATAGACACTTTCAGGTGCCCCAAGTAGGGACAAAATCACATGCCGTAAAAACCAGATGATCACACAGACCAGAGCGACCCCTACGGCACCAATGAGCAAAATAAGCCCTGCGAGTTGACGAGCGTACTGAAGTTTTTCCGCACCTAATGCTTTGGAGATGACGGCAGTCGTCGCAATACCTAAACCCACTTGAATACCGATGATGACCATCTGTAGCGGTAGGGTAAATCCTTGTGCGGCCAATGGAAGTATACCTAATTGCCCGATGAAGGCACTGTCAACCAATTGAAAGCTCATTAAAGAGAGCACACCAAATAACATTGGCCATGTCATGGTAAAAAGTTGGCGAGCGAGAGAAGTGTTAGAAGTTGTCATATCGAATGTTTGAATCAGAACCCATCGCTAGTCTAGCGCAAGACAAATTAATAACCTAATAGTTAGGAAAGGTATTCATTGGGGATGAATACCTTTTGGGGTAGCAAAACGCGACAAAGAAAAAGCCCCGCAAATGGCGCAATGTAGTTCACTTAAGCGGAGCTGCTTTGCGATTAACTGGGTAGCGAGTCTTTGACATTTTTACCGCCCTAGGCCGATTAGGCTTAGGGCGTTTGTCTATAAAGAGGATTGATAAGTCTCCCCTGAGACTCTTTAAACGCTTAGGTGTATTACCTAGCGACAACGCTTTACTCATCACTTTCAGTTGACTCGCTATAAACTGACAAGCGTATTTAAAGCTAATTTCATTCGGCATTCTTCCATGCTCAACTGCTGCCTGACTCGCTTCACGTCTTACTAAGTTATAACCAAGCAACAGCCCCCAGAGTTCTTGATAAACAAGGTCTACTGTTTTACTACGTATGCATTGATATAAAACTCACCTAAAGTAAGGCATCACCACGATAAATTGCAGGGAAGGCAATGACGCACAAAGTATTTTGGGATGACCCGTATCAAGTCGAGTTGGAATCTACCGTTTCTCGCGCAGACGGGCCTTGTATCGAGCTAGAAGAAACCATCTTTTACGCCGAGTCTGGAGGTCAAGAAAGCGATGCAGGCACCATCGGTGGTATCCAAGTGATAAAGGCTGAAAAGCAAGGTCTATCGATTGTTTACACTCTGGAACGTGAGCCAAAATTTCAAGCTGGCGCAGTCGTGACCACGCAGATTGATTGGGCGCGTCGTTATGCTCTGATGAAACTGCACTTTGCAGCGGAAGTGGTTCTTGAGGTCGTAACCCATCGTTTTCCTAAGATGACCAAAGTCGGTGCGCACATTTCTGCCGACAAAAGCCGGATTGATTTTGAGTGGCACGAGAGCGTTAAACCATTGCTGCCAGAGCTGCAACAACAAGCTCAAAGTGTGATCGATTCTCACGATGACATCATCAGTGACTTTTCTGATACCAGAGAACAGCGTCGCTACTGGAAAGTTGAGGGTTTTGCGCAAGTTCCGTGTGGTGGCACTCATTTAAAGAACACATCGGAAGTTGGGCGCATTCAACTTAAACGAAAGAACATCGGCAAAGGCAAAGAGCGTATCGAAATCAGCCTAGTAGAAGAGTGATGCTCGGCTCAACAACAGAGTCGGCTGTTGCATCATGATAATAGGCTTCGCTGTTTCGCTCACACTTCTTCTCATCCACTCGTCATCATCTTCCATCCTCTCTTACTGTTTAAACAAAGGTTATCAATAAACAAGGAGAGGATTTTGAAACCGATTCAAACCGCAGTGATTGCACTTTCATTGGTGTTTAGCTCTGTTTGGGCAGACACCCATTTGCCAGATTCAGTAGAGGCTGATGTAGTCCTAAAGACGACAACCAGTTGGGATGGCACTACGTTGCCAGAATACCCAAAAGGCCAACCGGAAGTCACCATTTTGAAAATTACTGTCCCGAAGGGCGTACAGCTTCCCATGCACCAACACCCGGTCATTAATGCAGGCATTGTGCTGAAAGGGGAAATCACAGTCACGAAAAAAGATGACGAGAAGATCGTACTGAAAGCCGGAGATGCAATTGCGGAAGTCGTCGACCAATGGCATTTTGGCGCAAATACGGGTGATGAGCCGGTAGAGATTTTGGTGTTTTACGCTGGAGTGAAAGATAAGCCGATAGCGGTGAAGTGAAGAACCGTGGTGAAATAAAGAGAGTAGGGCAAGGTGACTAAGCTTGCCCTGCCATCAACCCGCGGGAACTTAAGGTGCTAAATGATGGTGTTTGGTTTTCGAAGTCTACTCTGAGTCGAACTTCTCTTTCAGAGCTAGGTATTCCAATCTTCCTAGCTCATATTGCGTTTTAAAGTCTTGCGACACGTCGTCACAAATACCGTGATAGGTGTTGCCACGCATGCCTAGGTTGTAAGCATCTTGAGAACAGTAGGCTTTCTTGCCGATCTCATAGCCTTGCTTGTAGAGTGCAAAATCATCAGCGGAAATTTCGGAATCAGATAACATCACGTTACCTTTGTTTGCCTGCTCAAATCCGTATTTTTGCCAATTAGTAATTGTCGTTAAATCCACGGGTTCTGAAGCACAGCCCATCATTGCCGCGCCAGATACCAATAGTAGTAATTTAATTTTCATTGAATAATCCTTGTCTTATGAGGACAGGCCAAGAAACGCTGCGCCTTTCACTCCGCTGTCGTCACCCAGTTCCGCTTTTAGAATTGGCGTTTTGCAATAACCACCAAAAACGTACTGGGGCAGATAAGCCGGCAAATCATCATAAATAGATAGCACATTCGACATACCGCCACCGAGTACAATGGCTTGTGGGTCGAAAAAGTTGATAACCTGCGAGAGTGCACGGGCGAGTTGATCTAAGTAGAGCTCATAGTGGCGTTTTGCTGATTCGGAGTCACTTTTCAGTGCGATAATTTCTTGGCTGGTGAGGTTGGTCGCGTGCTTGTCGTTGTACTGTTTTGCAAAACCAGTCCCTGATAGGAATAGCTCATTGCACGCATCGCGACCACAGTAACAGTCTTCGGTTTTACCATCTTTCACTTCATCGTAAAAAGCGAGTTGATTGTGTCCCCATTCGCCAGCGACATTATTCGGCCCTTTTACTAACTGCTTATTGTAAACCACGCCACCACCACAGCCTGTACCTATAATGACACCGAATGCTGAGCCATGATTTTTTGCTGCACCGAAAAGTGCTTCGCTCAATGCAAAACAATCTGCGTCATTGGCAATATGTACCGTTGCCTTTAAATGCGCTTCCAAATCTTCTTTTAGAGCCTGTCCGTTTAATACCAAAATGTTGGAGTTCTTGATTTTTTGCGTACCTGGACAGATTGCACCGGGAAGTCCGATACCAATAGAAATCGATTCATCTGCACATGATGCTGCTTGCTCTATGATGGTGATAACGTGAGTTAAAAACGCGTCGTAATCACTCTTTATTGTGTTATGGCGTTGATAATAAAGCTGTTCTCCAGCTTCGTTAAACAACGCTGCGGCAATTTTGGTTCCACCGATATCTAAGCCTAGGTACTGCATAAACTGACTCCTATTTACCTAATGGGACATTAAATGTAAGGATTGCAATCGTCTCGCTACGACCATAGTCGCCACCCACATACATGCTGTCGTTGTAGTGGTAATCCCATAGATCTTGTCCCACCAAGCCTTTAATTGTGACGCCGTTTTCTAGCGTTTTGCTGTAGCTTGCCTCTAAACGTGTGTAGAACTCGACGAACTTATCGCGAAGTACTTCACTTGAATCGTCCATACCTAGATAAAACTCTAACTTGTTATGCCAAGTGACTTTGAATCCACCTTCTTTGTACAAGTCGAGCCACGTTTCGTTTTCTGAACCGTAATGGTATTTGATGCCGTCTTTAGCCATCGTATCTAGGTAGTTACGGAAACTAAAAATAGACGAAAATCGCTCATTCCACTGTGACACAAGGAAGAAGTTCATCACTTGCTGACGATGTCCGCGATAATGACCACCATTGTGGAACTTACTCGTTTCTCCCAGAACAATGTATTCAGTTAAAAGTGGACGGAAGTTAAGTGTGTGTCGACCATTATCCCAAGGCGTTAAACCCTCTGGGAATGAGGTCAGAAGATCGAACTGTAGATAGTAGTCGTTAGAGCTCCAGTTGAGGTCACCACTGGTGTTTTTGAAGTTCCAATCACCCTCCCAAGCTAAAGCTGGGCGGAACTTCCAATCACGGCCGAGGAACTTAATACCGTCGTAGTGAAAGCGTAAATGCGCCTCGTGATCCCAGTGATAACCGTTTTTAAACCATCCATCGCCATTGTCAGTGAAATAATCGATTCGACGTAAATCGAGCCAAAGATCACTGCCTTCGGTGAGTTGCAACATGCCTTGTAAGAGTTTCTTATTTACTTCGACTTCATCACGACTGAAAGGATTAGGAGCATTGTCGTAATCATACCGGAAGTGTCTGAATTCGGTTTCGTTTTGAATCCAGCCTCCGTCTGCCAAAGCTTGAGTAGAAACCACAGAACATAACGATAGAGTAAGTAGGGTAAGTGTTTTATTTCTCATTATTGTCTGATGTCCGTGAATGAATTTCGACACGGATTGTTGAATAAAAATTCTCCACAAAAGGGATTCACACAGAGAATATTTAGAGAAGGCGATTAAAGTCACTCAAAATCGACATTTCAATTCGATGAAATGTGGATGACATCACATTGGATATTTTGTGATCTTGGTTGGTTTTTGGGCTTGGTGGCTAATTTAATTATTAAAATACAGATAGATATAAAGAGTTGGAGGTCATTAGTAAAATCCATTCTGAGAGCGAATCAATTAGTTAACGAGGTATTTTCCATGTTCGATAAAACTCGATGTGATCTTGATCGTTCATAAACGACAAAACTATCAAAATAAAGAGATCGTGATCACATCAATGACAAAATTGGTCACCAAATGACGTTTGCTTGAAAAAAATAATTAATCTGACCTCAACGCAAAAACTTAAACATTTCAAAATTCCGAGCAATCTTTAACTTATTGAATTTCAATGTGTTAATGAGTGTAAGGTAATGTAACAAGGCTCGTTGAGGTCAATATGTTAGTGGCACTTAAAAGCGAACTTATCGCTTCAGTACAAGCATTACCGCATGAACCGTTATTTGGTTCAGACACCATCGTTAAGATGGCAAAAGCCGTTCTTGAAGGCGGAGCAAAAGCACTTCGTATTCAGTCAGTTAATGATATTAAAGCGGTAAAAGAAGCGTTTCCAACCGTCCCTGTGATTGGCTTAATCAAGCAAGATTACAGTGACTCTGAGATCTTTATTACTCCAACTGCAAAAGAGGTACAGGCAATCATCGATTCAGGTGCGGACATGATTGCTCTTGATATGACAGGTCGATCTCGCCCATTTGGTGAGTCTGTTGAAAGCCTGATTCAACAGATTCGCCGCACTTCTTGTTTAATCATGGCGGATATCGCGACATACGAACAGGGTATTGAAGCTGAAAAGCTCGGCGTTGATTGTGTGTCGACCACTTTATCAGGATATACGCCGGATACGGCACACCAAGGTGAAGCGCCGGATCTGCCTCTTATTCGTCGTTTGAGTCAATCACTGGCCATTCCGGTCATTGCAGAAGGTCGAATTTCGACACCTTTACATGTTTCCCAAGCGATGGCTGCGGGTGCATGGACTGTCGTAGTTGGCTCTGCAATAACGCGTCCGCAATTGATCACACAAAAGTTTGCGCAAGCAATTCAAGCAGAGAAGGAGCTGACCTGATGACAGAACTCGCGCTTGGTTTGGATTTAGGTGGTACGAAGATCCGCGCAGGTCTTGTGGATAGTGAAGGGAAGCTCATCGTAGCAAACACCTCAGCGACCAACATTCGTGAAGGTCGAGAAGGAATTATGAATAGCATCATCTCGGCGATTGTGCCTTTGCTTACACGCGCTCGTCGAGAAAAGAAGTTACTACTTGGCATCGGCGTCTCGGCTGCGGGTGTGATTAACGTTCGCTCTGGCTCGGTGTTGGATGCAACAGACAGCTTGCCGAATTGGAAGGGGACGCGTCTGGGTTACTTGCTAGAGGAAGAATTCGGCATTTATGTGGGTACGGATAACGACGTGAACTGCGCTCTTTTAGGCGAGCAATGGCTAGGCGGAGCTGAAAGCTACAACAGTGTTGTGATGCTCACTCTTGGGACCGGTCTGGGCGGAGCAATGCTAACCAATGGTCAAATGCTCCACGGTTCAAGTTACTTAGCGGGTCACTGGGGACGAATGGAAGTTCCTCATCCTTACCGACCACAAATGAACGTGCCGTTGGAATCGCTGCTATCAGGAACGGGGTTACGCGAAACGCTGTTGTTCCAATTACCGGAAACGGAGCATAAAAGATACCCAGATGGTTTGAGTGTTATGCAAGCGTATTCCGAGAGAGATCCAAAAGTGATAGCAACGGTGGAAGATTTCATGCGCTTACTATCACGAACCATCAGCAACATTCGTTGGACGATGGATCCGCAGTTGGTTCTGCTCGGAGGCGGAATGATTAACTCGCGTGAATACTGGTGGGAATTGATGAACCAGTACCTCAAAGAAATGGGTGTGATGACCCCGGTGCGACCAGCCACATTAGGTAATGACGCTGGTATGTATGGCGCTGCAAAAATGGTGTTCAACCATTTTGAAGAACTAAAACAACAACGTGACTAAAGCGGAATGCTGCTTTTAAAGGTCTGAAACTATGTCGAAAAAAATCTGTTCTGTTGTATTTCAAACTCACTGGGATCGTGAATGGTATTTACCATTTGAGACGTTCCGAGCAAGACTTATCCGTGTAATGGAGCGTGTTGTTGATGCGTTAGAAAAGCATGAACTTGAAAGCTTCTTATTTGATGGTCAAGTGGTCGCCGCTGAAGATCTATTGGAAGCTTGTGAACCAGAATTGGCAGAAAAACTCTATCGCCAGATGCAAGAAGGACGTTTGGTTCTGGGCCCATGGTATGTCATGGCCGATGAATTTTTGTGTAGCGGAGAGAGTTTAATCCGTAACCTAGAGATTGGGCGTAAACTGGCGAACTCGTTGGGCAATTATCAAAAGGTGGGGTATCTGCCAGATACGTTTGGCCATATCGGTCAGATGCCTCAACTATTAACTGGTTTCGATATTAACAACATCGTTTTGTGGCGAGGAATTGATGCGGACCAATCTGAACTGCGCTGGAAAGGTGCCGACGGCAGCGAGATTTTCACTCTCTTCCTGACTGAGGGTTATTACCAACACCCACTTAACACAGATGACTTCGCTACCAACATTGATGTGTACCTGAACAAGATCACTAAACGTGCAACAACGGACAACTTATTGTTGACGCAAGGTGGTGATCATCTGCGTCCAGCAAACGGCAACATGGCGGAGCGCGTTGCCGAGTTTAACCACTCTCGTAATGACATTGAGCTTAAACAGAGTGACTTGGCGACATACTTAACTACGCTGCAAAGCGAGGTTTCAAACGATTTACCCGTTGTGAAAGGCGAGCTTCGTGGAAATGACCGCGCATTTGTTTTACCTGACGTGCTTTCCACACGTCGCTACCTAAAGCAGATGAACCAAGAAGCGGAAGACACATTGACTCGCAAAGTCGAGCCGTTACTCGCGATGTCGCCAGTTGAGCACTACCCAACTCGTTTTCTAGAACAAAGTTGGAAAACACTGCTTACCCAGCATGCTCACGATTCCATTTGTGGTTGTTCTGTTGATGAAGTGCATCGTGAGATGGTCACTCGTTACGAGAAACTTGCTCAACGTAGTCAAGCCATGATGGACATGGCATTGCTTTCACTAGGCTGCACAAATGATGAGATGAGCGCATCAAACGAAGTAAATCCGTTCGCTGACCACACTCAATTCTCTATCTTCAACCCTAATCCAAAAGACTTTAATGGTTGGGTGACTGAGCGAGTGTTCTTGAAAGGTGAGGAAGCGTTCGGCTTACAGCTTGTTCTGGAAAATGGCGAGTTGATCGAACCGGTGATCACCAAAGCTGAACCGGGTTTTAGCTTTACGTCACCAATTGATGATTTCCCTGATCGAATTGAAGGCGTTTGGTACAACATTGCTTTCCAGACGGAAATTGAAGGCCTGTCTTTTAAAGCGTTCACAATAGGAAAGTTAGCGACTTCAGAGCCTCTGGTGACCAGTACAATTCGCACTATCGCTAATGATATTTATCGTGTCGATTGGCATGAGGATGCAACCTTCATCGTTACCGATTTACGTACTCAGCAAGTATTCGATGGACTAGGCAGAATCGAATCTTCTCTAGACTGTGGTGATAGCTACAACTTTGCTCCGGCGATGAATGATCGCTTTAGCATTGCTCGCACAGTAGGAGAGGTTCAAACGCGCAATCATTCTAACTACTCAGAGATGAGCGCAAACATCGAGCTTGTTCAGCCTGCTTCCTTATCGAACGACAGAAGAAGCGCAAGTGGTGACAATGTCACGAGCTTTGGTGTGTTGACGATTAAGCTGTACCAAGATTCAGATTTTATCGATATCGACTTGAAGTGGCACAACCAAGCGAAAGATCAGCGCCTATCTATCCATTTCCCGACGGGCGTGACACTAACGGAAACCCAAGCAGACAGTGCGTTTGAAGTCGTCAGTCGCCCAGTTGTTTACCAAGACAATCAACAAGTCCTAGCGAACAAAGAAGCGAAAGTGTCAGTTAACCCAAGCCAATCTTTTGTTGCTGGTGGCGACTTGCAAATTACTCACGCTGGTGTCCCTGAATATCGAGTAGTTAAAGGCCGCAGTGACGAAATCGCACTAACGCTGTTACGCAGTGTTGGTTGGTTATCACGTCGTGATTTTTCTACTCGCGGTAATGGCGCAGGTCCGGATTTACCAACACCAGAAGCGCAATGCTTAGGTGAGCATCAATATCAACTTCGCTTGCACCTTGGTCAAGAGTCCTCAGAGGTTCAATGCCAACGAGCAGAGCAAGTTCGATATGCGCCATTTATGGTGAAAGGTCACAGCGACAAGTGGTGTAAGCCGGTCCGTTTAGACAACGCTTCTCTGCAAGTTTCTTGTGTGCGCCGAATAAAAGGTGAGCTAGAGATTCGCGTCTGGAACCCTTCAGCACAGTCACAACCGATTGTAATTTCTGAGCAATATCGCGTGGTGAATTTCATTGGTGACGAGCAAGCGTACCAATCGAATATCGAACCGAATCAGATTTTAACTTTGCGTCTACCTGCGTAGTAGAGGCTCCAATACAACACGCCGGAGCGTGCTCTGGCCTCATAACCCTACACATATCGAGAATAACCATGACGAATATAGAAATTCTTCGTTTACTGCTTATTTCTGGCGTACTGATATTTTTCGTTTACGCCATGATCACTAAGCGTATCTCCACTCTGATTGCACTGCCAATTATGGGTGTTTTAACCGCTGTAATTGCAAGTGTTGGCGAGCTGCCTTTATTAGGTTTGTTTGCCCATGAGAATGCGAACGGTGAAGAAGTACAAGGCATCATGAACAGCGTACTTGGCGACGGTGCTCGCATGATGGCATCTACCATCGCGGCAACCATTTTTGGTGGTGCGTTTGCAGTGCTTTTACGACGTGTCGGCATCGCAGAAGCCATTATCAAGAAAGCCGCAGAACTAGCGGGTGACCGTGTTCGAGTGATTGCCTTTATCTTTTACGTTGCCACTATGGTGATCTTCTCAGCGATTGGTGGCTTAGGTGCGGTAATACTGATTGGTTCAGTGGCACTGCCTATCATGATGACGGCCGGTATTTCTGGTGTCGTTTCGGGCGCGATTATCCTGCTTGGTCTGACAACGGGTGGGGTGATGAACCCTGCTGGTTTTGCCTTCTTCGCGACCATCCTTGAACCAGTTATTGAAGGTGGCTATGAGGCGGCGTATGAAATTGTGGCGCGCATGGCAATCACACTATTCATCATCTCGTTCTTAGTGTCAGTTGTTTACATCATGCTGAACGTGAAGAACAACCAACGCAGCGCATGGCACGCAAGAAAAACGCAATCGGCTTACGAGCTAAGTAACTGGGCGCTAATTGCTCCGATTATCCCGGTACTGCTTGTTTTAAGTTCTATCTATGTGATGCCACAAGTGATCACGGCGGAACTGGCCATCATTGCTGGCATCATCTACACGGTTTACGTTTGTAAAATCAAAGATAAAGTGAACGCGATTGCTCAATCGTTCGTGCAAGGTACACAAGAAGTCGCGGGCGCAATCGTTCTGCTTATTGGTCTAGGCATTCTGATTCGCGGTGTTCAGTTCTACACAGTAACGCCGGTTATTGCGCCTGCGATTGAAATGCTGGTTTCCATGCTACAAAGCCCAATGACTTATGTAATCGGCTTCACTCTAGCGACTCCACTTGTTCTGTACCGTGGTCCTCTTAATTCTTGGGGGATCGGTGGTTCACTTCCGGCTATCTTTGCAACCGCAGGTTTCTCTCCAATTGCCGTAGTTTGGGTACTTCGCTCTACGGGTATGATGCAAGGCTTTGGTGACCCAACAAACTCTCAAAATATCTGGATTGCCGACTTTGTGCAGGTGGACCCGAACGACATCACGAAGAGCTTATTCTGGGTCGGCCTTATCATTACGTTCATCGCACTTGGCTACGCCATTTTAGTTGACCAAATCCCATTGATTTAACCACGGAGGGTGGGGCAACCCACCCAAATGAAACAAGCGAAAAACAGGTACAAAGTTATGCGTAAAGTACGAATTGGTATTGATGTTGGCGGTACGTTTACTGACGCCGTGGTTATCGATAACACAACGGGTGAAGTGATTGCTAAGGCGAAAAAGCCAACCACTCACCATCACAAAGATGGCGTTGCACAAGGCATCGTGGAAATCATTAACGAAGTGTTGGACAACAACGGTATTTCTCCAGAGCAAGTGGTGTTCATTGCACACGGCACTACTCAAGCAACCAACGCGTTGCTAGAGGGTGATGTAGCGAAAGTTGGCATTATCGGCATGGGTAAGAGTAAAGCTGCGTTAAATGAGCTGGATGTCAAAGACATCGAGCTTGCGCCAGGTAAGTTCCTACAAACCGAGTTTATCTACTTTGACGTTGATGAAATCAACCAAGAAAAAGCAGACAGTGCGATTGATGAACTTGTTGCTAAAGGTTGTGATGTTATCGTCGCGTCAGAAGCTTACGCCGTGGATGACCCACATCTAGAAAAACTGGTAACAGCTCTAGCGAAAGAGAAAGGTCTGTACGCAACAAGTGGGCACGAAATCTCCCAGTTATACGGCCTAAGAATGCGCACTCGTACTGCTGTTGTTAACGCGTCATTGATTCCAAAGATGATCGAAACCGCGAACATGACAGAACAAGTCGTGAAAAAAGTCGGCATCCCTTCAGAGCTGATGATCATGCGCGCCGATGGCGGTGTGATGTCGGTAAATGAAGTACGCCAACGTCCAATCTTGACCATGCTGTCTGGCTTGGCAGCGGGTGTTGCGGGCGCATTGATGTACGAAAAAATCTCTGACGGTGTGTTCTTCGAGGTCGGTGGTACGTCGATTGATATCTCGGTTATCAAAGACGGCAAAGTTATCGTTAACAACGCGCAAGTCGGTAAGCACAAGACTTACTTGAAGGCACTGGATGTACGTACACTGGGTATTGCTGGTGGCTCGATGATCCGCGTCGGTGATGGAAAGATCATTGATGTTGGCCCACGTTCTGCGCACTTAGCTGACAAGCATTATGAGTGTTTTGTGGACGCGCCAGTGACTAATGCGAAGCTTCTACAAATCACACCAATGAAAGGTGATAGCCCTGATCATGCCATCATTACTTCCGACCAAGGTGAATATGCGTACACACTGGCGGGGGCGGCGAATATCCTAGGTTATGTGCCAGAAGACGACTACGCACATGCGAATGTTGAGGCGGCTCGTGTCGCATGGAAGCCACTGGCTGAATACTGTGGCAAAACCGTTGAAGAGGTTGCACGCGACGTGATGGACATTGCGTGTGAAAAAATCTGGAACATTGTCGAACCAATGATCAAAGAGTACGAAGTTAATCCTGAGTACATTGAATTTGTTGGCGGTGGCGGTAGTGCGGCGATTACGACTTTTGCGCTTGGTGAGAAGTACGGATTCAAATCGAAAACGGCAAAAAATGCGCCATACATTTCAACCATTGGTGTTGCGATGGCGATGGTTCGTGAGCAAATTGAACGTTCTGTCGTAGATCCATCCGCTTCTGATATTCAAAAAATTCGTTCCGACATCATGGACCAAATTGTTGCTCAAGGTGCAAAGGAAGAAAGTGTTGAGATTGCCATCGAAGTGGATAAGCAACGCAACATCTTAATCGCGACGGCGACAGGTGCAACGGAGTTTAGCAACAATTCGTCGCAAGATAAGTTGAGTGAGCAAGACATCATCACCAAAGTTGGCGATGTGTTCTCTGTTGAAAAATCGGCGGTGGAAGCCAAAGACGCAGTAGGTGCATTCCAAATCGTTAAAGCACGTAAAGAAAGCCGCAAGTTCTTCAACTTATTGAAGAAAGAAGAAGACCACTTCGCTGTCGTGAAATCAGACGGAATGATCCCTCTTAAAATCAAAAACGCACATCACATCAAAGTTCCACGTAGTGGCTATGGTGAAGCGATGAAGAGTTTGGTGAGTGAATTGTCTTCGTACTCTGATGCGGGTCAGTCGATTCCGAAAGTGTTCGCGTTTACGGGCTCTCGAATGTTTGATTACTCAGGTTTGTTCAGTTCAGAGCAATTGACCTCAATGATCGCGATGGATCTTGACCATCTCGATGCTGAGCAAGAAGTGTTGCTAGTTGCAGCTAAAAAATAACCAAGTGAGGTCACAATGAAGAGCGATATTGAATACGCAAAGATGCAACTGAGCCTAGACAAGTACTTTGGCAAGATTCCTTCGGACATGCATTCGGACATTATCGAGGGCGGTTTACAGCTAGGTGAACGCGTAGCGAAAGAGTATCGCTCTGTCGACCTCAAACAAGCTTTTATTGAAGCGGGCTACCGTATTGAATACACCAACAATGCCAAGCAAGTGTTGAGTCAAGGTTTGCTAATGCGAGCAGAGATCATTGAAGACAACCTTGGTAAGAGAGTGCTGATTTACAAAGATAGCATTGAACAAGCGTTAACAGACTTGAGGCAACAAGGAATCAACTCATCGACATCTCAGATTGAACAACTCTATTTAGCGCATGAGTTCTTTCATTTACTTGAGATAGATGAGCATATCCAAGATGAAGTGCTATCGCTCAAAGTTGAGCGACTCAAAGTCTTAGGAAAAACCTTCTATGGACGACTGCAGTCTCCTTCGGAAATTGCTTCGAATCGCTTTGCTCAGTTGGTATGTGAATGCGAGTTTAACCCGCTTTTGATTGACGAATTATTTATCGGAGGTTGTGATGACTCCAACTAAAACTTATTCAGATTACGATGTTGTAGTGGTCGGTGGTGGCACATCTGGTGTTGCAGCGGCGCTGTCAGCGGCAAGACAGGGCTTGAAGGTTGCCTTGCTAGAAAAGCGCATCGCACTTACTGGCACGCAAGCCAACGCGATGGTCACACCGTTTATGCCTTCTCATGTCCATGGTTCACAAACTGCTGATCTATTGACAGAACGCTATCATCAAATGATGGAAGGGAAAGGCAGGTTAACACTTCCTGGAAAAATGGAGCTTTACTCGCCAGAGTCTTTCAAGTTACTCAATGACCAAGTACTACGTGAGTTTGGTGTAGAGATCTTTTACGACGCGACGTTGGTAAGCACAAAGACCGAACTAGGGAACATCGAATCCGTTACGGCTTTGATTTTTGATGATTTCTACGCATTTGAAGCGAAACACTTTATCGATGCTTCGGGTGATGCGCTACTTTCACGTTTTGCAGGTGCGAAGACAGAGAAGGGCGATAAAGATGGCACTCGCCAATCGGTATCCTTCCGCTTTGAAGTAACGAATATTGACTTCGCTCGTCTGCGTCATTATCTGAAAGAGGCCAATTACAGCTTCTGTGACCCAAGCGACGCCACGTTTATGGAGTTCGTCCATGTTCCGGGTGTTGCTGCGTGTGGGGCTTTATTAGACGTCTTCCAAACGGCGATTGAAGCGGGTGAGATGACACCAGAGATCGCTCGATACATTCAAGGTTTCTCAATGCCGGGTAAGCCAAACACTTTGTCATTTAATAACCCGCAAATGCCAAACCTTGGCAATATTGAGGATCCTAAAACGTTTTCTGAATACGTCCGTTATGGTCGTGGCATGCAGCATCAGTTGTTAGCGTTTTTAAATCGACATATCCCGGGTTTCGAGGATGCTTTCATCTCTCAAGAAGCCAACATGTTAGGTGTCCGCGAATCAAACCGTGTGATGGGTAAATACATTATGACGGGTAGCGATTATGCCGCTCGACGTAAGTTTGAAGATGGCGTTGCGCGTGGAGATTGGTACATCGACATCCATAGCGATGATCTTGAAGTCGAAGATGAATCGTTCAAAAAGAAATACGACAAGGGTGAGTACTACGAAATCCCATATCGTTCGTTGGTTTGTGCAGAAGTAAGCAATTTGATTTTTGTTGGTCGCATCATCTCTTGTGATTTCAAGATGCAATCCAGCATTCGAATTCAGCATACGTGCCGAGATATGGGGGATGCAGCAGGGCGAGCATGCGCATTGGCTAAGCAGCTTAATGTGGCGTTAAACGCTTTAGATGGCTCACTATTAAAACAGGGGGCATGCTAAATGAAGACCTTGTTTATTCCTTTAGATGAGCGTCCGTGCAACTACCTCTATCCGCAGTACATTGCCGAGACATCAGACATTGAACTGATTACACCGAGCATGGAGCAATTGAGCTGCAAAAAACAAGCGGCGAACACAGATGCTTTGTGGAACTTCATGTTTGAAAACATTGAAGGGGCAGACAACGTCGTATTGTCGATGGACATGATGATGTATGGCGGTCTGATCCCTTCAAGACTTCATTATCTAGCGATGGAAGATGTTGCTCGCTTTGAAGATAACCTTCGCAAGCTAAAGCGCATCAATCCATCAGCAAAGATTTATGCTTATAACTGCATTATGCGCTGTCCTAGTTACAGCAGCAGTGATGAAGAGCCGGAGTATTACGATCAATATGGTCATGAAATTTTCCGTCGCAAGTACCTACAAGATAAGCAAGAACGTGAAGAGTTGTCTGAAGAAGAACAAGCAGACTTAGCCCCTTTGGAGCACTTCGTTCCCGCTGATATCCTGACTGATTTTGAATCTCGTAGAGCATTCAATTTACAGGTGAACTTGGTTGTCGCACAGTTAGTGAAAGAAAAGGTACTCGACTTTTTAGTGATTCCGCAAGATGACTCAAGCCCGTTTGGTTATACGGCAATTGACCAACAGAAAGTGATTGCGTTTATAGAGCAAGAGTCTCTGTCCTTCGATATTGCGATTTATCCTGGCGCGGATGAAGTTGGCGTGACGTTATTGTCTCGTGCTTACAACGAATTCAAACAGCGTAAACCGAAGATTTATCCTTTCTATGCATCGACACTAGGCCCTCAGATCGTTCCTTTGTATGAAGATCGTCCGATGAACGAGTCAGTGAAATCTCATATCCGAGCGGCTGGTGGCATATGGTGCGACAACAGTGCAGAAGCAGACTATGTGCTTGCGATTAACTCGCCGGGCAAGTTCATGCAAGAAGCGGCGAAACAGTCCCAGAAAGATCTCACTTACAGCTCTGGACGAAACCTTTCTGATTTTGCACTACGAATCAGTGAGTACATTGAATCTGGAAAGCCGGTCATGGTGGCTGACTGCGCCTTTGCTAACGGTGGCGACCTAGAGCTGGTGAGTTTTCTCGATAAGCTTCAAGTGCTTGATAAACTTGTCTCTTACAAAGGCTGGAACACCAACTGTAATACGCTCGGAACGACATTAGGGGCAGGCATGATTGCCGATGTTTTGAATGCCGCCACGGTAAGAAACCTCTGTTATCACGTGCTTGAGGATGCATGCTACCAGTCAGCTGTGCGAAGCCAATTATTGGAAAAATACTTCGGTGACGCAGCGTTTGGTCACACCAACTATGCAGATCAAGAGGTCGAGCAAGCTATGGTATTTGCTCAGCAAGCATTACAAGCGCAATACCAACGTCTTACTGCAAACTCATTACCGCAAGACATTGAACTAACGGCATTTTCACCTTGGCAACGCACCTTTGAAATTGGTTTGAATTTAAAGGTGAATCGTGATGCATGAATCCACGCCACTGCTTGCTACGTTACGTTTAATTAAGCCGGGTTTGAGCCCAGCATTGACTCAACTTGCGGAATTTATCGAAGACAACTTGTCATCAGTATCAAGAATGACAGTCACAGAGCTTGCGGAAGTTGCAGATGTTAGCGTTTCTAGTGTTAGCCGTTTAAGCCGCGAATTGGGCTACCGCAATTACGGTGACTTTAAGATGGCTGCTCACTCTTCTATTTCCTTTGTTCCCAATGTGAACAGTGGGGCAGAAGTCGATGTGTTAGATGAAGCTGAGCAGTTGTTCTCTCTCACTAAAGATCTATTGCGTGACTTTAACTTTGATGAGTTTGGAGCATATTTGCGTCGTAGCAAAGGCGTGTTCGTGGCTGGTGAAAATACATCGTTAACTCAACTGTTTACCGATGCTTGTCTAAATCACGGTAAACGCGTCGTGCCTTTAACAAGCACCGCGCACTGTGAAGCAATTCAGCCAGAGGTTACGTACAAAGACATCTTTATGTTCATCTCCGATTGTCCGCCTAGTGCAGAATGGCTATCGGTACTCCAAGGTCTATCGCAAAGTGATTGCGTAACCATTGCTGTCTCTCCGATAGTGCCCGAAGCACTTGGCCAAACGTATCTGGATTATTGGGTTCCTATTATCGGTGAAGGGAGTTCAACCTTTTCCAGAATCAACACATTACTGACGTTAGAAGTGCTTACTCAGCAACTCAACCTAGATACCAACGTCAACTAATCACGGAGCGTTGTAGCCATTGTCGTTACGGCGCTCGTATTTACAACACTGGCACGCTGGCTTCTTCTCGCTAAGTCTCAGTTAAATAGTTCGGATTGATGATTAAAACCTATCGCCTTCAGCAAAGAAGGTGAGGGACTTTTGCATCCTGAGTTTGGCTCGTCACCTATTTAATGACGCTAGAAGCGAAGTTTTAGCGACTCAGATTCTCTGTGCAGGAACAAGAAATGGCGCAAACCGTAATAACGAAATCGAGATTCTTCAAACTCAAAAATACGATTCAGAACTACGTTTGGGGAAGCCCAACACTCTTACCTCAATTGTTCTCTTTCAATAATGATAAATCTATCTCTATTGCTGAGCTTTGGATGGGAGCAAACTCGGGAGGATGCTCATTAGCTCTGATAGATGATCATGACGTGCTGCTTTCTGACTTGATTGAACAAGATAAGTCCTCATTCCTATCAGAAAAAACAGCCTTAGAGTTTGGTGAACTCCCATACTTGTTAAAAGTGCTGACAGCAGAACGTGCGTTATCCATTCAAGTTCACCCAGATAAACCCTCAGCTCAAATCGGTTATCAGCGTGAGCAAGAAGCAGGTATCAAGCTGAGTGACTTCAATCGAAACTATAAAGATCCAAACCACAAACCGGAGCTTGTTTATGCGCTTGGTAACTTTCAGGCGATGAACGGCTTTCGCCAGTACAAAGAGATTCTAACTTTGTTCACTCGCGTCGATGTTTCTGTCTTACGCGACTTGATGTTAGCCTTTGAAAAAAATCAAACTGCACAAGGGCTTGAGGCTTTTTTTGTTGCACTGCTGCAGTTGGAAAATGACCAGAAACAACAGGCCATCAGAGAACTTGCTCAAAAGTCAGAAAGCTTTATCGGCGAGGAAACGTTTGAGTTGGTTCTCTCTCTCATTGAGCAATACCCTGAAGATGTTGGTGTGTTCTCACCTTTGTTTTTAAATGTGATTACCTTACAGCCCGGTCAAAGTATGTACTTAACAGCAAGAACACCACATGCCTACATAAAGGGCGCTTGTATAGAGATCATGGCTAACTCAGATAATGTGCTGCGCGCGGGCCTTACCAGCAAGCATATCGACATCACTGAGTTAGTAAGCTGCACGAGTTTTGAACCGAAACCGTTTGATACTTTGTTGTTAGAGCCAGAGAAACATGAGGGGCGATCATACTACCCAGTCACTGTTGATGATTTTGCATTGGAAGTCATTGAGCAAGAAGCCCAAGAAGTCGCGATTGAAGTTTCCAGTGCTGAAATCATCTTGGCATTGGAGGGAGATACGGTGCTATGCGACAGTTCTGGGCAGGCTATAACCTTGCAACTTGGGGAGTCAGCGTTTGTTCCGGCGTACACGAAAAGTTATAAGATTCGCTCCAAAGGTAAAGTGATACGAGCGTTTAACCGTTAGTTTGAACCAAAAAGCCCGAGCATAAACTCGCAATGTAGATCAGATAAGGACCGGTTGACCGATCCTTCTACTGAGAGATAATCGGAAGCCTGTATCTAAGCTTCCGATTTTTTATGTCTATCCAAAACTGTTTTGCCGATTTCCTCGAAGAAAATCCTGTTGATGTAGCTCAACTCACTACTTTCTCTGAACATATTCCAGATTAGTGGATTGTTAAGGCGGCCAGTCTTTCTGATAAAGCGACTATTCGTCGACGTCGATTACCAAGTGACATGGTCTTGTGGTTAATTGTCGGCATGACCTTCTTTCGTAATGAACCTATTGCCGAAGTTGCACGAAGAATGAATGTCTGTACGGATGGCTTAGCTGATGAAGAGTTATTAGCAAAAAGTGCTTTAACTCAGGCAAGACAACGTTTAGGTAGAGCAGCACCAGAGTGGTTGTTTAAACAATGTGGGCGGACGTGGGGTCTTGAACGATACCGTGATGATACGTGGCAAGGATTACAAGTTTTTGCTGTAGACGGAGCTCTTTTTCGAACCGCGGATACACCCGAACTTAGAGAGCACTTTGGTTCAGGTAATACCTCTAGCAACAGACAGACACCGCATCCAGTGCTAAGAGTTGTGACCATAATGAATGTCCGCTCTCATGTCATCGCTGATGCCGCCATAAGTCCCTATCGGCGTGGTGAAATCCCACTTGCTATGCCCTTCATCGACTCTTTGCCAGATAACTCTGTGACGTTACTAGATAAAGGGTTTTACGGTGCAGACTTACTTCTCTCTCTTCAAAATAGCGGTATTAATAGACATTGGTTGAGACCAGCAAGGAAGGGGTTGAAATACACTCTTTTAGATGAAGAAGAAAGTAATGACATGGTCATCGAAATGAACGTCTCACCGCAAGCTCGCAAAAAGAATCCTAGTTTACCTGAAAAATGGCAAGTCAGAGCGGTGACCTATGAAGTACAAGGTAAGCAGAAAACTGTTTTTACCTCCCTTCCTAGGACAAACTACGACGCGAAAGCGGTAGCTGAGCTTTATCACGAACGTTGGGAAATCGAATTAGGTTATCGTGATATCAAAAGCTCAATGCAACACAATGCCTTAGTATTACGTAGTAAAACAGTAGACCTTGCTTATCAAGAACTCTGGGGGCTGTTGCTTGGTTATAACTTAGTAAGACGTGAAGCGAGTCAGGCAGCAGTTGAGCATGGAAGAATGCCGAATGAAATTAGCTTTAAATACGCTTGTCAGTTTATAGCGAGTCAACTGAAAGTGATGAGTAAAGCGTTGTCGCTAGGTAATACACCTAAGCGTTTAAAGAGTCTCAGGGGAGACTTATCAATCCTCTTTATAGACAAACGCCCTAAGCCTAATCGGCCTAGGGCGGTAAAAATGTCAAAGACTCGCTACCCAGTTAATCGCAAAGCAGCTCCGCTTAAGTGAACTACATTGCGCAAATGGCGAGGCTTAGATGTTATCGCTGAAGCGGTGGCTTATTTCTTGCCACTTGCTTGCTTGTCTTCTTCGGTTAGTTCGCGAATACGACGGCTGATGTCACGGCGTGCTTTAGAAATTTCTGCACTTTTGATGATGTGGTCATCAACGCGATCTTCGTAATCGGCTTTCATGTTTTTAATAATGGTCATGATCTCATCTTGAGACATGTTTGGCTTGATGTAGTCCAGTAGGTT
The DNA here is from genome assembly GCF_002224265.1 of Vibrio vulnificus NBRC 15645 = ATCC 27562. Lineage (NCBI taxonomy): Bacteria > Pseudomonadati > Pseudomonadota > Gammaproteobacteria > Vibrionales > Vibrionaceae > Vibrio > Vibrio vulnificus. Next base: position 919,110 of record NZ_CP012882.1, read on the forward strand.
CTCAAGTAGCTCAACACGCTTACGGTTATCGCGAACTTTCTTTTCATTGTCTAGTAGTTCACGTTTCAATTTGTTCTTGCGGCGCGCCTGAGAAACAATTTCAAATACGGTATTCATAGGTCCCTTACCTTCAATAAAAGTGAATGATAAATTGCAAAATAACTTCAGGATGCGTGTTTGATCATTCTTATCAGCATCTTGAAGTGACTCTCGAACATACCCTGCAGAGATTAAAGCACATCATACATACTCATAACAGTCTTTAGATCAATCGAATGCTTGTCTGGTCAAGAAAAAACCACTTCAAAGCAAGGCAATTGTCTTTCTGACCCATAAAGAGATATTATCTGCGCCAACTTAGTAAACCTGCATGATAGACAAGTAGTATGAAGTCCGATGGTTCCCAACTTGATGAGCAAATCTTCGATGAGCAAGTGCCCAAAGAGTGCCCCAAAACCAGCTTCAAGCTCAAATCTGCTTACATCGATGAACGAGTGAAGCTCGAAACCATCGAAGTCGAATTGAATCGTTCCAAAATTGTCGTTGTGGATGAAAACGGCAAATTGACCAAGTTCACTCTCATACCCGAGCATTAACCCGTTGCAATGTGGGGTTAGAAACGTGCTATGGTGAAGCAAGAAAATTTATAAGGAGAAGCAACATGAGAACTGAGTTGACCCCCATTGAAGCCCGTGTCATTGGTTGTTTAATCGAAAAAGAAGTCACGACGCCAGACCAATATCCATTGAGCTTAAATGCACTGACCAATGCTTGTAATCAGAAGAGTAATCGCGAGCCTGTGATGTCCTTGTCGGAATCCGAGGTTCTTGATGCTGTCGACCAACTGATTTCTCGTCGTCTAGTCAGTGATGAAAGTGGTTTTAATAGCCGTGTGAGCAAATATCAACATCGATTCTGCAATACGGAATTTGGTGATCTCAAGTTGTCTGCGCAAGAAAAAGGCATTGTTTGTTGTATGCTGCTGCGTGGGCCACAAACACCGGGAGAGTTGAGAACGCGCACCAATCGTTTGGCGACTTTCGCAGATGTTAAAGAAGTCGAAAGCGCACTAGATAAGTTGGCGAGCGAAGAGCGTGGGCAACTTGTGGTTAAGCTACCTATTGAGCCTGGTAAGCGTGAATCACGTTATATGCATCAGTTCTGTGGCGAAGTGGATCTCGATGCATTTCAAGGTTCGGCTCTAATGACACCATCCAGTGCTGCGCAGTTTGATGATGAGCGTGTTGCTCATTTAGAAGCAGAAGTGGAGGCATTGAAGCAAGAGCTTGCTGAACTGAAGTCACTTGTGAACTCACTTCTCTAATGTCTCTTCCTACACCGTGCCCTGATTGGTCCGTTTATCTGATCAGGACACGACTTAACGCGCTCTATTGCGGCATCAGCAATAATGTAGAGCGACGCTTTTGTATGCACCAACAAGGCAAAGGGGCAAAAGCGCTGAAAGGCAAAGGCCCATTAGAATTGGTTTGGAGTGTACCTGTGGGCAGCAAAAGTATGGCGCTGAAACTAGAGCGCCACATCAAAACTTTGCGCAAACAAGATAAAGAGCGCCTAGTAAAAGGTGATCTATTACTGCAATTAGATAAATTTTGCGATTGATATCATTAATCTGAATGTAATTTTGTTAAGTCTTTACTAATATTTAGACGGCAAATAACTACAAGGATTGAATACAATGCAACGTCTGAACAAAATTGCAGTGGCAGTCGGTTTGTCTATGATGGCGCTCCCTTCTTTGGCGGCGAATCATGTTGCAGATGGACGCGGTAGTGGTATGGGAAATACCGGTGTCGCCTCCGCTGATTATCTTACCGCCCCCTTCTATAATCCCGCTTTGGTCGCCAGTTTTGAAGAACATGATGATTTTGGCCTGCTTTTACCCGCTATTGGTGTCAATGTTCGAGACAGTGACGAAAGCTTGGCAACCATTGATGATCTCCAAGACTCAATTGACGAATTTGAGGCGGCCCCCATACCTTCTCCAGGCCAAATTGACCAGTTAAACCGTTATCTTGATGATCTTCAAGGAAATGCTCCTCTTACCGCAAGCAGTAGCTTAGGATTGGCAGTGGCGATTCCCACCAAACGATTCTCAACCAACCTATTTGCACGTGGCTATTTGGAGTTGATAGCGAGGCCAAACATCGCTGACTACGTGGATACTGGCAATCAAGCCACAGATACTGAAACTCGATACAAAAACTCGTCGGTGACGATGGCGGCTTTCGGTTATGTCGAGTACGGTGTGGCTTTGGCAAAAGAGTTCGAGATTAAAGAGCAACGAATCTCTTTCGGTGTCACACCCAAAATCCAACAACTGACTACCTACTATGTTGTTCCAACTGTGGCTGACTTTGAGTTGGACGATTACGAAGAGAGCGAGCATAAAGAAAGTGCTTTTAACTTGGATTTCGGTGTGGTGTGGTTAAAGGACAAATTTCAGGTTGCGCTTGCGGTGAAAGATTTATTGAGCCAAGAGATCGATTTGAAAGACAAAAATGGCCAAAAGCAGGATGTGTATGAGCTGAATACACAAGTTTCTGCTGGCGTGGCTTACCGCTCAGATTTCTTTACCGCTGCGATGGATTTGGATTTGACCAAACAAGAGCGTTTTAAGTCGCTTGATGATGAAACCCAGTTTGTGCGTTTCGGGGTTGAAGGCAATGCATGGGGCTGGGCTCAACTACGCGCGGGTTACGAAATTGACCTAGAAGATACGGTCGAAAACGCTTTCACTGCAGGTATTGGTATTAGTCCCTTTGATGTCGTTAGCCTCGACATTGCGGGTAGCTATGCAGGTGAAAACCAATTTGGTGTATCGGGTAATTTGGCGTTCACTTTCTAAGCAAATTTATGGGTGAGAGCCGCCGAGCAAAACCGTCAATATTTGGCGGTTTTGTTTATTGATAACACTAAGCGTCAAAAACGCAAAAGTTTTGAAACCCAACTGAAATCCAATCTGGTATCGGCTTACAATTCGCGATACTCTTTACACGGTCAGGCTACACAGAAAAAACAAAAAAGATAATTAAATGAAAAAGATATTACTAACTTGTTTATTAGCGTCAGCAAGTTTTCATGTAAGCTCACATACGTCAGAAGTCCTCAGTGGGTACTGGGCTTATCAAGAATTTTTGGAAAAATTTCCTCAACAAGGCGTGCTCACACGAGAACTGTCTCAGGTGGTTAGGAATGCGCCTGTGCCTTTAAAGCGTCATCAATCCAAGCCGATACGAATTTCAGTGGTATTTCCTGGTCAGCAGATCTCCGATTACTGGGTAAGAAATCTTTCCGCGTTTGAGAAACGCATGGATAAGCTGCAGATCAGTTACCAAATCAATCAGGTTTTCACGCGGCCAAATGCCGATGTTAAGCAGCAAAGCGTTTCCTTGATGGAAGCGTTAAAGAGCAAATCGGATTACCTCATTTTTACGCTCGATACGACGCGCCACCGCAAGTTCATTGAGCATGTATTAGACTCTTCCGAAACCAAGCTGATCCTGCAAAATATCACCACACCAGTTCAAGCCTGGGACAAAAGACAGCCATTTCTCTACGTCGGCTTTGACCATGCAGAAGGGAGTATTGCGCTGGCCGATAAGTTTAAACAGCTCTACCCACAAGGTGCAAATTACTCGGTTCTCTACTTTTCAGAAGGTTATGTGAGTGATGCTCGCGGTGACACCTTTATACATCAGATGAATCACAGTGACCGATTTGCCCTAAAAAGCTCTTTTTACACCAAAGCGACCAAGGCCTCAGGCTATGAGTCCGCAATAAACAGTTTAGAGCGCTATCCTGATGTGGATTTTATCTACGCCTGCTCTACCGATGTGGCCCTTGGTGCCATTGATGCATTGAAAGATCTGGGGCGCACAAACATCAAGATCAATGGATGGGGTGGTGGTTCTGCTGAGCTTGACGCAATCGCGGCAGGTGATCTTGATTTGACAGTAATGCGCATGAACGATGATACAGGAATCGCTATGGCTGAGGCGATCAAATGGGACATTGAAGGAAGAACCGTCCCGACCGTCTTTTCTGGCGACTTTGAAGTGGTGACAAAAGAGGATTCGCCAGAACACATCGAACTATTGAAAAAACGCGCGTTTAGATATTCAGATCAGCCATGACAAACGAACAGTTGCCACGCAAGCATCAATCTTTAGCAACGCTGATTACGCGCATCATTTTCTTGGTGCTCGGACTTATTACCATTGGTATCTTTATTCAGAGTTACTACTTCAGTAATAAAATCATCAAGCAGGAAGTGATGCTCACCAAACAGCAGACCTCAGCGTTGGTTAAGAGTCTGTTTAATAATCACCTCTCTATTTTGCAAATTCATCATGACAGCAATTCAAAAAATGAGGCGATACGAAGTTTTTTCCTCGATGGGGACGACGAGACGCTGGAGTACTATTTCCTGAGCATGGATCAGGCCGATCCCACTCATACGCCAGAGTTTCGCTTTTTAACCACTGGAGAGGGGCTGCTGTGGGATGACGGCAATGCGCATTTTTACGGCGTTAATGAAGTGCTGTTGGAAAAAATTTCGCAAAGTGTCCTGTTTGGCAACAACTGGCATTTTATGTCATTGCATACCCTGATGGGGCTACGCAATATGTTGGTGAGACGCTCTCCTGTTATCGATACGACAACGGGCGAAGTGCTGGGTCAGTATTACATTTCAGTGGTATTGGACAATAACTTCCCATTGGTCGAAATGCTGGAGTCTGGCAGCAACAGTGACAATATCGTCATGCTCGTTGGGGATAGGGTGATTTCTCATTCTTTGAGTGGCAATGAGCCGTATGATTTAGACAGCTTGCTCGCCATGCGTGATGAGCCGAGCGCATTTGATGATTGCTTGATTAGCCAAACGCCCATTGAGATCAATTCCACTGATACCTTAGTCAGTATTCTCGCGATCCAAGAAAATAGCCATGTCGCTTCGCTTCAAAGACAACACTATTTGGGGTTGGCCACCTCTGTCGTGCTGATGTTGATGCTTTCCTTAGCCATTCGCTCTTGGATCCAAAATCGAGTTGCCAATGCACTAGAGTCACTGATGGCTTACAGCCGCTTTGCTGGGACGGGGGAAAAGTATGAGCGCTTCAATGGTTCAGACATCTTAGAATTTGCGCATATTGGCGACACCTTGGAAAACACCTTTGAGCAGTTGGAGTCGCAACGTCGCTCGTTCCAAGATTTGTTCAATTTTGCTCTCTCTCCGATGATGGTTTGGTCGGAAAGTGGCCTTCTGATTCAGATGAACCCTGCTGCAATGAAAGAGTTAGGCATTGAACACGCCTCACCTCAGGATTTCTCTAATCCGTTATTTCAACTGTTTAAACTTAAGCTATCACCGCACTTGAAAATGGCCGCTCAAGGGGCAACGTTGACGGGCATTAATGTGCCAATCGGAGAGAAAATTTTTCGCTGGAACTTATCTCCCATTGTGGTGGAAAACGGCATCAGCGGCATCATTGTGCAAGGTCAAGATATTACAACCCTGATTGATGCGGAGAAGCAGAGTAACCTTGCTAGGCGTGAAGCAGAACAGTCTGCCAAAACCAGAGCCGATTTCCTCGCTAAGATGAGTCACGAAATTAGAACACCACTCAACGGTATTCTAGGCATTGCTCAGCTTCTAAAACGTTCGGTGAACGATGCAGAGAACTTAAAACAAGTGGATGTGCTGTGTAATAGCGGAGAACATTTACTGGCAGTGTTAAATGATATTCTAGACTTCTCTAAGATTGAGCAAGGCAAGTTCAATATCAAAAAACGCGACTTTAACTTTTACGATACCCTCAATACTTTGGAGAATATTTATCGGCCAATTTGCCGTGAAAAAGGGGTGAGTTTCGAAATCCATAACCAGATCCCACTCGATTGCCAATTGCACACTGACCAAGTCAGGTTGAATCAAATTATGTTTAACCTGATCAGCAATGCGGTGAAATTTACCCCTGCGGGCCGAATTGAGGTTTCCTTTAAGCTTGAGCAGTTTGCGCGCTCGGAGCACTCCATTTTATCGATACAAGTCAGTGATACGGGCATTGGTATTGACGAAAGTAAGTTAGAAAGTATTTTCGAACCGTTTGTTCAGGCGGACTCACTGTCGACAAGGGAATATGGCGGTAGCGGGCTCGGATTGACTATTGTTAAGAACCTTGTCGAGATGCTGGAAGGCGAAATCTCGGTGCACAGTGAGCTTGGTAAAGGCTCAATCTTCAACCTTTCTATTCCTGTAGAAAAAGGAGAGTGCGAGGAGCAGAAAACACCAACAAATCCTAAACCGGAGAAGTTGTTTGGTCAGGGACTAAAGGTTTTGTTGGTGGAGGATAATCATACGAATGCCTTTATTTTAAAAGCATTTTGCCAGAAGTATCAAATGAGTGTTGAGTGGGTACAAGATGGCACCCAAGCCCTAGAGAAATTAAAAGAGCATGCATTCGATTTGATTCTAATGGATAACCAATTGCCTAAGATGGGGGGCATAGAGGCCACTCGCGAAATTCGGGAAACACTCAAACTAGGAACGCCTATTTATGCGTGTACCGCCGATGCACAGGAAAGTACCAAACATGAGTTTCTGTCGGCAGGAGCCAATCGAGTGATTGTAAAACCCATCAAAGAGCAAGAGTTGCATGATGAGTTATTGCACTTCAAAGCGCACTATTGGGTAGAACATTAGCCTAATAATCCGGCATGAAAAGAGAGTTCAAGTAGCTCTCTTTTCAGCTCTTGGCTAAGTAAAACCGACTTCTCGAACTTAATTCCGATTGACCAACCATTGGCAAGTTTACGAATGCTGGCCACTTTTGCTCCGTTGTCTGCTGAAAGAAAACGATTCAGGGTGGATTCAAGCTTCACGATGTCGCCTTTTTTAAATTCGGGTTCGACAAGCGTGAAGAAAGCACAACCAGAGAGTGAAAAATCACTCATACGGCCTTCATACAAGTTGCCATTGTGATTGAGGGTACATGCAAGATCGATCTTATACCGTTCGTGCTCACGAATGGGTTTGGTTGCCAACGTGGCCGGAAAGCGAAGAAACAGCAAGAAGTCGGGTTTGCTGATGGTCGATAATACGCTGGTTTTAAAGGCAACCACATGGCCAAGTTCTGTATCCGCGATCCCGCGTAAAATCACATCAACGTTGTCGAGTTTCCGTAGGTGCAGTTCTTCTTTATCCGCTAAGTCGATGATCAAATACTGACCGGCTTTTAGGCCAACAAAAAATGCAGGCAAGGTTAATGAGTCTTTTGGGCCAAATTCAAAGGTCGCATTGAGTCGCATCCCCGGTTTTATAAAGCGGGGGATATCATCCTTGGTGTAAGTCGAAGGCATCTTTCTTCACTATCAAAATCAACTTCCTAAACTATAAACCTCGGAACCTGATATACAAAGGCCATCACTGCGATGTGAGTGACTTTTGTTATGTTTCGTGAGCTGTTACGAAGCCGAGAGCTAACAGCTAGCAGCTAAGAGCTAAGGCACCGACCTTTCACTTGATGGCTTGACTTGATGGTGCTGTGGTGGTCGGTAATCCATTGATGCGTCATATCGCATAAATACATTACTTGCAATGAGACTTCCGCAGCTGACCACGAACAGGGCAATCCAAGTTAGGGGATCTGGATACTCGCCAAAAATAGGAATCGCTAAGAGAGTTGCTAATACCGGGGTCGCACTGCCAAATGCCGCACTACGCTCTGCGCCGAGAACCTTAACGGCGTATAGGTAAGTGAACGCGGCTAACAAACCTGCTCCAATACCCTGAACAAGCAGATGTCCAAAGAGTTCATACCAAGGCCATTGGCGGATTGGTGTGTTAAGGAGATAGCTATCCAGCATACCCAAATTAACCAATATGGCTAGTAACAGCATCGAAGCGAAAGCGATCACACCAGATGCAACAAGAGGATTGAGGTTAGCGACTCGAGCGCAAATGGTAAATACTGCCCACATAAAACTGCCAGCTAAGAACAAGAAATGCCCTGTGGTTTCCTGACCGTTGGCGTTAAGCTGATTTTGGTAAAGCCCCAAATGAGGGACAAGAAATAAACCAATCCCAACGATCACCAAGCTAAGACCGATAATACGGTGTTGGCTTAACGGTTGCTTAAAGAGCAAGACAGCAATACCAGTGACAAATAAGGGAAGAGTACCTGGCACGAGCGCGCTGCCGTGGGATACAGGAACGAACTGCATCGCAGTTCCTGCCACAAGCAAATAAGGCAAGCCGCTTCCTATAAACATGCCGAGCCAATAACGAAATGGCACAGAAGCGACGCTTCGGCGTGCTCTAACGACAATTGGCAACAGGCAAATCATAGGAACAACAAAGCGAGTAAATGCGATATCCGCAGGTTGTAATGCAGAGATTGCTCCACCTTTTAGAGAGAGAAAAAAGCCCGACCAAAGTAGTAAGGTGACACCAATAGCCAGATACCCAAGCAACATAAAATACCTTGCGAAGAAACAAGTTAAACAAATGTTAATTATCGGCTATTGTTAGTAATGTTTTTTGGCAAAATATGCCTTTATTTATTTTATAAATGCCAAAAATTGCTAATTTCTCTTGGTTTAATGATGGTAAATGGCAGGACGATGGATAGGATTGATAAACGAATTTTGGAATTGCTGCAAAAAAATGCCCAATTGACGGCGGCGGAAATTGCCGAGGAGGTAGGGCTCTCTCCCTCGCCTTGTGCACGTCGCATTAAGAGGCTAGAGAAAGATAAAATTATTCGTGGCTATCATGCTTCAGTGGCTCGTGAACGAGTTGGGATTGCTATGAGTGTGTTTGTCGAGGTGAGTTTAAACAATCATCAAGTCGCTTCGATTGACGATTTTGAGCAAGCTATTGTGGCCATGGATGAAGTGGTCAGTTGCCATGTGGTGTCTGGCGCGTATGATTATTTGCTGGAAGTGGTGGCGAGGGATCTGGAAGGTTATGAGCTTTTTACTCGTAAGCTACAACGTCTACAAAACGTTAAGGATATCCATACGCATTTGGCTATCCGCAAGGTAAAAGAATCACAACGAGTGCCGATCTATTCATTAAGTTAACTGAGTTGATTGTCGAACCACAGTGATGACGGCATCGATAGACCAATAAAAAACGGAGCCTTTTGGGCTCCGCTTTAGTAACTCTTTCTTAATAGCTGCGAATTTGAGAGATCTCGCAATTGCCGGTTTGTTGATCAATTCGGAATGAGAAAGCAGCTGAATGATATTCGCCCCCATCACTCCAAATAGTCTCGCCAAAGATCTTACATAACTCGAGATCGTTAATTGATCCATACTCTTTGACGTGCCTAACTACTGAAAGTAACTTGCTCTTTGTAACGTTTTGACTATCCATGTGACTCAACCACTTGAAAACCATGTCGTTTTGCATTTTCACCAGCCAATTGTTATGTTTTATGAAAATTTATGAATAGTAAATTACTCAAAAATTCAGCATAAGTAAAGGATTATTGTGAGCTGTGTCGCTATTTTGTATCTGATTGCTTAAATTTTGTACATATTTGGGTCGGTGATCTTCTAAGTTACTTTGCCTGCTCAGCATAGAGTTGTGCGGTCTCTAGTTGGTGTGCTTCTTTCTCATAGATTTTTCCGAGCTGGGTGAATTTTTGTTCTAAATGAGAGAAGTCGTTAGCCAGATCGTTGGACGAGGCGCTATACCATAACGCGGAATTAAAGTTGGCGGTTCTCTTAGCTTGTTTACAGGCGTTGGCCATGGAGGACCACTGGCTTCCTATGTTTAGTGCTTGCGTTTTTTTCTCAATCAACTGATCTTTGAGAGAGCTGACGGCGTTGGCGTATTGCCGCGCGCTACGTATCTGCTGCTCAAATTCACGATAGTGGACTCTGTCCGCATGGTTCCACAACTGGACCAACTCATCTAAGCTAAATTGTTGTGAGAGTAGCCGACGTTGTTTATGGATGGCGAGTAACGTGTTGTATTGCGTGGCTCTTGTATTGTAATAGCCCTCAAGTTCGATTTGATTGTCCTGCAATGTTTTCCAGCCATGCGGATTACACTGACTCGCTGCAGTGAGAGGGATAGAAAACACCATCAATGATAATGCTATCAGAGCACACTTAACCATAATCGAGAGTAAATGGTGGGCTGTGCTATACAGTATATGTGATTTTGTGAGAACTATTTGTGTGCTTAATTAGAACGATACTCAAATAACTGGCAATATAGACATCCGTTTAGCAAGCCCAAACCATTGAGTCATAAGAAGGGTGGTAAGAATTCATGAAGAAAATCATGATCATATTGATTGTTGTTTTACTGCTGATTGGTGGTGGGGCAGGTTACTACGTTTTCTTTATGGAGGCAGGTAGCGAAGAAAACGTTAAAGCGGTAGAGGAGCCAATTGTTCCCGAGAAACCACAGCCAATCATGGAACTGCCAGCCCCCGAGCCTGAAATCACCGACTATTACGTTATTGAGCGCCGAATTGACGTGAGGAATAAACCGGATCCGCAAGCGCTGATTATAGATGCGTTGTATAAAGGCGAGAAGATCACCATTCTCGAAAAGCAAAATGGCTGGGGAAGAATTTCCGACTATCTAGTTTACGAAGAGGGTGGTGAAGAAAGGGCAGAGTGGGTCGATATGACAAAGCTCTCTGATGCGAAACCGATCATCGAAGAAATGGAGCGCTTGGAGATCTTAGATGGTTATCTTGTTAAGTCTGATGATTTAAAAGAGCACCGCGACGTTTATCGAAAATACACGCAGATGTTGCTGAACGATGGTACTTGCAAACCAGAGGATTTTGAGGAGTTAGGCGGTTGGGTGCGATCGGTGACGTTTCAAAATAGGGATGTCTACTTCATCTACTGTGGCGGTTTAGCCCAAGAAAACAAGATTTACCTCGACGTTCAAACAGGTGAGATCTTTTATCGATAATTAACGTACCTTATTGGTCGGTAGGCTTTTATAGGGTTAACTTTTAGAACTTTTTAGTTGAGCTAAATCACATCTGGGCATACTATGCGAGAGCAGGCAAACTTGCCTGCTCTTTTTGATCTTCAGAGAAGAGTTATGCACAACAGCTTACTGCGATTATTTGCTTTACTGCTTACATTGGTGATGATGCCAGTGGAAGTGATTGCATCTATTGCAGAGAGCAATCAGCGTAATCATGCAGCAAATGGTCAATTTACGGTGCTCAAACACCAAATTGGCCCCACAACACAAGAAACAACCCAGCGCGAAGAATCAGACTCTTCACCACTGCCAGTCTCAGAATCCCACTTCAAAACAGACGCTGCAGGTATTCTCAACGCTGGTCGCTGGAACGTATCTCAGCGAGAAGAAAACGCATCCGACACAACGCCTTTGATGTTTGGCGATGGGCACGAAAGCCCAGATGCGCTACCGAACGTTCATGTCAATGTTGTCTGTGCCATAGCTCGTAAAGCTCTACAGACTCAGTATCACTACGTTGCCAATCATCGCTTAGCGGGTTGGAAAGAAACCAATGCCATGTATGTGGCACTTAATAGTCAGTTCTCGTAACTCAGTCCAACAAAAACACATTTTATTTTGACTGTATTAACTCTGTCTTTTGCGACGGAGGGGAACTCTATGACAAAAAAACACAAAGCAGCGCAGAAGTTGCTTAATCACTATTCCGCTTGGAAATACGTGGTGTTGATGACGACACTGGTTATTTTAACGTTAAGCGCAATTCCAACATGGTTTGGTGAACAGCCTTCAATCCAAATTTCTTATCAGAATAATGCCAAAGGGCCGACAAGCGAGCATTACGACGTTGTACAGCTAAAAGGCTTGCTTGAGCATCAATCGGTTTCAGTCGACAAGGTGACAGAAAAAGAAGGCGTGACGACCTTAGTTTTCTCTGATGAAAATGCGCAAAGCCAAGCGAGAAAAATTTTAGACAACACTCTTGGTGATGATGCCAACATCAGCTTTTCTTATGTTTCTGTGGCACCGCAATGGCTTTCTGATATGGGATTCAACCCTATCAAGTTGGGTCTAGACTTACGCGGTGGTGTGCAGTTTTTACTTAACGTCGATGTAGATAAAGCGTTCGACGAACAACGTGATGTTTTATCAGATGAAATTCGTGCAATGCTGCGCACGGAAAAACTTCGTGGTGTTCAGGTTCGCAATACTGGCACTGCCCAACTGGCCGTACAAAGCGATAATGCGGTGGCGTTGGAAAAAGTGAGCAACTATCTACGCAGCAACTATCCTAACTGGCAAGTTCGCACCCATTCCGACTCATTGGAAGTGAAACCTTCGGATGCTTATGCGGCGGAGTTTCAAACCACAACCCTTCAGCAAAACTTGAAGATCATGCGTGGTCGAATTGAAGAGCTTGGTATTACTGAAGCGTTGGTTCAACGTCAAGGCGCTCACAGCATTCGTATTGAACTGCCAGGCGTGCAAGACCCTGCGCAAGCGAAGAATGTGATCGGTGCAACGGCAAGCCTAGCATTCTATTCCGTCAAATCACCAAGTGATGCCAGAAGTGGTGATGATTTGGTACTGCAAGACGCCGATGGCCGTTCCGTCGTGCTTGAAAAGAGACCGGTGTTAACGGGTGAACATATTGTCAATGCACGAGCAGGTGTCGACAAGATGGGCATGTCGGAAGTCAACATCTCTTTGGATCATGCTGGTGGCAAGATGATGAGCGATTTTTCCGCCACTCACATTGGTAAGCCAATGGCGACCGTTTATCGTGAATACACCACCCAAGAAAATGGTGACATTGCTCGTAGTGAGCGCGTGATTAGCGTTGCTACCATTCAGTCACAATTAGGCAGTCAGTTCCGCATTACTGGCGCAGGCAGCATGGATGAAGCGCAACAACTTGCGTTATTGCTTCGTGCTGGTTCGTTGACTGCGCCAGTTTCGATTGTTGAAGAGCGTACCATTGGCGCGTCATTGGGGGCTGAAAACATCCAAAATGGCTTTGCGGCACTTGCTCTCGGTATGGGCTTAACACTGACGTTTATGGCGTTGTGGTATCGCCGTTTAGGCTGGGTTGCAAACGTTGCACTTGTTGCAAACATGCTCTGTTTGCTTGGCCTAATCGCCTTGCTACCGGGTGCCGTATTAACCTTACCAGGGATCGCAGGCTTAGTGCTGACCGTTGGTATGGCCGTGGATACGAACGTGATTATTTTTGAGCGAATCAAAGATAAGATGCGTGAAGGAAGAAGCATGGCACAAGCGATTGATAGCGGCTTTGACAGCGCGTTTGCCACCATTTTGGATGCAAACATCACCACGATGATCACCGCCGTTGTTTTGTATGCGATTGGTAATGGTCCGATTCAAGGCTTCGCTTTGACGCTAGGACTCGGCTTATTAACCAGTATGTTTACTGGGGTATTTGCATCACGCGCCATGATCAATTTGGTGTGGGGTAAAGATAGTCGTCGTAATGTGAGGGTATAACCATGGTTGAATTTATGAAAAAACACATCCGCGCTATCCGCTACCTAACCAGCGTGATTTCCTTGGCGTTGATGGTGGTCTCTTTAGTGGCCTTGGGCCTGCGTGGCTTAAATTTGGGTTTGGACTTTACTGGCGGTATGGTGACCGAAGTCAAGTTGGACACAGGGTTAACCAATCACCAACTTCTGGATCAATTGAAACCCGTATTAGGAGAGTCAACAACGGTCACTAAATCGGGAGAAGAGGGGAGATGGATTATTCGTTACTCCCTGCCTGAAGGGGAAACTCAAGCGCCGAACATTCAGCAAGTGTTAGAGGGTGTGTCCCATCATGTCACCACCATCAGCAACAGCGTAGTCGGCTCGCAAGTTGGCCAAGATCTTGTTGATCAAGGTGGTATGGCGTTGTTGATCAGCATCTTGTGTATTCTTGGATATCTTTGTTTCCGTTTTGAATGGCGCTTAGCGAGTGGTTCTCTACTCGCACTGCTTCACGATGTAGTGCTTGTGTTGGGTTTTTTTGCGATCACACAAATGGAGTTCAACCTAACGGTATTTGCCGCCATACTCGCTATCCTTGGTTATTCATTGAACGACTCAATTATCATTGCGGACCGGATACGAGAATTGCTGATTGCCAAACAGAATGAAACCACGGAAAACATTAACGACCAAGCGGTATTAGGAACCTTCTCGCGCACAATGGTGACATCGGGAACCACCTTAATTACGATTGCCGCACTATGGTTTATGGGCGGTAATGCATTGGAAGGCTTCTCGACCGCGATGTTTATTGGTGTGCTATCGGGTACATGGTCGTCTATCTCGATCGGTACCGTGTTGCCAGAATGGCTGCATTTAAAACCGGAGCACTATTTACCAGTACAAGTGGACACTGCACCATAAAAGAGCAGCATCTTTATTCGAAGTTAATAATAACTTTGGAATAAACCAACAAGACATAAAATAAAAGCCACAGATAATTGTGGCTTTTATTTTATGCGAGCAAAAAAATGGAAATATATATATGTTCCATTGGCATGAAAGAGAACTTAATTTTTTTGTTTATCATTAAATAGCACTGTGCTTATTGATTTATTTATACTTAAGTATAATGTCTGAGTTTCTGTTCATATCTGTTATGTAACACGCAAAAAAGAGAAAATCCCTTTCCTAACAAATGCTTATAATTGCATATCTCAAAATCGAGCCATCGTAAGTTGTTGTTTTAAATTGCTTATTGCAATCGTTAACCTTTTTATAACATTTCATTCCTTATGGGATCTAGCTCAACCTTACGCGCAATTTTTCAAATTTTATTTGAAATGTCACATTTCTAAGTTAGCTTAAATATATAGATAAGTGTCAGTGAAGACACATTGAATAATATTTAATTTGTCAGTTGGTAATTATTTGCCAATGGATGTGCGCTAAATTTTTGCTGTTAAGAATGGAGTTCTTAGATGAAAAAAGTCGCTTTGATCACTGGATCAAAAGGCGGGATTGGTTCTGCAATTTCTTCCCAACTTGTTGAAAATGGTTACCGTTTAATTGCTACTTATTACACGGGAAATCATCAATGTGCGTTAGATTGGTTTAATGAAAAAGGCTTTACCGAAGATCAGGTCCGCTTATTTGAACTGGATGTGACGAATACAGAAGAGTGTGCCGACCGCTTGAGTAAATTACTGGAAGAAGAGGGGACGATCGACGTCGTCGTCAATAATGCCGGTATTACTCGTGATGGGGTGTTTAAGAAAATGACCCCGCAATCTTGGTTTGATGTCATTAATACTAACCTCAACAGTGTGTTCAACGTGACTCAACCGCTCTTTGCCGCCATGTGCGAAAAAGGGGGTGGTCGAGTGATCAATATTTCTTCTGTAAATGGCCTTAAAGGTCAGTTTGGCCAAGCTAACTATTCTGCGGCTAAAGCTGGCATGATCGGCTTTTCCAAAGCCCTCGCTTACGAAGGTGCCCGCAGTGGTGTGACGGTCAATGTCGTTGCTCCTGGTTACACCGCTACACCGATGGTCGAGCAAATGCGCGATGAAGTGCTCGAAGGCATCAAATCTCAAATTCCTATGCAAAGACTGGCAACACCAGAAGAAATCGCCAAAGCGGTTGCTTTCTTGGTGAGCGATGCAGGCGCATACATTACGGGTGAAACGCTGTCGGTAAACGGCGGCTTATACATGCATTAAAGGGATGTTGAGATGGAAAAAGTATTTATTGTTGCGGCCAAACGCACCCCGATTGGCGCTTTTGGCGGCTCGTTGAAAACGGTCGCGGCTGGTGAATTGGCATCTGTCGCCATCAAAGGTGCAATTGAACAAGCCAAAGTGGATGCTTCACTGATTGATGAAGTGATCGTGGGTAATGTGGTGAGTGCTGCACAAGGTATGGGCATTGGCCGTCAAGCCGCAATCCTAGCCGGCATCCCAGCAGAAGTGCCTGCTTACACCCTCAATATGGTGTGTGGCAGTGGCATGAAAACCGTTATGGATGGCGTTTCTCATATTCGCAGTGGTGACGCAAAAGTGGTGGTAGCAGCTGGTGTCGAAGTGATGTCACAAATTCCATTTACAGTGCCTGCAAACGTTCGTGATGGTAACAAGATGGGTCATATGGCACTGCAAGATTTGCTGATTGCTGATGGTTTGACTGATGTTTTCAATCAATACCATATGGGCGTTACAGCAGAAAATGTCGCGAAAGAAGTGGGCATCACTCGTGATCAGCAAGATGAATATGCATTGGCGAGTCAACAGAAAGCCGTAGCGGCGATAGAAGCTGGCAAATTTAAAGACGAAATTGTGCCCGTTGAAGTGACCGTACGTCGCCAAACAGTGACGTTTGATACCGATGAATATCCAAAAGCCAACGCAACACTTGAAGCGCTAAAAGGGTTACGCCCAGCCTTTGATAAAGAAGGCACGGTCACCGCGGGCAATGCTTCTGGCATTAATGATGGGGCGAGTGCCGTCATTCTGGCATCCGAGCAAGCGGTGAAAGAATACGGTTTGCAACCTATCGCAGAAGTGGTGAGTTACGCACAGTCTGGCCTTGACCCCAAAATCATGGGATTAGGTCCCGTAGAGGCCGTTAGCAAAGCGCTTGAAAAAGCACAACTGAATACAGCAGACATTGATGTGTATGAGTTGAATGAAGCCTTTGCTGCCCAAGCACTAGGTGTGATTCATCAACTTGCCGATAAACACCAAGTGCCAGTGGCATCGATTCAAGACAAAGCGAACCCGAATGGTGGTGCAATCGCATTAGGGCATCCGCTAGGTGCGTCGGGTAACCGAATTCTCGTGACGTTAATTCATGAGCTTCAAAAACAAAACGGTCAGTATGGCGTTGCGTCACTATGTGTTGGTGGCGGTATGGGAACGGCAGTGATTGTGAAAGCAGTTAAGTAATACGGATTAAACAACATCTACAATTGTTAGGAGACACACCATGTATACGGATTTTTTCAAAACTTTCAGTGACCAAACAGAAAAAAATCTTCAGCCATACTTCAAGTTCAACAAGCTTGTGACAAAAAATGTTGAAGTACTGACCGAGCTTCAGCTAAACGCTATTCGCACATACAGCGAAATGGGGCTAGCGCAAATGAAAGCGGCATCTGAAGTGAAAGATGTGACGTCATTGGCTTCTTTTAACGGTCAACAACTGAATGTACTGACTAAGCTTTCTCAGCAGATGCTAGACGACAGCAATAAACTTCAAGCGATTGCTAAAGAGTTTAAAGACGACGTTGAGAAGCTAACTTCGGAAAACCTTAAGACTGTTACCCCAGCGTAACTAGTCCCACTATTACGCCGCCAATAGGCGGCGTTTTTTTCCGAATCAGGGAGTACCATTATGTTACAGCACTTCTTTTCGGACTATCTTGTTAAGCTCCAAGAGACCAATCAACAGTGGTGGCAGGATTTTGAAGTTGGCAAGGCAGCCGTCAATTCTCCTTTAAACAAGGCAATGCAAGAAGTGAACTTTGAGGATACCGCGAAATTCTTTGAAAAAGCGGCGAATCAACCACAAGCCATTCTGCAACTGCAAACGCAGTGGTGGGAGCAACAACTGCAAATTTGGCAGAATGTTGCGCTATCTGGCAATACTCAAAGTATCATTGAAGCGGACAAAGGGGATAAGCGTTTCTCAAACGAAGCGTGGCAGTCCGAAGCTATGTATAGCTTTATCAAACAGTCTTACCTTTTATTCAGCAAGACCTATATGGATACCATTGACGCCATAGAAGGTCTGGATGAAAAAACCAAAGAGCGCATTAGCTTTTTCTCTCGTCAAGCCATTAACGCACTTTCTCCATCAAACTTCATCGCGACCAACCCAGAGTTGTTGAAATTGACGATCGAAAAAAATGGTGAAAACTTACTCGCGGGGATGGAACTGCTCAGAGAAGACGTTGAGTCGAGTGCAGACATTCTCAAAATTCGCATGACCAGCAATAATGCGTTTCGCATCGGTGAAGATATTGCGACAACGGCGGGTGACATCGTTTTCCAAAATGATCTGTTTGAACTGATTCAATATCGCCCGTTGACAGAGCAAGTGAACGCAACTCCGCTTTTGATCGTTCCTCCTTTCATTAATAAATACTATATCCTTGATCTCACAGCCAAAAACTCCATGGTTCGCTGGCTGCTAGAACAAGGCCACAGCGTGTTTATGATGTCGTGGAAAAACCCGGGTAAAGCGCAAGCCAATGTCGAGTTCGGGGATTATGTGACCGAAGGCGTCGTCAAGGCTGTGACTGCGATTGAAGAAATTACGGGTCAAGAGCAGATTAACGCAGCGGGTTACTGCATTGGTGGCACTGTATTGGCGTGTACGGTTGGTTACTATGCTGCGAAGCGCATGAAAAAGCGCATAAAGTCAGCGACCTTCTTTACAACGCTACTCGATTTCTCCCAACCAGGCGAAGTGGGTGCTTACATTAATGACACCATCATCAGTGCCATTGAGCTGCAAAATAACGCCAAAGGTTACATGGATGGTCGTTCGTTAAGTGTGACGTTCAGTCTGCTACGCGAAAACAGCCTCTACTGGAACTATTACGTCGACAACTACTTAAAAGGCAGCAGCCCTGTTGACTTTGATTTGTTGTATTGGAATAGCGACAGTACCAATGTGGCGGCGGCAACCCACAATTTTATGCTGCGTGAGCTCTATTTGAACAACAAACTTGTTCAAGACAAAGGCGTGAAAATTGGTGGTGTTTGGATTGATCTCGATAAGATCCGTATACCGAGTTACTTTATTTCAACCAAAGAAGACCATATCGCGTTGTGGCAAGGCACTTATCGAGGCGCGCTTAACATGGGCGGCAATAAAACCTTTGTACTAGGTGAATCAGGTCATATTGCGGGTATTGTTAACCCACCGGCTAAGAACAAGTACGGCTTCTGGGTGAACGACAATCTCGATGAGTCAGCCGACGAGTGGCTCTCCAATGCACAGCATAAAGAAGGCTCTTGGTGGACGCATTGGGATCAGTGGTTAGCGCAGTTTAACCCTGATGAAAAAGTCCTTCCATATCGACAAGGCTCTGAAGCCAATCCGGTTATCGACATTGCTCCAGGACAGTATGTCAAGCAGGTACTACCGATTACAGAGTAACCTTGGTTCTAACCTCAGCGCACTGCATGTAAAACCGGCAGTGCGCTTTTTCTTCTTGTCACCTTTGAAAGACACTCAAGTACTTTTGTGGTGGTTGATAACTCTACGTTGGCATGCACCTGCATAAATCGCGCATCTTTTTCTATTAATTATTCCTATTTTCGTTGCTCGGAATGAGCGACACTGCACGTGTGTTTACCTGATTTGGGTAAAAAGGCTTTTCTTTTTGAACAAAGACGCTAGTCGATCAATGTTCTTACTGTAGGGGACAGCTATTATCTACCGTACCCACTTTCACAGAGGCTCCATCTAGTTGGAGTCTCTGTGCTATTTTAATAACTATAAATTACCCAATGTTTTGATGAGTCTGCATAAAGTGGGAGCAGACACTGACAGGCTTTATGGTCATCTTTCATCCATTGGCAAAACATAAAAAGCTATTGTGAGCGAAATAAATTTAAGACGATTTCATCAGCTGCTGTCGCGATATGAGTTGTACACCTGCCACTCTGTCAATATCGACGACTTGGAAAAAACACTGTCGACTTCAAGAAGAAACACCTCCATTGTGATGAAGAACCTTTCTGAATCGGGATGGATTGAGTGGCAACCTTCAGTCGGCCGCAGTCGCACGAGCCAACTAAAAGTGGTTTCTTCATTTGATGAGGCATTGTGTGATGTCATAGCCGAAGAGTTAAAGCATGGTCGATTTGCACTCATCACCCGTTTGCTTGAGGTCTATGGACAAGCCACGATTCGCGCTCTGACACAAGCGACAGAAAGACAAAATCAAGCGAATGAAGAGAACAATCAATTATTAATCACCCAATATCCTTGGGTCGATACGCTAGATCCACTCTGGACCATGCGTTTGGCAGAGCTACAGGTGATCAAAAGCGTATACGATACCTTGTTTAAACAGGATGAGTACGGAGAACTGAAACCTTCACTTGCGCACGCTTGGCACATTGAAGGAAGAAAACTGCACATATGGTTGAGGCCCGATATTGTGCGTCATGATGGAAAAATACTTTCTGCGCAACATGTCGCGTGGAGCCTAGAGCGACTAAGCCATTCACAAGGGCCGGTACTGCATCTGTATGAAGAGATGGAACAGGTCTTGGTGAAGAGTGCGACACAAATTGAAATATCACTAAGGCATGCGAATCAACTTTTTCCTTATCTTCTTGCGATGCCTCATTCTGCCATTGTCTGTCCTGACTCTGTTAAGTGCGATCAGAGCCATTGCTATTTTGTTGGCACCGGACCGTTTCGCATCGAGCGTTGGAATCGCGACCGACTCATTTTGATGCGCCATAACGAATATTTTGCGGAAAAAGCGTTATTACACAAAGTAACGCTGTCCCATGCTCAAGAGTCTTTGTTCAACGCGATGAGTTTCAATAACGAAGAGGGTGATAAAGAGGTTACTCAAATTAGTGCTTTCTCTTACTTAACCTACCATCGCCGTCAGCAAAGTGGCATCTCATCAGACACATGGCAACAGTTGTACCATTTTCTTGAGCGAGCCAAAGTGCATTTTGATCGGCAAAACGCGGTTGATGGTGTTGATTTTCAGCTGTCTGCTCATCAATCACGGTTACAAAAGGAGGCGTTTATCGCGCCTCCCTCTTTGTCTGGCAAATTAGTACTGGCTGAGCCCAAATGGACCATTCCATATCTCGCCGATATTGCCGCGTGGTTACATGACACGATTCGCTCAACTGGATTGGAACTAGACGTCGTTGAGCTAACAGAAATCAGTAGACCAGAAAGCGTACGCGACATCGCTGACGTATTGTTTATTGAAGAGGTGATTGAAGCGCCTCTTGAATACGGATTGTACGAATGGTTGCTCATCGCATCGGGTCTGCGCTTTGCACTCAATGAGGAACGGTGGCAATCGCACAAAGCAGAGATTGCGTTGGCCGTGGAACAGTCTGAACCTTTGCCTTCACTACAAACTATTGAGCGAGCGTTATACCAAAGCCACCGTTGTTTGCCTTTGTTTGTCGGGCGAGAAGAAATCACCAAAGCCCAGCAAGTCCAAGGTATTCAAGTGCGTAAAACAGGCTACAGCGATTTCTACAAACTGTGGATTGTCGAAAATAGGCAAGATGAACTTTTGAAGTGAACCAGAGCATAAGACGCTAAATCCAGTCTCTTGAAGTTACTAGGGTATAGTTACTTTGTTTGCTTCTTTTTAACGCCTTGAGCCAAAAAGAAAACCCCAGATGGGAAGCCATCTGGGGTTTTGTCATCAACAAAATAGGCAAAAGAGTTGACGAATTCTTAGATGTCTTTGTCTTTACCCAAAGACAATAACCAGAGTGAGACGGCGGCAACGCCAGCAAACCCAGTTAGAATAATGACAGGCATAGCGCTATAACCAAGAACATGCCAAATAACCGATTCCAGTGTACTCATGCTTGTTCTCCTTATTGCCAGCCTTCAACGCCGTGCATGTCAGGCAGTTTGTGAGCGATACCTTTGTGGCAGTCTACACAGGTTTTTTCGCCAGAAGCCAGTGCCGTCGAGTGCTGTTTTGCACTGCGCGAACCTTGTTCTGAGAAGTCCATGTATTCAAACTCGTGACAGTTACGACATTCCAATGAGTCATTCTTTTTCAAGCGAGCCCATTCACGCTCAGCAAGGTGAGCACGACGCTCTTGGAATTTCTCAGGGGTATCGATAGTACCGATGAAGTGGGCAAACAACTCTTTTGATGCTTGCACTTTACGGACGATCTTATCTGTCCACTCATGAGGGACGTGACAGTCGGAACAAATCGCACGAACACCAGAACGGTTAGAGTAGTGAATTGTTTCCTGGATTTCCGCAACAATTGGAGCGTGACAACCAGAACAGAATTCTTCTGAGTTAGTCGCCTCCATACCCGTGTTGAATGCGCCCCAGAATAGAAGACCACCAGCAAATCCCATGAACAGCAAAATACCTGCTGCTGCTTTACTAGGAGTGCTTAGTCGCTTCCAAAACGCTTGAAGTAATTTCATAGATAGCCTCTTTGATTCTGTTGTTGGCTATTACTTGCGCAGTGAGTCAACGCGCTCGAAATCGTTCTCTACAAGCGGTTTAGCATTCGCTTGAGGAACGTGGCACTGCAAACAGAAGTAACGACGAGGTGATACGTCAGCCAATACAGCGTCTTCACGGTTTACAAAGTGAGTCACACTGATTTTGGTTGCGCCCATTTCTTTAGCGTTTTTCCAGCTATGACACGCCAAACATTTGTTCGCGTTGAGTGTTACTTCGTAGCCACGAATATTGTGTGGAATCAATGGTGGCTGATAGATGTAATCACTGTCTAGCGCTTGTTCACGAGGGAACTTCTTAAAATCATCTGCAGGACGCGTGTCTTCAAGGTTGGTTGCACCACGTAGTGATTCTAAACCACCGATGCCGCCTGGGTTATCCAGCTCAGCTTGTGCAACACCTGCTACCAATGTCCCCAATGAAAGTGCACTTACAGATAACAGTGCCATTAATAGTTTTTTCATCATGTAATCTCCGCCTGATGGCTTAATTCTTTTCAAGCTGCCCTTAATATCTAAGAGCAGCCTGTGCATTTCGGTCTGTTAGGCAACTTTGGTGATCTTAACGGGACATTTCTTGAAGTCTGTCTGTTTAGACAGCGGGTCAGTCGCATCAAGGATCAACTTGTTAATCAGAATTCGTGCATCAAAGAATGGTACGAATACCAAGCCTTGAGGTGGACGGTTACGGCCACGAGTTTCGACACGAACACGTACTTCACCACGTTTGTTCGAGATAAGAACCTCGTCACCACGGCGCAGACCGCGTGCTTTCGCATCTTCTGGGTGGATGTAACACACCGCGTCTGGAACCGCTTTGTAAAGCTCAGGAACACGACGAGTCATGGTGCCAGTGTGCCAGTGTTCAAGAACACGGCCAGTACATAGCCACATGTCGTATTCAGCATCTGGAGACTCAGGTGGCGCCTCGTAAGGGGCTGAGATGATCAGTGCTTTGCCATCAGGTTTGCCGTAGAAGTCCCAGCCAGAGCCTTTCTTCGCATATGGATCCGAGCCTTCTTTGTAACGCCAAAGTGTTTCTTTGCCGTCAACCACTGGCCAACGTAAACCGCGAACAGTGTGGTAAACATCGTATGGTGCTAGGTCGTGACCATGGCCGCGGCCAAACTCAGCGTATTCTTCGAACAGACCTTTCTGTACGTAGAAGCCAAAGTGGTGTGAATCATCGTTAAGCTGGCGAGCTTCTGACAGTGGGAACTTATCCACTTGCCCGTTAGCGAACAGCATGTCGTACATGGTTTTACCACGGTACTGAGGCGCTTTCGCTAGAAGCTCTTCTGGCCACACTTCTTCCATCTTGAAGCGTTTAGAGAACTCCATGACTTGCCACAAGTCAGATTTCGCTTCACCGACTGTGCCAACTTGTTGGTACCAAGCTTGAGTACGGCGCTCGGCGTTACCGTAAGCCCCTTCTTTTTCGATCCACATTGCTGTTGGAAGTATTAGGTCAGCCGCTTGCGCTGTCGCCGTTGGGTATGGGTCAGACACGACGATGAAGTTTTCTGGGTTGCGGTAACCTGGTAGACGTTCACCATTGATGTTCGGGCCAGCTTGCATATTGTTGTTACACTGAACCCAGTAACAGTTCAGTACACCGTCGTGCAGCATGCGGTCTTGAAGAACCGCGTGGAAACCTGGTTTTGGTGGAATGGTGCCTTCAGGCAGTTTCCAAATTTTCTCAGCGATAGCGCGGTGTTTTGGATTCGCAACGACCATGTCTGCAGGCAGACGGTGTGCAAATGTACCTACTTCACGAGCGGTACCACAAGCAGATGGCTGGCCAGTCAACGAGAATGGGCTGTTGCCCGGAGTTGCGATTTTTCCGGTTAGTAGGTGGATGTTGTAAACAAGGCTGTTCATCCACACACCACGAGTATGTTGGTTCATACCCATTGTCCAAAGTGACATCACTTTGGTGTTCGGATCCGCATACTGTTTTGCAAGTTCAATCAGCTTGTCTTGCGCAACGCCAGACATCTCTGAGGCTTTTTCAACTGTGTATGGTGCAACCGATTTTTTGTACTCTTCGAATGAGATTGACGTCATATCGCCAGAGTTCGGGTTTTTCGCTTGTTTCTGCAGCGGGTCATCGTCACGCAAGCCGTAACCGATATCGGTAGTCGCTTGTTTGAAGTTGGTATGCTTGTTAACGAAATCCCAATTTACAGCATCGTTTTGGATGATGTAGTTTGCGATGAAGTTTGCGATCGCCAAATCAGATTGTGGATGGAAAATGTAGCCGCTGTCAGCCAGCTCAAAAGAACGGTGGTAGTAAGTAGAAAGTACGTTTACTTTAACATGCGGGTGGCTTAGTCGGCGGTCAGTGATACGAGTCCAAAGAACAGGGTGCATTTCGGCCATGTTCGAACCCCAAAGCACGAAAGAATCTGCGTGTTCGAAGTCATCGTAACAACCCATTGGTTCATCGATACCAAAGGTACGCATAAAACCGACCACTGCAGATGCCATACAGTGACGAGCGTTCGGGTCGATGTTGTTCGAGCGGAAACCCGCTTTCATCATTTTCGCCGCCGCGTAACCTTCCATTACCGTCCACTGGCCAGAACCAAACATACCGATGCTTGTTGGGCCTTTCTTCGCCAGAGAAGCTTTCCACTTCTCAGCCATGGTGTCGAATGCCACATCCCAAGACACTGGTGTGAAGTCACCTTCTTTGTCGTATTTGCCATCTTTCATACGTAAAAGTGGCTGAGTCAGACGGTCCTGACCGTACATGATCTTCGATAGGAAGTAACCTTTGATACAGTTCAAGCCTTTGTTTACTGGTGCTTCAGGGTCACCTTGTGTTGCAACGACTTTACCGTTCTGAGTACCTACGAGTACAGAACAGCCTGTACCACAGAAACGACAAGGAGCCTTGTCCCATGTGATTTTGGTTTGGTCTGAGCTAGCGATCAGGTTTGCTGCTGAAGCAGGCAGTGTAATGCCAGCTACTGCCGCCGCTGATGCAGCTGCGTTTGCTTTCACAAACGCACGTCTTGTCATTTTCATACTTCACCCTCGATTTGGGAATGTTGTGTTCCAGTGTCTTCGTCCGTGTCATCCAGATCGGTTTCAATTTGGTGGTAAACCAGAACCGTGCTGAGAACGTTCGGTAAATTGTTGATGGTTTCAATGGTGTCGGTAACGAAACCTTGGTTTTCGGTTTCCAGAACCACGACGATTTTGCCTTCTGGGCTATCACCATAAATTTCCGCGTTCTCGATGGCTTCGATCTGCGTCTTTATCGTGCCTAAGTGCTCAGGGGCCACGTGTACCACTAAACTTGAAATATGCACTTCATTTAGTGCCATAATTCTCTCTCATTATTCTTTTATTCGTTTATGCTCACATTGATGGATGAAGAGGGGCAAACCGAAACACAAGCGCCACATCCACTACATTCATCAAGGTTTATCTGAGGTTGTGCTACCTTGCCGATTTCCAATTTGAATTGGATAGCCATGGGTTCACACATCTCGCCACAACTGCGACATTCCACGTTGTGGTACGACAAACAGGACTCATTGATTATTGCCCTAGCTTGCCAAGGCTGCGCATCTTTCGCTAAAAAAAGTGACTCGGGACAGATTTCTGCGCAACGGTAACAAAACGTACATTCATCAATAGAGAAATCGACGGTAGGAAAGCCTCCGTCGCCTTTAACAATGATTTGAGTTTCACATTGCTCAACGCATTTACCGCATCGAGTGCATTGATCGGTAAACTGCATGCGATCAGCCAACCAGGGAAGACGAATTAAGCCGTCATCGACTTTTTTTCTGGAAAATAAACGTCTTCTTGAAAGGTCTACCACTGTACTATCCTGAGTTTAAGAAACATGACTTAATGTTAGTTCACATTTCTCATTAATAAACTGTCATTTAAGCGCACATAAATTGTAGTTTTTGACATATTTGTATAAATACCCCTTAGGGGGTAATTAAGCGGCAATGTTGTTTTAGATCAATAAATTCCGGCGAGAGTGATCACATATTGATATTGTTAACAGAAAAACGTGAAACGGAGAGGCTTCGCTGCCGTTTTGTTAGTGAAGAGGTTATAAATTGCTAAAAACGGTGAAAAAGTCGGTAACACGCACGATTGCGAAGGCAATGGGCTTGATCTTGCTGCTATCTATTGCAACAACCAGTTTTGCAATTATCAACCTAGCTTCTAGCTTGAATGATGCAGAGGCGGTTAACGTGGCAGGCTCTATGCGCATGCAAAGTTACCGTTTAGCCCATGATATTCAAATCAATGCACAGGATTATTCCTCTCACATCTATTTGTTTGAGCGTTCGATATATTCGCCGTCCATGAAAGCACTGCAAAATTGGACGGTGCCTGATGATATCACCCACGACTACTATCGTTTGATCATGCGCTGGCACGAATTAAAAGAAGTGCTGCAAAGTAAAGATAGAGAGCGCTATTTGGTTTTGGTCGCTGGCTTTGTTTCACAAATTGACGCTTTTGTTTTTAAGCTGCAACATTTTTCTGAACAGAAACTGATCAAGCTCGCTTGGGTTGGTGGTTTAGGCTTGGGCGGGATTTTATTGGTGAGCATTTTCGTTGTTCACTTTGTGCGTCGTGAAGTGGTTACGCCACTCAAGGCGATGGTCACGGCCAGTGAGCAAATTCAATCGCGCTCGTTTGATGTTTCTCTCAATGTCACCAGTGATAATGAAATGGGTATTCTCACCAGAACCTTCAACAATATGGCGGCTGACCTGGGTAAACTCTACCGAGGGCTGGAACAAGCGGTGAATGAGAAGACGCACAAGCTGCAACACGCCAATCAGTCTCTTCAGGTGCTGTACCATTCTTCTCAAGAGCTGACGGCATCACGCATCAGCCAAGAGAACTTCCAAGCGATTTTGAGACACATTGTGAGTATCGAAGGCATTGTGTCCGCCAAATTAGAGATTGAAGAGATCGGCGAGCGTAACTTGGTGCTCACTGAAGGCCCTAAATGCGTCGGGCGTTGTAATCAAAAAGCGTTAACGCTCGATGGGCAACACTTAGGGTATTTGCATTGGTGCAGCGGTTTGCCATGCCCTGATCAAGCGTTGATCGACAATTTCGTGCAAATCCTATCGCGCGCGGTTTACTACAATCAGGCGCAAAGACAAGCAGAACAGCTGCTTTTGATGGAAGAACGAGCAACGATTGCGCGTGAGTTACATGATTCGTTGGCACAATCTCTTTCTTACCTCAAGATTCAGGTATCATTGCTAAAACGCAGCGTCGCGAAGTTGAACGATGAGCCTCAGTTAGCGCGCACCAATCAAGTGATTGCGGAATTAGATACTGGGCTGTCGTCGGCATACACCCAATTACGTGAACTGCTGACGACTTTCCGACTCACGATTAAAGAAGGCACCTTTGGTCAAGCGCTACAAGAAATGGTGGTGCAACTGGGGGATCAAACGGAAGCGGAGATTCATTTAACCAATGATCTTTCGTCGGTGGAACTGGACGCTCACCAACAAGTGCATTTGTTGCAATTGATTCGTGAAGCCACCATCAACGCCATTAAACACGCCAAAGCCGCCAACATTCGGATCGAATGTTGTGAAGAAGGGGAGTGGGTCACGGTATCCGTGAGTGATGATGGGGTAGGGTTTGATCAGTGTAACCAGAAATTGAATCACTACGGCATGTCCATCATGCAAGAGCGAGCGGCGCGTTTGAACGGATCGTTATCGGTCTCCGCATCGCCACAGAATGGTTGTGCTGTAGTGTTAAAATATCAACGTATTAAGGAAACACGAATTTGACGGTGTGTAGAGTAATGTTGGTGGACGATCATCCCTTGATGCGTCGTGGTATTAACCAACTATTGAGCTTCGAAGAGCAATTTGAAGTAGTCGCAGAAGCCAGCAATGGCACAGAGGCCGTTGCCAAAGCGCATGAAAACGAACTAGACCTCATCTTGTTGGATCTCAACATGAAAGGCATGTCTGGTTTGGATACCTTAAAAGCATTGCGAGCGGATGGCTGTGAAGCAAGTATCGTTATCTTAACCGTTTCAGATAGCCCCGCTGACATCGAAGCCATCGTAAAAGCCGGTGCGGATGGTTACCTTTTGAAAGATACCGAGCCCGATGAGCTGGTGGAGTTGCTTGAGAAAGCGCATTTGGGCGACAAAGCCTACAGCAGCGTTGTCGCGAAATATCTGCTTCAACGTGAAGAAAATACAGATGTCTTTGATGAGCTGACCGATCGTGAGCGTCAGATCTTACAAGAAGTGGCGCGTGGTTTTCGTAACAAGCAGATCGCAGACCGACTGTTTATCTCTGAATCGACGGTCAAAGTGCACATGAAGAGCTTGTTGAAAAAACTCAAAGTGCCTTCGCGCACTGCGGCGACAGTGCTGTTTCTTGAACGCTATGGTGAACTAAAGTAACGCAACATGCTTGGTCGATGTTGACGTTTATTGGGCTTCATCTTGCTCATCAGGTTAACTAAGACTTAAGTCCAAGAGATCTCTTTGCCTCATACCGCTACTATGATACCAAGCAGTAACAATAGCGGTAGATGAGAGGGATCACATGGAAGCGGGTTTATACATGCTTGAAAAAGCCATACTGTTGCTAGGCATACTTTTTGTGCTAACAGGCGTTATTCAGTATGGAAAACGCAGCCAAGATTGGCGAGGAATTGCAACGATGTTCTACAAACGCATTCCGATGTCGATCAGTGAGTTTAAATGGTATCGCCTTGGCATTGGTTTGTGTCTGTTTGCGGTGGTCATGCGTTTTGGCCTAATGATCATTTTCCCTGTCTACACTCTTTAATACATTCTCAATCAAAAGCGCCTAATTCGTTGGGCGCTTTCTCTTTTTGTATGGAAAACGAACAAAAGTTAAACGCTTTTCCTTAACTAATTCTTATTTAAAAGATTTTTGTTACCGAGGCCATAGAAAATCGTTCCCACCCTAGAAGTTATTTCGTATTCTCGTTAAATAACGTTCATACTTATAGCGAACAACAATAATAAATACGTCAGTTTCCGTACGTCATTTAGTATCTATCTGTTAAACTTGTTGCAGTGGAATACCTGTCAAAAGGGTGGTTGAATGTCTTTTCCTGTACTCATCTGTGATGACTCAGCGCTTGCTCGAAAGCAAATGGCTCGCTCACTACCTGCTTCTTTGAATGCGGATATTACATTCGCAGTGCATGGTCTTAACGCGTTAGAAGAACTGAGCCAAAAACAATTTAAATTAATGTTCCTTGATCTCACCATGCCGGAGTTGGACGGTTTTGGAACATTAGAAGAAATGCGAAAACGTGGCGACAATACGCCCGTTATCGTTGTCTCCGGCGATATTCAACCCAAAGCGAAAGAACGCGTTTTCGCGCTGGGAGCCAAGGCATTTATTCAAAAGCCGATTGGCCAAGATGAACTGAAAGCCACACTCAGAGAATTAGTTGAGCCAGCTTCGGTTCCTCAAGTTGTGACGCCTAGAACCATCGAATTGCCAATTTTGCGCCGCCGTGACATCTACATGGAAGTGGCGAACGTTTCCATTGGTCGCGCTGCAGATGCGTTGGCAAGGCATTTTGATGTGTTTGTAAACTTGCCGCTACCGAACGTGAATATCTTTGAGCTCAGCGAGCTGCACATGGCACTGCGCGATTTGGCGGAAAGTGACAACGTTTCCGGCGTATGCCAAGGTTTCAGTGGCGAAGGGATTGCGGGAGAGGCACTCGTCTTGCTCAGCGATTCCAGTGTTGCCGACCTGAAAAAACTGATGAAAGTACCGGCAGACAGCGAAGAACTGGAAGAGCTCGAGCTTCTTATGGACGTTTCCAATATCTTAGTTGGGTCTTTCCTCAATGGCTTAGGGCAGCAAGCGGAAGTGCGTTTTTTCCAAAGCTCTCCTGTCTTGCTAGGTCAGCACATTTCAATTGATTCTGTGATTGAAAATACTACCGGTTCGTTTACCAAAACCATGACGTTTGAAGTGAGTTATACCATTGAAAATACGTCGATTCGTTGTGACTTACTGTTTATGTTTGTTGATGAGTCACTGCCGTTGTTAGACAACAAACTCGCCTATCTGATGGAGGACTTCTAATGCTTAATCTTCCTGCAGAATTTGAACAGTTCCACTGGATGGTGGACATGGTACAAAACGTCGACATGGGGTTAATCGTGTTGGATACCGATTACAATGTGCAAGTGTGGAATGGATTTATGACGCACCACAGTGGCAAACAAGCGCACGACGCCATTGGCAAATCGATCTTTGAACTCTTTCCAGAGATCCCCCAAGAGTGGTTCAAATTAAAAACCAAGCCAGTGTACAACTTGGGTTGTCGTAGCTTTATCACCTGGCGTCAGCGCCCGTATCTGTTTCGCTGCCGCAACGTTCGCCCAGTGACACAGCAAGCGGAGTTCATGTATCAAAACGTGACTCTTAACCCGATGCGCACACCAACAGGGCAAGTGAAATCACTGTTTCTCTCCATACAAGATGCCACCGCAGAAGCGATCATGGCGCAGCAACATCAATAGCATTTTGTCGCGTAATTTGTGCAAACTCTCTTTTAAGCCAAGGTTTTCCTTGGCTTTTTCGTCTACAGTCATCGTAGAGCTTTCAGTAACGCGCAAAATAAGGTGACTGCCATGGATTTACGCAACGCACTGTATACCGCAAAGCAAGTAAGAGAAGGGGAAGTGGGCGCTGCCGCCAACGCGGGCGTGACACTCTATGAGCTGATGGAAAGGGCAGGGCGCGCCACATTTGCTGTGATTCTTAACTATTATCCAGCGGTATCACGCTTATGTGTGGTGTGTGGCAAGGGAAATAATGGCGGTGATGGCTATGTGGTTGCTCGGTTAGCTCTGCAGCAAGGTTTGCATGTGGTGCTGATTCAAAGTGGTGATGCAGAGAGTTTAAGCGGAGATGCCAAACAAGCACAGCAAGCGTGGCGAGATGCTGGAGGAGAGATATCTGACACCACCAGCCTCAACGGGGCACTTTCAGACTGCGATTTGGTGGTGGATGCTCTGCTGGGTACAGGCCTAGCAGGCGCTGTTCGTGAAGAGATGGCCAAGGTCATAGACATGGTCAACCTCGCGGGAAAACCGATTGTGTCAGTGGATATTCCGTCCGGGCTTTGTGCTGATACTGGCCAAGCGCTTCCTGACGCGATTCATGCCGATCACACCGTCACCTTCATTGGCACCAAACAAGGGCTCGTCACGGGAAAAGCGAGAGCCTTTTGCGGATTGATACATTTTGCTGATCTTGGCGTTGGTGCTGAATTTTCCAAATTAGTCCCGAGTTTCAAGATGACGATTGAGCGTGATGAGATTGCTCAATGGCGACTTACCAGAGACCGCTGCGCTCATAAAGGTGATCATGGACGTGTTGTGTTGCTCGGGGGCAACCGCGGCATGTCTGGGGCAATCTCATTAGCGGCAACGGCTTGCGCGCGCAGTGGCGCAGGTTTGATGGCCGCGCTGACGCATCCAGAATCCGCATTGCCGCTGCAAATCCATTGCCCTGAAGTGATGACGCTGGGCTATAACGAAGACAAGAAAGAGCTCGAAAAGAAACTCGATTGGGCCGATGTACTCGTGGTGGGGCCGGGTTTAGGGACCGATGAATGGGCAAAAAAACGTTGGAACGACATTGCCAATTACCAAGGGCCAATGGTGTTAGATGCCGATGGTTTGAACTGGCTTGCGCGCTACCCAAACCACAATGATCAGCGCATTATTACCCCGCATCCGGGAGAAGCCGCAAGGTTGCTTGGCTGTAGCGTCAATGAAGTCGAAGCCGATCGATTTGCCGCGATTTTAGTGCTGCAAAGCCAATACGGAGGCGTGGTAGTCCTTAAGGGGGCAGGAACCCTGATTTGCGATGGTACACAGACTTTCGTGTGTAATGCTGGCAACCCTGGAATGGCTACTGGGGGAATGGGCGATGTGCTTTCCGGTGTGATCGGTGCGTTATTAGCCCAGAAGCTGCCATTATTGAGAGCCGCATCGCTAGGCGTGCTTTTACACAGTTGTGCCGCGGATATTTGCGCGGAGCAAGATGGGGAGATAGGTTTACTGGCTTCCGACTTGTTCGACAAAATCCGTCAGTTGCTGAACGCTGATTGAACCTATCCCGCTGCAACGTATCCTGCTACATTGTGACGGCTTATGTTTCAACGAGTTTACCCCATTTGTCTCTGCGTTAAGGTGAGGCAGAGACAAATGAGGATACGCTCAAACCATCCACGATGGTGGTTTGAGCACATTGAACAGGCAGAAAGTTCTGCCGCTTGGAACGAAAACGGCTTAGAACGAGAACTTCACGCCAGCACTCACTGAGGTGGCGTGCTCATCATTCGGCAGCATCTGATAAGTGACAGCGGCATCTAGCGTTAAGCGTTGATCAAACGGAGAGGCTAAGCTCACCCCTGCACTTGCATAAGGTTTAAAGCTGTCATCCGTGGTGGTTTTTTCCGCAGACGTCACCGTGTCCCACTTCGTCAACTCCGATTCAATGTAACTTGCCCCAGCTTTTCCGTAGATACTGAGCGCGCCAAGGTGTTGATCGACCCTCAAGCCCACACCATACGCGTTATAGGTTTGTACAAAATCTTTCGAGTTGGCCGCCACACTGCTGTTTACCGTTTCTACCTTTTTATAACTCACGTCAGCGGAAAGAAAATCGGTAATGCGGTGGTTGTAGCCGACTTGGAAAAAGTAAGCGAGTTCTTCTTCGTTGCCATTGCTTACCATTGTTGCTCCCACGTTGGTGTACATGGAGCCCATTTCCCCTTTTGCGTATGCCGCAGCAGGAAGCGTAGTCACGAATGCAAGAGTGATTAAAGAGAGTTTTTTCATTATCGACACTGCCTTTGTTGTTCATTTGCCGAGCGGCAAACGTGTTCCTTGTTTATTCCTTAATACCTTACTAAGCAAAAAACAGTCCGCTTTTCATACTAAAAGTTTAGGAGGGTTAACAAAAAAGTGAGAAGGTTGATCGGCAGTGACCACCTTGTTTAGGTCACATCTTGAGAAAAAAACGGACATGGGTGAGCAAATAGCCAAAGCATTGCGCAAGCGTTTGCGAACGATTTCTTTACTAACGGCATGAATTAAAAGATAAAAAAGAAACTAAGGGGAAAATCGAGGGGAGTGGGTATGGAATCTCTGCGATGGTAGCACAAAAAAATTTAAAAAATCAGACTTGTCGAAAAAAAATCGCGACCTATAATGCTGAAAACCGGAGCGTCTGCCAACGCTCCGGTTTTTTTGTGTCCGAAGAACAGTAACCTCGTCTGCCAACTTGGTTACTACGCACTCTGCGATGACACATACAAGTTATGAATCAAGGAATTACACAATGCGTATCGAACAAGAACTTAAGTTAGGTTTTAAAGATGTCCTGTTTCGCCCGAAACGTTCTACCCTGAAAAGCCGTTCTCAAGTAAATTTAACCCGCGAGTTTACATTCAAACATAGTGGTCGTCAATGGTCTGGCGTGCCTGTCATTGCCGCCAATATGGACTCTGTGGGCAGCTTCGACATGGCGAAAGCTCTTTCTCAGCATGGTGTAATGACCGCCATCCACAAACACTATACCGTTCAAGATTGGGCCGATTTCGTCAAAGATGCTGACAGCGAAACCTTGAACAAAGTAATGGTTTCAACCGGCACGTCGGAAGCTGACTTCCAGAAAACCAAAGATGTCATGGCGCTTTCCGATGAGCTGATTTTCATCTGTATCGATATCGCCAACGGCTATTCAGAGCACCTAGTGCAATACGTTCAGCAAGTTCGCGCCGCGTTCCCAGACAAAGTGATCTCAGCAGGTAACGTCGTCACTGGCGATATGGTAGAAGAGCTGATCCTTGCTGGCGCAGACATCGTTAAAGTGGGCATTGGCCCTGGCTCTGTGTGTACTACTCGCGTGAAAACAGGCGTTGGTTACCCTCAGCTTTCTGCCATCATCGAGTGTGCCGATGCCGCGCACGGTCTTGGTGGCCGTATTATCGGTGACGGTGGCTGTGCGTGTGCAGGCGATGTAGCGAAAGCCTTCGGCGGTGGTGCAGATTTCGTGATGCTAGGCGGCATGCTCGCTGGCCATGAAGAATCAGGCGGTGAAATCGTTCTAAAAGACGGCGAGAGCTACATGAAGTTCTACGGCATGTCTTCAAAGAGCGCGATGGACAAGCACTCTGGCGGCGTTGCAGGCTACCGCGCAGCGGAAGGAAAAACCGTACTATTGCCTTACCGTGGCAGTGTTCACGGCACGATTCAAGACATCCTTGGCGGTGTGCGCTCAACCTGTACCTACGTAGGCGCAGCGGAGCTTCGCGAGCTTACCAAACGCACCACATTCATCCGCGTTCTCGAGCAAGAGAACAATGTATTTGGTAAAGAGTAAATAGCTATTGGCTAGCAACTATGTAAAAACAACTAAACGTTGAATTTACGAAGCCATACGTTGAAATAAAAACAACCATACCTTGAAATAGCTTATTTAGTGTACAACACTTAGGTAAGTTTACTACAGGTATGGTTGTTTATTATGAAAAAACGGATTCTCAGAAACTCGTCAGTTAAAAACTTTTACTAAGGCACATTTCGTGTGTATGCAAACAAAGAATCAGTGTTATTGACAATTCAACTGTCGTAGCCAGTTACGCTGTATGGTGTTGAGCTCGATTTGTACTACGCGGAAAGTTTGGTAAGTGCTTGTATCTTTTCTAGCAATCTAGATCTTAATTGCTGGTAGGTGAGAGGCTTGCGTCCACGTTTAGGCTTTCGCTCTGACTCTGCGGCTAAAATTGCTTCTTTATTGCGTTCTAATTCACGCAATTGTTCCTCTAGTTTTTTCCGTTTTCTTAGTGCTTTTTGGCGCTCACTCAATGGTTTTCGGCCCACTTTTTTGAGTTTGCTATGTTGTTGGTTTCGCCAAACTTGTTCTGGTGTCAGTGGTAGTATTTGTAGAGCACGATAAGTTACGGCTAGCTCTTGATAATCATCGATCAAGGATTGCTCCGCCCTAACAAGATCAACCGGCGTTGGTAGCTTAGGGCGACCTGCGGTTTTGGCGCTGTGTATCGGGTAAATCAAACCAATGCGTTTTTCAATGATGTGGCCTAGCCCCTTTCTGATCAATGTTCGCCAAGTTTTAACAGCACACTTCTCTTCATACTCAGCACACTGTGCTTTGAGCCAAAGAGCAAAACCATAGAGCGTAACAGTTTGTTCGTTAGCTGGCTGATAACTTAAATATGAAATCGCCTTATTGATTGTTTCATTGTTAGCATGTCGCCAGTACTTTTTACTGGGTAGGATAGGTTGATTACGCTGACAGAGTATTAACTGATAAGTCGTCTGCAACTGGACTAAGTCCTGCTGGAGTTTCTCCGACTGGAGAAAAAATTGAGTTTCTGGGTCTTTGTGCCTCTGAATGGCGAGCAGCCGATTGTCGATTTCTGACCATAAGCGATATTCTTCCGCGGTAGCAAGAACAAGTTGGGCGACATCGCTGAGTTCCGCAGGATTTAAATCTGGGTAGTGCTGTTTCAGCTCTAAGTTGAATTGCTGACGCACGTTAAGTAGATCTTGATAGCGTTTAGCTACACGACGTTGCTGTTTTATTAATGGAGCGCTTTTGGGCCTTCCTCGTTTATTGTCAGGCGCAGACGTTACCGATACCGCATCCGTCATAGTGGGATCACTGCAGTGGCGCGAAAGCCACCGTCGTCAGGTGTTTCGATTTCTATGTAAATTCGCTGCCCAAGGGCTAATTCCATGTTGGCCAAGTTGATGCTGGAAAGATCAATCAACACATCAATGGGAACGACATCGGGCACCGCAAAGCCAAATTTTTTCTCAGAGTTAAACCAGGTTACTTTCGCTTTCAGTCCCAGCATTTCTAGTGTCTCTCTCCTAATTAATAAGTAATAAATTAAATAACAAAAAAAGCCGAGCGTAGCCACGCTTTTCCTTTCTTACCGCCGCGAAAGCTGATCTGAAACAATTCCTGCTCTTCCAAGCCTACGTTTCGCACTGGTTTCTCAGTAAAACAGCGTCATTAAACACGATTAATCACGTAATTACGTTGTAAAACAGCGAGTAAAACTATGAACAGACTATTGTTATCAGCAGTTGGGGTCAGTTTGACACTTAGCGGCGCGCCCGCAGTGGCACATACTGTTGACTTGCAGCGACTCTATCTAGACTCACTAGAGAACAATCCGATATTGGCTAGTGCGGCACTGGAAATGGATAGTGCGCGTAAAGGCAGCGCCATCATTGATGGTCAATACCGCCCACAGGTGGATGTGAGTGTTCAGTATGGTGCGCTGCGAAATGATTGGACCACGATGAACGAAACCGATGGCCAAGGCGCAGAAGTGTCTGTATCGGTTGGGCAAAATATTTTTAATGATCAGCTTAATCGAGCGAGTGCCATTGCTGAGCAGCAGCATGAACTCAGCAAGGTTAGTTATGATTACGCTCTAGCGACGATGCAGATGAGTGTGGTCAATGGCTATTTCAATGCGCTTAAAGCGCAAGAGAAACAAAAACAGGTTAAAGCCACCAAGAAAGCGATAGGTGAGCATTTGGTTCAAGTGAAGCATCGTTTTAATAACGGCCTCGTGCCAGAGAATGATGTCAAAGAAACCCAAGCGCAATATGACCTAGCGGAAACGGCGGTGATTTTTGCTCACAACGAGGTGGAAAAGGCGCTCGACTATCTGTACGAATTAACGGGTCGCGAATATACACGAGTAGCCTCATTGGGTGCCAATCTGCCTAAGGTTTCGCTCCCCCAACCCAATGGTTACATCAGCTGGCAAGAGCTTGCTCAGCGAGAGAGCCAGCAAATGGAGATTCAACGTCATCTGGTTGAGTTATCGCGAGAGCAGATTTCCCTTGCTCAAGCGGGTCATATGCCGACGATTGGCTTAGTGGCAGAGTATCGCTATGCGTTTGCTACTCAATCCCGTAGCAACGGCCCACAACAAGCCAAAGGCTCGTTTCAAGACCTAGATAACAATGCCACTGTGTTTGCCGGAGTGGCAATGTCTCTGCCAGCTTACCGTGGTGGCGCGACGGAAAATCGAGTCGAACAAGCCAATATTCAGTACCAACAGGCACTTGAACTTCAAAGCCATACTTGGCGACAGGTCGCACGCCAAGTGCGCAGCGCAGAAAAAGATTTAGTGGCACTTGAAAGTGCGCAATCTGCTTATCAACAAGCGGTGATTTCTGCCGAATCAGCTCTAAAAGCGACGGAGCAAGGGCTAGACATTGGCACGCGCACTATCGTTGATGTGCTTGACTCGACGCGTCAACTTTACTCAGCGAAAGAGCAGTTAACTGCCGCTCAGATCGATTTCTTAGTCGCAAATCTACAACTGCATTTCCTAGCAGGTGTTCTCGATGACGACGCGCTAAACGCAATTAATCGCCTGCTAGATGTTTAGTGATTACACCGCACCCACTCAATCAAATTAATTAATAAAGAGAAACTCATGAGAAAATTGCCCTTATACACAGCGATTGCCCTTTTGCTATCTGGTTGTGGTAGTTCAAATGAAAGTGACCAGCAAAACGTGGCTCAAGCAACCCCTGTTAGTGTGGTCACTGCAAAGGCACACCTCCACAGCCCAACTAGCTATTACGTCGGCCGAATGCAAGCGATTGAGTCCGCCAATTTGACGCCAAGAACCACAGGTTACTTACTCAAGAAAAACTTTGAAGATGGGGCTTTAGTCGAGAAAGGTGACGTTCTATTTGAGATCGACCCGACCTCATACCAAGCCGCTTTGGATGCCGCTAAGGCTTCTATGAGCGAGGCGAAAGCTGCGCTAGCACTTACAGAGCTGAACCATCAACGTAATGCAAATATGTTGAAAACCGGTGGCGTATCTCAAGCGCAGTTTGATTTAAGCTCAGCGGAACTCGCACAAGCGAAACACCGCGTTGAATCAGCGCAAGCTAACCTAGTTGTTCAGCAAGATAACCTAGAACAAACCCAAGTAAGAGCGCCGTACAGTGGCAAATTGGGTAAGAGCCTGTTCTCTATCGGCGATATGGTTGGACCTAACTTTGGACCACTTACCGACTTGGTGCAAATCCATCCGATTGAAGCGAGTTTCTCACTCAAGCAAACCGACGTCGCTGTACGTGATTTTTCGCGCCCAGACTCAACACTGGTTTCACTAGAAATTGCTGGTGAAGTTGTTGACAGCGAAGGCGTTCTTTCATTTGTTGACAACAAGATTGATCCACAAAGTGGCACGATAGATCTCGCGGCAACATTCAACAACGAGCAAGGCTTGCTGACAGCGAATCAGTATGTACGGGTTGGCCTAGCGCCGACTCAAGCGCTTACTGGTGTAAAAATTCCGCATGCGGCAATTCACCAAGATTACAAGGCGCAATACGTCCTGACGATTGAAGATGGGATTGCGGTTCGTCGAGATGTGGAAGTGTCAGACCGCATTGGTCAAAACGTCTTTATTACACAAGGTTTGGCCGTGGAAGAGCCAATCATTATCGGTGGTCTACAGCGCATTAGGGAAGGTGCTCAAGTAGTGGTAGCGGAGTAGGTCCATGCTAAGTCAATTTTTCATCAATCGACCAAAATTTGCGTTTGTTATTTCGATCTTCCTGACCTTGATCGGCCTGATTGCGATTAAAACCATGCCTGTGGCTGAGTACCCTAGTGTGACGCCTCCGCAGGTTCGTGTGATCGCCGTTTTACCTGGAGCGAGCGCAGAAACAGTGAAAGAGGTGATTGGTAACCCGATCGAAGAAGAGGTCAACGGCGTGGATGGCATGGTGTACATGCAGTCGCGTTCAACCAACGATGGCCGTTACTTCCTCAATATCACGTTTGATAACAGCGTTGATTCTGACATGGCGATGGTCAACGTTTCAAACCGTGTCGCGGTAGCGGAAAACATGCTGCCGTTCGAAGTGCGTGCCCGTGGTATTCGTATCCGAAAAGCGACGCCTGACGATCTGCTTGCGGTAGCGTTCTATTCTGAAACCCAGTCAATGTCTGAGCTTGAGCTTAACTCTTGGGTGGAATCCAACTTCATGGAGCGTATTGCGCGTATTCCAGGGCTGGCGACCAGTGACCTAATTGGCGCGACGTATGGCATGCGTGTGTGGCTTGATATGGATCGTATGGCAGCTCTAGGTGTCAGCACAGTAGAAGTGAAGAACGCGATTCGCGAGCAAAACGCGGTTGTCCCTGCTGGTCGTATTGGTCAAGGTCCAAGCCGTGAAAATGCCGCACTTCAGTTTAACTTGATCACACAAGGGCGTTTAACCAGTGCTCAAGATTTTGAGCAAGTGATTGTCAAAACATTGGCTAATGGTAACCATATTCACCTTGCGGATGTGGCCGATATCGAAATTGGCAGTCAGTTCTACGATGCGTACGCTAACTATAATGGTCAAGAAGCGGCGCTAGTGATGATGCAAGCTAACCCAGATGCAAACGCATTGGAAACGGGTGAAGCCGTAAAAGCGGTGCTGAAAGACATTGAATCTATTTTGCCAGCCGGCATGTCGTATGCAATCCCTTACGATACAACGCTTGCGGTAGAGGCATCGATTAAGAGTATCGTAGAAACGCTGCTAGTTGCGGTTCTGCTGGTTATCGCGGTGACCTACTTATTCTTGGGTAATGTTCGTGCAACGTTAGCGCCTGTTGTGGCCATTCCTGTCTCTTTGATTGGTACCTTTGCCTTCATGCAAATGGGCGGCTTTAGCATCAACACAGTCACGCTATTTGGCTTGATTCTCGCGATTGGTATTGTGGTAGACAATGCGATCTTAGTGGTAGAAAACGTCGAACGAATTCTCGAAGAACAGCCACAGTGGTCAAGCAAGGAAGCGACCATTCAAGCGATGAAAGAGGTTACGGGGCCTATCATCGCGTCGACGCTGGTGATGCTGGCGGTGTTTATTCCGGTTGCGATGCTGCCGGGTATTGCCGGTTTGATGTTCGCTCAGTTCTCAATCACGATTTGTATCGCGCTGGTGTTGTCTGCGATTAACGCACTCACCCTGTCGCCAGCTCTGTGTGCCATGGTGATGAAGCGCAACAGCCAGCCGGCGAAATGGTTTGTCGCGTTTAACCGCGTGTTTGATCGCGTGACCAACGCTTATGGTAAAGCCGTAGCACTGATGGTGCGTAAGAGCTTGGTGTTGGGTACGGCTTTCATTGTGGCGATTGGTGCTATGGTCGCGATGAACGCTAAGCTACCAACTGCATTTGTCCCTGCTGAAGATAAAGGGGTATTGGCACTGGCGATGTTCTTGCCGGACAACGCGTCTAAAGAGCGTACTCATGCGCTGATCCGTAAAGCGGAAGCGATTTTGAATAACGATCCCGCGATCGAAGATTATGCAGGTGCGATTGGTTTTAACGCCGTAACCGGCAGTGTGGCGTCAAACTCGGCGACCATGTTCATCAACTTAAAGCACTGGGATGAGCGTCTTGAGCTTGAGGGTGACCATACTCAGGCAGCGGTTGCACAGCGTTTGAATCGTCAACTGCATGGTATAGATAAGGCAATGACGTTTACCATGGGTATGCCAGCGATTCCGGGCGTAGGTGCAGGTGATTCACTTGAATTCATGCTGCAAGATACGGGCGGTCGCAGTGCACAAGAACTGGCTCAGATGACTTACGCTATGGTCGCAGCGGCGAACCAAGCACCAGAGATTACCCGTGCGATGACAACTTATCGTGCCAATGTGCCTCACTATCACGTAGACATTGACCGCGAAAAAGCGCGTCAAATGGGCGTAACGCTCGGCGCAATCAATGATGCGATGGCCACGCACCTTGCGTCTTCTTACGTCAATGATTTCGCACTCAATGGTCGTAGCTACCGCGTGTTCGTTCAGGCAAAAGGTGAGCAGCGTAACGATCTGGATGATGTTCTTCGTATTCATGTGCCCTCAAATAGCGGAAAGCAGGTTCCATTGTCAACGGTAGCGACGATTTCACCGACACTTGAGCCAGACTTGGTGACCAGCTACAACATGCTACCAGCGGCGCGTATTCAGCTAAACGCCGCGCCAGGATACTCTTCGGGTCAAGCAATTGAAGCGATGGAACGCATTGCAGGCGATGTGCTTGAGTCGGGTTACACGTTTGAATGGACCAATATGGCATTCCAAGAGAAACAAGCGGGCGGTACAGCACAAATTGCCATGATTCTCGCTTTGGTGTTCATCTACCTGTTCTTAGTGGCGCAGTATGAATCTTGGGCACTGCCAGCAGCAATCATCATTGTTGCGCCAACAGCGGCGGTCGGCACATACGCTGCACTACTAATGGGTGGTCAAGCGCTGTCGATTTACGGACAAATTGGTTTGATTCTGTTGGTATCGCTAGCGGCGAAAAACGCCATTTTGATGGTCGAGTTCTCCAAAATTAAGCGTGAAGAACAAGGCCTGTCGATTGAAGAGGCAGCGATCCAAGGTGGTAAAATGCGCTTTAGAGCGGTGAACATGACGTCGTGGTCGTTTATTCTGGGTATTTTACCGCTTGCGTTTGCACAAGGTGCGGGTGCGACCGCGCAAAACACCACAGGCCTTGCCTTGTTGGGCGGTATGTTGATGGTACTGGCGGTGGGCTCGATTATGACCCCGGGTTTCTACGCCGTGTTCCAAAAACTGCGTGAAAAAGTAAAAGCGTAACAAATAGCAATATTAAGGTGTAAAACGGAGCTCAACTGAGCTCCGTTTTTTTGTGCGTGATATTTCGTTGTCATTGCGGTTGGAACGTAAAGCCGATGGCTCGGTGAGGGGAGTAGACGTCGGGAAGATGGCAAAAAGTTGCTTTATTGCTTGAGTAACTAGATAGGGTGACAGAATCAATGGAAGGTCAAACAACAAGGTTTTTTTGACTAGGCAGGGGGGCGTTGAAAGGAAGAAGAAGCTTATAGAAGATGCAAAAAAAGGTGCGTCCGTGCACCCTACATTTTATTAGTGAGGTAACACTATTTTTCCATGATCTTAAGGATGATGTCTGACGCCACTTTGGTTCCTTTACCGATCGCGTCAAGGTCGACTTGGTAGTCAGGGTTGTGGTTCATAAACGGGAAATGCTGACCATTCTTATGTGCTCGCTCAACCAGCTTAGGCTCTGCTGAACCAACGGCTAGGTAAGACACTTTTACCCCTGGAATATGGTCAACTAAAGTTGTTGCGTCATCCGATGCTGGTGCTTGGAACTGAGGCACGACTTTGTTGACATAATCAGCGTCACGCAGCTCTTTCTGAATCAGACTCGTCAGTTCTGGATCGTTAACCATGGCCGCAGCGAAGCCTTTGTAGGTGATCGTCGGCAGGTCTTCTTCCGTCACGCCGTTTGAGCGAGCGATGTTGTTAACGATGTTGGTGATGGACTCGTGCATCTGCTTGCGAACTTCGTTGTCTGAAAAGTGAAGCTTGAGCTTTAGTGTTGCTTCTTCAGGAATCACGTTGTTGTCGACGCCCGCTTGCACTGAACCAACGGTTAATACCGAAACATCCGTTGGATCTATGTGACGTGAAACCACGGTTTGCAGTTGAACAATCGCTTGTCCAGCCATGAGCACTGGATCTTTTGCTAAATGCGGAGAAGAACCATGGCCACCAACACCGTGGAAAGTGACGTCAATATGATCAGAGCCGGTACTTACCCGACCTGGTGAGGCCAGTACCGTACCCGTTGCAAATGGGAAGGTATGCATCGCGATGAAGTAATCTGGCTCAGGTACGCCATGAGTGGTGTACATGCCATCTTGCACCATAGACTGTGCGCCTTCAATCGGCTCCTCTGCAGGCTGAGCAACCAATACCAGCGTGCCTTGCCACTCAGATTTCATTTCGGCCATCACTTTGGCTAAACCGATCAGCCAGGTGGTGTGTGCGTCATGACCACACATGTGCGAGACGTACGTTTCCTCTCCGTCTAGGTTGGTGACTTTAACGTTGCTGGCATAAGGCAGTCCGGTTTCTTCTTTGACCGCGTTGGCATCCATATCGGCGCGGAACATTACAACCGGGCCTGGCCCATTTTCTAAGATTCCCACCACGCCCGTTTTACCAATGCCTGTCTTTACCTCAAAGCCGAGTTTGGTCAGTTCATCGGCTACCACTCCCGCAGTGCGGTATTCCATGAACCCTAGCCCTGGGTTAGCATGCAGGTCTTTGTAAATTTCTTGCAGACGCTCGGTTTTGCTATCGACAAACTGGGTCATTTCAATAGATGAGGCATTAACTGTTGTCGCGAGTGCCATTGTAACGGCAAGCACTGAAGCTTTTCGAAGAATTTTCATTGTCTTATTCACCTTATTTAAGTGTTGTTTGATAGGTTTTGTTATCTTTCGTGTTGATATTAAGATGGATTGAGAAATCAAAGAAATGCATAATGATAGGGAAGTGCGTACATTTTTGCTGGGGGCGACGATGTTTACTCTTGAACAAATCCATTGTTTTAATCAGGTCTTCGTGACGAACTCTTACAGTCAGGCTGGCAAAGTGTTGGGTAAGACACGTACAACGGTTAGAGAGCAGATCGTGGCGTTAGAAGATTCTACTGGGCTAGCTTTGTTTGAACTTGAAGGTAAGCGATTAACGCCGACCAAAGCCGCAAAAGCCATTTATGAGCGCACAGTGCTTTTGGGCAAGCATGCTAGAGATTTGCAGGAAACGCTTCTGTCACTGCATGATTCGACATTAACGGAGCTGGTTATTTGCCATGACCCTTTGGTGCCTATGAACTTGCTTACTCGCCTCCATGCCGCCATATCGAGTCAATTTCCGCACCTAAATGTCCAGTTTCTTGATCGTGTGCGAGAAAACGCGTTTGTTGAGGTAAAACAAGCAAGGGCGCAAATCGCTTTGATGGCGAGTGAAAACCTGATAGCGACATCCCACGAGTTGGATGTCATCAATCTAGGAACGATGCGATTTTCAGCTTACCTATCAAAACAGCACCCATTGGCGCAGGCGAAGTCTGTTAGCCTCAATGATCTGCGCTTGGTAAAACAATATATGACAGAGAGCGCTGCAAATGGGGGGTTGGGGGCTTATCCCATGTCGGTAAACAAGCAAATTGTTACCGATACCAACCTGTTATTAGAAATGGCCGCACAAGATGGCTGGACCATTATTCCGGAATGGTTGGCAAAATCTCACGCGTCACAAAAAGGACTCATTAAACTTAAGCTTGAAGAAGTTCTCCAGTCACAATCACATAATGTGTGTGCGTTTTTTCCTAATCATTATCGCAGTAATGAGCAGTTACGCGAGATTGCCAATATTGTAGGTCAAGTCGGCAAAAACAACCTGAGTTAAAATAACGCTCCATCGTGTTTGATGGAGCGTTTTGTCGATGATTAAAAGCGAATATTGGTGCGAAGACCTGCCAACCACGCTTTATCTTGTGTATTGAGCGCTGAAGTGACGTATTGAACATCAGCGGTTACTGTTAACCAAGGTACTGGCTCATAAGCATA
Organism: Vibrio vulnificus NBRC 15645 = ATCC 27562; assembly: GCF_002224265.1. Classification (NCBI taxonomy): domain Bacteria; kingdom Pseudomonadati; phylum Pseudomonadota; class Gammaproteobacteria; order Vibrionales; family Vibrionaceae; genus Vibrio; species Vibrio vulnificus. The sequence continues at coordinate 963,836 of NZ_CP012882.1, forward strand.
ATAAGCCTCAAACCCTTGTTCATTGCGCAGTTTGTAAGGAGTAGGTAATGCATTGATGCTGTCTTGTAGATCGTCAGACAAATCGTAGTAGTAATAACCTAAGCCCCAAGTATCCATCGGGCGATCGAAGAACAGTGCTTTACCGCCGAGTCCGCCTGCGAAGGTCGCGTTAAAGACATTCGGGTTGCCATCAGCCAGTGAACCGCGCAGGTGCAAGCCCCAAGATTCCGCCGGATTACCCTCTCGCTCAACTAAATTGTGCGATAGTTGGAAACGTGCGTTGTATTTATATTGTGCAGTCGCCTCGAAGTTTAAATCTGGTGTCAGTGAGCTAAAGTCTGCGCCTTTCTCAGTGCTGTAAGCATAGTTAACTGACAGCAGAGTTTGACGGTCAAACAGCTTGGTAAAGTGCACAAAGCCTAAGCTAGCACTGACGCCATCATCAAACAGACCTTTAGCATTCAAGTTTTCGGTGTAGCGATCTCTTGGGTCGAACACCATCGCGTTCCAAAGGGTGTTGCCAACTCTGTGATTCGCAATGACCCCGACAAACGAAGGCGGTACTACGCCACTTGGTGGCGCAGTAAACGCCAAGTTCATAAAGCCATGACGTGTGCCACCACCATAGAAACTGGCTGGGCGCATCATCTCAATCGCATCAAACTTACCGACCATAAGTTGGGTCGAAGGGCTAATCTGATGGCTGTAACTGAAACTCGTTACCATCACTGAATCATCATGGGCGAACAGTGTTGAATTTGGGCTGGAAATCTGTACAAGACCAAACTCATTCGCCTTACCACTGCTGGCAACCACTTGCGTGTTGAGCTTGCCCTCTTGCCAAAGACCAAGTGCCTCAAAATCAAACTGGGTAAATAGATCAAAACGGTGAGAGGTGTTTGAGCGGTCGTTTGGTGTCGAATTAAGCGGTGTTTGATAGACGTTAGTGTACTCCGCGTTCACGATGATTCCGGAGTCGGCAAGATCGGTTCTTACACCGCTCCAATCTTGACTGAGTGTGTTGTCAAAGGTCGAATTAGCGACAGCGTTATAGTTGGCAAATATCGCTGTTAGCGCGAAAGCGATCGGTGAGCGTTTCATAAAAGTTCTCTGTGGTTGCGGTATGGGTTTACGTGCTTTAAGCCGTTTCTGGCCTTTCAAGGTTGCAGTTGAACAAATTGCAAGCGATGCTGACATGCAAACTGTGCGCGATAGGCGTCAATTGCTTCACTGAGGTTGAGCAGACCTTTTCGGTATGCGGTTGCAATGTGGAGGCCATTGCCTTCGGTGAGTTGGGTTGGCTGAGAGACCATTTGTCGGTTCTTAAGGTAAGAAAACAGCAGATGCATTTTCTCTTCATCTTGGCAAGATAGAGGTTCTTCATGGTTAAGCAGATAAGTCGCAATTTTACGAGCTTGCTCAAGTAGTAGATTGAACTGGCCATAGCGCTCAAGGTTGACTACAACGGATAAGCGTTCAACCAATTCAAGCGCTTGTTGAATGTGTCTGACTTCGACTCGCTGCTGTTCAAGCGTATCTGAGATCAACTGCTCGACAAGTTCGATAATACGGTGTTTCTCTTTTGGGAAAATTTTCACTGTGTTGTCCCTAACATGAGCAATAATTTCCTGAAATAGTGTGACAAAATCTGTCAGTTCAGGGTGTTTTATGATCATGGTTTTTGTATTGCCTGTTGGATTAATAATGCTTGCCGGAGTTGTGCGAGAACAATGATGCTCAACGCTCGGACAGTAAGGTGTAAACATGGTTTAGCTCGGTCTGGCTCAACTCTCTTTCAAAAATGGCTGGGCTCACACAGTGGTGAATCAGCCGAGAAAATGCAATTGGTGCTGATAGCACAACAATAAAAACGACTAAAATGGCGACATGGGCATGGAGCATATCTGAACGTGCCTTATGGTGGAGAAAGAGCGTGGCCCCAAAATAAGAGCAGCGTGTTGTATAGTGTTCTTATTAGAGCCACTCTCTTTTGCCTCTAACTAGAAGAACCACTTCATGCCGATTTCGACACGTAGCTCAGGGTCGTTATCAATCGCAGTACCGTCTGGTAGTACTACATCAGCTGAGCCGTATTCAAAACGCGTCATTAACCATTGAGTACGATCCGAGCGAGTGGGTGCGCTAATAAAGAAGCTCATCTTGCTTGATTCCATCGATACCACATCGCCTTCGGCTTTGAAGTACTCTGGAGAGAACTGAATGAAGCTGCCCGAATCACCAATCTCTTTGGTCAGGAACATGTTTAACATGTAACCATCAGCACTTTGACCAAAAACTTTACCTGTTGTGTAAGCAACGTTAGGGAACACTTTGGCACCAAAGGTGTAGGCAGGGTTAATAAGACCGATCACACCCGCTGAAAACAGAGTCGTATCTTTTAAACCAGAATCTTTAGCCGTACCTGCTTCGCCGTTTTGGTGGATCAAATCTGTTGAGAAGCCGACACGTGGCATTAGGTGGTTGTCTAGCGCGTGAACTTGGAAGTACTGCGCGCGACCTTTCTGGTAGTCGGTGCCCAGTTTATGCTTTCCATCAATTTTCGCGTTGTCGTTGCCAAATGTGCCTTCGGCAAAGCCAGCAAATTGAATATCGTCTGACCATGCGCCCGTCATCATTCCCGACATGCGAACGTCGGCATTGGAATCTAGGAAGACAGCCGCTTGGGTATAAACGCGTGTTAAGTCAGAAGGGTTAATTACTTCACTCTGTTGCTCTTGTTCCGAAGCAATGGCAGTGCCGGAAAATGCTAAGAGTAACGCAGTGCTAAGCGTTGCTTTTTTCATGATTTCACCTTGTATCAAGACTGGTCAAACATCCCTTCTGTGAGTAGAGGTGCGTCCCTGCATAGCTTTTTATTGGTTTTTGGAGATAGTACGAACTGAATAAAGTAACGATTGAACATCGCTTTACCTTACGTCGATCAGTGGTACTGAAACCATGGGTATTTAACCAAGACGACATGTCTTTAGCTTGGCATTTTAGGTCACTAGGTTAGCCAGCTAGGACAATGGGTAAATTGTTGATGCAGGTCATCCTTTCTGATGGCGGCAGTTTGCAATGCAGGCAAAGATATTAAGCAAAGTTGAGAAATGCTGGTGAAGAATGCGACTAAAAGAGAGATAGGAGGTTGTTGTGGTATGAAAAAGCCGGCTGAGTAGGCCGGCAGTTGATTCACGCTAAGTACGGATGAGCATGTCGATTAAAGCGATCCAGCGCAAAGCTAATTTCATCTCTGTTTTTGCTGGTTAAGCCAAAAAATAGACAAACACCTCGCATATAATTGCGTGTTGCTTCGTTCAAGGTAAGTTGTCGGAGAACGCCTTGCTCAACTAAGGGGGCTGCTAATGAACAGGACAAGGCAATCCAGCCGCCTTGTGTGAGCAGAGCGCTAGCAAGGCTGAGTGAACTGACTTTTTCAATCGTGTTTGAAACGCGAAAGCACCCCAAGTCACCTTCTTTCGTGTGGGGCAGTTCATACTGGGTTTCGAGCCTGAGTTGCTCAATTGACACGATATCTTGTTCGGCAAGCGGAGAGTCTGGGCTGACATAGGCACCAAGGGCTAGGTTGCCAATATAGTGTGTGTCAATTCGAGCTTGAGTTCTGGGTGAGTCTTCGGTGGCCATGATTGCTATGTGGCATTCGCTCTTTTCAAGGCAATCATAAGCGTGCTCTCTTGACGCGCAGATAATATCAATCATCAGTTGAGGGTACTGCTGCTTAATCTCCAGAATGGCAGAACTCATCCAGCCACTTGGGATCTGGTCATCATGCATGACGATCAGTTTTTCTAGTGGCTCATCGAGCAGGGAGAAAGCGGTGAGCTCAAAATCTTTGGCTTGTTTGCTTAAGTTGGTTGCCCGAGAGATGAGCTGGTGGGCTGCATCGGTGGGCTTTGCTTTTCGCCCTTCAATTTGAAACAACTCTACCCCGACAATGTCTTCTAAGGTCACCACTTGCTCCCTTATTGTGCTGCGCTCCTTGTTTGCTGCGCGTGCCGCTGCACTGTATGAGCCATGCTGGTAAACCAGAGTAAACGCGTGAATCTGTTCAATAGAGATCATAGAGAAACCTTGTCGAGGTATTTTTGTATAAGATACTGGTTTCTTTGGTCATTGTCATGGCTACAACTCAGACTAAAAGGGGCTCAAAGGATCCGGAAAAAAAGCCTAAACGTTTCCGCCTAGGCTTTGGTCTTATCCCGATAAATGTATGTGCTTACTTTGCGTTATCTAATTGCTCAGCTACTTTGCGGAAGTATGCCGGTGCTTTGATCTCACCGTATGGTGGCACATAAGGTGTTGCTCCGAAGTAAACGGCAGCAAAGTCACGCGATGGATCGACGTAGATACCTTGGCCAGAGTTACCGTGTTTGTACATCGCACCGTCTTCAAAGATGAAGTCGAACTGGTAAGCACCTTTTACAGGTTTCTCGCCAAATAGACCCACAGCCTGACCTTCTTTACGGCCGCCTACAAATGCGTCTGCGCTGCCTGCTGAGCGAATACGGTCAAGTAGTTTAGGTGTAACGACTTGCTCGTGTGCCACTTTGTCCCAGCTTGGTGTGTACATGGTGGCGTACTTAGCAAAGTCTTCCAGTGTAGACGAGATAATTGCTAGGTTTAGTGGTGTGCCGTCTGGCGTTAGGTGAACTTGTAGCGGCATACGCGCACCTAGTTTGCCCCAAATGCGCTCTTCAGCAACGTCAGTCCAGCGTTTGTTGGTCACGTTTTGAATCACTTGACCCAGTACGTGTGTATTCAGTGAAGAGTAACGGAAGCGATCGCCCGGCTTTTCGTTTTCTAGCGGTTTTACATCTTTTAATACGTCACGCCATGTTTCACCTGTTTCGCAACGTTCAGTCGTGCCAAGTGCAGAGCTGATGAAGCGCACGAATACGCCTTCTGGATCGAGAATTGACGTGTTGTTCTCTTCGTGGTCAAGGCCTGCAGTATGGTTAACTAAGTCAAGGATAGTCACTTTATCCCATGCTGTGCCTTTGAGCTCAGGGACGTATTTGGTCGTTGAAGCGCTCATGTCGAGCTTGCCTTCTTCAGCTAGCATGGCTGTGATAAGGCCTGTAAGCGTCTTTGATGATGACATCCAGATGTGAGAATCGGTTGGTTTCATACCTGGGTAAGCTTCGTATACCACTTCACCTTTGTGGATCATCATTACGCCTTGGTGGCGGAAGGTTGGATGTACGAAGTAGTCATCCATTTTCAGGTCACCTTCGCTGTCTGTTTTGACCGTGATGTTACCGATTTCGTTGTTGATATTACGTGCCAATATTTTTTGCTCTGCCGCTGGATTAACATTATCAGTGCGCATCACAGTGCTGAAGTTGGTCATGTAATAAAGTGCATGGTCGCCACCCATTTGCGCATGGAAGCTTTCAAAGCTGTCGTAGGCGCCCTGAACGAAATCTAGATCAAAAGACTGTTTTGCTGCAGTCACAGGCAAGTTAACCGACGCACCTGGTGCATTAAGGTACTTAGCCAGTGGGTGTTCCGCTGGTACATTGGCGTGAACAGAAGCTGATGCAAGTGCGAATGTTAGCGTGGTTAAGGCAAATTTTTTCATCATTTTCCCCAAGGGTTGTTATAGGAACAGAATGTTTGTTTCGTTGACCATAATAGCGATTCTAGCGAGGCAAAAAACTCAATTATGTAGGGGATGACCATCCAAACTAGCTGGCGGTAAAAAAAAGAGCTCTGGGTAGGACAGAGCTCTTTGACTTAGGCTGACTTTAATTTTCGTTATTCAATACGTTCAATGATGGTCGCGATACCTTGACCCATGCCAATACACATGGTCGCAAGTCCGTAGCGTCCGCCACGTTGTTCCATGATATTGATCAGAGAGCCGACAATACGTGCGCCTGAACATCCAAGAGGGTGCCCCAACGAAATAGCGCCACCATGGAGGTTAACTTTGTCATCACGCTGCTCCCACAAGCCAAGATCCTTCAAACAAGGAATCGCTTGAGCGGCAAATGCTTCGTTAACTTCAGCAAAGTCGATTTGGTCAATGCTGAGTTCGGCTTTCTTCAGCGCTTTTTGTGTCGCTGGCACTGGGCCGTAACCCATGATCGCTGCAGGAACACCTGCACTGGTAGCAGCAATGACGCGTGCTCTTGCTTTCAGACCGAGTTCGATGGCTTTTTCTTCGCTCATCACGAGTAGACATGACGCGCCATCAGACAGTGCCGATGAGGTACCAGCCGTTACTGTGCCGCGAGGGTCAAACACCGGGCGAAGCGTCGCAAGTGATTCTGCTGTCGTTTCTGGTCGAATCACTTCATCGTGTTGGACTAGAGTAGGTAAACCCGCCGCATCATGACCCATTGTTGGGACGATCTCGTTATCAAAGCGACCTTCAAGGGTAGCTTGATGAGCCAGACGATGAGAGCGAGCGCCTAGCTCATCTTGTTCTTCACGAGACACGTTGTGCATCTTGCCAAGGGCTTCTGCTGTCAGTCCCATCATTGCTGATGCTTGCGCCATATTGCGGTTGTATGGGTTCATGCTGATGCCTTTGGTCATCGGCACGTGACCCATGTGCTCAACACCGCCGACAAGGACCACATCTGAGTCGCCCGCTTTAATAGCGCGGGTTGCCATGTGCAGTGCATCCATCGATGAACCACATAGTCGGTTGACGGTTGTCGCTGGCACGGTTTCCGGAAGGCCCGCTTGCAGAGCAGCAACACGAGCTAGGTTAGCACCTTGCTCCTCAGTTTGTTGCACACAACCCCAAATCACATCGTCGATCAGTGTCGCATCAAGGTTCGGTTGACGCTCAATCATGCTTTTCATTAGGTGTGCAGACAGGTCGTCAGCACGGACGTGGCGAAAAACACCATTCTTTGATTTACCCATAGGAGTACGGATAGCATCAACAATCACTACATTTTTCATTTTAAATCTCCTAATTAGGCGTAAAAGCTTTGGTTGTTATTCGCACGTTCAAGCAGACCTTGAGGTATCGCGTAAAGTGAACCCAGTGCTTCGTATTTCTGCGCGAGTTCGACTAAGTTATCGAGGCCAAGAGTGTCCATGTAGTAGAAAATGCCGCCGCGGAATGGCGGGAAGCCTGTGCCATAAACAAACGCGATATCGCCTTCTTGAGGAGAGCTGATAATGCCTTCATCTAAACAGCGAATTGCTTCAAACATCATTGGCAGCATCATGCGCAAAGTCACATCTTCATCGCTAAATACCGCAGGAGCAGCACATTCGCTATCAAGTAGCACTTGGGTGTCAATGCTGAGTGATGGCTGTAAACGACCTCTACGATCTTTTTGGTAGCTATAGAAGCCGTGTTCCGATTTCTGGCCTAGCTGCCCACGCCCACATAGCATTTCAATCAGGTTGACTTGAGGTTTACCTAGACGAGCAGGGAAGGCTTCATCCATCACATCCATGCAGTGTTTCGCCGTATCAAGACCGATAACATCCGCAAGGTGCGCAGGCCCCATCGGCCAACCAAAGCCTTTGCTCATGACTTTGTCTGCCTGAGCGATGCTGCCGCCATCAACTAACAGTTGGTTGAACGCGAGGAAGTAAGGGGTTAAACAGCGGTTGACTAAGAAACCGGCACAATCGTTGACCACAACCGGCACTTTGCCTAATTGCAGAACATAGTTAACCGCTTTGGCGATGGTTTCTTTTGAGGTTTTTTCGCCACGAATCACTTCCACTAGCGGCATACGGTGTACCGGGTTGAAGAAGTGGATACCACAGAAGTTTTCAGGCTTTTTCAGTGCCTGGGCTAAACCGCTGATCATCAGCGTCGATGTGTTTGATGCGATGATGGCGTTCGGTGCTGTCTCTTCAAGTTGAGCCAGTACTTTCTCTTTCACCATTGGGTTTTCAACCACCGCTTCGATGATCATATCGGTGTCTGCCAGTGTCGCGTCGTGCAGAGTCGGCACGATGCGATTTAGCACATTGCCCATCTCGCGCGGGGTTTTCTTCTTACGTTCAACTTGCTTGGTTAGAAGGTTGTTTGCTTCTGATAGACCTAGGTCGAGCCCTTGCTTGTTGATGTCTTTCATCACCACATCAATGCCACGGTCAGCACTGACATAAGCAATGCCGCCCCCCATGATGCCTGCGCCGATCACGCCGACTTGCGCTGTTTTGCTCACTTCAGACTGTTCAGCGTGCTTTTTCGCTGCCGCTTTTACCGCCATATCGCTTAAGAACACATTCACCAGCGCATCGGCCACGCCGCTTTCTGCACAAGCGACGATGCCTTTTGCTTCGACTTTTAGCGCTTCATCACGAGTACAACGCGCAGCGTTAAATACGGTATCAAGGATAATCCCTGGAGCAGGGTAGTGAGGACCTGCCGCTTTTGCCACCATACCTCGCGCGACATTAATCGACATCGCCAGTTCTAGATCGTTCACTGGAAGTGCTTGACGCTTTTCTGCTTGACGCGCTTGCCAATTCAGTTCACCACGCTGTGCACGTTCGATGACGCGCAGCGCTTGCTCAACTGGGTTATCTTGGCTTGGATCAATGATGCCATCAACCACATGGTCGCTTAGTGCTTTTTCGGCTGAGAAGTTTTTGCCCGTGGTTAGCCAACCCAGAGCAGTATCAACGCCAACAATACGTGGAAGACGCGTAACGCCACCCCAACCCGGCATAATGCCAAGCTTCACTTCTGGCAAACTGATTTTCGCGTCGGCCGTTGCCAAGCGGTAGTCAGCCAATAGAGACAGTTCGACACCGCCACCCGCTGCTACGCCATTGATGATGGCCACTTTAGGGCAATCGAGATCTTCAACACGGTTGTAGATAGAGTGTACCCAGTCAAGGAACGGTGTGATCGCTGCGTCACCGTCTTTAAATAGGCTACGAAACGCTTTAACGTCTGCACCAGCACTAAATAGAGCTTTGCCAGAACGAATGATTAAGCCTTGTGGCTTTTCTTCCTCAAGTCGAGTAATACAGGCTTCCAGCTCAATTAGCGCAGCGTTACGTAGGGTATTCACCGGATCTTTTTCAGCGTTAAAAACCAGTTCAACCGCCTGATTGTCGCCCAGGGTGTTTAGGGTGAAGAATTGACCTTTGTACATAATATGGGCTCCTTATTTAGCCAAACCAAGTTTTGTTGCTTGCTTTAGAAGCTCATCTCTAAACTCTGGGTGAGCAATGTTGATGAGGGCTTTGACACGTTGTGGGGTGGTTAAACCACGTAGGTCAGCTGCACCGTATTCGGTGACAACAACTTGTGTGTCGTTGCGAGGCGTGGTGATCGGTGTACCTGTCGGCAGTGCGATACGAATGTTTGACTCAAGGCCTTCTTTGCCATCACGAGTTGAAGATAGGGCAAGAATGCTCACGCCACCTTTAGACATGCCCGCCGCACGAACGAAGTCAAGCTGACCGCCAGAGCCAGAAATTTGAGAGAAGCCCACACCTTCAGACGCCACTTGACCAACCACATCGACCATCACACAGGTGTTGATTGATACGAAGTTGTCGTTTTTGGCGACTTCATAAGCGTCGACCACATCGGCCATGCCACCCATTTCAATTGCGTCGTTGTTGTGCAGGAAGTCCATCACTTCTTGAGGACCAGCGGCAAACGCAGTCACAATTTTGTTTGGCTTGTAGTTTTTCAGCTTGCCACTCACCGCACCTGCTTTACACATTTCCATTAGAGATTCGGTAAACATTTCAGTGTGAATTCCGAGATCTTGGTGGTTACGTAGTGCCATGCCCATAGCGTTGGAGATGGTGCCAATACCGATTTGCACTGTCATGCCATTTTCAATGAATGGACTAACGTGCTGTGCGATTTGTTGTTCAAGTTCACTTGGCTCGCCCGCTTTTGGCATGGCAATACTGTGGTGACCTTCGACAACAAAATCTGCGTAGTCAATGTGAACAAGGTTGTCTTTGTTGCCAATAAATGGTTGTTGGTCGTTAACCACAAAAAGGACTTTTTTCGCGTACTTCAGCGCTTCTTTGCTGCCCACACCGCCACAAGCACCAAGACTTACATAACCGTCTGAATTTGGTGGCGTCACCTCAATGATGACTGTGTTTGGTTTTAGCGCAGCAAACGTCTGTTTGAAGTTAGAGAAGTGGAAGTTCATCACTTCAATGTTACCGCCATGCTGGCATTTACGCTCAAGTGGGCCCATGAAAAGGCTGATGTGTTTGAAGTTCTCTTTATATTGAGGTTTTAGGAATTCGTATGGGTAAGTCATTAGGCCTGTGTAAAGCTCACAGCCGTGGAATTGAGTTAGGTGTTTGTCTAACTCTTGAAGGAAGATAACTGGCATCGACAACAAGCCACCAGCCCAAATTTTATCGCCCGATTCAATTTTGCCTACTGCCGACTCTAATGAGATTATTTTTTCGGCGAATTTATTTTTCCAGTCAGTCATAGTGACGCTCTCTGTTTTCGCATATTGAACCATTCGACCTCGACTTCTCAACCGTGAAAATGTCCGATGTATCGTGTCCAATGTGATTTATGTAGGGAAGAAAGTCCGTTTCACTGCATACAGCTTACTCTGTTGATGGAGGTCAATATTTGGCTTTTTAAGACAGCTAGTATGCAAGTTGAGACAGTGTCAACCTTTGTGTATTGAGTCACAAATTTAGGGTGTTAAGTGATATGAATCATAAAAAATCCGTTTTTGACAACGCGCTTTCAGTTCATGCTGGCTGGCTAAAGCTATTGAAACCGATAGGTGAAGAGTCTCTAATAGAAGCGATTCGCTGTAATGAAGAAGGTAGGGTTAATGTGCAAGATTTGCGCTCCTTGCTTTATCAAGCTTACGAGCAAAATGAGACACCAATCATGTTGGCTCACATTGCCGATACGGTAGAGTCATTGACGTTTGGCAGCTTTTCGACTGCGTTATGGACGGCGCGAGATCTTGATAGCTTGTTGAGTGTGTTACAAGAATACGTGATTGTATTAAGTGCGCCTGTTCGACTCGTCTATAAGCGAGATCGCCAAGGCAATGCTGAGCTCTGGGTTCTGGATACGGAGTCGCTGGGAAACGATTCAAAAGTCAGTTACCTTGGGATTACTTTGTTTATCGCCGTGGTGATCAAAATCATTCACAAGGTGCTGAGTGATACCAAAGTCACGCTCGATGTTTGTTTAATTGAGCATCGCTATAGTGAGAAGGAAAATGCGTTACTAGAACAGGTAATGCACTGTACCGTTAAGGAAGGGGCACCTATTCGTAAACTGGTTATTCCCAAGCGTTTTCTCCATATTCCTCTCACTGATAGTGACAAGAACCTTCATTTCTCTTGTGTGAATTTATTGCGAGAAGAAGCGGAGCGCCTGAAAAAAGATGACTTGATTCTTCAGATTTATCATTTCCTCAATCAGCAGAGTCACTTAGTTGATATTAATGGCCGTGCCATCGCCGACGCGCTGAATATGAATTTACGCACCCTAAATCGACATCTTTCACAGCAAAACACCAGTTATCGAGGGGTGGTCGAAAAGTACAAGCTTGAAAAAGCGCTACATCTACTTGATGCCGGAAAAGTCAATATGACCGAAATTGCCTACCAACTTGGCTTTTCAGATTTGAGCACTTTTTCGCGTGCGTTTAAAAGGTGGACGGGCGTATCGCCAATGTCTATAAGGCAAGACACTAGGGTAAAAGGTTCCCTAATATGATGCATGTCAAAAAAACTCTGGATGTCTTGAAAGGTTAATGAGATGTCCTGTTTTGCCAAGTAATGAGCGTTGAGGGTTGTTTTAATACTCGCAGATTCTGTCACTAACTATTTTGGTGGCATACCAATAATGTGGAGTGTTCAATGTTAAAACAACAGCACAAAATCCTTTTTGAGCCAATGCAGATTGGTTCATTAAAACTGAAAAACCGTTACTCGATGGCGCCAATGGGCACACTGGGTTGTGTCGATGGTGACGGCGCCTACAATCAGCGTGGTGTCGAGTATTATGTCGCGCGTGCACGTGGCGGCGTTGGCTTAATTATTACTGGCGTACAAATGGTCGAAAACGAGTTGGAACAATTTCCGATGCCTTCTCTTCCTTGTCCGACCAACCACCCTACAGCGTACATTCGCAGTGCCAAAGAGATGACTGAACGTGTGCATACGTACGGTGCGAAAATCTTTGCTCAGTTGACCGCAGGTTGGGGACGTTCTTGTATCCCAGGTTTTACTCCGGAAGATAAATCCATTGCGCCTTCTGACGCGCCAAACCGTTTTGACCCTTCTATTCAGCATAGAGAGTTAACGACGGATGAAGTGAAATACTTTATCGGTAAGTTTGTTGAATCGGCTGCGATTGCGCAAAAAGCAGGCTTTGATGGTGTCGAAATTCACGCGGTACATGAAGGTTATTTGCTTGACCAGTTCACCATGGAGTTTTTCAACCAACGTACTGATCAGTACGGCGGTAGTTTTGAAAACCGCTACCGTTTCGCAGTAGAAATCGTCAAAGGCATTAAAGCAATCTGTGGCGATGATTTTCCAGTTTCACTGCGTTACTCAGTCAAAGGCAACATGAAGGGCTTTGGCCAAGGTATTCTTCCGGGTGAAGTAGCTGAAGAAGTTGGCCGTGATATGGAAGAGGGCCTGAAAGCAGCCAAGTACCTTCAAGATGCTGGCTTTGATGCGTTGAACGTGGATGCGGGCACTTATGACTCTTGGTACTGGAACCATCCGCCTAACTACTTTGCACCTGGCATGTACAAGCCTTACTGCAAGGCAGTGTCAGAGGTGGTCGATATTCCAGTCTTAATGGCAGGACGCATGGAGAATCCAGATTTAGCTGCGCATGCCGTCAACAATGGCATCTCTGATGGTATTTCACTAGGTCGACCACTGCTGGCAGACCCAGATACCGTTAACAAGATTCGTCGCGGTCGTTTTGAAGAGGTGCGTCCTTGTCTCTCGTGTCATTTAGGTTGTTTAGGCCGTATGGCAGAAGTGGGCAACTTGTCGTGCGCTGTAAACCCAAGTTGTGGCCGTGAAGAAGAGTTTCGCTTAGTGCCAACCCATCGCAGCCAAAACGTCGTGGTCGTTGGTGGTGGTGTCGCAGGTATGGAAGCAGCGCGTATTGCCTCGGAGCGTGGGCATAAAGTAACGTTACTTGAAAAATCAAAACAACTTGGTGGTAACGTTATTCCTGGTAGCCAGCCTCCATTTAAACACGATGACAAGCTGTTGATTGAATGGTTTGCAGGTGAGATGGAGCGTAAGAACGTGGATGTGCGTTTCGATACTACGGCAGATAAAGAGACCATTGAATCGTTCAATCCAGACAGCGTTATCTTTGCTACGGGTTCGCGTCCAGTGAAGCCCAAATGGTTATCAGGTCAAGATAAGCCACATGTAATCGTTGCAGAAGATATGTTGATGAATCCAGACAAAATCACTGGTGATAAAGTGACCGTGATTGGTGGTGGTCTCGTCGGTGCTGAAGCGGCGTTGTGGATGGCACAGCAAGGTAAAGCCGTGACCTTAATTGAAGCCAGTGACGACATCATCGGTGGTCCTCACGGTACTTGTTTTGCTAACTATCAGATGCTTAAAGAACTGCTGGTTAAAGAGCAAGTGAGCGTATTGACCTCAACGATGCTGCAAACCATCACTGATACAGGGGTTATAGTTCAGCGAGATCAAAGAGACATGGAAATCTTGTCGGATCACGTCGTATTAGCTTTGGGTTACCGAGCCGAAGATCATCTACATGAAGCACTTGCTAATCAGCTTGATGTCGAAAACGTGTTTAACATTGGTGATAGCCAAAAAGCGCGAACCATCATGACCGCCATTTGGGATGGTTTTGAGGTTGCCAGAACACTTTAATCGTTAAACAAAACAGAGAAGCAGCAATAGGCTGCTTCTTTTTTTCGTTACAGATTGATTGGCGACTCGATCATTTAAGTCGCGCCGGAGATCTGGGAGTCGCTAAGTTTTAATCACAACTAGACTAGTTAGAGGCTTTGATGTGATGGACGCACCTCCCTTCTAGCGTCGTTGTACCAAACTAATAGTACAACCATTGAGAGCAGGAGTAACAAGTATGCCTATTAAAGTTGTCGGTATTGATATAGCGAAAAATCTCTTCCAAGTATGTGTGCTGGGTACAAATGGACAAATTTTATCAAACAGAAAGGTAAAGCGAGATAAGCTTCTAGATACTGTCCGCCAACTACCTGAGCAAACTGCTCTTGCAATGGAGTCATGTGCAACTTCTCATCATTGGGGCAGAATATTTCAAGAGCTAGGATACACAGTGGCTCTTATTCCAGCTCAGCATGTAAAACCATTTGTTGGGCGGCAAAAGAACGATGCTAATGATGCAAGAGCCATTTGCGAAGCCTATTCTAGACCTAATCTTCACTTCGTTCCTGTTAAGTCTGTTGAACAACAAGACCTCAAAGCGATACGCAGTGTCCGTAAACGTTTGGTAGAGAACAGAACTGCCTTGGCGAACCAGATCAGAGGATTGGCTGCTGAATACGGGGTAGTATTTCCTCTCTCCATTAAAGCTTTACGAAGTCATTTACCGCTAGCTCTTGAAGACGCAGAGAATGCTCTTTCCCCAGTAATGAGGAACTTACTGCAAACTTTATACTGTGACTTTGTCAGTCTTAGCGAAGAGATAGATGAAATGACCCAAAGTGTCACCATGTTGAGTCAGCAAAATCCAAAATATGAGGCTATTCGGAATATTCCTGGTTTTGGTCCGATTTTGACAGCGGCTCTGATTAGTGAGGTAGGTGCTGGAAACCAATTCCAAAATGGTCGCCAGTTCTCAGCATGGTGTGGCCTAGTTCCAAAACAAAATAGTACAGGTGGAAAAAGTAGTCTCGGCTCTCTATCGAAGAATGGCAATCGCGAATTGAGAGCATTACTTATCCACGGTGCTCGCGCAGTGGTTCGGTGCGGAGCTAACAAAGCGGATGCTATGGGAGTATGGTTGAGAGGACTCATTGCACGCCGAGGCAAAGCAAAAGCGATTGTCGCTCTTGCAAACAAGCTCGGTCGGGTAGCATGGCACATCTTGGCGAAAAATAGCGAATACGATATTAATCAGGCATTTAAGCCTGTTTGATTAAAAATACTAAGTTCTAAGGAGATATCCTCAAGAAGCAACTGAGTTTGCAATAGCTGATGAATAAACGGTGAACCATCCTTACTACACTCTGATAACGCAACGAGGTTATTGAAACCGAGGCTTTGAAAAGACAGTGAGGAGCGGATTACATCATGGCGCAGGTCACGTAGTAGACCTAGAAAGACGTCGGATATATGTTAGCGACCGTATCATTGAATCAGTCATTGCATCCTGAGGTGCGTCCATATATGTTGCTTAAATCGATGGAACTAAATCAAGAAGCTACGATCTGATCGGCTACACCCATCAGTCCCCGTAGCCTCATGCCTAAACCTTGGTACAAAACAACAAACTGGAAGCAGTACAATAAAGCCTTAATCAACCGTGGTTCTCTGACTTTTTGGATTGATGAGGAAACGATAGCCGAGTGGAAGCAAAACAAACAAGGTAAGCGTGGTAGACCTCGCCGATTCAGCGACTTAGCCATTACTACCGCACTAACGGTGAAACGCGTTTTCTCTATGCCATTGAGAGCGCTGCAAGGTTTTCTAGACTCAGTATTTAAGCTAGCTAACATCCCGCTTGTTTGTCCGCACTACACCTGTATAAGCCGCCGAGCTAAGGAAGTTGAGGTTTCATTTAAAACCAAAACCAGAGGTGCGATACAACATCTGGCAATTGATGCCACGGGCCTCAAGGTTTATGGCGAAGGTGAATGGAAGGTCAAGAAGCATGGAACTGATGGGAAGCGCAGAGTGTGGCGAAAGTTGCATATCGCAGTAGATACAAGCACCCACGAAATAGTCGCAGCAGAACTGAGCTTATCTAATGTAACCGATGCCGAAGTGCTTCCAAACTTACTCAAGCAGACACGTCGTAAAATCATTGAGATATCGGGTGATGGCGCTTATGACACAAGGGATTGCCATGATGCTATACGGATCAAGCAAGCAGCTCCACTTATCCCGCCACGAGAAGGGGCGGCCTTCTGGGAGCAAGGACATCCTCGCAACTTAGCAGTAGGTTGCCAGAAGCTCTACGGTTCCAACAAGAAGTGGAAAAAGCGGTATGGCTATCACAAACGCTCGCTATCAGAGACAGCAATGTATCGAGTGAAACAGTTGTTAGGCGGGAAATTAAGCCTGAGAAACTACAACGCTCAAGTTGGCGAGACTTACGCTATGATCATGGCGCGGAATAAGCTTACAGGGTTAGGTATGCCTGAAACTCAGTGTGTTGTATGAGAATTGTTCAATTTCAGGCAATTTGGCTCTCTGACCAAATTACGCAACATATATGGACGCACCTCAGGATGCAATGACTGATTCAATGATACGGTCGCTAACATATATCCGACGTCTTTCTAGGTCTACTACGTGACCTGCGCCATGATGTAATCCGCTCCTCACTGTCTTTTCAAAGCCTCGGTTTCAATAACCTCGTTGCGTTATCAGAGTGTAGTAAGGATGGTTCACCGTTTATTCATCAGCTATTGCAAACTCAGTTGCTTCTTGAGGATATCTCCTTAGAACTTAGTATTTTTAATCAAACAGGCTTAAATGCCTGATTAATATCGTATTCGCTATTTTTCGCCAAGATGTGCCATGCTACCCGACCGAGCTTGTTTGCAAGAGCGACAATCGCTTTTGCTTTGCCTCGGCGTGCAATGAGTCCTCTCAACCATACTCCCATAGCATCCGCTTTGTTAGCTCCGCACCGAACCACTGCGCGAGCACCGTGGATAAGTAATGCTCTCAATTCGCGATTGCCATTCTTCGATAGAGAGCCGAGACTACTTTTTCCACCTGTACTATTTTGTTTTGGAACTAGGCCACACCATGCTGAGAACTGGCGACCATTTTGGAATTGGTTTCCAGCACCTACCTCACTAATCAGAGCCGCTGTCAAAATCGGACCAAAACCAGGAATATTCCGAATAGCCTCATATTTTGGATTTTGCTGACTCAACATGGTGACACTTTGGGTCATTTCATCTATCTCTTCGCTAAGACTGACAAAGTCACAGTATAAAGTTTGCAGTAAGTTCCTCATTACTGGGGAAAGAGCATTCTCTGCGTCTTCAAGAGCTAGCGGTAAATGACTTCGTAAAGCTTTAATGGAGAGAGGAAATACTACCCCGTATTCAGCAGCCAATCCTCTGATCTGGTTCGCCAAGGCAGTTCTGTTCTCTACCAAACGTTTACGGACACTGCGTATCGCTTTGAGGTCTTGTTGTTCAACAGACTTAACAGGAACGAAGTGAAGATTAGGTCTAGAATAGGCTTCGCAAATGGCTCTTGCATCATTAGCATCGTTCTTTTGCCGCCCAACAAATGGTTTTACATGCTGAGCTGGAATAAGAGCCACTGTGTATCCTAGCTCTTGAAATATTCTGCCCCAATGATGAGAAGTTGCACATGACTCCATTGCAAGAGCAGTTTGCTCAGGTAGTTGGCGGACAGTATCTAGAAGCTTATCTCGCTTTACCTTTCTGTTTGATAAAATTTGTCCATTTGTACCCAGCACACATACTTGGAAGAGATTTTTCGCTATATCAATACCGACAACTTTAATAGGCATACTTGTTACTCCTGCTCTCAATGGTTGTACTATTAGTTTGGTACAACGACGCTAGAAGGGAGGTGCGTCCATCACATCAAAGCCGCTTACAGGTGGCAAAAAACGAGATGTGTTCAGCTAAATCTGACAATAAAGCTGCTGCCGAGTTGAAAAATCTCAGCTTTCCTTAACCCGCAAACGGTTTTTGTTATCGCGATTGGCGATGACTTGCGCGTGGTCGTCTATCGAGTCGAGGGTTTTTGCTAAGCGATCGTACATCACTACATTGACAGTTGCGGCGAGATTCATGCAGCCGTGAGTGGGGATATAGACAACATGATGTGCCTTGTCGACCATCTCTTGCGGCAGTGAACCATCTTCTGGGCCAAACAGATAAATGGCTTTTTCAGGATGGACGAAATGCGGTAGCGCAGTGGCACCGACCACCAACTCGACACAAACGATCTCGACATCGCCGTCAAGGCTGGCGGTGAGGTCTTCCATCTCCACTAAATCAATCCGCTCATGACTATTTTGTGTATCGGTCTGAAACCTTGCCGCTCGGCTATAACGGGTGCCGTTGTAGCGCACCTGAGTGGCGTTGTAGCAACCTGCTGCGCGCATCACTGCGCCGACATTGGTGGGGCTTTTGGGATTGTGCAGTCCAATTATGACTGTTGGCTCAGTTGTCATCGCTGTCTTTCTACTTCTGTATTGCTATCGTTGAGCTGGGTGCTCATAAAGGGCGGGATTATCGCTCTAACAGGGCCGGAGTGCTAGTGATGAATGCACTTCAGGGGATATTCTCGGTGGGGTAGTGAAAGCGTCGTGGCGAGTTTGCCTTCTTTCAACTGAAAGCGATACAACAGCCATTTGGTCAAGAGAAGTCATGTAATACGAAAATCTACACCGTTACCATTAAGAGCCGCTTTTGCGGCTCTTGTCTTAAGCATTACAAATGAAACTCGCCCACGCGCTCTGGCTGGTAAGTTACTTCGAGAATCTCGATGGTTTTTTCTGCGCCGCCGGGCATTGGCCATGTGAGCTGCTGGCCGACAGAAAGGCCAAGCAACGCGCTGCCAACTGGGGCAAAAATAGAAACGTCATCTGGGTTACGAACTTGGTCTGGATAGACCAATGTTTTCTCCATGACTTTGTCACTGCCGACAAACGTAAAACGCACCGTTGAGTTCATGGTAACGATGTTGTCGGGCATCTGTTGTGGCGCGAGCACGTTGGCTCTATCTAACTCATTTTCCAGCTTCTCCAATTCTGGTGATAAGTTCGCCATCTTTTCAAGAAGTGCGCTAATACGATCCATGTCTAGCGTTGATACGCAGATCGATTCAGTGTTGGACATTTTATTCCTCCTAAACGCAATACCGCCCCAACAAAAGTCAGGGCGGCATAGAAAAATCCAGATTGTTGTGCTGCTCAATGGGAGTAACACAAATTTGTCGTGCCATTCTAATCAATATGAATGAAGTTTTCTATGTTTCGGTTGTTTTCATACATGAAAGTGGGAGGTGCTGGGGCAAAACAAGTTGAGTTAACAGTTTGATATCCCTTCCTACTTGAAGCTGTCGCGGTATTGGCTTCGGTCCTTCTCCCTAATCACATAGCCTGCCTATGCTCATGGTGATGAACGCACTTGCCGCCTACCTACAACTCCAAGTAGTTTGGTATTAATAAAATTAAAGGTTTCATCGGCTGCCGTGCGATACTCTGTGCTCAATAGCGGGTAAACAGAAACGAGAAAAAGATGAAGATTGATTTCACGACAGGTCCTTTAGATGAAGGTAAGCAGCGTCAACTCAGTGCTGGGTTTGAATCTCACAGCGAAACGCAATTGGCACCGCCTTACCAAAAAGAACGTTTCAACTGGACGGTGGAAGATGAGCACGGCAACCTCATCGCGGCGTTAACGGCGAACTTACTCTGGGATTGGCTCTACATTGATGAGCTTTGGGTTGATGAGGCATGCCGAGGCTCGGGGATGGGCAAAAAGCTGATGGTTCAAGCAGAGGAGTACGCGAAACAACATTCGCTATCTGGCTTGTGGCTCTGGACACAAAGTTGGCAGGCTCCGCAGTTTTATCAAAGCTTGGGATTTGAAGAATTTACACGCTTTGATGATTTCCCTGCGGGGCATAGCCGAATTGGTTTAAGGAAGCCTTTGGCAAAGCGCTCATAAGAGCCCTTACAGTTGAGAAAAAAGGCACGACGTTAAGCTACGAAGTGCCTTTTTGCTTTTTGATTGGCTTAGGAAGAGAAAAACGTGCGGCGAAATTCACTGACTTGCTGTTGGTAGTAATTTTGCCAGTCAGATTCTGGCCATTCTGCATGGCTGGTGGCTCTTTGCTTGTTAAGGCGCGATTGCAGCTCAGCAAGGGCGGCTTGGTAGTCTTGTACTTGCTGCTGTTGCTTGGCGACCGTTTGCTCACGAGTTTGAAGGTTGGCACGCTCTTCTTTGGACAGATAAGTTTGCTCCAAAGTTTGGCGAATAGTGGATTGTTCTGCATCGCTGAAATGAGTTGGGATGAGCGAAACACCTCGTTCATATTTGGCGCTATCGCTCACTAGCCCAAACGATTGTGCGCGGTTTTGCCACTGCACCATCAAACGTTGAAAATTGGCTACAAATTCTTCGGGGTCGCTTTGGCTAAGGGATTCGCTGTCGAGACTGAAATCGTAAAGCGCGAACTCATCGGCAAACAGAATATCTGCCAACTCACCCCAAATCTCCCTCGCTTGTGCTTTAAGTTGTTCGATTCGAGCGCTTAAGGCTTGCTGTTCGTCAAATTGCAGATCGCCTAATTGGCGTTGCCATTGTGCGTTCAATTCTGGGTATTGAGAGAGTAGCGCAAACAGTTCTGCCGAGAGATAAGGCGATACCGCCATTAATTGTTCTTCGCATCGTTTCTCTGGTTGGCATTCGCGCCAAAAGGCGTCAAGTTCAGCAATCAATTCTCGACCTTGAGCTTGTTGGAGGCTTTCCGCCAGTAACTCGCTTGACGATGTTTTGTCGGTTTGCTTTCGCGCTGAAACGCTATTTACATTAGTGGCAACCATCGTGTCTGTTGGTTGATGATCAATGGTGTCTACACTCTGAGCTGATGTGGCCTCCACTCGTTGAGCAGAAGTGGCGACATTACTCTCGTTACCAGAGAACAGCGTGATAAAACCCATGCCCGCGGCAAGCGCGGACAGGGTGATGACAAAAACAAGGATGATGGTACGCATCATGGTTTGATCACGGTAGAAACCGGGAAGTGGTCTGAAAGGTTATAGTGTTTCCATAAGCTTTCTGCCGTTGAGCGAGGGATGTCTACACGGTTGTTGTTATCGCCTTTCACAGCGTACTCGTTACTCACCATCACGTAGTCGAGATATTCCACGTTCTCGCCACCAGAGAGAGGCTCGCCTGCAAAATTGTTGATACGAGGATCAAATGTTGATTCGGTGTAGCCTGAGTAGTGCGGTTCAATCGCGCTTAAGTTGGCGATCATCTGTTGATAGTCACCAGGAAACTTACGCTTATTGACGTTGAAGTCGCCGCTGTATATCACGGTTTCGTTAGCCGGAATCTTTAATGACTGAGCGAGGGAGCGCATCTGTTTGAACTGACGCTGGCGGTAGTCGCGCGCAGTATCGGTATCGTATGACGCGGTGTGTGTGGCAAACACATGATAGGCTTCACCGCCTTTAATTACTTCAGCGTAGTTTACCCCTTTATCGGCAAAACAATCGGTACCTGTGCAATCAGGAAAGACAAACTGCGCCTGATTCACAATCGGATAGCGGCTAACAATGATCACGCCACCGTCATAAATATTAAAGCCATTTTTATCCAACATTTTGGTTTGATAAGGGTACTCTTTGGCCAGTTCACGCAAAAAAGCATCGCGGCCATTGGCAAAAACTTCTTGTAATGCGAGCACATCATAGCCTTTGACATAGTCTGGGATGAGTTCAAAACGTTCACCAATATGGGACGCAATAGCAGGCAGAGCCCAGATGTTGTAAGTCATGATCTTAAGATGCTGATCGTTGTCATCGACCACCTCATCGACCTTGCTTGGTGTGATGGTGTAGTGAAGATCGTCATAACGAGCGGTGGCCGAGGATTTAAACGCTAACTCCACTTCACGCTCACCAAACGCCAACGTCGGCGAGCGATGAACATTGCGGTCATCTTTAAGAGACAAATTGACGTCGGCTGCGCTAACCCCATATTGAATCGAAGAGTTATACCAGTGCCCCCTCATTACCTGATTGAGGGAAATACTTTCGCCTTTCGGATTAGAGACCACGGTTTCAAAGCGGTAGGTATGATTGGTTTTCACGCCGTCCCAGCGGTTAAAGCTAAGAACTGATTTGGTTTCCCAAGGGCCAAGAGTTTGCACATGCTGTTGCCACTCATCACCATATTTGAGTAAGTCGCTGCCATCGTGTTTGATTTGAATGGTCAACGGTTGATCAGAGTTGTTCGTTAGGTAAACGTCGGTATCCGCCAGAGCAGGCATTGCGATTAAGCCTGTAAGGATCAGACTCCACTGCGTTATTTTCATCTTTCTTATCCATAAGTTAGGTTAGAGCGATTATTCTTATTTATAAATATTACTCACACGTTAAATATGGATGACAGAAGTGTGTTTGCGGATAAATGTTAAATAATTGTGATCTTTGTTCCTTGGCAAGACAAGCAAATCAGAAGGCCTTAATCATGTAGTTAAGCCCTCTAATTTTCTCAAGGGGATAAGATGAAACGGTTATGATGGCATGGCTCAACGCAGACTCTCACTCACAATACCGTACAAATTATTCTCCATACCATAGAGTTCTTTGGTGCCAAGTTGGCTAAAGCCGAGTTTTTGCAATAACCCATTGGAGGCTTGGTTGTCTGGTAGAGTGACGGCCAAAATCTGCTCCAACTGATCACGTTCAAAAGCGTTTGCCAACACGGCTTTAGCCGCTTCTTCAGCGTAGCCTTGGCGCCAATGTTTTTCTAAAAACGCGTAGCCGAGATCTGGGTGTTCCAACTCTGGTCGTTTTAGCACGCCGCACATACCAACAGGCGTGCCACACGCTTTGAGCGCTACCATACTTAAACCAAAACCGTAGTGTTGGTAGCTGGCGATGGGGCCGTTGGTGAGGTATTGAATCGCATCTTCGGTGGTGCGCACGTTTTTATCAGCAATGTAGCGAATAAACGACGCTTGGTTGAGCAGTTGGATGATGAAATCGCTGTCACTCAGCTCAAAATGGCGAACAATCAAACGCTCGGTTTCACACAATAGCGCCATGTTAATCTTCCTCATTGTTTTTAAATGCGTTGGCACTGTACGCCTTCTTACTAATAGAGAAAAGCAGTTTAGTTCTTACCAATCTTTGACAGAGCGGTACAAACGCCAAGTCGTTTTTCTTATACAATTTCGCTGAATGTTTTAGCGATTTTTGCTCGCTTGTTATCACTGAAATAAATGGATAGACCAATGAAAGCGCGTTTTTTTCTTTTGCTCCTCGTTTTAACGGGCTGCTCTGATATAGTTCAAAGCCACTATGACAATTACCAACAGGCTCAAGCAGATCAACTCTTTGAAAGAGGGTGGCTGCCAGATGTTCTGCCTGTGTCGACCACGCAAATTGAAGTGGCCAATGATCTGGACAACAATACCTCTCAAGGTTCGTTTCTCATTGCAGAGAAAGAAATGGGGCAGTTTCTTAGCCAGCTACAGCCTTTAGAAACCGCAAACCAATATCGGTTTGAGTCGGACAACAGTGTCTGGATTTTTACGCTGAATGAAGCGGGTAAGGTAAGCTACCAACTTAGCGAATACCGCAGTGAGATGAAATAACGAGAACAAGATGAACTACTTTGACAGCCCATTTTCGGGTAAGCCAATCCAAGAGCAAATTACCAATCCTAATATCATCGTTGGGCGGCATAGCTACTACTCTGGCTATTATCATGGCCACGGTTTCGATGATTGCGTGCGTTACCTTAATCCAGAGCGAAATGATGTGGACAAGCTGATCATCGGTAGCTTTTGCTCAGTTGGCTCAGGCGCGGTTTTCATGATGGCAGGAAACCAAGGCCATAGAACGGATTGGGTCAGCACTTTTCCTTTCTTCTACCAACAAAATCCTAACTTTTCAGAAGCGAAAGATGGCTTTGTAAGAGCTGGGGATACGCGCATTGGTCACGATGTATGGATTGGCTCGGAAGCGATGATCATGCCAGGTGTGACGATTGGAGATGGCGCGATAATCGCCAGTCGCGCGGTGGTGACCAAAGATGTGGCACCTTATGAGGTTGTGGGTTCAAACCCCGCTAAACACATCAAATTCCGCTTTTCTCCCCAAGAGATTGAGATGCTGCAGGAAATGCAATGGTGGCAATGGTCAGATGAACAGCTTGGCCGATGCATGGCCTTGATGTGCTCGGCAGATATTGAAGGTTTGTATTTGTGGTGGAAGCAAAGCCGATAATGGTGCCACTGTGAGCCGATCAAGGATCCTAAAACATGAAAGCTAAGCCCGTGAATGAACAACTCGTAGTGATTGCTTTGCCGTCCTTGATTCATCGTATTGGTGGGGAGATGACAAAGCACTTGAAAAGCGTGGCGGCGGAGCATGGTTGTGAACTTAAGCGCGTTCGTCGATCTCGCCATTGGCAAATTTCTGGTGAAGCTTTGGCACTGCAGGCGTTTTATGATCAAGTAAGGCGCTTGGAAGAAGACTCGGCCAGCTACTTGGTCAAAAAAATGCAATTGGCGTTGGCTTCACACAGCGAGAAGCTGGAACCGCTGGAAGACAAATTACAGCGTTTGGTGATGGAAAATCCGGCGATTACCTTGGCGGAGTTGATGTCGCAAACGCACTGCAGCTTATCACAAGCAAGGAGTGCACGCTTTTCTGCTGAGGGTTTGTAAGCTGGGATGACGCGAAGAGGAATAAGAGAAGAGCCACAATGTGTGGCTCTTGTCGTTTTAACCGTTAAGCGCTTTGTGGACGTGGCTTACGACGTTGAGCCGAAGGCTTGCCATTAGCAGGCTTGTTGTTGCCAGTTTTCGCTTTGTTTGGCTTGGCATGACTTGGCTTGCCGTGTGTTTTGCCATTTGCGTTGTTCGCAGGTTTCGAGCCTTTTGTATTTGGTCTCTTACCTTTGTTGGCTGAATCATTGTTACCTTCTTTTGGCGCAGAGAACTGACGTTTGGCTTTGCCATTACCATTACCATTACCACGGTTCTGCCCTTGAGGTTTGTCTGCCGCTTTCGCCTTTTGGCTGCCTTTGCTGTTCGCCTCACCGCCTGTTGCTTCCGCATTCGGAGCTTTCGGTTTCTTTGGCTTCTTCGGTTTTTTCGGCTTAATTGGGCGCGTATCCAGTTTAGATTCTGGTACTGCGTTGGTTGGCGCGTGACCTTCCAGTGCTTTACGAGGTAGCACTTCTTGAATCAAACGCTCAATGGCAAACAGTTCAGGCGCTTCGAGCGCACAGACTAGAGAAATTGCCTTACCCGTTTCACCGGCGCGACCAGTACGGCCAATACGGTGTACATAATCTTCCGCCACTTTTGGAAGCTCAAAGTTCACGACTTGAGGAAGCTGAGGAATATCGATACCGCGCGCGGCGATGTCGGTTGCTACCAGTACGCGAACGTCGCCTGATTTAAAATCCGCCAACGCTTTGGTACGAGCACCTTGGCTCTTGTTGCCGTGGATAGCAGCGGCAGTCAGGCCTTGATCGGTAAGGAAAGCCGCGAGGCGGTTTGCGCCATGCTTGGTGCGAGTAAACACCAGTACTTGTCGCCAGTCACCGTCTTTAATCAGCTTGGCAAGCATCGCTGGCTTTTTCTTTACGTCTGCTGGGTAGATACTCTGCTCTACGGTGCGAGCCGTCGAGTTGGCTGGGTTAACCGATATCTCGATAGGGTTATTCACCAAGCCTTTTGCCAGTTCGCGAATTTCGTCAGAAAACGTGGCTGAGAACAGCAGGTTTTGGCGTTTTGCTGGCAGCAAAGCCAAAATCTTGCGGATATCACGAATGAAACCCATATCCAACATGCGGTCGGCTTCGTCCAGTACTAGCACTTCGAGCTGATCAAACTTCACCGCATTTTGGCTGTACAAGTCCATCAAACGGCCTGGTGTTGCCACCAACACATCAGCACCTTTACGCAGGCGCAGCATTTGTGGGTTGATTTTCACACCACCAAACACCACTGCACTGTTTAAATCCAAATGGCGGCTGTACATAAAGACGTTTTCTTGTACTTGCGCGGCTAATTCGCGGGTCGGCGTTAAGATAAGCGCACGAATGTGGTTTGCACGCACACGTGGCCCCTTCGCCAGGCGTTCAAGAATAGGCAGCGTGAAGCCCGCAGTTTTACCTGTTCCTGTCTGTGCCGCCGCCATGACATCTTTGCCTTCTAAAATAGCAGGGATGGCCTGCAATTGGATGGGAGAAGGGGTGTCATAGCCTTTTTCCTGAATAGCTTTAAGGATTGGTGCAGACAGACCTAAGGAGGTAAAACCCATGTATGATTCTCTATGTTGGTAAAGTCAGGGCCGACGATTTCGCTATCGGCCAAAAGTGCGACATTCTGAGGCTTTTAAGGGGGGACTTCAACCGATAATTCTCCTTTCTCGAAATCCGTCATTTGGGAATCTTTGTGTGATCAATCTCTCTTTTCTGATTTCGTCTTTAAAATCGTCCTTTACCTCAATTTAGCTTGAGGTTTTAGGCTGCTCCTTGTTAGTTAAGTGCAAGGAGCAAAATGATGAAAAGTTATGTAGAACACGCCAACATGTCGGTGGTTGATGCGCAGAAAACCATTCATTTCTTAACCAGTGCGATTCCCGAATGGCGAGTACGTGGCTGAGGCAAGCTAGACAACTGGTTTGGCCGCGCGATTGAGTGGTTCCATGTTGGCGATGAACAGAGTTATATCGCCATCAGCACTGGTGGTGAGGGGGATGCCGCGAACTGGACAACGGCTTTCACTGGGGTGAAGCATATTGGCATTGTGGTACCCAATGTGGATGCGGTGGTCGAGCGACTCGCGTTGGCGGGCTACGCTTTAGATCATTGGGGTGGCGATCATCCACATCGCAAGAGCGTTTACTATCTCGAAGATCATGGTTTCCAGTTCGAATTTGTTGAGTACTTCAGTCAAGAAAGTGATCTGAAAAACGATTACACGCTATAACTAAAAATAACCGAAAGGAGAGAAACGTCATGGAGAAGGCAAGGCCGATTCAGTTGCAAGCGATTGATCACATTGTGCTGAGGGTGGTGGATCTGCCCAAGATGTTAGCATTTTATTGCGATATTTTAGGCTGTGTTGTTGAGCGTGAAGTGGCCGAGTTTGGCTTAACTCAGTTGCGAGCAGGCAGTGCACTGATTGATCTGGTCACGGTGGACAGCAAGCTCGGGCAACAAGGCGGCAGAGCACCCGAGCAAGAAGGGCGAAATCTGGATCATTTCTGTTTGCAAATCACCCCTAAAGATGAGCAAGAGATTCTCGATTTTCTGACTCTTCACGGGGTGAAGGTGGAAGATTTCGCCAATCGCTATGGCGCGCAAGGATTTGGCCGTTCCATTTACCTCTCCGATCCTGAGGGCAATACAGTTGAGCTCAAACCTCAGAACTCTTGATTCATCTTCTCAAGGCAAGAGAGCAGCAACGCTTGCTGCTCTTCGTCGATATGGCGTGTGAGCTCGCGAACCAAATCAAGATGCAATTGATTGTGCTGGCGATGAATCACTTGTCCCGCTTCTGTTAGCTTGACGACGATGGCACGTCGATCTTCTGGAAGTGCACAGCGCTCAATCAACTCTGCTTTGACCAGTTTTTCTATCTGCACCGTTAGCGTACCGGTTGTGATGCCTAGTTTTTCTGCCAGTTCCTTCATTCGCAACGCACCGTGACAGCCGAGCACTTCAATGGTGTGAATTTGCGCCAATGAGTAACCGGTTTCTTTCACCACCGATTGCTCCCACGAAGACATCTTGTCGTAGAATTCAGTCAGAGTTTGATTGAGTTTTTCTAAATTTAGCATTACTTGGCCGGTTGCAGTTCCAACGTGAGGTGGTGAATCTTATCAAATTTTTCCAGCATGTGTTTATATTCCTCATACGAGGTTTTGCTGTGATCCACCAAGCTGATGATTGCGCCGTAATGGTGGGCGCTGATTCGCCAAACATGTAAATCAGTCACCGTGGCATAAGGGCTTAACGTTTGGTTAAGCTGTTCGAGATAATTCGATTCAATGCTTTCATCAAGTAAAATAGGCGCGGTCTGTTTCACTAGCCCGAAGGTCCATTTACCGATCACCAGTGCACCGACGATGCCCATCAATGCATCGAGCCAAATCCAACCATAGAACTTCCCAATGATGAGAGCCACAATAGCTAAGATTGAAGTGAGGGCATCCGCCAGTACATGAAGATAAGCGGCACGCAGATTGTGGTCGTGATGGTGCTCATGCTCATGTTCATTTTCGTGGTGATGGTCATGATGATGATCGCCGTGGTCGTGATGATGGTGATCATGCAGCAAGAACATACTGGCGACATTGACGGATAATCCAACCACCGCCACCAAGATCGCTTCATTAAATTGAATACTTTCAGGATTAAATAGGCGGTGAACAGATTCCACCACCATCAGCAACGCGACGATTCCTAAAGCCATCGCGCTGGTAAAGCCACCAAGCACGCTGACTTTACCCGTGCCAAAAGAGAAACGAGCGCTGTGCGCGTGTTTTTTCGCATACCGATACGCAAAGAGGGTGATGCAAAAGGCTGCCGCGTGCGTCCCCATGTGCCAACCGTCAGCCAGTAGTGCCATGGAGCCGTAAAGGGTACCTGCAACGATTTCCGCCACCATAGTAAAAAGAGTGAGTAAAAGGACATAAAACGTGCGTTTTTCACCTTGTTGATTGTGTGTGGTAAATCGGTGGCTTTGAGAGCAAGCAGACATAAAAGAAAATCCATTTGTTTGATAGTCAAAATATTTGAAAATCAATTTAGTTTGATTATCAAAGTAAGTCAACGTTTTGTTGCGTGTAGAAAACGCAACAAGCCACACAGTGTGGCTTGTTGGTCAGGTAACTGGTGGTTGATAGGCAAATTATGCAATAAAGTGCATTTACGATCGCACTCGCATTTATTAATAAATAATCGCCTTTAAAGTGTAGTAACATATTATCTTCAAAATTCATGGAGGATATATTAAATGGAAAGGTGTCCAGCTATCGTAGGTGTTGTTTTCGATGATGAGAGCTTAAAGGCTATAGATCGAATTAATGAATTACATGAATTAGAAAAAAGTGCTAAGTTTTTTATTAGTATAGGTAATTTGTTTAATATATTTGCTGGAAATACTGTTAAAGGTGCTGGTAGTTCAGGTTTGACAAAGGCAATATCTGCAGTCCCATTCGTAAAAAATAGTGATGGTTTTACAAAAGCTAAAGATCTCAGTGTCTCTATTGGTATGGGCATTTCATCTGATGTTGGTCAGACAGCTTGGAATATAACACAGGCGAACTGGGAATATTATTTTAAATCTTATAGTGCACTTGAAACGATTAAGTTAAAGCAAATATATGATATAGCAACTTATCAAGCTGTAATTCACACTTCTGATAGGAAGCAATACAGATTTTGGAAAGCTATTTCTGATGGGTGTAAACTATGAGAAATGTTTTGTTTTTGGGTTTTTTATTGATATTTTTGCCTTTTTTTGCAAAAGCGGATATAGAAGATCAAATGTATTCTGACTTGAATGTATCAATTTCAAATTTAGGTGAACGAATTGAGCATTGTAGAAAACTAGCGTTAGAAAATAAGCCAAGTGAAAGAACTATTTCATACTTAAAAGATAAACCTGATTCTTTCTTTTCAATATTGCCGTATGTTAATCATTTAGCGATGGAAAAATGCACGTTAGAGCAAAAGAAAAATTTGGCCTATGTGCTGCTTTATGTGAAAAACAACTCTTCTAGAGAAATAACAATCAGTCTCATAAAATCGACTGAAAAATTGGCGTTTAGTGTAGACCATTCTCAAAAAGTTAACTTTGAATCACTAGACCCAGAATCCAAAGCGTTTATTTTATCGAATGACTTTTTCTCAAAGCCTTTTGATGTATTAGGCTTATTTGAAAAAGTTACTGAAGAATAATGGCATACAAGGCGTTTCAGAGAGGCTTGGTACGCCTAGCACTCCCTGCTTACGCTTGGCATGCTGGCTAAGGTGCGATGCAGTCACTTTGGTCGCGTGTGCCTGCATCCTCCATGTGTGGCTTTAGCCGTTATCTTCTAACCACCAGGGTTTGAGTGGTGATTCTTCATTAAGCACAAGGCGCTGACCAATCTCTGGGCTGATCATTGTCACGCCTTTTTCTTCGCTGAACTGTCGCGCTTTTTCCATCGGTTCATGCCAATCGTGCATCGCCAAATCAAAGGTGCTGTTGTGAATCGGCATCATTTTCTGGCCTTGCAAATCAAGATGCGCTTGAACGCTCTCTTCGGGGAACATGTGAATGTTCGACCACAAACTGTTGTACGCGCCAGTTTCAATCATGGTGAGATCGAATGGGCCGTATTTTTCCCCAATGGTTTTGAATCCATCAAAGTAGCCAGAGTCGCCACTGAAGAACAGGTTTTTCTCACGGCTACGAATGACCCAACTTCCCCATAAGGTACTGTTGCTGTCCGTCAATCCTCGGCCTGAAAAGTGCTGGGTGGGCGTAAACACGTATTCAACTCCGTTGACTACGTGGCTTTCCCACCAATCAAACTCAACGATTTTGTGCTTGTTCACGCCCCATTCTTGCAAGATCACGCCCACTTTCAATGGCACAAGAAAAACGCCCACTTTGCTCGCGAGGGTTTTGACCGTGTTTTTGTCGAGGTGGTCATAGTGGTCATGACTAATGAGAACCACATCGATGTTTGGCAGCTCATCAAGCTCAATTGGGGTTGGGTGAAAGCGGGCAGGGCCAAAAAACTGTACCGGTGAGGCGCGTTTACTGAATACCGGATCCGTCATCACCAGTTGACCGTCCAGTTTCATCAGCACACTTGAATGACCAAGACGATAGAGCACATCTTGCTGCTCCTCAAGCAACTGTTCTGTCGTGATGTTATGCACTGGCAGCGTAAATGTGGGTTTCGGCGTGGCGCGTTTTGTCGTGAAGTACGCTTTGACGATTTCAAAGAGGTCAGAACCGCCATTGAAATTGGGATCGCTATTGCGAAATGTTTTTGGATAGGCGGATTTCTCTGCTTCAGCAGTCGAGCCGGCGGTGAAGATCGAACTCATGGCAATAGCTCCTAACACGGTCAAAAAAGTGATTTTGATAAGTCGTTTGTTCATTGTGTTTTCATCGTCCTTCTCACCACAACAGAGAGTGATTTAATGTAAACTACTCGGTGTAGTTTACATTTTGAGGGTGAAAAGTAAACTACTTGGTGTAAAATAATCACACCTTTCGAAAACCAGAGCTGTAACACCATGATTGAAAAGAAAAAGACGCGAAGTGAAGAAAAGCGAGAAGCGATACTCACGGCGGCTAAACAAGCGTTTTTGGAATTTGGCGTGCAAAACACCAGTATGGATAAACTGGCCGCGTTAGCTGGGGTATCGAAAAGAACCGTTTATAATCATTTTTCCTCGAAAGAAGCCTTGGTTATGGAGCTGCTATCCGTTTTATGGAAGAGCACGATCACTGAGGATGAGTTGGTTGCGCTCAGTAAACGACCTTTGCAGGACCAACTGGTTAGTTTGCTGTGCCAAGAAATCAGTGTGATTGCTCAGCCCAGCTATTTGGACATGGCGAAGGTGGCATTAGGCCATTTCCTGTTTAAGCCAGAAGAGCTGAAAGCGCAAACCAGCAGCATGTCGAAGCAACATACCGCACTCTACACGTGGCTTGCAGAGCAAGATAAAAAAGGACGTTTGAAGCTAGAGAGCGTAGAACTTGCTCGCACTCAGCTTCACAGTTTGATCAAAGGCAGCGCTTTTTGGCCACAGCTCATTGGCAGCGCCGAACCGCTCACGGCTGAGCAAGGAGAAGCGCTGGCTAAAAACACCGCAGCACTGTTTTTAAGTCATTATGCTGTGAGTGAAGAGCGCGGTAAGTAAAGGCGATATTTCCGCACGTTAAGGCGGCGATACGATCGCCGCAGATTCATCGGGTCAGCAAACTTTAGCGTGTACGCCGTTTTACAGCGCTTTGGCGATCTTTTGGTAGATCGCCTCTGCCAATTGATGGCTAGCGATATTCCGCTCCACAATCTCACTGGCCAGTTGACCACATTCTACCACCTTGACCCAATCTCT
The DNA here is from genome assembly GCF_002224265.1 of Vibrio vulnificus NBRC 15645 = ATCC 27562. NCBI lineage: Bacteria > Pseudomonadati > Pseudomonadota > Gammaproteobacteria > Vibrionales > Vibrionaceae > Vibrio > Vibrio vulnificus. The sequence goes on from NZ_CP012882.1 coordinate 995,860, forward strand.
GAGCATCGGTGTAAAGCCTTTACTGGTGAGCATTGGTGTCCAATCCTTTAACGCCAACTTAGTTTGCTGGCCTTGCTGCCAAAGGTGGCCTTCACAAAATGAATCAAATTCAACGGCGCGATTTTGATAGCTGGCCGCTACACGTTCTGCGGTGACACCAAACTGACGGTTCATCGATGCGTGCAACAAGGTTTCTCCAGCTTGCCATTGCACATCCACTCGCGCGAGTTGAGTGCCCGCCATTTGGTAGGTCAGATAAACCTCTTGCAGATCGGCTTGGCGACTGAGATTCACGCTATCGAGAGGGTGGATGAAATCATCAAACAGAAAAGTGCGTAGCTCACCTGGAAGATCGAGGCGATGTTTTTCCCAACGCAGCGAACGCAGTGCCTCAAATCCCTGACCTACAGTATTGGTGCTGTCGAGTTCAGGGATGGTTTGATTGAAGAGAGGAATATGGCGACGGTTAAACCCGACATACAGGGGCTGGCCGTGCTGATGAGCGATGTCATAAAGCACTTCAACATCGTGAGCGTTGTCTGCCAGTGGCTTGTCAACAAAAGTTGGGATTCCTTGTTTGAGAAAGTAGCCTGCAATGTCAGCGTGTACACTGGTGGCCGCGTGAATCATCACCGCATCAATGCCCATTTTGGTGAGCTGACGGTAATCGCTACAATATTCCGCAATCCGGTACTGTTTGGCCAATTGTTCAAGCAGCGCGCCATCGCGAGTGCAGAGCACAAGCTCAATATCCGACATTTGAGTGATCACGGGCAAATACGCTTTCTGCGCAATATCCCCTAAGCCAATCATTGCAATTTTCATGGTAATCCTTGTTGTTTGTCGCGATCGTTAGAACGAGGGGAACGAGTGCCCCTCGTGACAATTGAACACCATGTCGCGTGTTAATCCAACGATTTCTTGAAGCGAGTTGAGGCTATGATCAGCCCAAGCAGGGTAAAACCAATCATCCATAAAGTATCGCGCCACAGGTCGAATAAATCTGCGCCTCGCAAGACAATGCCGCGAATCATGCGCATGAAGTGGGTGGCGGGGAGCACTTCTGCAATCCATTGGGCCGCCACGGGCATACCCTCGTAGGGGAACATAAAACCCGAAAGTAGGATGGAAGGCAGCAAGATGAAAACCGTCATTTGCATGGCTTGCAACTGCGTCTTGGCGATGGTGGAAATCACCAATCCCAAGGTGAGGCTGGCGGCAATAAACAACAAGGTACCCAACAATATTTGCGCAACGGAACCATTGATAGGGACGCCAAAAATAATGTGTCCAAGCCCTAAGATGATGAACACCTGAATCAAACCGACAAAAATGTAAGGGACGATTTTTGCCACCATTAATTCAAATGAACGAACCGGTGTTGTGATCAGCAGTTCCAAGTTTCCGCGTTCTCGCTCACGCACAATGGCGGCGCTGGTGAACAAAATCATCGTCATGGTGAGAATGACCCCAAGCAGCCCGGGAACAATGTTCACTGCTGAGCGGCGGCTTGGATTGTAGTAGAGCGCCACTTCAAAGGTTTGTGTCGGTTTTGGGCGGATCTGAAAATCAAAATCCGTCAGCGGCATCGTTTGTAAGCCAAGAATCGCCGCACTGATCATGGTATCGGAACCGTCGACAATCCATTGACCCAACGGTCGGTCTTGCGCCATGCGTTGCGTTAAATCATTCGGCAAAATTAACGCCGCACGTACGATGCCATCTTGAATCGCTTGCTCGGCTTCTTCCGCAGTGGCGTAGCGTTGAGTCACACTGACCACTTGGGTGACTTTGACTGACTCGGTCAGAATACGACCTGCAGTACTTTCGCTTTGATCCACCACCGCGACAGGAATATCGCGAATGTCGGTATTAATCGCATAGCCAAACAACAGCAGTTGGATCAAGGGGATCATCACCACCATGCCAAAGGTAATGCGATCGCGCGAGAGTTGGCGAAACTCTTTGACCATAATCGCTTTCATTCGATAGATCGCATTCATTGGCGGCCTTCTCCTGTTACGGACACAAACACATCTTCCAAACTTGGTCTGGCAAGGTTCATTTCCGCGTGTTGTAAGCGAGGAAAAGTGGCTCTTAGCCACGCAATTGGGTCAGCCACGCGTTGATCGATCAAGACGCGTAAGCGAATGCCCAATTGCGCTGCAGAACGTACTTCTGCCAAAGGCAATAACTGTTCTTTTAGCGCGCGTAAGTTCTCCGCTTTGACTTCAACAATGTTGACGCCCATTTGCGCCATCAGCTCTTCAGGGGCGCCATCTGCGCGAATCAATCCTGCTTCCATAATGGCAAGTCGGTGGCAGCGTTCGGCTTCATCCATGTAGTGTGTGGTCACCAATATGGTGGTTCCTTGGTCGCAAAGATCGAACAATTGTTCCCAAAACTCTCGGCGATTTTCAGGGTCAACCGCCGAGGTGGGTTCGTCAAGAAACAGCAGCTCGGGTTTATGCATGGTCGCCGCGGCCAGAGAAAGGCGCTGCTTTTGGCCACCACTCATGCCTGAAACCCGTTGCTTGCGGCGTTGATCCAAGCCATAAGTGGCGAGCTGCTCATTGACTCTCTGAGTTAGGGTTTTCTTATCCATACCAAAAATCTGGCCAATGAACTGTAAGTTTTCCTCTACGGTGAGGTCATCGTAAAGAGAGAACTTTTGTGTCATGTAGCCGATCTTCAAGCGAAGTGCTTCCGACTGTCTGGGAATCTCCAAACCGAGCACATCAACGTTGCCTTCGCTTGGGCTGAGTAGCCCGGTGAGAACGCGGATGGTGGTCGATTTTCCACAACCATTTGGGCCAAGAAAACCGTAGATGCTGCCTTTGGGTACGTTGAGTGTGATGTTGTCGATGGCGGTGAAATCACCAAACTTTTTCACAACGTTTTGCGCCTGAATTGCGTATTCAACCATGGCTTACTCTCCGTTGAGATCGACCTGAGTTGGCACACCGGAAGGGAGGGCGCGCGCAGCTTCGGTAAGATCCACTTCCGCTAAATACATCAAACGTGAACGCTCTTCTTCGGTGAGGGCGTAATAGGGGGTGAAAGAGGCTTCGTTCGCCACCCAACGTACCGTTCCTTGCAGAGGATCGCTCACACCATCGACATGGACAGTCACTGGCTTACCGGGCACGAAGTTCACTCGATAAGTCGCCGGCACATAGACGCGCGCATAAGGTATGCGATTGGCTTGAATGACCGCCACAATGCCGCTGACGGGCACTCGTTCCCCTAGGTTATAAGGCAGATTATCGAGAATGCCATCTCGGGTCGCGACGATGGTGAGTTCGTCGAGTTTCTGCTGCTGTAAGACCACGTCGGCTTGGGCGGCGGCCAGTTGCGCCTTGGCTTGCTCAATGTCTTCTGGCCGTGAGCCAGCGGTCAGTTTGCTGAACTCTTCGTTGGCGGAATCCAGTTCTGCTCTTGCCGAATCTCGCTGCGCGAGTGCGGTGTCTTTTTCAGACTGACTGATGAGTTTTTTCGCCACCAGCTCCGCTTTACGTTTGAAGGTTTTCTGCGCATCGATCAACTGCGCTTCGGCGCGGGCAACACGAGCTTGTGCTGAAGCGATGTCCTCTGGTCGTTCACCGTTAGTAAGCTTGAGTAGATAGGCTTGCGCTTTGCTCTGTTCGGCGAGGGCGCGGGCTAAGACGGCTTGTTGATTTTTGCTATCGAGCTTAACCAGTATATCGCCTTGCGAAACCATCTGACCTTCTTTGATGGGAAGCTCACGAATGATCTCATTGGCGGTCGCGGTAAAGGTGACGCGGTCACGCTCTAGGGTGCCTAGTGCTTGAGGCGTGGATTCGGTCGTGCAAGCGGTGAGGGCAAGAAGCGCCCAAACGCAGATCAGTCTGTTTCGCATGTGGTCATCCTAACTGTGGCGGCAGTGGTTAATCAATCAACAGTGTAACGCTGGGTGTGGTTGCTGCTCTAGCAACTTAATTCTGCAAATATTCATCAAGTGATGAATTAAATGCATTTGCCGTTGTGAGTATAGTAAGGTTTTGAATTGATGTAATTTTTAAGGTGAGAAACGGGATTGAGCTCGCAGGAGTAATAGGGATCGAGCGACACGGAATGTCGCTCTATCGGATTTGCTGGCTTTGACTAATCACCTAAAGGCTGCCTATCACCGCCGCCGCGATGCGAGTCTAATGCCACTTTTAAGCGGCGCAGTTTGTCACGTGAGCGACGTTTATTTTTCACCGCTAGAGCCATAGAAAGCACATCGACAAGCGCCAGCATGGCGTAACGCGAGGCAGAAGGCTTGTAGATAAAATCTGTTTCGTGATGCTCTATCGGTAAAACCACGTTCGCTTGTTCAGCCAATGGCGTGCCTTTTGGCGTAATCGCAATGATTTTCAGACCGTAATCACGCGCTAGTTGCGCAGTCTCGACGATCACTGGTGTATAGCCGGTCGCGGAGATAAGCACCATGACGTCATTGGCATCAGCAGTGGCGGCGACCATGCGCGTCATCAAACCATCGTGGTAGGCAACAATGGCAAAGCCCAAACGAAACAGGCGATGTTGCAGTTCCTGAGAAGCAATCGTAGAACCGCCACCCATGCCGACACTGATGATTTGTCTTGCACCGTAGAGCCAATCAACGGCTTGATCAATGTCTTGTTCATTGATCAACGCTCGGTTGATATCGAGTGATTGTTTGATGGATTCGTAAATCACTTGGTAGCCACTTTGATCGGGCGGCTCAAGGATAAAACGCTGTCCAACCGTCAGCGACTGAGCCAGTTTGATCTTCATTTCACGAACATTTTTGCAGCCTATTGCTTTGGCAAAGCGCGTGATGGTAGCTTCACTGACGTCTGCACTTTGTGCCAGCTCGGTGATGCTGGCGTTGGCAGCGGTTTCAATGTCATCCGTCACCAATTTGGCGACTTTCTTTTCTGCTTCGCGTAGTGCGCTAAAACGTTCGGTGATTTGAGAAATAATGTCGACTTCTAAACTCAAGGGATTGTCCTACGTTGTCAATGACCGCAGCAAAACTGCGGTCGCAAGAATAGCGTAATTTGTTCTAAGTTGCTGCTTTCACATCGCACAATTTCATCAGAATCGCGTTTCTACCCAGTGGCTTACTTGGTAGTGATCATCACGAATCGCCAACGCACGCCATTTGTCTATGGTGAGGCAAGGGTGAGAGGTGGAGAAAACCAGAATATCGCCGACATCGAGTTCGCACTCCGCTGGGATTTCAACAAACGTATGTTGATCCATGATCGCGGTTGACGTCACGCCAGCAGGTATTGGCAGCGGTTGACCGTCTCGAAACGCGAGTTCTAACGTGGGTAGGCCAGCATCAAATGCGACATCGCGCTTACCCATGCCAACCACAAGACGCGTTGGCTCTGGACGAGAAATAACATGTGCCCATAACTCAAGCGCAGAGAGTAAATCCCCACCAAGATCGCATGCTACTCCCTGATTCTGTCGTGCTCTTTGCATCACTTGTTGCTGCGCAGTTTGGTAGATCCCCGTGTCATGGATGGCGTAGCAGCCAGGGCGAATGACGGGGTTGAGATCGGTAAGGCCGCTAAATTGCTCCGCCACTACGTCATACCAAGCTGAGCCCGCACCAGTGATGATTGGTTGTGATGCGATCAATTGAGCGCGGTTTAGCTCACGAGTTAAAGAGATTGCACCCTGCAAGAAATGGCGGATCTCAGCTTCGGCATTGTCGCCATGAATCACCCCTTCGTACACTTCGATTCCCGCCAACGCTAAGTGGGGCAGTGAGTGGATTTCATTAGCGAGTGAAAACACTTGCGCTTCGCTTCGACAACCGCATCGGCCACCATCGACACCCAATTCAATGAAAAGATGCAGTGTTTGCTGGCGCTGGGCAAAAAAGTGCGAAAGGGCGCGAATGTTACGCGAAGAATCTACGCAGCAGTACAGCTGGATCTCAGGATCTTCAATGAGTCGACTAATAATGGCCATGTTGGCTTTGCCCACCAGTTGATTGGCGATGATAATGTTTTTCGCACCGGCCATGGCGGCGATTTCCGCTTGTGCGGCAGTGGCAACGGTGATGCCCCACGCGCCATGTTCGAGCTGTTGACGGAAGAAATCGGGTGTCATGGAGGTTTTGCCGTGTGGGGCCAGTTTCACTTGGTGGTGATTGGCAAACTGTTGCATCCACTTAAGGTTATTGTTGAGTGCAGACGCGTGAATCACAGCACTCGGCAGGCTCACTTCATCCAAAGATAAATGGCATGCTTGAGGTTGAATTACTTGGCTTTTTTCACCTGCAGCAGGGCGTTGAATTACAAAGTTATGATAGTTTCTATCATGATTTTCATGTGTTTTTTTCATGGCTATCTACTTCTAACATGTTTTAAGTGGTTGATATTTTGAGTTTGTTTGTTTCTAAAATAGATCTTGTGGTAGAAACTATCAAACTTTTCGTGGTTATTTGTGTGTTTTGTCACTGATTAATTTTTACCAAGATTTACTATGGCATCAGGTTAAAGAGTTGAGCAGTAGAGAGACGTAACGTGTTCGATACCATAATTCGAAATGTAGAAATTTATGATGGCACCGGTGGTATGCCATTTGTGTCTGATGTCGCCATTCAAGGGCAGCGCATTGCTCAAATTGGTGATAGTCATAATGCGTCTGCGGCTTGCGTGATTGATGCCCAGGGCTTGGCGCTCGCGCCGGGGTTTATTGATGTTCATACACATGACGATACCAATGTGATTCGTTATCCAGAGTGTTTGGCCAAGATCAGCCAAGGCGTGACGACGGTGATTGTAGGTAACTGCGGCATCAGTGCCAGCCCGACGATTTTGGCGGGTGATCCGCCTGACCCGATGAACTTGCTTGGTGAACAAGCCGATTTTAAGTATCCGACGTTTTCCCATTACGCTGAGGCGGTGACACAAGCGCAACCTGCCGTGAATGTGGCGGCGTTGGTTGGCCACACGACGCTGCGCAATAATGTTATGGATGATTTGCTGCGCACGGCATCCGATGAGGAAATCGAGCAGATGCGACAAGCGCTCGCTTTAGCAATGGAACAGGGGGCATTGGGGCTTAGTTCAGGTTTGGCTTATGCCAGTGCTAAGCAAGCGACGGCTGATGAAGTGATGCGTTTGGCGCAAGTGCTTGGTCAATATAACGGCATTTATACCACCCACATGCGGACCGAGTTTGAAGAAATACTCAGCGCGATGGAGGAAGCCTTTGAAACGGGCCAGTTTGCTAAGGTGCCAGTGGTGATCTCCCATCTCAAATGCGCGGGCGCGGGCAACTGGGGGCGCACTGTTGAAGTGGTGGATCTGATGGAAAAAGCCGCTCAACATCAGGATGTCTCTTGCGATTGTTACCCTTATTCAGCCAGCTCTTCCACTTTAGATCTGAACCAAGTGACAGAAGAGATCGATATTTTTATTACTTGGTCGAAAAGCCAGCCACACTTTGCCGGTAAGATGCTGAAGCAGATCGCCAAGGAGATGGGGTTACCCCTCATGGAAGCCGCCAAAGTGTTGCAACCTGCTGGAGCGGTGTATCACTGCATGGACGAACACGATGTTAAGCGCGTTTTAAAATACCGCTTAACCATGGTGGGCTCGGACGGATTGCCGAACGATCCTCATCCACACCCGCGCTTGTGGGGCACTTTCCCGAAAGTGCTTGGGCACTATTGCCGAGAAGAAAAACTATTTTCCCTGCAAGAAGCAATTCACAAAATGACGGGAATGTCTGCTCAACGCTATAACCTCAATGAACGAGGAGTGATCAAACAAGGTGCATTTGCTGACTTGGTTTTATTTAATCCGAGAACAGTGAAAGATACCGCTACTTTTGAAAATCCCATTTCGTTAGCGCAAGGTATTGAACGGGTATTCGTGAATGGAATACTGGCTTATTTTAATGGTCAGGTTTCAAAACACAGAAACGGTGTTTTTATTTATCGAAATAAATAACGTTTTAATTCAAATAAAGTTATTTGGTAAATAATAAATTGATGAAATTAAGTAAGAAAAGTAATGGAGAAAAATAATGTCAATTAAACGATATGGCGTAGAAGGCGGCGTGGGTACAGGTGGTCAGCATTTACCTTTTGCGCGAGCTACCGAAGCGGGTGGTTTCCTTTACGTCTCTGGCCAAACGCCGATGATTGATGGTGAAGTGGTTGAAGGTGGCATTGTTGATCAATCACGCCTCGCGATTCAAAACTGTGTCGACATCATGAGCGAGGCAGGCTATACGCTAGAAGATGTAGTGCACGTTAAGGTTGTGTTGACCGATGCACGCTATTTCCAGTCGTTCAATAAAGTGTTTAAAGAGTTTTTTGGCGAGCATCCACCTGCGCGGATTTGCATGGTGTGTGACCTCGTGGTGGATGTTAAGGTGGAAGTCGACGTCACGTGTTATCGAGCTGACCGTCGCTAATAAATATCAACGCACTTATTTGAGTTAATCGTCACAAAGACAAACTCACACGGTGCCGAATTTGAACTCTCCCTATGATTCTTATTCGGCACCTTCACTCCCTGAAATAAAAATAATCATGCCTGCCTAAATGGAAGGACGGGGATATTTTATCTGAAAGATGGACTTAAATTACCTGAGAGGTGTTCCATGAATAGCACACTTTTTTTAACCGGATTTGGAATATATGTGCTTTTCCTTATTTGGCTCGGCTGGTTTGTTTCACGTAATCAAAAATCAGGAGAAGATTTTTTATTAGGTGGGCGAGGATTGCCATTATTTCTCGTATTAGGCACCACAGTCGCCACCATGGTAGGAACGGGTTCCAGTATGGGGGCGGTAGGATTTGGTTATGCCAACGGTTGGGCGGGAGCGCTCTATGGCATTGGCGGCGCAGTCGGCATATTGCTTTTGGCTCTTTGGTTTGCCCCTGTTCGTAAACTTAACTTTATGACCATGAGTGAAGAGCTTGCTTATTACGTTGGTGCAAACCGCATCGTCAAAAATGTGGTCGGCTTGTTGATTTTCATTGCATCGATTGGTTGGCTTGGCGCGCACATTCTTGGCGGTGGCATGTACCTCGCATGGATTGCTGATATTGACCTCAGCACCGCGAAAATCGTGATTGCGGTGGCGTTTACTATTTACGTGGTGATCGGCGGTTACACCGCTGTTGTTTGGACCGATGCCATTCAAGCCGTGATCTTGTTTGTTGGCTTCATTCTCATGGCGGTCTTGTCTGTGCAGCACATTGGTGGCTTAGATAATCTCTACAGTGCGATGGATCCTGCGGCAGTCAGCTTTTTAGCCATCGACAAACTTGGTTTACTCCCTGCAATTTCATTGTCTGTGGTGATTGGTGTGGGCGTGTTAGCGACGCCATCGTTCCGTCAGCGTATCTACTCGGGCAAAGACGTTTCAACCATCCGTCGTTCGTTTGTTGGCTCCGGTGTGCTGTATCTTTTCTTCTCTATTATCCCAGCCATTATCGGTATGGCAGCACATGCGATTAACCCAGAATTGGCCAACTCAAACTACGCATTCCCTTACGTGGCTGCCACGGTTCTACCTGTTGGTGTCGGGATGATTGTGCTTATCGCAGGCCTTTCGGCCACCATGTCGAGTGCCAGCTCTGATGCCATCGCGGGCGTGTCCATCCTGCTACGCGATGTGTATGTGATGTTCACGGGCCGAGTGCCAAATAAAGAGTCAATGCTCAACTATTCGCGCCTGGCGTTGGTGGTGGTGATTGGTTTCGCTCTGCTGTTTGCGCTCACCTCAAATGACATCATTGGCTACATCACCAAAATGATTTCTACAGTCATGTCTGGCATGTTTGTCTGCGGTATGTTGGGGCGTTTTTGGCGCCGTTATAACTGGCAAGGGGCTTTAGCCACACTGGCGGGTGCTTCTGCAGCTTCAGTGGCTGTCATGATGAGTCCGAGCCTAACCACATTTTGGGGCAACCCTGTCATTCCATCTTGTATGGTGGCCTTAGGGGCTGGAGTAGTGGTGAGCCTACTAACACCGGCTAACCAAGTTTCTGCCGAAATGGCTCGCGCTATCTTAGACGATGAACGCGCTTTGATGGAAATGGAACTCTCCGACAAAGGTGAGCTGGATCGCGATGAATCGTTGGCAAATCGTCAAGCGGCGCGCGAGCTGTAATCTCCCACTTCTAATCTCTGTTCGATGAGTTTCAGTGATCTTGCTCTGAAACTCATCGTGTTAGCACAGGAACCTCAAGATGAACAAAGCTACACTGGCTCTACTGATTTCAGGCATTTTTATGGCACCGACAACCATGGCTATGGCTCCCAATACCGATTTAGTTTTAATGCCTTACCCGCAAAGCGTTGAGTTAAGCGAAGGCAAGGTGACGCTGGACAAAGCGTTCAGTATTTATATCAAAGGTTACGATTCACCCCGCGTGGCGTTTAATGTTAAGCGCACCATGGAGAGACTCTATCGACAAACAGGCTTGCCGATGCTGAACTGGCAGGCGAAATCTGAACAAGAAGCCACGCTGGTGATTGATATCCAACGTGCCCCAAGCAGTGTGGTGCAAAATATCAACAGTGATGAGACCTATCAGTTGAAGGTCGTAAATGGCAAGATTTTGCTCTCAGCCACTGAGCCTTATGGCGCGTTTCATGGCTTAGAAACCTTACTGCAACTGGTTTCGACGGATGCCAATGGCTACTTCGTTCCCGCCCTCACTATCTCTGATGCGCCGCGCTTTAAATGGCGAGGGGTGTCGTACGATACCGCGCGTCACTACATCGAACTGCCGGTGATTTTGCGTCAGTTGGATGCCATGGCCTCGGCGAAAATGAACGTCTTTCATTGGCATATTTGGGATGACCAAGGCATTCGTATTCAGTTGGAAAACTACCCTCGCTTGTGGCAAGCCACCGCGGATGGTGATTTCTACAGCAAAGATGAAATTCGCCAAGTGGTCGAATATGCGCGTAATCTCGGTATTCGTGTCATCCCTGAAATCTCGCTGCCTGGCCACGCGTCGGCGGTCGCTCATGCTTATCCAGAGCTGATGTCTGGCCTGGGAGAACAGTCTTACCCTCAGCAGCGTGGTTGGGGGGTGTTTGAACCTTTGATGGACCCGACCAATCCAGAACTCTATACCATGTTGGCAAGCGTGTTCGATGAAGTGGCGGCGCTCTTCCCGGATGAGTACTTTCACATCGGCGGGGATGAGCCGAACTATCAACAGTGGCGTGACAACCCGAAAATCCAAGCGTTTATCAAGCAGCATCAATTGGATGGCGAGCGAGGGCTGCAATCGTACCTTAATAGCCGAGTCGAGCAGATGTTGAACCAGCGTGGTAAAAAAATCACAGGCTGGGATGAAATTTGGCACAAAGACTTGCCGAAATCGGTGGTGATTCAGAGCTGGCAAGGGCATGACAGTATTGGCCGAGCGGCCAAAGAGGGCTATCAAGGTATTTTGTCGACGGGCTATTATCTCGACCAACCTCAACCCACCAGCTACCACTATCGTAATGACCCGATGCCGAAGGGGATCACCGTCGATGATCAATTGCATCAAGGGGAAAAATTTGTCACCTACGATTGGGTTAAGCCTCGTAACAAAGGAGGCCCGCGCAAAGGGAACCTCACCATCATTGAGGGTGCAGACGGCAAAGTGCGTGCGTTTACCGATTACAACGGTAAATCGCGTGAAGAAGTGCATGTGTTGGAATACGTGCCCGGTGTGAAGTTCCGCGGCCATTTTGACAACTTCATGTCCTACACCGAGTTCAACTATCAGTTCGCTGGTGATCAACTAAAAGAAGGCAGCTATCAGCGTATTGGCAATGTGCGTTGGCCGGCAACTGGCAGTTTGGTGGCCTCTAGCGGGGGAGAAGTGACGAGCGTTCCGCAACCCAATGGCGGTTACCCCGCTCAACTGACCAAAGAAGAGGAGCCACTGATCCTCGGCGGTGAAGTGACCATTTGGGGTGAAAATCTCGATTCGATGACCATAGAACAGCGCTTATGGCCACGCAGCTATGCGATTGCTGAACGGCTTTGGTCAAGTGAATCTCTCACTGATGAAGCCAGTATGTACCGTCGAATGCGTGCGTTGGATAGTTGGTCGGAAATATCTCTTGGCTTGCGCCATCATGCGGATGCTCGAATGATGCTTCAGCGTTTAGCCAATGGGGCAGATGTTGCGCCGCTCATCACGTTAGCCAAATACACGGAGCCTGCGCAATATTATGCAAGGCACTGGGAAAAATGGATTTCTACGCCAAACAAAGGGGATTTGTACAATCAATATGAACGCTTAAATCGGTTCGCCGATGCCTTAGTGGTAGAAAGCTACGCGGTGTATGACATGGAAGCGTTGGTGCGTGGCTATCAGCCAAAGGGCAATGCGCAAAGTCCGCAAAGCAAGCAGGTGCTTGAGCAGCTTTCTGAGCATTATCAGGTGGTGAAAGCCGCGGCGCGTCAATCTCGTGGGATTTTTGCTGCCAATATCGCTTCGCGTGAGAGTGTGGCGCTCGCAGAGGCAACCATAGCATTAGCGGAACTGGGCCTTGAGTTGGTGGAAAAAACTCAACAGGGACAAGTGCTTTCGGCTGCTGAGCGAGCGACTTATCAAGCGATACTGGATAAGAATGCGGTCATTTTTGATGAAACCATTGTGGCGATAGGAAGACCAACCGAGCAGTTACTTCACAAAATTGCACCTTAATGTAGAAAAGCCGTTGCCGCCTGTGACAACAGGCGGCAAGGTAACAAGATGGCTTAACGCAAAGGAAGCGCACAAAGAATGACACAAGGTCTCTTACATTTTTACGTTGGCACCTATACCGATGAACCCAGTATGAGTGACGGCGTGGCTCAACTGGAGCTGAATACTGAAACGGGTGAGCTGATCCCCTTTAACGAACTGGCGACGCTACGCAATCCGTCTTACCTCACGCAAACTTCCCAAGGCTTATATACCTTCAATGAAGTGGCGGTTGAAGAGAACCCGCAGTTGGTGCAGCTCGGTTGTGTCGACAGCAGTGCGATGGCAATAAACGGCAGTTACCCTTGTCATTTAGATATTGACCCGACGCAGACGTTTTGCGCCGTGGCAAATTATGGTTCAGGTAATACCTCTATATATACGCTCGATGTGTTGGGTGCTCCGTCAGAGTGCATTGCAGAGCTTTATGTGGAAGGTGATGGCCCAAATCGAGAGCGACAAACCTCACCACACGCGCACCAAGCGACCTTTTTGCGTCACAGCCCTTTTTTAGCTGTGGTGGATTTGGGTACCGATCAGGTCCATTTCTATCACATTGATGGTCAGCAGCAAGCGTTTACTTTGCATCAGTCACTCAAACTTCCTGCTGGTAGTGGCCCTCGTCACTTAGTGTTTAATCAGGCGGAAACTCGTGCCTATTTGCTGTGCGAATTGACCGAAACTTTGCTGACGCTTGAACGAGAAAACGAATGTTGGACGGTGGTTTCAGAGCAACCTTTATTGCCGGGCGAAGAAAATGGCGCTGCGGCTTCTGCCATTCGATTGTCTTCCGATGAGCAATTTCTCTATGCATCCTGCCGCCGACAAAATAAAATCACGGTTTTTGATGTCAGCCAAAGCGAACCAAAATGGTTAGAGGCCGTGGATTCTCTCGGGGACTTTCCGCGAGATTTTGTCTTATCACGCAATGGCAAATGGTTGCTGGTGGCAAATCAGCACAGCCACAATGTGGTCAGCTATCGTCGCGATCGCCAGACGGGCCGATTAACCGCAACGGGATTCAGTTGCCAAATTGGTAGCCCGGTTTGCTTAGTTGAGCATCAAGAACCTTTTAAATAAAATCAATCCGATAAAGAGAAAATACGATGACAATTCACCGCATTAACCCATGTAAACGCTGGTCTGATATTACCGTCTTCAATGGCATTGCGCATTTTGTGGAAGTGGCTGACAGTGATACCAACGCGGACATGAAAGGCCAAGTGGAACAGATTTTTGCTCAAGCAGAAGCGCAATTGGCGAAAATTGGCAGTGATCGCTCGCGTATTCTTTCGGTGACCATTTACGTGACTGATTTTGCCAACTTTGATGCACTTAATGAAGTCTGGGACAACTGGTTCCCAGAAGGCTGTGCGCCAAGCCGTGCTTGTGTCAAAGCTGAGCTTGCTGACCCAGACTATTTGGTTGAAATGACCTTTGTCGCGGCCGCGGGTGAAGCGTTTCAATAGTCGCTGAGCGCATACTCAACTAGGCAAAATCCACAAAGGTTTCGCCATGGGAAAAGGGACGGAATATCGTCCCTTTTTCATAGCCCTGTTGCGAGTTCGCCACAGGTTGATTAAGGCAAGCTAAGAGGCGCTTTTGATCTGTTTAGCGCTCAGTTTGTCGACGATTCGGCTTGGTTTCATTGGACGAGAATAGTAATAGCCTTGGATCTGCTCGCATCCCATATCGACCAATTTTTTCAATGCCAGCTCTTCTTCAACCCCTTCAGCGACTAAATTCACCTTAAGTTGTAAGGCCAGTTGTGTGATAAGCCACACTACGCGTTCAGCGGTATCGTTACAAAGCATATTACGTATAAAGCTTGCATCGATTTTTATCGTGTCGATTGGGTAGCTGTGAATGTAATTCAAGCTTGAATAACCCGTGCCGAAATCGTCGAGTGCCACTTTAAAACCGCGATCTCTGAGTGCATCCAGCACCATGTGCTCTTTACCCGTTTGAGTCAGTAACACGGTTTCTGTCAGTTCAATCACGAAATCGCAGGGATCGAGATGATACTTTTGCATCATCTTATTGAGGTAATTAAGGTATCGCTCTTCATCATTCAGTTCATACGCAGAACAGTTGACGCCAAGTTTCACTCGATAACCTAACGACGCTTCCAAGTAGTTTTTTGCTCGGCACGCGAGCTCGATGATCCGCTCTCCTAACTGAACAATGAGTCCTGATTGCTCGGCGGCATCAATAAACTCAACGGGCGAAATTGAGCCATATTCGGCACTGTCCCAACGCGCCAATACTTCAAAATAATCCCAACGTGGTTTATGCACGTTGACGATCGGCTGAATCGCAACGTAAATCTCTGTTGCCTCATCGATAGGCTTCGCCAGTTGCTCGCGTATGGCTTCGATTAACTGTGTTTTTCGATGGTATAGCGCGCTTAAATGGGTGTCATAGCACCGAATACGATTGTTAGGGTGCTTTTTGCACTCTTTCATCGCAAGGCTGGCGTTGAGAAATAACTCATCGCTCGTAATAAGGCGCTGGCTTGCTTTGGCGATGCCGATGCTGATGTCAAATCGAACGTGATTGGCGTTGTCTTGATAGCCAAACGCAATCTTATTCAGAATGTGCTCACACACCTCTTCTGGCGTTTCTGAATAAGTGATAAAGGCAAACTCGTCACCCGCCACTCGGTATGCCAAGGCAGGGGCGGGAAGTGCCGATTGAATGGCATGCGCAGTAAACTTGATGATTTGATCACCAATGTAGGTGCCGTGAATGTCGTTGATCAATTTGAAGTTATCGATATCGATGCAAACGAGGCTAAATGGGCGATCGGATTGCTGGGTGAGGGTTTCCAAAGTATCCGAAAGGCAACTGCGGTTAAGCAAACCGGTCAAATTGTCGTGCGAGACTTCGTAACTGAGTTGATTCACCAACTGATCAGAGCGATCACTTAGCCACTTCTCTCGTAAGCCGTGAATAATGATATTGGCGTATATGCGGTGATATTTGAGTATCAGCTGAGGGTCGTGAGGTATAAAGCCAAAGGTAGAGACCAGAATACCCAAAATATCGCCATTATGGCCGCGCAGTGGAATACCGACAAACGCATGCACACCCGCTTCGGCAAATTCTAGCCCTTCTTCTTGTGAGAAATAGCTGTCAGGCACGTTGTCTTGAATCAGGTGACAGTGCTCGATCACCTTGAGAGCGATGCGTTCAAATGGCGTATTTTCTAAGCTATAACGCGCAGCGTTAACGTTGCTTCCCTCTTTGGCATAAGCCAAGGTATTGGCATGGTTGTGGTGTAGATCTATCTCTACGATACAAGTGCAGTACGAGCTTAAAGTGGAATGCAGCTTGAGCGTAACTTGATTAAGCAGCTCGCTACCGTCGAGAGATAGAGTATGAATAAGCTCATCTAAGTCGATACAAGCTTGAAGCGTTGAATCATTCATCTGACGTTTCTCTACCTGATTATTATAATAGTGACACTTTTGTTGCATAACGTTACGAAAACAACTCCGATATGCATCACGTTAAATATCGTTCAGGTAGTAGAAGTTTGCAATGAAGAAAAGTCAGGTTTGCTAGGAAAGTGTTATCTCATAGCGAGTTACTGAGCAGAAAGAGTTAGCACTTTTTTGCTCTATACGGATTTTTCTTGCTGTAACCGCTCTTTAAGGTAATCCAAAAACAGTTTTGTTCTTGTGTGTTGATAGTCCAGTTTGGGGTAGTAAGCGTAAACGGTGGCTTCGTCTGCGTGCACGTTTGGCAGGACCGGAACCAAAGCGCCAGTGCGCAGCTCTTCTTTGATCATCACGTTATTACTGAACAGAATGCCCATGCCTCGTTTTGCACCGTGGAAAAGCGCTTCTGGATTGGTTGTCGAGAAGTTGCCACGCAAAGTCATGCGTTTACCATTGTTGAGTTTCAGCTCTCGACTTGGTTTTTCTCCCCAGATCAGGATATTGTGATTGACCAACTGCTCTGCATTCTCCGGCATACCGTATTTTTCAATATAGCTGGGGGCCGCAAAAAACGTCGCTTTATGTTCAAACAGTGCAGTTGCTTTATAGCTTAGTGAGTTCAGCTGTTCTAACTCGCGACTGATAAAAAGGTCTAGGCTCAGCTCAGGCAGTTGCCCTGGCAATGTGGTAAAGAGCTGGATTTTAATATCTGGGTATTTTTCTAGAAAATCATCCAGATAGTGAACTAAGAACTTGGAACCGACGGCAAGGGTCGCGCCAATTTTCAGTAATCCGGCTGGGCTTTGGTTGACGGAGCGCGTCTCATCTAAAACCGATTGCCAGCCATCGAGTTGCAACTTTGCACGCTGATAAAATAGAGCGCCCGCTTCGGTTTGGCTGATGGAGCGTGTGGTGCGCTTGAGTAACTGAACACCAATCTTCTCCTCTAACCACTGTATCCGCTTGCTGATGGCGGAACTGGTGGTGTTCATTTTACGCGCAGCCGCATTAAAACTGCCTTCTTCCACCACTCTGATGTAGCTGTTTACGCTTTGAAACCAATCCATATTCTTTCCTTTAGGGAACTAATCTCTTTCCGATTGGGGAGATTATCATCAATCAAAGGCCAATATAAACTGTAAATAATTTGGTGTAAGAGAGGAGAGGGGAAGGAATGCTGAAGTCGTTACAAAAAATGCCATTGCTTTTAGCGATGATGATCATCGCGACAGGGCAAGTGGGTGTGGCCATTTATTTACCCTCTCTTCCTCTTATTAACCACGACCTCGGATTGACGCAAGCTGACGTACAAAACGTCGTGACTTTCTTTCTTGTTGGCTTTGGTGCATCGCAACTCTTTTATGGCCCTTTGTCTGATGCGATTGGCCGACGTCCAGTTTTCATTCTCGGCCAAGGGATTTACTTGGTCGGCACTGTCATTTGCATCGCATTTTCGTCCAATATTGAAGCACTAGAGTTAGGTCGATTGTTGCAAGGATTAGGGGCAGGCAGTGCATCGGTGTTGGGGCGTTCTGTATTGCGAGACAGCTACGAAGGGGCACAATTGACCAAAGCGCTCTCTTATATTTCGATTACCGCATCGGTCATGCCGATCATTGCGCCCGTTTTTGGCGGCTGGATTGCCTTTCATGTCGGCTGGCAAGCGGTGTTCGTTTTTGTGTTGTGTTACTTACTGGCGATATTTACGTTGGGCTATTTTGTACTGCCAGAAACCTTGCCTTACGCCAAAAGACGTTTTCGCCCTTTAACTGTCTTGGCGACTTACCGCACTTTGGCCACGAATCCACAAGTGATCGGCAGTGCCAGTTTTAACTGGATGAGCTACCTTGTTAGCCTTGTTTCTCTATCAGTATTCCCTTTCATGATGCAAGGCGAGCTTGGATTTTCTGCCGCAGATTATGGCAGCATGATGATCATTCCATCTGCCGGTCTTTTGCTTGGTAGTGTGACAGTCAATGTCTTGTTGCGTTATTTCGAGGTGAAAAGGCTGCTTGCCGCCAGTTTTGTTCTTGTAGCGCTGTCAGGTTGTGGGCTAATTTGGGCGCCTTTTAGTAGCGTCAGCTTGATCGCTGCCTTTACCGTGATGAGTTTTGCTCAAGGGATGTCATTTCCTCTGTCGATCAGTTTGCTTCTTGGCCCTCACAAGCAAAATGCAGGTTCTGTTTCTGCGTTGTCTGGCTCAGTGCAGATGGTGATGGCAGCTCTGCTTGGTGGATTTTTGGTTGAACACTGCGTTCGGACTCAAGCGCAATTAGGATTGTTTTATATTCTTGTTGCGATGGGGTGTTTTGCCGTGTTGTTGCTCAAGGGCAAAGTCATGACGACGCCGGAGGTACAGAAAGTCTAACTTGATTATCTCACCCCCCGTCACTACAATGCCGCGCAGCAGTTAATGAGGGTTACCCATGCAACAGAATGAGTTTGAACAGTTAGTTAAGCAGGTTTGCCAGCAAGAGAACTTACCTAAAGCACTAGAGCTTCTAAAAGCGTGTGACGATGAGGAAGTTGCAGAAGCGGCAGCATCGCTTTCAGGGCAATTTGCTTTGGCAGAAGTGGATGGTGAAAAACGAATTTATCACGTGACGTTACAAGAAAACGAAGCGGGTGAAGAGACGGAATACGTTGAGCATGTCATGAACGAAGGTGAGCACTTGGTGAAGTTTGCCGCTTGGTTTTTTGATGTCATGTTCGAGATCAAGGCCAAAGAGACCTATCAAGCTGCCGGTAAAACCTATCAGCAACCGAAGCGTAGCTAACGCTGGCGGAATCGCTTTTTAGAACGAAAAAAACGGCAAGATTACTGCCGTTTTTTTCGTTTTCGCGATAAATGTTTTTTATCTTTTCATGAAATAAAATTACCAAATAAATGTGATCTTCGTCTTGTTATCTGATGGTTTTGTAGTAATATTACGAACGTAAACAGAAGAGAAAACATTGGAGAATCAAGATGGGTTATGAATTAGGCGGTGCTTACATCGGTCAAATGATGGCAAAAGACGCAATGCACAAAGCAATGTATGGCAAGACAACGAAGAAGAAAGCGTCATTTATCAGCCGCATGCTAAAGAAAATGGCAAAATAACAGCAAGCTTAAAGCGTTATTTTGTAATAAAGTTTCAAAAAAACCTGGCATCGCCAGGTTTTTTATTATCTGCTTATCTATGGTCAACGTAATCAGTTTGCCATCTCTACGACATTATTCGGAACGACATCAAGCCCACGCTCTTTAAGATAGACTTCCAGCTTGTCGCAACCTCCAATGTACGATCCATCTAGCCAAATTTGTGGTACGGTGACGGGTGTTTTTTCACCAATGATGGCTTTGACTTCTGGAATCATACGATACAGCGCGGCGCTCTCTTTGACGACGTCGTGATATTGGTAGTGAATGCCCGCCGCATCCAACAGCTGCTTGGCTTTTACACAGTAAGGGCAGGTCGCTTTACCAAAAACAATATTCCCCTTGAGGGTGTCGCGCTTTGTCCACTCTTTGATCACTGATTGAATGAGCACGCCACGGTTAAGGGCTTCACCTTGGCTAACCACTTTACCTTCAACCACCAAAATAGGCGCATGCCAAGCGCCGAGCTTTAACGGCTCCCACCAGTGAGATAGCCAATCTTTGATTTCCAACTCAACAGGAATACCGTTGAGCTCATTGGCAAACGTATCGGTTAAGATATCTTTTGTTAACGTACACTCACCGCATGGGATGTTGACTTTAAATGGTCCCCAACTTCCTGCCCAACGGTACAGGGTGATTTTAATCGCTTCACTCATTAAATATTCCTCAAAATCGCTCTATTAGTGTAGTAGAACGCCCTGGCGATGTTTTCCTTTCACGCTATTTTGTTTTTTTGGTTTCCCAATGGGTAATAAAGGCGACAGAAGCAATAATGATGAAGGCACCAAGCCAAAGTCTGCCCGGTGGCACCCAACCAAAGACAAGCCAACCTGCAAGTACGTTCAATGGCAGTTTTGCATGATCAAAAGGCTGAACAAAGGAGGCATCGGCATTGGCATAAGCTTTGACGATGGCCCATTGCGCCAGTGCAGTCATGCAGCCAGCGGCAAAAAGGATCAGCCAAATGGTCGTACTGCTCGGCATTGTGAAATCGGGAATCGCCAGCATGATGTTGAATGGCGTAATCAACAGCAGTAGATAAACCACCATGGTGGAAGGCGGATCGTTGACCGAGAGCTTTTTAACCATCAGTGAATAACATGCCCAAAAGAAGGCTGCGCCGACAGGCAGTAAGGTCGCGAGATGAAAATCATCCGCCCAAGGCTCGAGAATGATCATCGCGCCAATAAAACCGAACAGCGTCGCGCCCCAGCGTGCCACACCCACCTTCTCTTTCAGAAGCAGCCCAGAGCCGATCGTTGCAAAGAGTGGAGAAGTCATTAATAGTGCGATGCCTTGCCAAATCGGCACCGGATAAGCGAGTGCCCAAAGCCAAAGCTGAATACCGATAACCGACAAAAATACTCGCAGTGCATGCCAGCCAAAATGAGAGGTGCGCAGCGATTGGCGAATGCCCAGCGTTTTTAAGTACGGCAAAATCACAATTAAAGCGATGCCATATTGAATCAGCGCAACAGTGGTTGACGGAATGGCAAATTGAATACTGGCAACTTGCGCTAGGCTGTTGACGATAGCGAAAGCTAAACCGGCGGTCAGCATCCACGACGCGCCAAGGATTGGGTGGTGTTGAGATTGCATAGATAATCGAATTCACAAAAAAGTCCGAGAATCATACGTTTTCTGCATGGCGAAGCCAAATGTTTTGCGGCGTACGGGGTAAAAAGAAGCCCCTGAGTTCAGGGGCGCAAATGCGGATTAAAGGACGTACCTCGGTGAGGAGGATAAGAACGAGAAGCACAAACGCTGCCATGCATTTGTACTTCTATCATTGCAGAAGCTGTGCCAGTTTTTAAGTTGTTGATTTTGTTCGTTTTGTATTTTTGAGTATCCCAGAGTCGCACCATAACCATTCAAAAGGCGACAATCATGGTGCAAGGGAAAGCTAAATTTGCAGTAACTGGTGGTTAAATTCTTCCACATCAAGGGGTTTGGAGTAGAGATAACCTTGGAACTCATCGCATTGCTCGCTGACAAGCAACAAGCGCTGCTCTTCGGTTTCTACGCCTTCTGCGATGACTTTTTTGTCCATGTTGTGGCCGAGTTGGACGATAGTTCTTACTAGCATGTGATCATGATGATTGTCGACACAATCATCAATGAAGGCTTTGTCGATTTTCAACACATCAACAGGCAGTTGTTTGAGATAGTTCAACGAGGAGTAGGCGATGCCAAAATCATCGATTGCAACGGTGACTCCCTCACACCGCAAATTATGACAAATCTCGATGAGTTTCTTCGGCTCCTTCATCAATACCGTTTCGGTGATCTCCAGTTGCAGATAACTGGCCGGAAGATGAGACTCTGCCAGAGCGGTTCTAACTTGCAGTTCGATATCGTCATGAGCAAATTGTACGGTTGAGACATTGACCGAGACAGGGATCTTGTAACCCAAATCCAACCATTTTTTGGCTTGCTGACAAGCCTCGAGAATCACCCAGCGACCAATCGGAATGATCTGCTTGGTTTTCTCGGCAATGGTGATGAATTCAAAAGGCGTTATGGTGCCTAGTTCTGGATGTTGCCAGCGAATTAACGCTTCAGCGCCGGTCATTTCTCCTGTTGTGATGGACACTTTGGGCTGATAAACCAAGGAAAACTGTTTCAGTTCAATGGCTTTGTCGAGCTCTCGTTCAATCTGGTGTTGACGGATGGTTTCGTCCAATAGGGCTTCGTCATACCAACGGACTTGGCCGCGGCCACGTGTCTTGGCTTTTTGCGCAGCAATGTCGCTGTTTCTTAGCCATATATCGAGGTTGGTCATGGACTCGTTAAACAGGGCAATACCGGTCGCGTAGGAGATTTGATAAGAGCCTCGTTCTAGCTCAAACGCTGCTGTAAGTGCTCTTTTGAGTTTATCGAGTAGCGCATCGACTTCATCATTAATGCTGTGTTTCTCGTACACCAGCACGGCGAATTCATCCCCTTCCATACGATAGACTTGGCCAAAGCCAAGGGTGTTTTTTCGCAAACGACGAGAAAAGCGTTTTAACAGGAGATCCGCTTGTTCGTGGCCAAAGCTCTCGTTGATCTCTTTAAAAGCATCAATATCTATTTTGAGGAGGGCACAGTTTCGCCCTTGCTGAGCCAGACTTTCGACTTGATTCAGATCCGTGTAAAAGGCTCGGCGGTTTGGCAGTTGCGTCAAATAATCCGTTCGGCTGTCTTCTCGGTATTTGGTTAATTGCAGGTAGAACTTCTGCTGATAGTAGACCATGACGGACGCAAAGGCGGAAATCACCAACAGTTCAATGGCATCTTCAATGAGCTCATCTAAGCCCTCTGGTGGAACTGTATAAAAATAGCTTGCCGTCAATAATAAGGCGACGACAAATGCCCAAATGGTTCCGGGGAACAACAAAAGATAGCAAAGTGGGAGGAGAATAAACGTCTCTTCAATGACGTCAATATCGAGCGGATCGACGATGCCGCCGACAAAAAGGTAACTCGTGGCGATCAAAGCGCACACATATTTGATTTTGTGGGATGGAGAAAAGAGCGCCACAATCATGGCAATGGCAAACAACACGTAAGACCAAGGTAATAGGGTGTGCTCATCCACCAGGGTTTGCGTGATCAACAATACCGCCACAATATAGGCGGCCTTTAATATCAATACGACTTTCGAGTTTGCCACGATTTTACTTCTGCCATCTACCATAAATATCCTCGGTCTGGATTATACAGTATGGTGTTTTTGTGCGTTATATCAAAACGCTTTTCTCTCTATCTGGCCTGCGCTCAGACAAGATGATTGATAGGTTTCCATTAAGTATATAAAACAAAATGAAAATCACCTCTAAACTAGCATTCTTATTATCGCGATAAATATAATTAACCTCACAATTACAAATTAATTCGAGTCGATTCACACAAGATAAGTCTAGGGATGAAAAAAAGCCGGTAGGGATACCGGCTTGAAATGGCTCGATGAAAACAAGCATTTAGAAATCGTAGCGTACACCCAGTCGAAGTGTGTCTTCACCAGAAGTGACTTTGCCGTTTACGTCTTTTACATCATCAAGCTTATTGAGGTAGTACGACAAGTAAGTGCGGAAGTTGCTGTTTAGCTTGTAGTAACCCACCAACTCGAGACCTTTAGTTGCGTCCGATTTAGTGCCGTTATCGTCTTCTTCAGCGAAGGTGTACATCGCGGCAACGCTAAATGGTTTGCTGATTTTGTACTGAACCGCAAATTCGTAGGCGGTGAATTCTTGTTTCGCTTTGTCATCGAGATCACCCGTCGAGAAAGTCGCACCTAGATAAAGATCGTTTAAGGTATAGCCTGCGCCGACAAGGATCTGGTTTTGGCTGCCTTTACCAGCACCGTTATCACCTGTGGAGTAAGCCAAACCAAGATCCAGACCGATAGGAAGAGAGTAAAGGCCACTAATGCCCATAAGGTCGCTATTGTCAGCGTCGCTTGCTGAATAAGTGGCTTCAATTTGCAGAGCATCGAAGCTACCGCGATAGGCAAACGTGCTGTCTGTTTTGTCTGATGACGCGTCAATGAACTGTTGCACACCAGAAAACTCCGTAATATCCGTTAGGTCTGAAACGATGACAGACGCCATATCTTGTTTACCAACAGAAAACGCACCTGCGTTTGTCTTCACACCCGCGTACATGTAACGGTTTTTGAAGCTGCTTTCGCCTGTTTTCTGCTCTGCTTCGTAAAAACCAAAGGCTTGTAGATCGTTACCAAGGTCAGTGGTGCCTTTTACGTTAAGACGCGCACGAGTGCTGTCTTCCATGGTGCCGTCGATCTCAACGCCTTTGTCAGTACCGATGAAATCACCACGGAACTCAACACGCCCACCAATTTTTAGCTCAGTACCGTCTGTTTTATAAACGGTTGCTGCGAAAGATGATCCGGTGACCACTGCGGATAGAATTGCGGTTGCTAAAGCTGCCTTTTTCATTTCTCAATTACCTTTTTATATTCAATGGGCTTACATGCCCGATTCCTGATGCAGCTAAGGTACTGATTAAAAATGAACAAACGATTTCTGTTTCATGACGCTTTCTTTGTGCTTGTATTGCAGTTCAATGAATGATGAGAACGATAGAGCAGCTAGCTCAACCACAATCTGAGCCATAGGCCAATCGGAGAACTGACGCCTGAGGTAATAAACTCAATTTTGCCATTGCGCACAATCACAACGGTCGGGGTCACTTGTACCCCCCAATCACGGCTAATTTTGCCAGTTGGATCATTGATGGTGTCGTAATCATACTGTTGTGATTGTAAATACTGATTAACGCTTCCTTCGTCTCCCGACTGCATCGCCACACTGATCACGGGGTAGGAATCTGCGATCTGGTTGATTGTCGGGCTAACGAGTTTGCAAGGGCCACACCAGGTTGCCCAAAAATAGACAACCACAGGGGACTCTTGACTGGCGCTCAGTAAGTCAACTTGTTCCCCAAGCGTTGTGATGGCGGAGAGGGGGAGCGCGTTTTCTTTTGGCAGATTTCTCGAATAGTAGAAATCAAGAGCGATGGAGACAATCAATACCACCGCCAGCACGGGTAGCCACTCTTTTAGGATTTTGACGATTTTCATAATGGGTTTCTCATTGAGCTGTTACATGGGCCTCATGGATTGCGTGCGCTTTACGATATGGATTCAATCTCTCTGAAACTTGCATCTCGAGGTTACTTGGGTATAAGACCGGCGTTTTCCAATTTCTCTTCATTAAAGAAGAGAGAAAGTATTTCTGTTTGTAACATCATTATTAACATTTCGGTTGTTTTTCTGATTTTGCCAATCGTTTACTCGGTTTGCTTTTGATGGGATGTAACTATTTGTAACATCAAAACAACTCATTTTGTTTTTGTGTTTTTAAATTTAAATAATTGAAAATTAATGATTTATTATCTTTATGGTCAATTTATATTATTTCACTGGGTGGTTTGTTGTGCCATCGCATAAAGTTCTCGCCAGATGTTAACCAGAAGTAGCTGAATTCTAAGGTTCTCTACCTGGTTGGAATATGCATGTTATGTGTAATAACTAATGGAACTTAAAAATGAACAAAAACATTTTGGCTCTTGCTGTTGCTAGCGCAACATTCGGCACTCAAGCAGTAGCGGTGGAAGTTTACAACAACGATGGTACGACTTTCTCTATTGGCGGCCACGTTTCAGTGGCGTTGGAAGACTCCAAGCAAGGTGACCTAGGTGTGACAGCGGTTTCTCCGCGTATTAACTTCAATGCGACTCAAGTACTTGGCAATGGCTTTACGGCGGATGCAAAAGGTGAGTGGTCTATCAACTACCTAGATGGTGGCGAAAACGCACTGTCTACTCGCTTAGGCTACATTGGCCTGACGCATGAAAACCTTGGCCGCGGTGTTGTTGGTACTCAATGGGCACCTTACTATAGCGTTGCAGGCGTGGCGGATATGCCAATCGCATTCGCGAACGATTTCATTTACCAAGACCACGGTAACCTAGGTACAGGTCGTGCAGAAGAAATGGTCAGCTACGCTAAGGCGTTTGAGCTAGGAGAAGCAGGCAAGATTGGCTTAGGTCTTGGCTGGCAAGGTCGTAAAACAGACGACAAGAACGCTTACGGCAACCGTGCACAAATCGCTTTAAACTACAGCATTGCTGGCGTGACCGCGAACTACGCGTACAACACTGGTGACGTAAACTACACCGCTGGTGTTGGTACAAAAACGTCTGAATCTCATGTTATCAGTGCAACTTACGGTTCATACGGCAAAGGCTTATACCTAGCGGGCGTTTACGCAATGAATGAGTACATGAACTCTGGCGACGGTAACCTACTGAAAGACACGTCAGCTTACGAAGCGCTAGCGGCTTACACGCTAAACAACGGCATCAACCTAAGCGTTAACTACGAATCTGTGATTGATGAAGAGCTAAGCAAGCGTGTATACAGCACGTCAGCGGTTCAAGCTGAGTACAACTTCACGCCGAAGTTCGTTGGTTTTGCTGGCTACCAGTTTGACCTACAAGGTTCTGGTGACTACAAAGAAAAAGCAGACGACAAATGGATGCTAGGTGCGCGTTACTACCTATAAGCGCTAACATTTTTTAGCCGTCCAATTGTCCACTCATGTGGAAAGCCAGCAGCGTCACTGCTGGCTTTTTTGTATGTTGAAGCGCGATTCGCGACGTGTGTCTTACTTAAATCGCGATGCCATTGACTGACAACTGAACGTCAATATTGCCACGAACGGCATTAGAATAAGGACACACTTGGTGAGCCGTGGCGACTAATTTCACCGCCTGATCCGCAGGCAGGTCGATTTCTGCTGCCAGTGAGACCGTTAGGGCAAAACCACCTTGTTCATTCGGGCCAATGCCGACCGTCGCGGTGACAGGCGCTTGTTTAATCGCTATCTTTCCTTCGCGAGCGACATGTAAAATCGCGTTAGAAAAACATGCGGCGTAACCTGCGGCAAAGAGTTGCTCTGGGTTGGTTGCCGCACCGGTTCCGCCCATTTCTTTTGGGTAGCTTAGGTTGAGTTCCAGCAGTTTGTCGTCAGTGCTGACAAGGCCGTTTCGTCCAGCAGAAGCCGTTGCGGAAGTTTGGTAAAGTGTTTTCATTGTCGATGTTCCTTTGTTATTTAGGTTGTGTGCAATCTAATTGTTTGCAATCTTATATCGAACCTTTTGTTGTTTGCAAGTATATTGTGCACAATTTATTTTGTGAGGTGAGTGATGTCTGAACAAACTATCCGTTGCCAAGGGGATTCTGAAGCGCAACTTTTGCTGGAAAATCAAATATGTTTCCCGCTATACAGTGCGGCCAATGCAGTGATCCGCGCTTATCGACCATTACTTGACGCTTTGGATCTGACCTACTCACAATATCTGGTGTTGTTGGTCTTGTGGCAGCAAAACGGCATCAATGTGAAAGATTTAGGCGCCAAGCTTCATCTTGACTCTGGCACCTTAACCCCGCTGTTGAAGCGCTTGGAGGCAAAAGGCATTGTTGAACGTCGTCGCGGCCAAACTGACGAACGTGTGAGAGAGCTGTTTCTCACGGAAGCAGGCAGAGCTCTGAAGCAGCAAGCCCATCAGGTGCCGCAAAACATGCTTTGTCGTATCGATCTCAGCATTGACGAATTGGTGACATTGAAAAGTTTGTGCGAAAAAGTGCTCGAAAAGCTCAATTGATGGATCGAGCTTCTCATTTTGGATGATTCTGTGATTGGATTCTGAGCACTTTATCAGTGGCTAGTTTAGAATCGCGTTTTTGTGTTTGTTCAGGGAAGAGAAATGAGCCATATCCACTTCAGAAACAAAACCTTGCAACCGGGCAAAGTGCTCTGCGTTGGGCGTAATTATGTTGAGCATATTGAAGAGCTGCAAAACGCAATTCCCGATCAAATGGTGCTGTTTCACAAGCCTGCGTCGGCAGTCACCAGCACATTGCATTCTTTCCATCAAGAGCCGCTTCATTATGAAGCCGAGATCTGCTTTGTGATTGAAAATGGCCAGTATGCAGGGGTGGGCATTGGCTTAGATCTAACGAAACGACAGACACAAAGTTATCTCAAAGCGAAAGGCCTTCCATGGGAGCGAGCGAAAGCCTTTAACGGTGCCGCGGTACTCAGTCGCTTTCTCGAACTGAAAGGCATCGATAGTGACGATCTCAACCTCGAACTGTTTATCAATTGTGTCCGCGTACAAAAAGGGCATGTCAATCAAATGCTGTACTCACCGCAAACGGTACTGGAAGAGCTCAAAGGTTACGTGACATTGGATGATGGCGATGTCGTGATGACGGGCACACCTCAGGGAGTGGGCGAAGTGCATAAAGGCGACGTGTTTTTAGGTCGCCTTAAATGTGGTGACACCACCTTATTGGAAGTTGAGTGGGTGGCCTGTTAACGGCCATTGAGTAACGTCAAACTAGAATACCCACAATTTTAAAAGCAAAAACAGGAACATACTGACAATGGTGGTGAGAAGTACGTTTTTGCTGCGCCAAGCGATCAACGCCGCGACGAGCGCCGCCAACAGATAGGGGTTTTGCAGTGAAAGCTGCAACTCACCCTCTGGGATAAACACGATAGGTGCCCAAATGGCGGTTAATACCGCTGGGCTAGCGTAGCTTAAGAATCGTTGGGTTCTGTGTCCCAGCTTCAATGGCAAACTCGGCTCCAAAAACAGATAACGACTTGCGAAAACCAACACGGTCAGCGCTAAGATGGTTAGCATGATCATAATTTGCGCGCTCCCAGCTGTTCTGCCAAGTAGCCGGCACTCATGGCTCCGATGCTGGCCATCATTAATGCCCCTTCAATCTCAAAGAAGTGAAGCACCACTGAAAGAAAGAGTGCCGTCACCACACTGACCAACACAGCAACGCTCTTGATGCTGGGGACCACAATGGCGATAAAGGTTGCGGCAACGGCGAATTCCAGCCCGAGATCGTTAAGTTGCGGAAGAAACTGGCCCGCCAAGATACCGCCAAACGTGGCTGCGTTCCAAAAGAGATAAAAGCTCAAACCGCCTCCAAGGGCATACCATCGGTCGAACTGCTTGTCTTGTTGATGACCGACCAAAGCAAACAACTCATCGGTTAAGAGAAAGCCCAACGACAAACGCCAGCGCAAGGGAAGGGGGGCGATTTTACTGCGCATGGAAACACTATAAAGAAAATGGCGCGAAGTAATAAAGAAGGTGGTCAGCAACATGGTGGCAACGCCAGCCCCTGCTTTGATCATCCCCATCGCGACGAGCTGGGCAGAGCCTGCAAACAAAATAGCCGAAAGGGCTTGCCCTTCCAAAGCCGTGAGGCCGGAATCGATGGCGAAAGAGCCCGCCAGCAGTCCCCAGGGAAGAACGGCAATACTCAGTGGCATCATCGCCATGGTGCCTTGTAGAAAACGCCGAGTTTTCGAGTGGTCGGTGTGAGAAAGTGTGGTATCCATTTTATGACTCATCGTGATGTTTTCTTCAGCCTAAAGTGATGGTGATGTGCAGGCTTGTACAGAATTGCCTCATGCTAAATTTTTCACATATTGTCCAGGCGTCACCCCCATCGCCTTTTTAAAATGGCGGTGGAAATGGCTTTGATCATGAAAACCGCACTCTTGAGCCACATCCAAAATACGCCGGCCTTGGCGCAGTAGCTTTTTGGCGAGCCTTAGTCTTTGCTGTATCTGATAGGCATGTGGCGGGAATCCATAGCGTTTTTGAAACTCGCGAACAAGATGAAAAGGGCTAATGCCGCCTAGTGTTGCAAGTTCTTCTAGGGAGACGTCAGCTTGCGGAAAGTCATCAAGAAATTCTTTAACCAAGGTTAATTGACGCTGCGCTGCCGGGTTGTTTTGAGGCGATATCCGATGGGTACTGTGTTTCGCCGCGAGTTTAATCAAGGTGCCATACACCAAGGTTTCGCGCAGTAAGCGATTGTCCGAATTGGCTAAGGTGTCAAAAACCAGCCGAAGCTGCATGGCTAATTCGGGGTCGTAGACCACAGGCTGCGGAAAATAGGGGATGGCGATATTCGGTGCATTCAATTCTTCACTGAGTCTTTGAAACTGCTCTGGCACTGGGTACATGGCTTTGTACTCCCATCCACCTTCAGTGGCGGAATGGCCGTTGTGCACTTCGTCTGCGTTAACAAGAATGATGCTGTCTTGAGGCGCAACGTGGTTACCCCCGGTGCGGAAAAAACGTTGCGCACCTTTTTCAATCACGCCGATGGTATAGCCTTCATGACTGTGGCGAGAAAAGTTTTGCGTCTCATATTTGGCATCAAGTAACTCCAATCCCCCCAGTTCTGAGGCAATTTGGAAATGCGCGACTTCCTTACTGTTCTTTTTCATTATTTGCCTTGTCCGTTGAGATGATTTGAGTGTACGCCAAACCTTTCCCTCATTTTTGTACAAAATTGCTCTCAATCCTATCGCTCGGCACAATTTAGCGGAACACGCTGGTTGTTTTTGTATGATTGGTTATTAAATCGGCAAATGATGTATGTGGTGGAGGTATATCTGGTTGTTGGGGCGCTGTTTCGGTAAAATCCGCGCCCTTGTTCCAAAAGACCAGAATAAAAATGATCGATATTACTATTTTGCCTGTTTATTTAACGGCAGTGATTGCATTGTTATTGTTGCCAGGGCCAGACATGCTGCTGATTGCCAGCTCTAGCATGAGTTACGGTAAGAAAGTTGGGCTATTTGCCAGTTTGGGCAATGCCACTTCGGGGATCATCTTAACCTTGCTCGCCGCTATGGGCGTTTCAGCGTTGATTGCCATGAGCCCTTTGGCTTTGAAAGCCCTCCATTTACTGGGCGGCGCGTACTTGCTCAAAATGGGTTGGGACTGCTTGCGAACTTCTCCAGCGCAAGCGCCGCAATCTCAACATCACAATGCAATGGCATTGACTTACTACCAACGCGCATTAATGAGCAATTTGCTTAATCCGAAGGCGTTGGTTTTCTTTGTGATGTTTTTGCCTCAGTTTGTGTCGAATAACATCTCTGCCTCTTCTGGTGAACAGATGTTGGCGTTAGGTTTGCTACTCAATGTTTTGGGTTTATTGTTCAATTTTGTGTTGGTTGCTTTGGCAGGCACGGTTGGTAAGAAGCTTTTGGACAATGCGACGTTTCGGCTTTATCAGCACAAAGTGATGGGGGCGGTGTTTGTTTTCTTATCTCTTTGGATGTTATTGAATTTTAACTCGTGATAGATTGTTTGACCTAAAAGCCAGCGCCGCTGGCTTTTTTCTTAACTAGGGCTCGTAATAGCAAAAACCAAAGCATAAAAAACTAAGCAGCAATGCTTACGTTTAGCGTTGCGGGTAACGATCACACGGGAGGAAGGCGCATGGACTTGAAAACAGAATTTACCTTTGACCTACAAAATGAAGAATTTGAAACCATTCGTCAGGGGATTCGTGCTTATAATGCTCAACATCTTCCTGATGGCGAAGTGAAAAAGATCGGCTGTTTTGTTCGTAATGAGGACGGCAAATTGGTCGGCGGCCTAACGGGTGAGTGGTTTACCACCAGCGTCTTTGTGGAATTTCTTTGGTTAGATGAACACTACCGTCAACATGGCTTAGGCAGCCAATTGATGCAGCGTTTAGAACACGAGGTAAAACCTCAAGGGGTGACGGATATTTGTCTTGATACCTACAGTTTCCAAGCGTTGGATTTTTATCTCAAATTGGGGTTTGAGAAGGTTGGCCAATATAGCAATTACCCAGCAAAAGGCATCAATAAGTACTTCTTGCAAAAAGTCATTTAATCATTAGGCAGGTATAGCAAAAGAGCACACTCATACGTCGAGTGTGCTCTTTGTTTTTATGACGATGACAAACTTTGTTGATGGGCTGCAATGAGCGTATTCATTTTGCTCTCGGCCTTAAACTGCGCGGTTTGGTAATCCAACTCAGCAGGAAAATCGCTAATCACCTCGTAGTAGCACTTCAGCTTCGGCTCAGTGCCTGAAGGGCGGACGATAACGCGTGAGCGATCTTCAAGGTGATAGATCAGAACATCGCTGGCAGGCAGGTTAATCGCTTCTGTCACGCCATTGGTCACGTATCGTAACGACGCTTTGAGATCTTCAATCACCGTTACTTTCTGCCCTGCTATGATTTTCGGCGGTTTGGCTCTCAGTTGGTCACCGATGGGTGGCGAATCAGGCGATAAGGCAATACTGCGCTGCGCGTTAAAATAGAAGCCATGTTGACGATAAAGCTGCTCTAATTTATCCCACAAGGTAAGGCCATTTTCTTTCAGTTGTGCCGTGAGCTGGGAAAACGCGACCAGCGCTGATAAACCGTCTTTATCCCAAACTTTATTGCCTACGGTGTAGCCTAGCGCTTCCTCATACGCAAACAGGAACTGCTTGTTATCGCTTTGCTGAGCCATGGCAACATTAGTGAGCCACTTAAAGCCTGTGAGCGTTTGGTAGTAATGGGCACCGTGCTGTTTGGCGATGTCAGCCAACAAGCGAGAAGAGACAATGGTGTTGCCAACCAGTTGTTTGCTAGCATCCACGCTGCTGAGGAGATAGTCGGCGAACAACGCACCCACTTGATCCCCTGTGAGCATTTGGTAGCTGCCATCCGGTTTGCGAACAGCAACGGCGAAGCGGTCGGCATCTGGGTCATTGGCACAAGCAATCTCTGCATCGACGGTTTTTGCTAGATCCATCACCATATCCATTGCCCCAGCTTCTTCTGGGTTCGGGAAGTTTACCGTCGGAAATGTGCCATCAGGCTCTCGTTGTTCTGGTACACTCAGCACATGAGTAAAACCGGCATCGGCCAGCAGTGTCTCGGCCATCTCAGCGCCGACACCATGCATAGCGGTGTAGGCGATGGAGATATCAACCGCATGGCTCGATTTTAACAATGGGTGAGTGTTCATCGCTTGGCGATACGTTTGGTAGTAGTCATCTTTGAGCCAAACCAAAAGGCCGTGTTTTTCCGCATCACTCAATGACATGAGAGGGATAGGTTTGTGCGTCGCTTGCTCAATCTCGCCGGCAATACCCGCGTCATGAGGTGGAATGATTTGTGCGCCATTTTCCCAATAGACTTTAAAGCCGTTGTATTCCGGTGGGTTGTGGCTTGCGGTAACCACTACTGCCGCTGCGGCATTAAACTGTTTGACACCAAATGCCACCACTGGTGTTGGGGCTACTTTATGGGTGAGGTAAACCTTAATGCCCAACGCGGTGAGTACAGCGGCCGTGTCGTGAGCAAATTGCTTCGAATCGGTTCGGCCATCATAGCCAATCACCACACCACGACCAGCCGCGTTACGAATCGTCTCGATGAGATAATGTCCGAGCCCTGTCGCGGTTTCTTGAATGACAAGTCGGTTCATGCGATTTGGTCCCGAACCGACTTTTCCACGTAATCCGGCGGTACCAAATTCAAGCCTGCCGCGAAAACGGTCTTGCAATTCTTCCGTCATCTTCTCATCGATGAGGTACTGAAGTTCTTCACGGGTGCGTGGATCCGGATCTCTGGCCAACCAGTCAGTGACTTGTTTTAGCATACGATTTTTCCTTACTCTCTCTGTTTTCTTTAAATTAAATGATAATAAATATCATTTCCGTGATGCCAAACGATTACTGAAATCATAAAAATTTCATTTGTTCTAAAGATAGACAATTTCTCTACCTTAAGTGTTCTTATTGACAAGATTGTTTGTTGTTTTGTGGATATTTTCTTGAAGAAAGCCATAACTGAGTCTAGCTTTTTAACATAAATATAACAAAGAGTGTTGAAATCAGGGTTTTGCCCTTTTTTTACTGGTTTGTTCGGTAGTTGCAGTCCGAAATGATCAATCTCAACGTTGGCGCGGTGAGTCAGAGGAGACAGCTTTTGAAGAAACGATTTCTCACACTGATGGGGCTGTTTGACCTGATGCTAGTAGGCTTCGGTGCGCCAGCCATTGCATCGCAAACAGAGTTCAATATGACCCAAGGGGTCACACAGATCAGTCAGCAGGTGTATGAGCTGCACATGCTGATTTTTTATATCTGCTGTGCCATTGCACTGATTGTGTTTGGGGCCATGTTCTATGCCATTTTCAAACACCGAAAATCGAAAGGGGCCGTCGCCGCGCATTTTCATGAAAGTACCAAAGTGGAAGTGATATGGACGGTGATTCCGATTTTGATCCTCGTCGCGATGGCGATTCCTGCCACCAAAACGTTGGTAGCGATGGAGGACACATCTCAATCTGATCTGACGGTTAAAATTACCGGTTCTCAGTGGAAATGGCACTACAGCTATTTCGGGGAAGACGTTGAGTTTTTCAGTTTACTGGCAACCTCGCAAAAGCAGATTGATGGTCTTGAAGTTAAAGGGGCCAATTATTTGTTGGAAGTGGATAATCCTCTGGTCGTTCCCATCAATCGTAAGATCCGTTTTCTTCTCACTTCTGATGATGTCATTCATTCGTGGTGGGTGCCCGACTTTGCGGTGAAGAAAGATACTATCCCCGGTTTCATCAATGAAGCATGGACGCGCATCGACAAGCCCGGGGTATACCGTGGCCAGTGTGCTGAGTTGTGTGGTCGAGCGCATGGTTTTATGCCCGTAGTGGTGCATGCCATGGAAGAGAACGATTTTGAACAATGGCTTGCGAGCAAGAAAACCGAGTTAGCCGAAGCGAAACAAGCGGCAGCATCGGCACTGAAGCAAACATTGTCGCTGGATGAGTTGATGGCTCAAGGTGAAGCAATTTACGCCGCGCGATGCGCGGTTTGCCATCAAGCCAATGGCATGGGGATCCCTGGAGCCTTTCCGGCCATTAAAGGCAGTGCGATTGCGACTGGAGATCACGACAAGCACATCGACATTGTTCTTAATGGTAAAGCAGGAACCGCAATGCAAGCTTTTGCCAATCAGCTTTCTGAGCAAGAGATTGCTTCGGTGGTCACGTATCAACGCAATGCCTTTGGTAATGACACAGGTGATGCGGTGCAAGCGGCTGACGTCAACGCCCATAAAGCGCAGAGTCGCGGGGAGGGACAATGAGTCAATTTGAAAAACCGGTCAAATCTGCGTCGGCAGAAAGTGAACTGTCTAGTGCTGTGGTAGTGGAAAGCGATGCTCATGAACATCATCAACCTTCTGGCATAGGCCGTTGGATCTACTCCACCAATCACAAAGACATTGGCACGCTCTACCTTTGGTTTAGCTTCATCATGTTTTTAACCGGTGGTGCGATGGCAATGGTTATTCGCGCCGAACTCTTTCAACCGGGTTTGCAATTGGTGGACCCGCAATTCTTTAATCAAATGACCACAGTTCACGGCTTGGTGATGGTGTTTGGCGCGGTGATGCCGGCCTTTACTGGCCTTGCCAACTGGATGATCCCGATGATGATTGGTGCGCCCGATATGGCGTTGCCAAGAATGAATAACTTGAGCTTTTGGATTTTGCCTTTTGCTTTTTTAATCCTCATTGGCTCGCTGTTTTTGCCCGGCGGCGGTCCTGATTTTGGTTGGACTTTCTATGCGCCACTTTCGACCAAGTATGGCCCCGATAGTACGGCGCTGTTTGTGTTTTCTGTGCACATTATGGGGATCAGCTCCATCATGGGCGCGATCAATGTGATAGTGACCATCGTTAATATGCGTGCGCCGGGTATGACCTGGTTCAAGCTACCTATGTTCGTTTGGACTTGGTTGATTACGGCATTTTTGTTGATTGCTGTGATGCCCGTGTTGGCAGGGGCTGTGACCATGGTGCTGACCGATAAGTATTTCGGCACCAGTTTCTTTGACGCGGCGGGTGGTGGTGACCCTGTGATGTTCCAACACATCTTTTGGTTCTTCGGCCACCCTGAAGTCTACATCATGATTTTGCCGTCTTTCGGTATTGTCTCCGCCATCATCCCAGCGTTTAGTGGTAAAAAGCTTTTTGGCTATCATTCTATGGTTTACGCCACCTGCAGTATTGCATTGCTCTCGTTTGTTGTGTGGGCACACCATATGTTCACCACTGGCATGCCGGTATTTGCCGAGCTGTTCTTTATGTATTGCACCATGCTGATCGCTGTTCCGACTGGGGTTAAAGTGTTTAACTGGGTTGCGACTATGTGGCGTGGCTCGTTGACGTTTGAAACGCCGATGTTGTTTGCAATTGCCTTTATTGTGTTGTTCACCATTGGTGGTTTCTCCGGCCTGATGTTAGCGATTGTTCCTGCGGATTTTCAATATCACGACACCTATTTTGTGGTGGCCCATTTCCACTATGTACTGGTGTCTGGTGCTGTGTTCTCCATCATGGCGGCAGCCTATTATTGGTTGCCCAAGTGGACGGGGCATATGTACGACCAGCGGCTAAGTTTGTGGCATTTTTGGTGCTCGGTGATTTCAGTCAATGTCCTTTTCTTCCCAATGCATTTCCTTGGCTTGGCGGGTATGCCACGACGTATTCCAGACTACGCGATTCAGTTTGCTGATGTGAATCAGATTGTTTCGATTGGCGGATTTGCCTTTGGCTTGTCACAGCTTATCTTCCTCTGGTTGGTGATTAAATGCGTCAAAGGGGGTGACAAGGCCGCAGCCAAACCGTGGGAAAGAGCGGAAGGGTTGGAGTGGACAGTGCCAAGCCCAGCCCCACATCACACTTTCTCGACCCCGCCAAAAGTGGATTGAGGTGACATGATGACGAAAGGAAGATCGAACCACGTTCTGACTCTTAAGCTGACGATGGCGGCTTTGGCGATGTTTGGTTTCGGTTTTGCTTTGGTGCCTCTGTATGACGTGATGTGCGATGTGCTTGGCATCAATGGTAAAACCGATAACGTTGCCGTGGCGGCTCCGGTAGGGTTACAGATTGATACCAGCAGAACCATTCGCGTCGAGTTCATGGCGCATGTTTCACCGGATATGCCGTGGAGCTTCAAACCACAATCGGTCACGCTCAATGTGCATCCGGGAGAAGTGATTCAAACGGCGTATCTGGCGCAAAACCTCAGCCAAGAGATCTTAGTTGGTCAGGCCGTGCCTTCGGTGTCTCCGGGGCAGGGCGCAGCATTTTTCAACAAGATTGAGTGTTTTTGTTTTAATCGCCAACCCATTGAAGGAAATCAGTTGGCACAGATGCCACTGATTTTCTACATCGAGCCTGACTTACCAACCGAGATTCACACATTAACGCTCTCTTATACCTTGTATCGTTTACCCGTTGAACAAGCCGACAGAGAGAAACTCGCGCAATTATCTGGACTCAAGGAGGCAACCAATCCAGTGCCTCAGGGAGCTGAGCTATGAGTAACAAACATCCGTCCTATTACGTTCCTGCCCAAAGCAATTGGCCGATTCTTGGCGCTTTTGCGCTGTTTATGATTGCTGTCGGGGCTGGCATGACCGTTCAGGGTACGCAAATAGAAGGGCCCGTGGGGCCAATCGGCAATGTGATTTTAATCATCGGTTCTTTCACCTTGCTGTATATGTTGGCAGGGTGGTTTAGCAATGTGATCACCGAGTCACTCACCGGAAAATACAGCGAGCAGATTGCCCGCTCTTTTCGACAAGGAATGAGTTGGTTTATTTTTTCTGAGGTGATGTTTTTCGGGGCGTTTTTTGGTGCGCTTTTCTACGCAAGAATGGTGGCAGTGCCGTGGCTTGGCGGGGCAGACAACAATGCCATGACGCATGAGATCTTATGGCCAAGCTTTGAAGCCTTTTGGCCTTTGACCACCACACCGTCTGGTCAAGAAACACAAGCGATGCCATGGCAAGGAATCCCTTTGGTTAACACCATCATTTTGTTGACCTCATCGATTACCCTGCATTTGGCGCATACCAGCTTAGAGAAAAATCAACGTATGGCGTTGATTGTTTGGTTGGAGATCACCATCGTTCTTGCGGGCTTCTTCCTTTTCTATCAAGTAGAAGAATATGCCCATGCTTACCAGGAAATGGGATTGACACTGCAATCGGGCATTTATGGCAATACCTTCTTCCTCTTGACGGGTTTTCACGGCATGCATGTGTTCTTGGGTACGACGTTTTTGATCGTGTTACTCGGCCGCATCGCCAAAGACCATTTTACGCCGAAAGATCATTTCGCCTTTCAAGCGGGTAGTTGGTATTGGCATTTTGTTGACGTGGTTTGGCTCTGTTTGTTTGTTTTTGTCTACGTTCTGTAATGCAATCAATTTAGTATGGTCTTGGGTTGGGTTCTACCCAACCTGTTGTTAATGCAATCAGCAGAAACAGCACGACCAATGCGGAGAGCATCACTCTGCGCCCCAAATAGTGGCTCATGGATTTCCCATTGGGAGAAGAGTCGGCTCGCACCATATGGAATAGGGCTAAACCCAAGTTGGCAATAATGAACAATAGCAAAAGAACCAGTATCAATTTGAATAGAAATATCGGCATAGTGACTCCGAAAGCTGCGTTGATCCGATCGCCCGGCGCCATTGTCGCCGCATTGTTAACTTTGGTCGTATTTACCCTGTTGGTCAAACTGGGTTTATGGCAGCTCTCGCGTGCAGAGGAAAAATCGCAACTTGAAATAGAGTTACAACAGCGTGCTTTGCAAGCACCGCAGCCCTTGCTTGATGTGCTCAATGTGGAACACGCAGCCGCGTTTTCGGTGACGGGAGTGAGAGTGGAAACCAATGTCGCGCCAAGTGCGTTGCCTATTGTGCTGCTCGACAACCAAACGTGGAACGGGCAAGTGGGTTATCTTGCTTATCAAGTGATGGCATTGATGGATGAACCGGGAAGTTATCTGCTGGTGGAACTCGGTTTTGTCGACGGTGGTTTACAACGCCAATTTCTCCCCAAAGTGCAAGGTTTTCGTGAGCCTCTGTTTTTAACCGGGCGGTTGTATCAAAAATCCGTTAACCCATTGAGTGACCAACTCCATTTAGAACTGAGTGATCCCATACGAGTGCAAAACATGGTGATAGCGGATCTCAGTAAACAACTCAACGTAAGTCTCATACCGACATTGTTTCAGCCTGATAACCTCACCCATTGGCCCTATCCTCAACCTTGGCAGCCACTGAATATGGGGAGTCAAAAACATTTTGCCTATGCGATGCAGTGGTTCGCGATGGCTCTGGTTTTATTGTTGATTTCTTCGATGATTTTTGTTCGCTACCTACGCATTCGCCGCAAGGAGGTGTCGCATGATTTCCACACAAAATAGAGGCCGTTTCATTCTGCTGCTGTTGGTTCTCACATTTGCTTTGCCCGCCATTGTCGCGAAGGTGGTATTGGAACAACATTGGTACCAATCCGGTGTTTCAAATAAAGGGGAGTTAATAGAACCCTACACCACCTTACAAAGTCTCGGACAGGAGAACCCATTTCAGGGAAAAGGGTGGCAACTGGCGTATTTGTTGCCCACGTCTTGTGAAGCACTTTGCCAGCAGCAACTTCATCTCTTAGGCCAAAATCATCTCGCTTTGGGCAAATATCAAGAGAGAGTCGAAGCAGTAGTTTGGGCATTTTCTCCAACAACAACTAATCTTAATTATGAGCAGGTTGTGATAACAAAACAGATTGAAAGCGTTTTGAAACCGGGGGATATGGTGATCGTCGATCCACTAGGTCAGTTGGTGATGCGCTACCCACTGAACGCCACCAAGTCACTCATAGAGCAAAACAAAGAAATACTCTCAGATCTGAGGAAGCTGCTTAAACTTTCGCGAGTTGGTTGAAGGGGAGGGAACCATGAATCTTCATCGGATTATGGTACAAATTGCGTTAGTGTTAACGTCGGTGGTGATACTACTTGGTGCTTACACGCGGCTTTCGGATGCAGGGTTGGGATGCCCTGACTGGCCTGGTTGTTACGGCCATCTCACGGTGCCGAATACCGCGGCGGAATTGAGTGTCGTAGAGGATAACTTTCCAGGCATGATGGTTGAGCCAAGCAAAGCGTGGCTGGAAATGATTCATCGCTATTTTGCAGGTAGCTTGGGTGTGCTGATTTTCGCCATTACGTTACTCTGTCTGTTTAAAGCCAAAGCACCGAAGGTGGTGCCGATTGTGCTCTCACTGTTGGTTGTTGCTCAAGCGTTGCTAGGCATGTGGACTGTGACCATGAAACTCATGCCAGTGGTGGTGATGGCGCATTTGCTCGGCGGCTTCTTACTGTTTGTGTTGCTTGCGATTCTCTATTGCCAACTCAAACCAACCGAATTTATGGTGGACTGGCAGTTTGTCGATCCCAGACTGCGGTTTTTCTCATTTTTCGTTATCGCCGTGGTGGCTTTGCAAATCCTTTTAGGCGGGTGGACGTCATCCAATTACGCGGCACTAATGTGCAGTGAACTGCCGATTTGTGAAGGGGATTGGGTAAGCTATCTGGATTGGAAGAACGCGTTCGATTTTTGGAATTTAGGCCACCACACCTATGAGTTTGGCGTTTTGGAATACCCCGCCAGAATGACCATTCACGTCACGCATCGTATTGGTGCGATGGTCACGTTTTTCTGTGTAATGACCTACTGCTTTTGGCTCTATCAACAAAGCGAACCTATCGTTCAGCAACTGGCCATTGCGATTGGGTTGATTCTGTTGGCACAGGTGGGATTGGGCATCAGTAATGTTCTCTATCAGTTGCCACTCTCTGTCGCGGTGGCTCACAACTTAGGTGCCGCACTACTGATTATGTTGGTGAGTGTGAGCAGCTATGTGCTTTGGCAGGAACAGCCGGGTATAGAACTCAATTTCGAGGGATTTAAATATGAGTAAAACGTTATCCGTCGACAAGCCACAAACACGATCTTTATGGAGTACTTACTGGACGCTTACCAAGCCCAAAGTGGTCGCGTTGATGTTGTTGACATCAGTGGTTGGAATGAGCTTGGCGCCTCATGAGCAGTTTACGTGGCATCAGGCACTGATCGCCTTGATCGGCATTGCGCTCATGGCGGGATCGGCGGCAGCGTTCAATCATCTGATTGATAGAAGAATCGATGCCAAAATGGCAAGAACATATCGTCGGCCGCTTCCTAAAGGGGATGTCAGCCCCTTCAATGTGCTGTTGTTTGCGCTTCTGATTGGTTCGTTAGGGTTTCTATCGCTAATGCTTTGGGTAAATAGCCTCACTGCCTATCTCACTTTTGCCAGTTTGTTGGGCTATGCGGTGGTTTATACGCTCTATTTAAAACGAGCGACCCCTCAAAATATCGTGATTGCAGGTATTGCTGGTGCGATGCCGCCTTTATTGGGTTGGACATCGATAACGGGTGAGTTACATCCTCATGCATGGTTGTTGGTGATGATCATTTTCATTTGGACCCCTCCGCATTTTTGGGCGTTGGCGATTCACAGAAAAGAGGATTATGCCAAGGTGAATATCCCCATGCTGCCAGTGACGCATGGCGTTGAATACACCAAAACGTCGATTCTTCTCTATGCCATTCTGCTGGCGTTGGTTTGTATGCTGCCCGTATTGGTTGGAATGGCCAGCTATCTCTATTTATTTAGTGCACTGGTGCTGAATGTCTGTTTTGTGCTGTATGCGATAAAACTCAAGTTTCGAGCTGAAGAACGCACCGCGCTCGAGATGTTTCGTTTCTCTATCTACTTTTTGTTGCTGTTGTTTTGCGCTTTGCTACTTGATCAGCAACTGGCTGGGTAAGTTGCGACTCATCCTCTTTGTCTTGCGATGGAGAAGCATGCTGAGAATCGATGTGATGGTGGTTAAGATGGCAAAAAGGGAGCAACTTGCTCCCTTTTGTCATAATGTCACAGGCTTACTGTGCTGGTTGTTGTAGCTCTTGGTACTCAAAGCTAGGAATCGTCACTTCCACACGACGGTTTTGAGCACGACCTTCAGCTGTTTTGTTTGAAGCAATAGGTTGAGATTCACCGGCGCCACGCACCTTAAGCTGCTCTGCTTTCACGCCTTGCTCGACCAAGTAATCCGCGACCGCTTGAGCGCGCTGCTCAGAGATACGTTGGTTCACTTTTTCAGAGCCGGTTGAATCGGTATGGCCAACAATTTCAGCTTCTGCATCTGGGTATTTAATCAATACTTCAGCCAATGGAGCTAACGCTTGTTTACCGCCAGCAGACAATTTGCTGCTGCCTGTTGCGAATAGCTCTTGGTTGTATTGCTGATTAGAGAATTTGGTCACCCACTCTGGTTTAGGTTCAGGTTTTGGCTCTTCAGCTAAAAGAATTGGTTCAGCAACAGGCTCTTCTTGCTTCACTTCTTCAGCTGGTCTTGGCTCAACTGCCGTTTCATTCGCTGCCGCTGCCGCAGTGGCTGCTGAGCTAGCACCACCAAACAGATAGGTAATACCGATACCAAAGAAATTCGCGTCCATATCTTTCACGATGTCATCGGACATATCTTGATAACGCTGGTACTCTGCACGCGCTTTAAAGCTTTCGGTTAATGCGTATTCAAGCCCCAAAGAGCCAGTCGGAACAAGGTCTTTATCATCGCCATAGATCATGTATGCCGCGCCAACTTTGGCAAAAGCATCGAGCTTTTCATTCAGTGGTAGGCTGAACTTCGGTGCCAGTGTGTAAGCGGCCAGTTTTGCTTCAGAGAAATAGCCGTTAGAGAAGTTCGTTTCATGCTCACCAAGAAGGTCGATCCCTAGCTCAGCAGAGACATGTTTGCTGAAGTTGTAGCCGTAATAAAGGCCAAAACCTGCGGACTCGTCGTCACACTTTGAGCTTACGTAACAAGCGTCGTCTAGATTTACATAGCCAATTTTGCCTCCGAAATAGAGATCTGACCAAGCTGCGTTCGCTGTTGCTGAGAAAAAACCACTGCTAGCGAGCACCGCAGATAGGGTGACGGCTAATTTTTTCATATATTTTCCTTAATTTATGCTTAAGTTCATCAATGTGCATATTGGTGCTGTTTAATATATTTTAAAAAATCACCAATTCCAATTTGATGTGTTTATTTTTTCTCATTCTAGTAACAAAATGTAATTGAAAAAATAGCATTCCAACCAATAGATTCGTACAAATGCTAATTTCTAAAGAATAAGACAACTATGTTTGGGTGTAATTATTTTTTTACATAGCATGTAAAGCGTAAAATTATTTAAAAATTTGCCTTCTTTTAAAAAAAGTGCTTGCGGTATTGTTTTTCTGCCGATAAGTTACTTGCCTATACCAAGAAGAAAGGGCGGTCGGTAGCCGTATCCCTAAAATTTTCGCCCAGAGATAGTGATAGGAAGAAGCAATGTTCCAAACAGATGATGTAAGAATTAATAACGTTAAAGAGTTACTTCCACCAGTAGCTGTTTTAGAGAAGTACCCAGCGACTGAAACCGCTTCTTCGACAACCTTCCAATCGAGAAATGACATTCACAACATTCTCATCGGCAAAGACGATCGCCTGCTGGTTATTGTCGGCCCTTGCTCTATCCACGATCCTGTAGCCGCGGTTGAATACGGCAAGCGTTTGAAAACGCTGCGTGACGAACTCAAAGGTGATCTTGAAATTGTTATGCGCGTTTACTTTGAAAAGCCACGTACCACGGTGGGCTGGAAAGGTTTGATTAATGACCCGTACCTCAACGATACCTACAAGTTGAATGATGGTTTACGAATGGGCCGAAAACTGTTGTTGGATCTTACCGATATGGGTCTTCCAACGGCGAGTGAGTTCCTTGACATGATCACACCACAGTATGTGGCAGATTTGATCAGTTGGGGTGCTATTGGTGCGCGTACCACGGAATCTCAGGTTCACCGTGAACTGGCCTCGGGTCTTTCTTGTCCGGTTGGTTTTAAAAATGGCACGGATGGCAACATTAAGATTGCAAGTGATGCGATTCGCTCAGCAAGTGCTTCTCACCATTTCCTATCGGTAACGAAATACGGCCATTCTGCTATCGTTGAAACCGCGGGTAATCCGGACTGCCACATTATTTTGCGTGGTGGTAAAGAGCCAAACTACAGTGCAGCGCATGTTTCAGCAGTAAAAGAAGAGCTAGCTACATCGGGTTTACCACAAAAAGTGATGATCGACTTCAGCCACGCCAACAGCTCCAAGCAGTATAAGCGTCAAATGTTGGTCGCAGACGATGTCTCTGAGCAGCTAGCGGCTGGTGAAGAAGCTATCTTTGGGGTGATGATCGAATCACATCTTGTGGAAGGTCGACAAGATCTTGTGGAAGGTAAAGCGGCGACTTATGGTCAGTCGATTACCGACGCTTGTATCGGTTGGGAAGATACTGAAACTGTGCTTCGCCAATTGGCAAATGCAGTGGCAGCTCGCCGAGCAAAATAGCCCTGTTTAGTCTCCCATTGTGTTATTGAGTAAGCCAGCGATTCGCTGGCTTTTCTTTTTCAATGTGATGCGTAGTGAAAAGAGCGATAAGAGTCCTGCTTTTGCGAGCCATAGAGAAGGTGCTAACTTCTGTCTATTTTAAAATCACTCATGTCTTTTGTTCTCATTTTAGCTCACACCATATTGATATTAAGAAACTGGATGTGTGTGAAATGTGTTGGTTAGTTTAAAATTTGATATCAACATTTTGTAATAAAGAGAAATATTGTGTATATATCTGCCCACAATTACTCTCCATAACAAAAGTTTATAATGTCAGCACTTATTTCTAATTCAGCTCATGAAACTCTCCTGAAAGAGCACGAACAGCTCGTTTCTACTACTGATTTAAAAGGTGTGATCACCTATTGTAACGAGGCATTTTGCCGAATCGCCGAATTCAGTGAACAAGAACTGTTGGGTGAAAACCACAATATTGTGCGTCACAGTGATATGCCCAAAGCGGCATTTGGCGATATGTGGCAAAACCTAAAGCAAGGGAA
Organism: Vibrio vulnificus NBRC 15645 = ATCC 27562; assembly: GCF_002224265.1. Lineage (NCBI taxonomy): Bacteria > Pseudomonadati > Pseudomonadota > Gammaproteobacteria > Vibrionales > Vibrionaceae > Vibrio > Vibrio vulnificus. The sequence continues at coordinate 1,040,447 of NZ_CP012882.1, forward strand.
AGCTTGGCGAGGTATCGTGAAAAATCGAACCAAGTCAGGTGGTTTTTACTGGGTTGATGCCTATGTGACGCCCATTTATGAAAATGGTGTGATGTCTGGCTACCAATCAGTGCGTGTCAAGCCAAAACGCGAATGGGTCGAGATAGCTTCGAAAGCGTATCACTCTTTACTGGATGCGGAGCGAAATGGCCGGCGGTGGTCACTCAAACTGAATGATTCACTTCGATACGCGATCTTGCTGGGTTCTATCTCGGCACCGGTGCTTGCGCAAATGCTGAGTTTGGACGGCACGTATTCTGTTTTGGCCAACTTGATGCCTTTGACTACATTGGCACTGCTGTTTAGGCAAGAGTTAATTGATACACCTCAGCAGTTAAAGGCGCTACAAAGTAAATTTGATAGCGTGAGTCGTTTAATTTATTCCGGAAAAAACCAGTTCTCTATCGCTGATTTTCATTTAAAAATGGCGTCGGCTCGCATTCGCACGGTCCTGGGGCGGATGACGGATTCTGCTAGACCTTTACAGCAATTGGCAGATGATTTGAGTGCGACGACAGAGGAAGTGTCACAAGCGTTGGGTCAGCAGGCGTCGGATATTCGCCAAGTTCAACAAGCGACGGACTCGATGGAGGTGGCGGCTCAATCAGTAGTGAGCAGCACGCAAGACGCTGATCGCCTAATCGAAGAAACAGCTCAGCGCTGCGTTGCGGCAAAGCAAAGTATCGATCAAACCCATCGGAACTTAGAACAGTTGATGCTGCAGGCTGAAAAAGCGACGGCAACAACGTATCAGTTATCCGAACAGGCACAGAAAGTCAGTCAGTTTATGGAGGAAATTGGTGGCATTGCGGAACAAACGAACTTACTGGCTTTGAACGCTGCGATTGAAGCGGCTAGGGCCGGTGAGCAAGGTCGAGGTTTCGCGGTGGTCGCTGATGAAGTTCGTGCATTGTCGGGCAGAACGTCAAATGCCACACTGCAAATTAGAAGCAGTATCGACACCATGCTGGCTACCATTCAATCTTGGCAAAACGACATTCTAGAGAATAAACAGCAAACGGAATCGTGTTCAGAAGTCGCCGCAATCAGCGCTGAACGATTATTGGAGGTGGAGAAAATGATGTGCTCTATGAGTCAATTGATGGAGACAGTAGCAGCGTCGGCGGACAATCAAATGCAACTCTCCAGTCAGGTGAATCAACACATTCATTCGATTGTGACCACTTCGGAACAAAATCTTGCAGCGACCTATTCCGTGGAAGAAAACAGCCAGAAGCTGAAGTCTCGAGTGGACGATTTCTATCAGCTTGCCTATCGATTTGAAGAGAAATAGGTGCAGCGATGATAAAAGCAAACCCCGTCGCTGTTTGATTCGGCGGGTTCTAACCTTTTTTCTGCAAACTCTCCACCGTGTATGGGTTCGATTGCATCCACTCTTCTCGCCATGCAATAAATTCTTCCAAGGCTATTGGTTTGCTTACACAATAGCCTTGTATTTCATTACAGCCTAGCTCTTTAAGTGATTCAAATAAGGCGTAGGATTCCACGCCTTCTGCCACCACCTGTAACCCTAAACTATGCGCAAGGTGGATGGTGGAACTCACGATCACCTTATCATTTGGATTTTCCAGCATGTTTAAGACAAACGATTTGTCGACTTTCAATTCATTGACGGGTAACCGCTGTAGATAGCCAAGGGAAGAATAGCCAGTACCAAAGTCATCGATAGAGAGATGAAAGCCCATTTGAGACAACTGCAGCAACGTCAGTTCTGATGTTGCTGGATCATCCATGATGGCGCTTTCCGTGATTTCTAAACAGAGGCCACTGGCAGGAACATTGTATTCGCTGAGCCAGTGTTTTAAGTCATCGATTAGTTGCGGGTTAATCAAATCCCACGTCGAGAGATTGACCGAAATGGTCAGTTGACCGGAGAGTGGTTGTAACTCGCGCCAATGCTGAATTACTTGTTGTATCATCCAGCGCGTCAACTCCCTTACATAACCCGTTTGTTCAGCAAAAGGCACAAAGAAGAAGGGGGCAAGCAAGCCTCTTTCCGGATGCTGCCAGCGAATCAGCGCCTCTGCTGACGACACCACTTTGGTTGTGGCCGTGACTTTGGGTTGAAGATAGACGCGTAACTCGTTTTGTAATAGCGCCTTCCTCAATTCTGACAATAGCGAAAGGTTCTCGGGAATGGCGGTGACTAAGGCACTGTCGTAGAAAACCACTTGTTCTTTTTTGCGTTTGGCGCTGTACATGGCGATCTGGGAGGCGTTGATTAAGCTGTCAACATCCCCGCCATCGCTTGGCCAAGTGGCGACTCCGATAGAGACACTGATATCAATTGGGGTATCGTTGATATAGAAAGGGGTATCAAGACGTTGCTTGAGCGTTGCAACACTGTCAGCCAGCTCACCACTGTTGGTTTTAATTTCACACACAAACTCGTCACCACTGATTCGAGCCGCAAAAAGAGAAATGCTTTCCGAGGTTAACGTGAGTCTTTGCGCCATCTCTTGCAACACCGCATCGCCAACATGGTAACCCAGTACATCATTGATGTGTTTGAAGCGGTCTAGGTTGATGGTGATGACCGAAATTGACTTGAGCGATGGATGGGCCAGCGCTTGTTTCAAGTGTTGTCGGAAGTTTTCCCGGTTTGGGAGATGCGTCAAAGTATCGAAGTAAGCGAGTTGAGTGATGGTCTGTTTTTGCTCCTCAAGACGTCCGCGCATTTGATCAAATCCCCGTGTCAGTTGACCAATTTCATCAGGACGCTGTGTACCTTCAATCGTTGCCGTGTAGTTGCCGTCGGCGAGTGCTTTGGTTGCTTTGGTGAGTGTGATTAAAGGGCGGATAACGCGATGAGATAAGGCGAGAACGGCAAGAGTGAAGAGCACAATCGCCAATCCAGATACCCATAAATATTGAGACGCAAGCTTATCAAAGCGAAGGCTTGCCGCATCCAAAGATTCAAGGAAAACAACGTGAATCCAATGCTGGTTCGGCAGTTTTTCCGTCAGCGTTTCGGTGACGAAGATTCTGTCGGCGATGGAGCGATCCTGCATAGTTGAACTCGCGATGGTGCGAGGTTCAGGCAAGGAAGAGAAGTAGGCTTTTATTGGCGCTTCGTTTGATACCACGTAAATGTTCGATGAATCGCTGAGAGATGAAAGTAGCGCAATATCAACTCCAGCCAATTGGCTTGCAAGACTGATACGCTGGTGGGAGACCTCAAAACCAAACAGCACATAACCAATAATGCGCGGCGCTCTGATTGGCGCGAGGACAAACTGAGTCGGCTTACCTTTGTAGATCATGAGATGGTATGGCCTCGCGGTCGTAAACTGTTTAATGGCGGTGACGAGATCTTTGCGTGAGGCTTCGGAAATGTTGTCTTCAGACAGCGCCTGCAGTTCCCATTGGTGATCGATAAGCACAGCAATAGAGGCATCCACCCTGGCTGCGTTGTTTTGCAGTGCTGAGGTAATAGTTTGTTGATCTTGGGTGGCTACCGCGGTGCGAAAGCCAAAATCAGATGCCAGTAGGTCGGCGTTTTCTTGTAAACGGAAACTGGCTTGAGTCAATAACTGATCCCATACTCGCTTCGAGACCTCGAGCGTCTCTCGTATCTCTTCGCGAATGTGGGCTTCTACCGTCACTTGCACCAATGTGTAACTGACAAATTGGATCGAAATGAGAAAGGCAAGAACGAACGTGATAAACCGACGGGAAAGACTAGTCCGTAGGTAGTGGCCCAATAGCGAGTTCACAGATTCCCTCCTAACGCGGGCATCACCACTTCGACAGCAGTATTGTTTTCAGTTAAAACGGCGCTTTGAGTGACTAAGGGAGAGCCAAAGGGTAACGCAGAATGCCACACTTCAATCTGATAGGTATCGGCTTGTTGCTGTGTGAAATACACTTCACCTTGATTGTTTGTTTTGGCAAAGAGTGGCGTGTCGGAGACTAGAATCCATGCCAGCATGCTATCGTGAATATTGCAGCCAATCTCAACAACCCCCGCCTTATCAAACACGACGGGTTTTTCAGGCCGACCTGAATAGAGTTTGAGTTCAAATGTTTTTGCGTTTGAGAACGAGTAAACATGGTGTCGAACTCTATCACGATTAGGAAATTCAACAGCACTGCCTTTAGTGATCACCAATACATTCGGGGTAAAAGTTCGGTGGTTTTGGCTTAATTCAGTGACAGGCATCGGCTGGAGAGATTGAAGAAGCGCTTCTGACTTGAGAAGCACGACCGCGTTTTCAAGCGGTTCCCGTTGTTGAGTGAGTACCCTTACCGTCAAATCCGCTGCGAAGCAGGGCAAGGAAACTAGAGACAACCACAGTATGTGAATAGTTCGTTTGCTCACCATGTTACTTCCTCAATAGCTTAGGGGTGTTTTTGGATCGGGCATCGCTTCTTGTGACGGCTTGATAGCGGTGATGTTTTAACTATAGATGAAAGATGGCAAACAGAATGCTTGATGCAAGAAGAAAGCGGTTTGTGCGTTTGTGCAGCCAGTGGAAGGTGGGCAAAATCGACGGGTGTGTTAGCCTCGCTCGACATGGCAAGATTGTAAGGATAATAAAAAGCCCCGCTAAATAAAGCAGGGCTTTGAATTCGATTTGGTCTGAAATCGTGATTACGCGAGAAGTTCTTTCGCTGTGTTCACCACGTTTTCTACCGTGAAACCGAACATTTCGAACAGCTGGTCAGCAGGTGCTGATTCACCGAAAGTCGTCATACCGATGATGCGACCGTCGAAACCAACGTACTTGTACCAGAAATCCGCAATGCCCGCTTCGATAGCGATACGTGCCGTTACGTCTGATGGCAATACAGATTCACGGTAAGCCGCGTCTTGCTTGTCGAAAGTATCAGTAGCAGGCATTGAAACCACACGTACTTTCTTACCTTCAGCCGTTAGTTGTTCAGCCGCTTTCACTGCTAGCTCAACTTCTGAACCCGTCGCGATTAGGATCAGCTCAGGCTTACCATCGCTGTCTTTCAGGATGTAACCACCTTTGGCGATGTCTGCCACTTGCTCAGCACTGCGTGGTTGCTGTGCTAGGTTTTGACGAGAGAAAATCAGTGCCGATGGACCATCTTTACGTTCAATCGCCAGTTTCCATGCAACTGCCGATTCCACTTGGTCACATGGACGCCATGTGCTCATGTTTGGCGTTAGACGCAGCGATGCGATTTGCTCAACCGGTTGGTGAGTTGGGCCATCTTCGCCAAGACCGATAGAATCGTGTGTGTAAACTTGGATGTTTTGCACTTTCATCAGAGCGGCCATACGCATTGCGTTACGTGCGTATTCCATGAACATCAGGAAGGTTGCGCCGTAAGGAACGAAACCGCCGTGTAGCGCGATACCGTTCATGATCGCAGTCATACCAAATTCACGTACACCGTAGTGGATGTAGTTACCAGAGAAGTCGTTTGCTTCTAGCGATTTAGAACCCGACCACATGGTGAGGTTAGAAGGCGCTAGGTCAGCAGAGCCGCCCATGAATTCTGGCAGCATTTTACCAAACGCTTCTAGCGCGTTTTGCGATGCTTTACGTGATGCGATGTTCGCTGGGTTTGCTTGAAGATCTGCAATGATTTGGTTTGCTTTCTCTTCCCACTGAGCTGGCAGTTCGCCATTTACGCGGCGTTTAAACTCCGCAGCTTCGACTGGGTACGCTGCTGCGTACGCATCAAACTTCGCATTCCAAGCGGCTTCTTTTGCCGCGCCAGCTGCTTTTGCATCCCACTCTGCGTATACGTCAGCAGGGATTTCAAATGCTGGGTGTTCCCAACCTAGGAACTCACGAGCTGCGGCAATTTCTTCCGCACCTAGTGGTGCACCGTGACAGTCGTGTGAACCTGATTTGTTTGGTGAACCAAAACCGATGATAGTTTTAGTACAGATTAGAGTTGGGCGAGGATCCGCTTTAGCAGCTTCAATTGCTGCGTTGATCGCTTCAGCATTGTGACCATCCACAGCTGGGATAACGTGCCAGCCGTACGCTTCGAAACGCTTAGGCGTATCGTCAGAGAACCAACCTTCAACGTGGCCGTCGATAGAGATGCCGTTGTCATCCCAGAATGCAATCAGTTTACCAAGGCCTAGCGTACCCGCTAGAGAACATGCCTCGTGCGAGATACCTTCCATCAGACAGCCATCACCCATGAACACGTAAGTGAAGTGGTCAACGATGTCGTGGCCTTCTTTGTTGAACTGCGCTGCGAGCGCTTTCTCAGCCATTGCCATACCAACCGCGTTGGTGATGCCTTGACCTAGAGGGCCTGTGGTTGTTTCGATACCAGGCGCGTAGCCGTATTCTGGGTGGCCCGGAGTCTTAGAATGCAATTGACGGAAGTTTTTCAGATCATCGATAGAAAGCTCGTAACCGCTTAGGTGCAGTAGCGAGTAAATCAGCATCGAGCCGTGGCCGTTAGAGAGTACGAAACGGTCGCGATCAGCCCACTCTGGGTTTGATGGGTTGTGGTTTAGGTGGCCACGCCAAAGAACTTCAGCGATGTCCGCCATACCCATAGGTGCGCCTGGGTGGCCTGAGTTTGCTTTTTGTACGCCGTCCATGCTGAGTGCGCGGATTGCATTAGCTAAATGTTTACGATCCATAATAAATACCGAATATTATTTGAGTCTAAAGAGGAAATAAGTAGGGGAACGTTTGCGTTCCCCTAGTTTGATTCTGTGTGATTACAGTTTCGCTGCAATCATCGCTTCTAGTTTGCCTTGGTCAACGGCGAAGTTACGGATACCCTCTGCCAGTTTCTCAACCGCCATTGGGTCTTGGTTGTGCTCCCATAGGAATTCCGCGTGCGTCATTGGTGCTGGACGCTCTGCTGTGCCTTTAGAGTCAACCAGTTTCTCAACCACTTCACCTTCAGCCGCTTCAAGTTCTGCAAGTAGAGCAGGCGCGATAGTCAGACGGTCACAACCAGCCAGTTCTAGGATCTCACCGATGTTACGGAAGCTTGCACCCATAACGACGGTTTTGTAGCCGTACTCTTTGTAGTAGTTGTAGATCTTAGTCACAGACAGTACGCCTGGATCTTCTTGAGCTTCGAAAGAGCGACCTTCTTTCGCTTTGTACCAGTCCATGATACGACCAACGAATGGAGAGATCAGGAATACGCCCGCTTCAGCACAAGCACGCGCTTGAGCGAAAGAGAATAGTAGAGTCAGGTTACAGTTGATGCCTTCTTTCTCTAGGATTTCCGCTGCGCGGATACCTTCCCAAGTTGACGCTAGTTTGATAAGGATGCGATCGTTTGTGATGCCAGCATCGTTGTACATTTTTACTAGCTGACGAGCTTTCGCTACGCTGCCTTCCATGTCGTAAGAAAGACGTGCGTCCACTTCTGTAGAAATACGACCAGGGATTGTTTTTAGGATTTCTTTACCGATGTTTACTGCAAGCATGTCGCAAGTGTCTTGAACCTGCTGTGCTTTGTCATCGCTTTGAGTTTTTGCATACTCGATAGAAGCATCGATCAGAGGCGCATACTCAGCGATTTGAGCAGCTTTAAGAATCAGAGAAGGGTTTGTTGTTGCATCTTCTGGTTGGTATTTTTTGATTGCATCAATTTCACCAGTGTCTGCTACGACAGTTGTTAGCTTGCGAAGTTGCTCTAACTTGTTGCTCATAATCGATCATCCTATATAACGGGCTATCGCTCGGTGTACACACCTAAGCCAATACATTTGTAAACTGACTAGCGAATAGTTTAGTGCGATTTTTACAATGCACGCTCTATTCATCAGAAAAAATTTAGCGACCGAACATTTGTTTTGAACATTTGCTCGATGGCTGAGTAAATGATGTGTCCATATTTATCCTAACGTGTAGGAAAGTCAATGGTTGAATGAGCTTTAAGGTGATGCTCATCAACGTTTTTTTTCGCGTAAAATCGAACAAACAACAATTAAACGTTTGCCCTTACTCAGTAAGGTTTAGTGAGCAAAAGTCATTAACAAAATCTTTACTGAGAAAATGTCATTTCAATGAGCAAAAGTTGCGGTTAGAATCGTGTGTAACATATGCTAAGTCAATGAGCATACGCTCAATGACAGATTAAAATAGCACTCTGAAATGAGGGTGAGAGTAAATATGAGCAGTTCAAACCAAGATATATCGATTGAAAGCACGGATCTTCTGACGGAGATCTCGGTCGCTTACTATCAGGATGGCGCTACTCAGGAAGAGATTTCAAAGAAGTTTTCGGTTTCTCGCGCCAAAGTGGGCCGAATGCTTAAGCAAGCAAGGGACGAAGGGATCGTCGAAATCACCGTGAAGTATCACCCGGTGTTCAGTGCCAAAATTGAGCAGCGTTTAATTGAACGCTTTGGTGTGAAGCGAGCATTAGTCGCGCTTGACCAACACCACGAAGAAGCACAGCGCCAGCAAGTGGCTGGTTTGGTGTCAAACTACCTAACGAGCACATTAAAAAATGGCATGGTGGTGTCGGTTGGGCAAGGGCGAAATGTCTCTGCGGTTGCGCACCACGTTGGTGTCATTACCCCGCGTGACTGCAAATTTGTCTGTGGGATTGGTGGCATTCACCCTCGCGGCGGTATGTTTAACGCTGACCATATTTGCCGCCAGTTGGCGAAAAAATATGGTGGCACATCAGAAACACTCTATGCGCCGGCGTACGCCGAAAACCGCGAGCAGAAGATGGCCTTCATGCAAAACGCGACAGTGAAACAGACCCTCGATCTTGCGCGTAAAGCCGACATCGCCCTGATTGGCATCGGTGACATGAGTGAAAACAGCTATATGGTCGATCTAGGGTGGTTTACCCCCGATGAAGTGGTGCAGTCTCGCTTACAGCAAGGGGTTGTGGGGGATTTTGCGGGTTATGACTTTTTCGATATTTATGGCAACGTCGCGAATACGGTGATGAGTGATCGTGTGATTGGTCTAGGTATTGAAGAGTTTAGGCCGATCTCCCAAGTCATCGCTATCGCTGCCGAGAACAGTAAGCCATTAGCACTGCTTGGCGCACTGAGAACGGGAGCCATTGACGTTATTGCTACGAGCGTGAGTAATGCGCTCACCGTACTGAACCTTGACGAGCAGATGCAAGGAAAAGCGCAATAGCAATTCAGGTGGCATATTTTTATGCAACTTGTGCAATCAGGCTGCGAGAGTTTATAAATGACTCGCAGCCTGATTTGATTTCTAAGCTGAAAATAATCCCGAGGAGTACTTTTAAAACAGTTACTTGGAGGGACTTATGAAAAAAACACTGATAACCGCTGCTTTACTCAGCACGTTTGCTGGCAGCGTAATGGCACAAGAAAAAGTAGTTGCGGGTTATTTTGCTGACTGGCAGTACGCGAATGCATCTAATCCATATACAGTAAAAGACATACCTGCAGAAAAGCTGACTCATGTTATCTACGCCTTTTTAAGCATGTGTGGTCCTCACACTGGAGCATCAGAGACGGTACAAAAGTTGGTAGCCAAACAGTGTGAAGGCAAAGAGCCATTCAGTGCGATTGTCGTTGATACCGAAGCCGCCTTAGAAAAAGACTTCGGCAACGTCTCGGTGAAGGTACCATTCAAAGGCCATTTTGCCCAGCTTGCAGAACTGAAAAAGCAGCACCCAGATCTTAAAATTCTCCCTTCTTTTGGTGGCTGGACCATGTCCGAGCCTTTCCATGCAATGGCCAAGGATCCTAAAGCAATGGCGCAGTTCTCGAAAACCGCCGTTGAACTTATCAAACAATATGACTTCTTTGATGGTATTGACTTGGATTGGGAATACCCTGGTGGTGGTGGCTTAACCACGTCCCCTTGGAATCCTGCGACGAAACTGTCTGATGAACAGAAAGTGGCAGAGCGTGATGCTTTTACTTACCTAGTCAAAACGTTGCGTGCCGATCTTGACGCGTTAGAAAAGAAAACCAATCGAGAGTATGAACTATCAACAGCGGTTGGTGTGGGCGCGAAAGCGGCACAAATCGATTGGAAAGCCGCACAGCCTTATCTCACCAACATGTTTGCAATGACCTACGATTTCCTCGGTGGGTGGGGGCAGCAGACCGGACACACTACCAATTTGCATGCAACAGAACGCAGTTGGTGGGGTATGGGCGCAGATGTTTTCATCAACCAAATGATTGAACTTGGTATTCCAAGTGAGAAGCTCGTGATTGGCGCAGCGTTCTATGGTCGTGGATGGCAGGGAACACAAGATTATGACGGTCAAGCGCCGAAAGGGGACTTGCTCTCTGAACAAGGCGCGCAATTTGGCACTGGCGAGAATGGTTACTTCATGTTCTGGGATCTGGTAAAGAACTATGGAGAGAAACAAGGCTATCAGTACAACTACGACGAACAGTCTCAAGCACCTTATTTGTGGAACCCAGAGAAAAAAGTCTTTATCTCATTTGAAGATCAGCGCTCGATTAAAGCGAAAGCACAGTGGGCGAAGCAATCGAATCTTGGAGGTATCTTTACGTGGGAACTTTCTGGCGATCCAAGCGGTAAATTGGTTGATACCATGCACGCTGAAATGACGAGCAAGTAAGTTCAATCATTGGCTTTTATATAAAAACCCGCTGTTTTAGCGGGTTTTTGTTTCGCCGTAATTGGGTATGAGCGTCTATTTTTCCGTCTGTTCGTCCAGATAGCTTTGCAGTTGCTCGACATTGAGCGGTTTCGCGTAGTAATAGCCTTGTAACAAGTCGCAACCACATTCCGCCAGCTTGTTCGCTTGCAACTCCGTTTCTACCCCTTCAGCTAACACTGCCATGCCAAAGTTTTTCCCGATAGCGATGATGTTTTTGACCATGTTGAAAGACTTTGCGTCATTCTCAATGTGATCAACAAAGCTCTTGTCGATCTTCAGCTCATCAATGGGTAGATCTTTCAGCATGCTTAACGAGGAATAGCCGGTGCCAAAATCATCCAGAGAGATTTTAAGCCCTTGGTGGTTCATCTCGTTACAAATGGGTTTGAACTGCTCAAGATCTTCAATAAACAGGTTTTCTGTAATTTCGAGCGTAATGCGTTTTCTATCGAGTCTTGCTGTGTCGATGGTGGTGAGAAGGTGCTCAGCAAAATCCTGCTGAATAAACTGTTTCACAGATATGTTGATTGAGAGATTCAAGTCTTGACGTTGTGGTAATACATAAGTCGCAATATCACTGACACTGCGTTCAATGATGAATTTACCTAGTTTAACCATGAGTCCTGAGCTTTCGGCGACAGGAATAAACAGATCGGGTGGGACAAAACCGAGCTCTTCGTCCTGCCAGCGAACCAAGGCTTCGACACCATGCAGCTTGCCATCCATATCAACCTGAGGTTGGTAAACCATAAAGAGCTTTTGTTGTTCAATCGCAAATCTTAAACGTTGTTCAACTTTCGTTTTGTATAAATGCTGCTCTTGCATTTCAGTGGTGAAAATATTGAACGAGTTACGCTCTTGTTTGGCACGATACATCGAGATATCGGCGGCGCGAAGTAACGCGTCGAGGTCATTGCCGTGAGTGGGATAAACGGCGATGCCTACGCTACAGCTTAATAGGAACTGAACGTCGTTAATCACATACGGCTCGGCCATTTTAGCGATCATGGTAGTGGCCAATGACTTAAGTAACGCAGGATCGCTCTCTTTTACCAATAAAATGAATTCATCGCTGGCTTCACGCACCAGCAAGCGTTGGTCGTTGTTGAATGAACCTAATCGTTGCGTGATTTGTTTTAGAACATGGTCACCAAAATCGTGACCATGAGTGTCGTTGACACTTTTAAAGTTATCCATATCGATGAACAGCAGTGAAAAAGGCGACGTTTTATTTTTGAGCCAACTGTTTACGTTATTGCGCAAATAGAGTCTGTTTGGCAGGCCAGTTAAGGTGTCGTGTGTCGCTTGCTTATTTAAGCGTTCAATGGTTTGTTGTTCGTTGTTGGCGATCGAGCGCACTAAGCCGTAAAACGCGAGCTGTAAGATAGTGAAGATCAGCAAGTAGAAGCCGAGTTGGCTGTAAAACTGTTGACGAATAAAATGCATTTCAGTAGCAGAAACGGCCCAAACTTTATAATCCGACAGGTATTTCACTGTCATTAGATAGGAGACTTGGGGGCCATTTGTCGTCACTGTGACGGCTTTTTGAGAAGCTTTGAGTTCCGGTTCGGAAAGCGATAACTGAGAAGCCGCCGCGGCGATGACCTCTTTGTAACGATGATCATCAATGGGTGCATCGTAACGATTGACGAGGGAGGCGTCGGCAGAAACAAAAGTGCGGTACAAGTCTTCTCGTATCAGGCTCACAATATTGTAGGGGTTAGCATGAATATTGTTGCGAAAAACCAGTGTCGACTCGACTTTTAGTCCCGCGGTCATGACGGCTTCCACTTCACCGCGCTGATTGCGAATGGACTTGCGAATGGGAATCACCAAGGAATCGATGGCATCAAAATAGTAGGTATGCCCCAATACCATACGATTGGAATTGAGTGCTTCGGTGAAACCAACTTTTGTCGCGGGGTTGGCGATTAAGTTTTCTGCTCGCGCTAAATCGACATTGCTGCTGACCGCGATAAAGTCACCGTTAGGATTGGCAAGGCCAAAACCAGCAATAATAGGATGAATACGCATCAAGTTATCGAGTAGCGGCCGTATCTGCATGGCTGCCGTCCGAGTGAAATCGCTTTGCTCGACTAATTGATGCCCAACCACTTCGAGTAGGGATTCTTGGCTTTTGAACAGTGAGTCGACGGAAGCCGCAAAAAGCTCAAGTTGCAGCAGTTGCTTATCTTGGTATTTCTGTAGGTTGGAATGATAGAAATTATGGCCAAAAAGGATAAAAAGCCCCATGGTAACCACCACGAGGACCCAATATAGCAGCCAAATATTTTTCTTCATTCCAGCCATTCTTTGCCTTCTGTTTGACGCTGTCTTCGTTAAGGTTCAATAGGTAATTGAGGGTTGGCTCCCCATTCCGTCCATGAACCGTCGTAGACAGACAAATTTTTGTAACCGATTAGGTATGCGCCTAATAGCAAAATGCATGCAGTGACCCCCGAGCCACAACTGAAAATGATCGGTTTACTCTGGTCTAATGGTAGCGACTCGAAAGCCTCTTGCAAACCAGACAAAGGTTTAATATGGCCTTTGTCCATCAGTTGTGAAAACGGCAAACACAGGGAACCCGGAATGTGGCCACTGCGTATACCTTCTCTGGGCTCTGGGACCTGAGCTAAAAACCGTTCCATAGATCGTGCATCGACAATTGAGGCGGAGCGCAAATTACTGTGCTTCAGAACAATATCGGCATTTAAGAAATAATCTGGATCGATTTGTCCGTTGAATACGCCAATCTGTGATGCTGCTTCAAAGTTGTCTTGGGTTTCAAAGCCTGCGTCAATCCACGCTTTCAGGCCACCATTGAGCACTTGAACGTTATGATGTCCCATCGCTTTTAGCATCCACCAAGCTCTTGGCGAGGCGTAAGTGCCCGCGTTATCGTAGACCACGATATGGCTATCATTGTTTAAACCGATCTGCTGTGCTTTCTCATTGAAGGTTGCTTGATCGGGCATCATATGAGGCAAAGCACTGGAAAGATCGCAGAACTCGTGGTCGTAATCGAATCGACGAGCACCAGGGATGACCTTGCCGAAAATTTTGGGCTCAGCATTGGGAATCGTGAACTCCATGCTGGCATCTAAAATGACCAAATTTTGTTGTTGTTTAATCTCATTCAGTTCACTGGCAGAAATAAGCGGGGACATAGAGTGATTTCCTTATGGTTTCTGACATTCAATAAAGTGATAGCGAGGTTGCTTGGTGAGCGCGTTTGTTCCTTTCGCTAAAAGTACTTGCGCAGGTGGCAGACAATCATTGTCGGGTTTGACTGTCAATCTCAGCACGCTGGAGTCTGGGAGCTTGACCGTTAAATAACGTCGATGCCCATCTAAAGATTGAGTTAACGTATTGCTAAGCAGTATTGCGTGAATCCTCTCATTATCCGGCTTATCTCTTAGCAGGTGTTGCAGCGAGATAAGCAAAGCGATGCCTGACAACAGTAATCCAAATCCTTTTATGAGTGGTCTCATCGAATGCTCGTCAAAACAATTGGTTATTAGCGTTTAGGGCCAAGATAAAACAATTTCCTTCCGTTGTAACCATGTCCTTTTATCGCAACCACGGCAGAAGTGGATCGTTAAAAAAAGCCCTCCACAATATAGGAGGGCGTTTCAATCAACTCTCGCTTGTATGTTGTGAATCACAGTTGCGTTGTGAATCATCGTTGCACACTGGGCAAGCGGGCAGTTTCATGAGATTCATTTCTCGCCAAGACATCGACATGGCGTCAAGGATCAAAATTTTACCGCTTTTTGGGGTACCAAATTGAGCCAACACTTTGATCGCTTCCATCGCTTGAACGGCACCTATGATGCCAACGACCGGTGCCATGACCCCTGCTTCGACACAACTTAGCGCATTTGCACCAAATAGTGCACTAAGACATTGATAGCAAGGCTCATTAGCGTTTTGGTAGGTGAAAACGCTCACCTGGCCTTCCATGCGAATCGCAGCGCCAGATACCAATGGTGTCTTGGTCGCAAAGCAGAGGCGATTCAATTGATTGCGCGTCTCAACGTTGTCACTGGCATCCAACACTAAGCTGTGGTTTTTGATCAAAGTTTCAAGCTCAGAGTCGCTAAGACGCTGCGCCACCGTTAACACTTCGATGTGAGGATTCAGCTCTCGCAGCGACTGTGCTGCCGACTCGACTTTTTTACGCCCAATATCCGCATCGTGATGCAGGACTTGGCGCTGCAAATTGGACAACTCAACAATATCGTCGTCAATCAATGTCAGCCTGCCGACCCCCGCAGTCGCCAGATATTGACTCGCAGCACAGCCAAGGCCACCGGCACCCAAAATTAAGATGGAACTCTGTTTGAGAGCTTCTTGGCCTTCAAAATCAAACTGACGTAGGATGATTTGGCGGTTGTAGCGCAGCATTTCCTGATCGGAAAGAATCTCCACCTTCAGCTCCTAAAATAGGGTTGAGTTAAACAATTCGATATTGACGGTTTCACCCACTTCAACACGTCCACGCTCTCGTTCTAAAACCACAAAACAATTTGCCAAGCTCATTGAACGAAACGCGCCAGAGCTTTGATTCCCAGTTGTTTCGACAAAGAACTGACCATTCTCAATGGTGTAGATGCCGCGTTGGTAGTCGGTACGACCGGGGGCCTTTTTAAACGCCGTTCGTGTTGTGGCAGGTATGGACTCTGGAGCCTTCCATTGTGAATGGCCTGCCAATTTGGCCAGCATTGGCTGAACCAAAACATACATCGTTAAAACGGCAGAAACGGGGTTACCTGGCAGACCGCAGAACCACGCGGTGCTGAGTTTGCCAAAAGCAAAGGGTTTACCCGGTTTGATCGCCAATTTCCAAAATCCGATTTCGCCTAGCTGCTCCAAAATGTCTTTGGTGTAGTCGGCTTCGCCCACGCTGACGCCACCAGAAGTCACCACCACATCCGCTAGTGATTGGGCTTTTTCGAAGGTGTTTTTTAATGTTTCAGGGCAATCAGGAATGATGCCGAGATCGATGGCTTCGCAGCCAAAGTTCTCAATCAGCGGCTTAATGCCGTAGCGGTTGCTATCGTAGATCTGACCTTCCAGTAGTGGTTCACCCAGCGATTTGAGCTCATCACCAGTAGAAAAGAAGGCGACACGGGGTTTTCTGACCACCGTAACGTGGCTGATGCCTAAAGAGGCAATCATTGGAATATCGCGAGGCGTGAGGCGAGCCCCTTGGGCCAAGACTAAGTCGCCCGCTTGGATATCGTCGCCTGTTGGTCGAATGTTTTCGTTCGGCTTAATCTGGCACTGTTGGATGACAATACCTTCGTCGCTCGCTTCGGTGTTTTCCTGCATGATGACGGCGTCACATCCCTCTGGGATTTTTGCGCCCGTCATGATGCGAATACAACTGTTTTGCGGCCATTCCCCGTCAAAAGGCTGGCCTGCAAATGACTTGCCCGCAAGCGGTAGTGGTTGGTTGTGCTCTAAATCGGCAAGGCGAATCGCGTATCCATCCATTGCAGAGTTATCAAAAGGAGGCACATTAATGGGGGAAAGAATATCTTCAGCTAAGACATAACCAAGCGCTTCAGCAAGCGGTAGTTTTAACGTTGTTTGAATCGGTTTAATGCGGGAAAGCATCTTTTCCATCGCATCTTCAATTGGCATTAAGCCAGGTGCATCACAACAGCCCATATTGAATTTCCGTTGAATTATGGTTTTAGCGCACTTTAGCACAAATCGATGAGTGGCACGAATGACCCTCAGTAAAATATGGGTGTAATTATTCAAAAATCCGAGTATCCTTGTCAGCCATCCTAAAGGGGTATTCTTCCCTTTATGAGAGTCTTGAGATGTAAGAGGAAGTGGAATGTCAGGTCTTAGCGAATCCGCCCAACTGGTTAAACAAGCGTTAGAAAAGCGCGGTTTGGAAACGCCGATGGTGCCGAACCAGTTCAGTCGTGAAGAAAAGAAAGAGAAAATCGAACACCACATGCGTGAGATCCTTTCTTTGCTCGAATTGGATCTGACCGACGATAGTTTGGAAGAAACGCCAAGACGCATTGCTAAAATGTACGTCGACGAAGTTTTTTCCGGCCTTGATTATCAGAACTTCCCTAAGATTACAGTGATTGAAAACAAGATGAACGTCAGCGAGATGGTTCGAGTGAAAGAGATCACCTTAACCAGTACTTGCGAGCATCATTTGGTGACCATCGATGGCAAAGCAGCGGTGGCCTATATTCCTCGTGGCAAAATCATTGGTTTGTCTAAGATCAACCGCATTGTTCGTTTCTTTGCGCAGCGTCCTCAGGTGCAAGAGCGTATGACACAACAGATTCTAGTGGCGTTGCAAACCTTACTCGAATCGGATGACGTTGCGGTAACCATCGACGCAACACACTATTGCGTGAAGTCTCGCGGCGTGATGGACGCGACCAGTGAGACGACCACAACCGCATTGGGTGGCATTTTTAAGAGTAACCCAGCGACACGGGCCGAGTTTCTGCATGGTCTGCGTTAATCAACAGTCTATTTAATACAAAAAACGCCCAACTTATGAGTTGGGCGTTTTTTATGCCTGACAAAATCTTTGAACCCCAGCATCCATGTCAACGGATGCTAAACGACTTGTTTGGTTTTGAACACTTCAGGCCAATACATCTTAACGTAGCCAGCAGATACCCACACAACAAGCACGGTGGCAATACTCAGTTCAAGAAAACCAAAATCATGCAGCCATGCCCATTGAGGGTGGGATTCAGCAAAAAATGCGGTTAAGCGATGCATCGCAATGGCACTGATCACCGATGGGAATGTAACGGCCGCGATGGAAGGTTGGAACTTCAATCTCAGTAATCGAATGTAGCATAGGTAAATCAGCAGCGTCATGGTAATGGCGATGCCCGCTAACGCGCCAGTGAGGATAGGGTCTGGCTCTTTGAAGTTCACCAAATATGCAGCGAGCGAAAGGTTAACCGGAGCGGCCATGATGGCTAATGTTGGCCTTGCTCGCTTAGGTAGAGAACCAAAAAACACCAATCGGTAGAGAACCAGAGGCAGTAGGAAAAAATAGATCCCAATACAGACCATAGCCAGCGTTTCTGAAAAGACATTGTGACCAAATTGAGAACCGGCCAATGAGCTGCTGATCAATCCAACTGGGTAGAGGAACCAGCTTGGCACAATATTGGACATCTTAAAATTCATGATTTGGAAACTGAAAAACAGCACCATCATGGTAAAGTGCAGCAAAACCGCCATAAACCAAAGAGGGTAGGCGATCAACGGCGATACGACGGCCAAATAATCGCACAACACCAACAGCGCCATACTCATTGGAGCCATCAAACTTCCACTCAGAGGATGACGAATATCGTTGAGAAAGGTTTTGCCGTTGGTGGCATATTTGGCCAATACAGGTAAGAGTAATATCGCACCAAAAGCCGCAAGGAAAGGACGAATAGGTACGCCAACTTCTGGTAAATAGAGAGCCCAAGCTTGGCCTAAACCAATCATGCCCAACGCTAATGCAGCTTGAGAAGGAGGAACACTTTGGACTTGAACCAGCCTTCTCCAATTCAGCGAAAATTCCATTTGCGAATTTAACCTCAATTCGACGCACTACTTTTCTAGAGTGGGGATCCGTTCCCACTTAACCATGACTTAATAGAAGAATCAGCACCATTTAACCGCACATTCAAGAAATCAGATACGCATGAGAAAAATGGGCTCAGGGATGGTATCAACTTTGTGTGGTTGTTGCTTGGAAAAAATCGAATTCAGCGCAAAAAATCGGGATAAAGTCGTTTATCCCGATGCATTATTAGTGAGGAATTTTTACGAGTTTTGCTGCTCTGGTAGATCTTGCTGACGTAACTTGTCGTTCTTGATGGTTCTATGTAAAAGCTGGCTGTAGATGGGCTTACCGCCACAAACTTGCGCACAAATCACCGCACCAAGACTGGTAATGATCAGTGGCAAAATAAGGTAATAGTTGTTGGTCATTTCAATCACGAGCAGAATTCCTGTAATTGGTGCGCGGACCGTAGCGGCGAACAAAGCCCCCATGCCTGCAATGGCGAACATGCCCGGCTCGATGGGAAGATCGGGAAGTAGGATTTTCGCGGTGGCACCAAAGGCATAGCCGAACAGTGTGCCCAATGCCAACATAGGCGCAAAAATCCCGCCGGGTGCTCCTGAGCCAAAACAGATTAAAGTGGTCAAAACTCGTCCGACAAAGAGCATCACCAGAAGAGAAACGCTGTAGTTGCCGTTAGTGACGTCTGGAATAAGATGAATGCCGCCGCCCGTCAGCTCGGGAACATACAGCAATAGCAAACCAAAGATGCCACCGAGACAGGTTCCGGTGATCAAATAGCGTTTGCGATCGTTTTTGTGCAAGGCAACAAAGGCGTCTTGTGCGACAGTAACCAGTTTATTAAACAGCACACCGAATACGCCAAATAGCGCGCCCAATAACAAAAAGAGCCACAAAGCTTTTAGCTCGGGTGGTTGATATTGCGGCATGGTGATGACCGCATCTTGGCCGTTGATGGCACGAAACACGATATTGGCCATGACAGCAGAAATAATCACAGCTCGAATAGAGATCAGCGAGTAGCGAAATTGTGGACGCATCTCTTCGACCACGAACATGATCCCCGCAAGCGGAGCATTAAACGCGGCTGCCAAACCACCTGCCGCCCCTGAGGCGAGCAAAGAGTGGCGAGTGTCATCATCTTTTACTCGGAAAATGTCAGTGACCATGCGACCAACGGCGCCACCCATCTGAACGGTAGGCCCTTCTCGGCCCAGTACCATTCCAGAACCCAGTGCCCCCATGCCGCCAAAAAACTTCACGGGAATGACTCGCCACCATCTGACAGGGCGGATATTATCCATCGCCCCCTCAATTTCTGGTATACCTGAGCCAGCGGCCTCTGGCGCAAAGCGATGAACCAGAAAGTACCCCACAAATGCAAGCGCAGCACTGATCAAAATTGCAGCAAGCCAAAGGGGCAACAAATGACCAATTTCACTCTTTAACCACTCCGTCCGAGTCTCAGAAACAAAATGCACGGCGATTTCGAAATAGGTTCCAACCAGCCCAGCCAATACGCCAACCAGTGCCGCAAGGAAGAGCACAGAAATAGGGGTTGATCCGTGTGAGAGAAACTGATTGATCGCATCCTTGGGTACTTTTACTAATACGGACTGAATGATTCTCTCACGTTTGGTCATTTACCTTCTCCGACACAAATAGCTGAAGCACGAATTATAAGCTTGACCACTGTTACGCCTTAATCAGTAAAGATGCAAATTAGCTTTGCAGAAATCGTATTTAACGATGTACTAAATGTGATGGAGGTATCATTAATAAACGGGTGTGTCACTTGCAAATTCACCAATCTGAACCACACTTAAATTGTAAAGCAACATGCTGCTCGATAAGGAGGGATGTGAGGTTTTACACACAATTTGGATGGAATCAAAACTCTACTGTAGTTCCTCGTTTTTTGTTAGGGATGCATCTATAGTAATCCCAAATCGCAGACTCACGATTGAGTAACGAGGTAAAGGCGCACTGCTAGGTGCGCCTTATTAATTTGCGCTGTCCATGATTGATTTCCTGACATCTTGCTCTATGCTGTCTCTCCTCTGTTGCCTCAAAAATCAATCAAATGCGTCGTTATTTAAGCTCGTTGTCCCTTTACATTTTTGCTATCGCTTCTCTATTGATGAGTGGGGTTGTGATTGCGCAATCTTGGTCCGTCGTTGGTCAAATAACACAAGCTGCTCTCCCTCTTTCCAGTGCAGAAGTAGAACAAGAATCAGATAGTTATCGCTGTGAACAACAAGATGGAGAAGCTGTCTATTGTTATGATGCGCTTAATTATTATCAGCAAACATTCATAGGTGAAGTGACGTTTGAGACAAATTTCGTCACCATGAAGTTAATGACGCCTTTCAACATGGCGGATTGGTCGCAACTGCAGTTGAACCTAAGAAAAGATTTGATGCAGATTGCGGAGGTTTCCGCGTTGGGTGACTCATTCGATGTGCAAGCACAATTAGCCAAAGCCAAGACTCAAAAGGAAAGAAACCTTGTTGATAAAAATTTGGTCATTTTTATCAATAAATACCGAACGCATTCACAAACACAGCGTTGGCTTCCAGCTTCGCAGTATCACCTTCAACAGCCCAGCGTGTTAGCCGAAATCAGCCATGATAGTGAGTGGATAACCTTGGTGATTACTCGTTTTCTGCCGCCAAAGAAGAACGAGAAATGAACGCTGCCATACCTTCTTGATCTAAAAAACCATCTGCTTTCTTGTGCGCACGCAGGTACTGATAGCCAGCAATTATTTGTTGTTGGTTTGGCCATTCTTGTTCGTTGAGCTTTTGCCCCGTTACGTATTGATAAGCCATTTTAAATGCCTGCTCATCGACGACTTCTGCTTGTCGGTAAAGATAGCCGCAGCCAGTGGCTAACCACTCCAATGAACAGTTAGCTCGCATCGCAATTTGATTGGCCTTGGATAGACTAGGCTCAGTGCCTTTTAAGTACTTGCGAATCAGGGCTTCCGACAGGTCTACACGGCGAGCGAAACCACTGACGCTCTCTTGGCCAATTAAGCTGGCTAATCTTTGGGCAAAACTCATCAATTCGTACTCCAGTTCGAATTCCTTGGGTTTACGCGTTGAGTCGACGGCAAAACAAGTCTAGGATTTAACAAGATAAATAAGGAGTACGCAATGGTAGCGAAAGTTGTAACAGCGCCACAAGGGCCAGAGTTTTCGGCGCTGGTTCAAGGTTATTGGCGTTTGGCTGAATGGAACATGACCCCTCAGCAACGTTTAACATTTCTAAAGCAACATATCGAAATGGGCATCACGACGGTTGACCATGCAGACATTTATGGACAATACGAGTGTGAACACTTATTCGGTGAGGCGTTGGCGTTAGACAAAAGCTTACGTAGCGATATTCAAATCGTGACGAAATGCGACATTAACTTATGTGGGGCAAAGCACCCAGATCGTAAGGTTAACCATTACGATACCAGTGCCGCGCATATTTATCAGTCAGTGAACAACTCGTTGGAACGTTTAGGGGTGGATGAGCTGGATGTGCTACTTATCCATCGTCCTGATGCTTTAATGGATGCCGACGAGGTAGCGGAAGCCTTCAGCGAGCTGCACAAAGTGGGCAAGGTGAAGCACTTCGGTGTGTCGAACTTCTCTCCCCGTCAATTTGAGTTGCTTCAATCTCGATTGAGTAAGCCACTGGTGACTAACCAAGTGGAAATCAATCCTCTTCAATTTGACGTAGTACACGATGGCACTCTGGACCAACTGCAGATGTTACGTGTTCGCCCAATGGCTTGGTCGTGTTTAGGTGGTGGCGCGCTGTTTTCCGGCCAAGGCGAGCAGGAGAGTCGTGTGCGTAAAGAGTTAGAGGCGATTCGCGAAGAAGTTGGTGCGCAGAGCATCGATGAAGTGGTTTACGCTTGGGTGAGAAAGCTGCCATCGCTACCGATTCCTATCATTGGTTCAGGCAAAATAGAGCGAGTTCAAAGTGCCGTGAATGCATTGCAAATTGAGCTAAGCCGTGAACAGTGGTATCGAGTGTGGGTGGCTTCAAAAGGCCATGGTGTGCCATAGAAAAAAAGAATCAGTGACGGGTGAACCGTCACTGATTCACACGCGTATAACGCATCACTTGGGCGAGAAAAGGATGTTTGATGACACTAGGATGTGGAAGTTTGGGGCGAAATAAAGCCACTTGGCGGACGTTGAGTTATCTTGCTTTGGCCTTTATTTTATTAGGCTGTTCCAATAAATTTCTATACACCAACCTCGATTGGGTGGTGCTCGAATATGTCGATGACTATGTGACATTGGAAAACGAGCAAGAAGCAATGTTGGACGAACGCTTGCAGCAATTGCTGCGCTGGCATCAAGAAGAAGAGTTACCGCTTTACGCCAAACAACTACAACAGTTGGAAACGATCACCTCTGCACAAGTGTCCGCTGAATTTGTTATCGAGCAGCGAGAAGCCATTAAGCAGCACACAGCAAGGCTCGCCACGCGGGCCGCTCCAGATATCTACGCTTTAACACTTTCCCTTAGTGCCAAACAAGAACAAGAGTTGTTGAATAATTTGGCAAAAAAATATCAAGAGTTGGATGAAAAATACGGTGGCTGGTCGGAGCAAGAGCGTCGGCGTCGTTATGTTGAACGCATCGAAGAGAGCCTAGAGAAGTGGGTTGGCCGTTTAAACACAGAGCAAAAAGCGCTGGTGGTTCGTTGGGCCGATGAACTGCAAATCACTACACCACATTGGAAAGAGCATAGAAATAAAATGTTGGAAGTTGCCCGCCAACTGTTAAACAACAAGCATGATCCCCATTATCTACATGAAAATTTGATGCGCCTTCTGTTGCAACCAGAGAGTTACTATAGTCCTGAGTTAAGCGAGAAAGTGAATTTCAATATTGCGTTAGCCAACCAGTACATTCCCCAAATCAGCCAAACCATGAGCGATAAACAGTGGCGACATTTTCGTGCTGAAGTAAAAAACTGGCGTGATTTAGCGAGTGAGTTGAACAATCAAATAGTCGGGCGCTAACAGACATACACTATGGAATGGTTTGCGTAATATTCCTCGTCAATGACAGAAAAACTGATTCAAAGCAATTTCTCATCTTTTCAAGTGCGTAAGATAGTTGCGTCGGGTTGTTCATACCACACTAACTTGTGCCTTCATTCTATGCCCGACAACTCGTAGAGCAGGTGTCTTCACCATAATGACTATATTCACCACTCTCGTTGGCTAAGAAGAAGAGAATTGCCATGAAACATTTAGTACAAAGATTTATTCGCTATGTGACGTTTGATACTCAATCAAACCCTAAAAAGAAATGCTGCCCAAGCACGTCTGGACAAATGAAGTTTGCAGAGCATCTCAAACAAGAGCTGCTTGACCTTGGTCTCAGTCAAGTTGAGTTGGATGAGCATGGTTACTTGATGGCAAAGCTGCCAAGTAATGTGGCGTACCCAGTTCCAGCGATTGGCTTTATCGCACACATGGATACCGCGCCAGACGCCTCTGGCAAAAATGTGAAACCGCAGATCATAGAAGATTATCATGGCGGTGACATCGCGCTCGGCATTGGAGACGAAGTGCTTTCTCCAGTGCAGTATCCTGAGCTGCATGCGCTACATGGTCACAATTTAATTACCACAGATGGCACTACTTTGCTGGGTGCCGACAACAAAGCTGGTATTGCGGAAATCTTATCGGCCATTGAGATGCTTATGGAAAATCCAAGCATTCCACATGGCGATATTTGTATTGGCTTTACGCCTGATGAAGAGATTGGCCGCGGTGCGGATTTGTTCAATGTGGAACGCTTTGGCGCAGAATGGGCCTACACCATTGATGGTGGGCCACAAGGCGAGTTGGAATATGAAAACTTCAATGCATCCAGTGCAGACGTTATTTTTCATGGTGTGAGTGTTCACCCTGGCACAGCAAAAGACAAAATGGTGAACGCAATGACATTGGCATCGCAATTCCATTGCCGAATGCCAGCAGATGAAACGCCGGAAACCACCGAAGGCTACCAAGGTTTTTATCACCTCAAATCTGCCGAAATGGGTGTGGCGCGATCAGAGCTGGGCTACATTCTTCGAGACTTCGAGCGCGACGGCATTGCTCGCCGTAAGGCGCTTATGCAGTCCCTCGTGGACGATATGAACACACAACTTAAGCATGGCTCGGTTGAGATCTGCTTCACCGACAGCTACTACAACATGAAAGAAAAAGTTGAGCCTTTCCCACATGTGATTGAGTTGGCGAAGCAAGCAATGGAAGTGTGCGATGTTGAACCTATCATTAAGCCTATCCGTGGTGGAACGGATGGAGCTCGTTTATCCTTCATGGGATTGCCTTGTCCAAACATTTTTACGGGCGGCTACAATTTCCACGGTATTCATGAATTTGCGTCAATAGAACAGATGGAAAAATCGGTTCAGGTGATCGTGAAAATTGCGGAATTAACAGCGAAAAAGTACGCTTAACGCTTCTATATGCATCAAAAAATAGCCCAGCATTGCTGGGCTATTTCCTTAATAATTTCCTCAATAACGTGCCGTTTAATGGCGGAGAGATCAGCGTACGCCTTCTTCGCCTAGTTCATCGACAGGAAGCCAATTTACTTCGACACCTGCTTGATTGAACATATCTTGGCTTACGGCAATTTTGTCACCCCACCGGGAAAGAAAATCTTCCGATTGTTCAGGGCAGTGCACGCGCGAAATGCCCGTTTGAATAATCTTTGCGGCACAATTTGGGCAAGGAAAATGGGTGACCCAAATTTCACATCCGTCTAAATCACGTTTAGAAAATAGAATGGCATTCTCTTCGGCGTGCAGTGTTTTGAGGTATTTCAGTTCACGCTCGTCGGTGTCGACGCTATCGGAAACACCGTGTGGATATCCGTTGAAGCCAACAGAAACGATACGGTTCTGTTTGGTGATCACCGCACCCACTTGAGTGGATGGGTCTTTACTCCAAGAGGCGACTAATTCTGCCATTTGATAGAAGCGTTTTGCCCATTTAGAAATCATTCATTACCCTCTCTTCATTAGGCTGTTGGCTGAATAATAACGTATTTTATTTAAAAACATAGTCATCACTGATGATATCTGCTGAAAAGCCTTCTCTGCACTCATCAATCCGATGGAAAAACCGCTTCTTTAGCCGGTGAATCTTGCTCATGTCCCTCGTGCTTCAAGGGATTCGGTGTTACATCAGTTCAACAACTCGATGCAGTTGATAACCTTCTTTTCTGCTCGTTTCAGACCTTTACAGTTTGAAACAGTTTTGAGTTTTTATCTGATAGTTCTCGGACAATTCTTGTAGCAAGCTTGCGTATTTTAAACAAAACTTCGTTTTATAAGTATGGTAAATGTATGAAATTAAAACCAATTGTCGGACTTATTGTGGCTTCGGCTCTGTTGGCAGGATGCGAGGACAAAGCTCTTCAGCAGCATAATACGATGGCGCCACTGGTCGTGACGCAAGAGATACTGATGTTAGATTATCAACCTAGCAACGCCTATATCGGGCGTGTGGAAGCGGTTGAAGATACCAACATTACTGCACAAGTCTCTGGCTATCTGAAAGCTCGCCATTTTGAGGAAGGCCAATTGGTTGAAAAGGGTGCGCTACTTTACACCATTGAACCATCGTCGTTTGAAGCTCAGGTTGCCAGTGCGAAGGCGTCGCTGGCTCAAGCGAAAGCCTCATTGAAGAAAGCGGAGTTAGATCATCAACGTGGTAAGAACTTGCTACCACGTGGCAGTATTTCGCAGTCGGAATTTGATGCTTTGACTGCTGGTCTACTGGGCGCACAAGCGCAACTTGAAGCGGCAAACGCACAGTTGAAATTGGCGGACGTTAACCTTTCTTATACTCAAATTCGAGCGCCATTTTCAGGCCGCATTAGCGATTCCAAAGTCAGTACGGGAGATCTGGTTTCTCCTTCTTCAGGCATCTTAACCACCTTAGTCAGTCTCGATCCCATTCATACTGCATTCAGCATTAGCGAGCGTGAGCGTTTGGCTCTCGGTATCGAAAGAATAAAGGGAGATGGCTCTACACCATCGGCTGGTGTGGAAGTCCAGCTGCAACTGGAAAATGGTAAAGAATATCCCCATTTAGGGCGCTTGGATTACTTGGGTAATCGCATTGATACCAAAACGGGCACCATTGCATTGAGAGCGGTAGTGGAAAATCCCGATCATCAATTGCTGCCGGGTCAACACATCAAAGTCAATTTGCGAGAGAAACAAGCTAAGTCGGTGGTGGTGGTTCCGCGTCGTGCAGTGCAGACGGATCTTGAAGGGCATTTCGTAATGGTTATGACACCGGGGGAGGTGGCAGAGCGTCGAAATGTCTCTTTAGGCGCACAAGTTGAACAAGGTGTGGTGATTCGCCAAGGCTTGACGCTGGATGACGTTGTTATCACCCAAGGATTGCAGCGTGTGAGAAACGGCATGCAAGTGCGTGTGCAAACGCCAGCCGAATCGAAGCAGTAAGGAGGCGTTATGTTAAGTCGTTTCTTTATTCAGAGACCCAAGTTTGCACTGGTGATCTCAATTATTCTCACGCTGGCTGGTGCCATTGCTCTGGCGGTTTTACCCGTTGCGGAATACCCCAAAATTAGCCCACCGTCGGTGAGCGTGACCGCGTATTACACCGGCGCGAGTGCCGAGGTAGTGGAGCAGGCGATTGCGGATCCGATCGAAACCTCGGTCAACGGCGTAGAAAACATGATCTACATGTCGTCCAAGAGTGCCAACGATGGATCGTACAGCCTAAATGTGACCTTTGATGTCGGCACCGATCCAGACATGGCACAGGTGAACGTGCAAAACCGTGTTGCCCAAATTGAGTCAAAGCTGCCGCAAGAAGTACGTATGGTCGGCGTGACAGTGAAAAAACGCTCTCCGGATTTGTTGATGGTACTGAACTTCTATTCGCCCGATGGCAAATATGACGATCAATTCTTAATCAACTACATCAACCTCAACGTTAAAGACCAACTTGCGCGCGTTAAAGGCATTAGTGAAGTTAACGTGATTGGTGGTGGTGAGTATGCGATGCGCGTTTGGCTTGATCCTGAAAAAATGGCTAACCTCAAGCTTACCACCTCGGATGTCTATTCTGCATTAAGCCAGCAAAACGTCCAAGTTGCCGCCGGGCGTATTGGTGCTGCGCCCTACAATAACCCTCAGGAAGTTCAGTTCAACCTAGTAACAAAAGGGCGTTTGGAGGGCGTTAGCGAGTTTGAGAATGTGGTATTGCGAGCCAACCCAGATGGTTCAAGCGTTTACTTAAAAGATGTCGCCAGAGTGGAACTGGGGAAAAAGTTCTACGATGGTAACGGTAAGTTCCGTGGGCGCGATGCGTCGATCGTGGCACTGTCGCTGCAATCTGATGCCAATGCGCTAGAAAGCGGGCAAGCAGTGATGGCGCTGCTAGAACGTTTAAGTGGCAATTTCCCTGAAGGGATGGTGTATGAAACCAGCTATGACACAACGGTGTTTGTGGCGGAATCCATTAAAGGGGTAGTGAAGACTCTGATTGAAGCGATTCTACTGGTGATTGCTGTGACTTACTTGTTCTTGGGGAGTGCACGTGCAACGTTGATACCGGTTGTGGCGATCCCTGTCTCTCTGATCGGTACCTTTGCGGTTATGCTCGCCACGGGCTTTACCATCAACACCGTCACGCTGTTTGGTTTGATCTTGGCCATTGGTATCGTGGTTGATGATGCAATTTTGGTGATCGAAAACGTCGATACGACGATGGCGAAGGATCCAAGTATCTCACCACGCAAAGCTACTTTAATGGCGATGAAAGAAGTGACCGGGCCAATCATTACCTCTACGTTAGTACTGTTGGCGGTTTTCTTGCCAGTGGCGATGCTACCGGGTATTACCGGCATCATGTACCGCCAGTTCGCGTTGACTATCTGTATCTCGGTGGTGATCTCGTCGATTAACGCCTTGACCTTAGCGCCCGCACTTTGTTCGTTGGTGCTTAAACAGGGTGGTGAAAACACCGCAAATTGGTTTAAAACCTTCAACCGTGGTCTCGAGCGCGTCACTGAACGTTATGGCCAGGTGGCGGGATTCTTAGTGAAAAAATCACTGTTACTGGTGGCTTTTTTCATGGTTGCTGTTGCTGCGGTTGTGTTCTTTGCCAAAACCACGTCTACCGCTTTTGTACCGCAAGAAGATAAAGGCATCTTGCTGGTCAATGTGCAACTGCCAGACTCTGCTTCTTTGTCTCGCACCGAAGAAGTGACCAATCATCTTCTTAACATGGTAGAGCAAGAGCCGGGAGTGGATGGTGTGACGGTGGCCAATGGCTTCTCGTTTATGACGGGAGCTGCCGCTTCGAATGGCGCTTCACTGTTTATCAAGTTGCACGATTGGGAAATGCGCAATGGGCTAAATGGCAACCACTCGGCGAATGCGATTGCTCAGCGTATTAATGGCAGAGCAGCAATGGAACTGCCACAGGCCGTTGTGTTTGCTATGGGGCCGCCGGCAGTGCCGGGAATGGGCGCCGCTTCAGGTTTTGAGTTTGTACTAGAAGATACGCTGGGCCGAAGCCGAACCGATTTAGCGATGGTGATGGGAGAAATGATCCAAGCGGCGAATCAAGCGCCTGAAATTGCCTATACCTTTAGCACGTTTCGAGCGAATGTACCGCATTACTATGTCGATATTGATCGTGAGAAAGCGCAGCAACTAGGCATTCCGTTGTCGTCGATCTTCCAAACGTTACAGGGCAATCTTGGTTCGATGTACGTGAATGATTTCACTATGTTTGGCAAAAACTTCCGTGTGACGATGCAGGCCGATAGTGAACATCGCAGCAGTATGGACGATCTGTCACGTTTCCACGTTCGTACCTCCTCCGGTGACATGGTGCCACTTAGCACACTGCTGAGTTATGAACAGGTGTTTGAACCGGATGTGGCATGGCGTTACAACATGTATCGCAGCGCCATTATTCAAGGCCAACCTGCGCCCGGTTATTCCAGTGGTGATGCCATTGCGGCGATGGAACGCATTGCGGCAGAGCTGCTTCCTCAAGGGTACACTTACGAGTGGACTGGTATGGCGTATCAAGAAGTATTGGCAGGAAACCAAGCGATTTACGCTTTTGCGCTGGCGTTAATTTTCATCTACCTGTTCATGGTGGCTCAGTATGAAAGTTGGACCATTCCGTTGGCGATTATTTTGGTGGTACCCGTGGCGACGTTAGGATCATTCCTTGCGCTGAACTTAACCGGGACACCACTGAATCTCTATGCTCAGATAGGTTTGGTTCTTCTCATCGCCCTGGCGGCCAAGAATGCCATCTTGATTGTGGAATTTGCCAAGCAGCAAAGGGAAGAGAAAGAGGTGGCCATTGATGAGGCTGCCGTTCAAGGTGGTAAACTGCGCTTCAGGGCCGTAAACATGACATCTTGGTCGTTTATTCTCGGGATTTTCCCGCTGATTTTCGCTGCAGGCGCTGGTCATGTGAGTCAAAACTCACTGGGCATCTCTCTTGTTGGCGGCTTGCTGTGCGTGTTATTGGCCGGTACCTTCCTGATCCCTGGTTTCTATGCGTTGGTACAAAGAAAGCGAGAGCAAGCGCACGGAGGCAGTACCAAGCTCATTCCATTGGATGATGAATAGTGAGAAGAACCTCTTCTTCTGACCGATAAAAAAATGCCCCAACTGAGTTGGGGCATTTTTTATAAGCATTGAATGCTATTAACGTTGACGAGTTTTAAACTGAGCGACCGCGTTGTCCATCGAATGCGCTTGTTCGGAGACAAGGTCTACTTCTCTCAAACACTCTTGTGCTGAGTGCATGTTGTTTTCCGAAATGGTGTTCAGCTCGGTAATGGAGCCGCTTACTTGGCCCATAACCACACCTTGCTCTTCAATGGCTGAAGCGATGCGTTCAGAGTTGGCCTGAATATTGGTCATGTCATTGATGATCTGGCGCAGGCTTGAATCCAACTGTTCAGAAGCATGTAGGGTTTCTTGGCCTTGTTCATTACATTGGTCGATATCTGATACCACTTTAGCCATTTGCGATTGGATCGCTGAGACCACCTTTGTGATCTCTTCTGTTGACTGATGGGTGCGGCTGGCTAGAGCACGAACTTCATCCGCAACCACGGCAAAGCCTCGGCCTTGTTCTCCGGCACGTGCTGCTTCAATTGCCGCATTGAGCGCCAATAGGTTAGTTTGCTCTGCGATGCCTTGAATGATCTCGACCGCGCCGCCAATTTTTTCAACATGGCCATTCAGTGAACCAATCGACTGCTGACTGTTGGCTAAGATCCCTGTCAATTGATCGATGTTTTTCACGGTCGACTCAACGACGTTACGGCCAGATTCCGCATTCTTCGCCGCTTGTTGTACACCTTCCACCGCAATATTGGTGCTTTCAGAAATCTCACCAATAGTTGCCACCATTTCTTGAACAGAAGTGGCCATCGTGCTGGTGTGATCCGCTTGAACGTGGAACTGCTCGATCACGCCTTCAAGCTCAGTGTGCATATTATTAGTGCTACTGGTGAGCTGGGACGATTTTTCTTGAGAGCTGAAAATCAGTTGCTCGATTTTTTCCAACAAAGTATTCAGTTGCTGGCCAATCATCGTCAACTCATCGTTCCCTTTTAGCTCACATCGTAAACCAATGTTGTTGGTTTCAGAAATGGCTTTAATCGTGGTGGCAAGGGCATGGACTTGATTGTTAATCGAGCGAGAAATTTGCAAGATAACAACCACCAGCAGCGCCAGCAAACCGATCGTGATGATCTGTTTTACCACACCCATTTCTTCTTCTTGAGTGGCATTGGCTTCATTCAGCGCTTTAGAAAACGATTTAAACTGCTCTTCAACTTGGTGGGAGAGATTACGCACATCGCCTAGTAAGCCCTTGTTGTAAGCAACGCCAATAACCACACGCTGATTCACCACCTCTTTAGCGGCGCGAGTCAATGTTTGTGTGTTGCTAATACCAGCAAGTAAGTCCTCTTGCAGATCACCTTTGAGCGTCGCACTATTAAACTCGATGAGTTTCAATAATTGGTTCGCATCGGCATTCTGTTTCACGGCGTCCAGAGCAGTAAAATAGCTGGCAAGCAAGCCTTGTTCGTTAGAAAGCCCTAAGGTTTGAGAAGCGGCGACAAGAGTCTGGAAGCCTTTTTGATACTTGAGCAAGTCTTGTCGAAACTGGGCGCTGGATGGAAGGTCATTGGCGTCCAAAATGGCTTCCAACTGCTTCTCGGTTGCCACAAATATGTCGACGTTTTTATCAAACGTGCTGAGGTATTTCGCATCGCTTCGCAATAAGAAATCTTTTTCGTTTCGACGTAGGTTGAGGAGACGAATTTCCAAGTCACCGACCAATTTAATGGCCTGCTGTAATTGGTTGGATTTATCCACAAAGTGGTTTGAGGTGAATAGAAGGGTAATGATACCGAGAATGGCTATTGCACCTAACGCATAGAGCTTCTGCTTGATAGTCATACTTAACACCTTTGATATGTAAGCAGTATATAATTTGGCGAGATTATACAGCGCCCACTTAAATTGACTAAATTATTAATAACTTTTATTGCACCTAGCTCTAGTTTTTTATCTTTATAACCCACTGTTAAATGGTTAGTTTTAATTTTGAGACAGTTCCAATACAGCGCCATTACCAAATACTAACCTTAATAGTGCATTTTTCCTTTTTGTTCACTTTTGTCTCTTTCAAAGGCCAATTTTTCATTAACTTTCTACGTATTGATTCCTAAAGACTCTTATAAGTGTAGAATCGTTTAATCAAAAATCACGAAATAAGACAGAATTAACCTCATGACTGAAATCCCTTTTAACGGCTACACCGGCTTTATTTTTGATATGGATGGCACCTTAATTGACACTATGCCGGCACATCTTATCGCTTGGGAAAAAACAGCAGAGCATTTTCAGTTCCCGTTTGAACAGCGATGGATCCACAGCTTGGGAGGCATGCCGAGTTTTAAAATAGCCGCAGAGATTAATAAAAAGTACGGTTTATCGCTGGTACCAATGGATGTTTCGCAATTCAAAATGGCAGCCTTTGCGGCATTGGATGAGCACGGAGATGTGATCGAATGTACACACCGAGTCTTAGAAAAGTATTTGGGTCAAAAGAAAATGGCAGTGGGAACAGGCAGCCAGAGAGAGAGTGCGATTCGCCTGCTGACCAAAGCCAACTTACTCGATAAATTGGATGCGCTCGTCAGTGCCACAGAGGTGCAGAATCACAAACCGCATCCAGACACGTTTTTGTTGGCAGCGCAGCAATTGAGGCTGCCTGCAAATGAGTGTGTCGTTTTCGAAGATACCGAGCTTGGAAAGCAAGCCGCTCATGCCGCGAAAATGGACTGCGTGATGGTGGAAAATGGTGAGCTGGTGTTCTATCCGGTGAACTAAAAGTGCTTTGCAGCGAAAAGCCACAATGCCACCTGTTGGTGGCATTGTGGTTGATGGTTTTGTATGCGTTTGGTGTTATTGGATTTCCAATAACTCAACATCAAAGATCAACACACTGGCTGGTGGAATTGGACCAGAGCCGCCTTTGCCATAACCTAAAGTGCTAGGGATAAAGAGGCGGACTTTCTCACCTTCAACCATATATTGAAGGCCTTCTTGCCAGCCTTTGATGACTTGGTTGAGATTAAAACTGATTGGCGAACCGCGCTCAACAGAGCTGTCGAATACGGTTCCATCCGTAAGCATGCCATGATAATGGACTTTAACTTTACTGCTCGCGGTAGGGTGCTTGTCGCCGTGACCTTTTTCTAATACTTGGTACTGCAGGCCACTTTCGGTGGTAATCACACCTTCTTTCTTACTGTTTTCTAGCAAGAAGGCTTGGCCTTTTTCAAAGTTCACTTCTGCTGCTTTATGATTGTTCCAAGTGCGATAAATCATAAAAATCGCAAGCACTAGAATGATCAGGGGTAGGATTAATTTAGACACGTAATACCTCTATTCCGTTAAGGTTTGCTAAGCAAGAATTTGATGGTGTTACCAATTTCTTCCGCATTTTGGTGTGCAGAAGTGATGACTTGGTATTTACCGTTGACGATGAAAGTCGGTACCGAGTTGATTTGTGCGACCTGTGAAATCTCATCTGCGTTTTGGAACAACTCAAACATTTTTTCTTGCTGTGCTTTTTCAAGTTGGTATGGGCTTACCAAACCACGTTTCTCAAAAGCGGCTTCGAGCGCTTGCTGTTTTTCAACCCCCGACACTTCCGGCCCCATTTGGACTGCGGCAAAAAGCTCATTCATAAAGTCATGATCTGGGATGTCATTTAGCTGCATCATCGCGGTATAGAAGATGAAGGCACTGATTTGAGCGCTGTCATTGAAGGTAACATGCAGTTTGCCAAACGTTTTGCCCGTTTGTTCTTGCAACTGGGGAATCACACTTTCCATTGTGCGGCAGTGGCCACAAGTCAGTGCGAAGACTTCGGTAACCTCAGGTAGCTGGTAACTTGTTAAAGATTTCGCCAAGGTTTTGTACTGAACGCCTTCAGTGGGTTGGTTATTGTCACTACAAGCGGTTAACGCCAGTGCAGCAAGCAAAAGAAGTGAGATGTGCTTAATTCGGTTTAGCATAATCAACTCAAAATAGTAGAAAATAGACCTAAGTTTAACGGCTTAGCGGCAAGGCGAAAACCGATAATTTTTGATAACTTGCACTTTGAAACAATATCTCAAAGCGCTGACAACGCTTTGGCAAGCAATCGTGATGAAAACCGAAGAAAAACCTAAAGATTTTGCTAACTGGTCGATACTATACAAGAGGACTAGTTAGAGCTTTTTGGGTTGCGCTGATGAAAAAACAAAGTTTGTTTGCATGTGTGTTGTTGTCGGGGTGTGCGAATTTGATCGTACCGCCAAACATGCTCGATGTCGCACCGAAAACCAATGAGGAGTTGGTTTATCCTGAATGGGGTGGTGAAGAGGTTTCTCCTCCACCTCCACCGCCTCAAATGATGCAAGCTCAGAAGCCTCAGGCACAGTCAGACTCTTTACAATCGTTTCTTCAACGTAATGCGATTCAATACCAAGTCTTACCCGGTGACCACATCATGATTCATCTTACAGAGACGATTCATTTCAAAACTGGTTCTGCGGAAGTCTCCCCTGTATCCGCTCGATGGATAGGGCTGTTAGGCAACTATCTGAATCAGAGAAGCGATGTGGATATTGTGATTGATGGCCATGCCGATAGCACTGGGACGGCTGGCTTCAACAATTCTCTTTCTGAACGTAGAGCAGAAGAGGTGAAAAAGCAGTTGTTGATGTCGAGAGTACCGGAATCCAGAGTCTATACTCGGGGTTATGGTGAATATCTTCCAGCCTGCAGTAACACCTCAATCAATGGACGAAAGTGTAACAGACGTGTCGAACTGATGCTGATTGTAACCAAATAACGCAGCTGCAACACGAGCAAAAATAAAACGGAATAAATGGCAAAAGGCACTTAACGTGCCTTTTTAATATGCGCCTTGGGCAAAAAAACGCTTAAGGGAATGTTTTCTCTATGTACGCCACGATATCACTCGATTCATACATCCAACGTGTTTGACCGTTCTCCTCAATTCTTAAACAAGGCACTTTGATTTTTCCGCCGCCTTGCTCCAGTTCATGACGATGCTGTGCATCGTTTTTGGCATCACGTAGCTCGATAGTAACGGATTGTCGCTTCATCGCTCTGCGAACTTTGACGCAAAAAGGGCAGGCGGCAAATTGATAAAGTGCGTAGTGCGTTGCCTGCTCATCGACTTTGTTTTGTGCTTCAGGTGAGCGTTTGAGGCCTTTTGGCGAGAAGAGCGTGTCCACTAAAAGAATGAGTTTACCGAGAAACCAACGAATTAACTGCATGATAGACTTCCGTAATGTTTAAGTGGCGAAAGTCTATCAGGCTTTAAGATGTTATAAAACCGGGTGTTTTATGAGGATAAATGGTTAAGAAATCGCTGCCATAGGCTCGGTTTACCCTGTTGGCGCTGATAGATCGCTTTGCCTTGGTAGAAACACTGCATCAACTCACTACGAATCACATCGGCGTCTACGGCGAGAAAAGGCGCCGCGTGTTGTGCCGTTTCCGCTGCGTGATCATTTGCAAGGCTGAAATCCATCTTGAGACGGCCTTGAACAAAAATCCACAAAGTGGAAATCATCAGCAGGTCTTGCAACACCACATCGTTAAACTTATCGCTGGATTGTGCGCCTAATGAAGTTTGCAAAACGTCTTTCATGGCCAAACGACTCTCCTTGTCAGAAACAAATTGAGCCAGTATCTCAATATGGCTTTTAGTGAGAAGCCCGAGTAAATGGAGCGTGGCTGGCGTTTCGGGTTTGTTTTCACATACTCGTTGAAACAAGGCATTCTGCGCATCACAAAATCGTGCCAATGCATCCGGGTTGTTGTTGACGTACTCCAACGTGAACACGCCAACCTCTGCCAGTGCGTCCTTTAACTCACTCATTGCTTTGTAGTACCTGCCAATCGACTTGTTGATGGAACGAGTCGCCATCTATAAACACAGAGTTCCCGCTGATCATAACAGACAGTGAGCTGCCTCGTTGTAACTGATTGGCGAGTTGTTCAATGGCATCGGCATCAAATTGGCAAACAGAAACGGGTAACTGCTGAAATTTGCCTTTGTGCTTTTCCCACCAAACGGAAGACTTCTGATTAAAGCTATAAACAAACACAGATTTAGCTTGGCGAGTGGCTTTTTTAATTCTGTCGGCCTCTGGCTCACCGACGTCAATCCACACGGCGATCGAATCGTCGAGCTCTTTTTTCCAAACGTCTGGTTCCTCAATTGTGGATAGGCCTTTGGTGAAAACAAGCTCTGGTTGGGCATGCAGACAAAACGCGAGCAATCGGGCTGCGAGGCGATCAACTTTTTCTGATGGATGCAGCGCGGTGGTGATAGACAAGGTATCGAAGTGATCGCGATTGATATCAGTGAGATTGATGCGGAATTTGTAGATGGTGGGTTTAAGAGCCATGGTTTCAGTTACTTATCTCTAGCCATAAAAATAGCCAGCACTATGGCTGGCTACCGTAAAAATGTCCAGTCTAATTAAAGCAGTGTGATCTCTTCTGCTTGAGGACCTTTTTGGCCTTGAGAGATGACGAAAGAAACTTTCTGACCTTCAGCAAGAGTGCGGAAGCCATCACCTTTGATAGCAGAGAAGTGTGCAAAAACGTCCGGGCCGCTTTCTTGCTTGATGAAGCCAAAGCCTTTAGTTTCGTTAAACCATTTTACGGTGCCGGTTACTGTGTTAGACATGTGTAAATCCTATCTCTTTAAAAAACTATTGAGTCGGGTTAGCGACTAGTATTGCTTGTAGAAAAAACTCTGTTGTGTCGCACACCGAGGCTTTATATGTAATCCAGCGAAATGTGTAAAACAAAGACTTTCTTTCCAACCAGACAAGAGTCTAGGAGATCGGTTGCAGGAGTCAACGACTCACGCTAGGGAAAGTTAGAATCTTTGTAGCGAATCACTGTTTTGTTTCCAATTAATTAGTCTTTTTACAAAATAACGCAGCATAAAACAGAGGCTTATTATATTTGTTAGGTCGGTTTGCGATATTTTGCAAAATCTTTGCCTGTCTCATCGGGCCAGTAAATGAAAATTTGGCCCCTGTTTAAGTGTGTTTTTTTAGCGGGTAATTGACAGTGATGATATTTTGCCTTTCAATAGCGCGACTTTATAAAAGTCTCACCATTTATTTGAGGTAACGATGAAAAAGAAACAAGAATACCTCGCAGAAGTCAGTGGAGACACTGAAATCGGGCGAGGAACCATTAACGATAATGCATTAAAAGCATTAGTGACCAGCCAGCTATTTCGAACCCGTGTGGTCAAAGCGAAAAAAGGCAAAGGCAGCTTCCAACGAAAAGCGAAGCACAGAGGCAAAGAGCCCTACTCAAAGTTGATAAGAGAATCAGTTTTGAATAGGGCTCTTTCTTTATCGGCGCTTAGTGTTCAATTTTTGGTGAGTAAATCGCGTACGCGGTGATTTGTCCGGCCACAATCGCAGAAAACATGAACAGCGCTGAGAGGCCAATACTTGGGATTGGTAGAATTGACTGCTCAAACACCGATTGGCTGGCGCTGATTAATACTCGGCTGCCAGGGACCAAAATAATAATGCCTTGTACGATATAGATAGAGCCAGTCAGCTCCATTTTCTTTGCCAACCAAGTGCCGTAAAGGGTAATCAGCACCGTAGTTACCCAAGTGCCTACCACCCAGCCACTTTCAAAACCAAGGTAGAATGGTCCCCACATGCCCAGCATAGCAACAGGTAAACCAAGTAAGATGTCTATTGGGCGCGCATTAAACAAAATGCCGAGTGAAATAGACAGCAAAAATAGACCGAGGATATGCATCCAAAACGGCACTTCATTGGTGTAGGAAATCGACTCCGCTTGTCCCCATATTGCTTCACCGATATTCAGCCCCATAACAATGCCCACAAACAGCTTAATTAAGGTGAGCGCACTTTGACCAAGTAAACTGGTGCCGGAAATTAAATCGTTAAAAGCCAGACATTCCAAAGAGTTAGCTATGGATAGGCCGGGAACAAACAAGATAACCGAGGCCACACACAGCGCCCAGACGGGGATAGGCAATCCACTGTTAGCTAAGTACGCGACACAAATACCCGTAAGCAGGGCAGAGAAAAATTCGACCGCAATAGAACGACGAGAATGGAACACTTGCTGGCAAAACCATACCATTAGCCCTAGCAAAAACGCGATACCCACCGCTTCTAATGTGCTGCCCACCAACATCAAGTAGGCTGGCGGTATGCCCATGTTTGCCATCGCAATCACCCATTTGGAATAGCCAACAGGCTCAGGAACAGGTTCATGGCTGGGTTGGTTAATGCGAATAATGGTATTTGCCAGCAAACTTAAGTTGATGGATGCTGGTTTTAGGCGTTTCATAACGACGGTGTTGTTTTCATCTGAAAACTGGTAGTTAATTGCGGTTGGTGTCGCCTGAATCATGACATCCACATCGTGTTTTTGCGCATAATACTGAGCGTACTTTTCTACTTTGTAAGGCGCACAGCCACTACGATGCAGAGTATCTCCAATTTCAACGATTTTATTAATTCGGTACTGCGTTGGCATGTTAAATTGTGAAACGATCAAAAGTGGCGATAAAGTAGCAGGAACGTTAACACTTAGCGAGATCTTTAGCTCGTTTTTGTCATAAAATAATTTATAAAAATCTCTATTGCTTAGAGTTATTATTCTATCAATAATTAAAAATTCTTACGTTAACGATATCACTACAAACGCTAGAACAATGCTTATAATTAACATGTCGCTTAATTATTTTAATGGCTTCGTTGTACTGACCATATGAATTTGGCGTGTTC
Source organism: Vibrio vulnificus NBRC 15645 = ATCC 27562 (assembly GCF_002224265.1). Classification (NCBI taxonomy): domain Bacteria; kingdom Pseudomonadati; phylum Pseudomonadota; class Gammaproteobacteria; order Vibrionales; family Vibrionaceae; genus Vibrio; species Vibrio vulnificus. Next base: position 1,079,102 of record NZ_CP012882.1, read on the forward strand.
ATCAATGAAAAAAATAGCGGACGAGAATCTCTCCTCCTGACAAGGCGCACTCACTTAAAACAATGATGAAGAAATCCGCAATATTACTGCTTGCGTTCAGCTTAACTGGCCTGTTTTCCACTTTTGTTAGCGCTGAAGAGCAAGAAAGAAAAACGCTTCGAGTCGCCAATTCTAAGGCTTGGAAGCCATTCTCTTATCTAGCAGAAGATGGGAGCCCTAGAGGCATCTTGATTGATCTCTGGAAGTTGTACGGCGAGCAAAACGGTGTCGACATTAAGTTTGTGCTTGTGGATTGGAATGACTCGTTAACCGCGGTGGAAGAAGGCAAGGCAGACGTGCATGCTGGGATGTTGTGGTCTGAGCCAAGAGAGCTAAGGTTTGATTTTGCTGAACCTATTATGACGATCAATACTCAGCTCTATCTAAGTCAAAGGATCATCACTACTGATCTCAATTTTTTTCTATCTGGAGACGGTAATCGAGGTGTGGGTGTGGTGGAAGGGGGTTATGAAGAGTACTTTGTCCAAACTCATTTCCCTAAGTTACCGCTGGTTAGGTTCAAGAACAATCGCTTGATGATGGAGGCGGCGTTTCGAGAAGAAATCGATGCTTTTGTTGCCGATCTCCAAGTCGCTAATTTTTATATCTACACCACTGCTCAAACCGTCACTTTTATTCCCGCGCTTTATCTCTATTCCGGTGAGATTCGCCCTGCGGTAGCAGAGGGGAGTTCGCTACTTTCGACCATTAACGCCGGATTTAAGACGGTGGGGGAAGAATTGATAGAGCGAACGATCACCAGTTGGATCACGGTACAAACCGTCTACCCGAAATTTTTGTTTCCTTCGATACTTGCTCTTTTTGGGCTGACTTCCCTTGCTTACATCATCGTGCTGAAGCGAACCGTCAAAGCAAAAACCCGCGAGTTGCAGTTGGCAAATGAAAACTTGCTGCAACTCTCACAGCAAGACTACTTAACCCAAATTAGTAATCGCCGTCACTTCATGGAGCAATTGAAAAACCTTACACCTGAGGCTGTATCGGTTTCAGTACTGATTTTTGATATTGATGACTTTAAACGAATCAACGACAGCTATGGTCATGCGACGGGCGATCTGGTGATTCAAAATGTGGCGACGCAGGTGGATGAAACGTTGCCGAGTGACGCGCTTTACGCTCGTATCGGTGGTGAAGAGTTTGCCATTGTCGCGTTTGGTTTGGCGTTTACTGATGCACAAGCGCTGGCTAAAAAGGTGTGTCATGTGGTCGAGAAGCTCACATTTAATAACGTTCCCGAAGGCGTGACCATCAGTTTGGGTTGTGCGTATTACCCGTTTTCCAATGGCCATATCGACTTAGGGATGGCCGATAAGTTGATGTATCAAGCTAAGCGGCTTGGCAAAAATCAGGCGTGCGTTGCTCGATTATTTGACTGAGTGCACGCAATTTGAGCATCTAGTAGAGAAGTTGGTGGTGAATTAACCGATTGAACTTATTAGGGCTTTTCTTTTATCTACGTTGTGGCATAGTAGAACCCGTCCTCACGATGCGCGGGCATCGTATAATGGCTATTACCTCAGCCTTCCAAGCTGATGATGCGGGTTCGATTCCCGCTGCCCGCTCCAATTCTCCAATTCTCCAATTCTCTGATTCTCTGATTCAAAATCAACAACTTAATCTGAATTTTCTTAGCTAAGCTAACAGTGTTACTGTTCGATTTTACGATCTCATCTTGCTACAGAATTTTTCTCATCTGTTTCGTCTCGTCACGTTATTTCTACTCTTTTGCTTATTGGTTTGCTATTTCTGGCTGCGATTTGTTTGCTTGGAAGTTGTGTGTCAGAAAAAGTGACAGAAACACAGCTCTGCCACTTTTAAATGCAATTACTAGTTAACCATTAAATGCACGAGCGATACGCCCAGAGCTTGAGATGGCGTAAGTCTTGACGTAAGCCGGAATAAAGGCCGATTGCCCCTTGCTCAATGTTAGGGTTTCACCGTTCGAGGCCACTAAGGTCAAATCGGCATCAATGGCCATGAGTATCTCTGCGCTCGACGTTGTAATGGGCTGACTCTCTGGCTTTGACAGTATCGAAAACTGAAAGTCCTTTACTGGCACGGGGAAGTGATGCTCACATCCCACAACGTGCGCGTGGGTGAGTAAGCTTTCTACTGGCTTGGAGACAAAATCGGTGCATTTCACCAACTCTTCCACATCCATATGCTTGGACGTCAGGCCAGCGCGCAAAACGTTGTCGGAGTTTGCCATGATCTCAAGCCCAGTGCCTTTAATGTAGGCATGAGGTGTCCTTGCGTTTAAGAACATAGCCTCTCCGGGCTTGAGTGTTATCACGTTCAGAAGCAATGGCGCGAACAAGCCCACATCATTGGGATATTGCTCGGCCAGTTCAATGATCAACTGGCAAGTTGGTTGTTGTTGATTGAGTGAGGCATAAGTAACCAGCTGATCGAGCGCGTTTTGTTTACGAAGCTCGCTCATCGAGAGCAGCTCGATAAAAAAGCGTCGTAAGCCAGCTTCATTGGTGTTTTGCTCAAACTGCTCGAGATACGTGTTGATCTCCGGGATGTGACATTGGCGAAATCCCACAAGGATCTCCTCGAAAGGTCGGAAGCCGTTCATCGCTTGATAGTCGGTGAGGGCGTAGACCAACTCGGGCTTGTGGTTGGCGTCTTTGTAGTTGCGCCAAGCGGCATCCAGTGGAATGCCCAATTGCTCTTCTCTTGCAAAACCAGTTTGCGCATCGCGTTTACTCGGATGAACTTGAATGGAGAGGGCGCGCTCTGCTGAAAGGATCTTAAACAGAAACGGCAAATCCCCATATTGCTTCGCGGTTGGCTCAGACAGAAAGGCGACTTGGTCGTGCTGGATCAACTCGGCGAGCGAAAGTGAAACATTGCTTCCTTTAATGCTCGAGCAGCCATTGGGGTGCGTGCCCATCCAAACTTCGGCTTGCGGGCGATGATCGTCGTTGGCAAAGCCAAACAAATCGTGAATAGCAGAGCGGCTTCCCCAGTCGTAGTTTTGGATCTTATTGTCCATTTTGAAGAAGCATTTTGATGAAATTATGTTCAAATTCATGAATTTTACCCGTAGAAAACCCTCCGAACTGAATCGGAAGCAAAAAATTGTGGTGGAAGCGTCGGTGAGCGTTTAGCTCACCTTAAGCAAGAAAGAGGTTGTCTCTATAAGCGCAGTTTGGGTGCCAGTGGTTTACGAGATGGTTGAGCTTGAAGAAAAGGCAGCAACAGTAAGCCGATCACCGCCGCACAGATAGAGATGGTGACGAAGAAACCGGTCCAGCTGTATTCTTCCAAAATCAGTGCAAGCGGGTAGCCAGACAACGCGGCGCCCATGTAGGCAAACAGACCAACAAAACCAGTCGCTGCGCCAGCAGAATCTTTGTGAGAACACTCAGCGGCTGCCATGCCGATAAGCATTTGTGGCCCAAACACGAAGAAGCCAATTGAGAATAAACCCGCAGCTTGAAAGGCAAAGTTCGTTAACGGCATTAACCACAGAGCAGCAACAGACAAGAAAATACCGGCGGCAAATAACAGATTCATCGGACCCCGGTTACCGCCGAACAGTTTATCCGAGCCCCAACCTGCTACGAGAGAACCAACAAAGCCACCGATCTCAAACATCGACAACGCTGCGTTGGCGTTGATAAGAGAGTAATGGTGTTGCTCGGTAAGGTAGAGATTGCCCCAGTCATTGATTGCGGTGCGCACGATGTAAACCAGTACATAGCTAAAAGCGAGCAACCAAATGTATTTGTTGTTGAAAACATAGTGCGTGAGAATTTCACGATAGCTGAGTCCTTGGCCATGTTTCTCTTGAGCCAGTTCGAGCGGGTCATGACGCCACTGACCGACGGTTGGTAGCCCCTGAGTGGTGGGTTTGTCTCTTAACCGCCAGCAAACAATAAGGCCAAGCAACACGCCGATAATGCCAGGGACAATAAAGCCTTCACGCCAACTGAAATGAAAAGTGAGGTAGCCGACTAACAGTGGGATCAGTGCGCCACCCACGTTGTGGGCGGTGTTCCAAATTGCCCACAAAAAGCCGCGTTCTGAGCGCGAATACCAGGTGGTGAGGAGTTTGGAACAAGAAGGCCATCCCCAACCTTGGAACCAAGCGTTGAGCACCCACAAGATGGAAAGGGCAATCAGCGAGCTGGAAAAACCAAACACGATATTGATAATTCCAGAGGCGATCAGGCCCACACCCATAAAATAACGTGGATTTGAGCGGTCAGAAATGGTCCCTGAGATAAACTTGGATAGGCCATAGGTGATGTAGAAAAGCGTGCCGATTAAACCGAGATCGCCTTTGTCTAAGCCCAAATCAACAATCATGGCAGGCGCGGCGTAGTTGAAGGTTTTGCGAGTGAAATAAAAGCCCGCGTACCCAATGTACATGCCGATCATGATATGCAGCCGCCAGTAACGATAACGTTCATCAACTTGGCTTTTGTCCAAGGGAGCTTGTGTGTAGCTCGGAGATGGAAACAGTCCAAACATACGCTTTACACCTTCGGCAATGTGATGGCAATTTGCGCGCCAGTCACTTGGTCGTTAAGAGAATAGATATACATTTTTCCGCCCAAAGCTTGCACGCGCTCTTGCATGCCGCGAATGCCCATGCCTTTCATGCACTCTTCGGTTTTAAAGCCGATACCGTTGTCTGCAATATTGAGGGAGAGTTCGTCCCTGATGGACAACTCGATAACGATGGACGTGGCTTCCGCGTATTTGGCGGCATTGTTCAGCGCCTCTTGGCACAAACGAAAGAGGGTGACTTTCAAAGTGTCACTGAGTGAGTGGTAATCACCTTGCCAATCGAGTTGAACGCGCGTGCCGTGGTTATCAAACTCCAGCTCACGAGTCAGTTGTTCAACGGATTCTTTCAAATCCAAATCATCCAACATCTTTGGTCTCAACTTGCTTAAGAGGCGCTTAGTGGTGTCGTAGACATTGAGAGAAAGTTGCTCAATGGTGTCGGCGCAACGAATGTTCATTTCAAGATTGTCGATACGTTTGATGATGCTCGCTTGCGTTCGAATCGCGGTAATGTTTTGGCCAATTTCATCATGAAGCTCTCGCGCCACATCTCGACGTACCGATTCTTCCGCTTGAATCAACTGACGGGAGAGCGTTTGGTTACGCGATAGCTCTCCGCGCAGTTGTTGGTTGAGATCTTTCTGTTTTTGCACCGCCAACCCGAGCATGATGCCGGTTAAGGTTTGTGCTGAAAGTGACAGCAACAAGTCGGTGATTTCTAAATTGGAAACACCACTGCGCGCAGCAATCAGCGCCACACTGTTCAGCATGGTGGCCAATAGCGCGCCTTGCCAGCCGTAGCGTAAGGCCAACACGATGATCGGAATCGCCATGCAAAACGGTGCGAATCGTTTCAATTCATCCGGTAAACTGGTTTGAATCAAAATGCTGGTGACGAGTAGCACCGTATACAAAATGATATGGCGCACCTTAAATTCCACGCTATTGGCGAGCAGGTTTGAAGTGAGTGGAGACCATGGACTTTGAAACAAATAGTTCCAGAGCAAATAACACATTGGCAAGAGCAATAAACCGCCAGTGACGCTGGCAAGCCACACCATGTAGACCGATTGAGCATGAAAACCCACAGCCAGTACGTTGATGGACGCGGTGATGACAATAATGACCGCCATGATTGCCAAATGTTGATTGTGATCGCCTCGGTAGTACTTCTTCGCTAGGCAGACAACAGGGATGCTTAAAACGCTCGCGACCAACACCATTAACCACTGCGGTTGTTCAAGCAATAAGGCCAGCGCCACGGTTAATCCCCATTCCGCCAAGTAGATGGTTGGCCAAAATCGGCTGTGAGTGTGTAGAGTGATGCCGAGTCGCAGTGCAAACGGGAACAGTAAAATAGCCAGTTCTGCGTCATTGACAAAGTAGTAGGCGATCACCCACAGACAAAACCAAGCACAAGCGGTCATGAAAAAGCCGCACAGTGATGTGATGGTGTAACTGCGCATCAAAACGACTCTTGAGAGAACAGTTTTGCCAGCTCGACGTTGTTTTTTACGCCCAGCTTGTCGATGGCGTTAGCACGATGAACATGAACCGTTTTGTGGCTTAGCCCCAGTTCGGCAGCGATTGCCTTCACATCCAACCCTCTTGCCAGCAACTGACACACTTCGTTTTCTCGGCGCGTGAGTTGGGTGAGACTGGTGGCTTTGTCGTTCGGTGTGGCAAGCTTCATTGCGATGTCTGGAGTAAGGTAGCAACCGCCTGCCGCGCTTGTTCTCACCGCTTGAACCAGTTCATCAGGGCTGCAACGTTTGCTTAAATAACCTTTCGCACCCAGTTTGAGCGATTTTTCCACCATGGCAGGGGAGTCGTGCACGCTCAACATGATGCAGGCAATGCCGGATGGAATTTCACTGAGTAACGTTAGGCCGCTTTCATCTGCCATTGAGATATCAAGAATCACCACATCTGGCTTGCACGCAGGTAAGCCGATTCGCGCTTCCGCGACGGAACCAAATTCCCCGACAACGCAAATGTCCGCCTCAAGATTTAATAGTTGGGCAAAACCAGAACGAACAATGACATGGTCATCCACTAGCGCTACGTTAATCATCATAACAACCACATTTCAGCAATACACAAACGACAGCGAGCTCATACGAGCTCAAGTAAAAACGGACTATGATACTAAATCGACACCTTGGTTTTAATGATCTAGCGCGCTTTGCAGGACAAAGCGCGCTGATGAATTAAGACTGGCTGGCCGCGAGTTCAAGTTTCTTCTTGTTATGTCGAATCTTTTTCTCTTCTGCGATAGCAACGAAGGCAAGAAGGACAATACAAATCATCGCTGAGGTATCCAGTGCCGCGAAGGTGCCTTTCCAGCCGGTCAAACCGAAGATAGGAGTACCGTCTGCAATCATGCCGAGACCAAGCTTGGCAAAGCTGTCACCGATTAGGTAAGCGAAGGTGCCTTTTACGCCATCCGCCACACTGATGGCTTTCTTCGGAACAAAGCCAACCGCAGCAACACCGATAAGCAGTTGAGGACCAAACACGAGGAAACCAAGAACAAATAGCGATGCTAGGTACATGAACTCGCTTGTCGCGTGTTGGTAGAACTCAAGGGATACGATGATCAATGCAAGAGACACACACGCTACTAAAGCACGACGACCGTTCGCCAAGTCAGAAAGGTAACCCCACATTAGCGTACCGACGAGTGCGCCCACTTCGAATAGGGTAAAACCAGAGATTGCCGCTTCTTTTGATAGACCAAGTTCTTGGTAAGCGTAAACCGTTGACCATTGGTCGATACCGATACGCACGATGTAAAGGAAGATGTTGGCAAAGCAAAGTAGCCAGATCACTTTGTTTTTCAGTACATACTCAACAAAGATCTCTTTTTTGGTCATTTGATTTTCTTCCGCCGCAGTATCTTCTTCGCTGACGGCTTCATCAAAAAGTTCTTCAACTTTACCTAGGCCATAAGCCTCTGGTGAATCACTACCAAAGCGCATGCCGATGAAACCAACGATGATGGCGATGATAGAAGGGAAGACAAACATACCAATGACGTGGCCATCGAACAGGTAGTTAGCACCGAACAGGGCAACACCAGCCGCACCGGCACCACCCACGTTGTGCGACATGTTCCACAGACCTAGGTAAGAACCACGTTTGTTGCGTGGTGTCCACTTCGTGATGGTTGAGTAACTAGAAGGGCCACCTGTACTTTGGAAGAAACCACTGAGTGCGTAGAACGCCACCATCAAGAACAAGCTGGCACTGCCGCCACCCATGCTGAAGCTGAAACCAAGCATGGCAAGACCAGAAAGGATCAGCATGAAAGGGAGAAACTGCTTGGTGTTTTTGCCGTCAGCGTAGTAGGAAACGACGGTTTTACCGATACCGTAAGTAATCGAAAAACCAAGACCAATCAGGCCCAAATCGGTCATGCTTAAACCGTAAGTGGAGATCATGTCGTTTTGCGCGACGTTGAAGTTTTTACGGATCAAATACATGGTCAAGTAACCAATAAATACCACAAGGTAAGATTGGATAAACGGCTTAAACCACATTTTACGTCTTACTTCGACTGGAAGGTCGAGGGTCGGCTTCCGCACTTGTTCAAGGAATTTTAACATTGTGAACTCTCTTGTCATTGTGTCGTACACAGGTGAACTTTTGTCATTAACTGGCGACGATTCTAGAGAGCGAAAGAGCAAACCACATGAGAGGAGGGCTTAGATCGCCTAGGAAAAATTCCTAGAAACAGTGAAGTTGGAGAGAAAGCGTGAAAAGAGTCACATTGAAGATAAGAGAGGGATTTGAGAATCAAAGTAAATCAGAGCCAAAGAAGGCTCTGATACTTAAAAACTAAAGTACGCAATATTTAGCGTAAGAGGTGGCTTCTTTAGCGGTCCAATCGCCTTTGGATTTCTCATCCATATCTTCACACCAGCTCTTGCTACCAATCTCGTTGTTGAGTAGGCAGTGTTTGGCAAAGTCTAGCGTGTTTTGTCCATTCCATTCGCTTTTAGGCTTATCGCGCATGTTGTTGCACCAGCTTTCACTGCCTACTTCACTGCAGGCTGAAAGGGTGAGTACGCTTAGCAGGGCCAATAATGTTGTTCTCATTACTTCCTCATTTTCGAGTTAATTTCTTTGGTCGCTACTATACAGAATGGATTGGGGTTTGTGTTAAATCATCGCGAAAATAGGTTTTTTATTCGCATTGGAGCAATAAAAAGGCCAGCCGTATCATCGGCTGGCAAAGGCAGTGTTTAAAAGGGATTAATTGTATTGTTGTTCCAGCGCTTGCGCTTTAACAAAGCTTGGGTGACTGGCGAGTGTATCCGCGTAACGGGCAAGGTTCGGATACTGCTCAAGCAAACCAAATTGCTGCACAATCTCGACAATGAACGAGTTCATGATGTCGGCGCCAGAGAGTGCCTCACCAACAAGGTAGTTTTTGCCTTGCAAGCTTTGGTCGAGATAACCCACCACTTTGTTGATCTCCGCATCTGCGTACTGAGCAAGAAACTGCGTTTGTGTGCCATCTTTGATTAAAAAGACTTTAAGCAGCAGAGGCAAAATGCCGGAGCTTTCCGCAAAATGCAGCCATTGCAGATATTCCACGTACTCATCGCTCTCTTGGGCTGGGGCCAATCGCTGCGGTGCGTATTTGGCAATCAAGTATTCGGTGATCGCACCGGACTCGGCAATCACTTTGCCATCGGCTTCGATGACCGGTGATTTGCCTAGTGGGTGGATCGCTTTCAGTTCTGGTGGCGCTAAAAAGGTCACACTGTCGCGCTGGTAAGCGACAACGTGATAATCAACGCCCAGCTCCTCCAACAACCAAATGATACGCTTTGAACGGGATTTGTTGAGATGATGTAGAGTTATCATACCTAGCTCCTAGCGTGGTTGATTGGTTTGGACGACCATTTTGCCGAAGTTTTTCCCTTCAAGCAGGCCAATAAAGGCGTCAGGCGCGTTTTCCAGCCCTTGGACAAGATGTTCACGATAGTGAATTTTTCCTTGTGCTAGCCATTGGCTCATATCAGCAGCAAACTCGCCATAGCGATGGCCGTAATCATCAAAGATGATGAAACCTTGCATCTTGATGCGTTTGATCAACAGTTGCGCCATCAGCATAGACATGCGATCTGGACCTTCTGGCAGTGAAGTGGCGTTGTATTGGGAAATCAAACCACACAGTGGAATACGCGCGCCGGTATTAAGCAAAGGCATCACAGCATCAAAGACTTTTCCGCCGACGTTTTCAAAATAAATGTCGATTCCGTTGTGGCAAACTTTCGCTAATTGCTCAGCAAAGTCAGTCGCTTTGTGGTCGATACATTCATCAAAGCCCAGTGTTTCTTTAGCAAATTGGCATTTTTCTTCGCCACCGGCGATACCAATGACGCGACAGCCTTTAAGTTTGCCAATTTGTCCCACCATAGAGCCGACCGCACCTGTGGCTGCGGCAACCACCAATGTGTCACCTTCTTTTGGCTGGCCAATATCCAATAGCCCCATATAGGCCGTAAATCCAGGCATGCCCATTACACCAAGTGCATAAGAAGGGTGGCTAGGCTGTTTGCCTAGTTTGATCAAGCCTTCGCCGTTGGAGATCGTGTAATCTTGCCAACCAGTGTAAGCCAATACCCATTCACCCACTTCAAACTCGGCGTGGTTGGATACTTCTACTTGGCAAACCGTGCCACCAACCATGACCTCATCGATGCCAACGGGTTCGGCGTACGATTTGGCATCGCTCATGCGGCCACGCATATAGGGATCGAGTGACAAATAAACAGAACGTAGCAACATTTCACCTTGGGCTGGCGTTGGGATGTCACTCTGTTTAAGCGCAAAGTTTTCAGCGGTTGGTGCCCCAACTGGGCGAGACGCGAGTACGATTTGACGGTTTGTAGGTTGAGTCATCTATTCTTCCTTTATTAGACCGGTCGTCTAGTGTTTGTTTCAAAAAATCCCGCCAGTAAGGCGGGGTGTCTGTAACGTATTTGAACGTTACCCTTTGAGTATCTGTTTGGTGCTGACTAAGCACTGCTCTAAATGCGTTTGATCTTGCATTAACTTGTTCAACAAGCTGGCACCTAGCCATTGTTGGTAAAGCTGCTGTGCGGTAGCCGTGGCATTGTTTACCGTGATCGAACCATCATCAATGCCAGTTTGTACTGCGCTTGCCAACGCCAGAATAATGCGTTGTGCACCTTGCGAAAGGGTATTCCGCATCGCTTCAGAGAGGTCCGATACCTCTGCACTGAGCTTTACCACAAGACAGCGGTTGGCATTACACACGCCATTTTCAATCGAAAGCCAACGAGAAAAATACGAGACAAGGTTGTCAAAGCCAGAGTCATTTCGCTGGTTAAAATGTGCCTCTAAGCGAGCAAGGTATTGTTGAAAATAATCTTCAATCAATGCTTGGCCAAATTGCTCTTTCGACTTGAAGTAGTGATAAAACGAGCCTTTCGGCACGCCTGCTTCTTTCAACAATTGCGACAATCCCACGGCAGTAAAGCCCTGGTTGACGACGAGTTGATAGCCAACGTCAAGAATGTGTTGGCGAGTGTCATTGGTTTTCGTATTCATGAGCGGCACTATAAATTATATTAGACCAGTCGTCTAGTTTTTAAATTGGTGTTTGATCTCATGACGATCAATTTGTTTTCTTTTCTCGTGATTTGGTAATAGAATAGCGCCGCTTAAGGGAGTAGCCTTCCTCATGGTTTGAGGAGTGAATATCAACAGTCTCCGAGCTTAACGCTTGTGGTATTCACGTTCATCTGTTCTGGCAAGACTTAAGCAAAGTTTGAATTTGGGTAGCATTTCAAACTTTGCTTCGGTTAAAGCCTACCCGAGATACGAGTAGGCATGCGTTATTACATGTACTTGGTATCGGAGAACAGACGTAAGATTCCCTTCATTTCTACACTACTTCTCTGAACTGCCATTACACGTTTATCAATTTTACTCATAAAGTGATTTTCTTTTCAGGATACAAACATGTTACTGGCAATTGTTGCAATTATTTTAGGTTTTGCGCTTCTGGTTTGGAGCGCGGATAAATTTGTCGAAGGGGCCGCTGCGAGTGCCAAATACGCGGGAATGCCAGCGTTACTGATCGGTATGCTGGTGGTTGGTTTTGGTACTTCAGCGCCAGAAATGGTGGTCTCGGCGATGGCGGCATTGGATGGTAATCCTGCATTGGCGTTGGGTAACGCGTTGGGCTCAAACATCGTCAATATCAGCTTGATTCTTGGTACCACAGCGCTGATTGCACCGATTGTGGTGCATTCCAACATCATTCGTAAAGAGATTCCGTTGTTACTGCTCATTACCCTATTACTAGGGGGCATGCTGTGGAACCAAACCATTAGCTTGATGGAAGCGTTTGTGTTGCTGGCGGGTTTCTTTGCTGTGATCGGTTGGTCTATCTGGAGTGCCATGAGGGCGAAAAAAGACACTCTAGCCACGGAATTTGAGCAAGAACTCGACGTACCGCAGCTTTCCAAAGGGATGGCTATTTTTTGGTTGATTGCCGGTTTAGTTCTACTGATCGTCAGCTCAAGAATGCTGGTGTGGGGCGCGGTGAACATTGCTCAGCAGCTGGGTATTAGTGACCTACTGATTGGCTTAACTATTGTGGCATTGGGAACATCGTTGCCAGAGCTCGCCGCATCGATTGTGGCAGCAAGAAAAGGGGAACATGATATTGCCGTGGGCAACGTTGTCGGCTCAAACATGTTTAACTCATTGGCAGTGGTGGGCATCGCAGCCAGTATTGAGCCAATCGAAAATATTGGTTTAGAAGTGTTTTGGCGAGATTGGTCAACCATGCTGTTTGTTACGCTGCTTTTACTAGTGACCGCAGTGCGCTTTGGTAAAAAACAGACCATCACCCGAATGGAAGGCGCGGTGCTATTAGGTTGCTATGTGGTTTATAACGGTTACTTGGTTTACGGTGCGTTGTAGGATTTCAACGGTAGATTAACAGCTAGAGCAAGTTGAACAATCCAGTTACCAATCAGAGTTGTGCATCGCAGGGCATGGTTGGTAACTGGAACACTTAAAGCGCATACTGTTTCTCGAATTCTTTCTGTTCCAAAATGTCTTCGATTCGCTTTCGAGTTTGGTGTTGCGTGAGCGGTTTTTTCTCGTCAGCATCCAATGTCTCTTTCTTGCTGGTTTTTTCTTTTTTCTTATCCATTTTCGCTCTCTTCCAGTGTTTTTCTTTGATGTTATCTATTGATGAAATACACCTAAAAGACCGAGAATGCACCTATTTTATTTCCACTGAGTGAAAAAATACTGCCTTGGTTCGATTTTTCACAAAAATCAAAGTTTAAATCGAAAACGCCGAGCTGAGTTTTGAGTGCAACATGTCGCGTTAATATATCACTGTTAAGTTGATGTATTTCTGCTGACCAATTTAAATTATCTTTGTAAATATTAAAGTTTATTTTGAACATGCTTTAAATTTTCTTCCTTTAAGTGTTTTTCACGTAATAGTTGATACCAATGACGTTGGCGAGTTGTTCTACGAGACATAAGTCCTCCGATGAATTTGATTAAATGAATATACAAAACCAATATGACACAGTTGTGTCTACTCCTATTCTGTTGGCAACAAAAAGTCTTTAAAACTGTCGACAAACAGGTCAGAGGTGTTTGATGAAGGTGATTGATTTTAAATGGATTATACGATGGGGCAGAGCAGGAGATGGCGTGGCCGTGGTGACCACGCCATTAAAATTATAGCGCAGTTACGTTTGCAGCTTGTGGGCCTTTTTTGCCCTGTTCAACTTCAAATGTTACGCGTTGGCCTTCTGCCAAAGTTTTAAAACCTGTTGAAACGATAGAGTTGAAGTGAACAAACACATCGTTACCACCGTTGTCTTGAGAAATAAAACCGAAACCTTTCGTTTCGTTAAACCATTTTACAGAACCAGTTACTTTATTAGACATAGATACCTCTAAGTATTAAATTTTTCGATTAATTAATTGCTGATAACAAAAGCTATTATGGGTATAAAGGAAAAGCTGTCGCAGAGGCTAAACGAAGGGTATCGAAAGATAACTGAGATTGAACTTGAACTAAATCTATCATGAATAGCTCATTTGGTAAGAGCTGATGATTACTATACACACTTTTTATTTATTAGATAGCTTTATTTTGTTTTTAAGCAAATTATTTTTTACCATGATTAAAAAATAAAAGAGAGAGGCTTTTAAACCTCTCTCTTTTGTGACAAGTCTTTGATAGCGGGTTTTAGCCTTGCTTACGAATCAAGTAATCAAAGGCGCCCAAGCTCGCTTTTGCCCCTTCGCCCATGGCAATAATGATTTGCTTGTAAGGCACGGTTGTCGCATCACCAGCCGCAAATACACCTTCCAGGCTAGTTTCACCACGGCTACCGATCTCGATTTCGCCGCGAGCAGAAAGCTCAACGTCAGAATCTTTTAGCCACTCGGTATTCGGCACAAGACCAATTTGAACAAAGATACCAGCAAGATCTAACTGCTTGATCTCATCAGTGTTGCGATCTTTGTATTTCAAGCCAGTCACACGTTTACCATCACCAACCACTTCAGTGGTTTGAGCCATGGTGATGATATCGACGTTAGGCAGTGAATTTGCTTTGTTGATCAGCACTTGGTCAGCGCGCAATGTGTCAGCAAACTCTAAAACCGTCACATGTTCTACGATACCTGCAAGGTCAATGGCCGCTTCGATGCCGGAGTTACCACCACCAATAACAGCTGTTTTCTTGCCTTTGAACAACGGGCCATCACAGTGTGGGCAGTACGCCACGCCTTTATTGCGATACTCTTGTTCACCAGGAACGTTCATTTCACGCCAACGAGCACCAGGGCTGAGGATAACGCTGTTACTTTTAAGCGTTGCGCCACTTTGTAGATTGACATGAATTTTGCCATCTTCAGTGTATTGCGCGCCCATCAGCTTTTCTGCTTGCTGCTCTGTGATGATATCAACACCGTATTCTTTTAAGTGCTCACCAAGGTTAGCCGCCAGTTTTGGACCTTCCGTGTGTTTGACTGAAATAAAGTTTTCAATCGCCATGGTATCCATCACCTGACCACCCAAACGCTGAGCAACAATACCGGTGCGAATGCCTTTACGCGCTGCGTAAATCGCGGCGGCTGCACCTGCAGGGCCACCCCCGACAACGAGAACGTCATACGGATCTTTTTCATTAAGGCTTGCCGCCGCTTTTTCTGCAGCGCCATCGTCCAATTTGTTAAGAATTTCTGTCAATGACATGCGGCCTTGACCAAACAACTCACCATTCACAAAGACGCTCGGCACCGCGAGGATGTCACGCTGCTTCACTTCTTTTTGGAACAGTGCACCATCAATCATGGTTGCGCGAATTTTTGGGTTAATCGCCGCCATCATGTTGAACGCTTGCACCACATCCGGACAGTTTTGACAAGAAAGGGAAATAAAGACTTCCACATCCAATTCTTTGTCTAGCTGTGCAATCTGTTCGATGGTTTCTGCATCCAGTTTGATCGGATGACCACCTGAATGCAGCAGCGCAAGAACCAAAGAGGTGAACTCATGACCCATTGGCAAACCTGCAAAGCGAAGCGCAGTGCTTTTCTCTGGGTTAGTCACCGTCATAACGGGCTTGCGTGTGCTCGCAGCATCATCACGGACGACAGAGATCAGCGGGCTTAGCTCTGCGATTTCATTGGCGAGTGCCAGAATATCTTGTGAGCCTTTACTGTCATCTAGGCTGACCACTAAACGGACGTCTTGTTTTAGATTTGTTAGATACTGGGTTAACTGTTGCTTGATCGCTTGGTCTAGCATACTCGAATACCTTTATAGTTTTTTTAAATTGGAGAGCGGTCACTCTGGATATCAGGGGAGAGCGGACCGAGCATTTAGGTCGTCAAGTAAAACGCCCGGCCCACTCTTTAACTTAAGGGGTAATCAACGCAAATGGTTAGATTTTGCCAACTAGGTCTAGTGAAGGTGCTAGAGTTTGTTCGCCTTCTTTCCATTTAGCAGGACATACTTCGCCTGGGTGTGCAGCAACGTACTGAGCTGCTTTGATTTTGCGTAGTAGATCTTCTGCGTCACGGCCGATACCTTCTGCTGTAATTTCAACCGCTTGGATAACACCTTGTGGGTCGATAACGAAGGTTGCACGGTCTGCAAGACCTTGACCTGGGCGCATTACACCAAAGTTGTTGGTGATGTTGCCGGTTTGGTCGCCTACCATGAAATATTTGATTTTGCCGATAGTGTCAGAGCTGTCGTGCCACGCTTTGTGAGTGAAATGTGTGTCAGTTGACACTGAGTACACTTCAACACCGCGAGATTGAAGCTCTTCGTAGTGGTCTGCTAGGTCACCAAGCTCAGTCGGACATACGAAAGTGAAGTCCGCTGGGTAGAAGAAAAATACCGACCATTTGCCCAATACGTCTTGTTCAGTGATGTCAACGAATTTGCCATCTTTGTATGCTGTTGCGCTAAATGGTTTGATAGTAGTGTTAATCATATTCTTGATTTCCTTTAAGTTTGTTAGGTTTGGCATCGCTTGCCTTCGGGAGGTATATTCCCATTCTGACCCATGAAAGGAAAATTGCTTGTGGCTATTCTATTGATAGGCGTTTTCTATTTTACCTAGGGGAACAAAGGCGTTATTTGAAAAGTATTGCCTATTGATGGTGGTTTTTTAATAGGTGATATTTTGCGTGATAGGAACCATTCTCTAAAGCGCTTGTACTCTGCTGGCTTAGGGCTTTCCGGGCTAAGGCTTTCTGGCGAATGAGACTTTTGAGTTCGGTTGCTTGTTGAGCTGCCGGCTGATTTGCCAACCAGTTTGGATGAGTAAATCAAGATCGACACCGGTTTCAACGCCCAATCCTTGACACAGATAGACCACATCTTCACTGGCGACATTACCCGATGCCCCCGGTGCATAAGGGCATCCACCGAGGCCTGCCACACTGCTGTCTACCGTATTGATGCCCATCAGTAGCGATTGATAGATATTGGCAATCGCTTGGCCGTAGGTATCGTGAAAATGCACGGCGAGGTGTTCACATGGCACTTGTTTCATGACTGCATCGAGCATGGTGGCGACTTTACGTGGCGTGCCTGTGCCAACGGTATCGCCAAGTGAGATCTCAAAGCAGCCCAACTGATATAGCGCAGAAGCAATCGAAGCCACTTGGCTGGGCGCGGTTGCGCCATCGTAAGGGCAATCAATGACGGTAGAAAGATAACCCCGCACGGGGATGTTGAGCTGCTTGGCTTGTGTTACTACAGGTTGAAAGCGCGCGAGACTTTCGGCAATGGAGCAATGAATATTGTGCTGGCTAAACCCTTCACTGCAAGAGGCGAAGATGGCGACGTGATCCACTTGGGCTGAGACAGCGGCTTGAAAACCCTGCAAGTTAGGCGTGAGAGCACTGTATTGAACTCCTAGGTTGCGGTGAATTTGATCAAACACGGCGAGAGAATCTGCCATTTGTGGCACACGTTTCGCAGAAACAAACGCGCCCGCTTCGATGCGTGTTAATCCGGTTTGGGATAGGGCGTTGATCAGCGCCACCTTAGTGTCGGTGGAAACAGCGTGCTCGTTTTGTAAGCCGTCACGAGGGCCGACTTCAACAATCGTGACGTCTTTGGGCAGGGTTAGGTTCTCTGCAGAGAAGCGGCTCATTCAAGCTCCCTTTTGGCCGGACACCAACTGGGTAACCTTTTGCTGAAAAATGCATTGAGCCCTTCTTGGCCTTCTTCACTGCAACGAATATTGGCGATCATAGCACTGGTTTTGTCGATTAACGCCGATTCGATGGACATGGATGCGCAATCTTGGCAGAGCTGTTTGACTTGCAGCATGGCTTTTGGACTGTTGTGCAAAAGGCGATGTGCCATCGATTGTGTGGTCTGGGGCAGTTGTGTCTCGTCGTTGACCACAATGTGTACCAAGCCCATTTCCAATGCGTTATGGGCATCAAAGGTTTCGGCACTGATCATGTAACGTCGAGCATGTCGTTGTCCCAAACTTCGGCAGACATACGGCCCAATGGTGGCAGGAATCAACCCCAATTTTACTTCACTCAAACAGAAGCGGCTTTCCGCGGTGGCGATGGCGATATCGCAACAACAAATCAACCCAAGCGCACCACCAAAAGCCGCACCTTGAACACTGGCGATGGTAGGAGCAGGGAAGTGGTCGAGGGTTTGCATCAACTTGGCCAAGCGTTTTGCATCTTCAAGATTAGTTGCTTCGTTTTGCTCTGCCATGGCACGCATCCAGTTGAGATCGGCTCCTGCTGAAAAGTGTGGCCCGTTGGCGTTGAGAATCAAAACCCGCAATTGAGCGTTTGAAGCGAAGGTCTCCAGAGCTTCAATCAATGCGCGGATTAGCTCGGCATCAAAGGCATTGTGCTTTTCAAGCCGATTAAGGGTTAACGTGGCAACCCCTTGCTCATCCATACTGGCCAATAACGCCTGACTAACCATGGGTTAACTCTCCAATTTGTTACTATTTACATGCGGAAAATACCAAACTCACTGTCACCAATCGGCGCATTCAAGCTTGCGCGTAATGCACGACCAACGATGGCGCGAGTCTCGACGGGATCGATGATGCCGTCATCCCACAATCGCGCACTGGCGTAATAGGGATTACCTTGGCTTTCGTAGAGTTCAAGAATCGACTGACGATAATCGTGTTCATCTTGCTCTGGCCAGTGTTCCCCTTGGCGTGCTTTTACGTCACGACGCACTTGTGTGAGCACCCCTGCCGCTTGCTCGCCGCCCATGACTGAAATACGGGCGTTGGGCCACATCCACAACATAGTGGGGTCATAAGCCCTACCACACATGCCGTAATTGCCTGCACCATAGGAGCCACCGATGATCACGGTAAACTTAGGCACATCGGCGCACGCCACCGCCATCACGAGTTTGGCACCGTGCTTCGCAATGCCCTCTGCTTCGACTTTTTTTCCCACCATAAAGCCAGTGATGTTCTGTAAAAAGAGTAGTGGAATTTTGCGTTTTGCGCACAATTCGATGAAATGTGCGCCTTTTTGCGCCGATTCAGAGAAAAGAATGCCGTTGTTGGCCACAATTCCGATCGGGAAACCCAGTAAGTTCGCAAAACCACACACTAAAGAAGGACCGTACATCGCTTTAAATTCGTCAAAGTCGGAGTCATCAACCATTCTGGCAATCACTTCACGAACATCAAAGGAGAGCCGCAAGTTCGCATTGACGATGCCGTAGATCTCATCGGCAGGGTAACGTGGTTCAAGAGCGGGTTTCGGCGCGCGTGGTAGAGAGGGGGCGTTGCAACTCTCGATGGCTTGGCGAGCCAGTTGCAGGGCGTGTAGCTCATCCAGCGCGTAATAATCCGCCACGCCCGATTTTTTGCAATGCACGTCTGCGCCGCCCAGCTCTTCTTCGCTGACAATTTCACCTGTTGCGGCTTTGACCAGCGGTGGGCCACCTAAAAATATCGTGCCTTGTTGGCGAACAATGATGGACACATCGGCCATGGCGGGAATGTAAGCGCCACCCGCGGTGCATGGGCCAAGGACAACGGCAATTTGAGGAATGCCAGCGGCCGACATGCGAGCTTGATTGTAGAAAATTCGCCCAAAGTGATCTTTGTCGGGAAAGACTTCCGCTTGGTGAGGCAGGTTCGCCCCGCCGGAGTCCACCAGATAGACGCAAGGCAGCTGACATTTCATCGCGATCTCTTGCGCTCGGAGGTGTTTTTTTACCGTGAGTGGGAAATAGGTGCCGCCTTTGACCGATGGATCGTTGGCGATCACCATGCATTCGATGCCCTGAATCTGACCAATGCCCGCCACCACGCCCGCACAGGCGATGGGTTCGTCATAGACATTCCACGCGGCAAATTGGCCGATTTCAAGTAGTGAGGTGTTCTCGTCAAGCAGCGTTACGATCCGCTCACGAACCGGTAACTTGCCTTTTTCTCGCTGACGCTGCTGCGCTTTGCTGCCCCCTCCTTGCTTCACTAAATTGATATTCGCCTTCATCCGATGCACAAGCTCGGCAAGGGTTTTGTAGTTCGACTGGTAGAGCGCATCTTCTTTGCGAGCTTTGGTTGGTAAAACAGCCATCTTCTTTCCTTAGCGGGCGTCACTTCGCCTCGCTGAAATTAGCGAGATTCGTTAAACAGCTCTCTGCCGATGAGCATGCGGCGGATTTCCGAAGTCCCGGCGCCGATTTCGTACAGCTTGGCGTCGCGCAGCAGGCGGCCGGTGGGGAATTCGTTGACGTAACCATTGCCGCCAAGCAGTTGAATGGCATCCAGCGCCATTCGAGTGGCCAGTTCGGCGCTGTACAGGATCACGCCGGCAGCGTCTTTGCGTGTCACTTCTCCGCGATCGCATGCGGCCGCGACGGTATAGACGTAACTGCGCGCCGCGTTCATTTGGGTATACATGTCCGCCAATTTGCCTTGCACTAATTGGAACTCGCCAATCGGCTGGCCAAACTGCTTACGATCGTGAATATATGGAATCACCGCATCCAAACAGCTGCGCATAATACCGAGAGGCCCTCCGGCCAACACCACGCGTTCGTAGTCTAAACCACTCATTAATACCTGCACGCCGTGGTTCAGTTCACCCAACACGTTCTCTTTGGGAACAAGGCAATCTTCAAACACCAATTCGCTGGTGTTTGAGCCGCGCATGCCCAATTTGTCGAGCTTCTGAGCGGAGTGAAACCCCGGGAAAGCGCGTTCAATAATAAACGCAGTAATGCCATGAGCCTCCGCTTTGGGATTGGTTTTGGCGTACACCACCAATGTGTGCGCGTCGGGACCGTTGGTGATCCACATTTTGCTGCCGTTGAGCACGAAATGATCGCCTTTCTCTTTTGCTTTCAACTGCATGCTCACCACATCTGAGCCTGAGTTGGCCTCGCTCATGGCGAGCGCGCCAATGTGCTCGCCACTGATCAATGCGGGAAGGTATTTGGCTTTTTGCTGCGCGTTGCCGTTACGGTAGATTTGGTTAATGCACAAGTTGGAGTGGGCACCGTAGCTGAGTGCGACTGAAGCGGAGGTGCGACTGATCTCTTCCATCGCAACGACGTGAGCGAGATAACCCATCTCTGCGCCGCCATATTCTTCACTGACTGTGACGCCGTGCAATCCCATTGCACCCAGCTTAGTCCACAAATGCTCGGGGAAGTGGTTGGCGCGGTCGATGTCTGCCGCCAGTGGCGCAATATGTTCGTTAGCAAAGGCATTGACCTGCTCTCTGAGCAGATCGATGGTTTCGCCAAGTCCGAAATTGAGGGGTTGAAACCTATCTTTCATAGCGCCTCCTGAGCAGCCATGTGGGCGTTCCTACAACTTAATTTCTGTTTGGTTGGGGCATATCGTCATGCCCGCTTAGCGTTTTGCTCGATCTCAATCAGGGCTTGTTGGCAGCGCTGTTTGGCTGCATCAAGCTCGCTCATAACCACGCTAATGTCATCGAGCTGACGCTGCAAAATTGCTTGTTTCTCATCAATAATATTGAGCATTTTGACCAATTGAGTTTCGCTTTGGCGTAAATCATACAGTTCAAACAGTTCACGTATTTCCGCCAATGAAAAGCCGAGTCTTTTCCCTCGCAAAATCAATTTCAGCCGCGTTTTATCACGGCGCTGATAGATTCGGGTGTTGCCTTTGCGCTCTGGTTGCAACAAGCCAACGTCTTCATAGAAACGGATACTGCGCGTCGTGATGTCGAACTCTTTTGCCAGTTCGCTGATTTTAAACGTTTCCATTTCAGACCCCCTTAGAGGTATTTACGCGATGTTGAGGAGCCACTGTAGGCACGCGAGGTGTTCATGAAACTTGCCAATGTTAAAAAAAAGCTTCTTTACGTTTACGTAAATGTTAGTGCTATGCTTACGTAAACGTCAAGAAAGCCGCCAGAGCGAATTTGAGTAAAACGTGTTTCTCGCGGCAGGGAGCAAATATGGCGAAATCGATTTGGATAGTGGCAGCAAAACGTACCCCGATAGGGCGATTCCAAGGGGCGTTGTCCGTGCTGAGTGCACCACAATTAGGCGCTGTCGCGATTCACGCGGCAATGGATGCCGTTTCGTTGTCCGCGCAACAAGTGGATGAAGTGTATATGGGGTGCGTATTGCCCGCAGGGTGTGGTCAAGCCCCTGCACGGCAAGCGGCACTGAAAGCCGAATTGGGTTATTCCACCCCTTGTACCACAGTCAATAAAGTGTGTGGCTCTGGGATGAAAGCGGTGATGTTGGCCTATGATCAGCTCAAAGCGGGTGATAAGTGCTGCATGATTGCTGGGGGAATGGAGAGTATGACCAACGCCCCTTACCTATTGAAAGAGTCGCGCAGCGGTATGCGAATGGGGCATAAAACCACCTTCGACCATATGTTTCTGGATGGATTGCAAGATGCCTATGACGGTCATTTGATGGGCGTTTATGCGCAGCAAATCGCTGACAAACTCAATTACACGAGAGAGCAGATGGATGTTTGGGCCATTCAATCGGCTCAGCGTGCGATTAAGGCGCAGCAAGAGGCGCAGTTCAAAGAGGAAATTACCCCAATTTTTCTCGAAGGGCGCAGCAGCATGACGCTGGATCATGATGAGCATCCAACCACCATTCTGCTCGACAAAATTCCCAAACTAAAACCCGCGTTTGCCGAAGCCGGTACGGTGACGGCCGCCAATTCCAGCGCGATTGCGGATGGCGCAGCGGCGCTGATATTGGCCGATGGTGATTGGGCCGAGAAGCAAGGCTTAACACCGCTGGCGATCATTCGCGGCCACGCAAGCCATGCTCGCTTGCCTGCCGAGTTTACCGTTGCGCCTGTTTACGCGATTGAGCAACTGCTAAGCCAGCTCGATTGGGGAATCGACGAGGTGGATTTGTGGGAGATCAACGAAGCGTTTGCCGTCGTGACACAAATTGCCATCCAGCAGCTCGGCTTGGCCGAAGACAAAGTCAACATCAAAGGGGGCGCCTGTGCGTTAGGCCACCCTATTGGTGCCAGTGGTGCCCGAATTTTAGTCACTTTGATTCACAGCTTGCGTCAGTTACAAGCGTTGGGTACCAATGGTGACGCTAAGTGCCGTCGCAGCGTCAAAGGTGTGGCTGCACTGTGCATTGGTGGCGGAGAGGCCACCGCGATTGGCATCGAAATTCCGGTTTAGTAAAGCGCTAAGCAGCGATGAAAAAGTGAGAAGGAAAGCCAACATGACCCAATCAGTACCTCTTTTTATCCAAGGTTCGTTTGTTGAATCTCAGAGCAACGAATGGATTGATGTGACCAACCCCGCCACCGGCGAGGTGATTGCGCGTCTTCCTTGCGCCACGCCAGCAGAAATGACCAGAGCAATTGCCTCTGCCAGTGAAGCATTCCAATCATGGAAAGAGGTCGCGGTTTCAGAGCGGGCCAGATTGATGTTGCGTTATCAGCATTTGCTCAAAGAAAACCACGAGGCACTGGCGCAATTGCTTTCTCAAGAAACGGGCAAAACCCTTGCCGATGCCAAAGGCGATGTGTGGCGAGGGATAGAAGTGGTGGAACAAGCGGTCAATATTGCCAGCAATATGATGGGAGAGACGGTGGAAAATGTGGCCACTGATATCGACAGCTACTCCCTCATCCAGCCGTTGGGCGTGTGCTGTGGTATTACGCCGTTTAATTTTCCTGCCATGATCCCGTTGTGGATGTTTCCAATTGCGATTGCCAGTGGCAATACGTTTGTACTGAAACCTTCTGAACAGGTGCCGCTGACGTCGGTGCGCTTAGCGCAACTGTTTGCCGACGCTGGTGCGCCGGATGGGGTGTTGCAGATCGTGCATGGGGGTAAAGCGCAGGTCGACTTTCTTCTCACGCATCCTGATGTTCGCGCCGTTTCGTTTGTTGGCTCGGTGCCAACCGCGCAATACATCTACCAAACCGCCACACAAAACTTCAAGCGTGTGCAGGCGTTTGCTGGGGCGAAAAACCATATGGTGGTGATGCCTGACGCCAATAAAGCACAAGTGCTCAGTAACTTAGTTGGTGCCTCAGTCGGGGCGGCAGGGCAACGCTGTATGGCGATCTCCGTGGCGGTGTTGGTCGGCGATGCCAAACATTGGGTGGCGGATCTCAAAGCTGAGTTGGCCAAAGTCAAACCCGGTGCGTGGGACGATGCCAACGCCGGTTACGGACCGTTGATCAGCGCTGCCGCTAAGCAGCGAGTATTGGGCTTGATTGCGGAAGGCAAAGCGCAAGGCGCGGTGTGTGAGCTTGATGGCAGTCAGTGCCAAGTCGCGGGATACCCCAACGGCAACTGGGTTGGCCCAACGTTGTTTAGTGGCGTTACCACCGAGATGAGCATCTATCAGCAAGAGATCTTTGGTCCGGTGCTGGTGTGTCTGGAAGTGGATAGCTTGGAAGAGGCGATTGCACTGATTAATCGCAATCCGTATGGCAATGGCACCTCGATTTTCACCGCCAATGGCGCGGCGGCGAGAAAATTCCAACATCAGATTCAAGTGGGGCAAGTGGGCATCAATGTGCCAATCCCAGTACCACTGCCTTTCTTCTCATTTACCGGCTGGCGTGGCAGTTTTTACGGTGATTTGCATGCTTACGGCAAGCAGGCGGTGCGTTTTTATACCGAGACCAAAACGGTGACCGCGCGTTGGTTTGAAGAAGATCTGCCTAGCGGGCCAAACATGACCATTCAACTGCGTTAACGCCCAATGAACGCCTTGAGGAATGAGGAAAAGAAAGATGGATTTTGAACTCAATGAAGACCAACGCGCCTTTGCTGACACCGCAGCGCAGTTTGCCCAAGAGAAATTAATGCCCAATGCGGCAGTATGGGATGAGACGCAGTTTTTCCCTGTTGAAGTGCTTAAAGAGGCCGGAGAGCTTGGCTTTCTCAGCCTATATGCACCGGAAGAACAGGGTGGATTGGGCATGAGTCGGTTAGATGCGGCGGTCATTTTTGAACAATTGTCGATGGGTTGCACCTCCACCACCGCCTTTATGACCATTCATAACATGGTCAACTGGATGGTAGGCAGTTTTGCCACGCAGGAAGTGAAATCGCTTTACTGCCAAGGGCTTAACTCAGGTGCCTTACTTGGCTCCTATTGTCTGACCGAGCCCAACTCGGGCTCTGACGCCGCATCATTGAAAACCACCGCCGTGCGCCAAGGAGATGAATATCGGATTAATGGCGCGAAAGCGTTTATTTCAGGGGCAGGTGAAACGCAAGTGCTGGTTGTGATGGCGCGCACAGGAGGGGAAGGGGCAAAAGGGGTCTCAGCGTTTGTGGTTCCGGCGGATGCACAAGGAGTCAGCTATGGACGAAAAGAACCGAAAATGGGCTGGAATAGTCAGCCAACCCGTTCTATTACTTTTGATAACGTGCGAATTCCGCTCAATCACCGTTTAGGCGAAGAAGGCGAAGGTTTTCACTTCGCCATGAAAGGGCTTGATGGCGGTCGTATTAACATCGCGACCTGCTCGGTAGGGACCGCGCAACAGGCGCTGAACTTGGCCACGCAATATGTTCAAGAGCGAAAACAATTTGGCCACACGCTCGCCGAGTTCCAGACAGTGCAATTTCGTTTGGCCGATATGGCGACAGAGTTGGTTGCCGCAAGACAACTGGTGCGTTTTGCAGCCAGCAAACTGGATAAGGGCGACCCGGATGCGACAGCGTATTGTGCGATGGCCAAACGCTTTGCCACGGATGTCGGATTTAAGGTCTGCGATGACGCGCTGCAACTGCATGGCGGCTATGGCTACATCAAGGAGTACCCTTTGGAGCGATTTTTCCGCGATGTACGCGTGCACCAAATTTTGGAAGGCACCAATGAAATTATGCGTTTGATTGTGGCTCGTCGTTTGTTGTCACAGCAATCCAATCTGCTCTAGCGGCTAGGAATCTAAGGAGAAAAGGAATGTCTGAGATAATTCCACCGAGTGAAAATGGGATTTCACTCTCCCTCAATGGCCATGTGGCGACGATCACCATGGTCAATCCTCCTGCCAATACATGGACGGCAAACTCTCTGATAGAGCTAAAAAAGACGGTGTTAGCACTGAATGATAACAAGGCGATTTACGCCTTAGTGCTAACAGGGGACGGTGAAAAGTTTTTCTCAGCAGGGGCCGATCTTAAATTATTCGCTTCGGGAGACAAGGGCGTCGCGGTGGACATGGCGCGTATTTTCGGTGAAGCGTTCGAGACACTTTCTGCTTTTCGCGGCGTTTCTATTGCGGCCATTAACGGTTATGCCATGGGCGGTGGGCTAGAAGTTGCGCTGGCTTGCGACATTCGCTTTGCCGAATCGCAGGCGGTGCTCGCTTTACCAGAGGCGAAAGTGGGGCTGCTGCCTTGTGCGGGGGGCACACAAAATTTAACGGCCTTGGTCGGCGAAGGGTGGGCCAAGCGCATCATCTTATGTGGTGAGCAAGTGAGTGCGGAAAAAGCGCTGAGCATCGGATTGGTCGAAGAGGTGGTGGCCAAAGGGGAAGCGCTGAGCGCAGCGCAAGCGTTGGCGCAGCAAGTGGCCAATCAGTCCCCCAGTTCGGTAGCGGCTTGTAAAAAGCTGATTCAGAATACGCGCCAAGCGCCACTGTCGATGGGGCTGATACGTGAGCGCGAACTGTTCATTCAGTTGTTCGATACGCAAGATCAGCAAGAAGGGGTGCAAGCGTTCCTCGAGAAACGCGCACCACAATGGAAGAATCAGTAGTCACGCTGAATAGGAGGCACTATGACAGGCCGAGTCAGCTTTGAAGAATACCCTTGTAGCGAAGGCGATTATCGCATCGCCGTTGCCACACTCGAAAATCCATCAGCCCTCAATGCACTGAGCGAAGAGATGTTGGCTGCATTAAAAACCTCACTGGAAAAATGGCACGAAGACGAGCAAATCATTTGTGTGATCCTCAAAGGGGCGGGTGAAAAAGCATTCTGTGCGGGTGGCGATGTAAGAGCCATGCATCACGTGATGAGCAGCGAAAGCAAAGCGACGGCTCGCGCCTTTCTGACCGACTATTTCACGTTGGAATACCAGTGTGACTACCTTATCCATACGTACACCAAGCCAATCATCGGCTGGGGGGCGGGCATTGTGATGGGGGGTGGCATGGGGCTGTATATGGGCACTAGCCACAAAGTCGTGACACCGCACTCGCGTTTGGCGATGCCGGAAATCAGCATCGGCCTATACCCTGATGTGGGTGGTACTTGGTTCCTCAATCGTCTCGATCCGGGGATTGGCCTGTTTCTCGCGTTGACGGGCGTCATGGTTAACGCCAGCGATGCGTTGAAGATTCACTTTGCCGATCATTTACTGCTGCCAGAAGAATTGGATGTGTTGATGGATCAACTGCAACACGCGCATTGGTCGAGCGCAGAGGATCACTACGAAGTGGTGACCGAGCTTTTGGAAAACTTGGCGGAGCACGCGTTGAAGCATCGCCCTGCGTATCAATTGATGCCTTTTTTCGATCAGATCCAACATGCGATGGAAGGAGAAAGTATTACGCAAGTGGTAGAGAACCTCCTCGCCTTGGAAAGCGACAGTGATTGGTTGAAAAAAGCGCAAGATAACTTGGCGCAAGGTAGCCCAATTACCGCGCACATTTGCTATCGCCAAGCGCGAGACTATCACGAGTTATCACTGGCGGATTGCTTTCGCCTTGAGCTTGGCATCTCGGTACAGTGTGGCTTGTTGGGAGAGTTCCAAGAAGGCGTTCGAGCGCGTCTGGTCGACAAAGATGGCCAACCGAATTGGCTTTACCCCACCGTGGCCGATGTGGACAGCAGCGTCATTGACGCGCTGTTTACCTCATTGTGGTCGGAAGACGCTCACCCACTGGCGCGACTGGGGAAATATTAGTCGCTCGTAGCGCACAAAGCACCTCACTCAAAGCCTTGCTAATCAGGCATTGTAAACAGGCTGAGAATGCAGCACGCGTAGAGTGAAAGCCAAGGGCAAGAACATGGAGAACGTTATGCAAAACATCGGCTTTATCGGACTAGGTAATATGGGCGCGCCAATGGCGGAAAATTTGCTTAAAGCAGGCCATCAGGTCAAGGTGTTTGATCTCAATAAAGCCGCTTGTGAGAAGCTGGCAAAGCAAGGAGCGAGCGTGTGCGCAAACCTTGAAGAGCTTGCCCAAGGCGTGAGTTGCATCATCACCATGTTGCCCGCAGGTGAGCATGTTCGCAGTGTCTATCTTGGTACCCACCAAGGCGACAAAGGACTGTTGGATCTGGTGGCCGAAAACAGCTTACTCATCGACTCATCGACCATTGATCCGCAATCGGCTCGTTTGGTTGGGGAAGAGGCGGCCAAACGAGGTTTGGATTTTGTGGATGCACCAGTTTCCGGTGGTGTCGCAGGTGCTCATGCGGCCACGTTGACCTTTATCGTTGGCGGCTCTGACAACGCGTTTGCTCGCGCCGAAACCATTCTCAAAAATATGGGTAAAAATATCTTCCACGCAGGCCAAGCGGGTGATGGGCAGATGGGCAAAATCTGCAACAACCTGATGCTGGGCATCCTCATGTCTGGGACGTGTGAGGCGTTAAACCTCGGCATCGATAACGGTCTCGATCCGACTGTGCTTTCCAACAT
This sequence comes from Vibrio vulnificus NBRC 15645 = ATCC 27562, assembly GCF_002224265.1. Lineage (NCBI taxonomy): Bacteria > Pseudomonadati > Pseudomonadota > Gammaproteobacteria > Vibrionales > Vibrionaceae > Vibrio > Vibrio vulnificus. The sequence continues at coordinate 1,107,342 of NZ_CP012882.1, forward strand.
CATGCTGCAAAGCTCTGGGCGAAACTGGGCCTTGGAGCTTTACAATCCGTGTCCGGGCGTGATGGAAAACGCCCCCGCCAGCCGCGGTTATCAGCCCGGCTTTATGAGTAAACTGATGCTCAAAGATCTCGGTTTGGGGTTGGATGCCGCAGCGAAGAGCCAATCTTCGGTGCCGATGGGGGCGTTGGCACGCAATCTCTACGCGTTTCACAACGCCGCAGGAAATGAGGAGTTGGATTTCTCGAGCCTATTTGAATTTTATGCCAAGAATAACAATGAGTAAGTGGGTTAAAAGAACGGTGATTTGTTTTATCGATTGAGGGAATCAAAATGCATCTAAAAGAGAGTGTGATTGCGATTACAGGGGCAGGGCAAGGGTTAGGACAAATGATGGCGGTGACCCTTGCACACGCAGGCGCTGAGCTGGCGTTGCTGGATTTAAACGAAGAAGGGCTACGTCATACTCAGGATCAATGCCACATGCTCGGCACCAAAGCGCTGATTTATCCAATGAACGTGACGGATGAAGGGGAAGTGGAACGTACCTTTGAGCAGATCGTCGAAGATTTTGGACAGCTTGATGGGCTGGTCAACAACGCGGGAATATTGCGCGATGGCATGCTAGTTAAAGTGCAAGACGGCAACATCAGCAAAATGTCACTGGAGCAGTTTAACTCGGTGATCAAAGTCAACCTCACTGGCACGTTTTTGTGCGGGCGTGAAGCGGCGGTCAAAATGATTGAAACCGGACGCAAAGGGGTCATCATCAACATTTCCAGCGTGTCCCGCGCGGGCAATATTGGTCAAACCAACTATTCGGCATCAAAAGCCGCGGTGGCGACGTTGGCCACCACTTGGGCCAAAGAGCTAGCACGTTACGGCATACGCGCTGCGGCCATCGCGCCCGGTGTGATTCACACCGCAATGGCGGATCAGATGAAACCCGAGGCGATCGCCAGACTAGAGAAAATGATCCCCGTGGGGCGAATGGGTGAAGCCAGCGAAATTGCACACACGGTGAAGTTCATTTTCGAAAACGAATACATTACAGGACGAGTGCTGGAAGTGGATGGCGGAATTCGGATGTAGCCAAAGTCGAGCGTTATGGCTAAATATCGATATGATTCACTTCGTTAACTTCGGCGATTTTCTCTCCGTCCCAGATCATTTCCAATAAATAGCTCTGGACGATGTCGTCGATAGGCTTCGGAGTGAACAGTGCCCAGCAGGTGCCATCGGCTCGAACGGAAGGGTATTCCACTGCGGCTACTCGCTTCTTTTTCAGTTTTCTGGCTAACTGTTGAGAAGCCACATAACTGTGGGGATCCAAGATTTCGGTTTCGCTGGCACGTACTTTATGAATCGGAGTGGCTGAGTGAGTGACGACGAGTCCGCGAAATAAAAAGCGATCGTAGGCGAGCCCTTCGACATTCGCCCAATATTGCTGTTGATGGTGTTTTACTTCTAATGCAGCCGTTTGTTCACTGGAAGCAAGGTAAAATGCGCCAAACAATCCATCATTGAAACGCCCGCCTTTGGGGGTGATGTGGGTAAATGGCGCCACCGCGTAACTTCGACCTCGTTTGCATTGATAAGGAATTTCATCAGGGTGAATCAACGAGATGTTGCCCAGTTCATCGCGCAACCTCGGATTGGTGAGTGCTTGAATGGCGTAGAGCATTTCAAACTCTTCGGCGCTGGCGACGTCGTCAAATAGGTTGATTGCTGGGTACTTGGTATTGACTAAGCGATGCCCTTGCTGCCTTTTCACTGGACTCTTTTTTACCCCCACAAGCCACCTCTTAACGCATCAATGCGTCGTGCCACTTCGTACAAGTCGGAAAATTTGCCCGATTCAATCACTTCCAACGGTGTGCGACCTGCAAAGTAGTCATTGTTGTTTTTCATGCTCATGAAACCACTGACGTTGGCAGGGTTGCTAAACACAATTCGCAACGCTTGGTGCATGTTCAAAATGTAACTGACCCGCTCAAGTTGATCGTCGCTGAGTTTGGTTGTCTCTGGGTTTGCCTTAAATTTATGATACGAAGACTTCGACAGCTTGAGGATGTTTTGACTTTGTTGAGCCGAGCATCCCCATGAGGAGAGTATTTTTTCTGCCGCTTTGAACCCCACCATCGCGAGGGCTTTGGGATCGTAGCAGTTGTCTTTCGCTAGGCTCATAATGGTGTCTCAATTTGGATTTATTAATAAAAGTAGTCCCAAAATGGAGTTTTGTAAAGCGCGAAGTGCGTGATAGAGAACAGTGCCTAAGCATTAGGTGGCGATAACGATCGCGGTCATGACGAAACGCAACAAAAAGAGTGGAGGAGATGGGGGCTGATTGGCACGATTTAAGGCTCAGATTTTTGGATTCTATCCAAAAAAGCAGCTTCTGATTTCATGATGTCGATATACTCGCCACTATCGAACAGTTGTTGTAGGCCCGCGTTAAAGTCCTGGAGAAGTTGCTTACTGCGTTGCTCATCAAATTTGCTGAAAATGACGTACATTTCGTCTTTTAGGAGATATTTGGGATCGAGTCTTATGTATTCTTGCAACTCTTCTGGGACATAATTTTCAAGGATGTACCAACCGCGTTCGACGCCTGTCGCGTAGGCATCCAGTCTGCCCTTGGCAATTTTCACAAAATTGTCTTCTTCGGCGTTGCTCACTTCGATGTCGATACCGTGTTTTTGTAGAAAAAAAGTGGCGTGATATCCTTGAGTTGCCCCTAAGCGATAAGCATCAAGATCGGAGATCGACTGCCAACTGAACTCACTATCTTTGTGGTAAAAAAACTGTATGCGTTGACTGAAAATAGGATTGGAGTAATAGAAATGCTTTATTCTTTCTTCGTTTTTCATCCATGGAAACGAAGCGTCAAATCGGCCTTCGATAGCATATTGATATGATCGAACCCAAGGAAAATACTCCAACTCAATGGTGTATCCGCGGAGCTCGAATGCTCTTCGAACCAATGTCTCAGATATCTTTAATTCTTGTTGGGGAATAGAACTGGTGTAAGGCTCCCAATCACCGATAGCAAACTTCACCACTTTGTCATTTGGGTCAGCCAGCAAGTGGCAGGGTAAGGCCATTAAAAAGAGTAAGAGTATATAACGCATAATCAATTATGAGTGGATTCTAATGTTCTAAGTTTAGTCGCCTTCTTTGAAGATACCATTATGAGCCCCCTCCTGGGTGGCGAAAACCTCGATAGCAATGAGCTAAATATGAAATGGACGAGTCGGCTTCATTTTTGGGGGAAGTGACTATACTTTGAGATATTCCAACAACACATAGAGGGAACAAACGATGCGCTTATTAAGGGAATTTTTATCGGCTCTTTGGTTGAGCGTTCTATTGGTGGGAATGGCACACGCCGACACAGTCAGACTCGCAAACGGAGAATGGGCTCCTTACATGTCAAAATCGCTCAAAGAGGGCGGTTTTATGACCCAGTTTATTAAAGAGGTGTTCGAAAGCGAAGGTTACCAAGTTGAGTTTGAGTATCTTCCTTGGAAGAGAGGGTATGAAGAAACCAAAGCAGGCAACTTTGATGCAACGTTCATTTGGGGAAGGAGTGATGAAAGAGCGCAAGATTTCTACTTTTCAGATACCGTTATTACGCTGAGCACTGCGCTGTTTCAACAAAAAAGTAAACCCATTATGTGGAACAGTCGCGAAGAACTGGGTAAATACCGCATCGGTGGGGTGACGGGATATGCGTATGGGATAGAAGATTTGGAAGAGCAAGGCAAAATCACCGTACAGAGAATCTCTGACGCAGACAATAACTATAAAAAGCTTAGCGCTGGTCGATTGGATATCGTCCTTGAGGATATGGATGTGGGCATGGAATTTCTCAACAACCTAAAGCTTACAGATAAACTGGAGCCCAACAGCAAGGCGCTGGCAGCCCGAGAGTATGTGGTGTTATTTTCGAAAAGCTCGCCGAAGGCAAAAGAGTTAAAAGAGGCGTTCAACCGAGGTCTAAATAAGTTGATAAGTGAAGGGCGTCTGGACGCGTATCGCGAAGCATCAACGCGTGGTGAGTATAAATAGTACTGTTGAGAGTGAAAACGCGTTTCTAGCGTTTCCACTCTCGGATTTGTTATCAGTGCCTAATGTACGGTATCAAAGAACTATTCGCCCACTTGCTGCTTCCAAAGCTTAGCGTATAAGCCTTGTTGGGCAACTAACTCATCGTGTGTGCCACTTTCGGCAACTTGGCCTTTATCGAGCACAAAAATGTTGTCGGCATGACGAATGGTGTTGAGTCGATGCGCAATACTGATCACCGTTCGGCCACGGCAAATTTCATCCATATGGCTCATGATTGCCGCTTCAGAATTGTAGTCTAGCGCGGAGGTTGCTTCATCGAGCAACAAGATTCTCGGGTCCACCAGTAGGGCTCTTGCCAAAGCAATACGCTGTCTTTGACCACCAGACAGTGCCGCGCCTTTTTCACCCACTGGCTGGTTAAATCCGTGAGGAAGCCCTTCAATAAATTCTAACGCGCCTGCTAACTGAGCGGCGTGGCGAATATCTTCGTCGCTGGCTTGTGGTTTACACAAACGAATGTTGTCCGCCACACTGCCAGAAAAGAGGATACTCTCTTGCAATACCACGCTCATGTTGCGACGCAGAGAAACGGGGTCGGCAATCGCGAGATCCATTCCATCGACCAAAACTTGTCCATGTTGTGGAACGTATAAGCGCTGTAGCAAACGAGTGAGCGTGCTTTTTCCTGAGCCCGAAGGTCCAGTGACGCCGATAAACTGCCCAGGTTGAATCTTGAGGGACAAATTGGCCAGCACTTCTGGTGCATCCTCGTGATAGCGAAAACGAATGTTACTAAACTCAATGCCGCCTTCAAGCTCGGGGACTGAGGCTAAACCTTGTTTACTGTTCTCTCTTGGTTCATCGAGAATATCGCCCACGCGTCTTAAGGCGATGAGCGTGTGCTGAAAATCTTGCCAAATTTGTGCCAGTCGTAAGACAGGTTGCGTCACATGGCCAGCAAGCATGTTGAATGCGACTAATTGACCGGGTGTGATCTCCCCTTTAAGTACTGCGCTCACGCCCCACCAAAGCAGTAGCGCGGCGGTGAGTTTCTGCACCAAAGCGATGGCTTGCCCGGCAACCAACCCCAATTTTTGCGCGTCAAAGCTTCGGTTTAATTGTTGGCTCAGAATACGTTGCCACTGTTCAAGAAAGCGATGTTCTGTGGCCGTGGTTTTGATGGTTTCAATGCCAGTCACAGCCTCGGTCAAAAACGTGGTTGCGTTAGCGTCGGACTCGTACTCCGATTCCACTTTTTTGCGGATCAGCGGCCCTGCAATGAGCCACAGTACAAAGTAAATCACCAAGGAGCCAATCACCAACCAAGTGAGTGTGCTGGCGTAATGAAACATCACGGCAAGGAAGATGGTGACAAAAATCAGATCAAGCAGCAGCATCAATGTCGAACCCGTCAAAAACTGACGGATCTGCGCCATTTCACGTACCCGGGCAATGATTTGGCCGGTTTGACGTTGCTTAAAATAGGTTAATGGCAGGCCGACTAAGTGGCGATAAAGCCGACCTGAAAGCTCGGCATTTACTTGGCTGGCAAGGTGGCCAAACACCGTGTTTCGCAAGTAGCTGTATGCTGGCTCGGCAACGGCCAATGCCAACATCGCCAGCGCCAGCACGTGCAAGCTGGATAAACTGCGCCCAACCAGCACCTTATCGATGACATTTTCAAACAACATTGGGCTAACGAGTGCAAACACCTGTAACGCGATGGCGTAAAGAAACACATCACGCAGTTGGCTCTTTTGCCGTAGAATCGAAGGCGCAAACCAGCTCAGACCAAATTTGACCTCTTTGCTAGTGAGCTGCTCATCGGCGAGCAGCATAACTTTGTGCTCTCGCTGAGATGGGTTTGTCGATACAGGTTGTGCTTGCAGCTGTTGCGTCGAGGGATCATAAAATGTCCAACCCCCTTCGCTGACTTGGGTAATCACTTTCCAGCCATGGTCATGCTCGATAAGGGCGGGAAGTGGCAAAGTATCGAGCGCTTGAGTATACAGCGTGGTGAGTTGGCTTTTGAGGCCAAGATAGTCTGCCGCTTCTCTCATCTCCATGTCACTCAGGTAGGCATGACTTACCCCTAATGCATGCCTAAGCTGCGAGCTGGACGATTTTTTGTGGAACTGTTGGCCAGCGTAAACCACGGCTTCGATTCCCCAGTTATTACGTATGGTTTCTTCTGTTCGCGCTTGCCCTATGGTGTCGATATGCTCATTGGCTGATAACGTAGCAGTCATCTCTATCTCTCCCTCAACGCTTCAGCTTGGTACTCGCGAATTGGGCTGAGTAGGTAGTCGATAACGCGTCGTTTATCGGTCTTAATTTCAGCGACTACTGACATACCGGGAGTGAGCTCAACCGTTTGACCATCGATGATGATATTGTTTTTCTTCAGTTGTACTTGAGCCGGGAAAACCAGGCCAAGCTGTTCGTCGGTGGTGGAATCGCGTGAAACACTCAGCAGTTCAGCGTCGATTGTTCCGTATCGAGTGTAGGGAAAAGCATCCACTTTCACGGTCACGGATTGGCCGGGGTAAATAAACCCCACGTCTTTATTGAGGATCTGAACTTCTGCCAGCTGTACGCTGTTTTCCGGTACGATGATCATTAAATTTTGCGCTGGTTGCAGCACTGCTCCAAGGGTATAGACGCTGAGTTGCTGCACGGTGCCATCCACTGGTGAGCGAATGATTTCCAACTGCTCACGCTCACGTACTTTAGAGAGCTCTTGGTTCAACGCGGCCAGCTGCAATTTAGCTTGTCGGCGTTTTTCCAACCACTCTCTTTGCTTTTGTGCTTTAAAGCCGCTTAGTCTCTCTTCAAGGCTGCGATATTGGGATTTCAGAACCTGTAACTCAGCGCGTTGCTGGCTAACTTGTCGCTGTGCTTCGAGCAGTTCTTTCTCTTGTTCTAGATACTCTACGTGGCCAATGACTTTAACCTGATTGAGCGTTTTGCGCGCTTCGAGCCTTTGACTGATGTTTTCTGTCAACTGAACCAAGGCGTTGATGTCACTTTGGCGAGCGGCTTGAGAGGTTTTATTCACCTGCATTTCCGCGTGAATACTGGCTAGTGTGGAATTAAATTCGCGCTGTTCGCTGAGATAGTTTTCAGTGATCAACGCTTGTTGCTCTGCTGGTAAGGCCGTAAACATTGGGTCCTGAACCAAAGGTTGGTCGTTGAGTAAAGTGCGGTAACGAATCAGTTCATTGGTTTGAAACTCGGATTGAGTGATCAAACGCGTGATGTCTTGATTCACCCCAAGCGTATCCAAGGTCAGCAAGGGTGCGCCTTTTTCCACACGCTGGCCATCCTTCACATGAATGCTCATGACGCGGCTTTGCTCGTAAGATTGGATAACTTGTGAGCGACCAGAAACCACAAGACGGCCTGTGGCGGTGGCTTGTACATCCAGTTTCCCCCAATACGCCCAAAGCAGCGCAGCCAGTACGCCAATACTCAGTGTTATAGCGGTTAACCGTGCAAAGGGTGATGGCGGTTTTTGAGCCAAAGCAAGATGCGCAGGCAGAAATTCATAATGGTGTTCGGCGCTTTGGCGAGGTTGCCCTTTGCCCAAGAAACGCTTAATGATGCTGATCATGCGGTGGTTTCCTCTTGTTTGAGCTCTTGCTGAAGCTGCCATAACTGTTTGTATTGTTTGCCATGGGTAAGTAATTGCTGATGCGAACCTTGTTCAACAATTGCGCCTTGATGAAGCACAATGATGCGATCGCAATCTCGCACGGTAGACAAGCGATGAGCGATAGTGATCACGGTGCGGCCTTGGGCGATGTTGGCCATGTTGGATTGAATTAACGCCTGAGATTCATCGTCCAGGGCGCTGGTGGCTTCGTCCAAAATCAATACTTTTGGATCCGACAGCAGTGTGCGTGCAATCGCGAGTCGCTGCCTTTGGCCGCCAGAGAGAGATTGCCCGCCTTCTGCTAAAATGGTGTCGTAACCCATTGGCAACTTTAAGATAAATTCGTGCGCGCCAGAGAGCTTCGCCGCTTCAATAATCTCTTCTAAGCTTGCTTCCGGCTTCGATTGGGCGATGTTCTCACTCACACTTTTGTTAAATAAGAAGTTTTCTTGTAGTACTACACCCACTTGTTGCCTCAACTGTTGAATGTGGATGTGGTTAAGTGGGATGCCATCAATCGTGATGCTGCCTTGCTCAGGACTATAAAGTCGCAATAGCAAGCGAGCCAAGGTGCTTTTTCCTGAACCTGACGTGCCGACGACGCCCAATGTCTCACCCGCTCGTATCTCCAACGACAAATCGTTGATGGTGGGGGGAATATCCGGTTGGTAACGAAAGAGGATATTTTTAAAAGAAACGGCCCCTTGAAGTGTGACGATGTCACTTCCGGTGTGTTGTTCTACTGGCAGGTTGAGCATATCCCCGAGTTTTTCGACGGCGACGCGGGTTTGGATAAATTGCCCCCACAATTCGACCATGCGCGCTAGCGGCTGGGCGATGTGATTGGTCATCATATTGAAAGCGATCAATTGACCGATGGTCATCTCAAGAGAGAGCACTTCCGTCGCCCCAAGCCACAAGATCGCGACACTGGTGATTTTTTGCAACAACTGAACTAGGTGGTTTGAGCGATTATTGAGCTGTTGGACATCGTAACCGGTTGAGACCATTTTTTCGGTTTGTTCATCCCAGCGACGAATAAAGCGCGGCTCAACCGCCAAACTTTTCAGGGTTTCACTGCCTGCCACCGTTTCGGTAAGAAAGGATGTGTTTGCCGCTGCATGTGAAAACTGCTTTTCAATCGCCGCCTGCATTCTTGGTGTTAACCACCAAGCAAGAAGGGCGTAACACGGTATTGTGGCGATGAAAAGCCAAGTGAGCGGGCCGGAAAGTAAACTCATGACATACAGGAAGACGAACATAAACAGCAGTTCGACCGTTAGAGTAAACATGGAGCCCGTTAAAAACTCACGCACGGTGTCGAGTTCTCGCACACGTGTGACAATCGCCCCGACTTGACGTGACTTGAAAAACATCAACGGTAGGCCAAACAGATGCTTAACCAGTTTTAGTCCGAGTTGTATGTCAATGCGATTGGCCGTGTGGGCATACTGATATTCACGTAGACCACGAAGGACCACTTCGATCACCCCAGTAACGACGAGGCCAAACACCAGCACATCCAGTGTTGACCAAGCTTGGTGAACCAGTACTTTGTCCATCACCACTTGGAAAAAAAGAGGCGAAATAAGCGCGAGGATCTGCAGAACAAAAGAGAACAACAGAATCTCACTCAAGACTCGTTTATGTTGCAGAAACTCGGGAATGAACCAAGTGATGTCAAAGCGAGATTGTGCTTGTTTTATTTCTAGAGATTTTTTGTTCCAAGTCGAGTTAAGTTCGTGATAAGAGACCACTTCCGGACTTTCTTTATTAGGTCTTTGTACTAAACACTTACCTTTATTAGCTTTTGCTAGAATAAATGGCGTGCCTTGTAAATCAAATAAAATGGCAGGTGTTTTTATTTTATCTATGTTTTTAAATTGTGAATGTTTTGTGGTTATTTTTACTTTGTTCTCTTTTTTTATTTTTTCGAGTTCTTCTTTGTAATTATTAGTTTTTGTTAAATTAGCATTTTCTTTAAATTGTTCTCTATTGCCGCTGATGATACTTAAATAAAAGTGAATACATATCAGCGTCAACCCTTCATTGTTGGACATAATTAAATTACTTAGCCGATGTTTATTGCAGCGTTTTTGAAGGGGCGGAATCCTATCACCGCTTGTTAACACGATCAATCATCAATTGCGGACGATTTTGCTCGTTTATTGGCCTTTGATGTGTGTTTATTGCACAGATTTGATTCAAATGAATGATGCATATCACGTTAATAGGTAATCACGGTGATTGTTACATGAATATGGTATTGAGTGAATAATGGACGATAAAAATAGAATAATTGCTCTAATATAATCAATTTAAGTCTATTGATGACCACTGTTTTACGATGTAATATTTCGACACAAAATAAACATTACAATAATTATTTATGGCTGAATTCTTATATTCTGCCTTTTAATTGAGCTTGCAGGCGGAGAGTGATTCCTTTTAAAAGGAACGATTTTCGTCTTATCTATATAAAATAAGTAGGGGAAATTTATGACTGAGAAGTTTGTTCAAACAGTATCTAGCGTTAACTACAATAAAGGTGTTTTTTCTCTTTATTTCGTCGGTCAGGATCAAAAAAACATGGCGAACGGCGTCATGGCTGAAAGCGATAATGATCTTGAACTTAAACAAGTTGTCCATATGCCTGCCTCTGGTTTTATGTATATGGTATCGATGATTAAGAACATGCTAGAAGATCCAAGAATGGAAGCTGAATTCGACAAGCTTGTTGCAGCCGGTTTTCTACCAGCAGGTGATGCTGCGGTAAACCAAGCGGAAGAATCACCAGCGGAAACTCTCGTGGAAGAGAAAGCCGCTCCGAAAAAACGCACTTCCCAAGCAAAAAAATAACAGCATATTGGTTGATATAGGGCAGATGTCTATTACACATCAACCAGCAAATCTCACATTAGCGCAAATGCAACAGATGATAGGTGGTGTCATGCTGCTCAGCCAGCACTCGCCCCTTCATCGCCGATACGTGGTTGCAGAATGGCAGCAGCGTATTTTGCCAGCTTTTGAGCTAAACCAGTTTTGCTACTACGAAGATGAGCACGGACGCCCAATTGCATTTTGTAATTGGGCGTTTGTCTCTGAGCAGATCCGAGATGAGCTGTTATCTGGAGTGCGTGAAATATCTCCATCCGACTGGCGTTCAGGCCAGCATATCTACATTCCAGAGATGATTGCTCCATTCGGGCATGGCAGAGAGGTCGTTAACGATCTTCGTCGCCGTGTATTTTTACCGTGGAAAGGGCAGAAGGTCTGCACTGTCCGCGGCAAAGTGGATGCTCAAAATGATCGCTGTATCAGAAAGATACAGTGGTTTTCTATTTAACTCCTAAAGAAGAGTTTGGCTTATGGGAAAACCATTTTGGAGAAGTGTTGAATACTTCTTCACAGGGAACTATTCCGCCGACGATGGCAACAACAGTATTGTTGCCATCGGTTTTGGTGGAGAAATCCATGCCTACGGTGGTGATGATCATGTCACTGTCGGATCGATTGGTGCAACGGTTTATACCGGCAGCGGCAACGATACGGTCGTAGGCGGTTCGGCATATCTAAGAGTGGAAGACACCAGTGGGCACCTTTCTGTCAAAGGTGCTGCTGGGTATGCAGACATTAACAAAAGTGGCGATGGCAATGTGTCATTTGCCGGCGCCGCTGGCGGTGTGTCGATTGATCACCTAGGTAATCATGGTGATGTCAATTATGGCGGCGCAGCGGCTTATAATGGCATTACCCGCAAAGGTTTGAGCGGCAACGTCACCTTTAAAGGCGCTGGCGGTTATAATGCCCTTTGGCATGAAACCAACCAAGGTAATCTCTCTTTTGCTGGTGCAGGTGCGGGCAATAAACTAGACCGTACTTGGTTTAACCGCTATCAAGATTCTCGTGGTGATGTGACGTTTGATGGCGCTGGCGCGGCAAACAGCATCAGTTCACGTGTTGAAACCGGCAACATTACTTTCCGTGGTGCTGGTGCTGACAACCATTTGGTCCGTAAAGGCAAAGTAGGCGATGTTACCTTGCAAGGTGCGGGGGCATCAAACCGCATTGAGCGTACACGCCAAGCGGAAGATGTTTACGCGCAAACACGCGGCAATATTCGCTTTGAAGGTGTCGGTGGTTACAACAGTCTTTACTCTGATGTGGCTCATGGTGACATTCATTTCTCGGGTGGCGGTGCGTACAACACCATTATTCGTAAAGGTTCTGGAAATGACTTTGCGAAAGAAGGCATGACCAATGCTAAGGCTGATGAGATTGTATTAACTAAGGCCGTGATGAGTGGCTCATGGATAGGGCAAGATCATCATGTCACAGCGGTGAAATCGGCTAGCGAGCCTAATACATATCTTTTTGCTTTCGCAGACTCTACGTATACCAAAATTAACAAAGTACAGTTACGCAATGATCCTCAAACTGGAGAACTGAAATATTACTCTACGGCTTGGTATAAAGAGGGTAACCATCTAAGCAACTTAGCGAATCAAGACATTTCCGACAACGGTGGTTTCACAGCCGTTAATATCAATGGCGCCTACACGCTATCTGACCTCAAAGTTGAACATCAGCAATCGTTAACCGTTCACGCGGTTGAGAAAGACCTGACCGAATATGAGTGGGTGACCTACGCTAATGGTGCACTGATTGATGCGAAAGATGTGGCATTGTCAGAGGCGAAAATGGGCGGCACTGCCATCTCGACAGATGGGACGACAGTTGATGTTCAAGCGGTGAAATCAAACCGCAAACCAAACACTTATGTTTACGCAAAAGTGCTTGGACCTTACACAAAAATTGTGGTGGTTGAACTTGCTAATGATCCCAAAACAGGGGCGCTTAAGTATCAAGCTCGCTCTTGGTACAAAGAAGGCAATCATACCGCAGACCTCGCCAATGAAGATATTTCGTCTGCAAACGGATATCACTCGATGGGCAAAGGTGGCTATTCACTCAGCGATCTGCATTACAGCGTAAACGCGGTAAGAAGCACCAGTGAAACCGTGGCCGATATCGACGAGTACACCGATCAAACCTTGTTTAAGCCAGCGACCGATAGCGGTGAAAGCTCTGGTGATGTGTATTTCAATGGTGCGGGTGGCGGCAACGTCATTAAGTCCAATGTGACTCGCGGCAATGTCTACTTTAATGGTGGCGGTATCGCTAACGTCATCCTCCACAGTTCGCAATTCGGTAATACCGAGTTCAACGGTGGTGGCGCAGCAAACGTGATTGTCAAAAGTGGCGAGGAAGGGGATCTTACCTTCCGCGGTGCGGGTTTGGCGAACGTGTTGGTTCACCAAAGTAAGCAAGGCAAGATGGATGTTTACGCGGGCGGAGCGGTAAACGTATTGGTTCGTATTGGCGATGGTCAATACCTTGCGCATTTGCTGGCTTACGGCAACATTTCCGTGCACAAAGGCAATGGTAACAGCCGTGTCGTCATGCTCGGGGGTTACAACACCCATACCCAAATTGGCTCTGGCAACGGCTTGTGGTTAGCGGCGGGCGGCTTCAACGTGATGACGCAAGTGGGTAAAGGTGATGTAGCATCGGTACTGGCTGGCGGCGCAAACGTGCTCACCAAAGTGGGTGACGGCGATCTAACCGCAGGTATGCTGGGCGGCGCAAACGTGATTACCCACATCAGCGGCGACAACGAAACCTCGAACACCACAGCGGTAGCCCTAGGCGGAGCCAACATTCTCACCAAAAAAGGCAAAGGGAATGCCCTTGCGGTGATGGGCGGTGGCGCAAACGTGCTGACGCATGTGGGCGATGGCACAACAACAGGCGTAATGGTCGGCGGTGCGAATATCCTCACCAAAGTGGGTAACGGTGACACAACAGGCATTATGCTTGGTGTGGGTAACGTACTAACGCATGTTGGTGATGGCCAAACTCTTGGTGTAATGGGCGCGGCGGGTAACATCTTCACCAAAGTGGGTGATGGAACCTCTATTGCGGTCATGATTGGTGCCGGCAACATCTTTACCCATGTGGGCGAAGGGAATGCTTGGGCGCTGATGGGCGGTTTGGGTAACGTCTTTACAAAAGTCGGCAACGGTGATGCGCTAGCCTTAATGGTGGCAGAAGCCAACGTCTTCACTCACATTGGTGATGGCATGTCGGTCGCACTGATGTTAGCCAAAGGCAACGTTGCGACAAAAGTGGGTAACGGAACCACACTGGCTGCAATGGTTGGTAACGCCAATATCTTCACTCACGTAGGCAGTGGCAGCACGTTTGCTGCAATGATCGGTCAAGCCAACATCATGACCAAAGTGGGCGATGATCTCACTGCGGCTCTGATGGTCGGTAAAGCCAACATCTACACCCATGTCGGTGATGGAACCAGCCTAGGAATATTCGCAGGCGAAGTGAACGTGATGACTAAGGTCGGTAACGGCACAACCTTAGCGGCGATGTTCGGTAAAGCCAACATCATGACACACGTCGGCGATGGTCTAACGGGCGTTTTAGCGCTGGGCGAAGCCAATATTGTCACCAAAGTGGGTGATGATTTCATGGGCGTTGTAGCGGCAGCAAAAGCCAACGTCGTGACTCATGTGGGCGATGCAACAACCGCGGCTGTCTTGGCTGGTAAAGGCAATATCCTAACCAAAGTGGGCGAAGGCACCACGGTAGGGTTGTTGATTTCCGATATTGGCAACGTGATGACTCATGTCGGAGATGGCACGACCATTGGTATTGCCAAGGGCAAGGCAAACATCATTACCAAAGTCGGTGATGGTTTGGGCGTCAATGTCGCTTGGGGGCAAGCAAACGTGTTTACCCAAGTGGGCGACGGTGATCGCTATAACTTTGCCAAAGGTGAAGCCAACGTCATCACCAAAGTGGGGGATGGCCAAGAAGTCTCCGTGGTGCAAGGTAAAGCCAACATCATTACTCATGTGGGCAATGGCGACGACTACACCGGAGCTTGGGGCAAAGCGAACGTCATTACTAAAGTGGGTAATGGCCGTAACGTGGTGCTGGCAAAAGGTGAAGCCAATATCGTGACCCAAGTAGGTGATGGTGACAGCTTTAACGCACTTTGGAGCAAAGGCAACATTGTCACCAAAGTGGGTGATGGTATGCAGGTGACGGCAGCAAAAGGCAAAGCCAATATCACCACCACCGTCGGTGATGGCTTGAGCGTGACAGCCGCCTATGGTGATGCCAACATCAATACCAAAGTCGGTGATGGTGTATCTGTTAACGTTGCTTGGGGCAAATATAACATCAACACCAAAGTGGGTGATGGCTTGAATGTTGCCGTGATGAAAGGCAAAGCGAACGCCAATATTCATATTGGTGATGGCCTAGGCATTAACGCTTCTTACGCACAAAATAACGTCGCAATCAAAATCGGCAACGGTGATTTCTACAGCTTGGCCGTTGCGTCAAGCAACACCAGCAGCAACAAGCTCTCGGCACTGTTTGATAATATCAAGCAAACCGTACTTGGTGTCGGTGGTAGCCAAGCGATCAACTACTTGGTTCAAGGTGATGAAGCATCGTCATCCGGTACGCAAAAAGGCCGTGGTGCGATTGCAACACCTGAAATCACTAAGTTGGATGGTTTCCAAATGGATGCCATTGAAGAAGTGGGCTCGGACTTGGGTGATAGCCTTACAGGCAGTGTCACTAAGGTAGATACCCCAGATCTCAACAAGATGCAAAATGCGCTCGACGTTGACGGCTCTTCTGATCAAACTCAAGCCCCGAATCTCATTGTGAATGGTGATTTTGAGCAAGGTGATCAAGGGTGGAAATCGACACACGGTGTTGAAGCTTCCTATTCGGGCAACGTCTATGGCGTGAATGGTGAAGGGCATGGCGCACGTGTGACGGAACTGGATACCTACACCAACACCAGTCTCTATCAAGATCTGACCGATCTAACGGAAGGCGAAGTCATTGCTGTGAGCTTTGATTTTGCAAAACGTGCAGGTCTATCGAATAACGAAGGTATTGAAGTTCTTTGGAACGGCGAAGTCGTCTTCTCATCGTCTGGTGACGCCTCTGCTTGGCAGCAAAAAACCTTAAAACTGACCGCACATGCCGGCAGTAACCGAATCGAATTCAAAGGCACAGGCCAAAATGATGGACTGGGCTATATCCTAGATAATGTCGTGGCGAAATCGGAATCGTCGCAACAAGCCAATGCAGTGAGTGAGCACGCGACACAAAATCAAGCGTCGCAGAATGCCCTATCAGATAAAGAGCGCGCAGAAGCGGATCGCCAACGTCTTGAACAAGAAAAGCAGAAACAGCTTGATGCTGTCGCGGGTTCACAAAGTCAGTTGGAGTCGACCGACCAACAAGCGTTAGAAAATAACGGTCAAGCTCAACGTGATGCGGTGAAAGAAGAGTCGGAAGCCGTGACCGCTGAGTTGACAAAACTGGCGCAAGGTCTCGACGTGCTTGATGGCCAAGCAACGCATACTGGTGAGTCAGGCGACCAATGGCGCAACGATTTTGCCGGTGGTCTGCTCGATGGCGTTCAACGCCAGCTCGACGATGCCAAGCAGCTCGCCAATGACAAGATTGCTGCAGCGAAGCAGACGCAGTCTGACAATAACAGCAAAGTTAAAGAGTCCGTTGCGAAGTCTGAAGCGGGTGTCGCAAAAGGTGAGCAAAATCGAGCAGGCGCAGAGCAAGACATTGCTGATGCTAAAGCCGATGCAGAAACACGCCAAGCCGATGCTATGGCGAAAAGTAACGATGCGAAACAGGCCGAATCCGACGCACACAGCGCAGCAAACGACGCGCAATCGCGTGGTGATCGTGATGCGATGAATGCCGAAAATAAAGCCAACCAAGCGCAAAAAGATGCAAAAGGGACGAAGCAGAATGAAGGCGATCGCCCTGACCGCGAAGGCGTGACTGGCAGCGGCCTTTCGGGTAACGCTCATCGCGTAGAAGGCGCTGGCGAAACGGGCAGTCATGTCACCAATGACAGCCAAACAAACGCCGATGGTCGATTCAGTGAAGGTCTAAGCGAACAAGAGCAAGAAGCGCTGGAAGGTGCGACAAACGCAGTGAACCGTCTGCAAATTAACGCAGGTATTCGCGGAAAGAACAGCAGTAGCACAATCAGCTCAATGTTCACCGAAACAAACTCCGACAGCATTGTGGTGCCAACCGCTGCGTCTCAGGATGTGGTCCGAAAAGAGATCCGCATTTCAGGGGTGAACCTAGAAGGGCTTGGTGAAGCTTCGCATGACACTGCTGAATCGCTTGTGTCTGCTCGCGCAGAAAAAGTGGCGAATCTTTATCGCTGGCTAGACACCGATAATGATGCGGCGACAGATAAGTATGTACCAGTTCCAGGTTTTGAGCGCGTCGATGCCGATGTCTCTGATGAAGCCAAGGAGCGCATGATTCAATTTGTTGGTGGCTACATCGAACACACTGACAACCAAGTACCGAAAGATCAAGCGCAAGCATTAGCCACTTTGTTTGTTGAAGCGACGCTCGATTATGACTGGGACAAACGCGTTGAATTTCTCACCAAGCTTGAGAGCTATGGTTATAGTTTTGAAGCGCCACACGGTGAGAAAAGCATTGTTTCGTTCTGGTCTGGTAGAAACTTTAAGGAATACCGAAACGTACTCGACAATGCGCAAGCTGATGGCAAAAAGGTAGTGTACGACATTGATGTTAAGGGCAATGCGTTTGCAATCGACCTAAACAAGCAATTAATGCGTTGGGGGGGCATGTTCCTTGACCCAGATAACGCAGAGCAAAATCAATTGAAATCGTCAATTGATGCAGCAACGTTCAGCAATACAGGTTTTTGGAGTTCAGTCTATGCGACGGGCGCACAAAATGATGTTTATGTCATCGCGGAAGGCGGCATGCGTCTTGGTAACTATTTCTGGAATGTTGAGCTTCCTGCGCTGCGTCAATTGCAACGCGAAGGACTAGTGGGTGAAATTCGACTGCTGGATAAGCCAGTCTCAGCATACAAAGATATTCCTGTCGAAGATATTGGGCGCAGACTTACTGATGCAGGTGTTGCCGTTAAAGTACGCTTTGATGCGTTGAGTCACGAAAAACAAGCTGATCTTTTGGCCGACAATCCAGATGGTTACAAAGCCGATACGCTGGTTGAGCTGGATGTGAAGCTAAGTGCGATCGATAGCATGTTGCGTGAATCTCTACCATTCTATTCACTTCGTACTGAGCGCAACCTGTTAGTGCAAGAAGGCGAAGAAGGTTTTGAAGTTCGTTCGTGGCCGGGAACCGATGGAAAGAGCAAGACCATTCTGCTTGATAATCCAGAAGATGCAGCTCAACAAAAATCCATTGAGCGCTTTATCTTGGCAAACTTTGACAACTTCGAGCAGATGCCAGATGAGCTGTTCTTAGTGGATAACAAGGTGCTCTCGCATCACGATGGCCGCACGCGAATTTTAGCGCAAAAAGAAGACGGTGCTTGGACGTACAATGCCAATGTAGAACTGATGTCTGTGACTGAGCTGCTCGATGCTGCTCATGTAAGCGGTAAAGTTCGCGGTGAAAGTTACCAACAAGTGATCGACGCTCTGACTGAGTATCATGCGAGTACGGCTGAACACGCAGACTATGAACTGACATCTGTGGAAAAACTGCTCAACCTACGTAAACAGGTTGAAGGCTATGTGCTTGGGCATCCGGATTCTGGCCGTGTGCAAGCAATGAACGCACTGTTAAATCAGGTGAATTCCCGTCTAGAAGCCGTCTCTGTGCTTGTGGTCTCTGAGCAAAGCATCAAAGCTCATGATAGCTTTAGCCATCTGTATGACCAGCTTGATAACGCCAACTTGAAAGAGAGTAAACATCTGTATCTGGATGGAAACGGCGATTTTGTCACTAAGGGTAAAGGCAATCTTGCCAATATCGACAAGCTAGGCGGTAGCGATGCTGTACTTGAAAAAGTAAAAGCAGCCGTAAGTCATGAATATGGTCAAGTCGTTGCCGATACGATCTTCGCAGGGCTTTCTGCAAACGATCTGGCAAAAGATGGTAAAGGTATTGATATCGCTGGTTTAAACAAAGTACACCAAGCGATTGAACAGCACATGTCGCCAGTGAGCGCAACCATGTACATCTGGAAGCCGAGTGATCACAGCGCACTAGGTCATGCCGCATTGCAAATTGGCCAAGGTCGCACGCAGCTTGAAGGTCAAGCCGCGGCAGACTTCAACAAGCAGAATTATGTGAGTTGGTGGCCACTAGGTAGCAAGTCATCCAATATTCGCAATATCTTCAACGTTGCAACAGAAGATCAGCCTGATCTTAAATTGCGTTGGAGCGATTTCAGCCAACCAGCTCATCAAAATGACACACTTGAGCACGATATGGCATCGGAAGAAAACGACGGCTTTGGTTTGAATGATGGTGAAACTAAGCTGAAACGCTTTGTCGAGAAGCTCAACGCCGCGAAAGGTATCGATGCTTCATACAAAGACGCTTCTGAAGGTTATGCGAGTGTACTATTGGGCAATCCGGATATGCTTGCATCGACAGGCATTCCAGCGCATGTTTTCCAGCCATTCGTCGACCAATGGAATGACACCAGCTACGACATGATGGACGTAGCAAACCGTTTTGCTGAAGAGCTACAGAAACAAGCTCAGGCAAGCGGTGACCCAGCCCTTGTGGAAAAACGTATCGACAACGTGGTTCGTCTGTTTGCTGAAAGAGCGCTAGAAGAAATTGAAGCCTTTAAGGCCAGCCAAGCAGATGAAGGCCGAGTGTTCCGCATTAACCTAGAAGGGTTGGATGTGGCGGCGATGCAAGCTGAATGGAACCGTCTAAGTAACGATCCGGATGCTCGCTATCAGTTGTTGACCAAAAACTGCTCAAGTACAGTCGCAAAAGTGTTGAAAGCGGGTGGCGCTGACAAACTTATTGGCCACACATGGCGACCTAAGTTTGGCGTTTGGACGCCGACAGAGCTTTTCAACTTTGGTCAGGCGCTGCAGGAAGCTCAGCTTGAAATTGCCGCGAAGAAGCAAAGTCATCAAGCCACTGATCTACTCGATGCCTTGTCAGGAAATGAGAAGCGCAAAGAAAACGTGGCGATTGAAAATGATGGCACACCACCGCGCGATAAAGAATCTCTTAGCCCGTTGACTCGATTCCTCAACAATGAGCTATACGGTGAGAAAGACGCGCGTCGTAAGATAGGTGAGATCACGCAAACCCTACTTGACCATGCGGTAGAAAATGGTGAATCGCAGAAAGTCACCCTCAAAGGGGAAGCTGGCCGTCTAACGGGGTATTACCATCAGGGAGCGGCTTCAAGCAAAGGTGAAACAAGCGCGACCAGCGGCAAAGTCGTATTGTTCCTGCACGGTTCTGGTTCTTCTGCTGAAGAGCAAGCGAGCGCAATTCGCAACCACTACCAGAAGCAAGGTATCGACATGCTCGCAGTCAACCTGCGTGGCTATGGTGAAAGCGACGGCGGACCAAGCGAAAAAGGCTTGTACCAAGATGCTCGCACCATGTTCAACTACCTAGTGAATGACAAGGGTATTGACCCAAGCAACATCATCATTCACGGCTACTCAATGGGTGGTCCAATTGCCGCAGATCTAGCCCGTTATGCAGCGCAAAATGGCCAAGCGGTTTCTGGCTTATTGCTTGATCGTCCTATGCCAAGTATGACCAAAGCGATCACCGCTCATGAAGTGGCGAATCCAGCGGGCATTGTGGGGGCTATCGCGAAAGCGGTTAACGGCCAGTTCTCAGTGGAGAAGAACCTAAAAGGCTTGCCAAAAGAGACGCCGATTCTGCTGCTAACGGACAACGAAGGCTTAGGCGAAGAAGGCGAGAAGCTACGAGCTAAACTCGCGATTGCTGGCTACAACGTCACGGGTGAACAAACCTTCTATGGCCACGAAGCGAGCAACCGCTTGATGGGTCAGTACGCGGATCAAATTGTCTCCGGTCTGTTCAATGCAGAGCAAGCAGCGGTAGAAGCGGGCGAAGTGCTGAAAGGGCTAGAGAAAGACTTTAAACGCTATGGCGACGCGCTGAAACCAGATACGAGCGTACCGGGTAAAGCGAAAGACATTCGCACTACCAAAGATTTCCTAAATGGTTACAAAAACGACCATGCGAAGGACATCGTTGACGGCTTCCGCTCAGATATGAGCATCAAGCAACTGGTGGATTTGTTTGTTAAAGGCAACTGGAGTGAAGAGCAAAAAGGTGCGCTTGCTTGGGAAATTGAAAGTCGTGCACTGAAAGTGACGTTCCAGAACAAGTCTGAGAAGTACAACCGATTGTTCCGTGAGATTGCTTCTGCTGGTGTTGTGGATGCGAAAGCAACTGAACAACTCGCGCCACAGTTAATGCTGTTGAATCTAGCGAATGACGGTTTTGGAGGACGTTGTGACCCACTTTCTAAACTCGTTTTGGTTGCGAAACAGCTGGAAAACGATGGTCAAGTTGGTGTGGCAAGACAACTGTTGGAGAAGATGTACTCAGCGGCAGCGGTGCTGAGCAATCCAACGCTTTACTCAGACAGTGAAAAAGCCAATGCAAGCAAGTTGCTCAGCAGCTTGGCGGCCATTCATGCGAAGAACCCAATGCATGATACGTCGATGAAAGTGTGGCAGGAAAAGCTGGAAGGCAAGCAAGCGCTGACCGTAAACGGTGTGGTTGAGAAAATCACGGATGCATCAGCTAACGGTAAACCTGTTTTGTTGGAACTTGATGCACCGAAACACGCAATGGCGGCTTGGGCGAAAGGCTCTGGTGACGAGCGGGTTTACGGCTTCTATGATCCAAATGCTGGCATCGTAGAGTTCTCATCAGCAGAGAAGTTTAGCGCCTACCTAACGCGTTTCTTCGGCAAGTCCGATCTGGACATGGCTCAACGCTACGAATTGGGTAAAAACGCCGCAGGGGAGCCGATCTTCAACCGTGTGGTGGTAATGGATGGCAACACATTAGCGAGTTATAAGCCAACATTTGGCGATAAGACCACTATGCAGGGAATCCTCGATTTGCCTGTGTTTGACGCGACACCGATTAAAAAAACTGGTACTTCAGATGTCGATGGCAATGCAAAAATCGTAGATGTCACGAAAGAAGCATTGGCTGATGGAAAAATACTTCACAATCAAAATGTGAATGATTGGGAACGTGTTGTCGTGACTCCGACAGCAGACGGTGGCGAAACCCGTTTTGATGGTCAAATCATCGTGCAAATGGAGAACGATGCTGTTGCTGCAAAAGCGGCTGCGAACCTTGCGGGCAAGCACCCAGAAAGCAGTGTGGTGGTGCAGCTCGATTCTGATGGTAACTATCGCGTGGTGTATGGCGATCCATCAAAACTGGATGGAAAGCTACGCTGGCAGTTAGTGGGTCATGGTCGTGACCACTCAGAAAGTAACAACACACGTTTAAGTGGTTACAGTGCTGATGAGCTGGCTGTGAAATTGGCCAAGTTCCAGCAGTCGTTTAATCAAGCGGAAAATGTCAGCAGTAAGCCAGATCATATCAGTATTGTTGGCTGCTCTTTGGTGAGTGACGACAAGCAAAAAGGCTTTGGTCATCAGTTTATTAACGCGATGGATGTGAATGGTCTTCGTGTCGATGTTTCTGTTCGCAGTGCCAAAGTTTACATCAATGAAATGGGACGAAAACTTTATTTTGATGGAAAGGATTCTTGGGTTAACAAGGCTATAAACAGCAAAGTTTTGCTAAGTTGGAATGGTCAAGGTGAAGTTGTTGCCAAGGATGAGCGTATTCGCAATGGTATTGCGGAAGGCGACATCGATTTATCTCGTATTGGTATCAGCGACGTTGACGAGCCAGCTCGTGGTGCGATTGGTGACAACAACGATGTGTTTGATGCGCCAGAAAAACGCAAAGCGGAGACAGAGACCTCATCTTCTTCTGCAAACAACAAGCTCAGCTACTCAGGTAATATTCAAGTCAACGTGGGTGATGGTGAGTTTACCGCAGTGAACTGGGGCACATCGAATGTGGGTATCAAAGTCGGCACGGGTGGCTTTAAGTCGTTGGCCTTTGGTGACAATAACGTCATGATTCACATCGGCAATGGTGAGAGTAAGCACAGCTTCGATATTGGTGGTTATCAGGCACTAGAAGGTGCGCAAATGTTCATCGGTAATCGCAACGTGAGCTTCAACAAAGGTCGAAGCAATGATCTGATTGTGATGATGGATAAGTCAATTCCGACTCCGCCATTGGTCAACCCGTTTGACGGTGCCGCTCGTATTTCGGGTGTGCTACAAAGCATTGCCACTTCGGGTGAGGGCAAAGATTGGCTTGCGGCTCAAGAACAGCAATGGACATTGTCTGGTGCGAAAAAGTTCGTCAAAGATATGTCTGGTTTGGATCAGAGCAGCAGTGTTGATTACACCAGCTTGGTTGAACTGGACTCGCAGAATGAGCGCAGTAGCCGTGGCTTGAAGCACGATGCAGAAGCAGCTCTGAACAAGCAGTACAACCAATGGCTAAGCGGCAACGGTAACAATGACACCAGCAAGCTCAGCCGTGCAGATAAGCTGCGTCAAGCCAATGAGAAGCTTGCGTTTAACTTTGCCGTGGGTGGTCAAGGTGCGGATATCCAAGTGACGACAGGTAACTGGAACTTCATGTTTGGTGACAACATCCAGTCTATTTTGGATACCAACCTAGGTTCACTATTTGGCCTCATGACACAGCAGTTCTCTGCCACGGGTCAGGCCAAAACAACCTTCACCTACACGCCAGAAGATTTGCCTCGTCAGCTTAAGAATAAGCTATTAGGTCAGTTAGCTGGCGTGGGTGCAGAGACCACGCTGGCGGATATTTTTGGCGTGGATTACACCGCGTCAGGTCACATTGTTTCGCGTAATGGTGAAGCCGTTGATGGCGTGGCGATTCTCAAAGAGATGTTGGAGGTCATTGGTGAGTTCAGTGGTGACCAACTGCAAGCCTTTGTTGATCCTACCAAGCTAGTAAATAGCCTAGAGGCGGGTATCAACATGGGGGCAGATGGCATTAAGTCTTTTGCTGAAACTCATGGACTGAAAGAGAAAGCGCCAGAAGAGGAAGAGAGTAAGCCTTCGGTTTCTCTCAATGGTGAGACCTTAAACAGTACGCAAGGTGCGACTGTGGCTGATGGCAGCACTGAAACAACAGAAACGCCAGATCGTGCCTTCGGCTTTAACTCACTTAACCTGCCTAACTTGTTTGCCACTATTTTTAGTCAAGACAAGCAGAAAGAGATGAAATCGCTGGTGGCAAATCTCAAAGAGAATCTCACCGCTGATCTGCTGAACATGAAAGAGAAAACGTTTGATTTCCTTCGTAACAGTGGTCATCTCCAAGGTGATGGCGATATCAACCTCTCCCTAGGAAACTACAACTTCAACTGGGGTGGTGATGGTAAAGATCTCGGTGCGTATCTAGGAGACAACAACAACTTCTGGGGTGGACGAGGCGATGATGTGTTCTACGCAACAGGCACGTCAAACATCTTCACGGGCGGCGAAGGCAATGACATGGGCGTTCTGATGGGACGTGAAAACATGATGTTTGGTGGTGATGGCAACGACACGGCAGTGGTTGCAGGACGCATTAACCATGTCTTCCTTGGTGCCGGTGATGACCAGTCGTTTGTCTTTGGTGAGGGCGGTGAGATTGACACCGGCTCAGGCCGTGACTACGTGGTGACGTCTGGCAACTTCAACCGTGTGGATACGGGTGACGATCAAGACTACTCCGTGACGATTGGCAACAACAACCAAGTAGAGCTAGGCGCTGGCGATGACTTTGCCAATGTCTTCGGTAACTACAACCGTATCAATGCAAGCGCTGGCAACGATGTTGTGAAGCTAATGGGCTATCACGCGGTGTTGAATGGCGGTGAGGGCGAGGATCATCTTATCGCAGCGGCCATTTCTAAGTTCAGTCAATTCAACGGTGGCGAAGGGCGCGATCTGATGGTGTTGGGTGGTTATCAAAATACGTTCAAAGGTGGCACGGATGTGGACAGCTTTGTGGTGAGCGGTGATGTTATCGACAACCTTGTTGAAGACATTCGCAGCGAAGATAACATTGTCTTCAATGGTATTGATTGGCAGAAGCTGTGGTTCGAACGCAGCGGATACGACCTGAAGTTGTCTATTCTTCGTGACCCGGCAAGTGACAGTGACCAAGCGAAGTTTGAGCATATTGGTTCGGTGACGTTCAGTGATTACTTTAACGGTAATCGAGCGCAGGTGATCATCGCAATGGGTGAGAAAGACGCGACGGGTGAACGTGAGTACACCACCTTGTCTGAGAGTGCAATTGATGCGCTGGTACAAGCCATGAGTGGCTTTGACCCTCAGGCGGGTGACAATGGATTCATCGATAACCTAGACAGCAAATCTCGCGTGGCGATTACCACTGCGTGGGCAGACGTTGTTCATAAAAAGGGTATAACGGTGTAATATTCACCTTCCATTAATATCAAAGCCGCCTGAATAAAGGCGGCTTTTTTATGGTAGCAACGTTATCTCATTTGTGGTGTTCAACGAGAAACTAGCATAGAGTTTTAGTTGTTATACCGTTCTCGCTAATCAATCCTTTTTACCTGTGTCATTTCACATAGAAACGCGGATTGCTGGTGCCCCAAATGGTGTAAAGCTCCGGAAAAATCACCTCGGCGTTTTCTTCCATTTCACCGACAGAGATGTGCTGATTTTTTTCAGCGCCAAAGAGCGTCACCTCGTCGCCGGGCAGTACGCCTTTGATATTGGACACATCCACCATCGTAGTATTCATTGAAGCAACGCCCACCACATTGGCGCGTTGGCCGTTGATCAGCACTTGCGCTTTATTGCCCATTTTTCGTGGGTAGCCATCGGAATAGCCGACTGTGAGGTTTGCCATCACCGCATCATTTGCTGTGGTAAATGTGCTGTCGTAACCCACGGTGCTGCCTGCCGGAAGCGAATGAAGTGAAGCAATGCGAGTCTTAAACGCCACAATAGAAGGGTACTCAGGGTTGGTCGGGAGATCACCATAGAGCACGCCACCTGGACGAACCATATCCAACTGCGCTTCAGGGACATTTAACGCGGTGTAGGAATTGGCCACATGTAGGGTGATCTCTTCGCGTTTTAGCCCGGCGCTTTCCATTAACCATTGTGCATGTTGGTTAAAGCTCTTTAGCTTTGTTCGGACGTCTTCTGCATTGTAATTCGGGAAATGGGTCATGATACCAACCACGGCAACGGAAGGGTGCGTTGCAATGGCGACCGCTTCTTTTTGTCCACGTTCGGTACTCATATCAATACCATTACGGCCCATGCCACCGTCATTGAGCGCAAGATGAACTTTAATGGTTTTGTTGTACTTTTCTGCCAAGCTTGCCAACTCACGAGCTTGTTGCTCACTGCCAATCAACTCTTCGATATCAAGAGAGATAGCCTGTTCAATTTCACTCGTGCTAGCGGAGCGCACGCGGATTAACTCACCTTCAAATCCACTTTCTCGGACTAATTTCGCCTCCGCATTACTGGCGATAGCCACGCAGGGAATTTGTTGTTCAAGAATGGTTGGCATCAAACCACGAATTCCGTTGCCATACGCGTCGGCTTTCATCACCGCGCAAATTTTGGTTTGTGGGGCAATGTGCGATTTAAATTGTTCAATGTTGCTTTTAAATTGGCCGAGGCTGATTTCGAGCCAAGCATTGGACCCGGCGATTTGGCTGGTTTGGTGAACCGTGTTGTCGAGTAAGAGAGGTGCGCTGTAAGAGAAAGCCGGAGTGAGACTGGCGCTAGCGATGGCAATGGATAGAAGGGTCTTTTTAAAGTTCATGTTATTTCCCTAAGAAAAACCCCAGCACTCAGGCCGGGGTGGTTGTATTAATTCAATTTGAAACGACTCATGACGTCTTGCAGCGAGACAGAAAGTTGAGTCAATTCACGGCACGCTTGCGCGGTTTGCTGCGACCCTTGCGCGACTTCTTGCGAAGCCATGTGAATGTTCTCTATATTGCGGCTGAGTTCTTCCGCAACGGAATCTTGTTGTCCACATGCGGTGGCAATTTGCGCGCCCATGTCTGCGATGTTCGCGATGGACTTTTCAATCGAGCCCATTAACTCTTGTGCGTTGTTACCTTGCTCAACACAAGCGCCAATACTGGTTCTTGAATCTTCGGTTGCGTGTTTGGCTTGTTTTGCCAAATCCTGCAGTTTCTCGATGATCGACGTGATTTCACCGGTTGAATCTTGAGTACGGCCTGCCAAGGTTCTCACTTCATCGGCAACAACCGCAAAGCCACGACCAGATTCGCCAGCACGCGCTGCTTCAATGGCTGCGTTCAGTGCCAAGAGGTTGGTTTGGTCAGCAATACCACGAATCACATCCACCACAACGTTGATCTGGTTCGATTGCGCTTCAAGCTCGGCCACCGTGTCACCCGCTTTGGCAATGATGTCGGCCACCTCTTCGATCGACACCACCATTTGATGCGTCTCTTTCGCGCCATCTTGAGTACGGCGATTCGCATCGTACGCTTGCGATGCAGAGTCTTCGGTATTGCGAGCTACGTCTGCCACTGCCGCTTTCATTTCAGTCATGGCGGTTGCAACTAACGTCACCTGCATTTGTTGATCTTTCATGCCAGAAGCGGACATTTCAGAAATCTGTGTCATTTCTTCTACTGCACTGCTCAATTGGGTTACAGCGGCAATCACGTTGTCGATCACTTGGCGCAAATCCTCTTGCATCTTAATGGTGGCGTCTGCCAGCTCGCCCAACTCATCGTTACCGATCGCGTTGCGGTCAAGATCTTGTGACAGATCACCACGTGCAATGGCGTTCGCCTGACGAACAACGATATTCAGTGGCCCACAAATGATACGAGTTAATAGCAGCGTCATGATCACCATCACAGCAAAGATAGCGATGTTGCTGATAACCGCAGTGGTGTTTAGGCCGTTAACAGACGACAGAATTTGATTCTTGTTGCTGTCCATTGCGCCTTTGAGAATCATCACCAACTTGTTCACTTCCGTCTCGATCGATTCAAAGGTCGACAGTGAGTTGGTGAGAATTGGATAAGCGGCGTCTTTGTCGCCAGCCAGCAATGCGTCGTTAAACTTATCCATGGTGTTGAGGTAACCATTCCAAAGTGACATTAAACGGTTGTAGGTTTGCTCTTCTTCACCTGGCCAGATGCTTTTTCCATACGCGGCGAGTTCCGTTTCGATCTCTCGACGGATGCTTTCGTTACGTGTAATAGTCTGTCTGATTTGGTTCTCGTCGTTCATTGCGAACACAGCAAATTGAGTACGACGCCAATATGAGATTTTATCTCGTACAGCATCCACTTTTTCCATCGCGGGTAGTGTATCTTCGGTGTAGTTTAATAGCTCGGACTTTACCGTATTGAGCTCTGTAGATAAAAAGATCCCGAACGCGATATTGATGACGGCTATGATTGAAAATGCTGCTGCGATTTTCTTGCCGATTGATAGATTTTTAATAAACATGAATGAGTTACCTTCTATGCTTGGTATCAATTATTGCCATTGCAATCTACATCCATATATTTAAAAGTGTGATTTCCTACCAAAATTTCGCGTAATTTATCATTTTTATCATTAGTTGGCGATATTTATTTTGAGCTCTAAATGAAATTTGGTGTTTATCACTTAATATTTGAATGATTGCTAGAGAAATCGGTTTGATTTCACATACCGCTTTAGCTTCAGTTTGACTTATTGACATAAGCATAGAAAGCAAAGTGCGCTTCATCCAATCGAAGTGTGTTTAATTTTTGATTCGAAGCGGCTTCCGCTTCGAGCTTGGTACTTTCTAAGCAGGTATTTTCCAAGCAAGGCATTTTCCACCGATGCAATTTTTTAAGCCGAGTATTGTGTGGCAACTCAATTTACATGTTTTGGTAGTTCGGTCCACCACCGCCTTCTGGCGGTGTCCACGTAATATTCCCTGACGGATCTTTGATGTCGCAGGTTTTACAGTGTAAACAGTTGGCGGCATTTATTTGCAAATAGGGGCCGCTTTCGCCTTCAATAATCTCATACACACCAGCGGGGCAATAACGTTGTGCAGGCTCATCGTACAAATTCAGATGGCGCTTGAGTGCCGTGTAGAGATCGTTCACCATCAGGTGGCAGGGCTGATTTTCCTCATGTTGAGTGGCGGAAAGATAAAGTGATGAGGGTTTGTCAAAGCTCAATACACCATCCGCTTTTGGGTACGCAATGGGAGTGACAACAGCGCACTCATCCAAACAAAGGTGATCGGCTCTATCATCCACAATACACCAACTGGGGGCTTGGCCGGTGAGAGGATACCAAAGATTTTGTTCAAAGGTATTCAGAGCCCCACCAACGAGCGGCCCATAGCGATGTAGGGCGGCAGAGAAGTTTTTCGTCTGCGCGAGCTCATCATAGAGCCAAGAGTGTTCAAATTCACTTTGATAGTCCGCTTCAGTATTTTGCTCGGGCGATTGCCACGCTTTGAAAATGGCCTCAGCGGCGAGCATGCCCGATTTCATCGCGGTATGGCAGCCCTTAATTTTGCCACTATTGAGGGTGCCTGCATCGCAGCCAATCAGTAACCCTCCGGCAAACTGCTGTTTGGGCAGTGAATGCAGCCCACCCTTGGTGATGGCTCTAGCACCGTAAGCGACGCGCTCCGCGCCTTGCAATAGCGGGGCGATAGCGGGGTGATGCTTCATACGTTGAAACTCTTCAAATGGACTGAGGTAGGGGTTGCTGTAGTTCAGGTCGGTGATCAAACCAACGCAAACTTGATGGTTATCCATATGGTATAGAAACCCACCCCCTTGGCTATCAGTGTCACTTAAAGGCCAGCCAGCGAAGTGGGTGACGTTGCCTGCTTGATAGGCTGGGTTCTCTTGAGGCAGTTGCCAAATTTCCTTGATCCCCAAAGCGTAGTGTTGTGGTGGCTTACCTTGGTCGAGAGCAAAGTGCTCAATCAACTGTTTGCCCAAATGACCACGCGCACCTTCAGCAAATACGGTAAAGCGCGCTCTTAGCTCGATGCCTGCTTCAAATCCTGCTTTAGGCTGAGATTGCTTGTCCAGACCCATGTCGGTGGTAATGACTCCCGTGACAATGTCACTTTCATTGATCACCACCTCTTTGGCAGGAAAGCCAGCAAAGACCTCTACACCAAGAGCTTCTGCTTGTTTGGCCAACCAGCGGCAGAGATTACCCAAACTGATCACATAGTTGTCACTGCTGTTGTGAAGTGATTTAGGCACCAGAAAGGCAGGCACTTCAATGTGGTTATGCGCGGTAGTGAGATAAAGCAAGCGATCTTGTGTGATGGGCGTGTCGACTGGCGCGGCTTGATCCTGCCAATCGGGAAAGAGCTCTGCCAATGCACGAGTTTCAAACAAGGCACCAGAGAGGATATGCGCGCCCACTTCTGAGCCCTTTTCTAACACACAAATGGAGAGGGTTTGATTGGAGGCTTGGGCGAGTTGCGCCAAGCGACAAGCGGCTGACAGACCTGCTGGCCCCGCTCCAACAATCACGACATCGAATTCCATGCATTCTCTTTCCATAATGTAAACCTGCCGCTACAGAGTCGTTCATTGGCTTAAATATAGTCCAGTTGACGTAAACGTAAACTTTACTAAGCTGAAATTACCATGTTGCACAAATGTTAATTCAATAAATCTTCGGACAGTTATTTGACGATGTTGAAGTAAAGAGGTTAGCTAAATCGCTTTTATTTCAAATGGTTGGTGATGTCCGTTAAGGAGGCTGCGTGAAAGTATTGGTGGGTATCAAACGCGTGATCGACCCTTATCTCAAAGCGCGTGTAAAAGCGGACGGTTCTGGCGTTGAAATGGCCAATGTGAAAATGACGCTCAATCCGTTTTGCGAAATCGCGGTAGAAGAGGCCGTGCGCCTCAAAGAAGCGGGTCATGCAGAGGAAGTGATCGTTGTCTCCATCGGCGACGAAAGCTGCCAAGAGCAATTAAGAGCCGCGCTGGCGCTGGGGGCGGATAGAGCGATTCATGTCGATCTCTCTTCTGTGGTGGAGAATCCGCAAAATGTGTTGGCGGTAGAACCGCTCACGGTGGCAAAAATTCTCCATCGTCTGATGGAGCAAGAATCGGTTGGATTAGTGCTGCTGGGAAAACAGTCTGTCGACAGTGATAACAACCAAGTGCCGCAAATGCTGGCGGCATTGAGCCAAAGACCTTGCGCAACGTTTGCTTCCAAAGTCGTTGTTTCGGGTGAGCAGGTCAACGTGACGCGAGAAGTCGATGGCGGGTTGGAGGCGTTGCGATTAGTACTTCCTGCCATCATCAGTACGGATCTGCGCCTTAATGAGCCAAGATATGCTTCTTTACCCAACATTATGAAAGCTAAGAAAAAACCGCTGGATGTGATCACTTCGCAGCAGCTCTCCATTGAGATTAAATCGCATCAGCAATTACTGACGGTGAGCACGCCAACAGAGCGCAAAGCCGGAGAGCGGGTGGCGAGTGTGGATCAGCTCATCGAAAAATTGAGAAACGACGCCAAGGTGCTGTAATGCCAGCCGTGACAATGGAGAGAGTAAAGTGATGGAAATAAATGACGTAAAAGTGCTGTTTCTGACTGAGCATAATGACCGGAATATTTGTCCTGAAAGCTTACGAGCCATGAGCGCGGCGTTGCAACTGCAACCTGAGGGCATTACGGCGCTGATCATCGGCCATCAATGCGATGCCGTGGTCGAACATGCGCAGCGTATCCAAGGAATCGCAGAGATCATAGTGCTGGATTCGCCAGCTTATCAACATCCTTTGGCAGAGAACATTGTGCCTGTGATGGCGCAGTTGAGTGAGCCTTATACGCACGTGCTCGCAGCGGCAACCACCTTTGGTAAAAATATACTGCCCGGTGTCGCGGCACTGCGTGATGTTGGTCAGTTGTCCGATGTGGTTGCGATTGAATCGGACGATACCTTTGTTCGGCCAATTTATGCGGGGAATGCGTTAGCCACGGTTAAATCACTCGATGCAGTCAAAATGGTTTCCATTAGAAGCTCTGCGTTTGAAGCCTTATCTGACAATGGCTTAGGTGAAAATGGCAGCAATCAGGTGCCAGTTGTGCGACTCGACAAGGTCGTGGCCGCCGAAAACAGCGAATTTGTCGGTTTGGAGAAGGTAGAAAGTGAGCGGCCAGATTTGCCCAACGCGAGAGTTGTGGTGTCTGGCGGCCGTGGCTTAGGCAGCAAAGAGCAGTTTGCTATGGTGGAGCAATTGGCCGATAAGTTAGGCGCTGCGGTGGGGGCTTCGCGCGCAGCGGTCGATGCGGGTTATGTGTCGAATGATCTGCAAGTGGGGCAAACTGGGAAAATCGTTGCACCGGAGCTGTATATTGCGATTGGCATTTCAGGCGCGATACAGCATCTTGCTGGCATGAAGGAGTCGAAAGTCATTGTCGCGATAAATAAAGACCCAGACGCACCAATATTTCAAGTGGCGGACTACGGTTTGGTGGGCGATCTGTTTGACATCCTGCCGGAACTGTTAGAAAAGGTGTAGAAAGACGCCGAGGTTTTTGAGATGCCCAGTTTGTCGAAACGTAGGGTATTTGTCAGGCTTTGTCGCCGATTCTTGCGTGCTTAACTTTGCATTTTCATCATCGATTCTCACCAAGCAATCTTAAGGGCTTCCTAGTGGAAGCCCTTAGTTCATTAGCCTTTATGCACTGCCTGAGCAACAAGCTACACACTGGGCTTTCTTAAATGCTCTGCCAACGCCTTAGTAAAGCGCGCCGCTTCACCACCCGTACAAGCACGATGGTCAAAGGTGATCGACAAAGGCATTGCTTTGACGGCTACGGCTTTTCCTTCCCGAAGCACCACTTTCTCAATGATTCGACCGGCCCCCACAATCGCCACTTGCGGTGGTGACACCACAGGCGTGGCATAAATTCCGGCGATGGCACCAAAATTCGATAGGGTGATCGTAGCGTGTTGCAACTGCTCACGGCCAATTTTACGCTCGCGAATTCCCGAAACGGTTTGATTGATCCAAGTAC
Organism: Vibrio vulnificus NBRC 15645 = ATCC 27562; assembly: GCF_002224265.1. Lineage (NCBI taxonomy): Bacteria > Pseudomonadati > Pseudomonadota > Gammaproteobacteria > Vibrionales > Vibrionaceae > Vibrio > Vibrio vulnificus. The sequence continues at coordinate 1,140,138 of NZ_CP012882.1, forward strand.
GAATGTCGTCGGGTGAAAACTCATCGGCATGTCGCATCACAGGCACATACAAACCGTGGGCACTGTCCACGGCCACACCAATATTCACGGTATGATGCACACAGCGAGTGACGGTATCAGCATCAAACCATGCGTTTAATGCTGGTTCTTGCTGGCAGGCGTAAACGACCGCTTGAACCAAACGAACGGTAATGTCTTCTTGACTGCTCCAATGTTCTAATAGTGCTTCCTCGGTAATGGTGACTGCAGCCACTTGCAGATGAGATTCGGTCATCGTGGTCATCATGGTGCGTCGTGCGCCTTTGAGCACTTCCGTACCGGGGCGTTGTTTACCCGCTTCGTCGTAGACATCGTGATCCATAATCAACCCGGATGGGCCAGTACCAGACACCATATCCAAATTCACCCCGAGTTTTTGCGCCAGCAAACGAGCCGATGGTAAGGCAGTCACCCGTTTCTCTGTGGTGTGGTTTTGGTTGCCACTGATCCAAAAATCGTCCACTTTCACCTGATGCATCTGATTGGACACATGACCCACCACCGTGGCGGCATCTTCGCGTTGTTGCACTTTTTTGTCTTGGCTAGTGGCGGCTTCGCCGTCTTCGATTTCCAGCAACGGCGCACCTATGTTAACGACATCGCCTTCGTTACCATGCCGAGTGACAATAGTTCCGGCCCAGGGGGCTGGCACATCAACCGTTGCCTTGGCGGTTTCCACGGTGAGGATCACTTGGTCGACTTCCACTTTGTCACCGACGCTGACGTGCCACTTAATAATTTCTGACTCAGCGAGCCCTTCGCCAAGATCCGGTAGGATAAAGGTTTTCATTTCCAGCCCTCCATAAGCTCACGAGCGGCGAGCACAATATCTTGCTCTTGAATCATGAAGTAATCCTCATTGCGGTAGTAAGGCATGATGGTATCCATACCTGTTACGCGTTTAGGCGGTGCTTTCAGCAAGCACATTGCCTGCTCAGCGACGCGGGCAATGATCTCACCACCCACGCCACCGCTGCGACTGGCCTCGTGCACCACCAATAAACGTCCGGTTTTTTCTAAAGATTGGAAAATGGTTGCCATATCAAGTGGCTTGATACTGGCCAAATCGATCACTTCCGCCTCAATGCCTTGTGAGGAGAGCGTTTGAGCGGCTTGCAGAGATTCCACCACGCACGCGCCCCATGTCACTAAGGTTACATCGCGGCCTTTACGCAAGGTGAAACAGCTATCAAGTGGTAGAGCTTCGCCGTTATCCACCACCTCCGATTTAACGGTGCGGTAAATGCGTTTGGGTTCAAAGAACATCACAGGATCATCACTGCGGATGGCGGCGAGCAAAAGTCCGTAAGCGCGCTGAGGCGAAGAAGGAATCACCACCTTAAAGCCGGGAATATGGGCAAAGAGCGCTTCGATACTTTCAGAGTGGTGCTCTGGGGCGTGAATACCGCCGCCAAAAGGGGCGCGAAACACCGCAGGGCAGGTGAGTCGTCCTCGAGTGCGATTTCGCATTCTCGCCGCATGACAAATCAGGTGTTCCATCGCTGGAAACACAAAGCCTTGAAACTGAAATTCGGCAACTGGCCTCATTCCTTGTGTCGCCATACCGACCGCTACGCCACCAATTAACGCTTCGGCCAGCGGCGAGTCCATCACTCGCTTTAGGCCAAATTTTTGTTTGAGACCAACTGTTGCGCGAAACACGCCGCCGTTGTCCCCCACATCTTCACCAAGCACCACGACGTTTGCATCGCGCTCCATCTCGTGATGAAGGGCGAGGTTGACTGCTTCAACTAGGGTAAGTTCAGCCATGCTTGCCTCCCTGCATGCGCATTACTTTATTAATTAACATGTCTCGTTGAGCATGGAGCTCGGTCGGCAACGAGGCGTAGAGATAATCAAAGGCACTTTCGGGGGCTTGTGGCGGAAGCGAAAGATAATGTGCGACGGCTTGCTCCACTTGTTGTTTGCAATGGGCTAACCATTGTTGCTCGAGCTCTTCATTCCACAGCCCTTGAGCGGTTAAATAGGCTTGAAGACGTTTGATGGGTTCATACTGCCATGCTTGTTTTAGCTCATCGGCGCTGCGATATCGGCTTGCATCGTCGGCAGTGGTGTGATCACTCAGACGATAGCTGATGGCTTCAATCAATGTCGCGCCTTTGCCTTTCCTTGCTCTGCCCAAAGCGTTGCTAACGGCATCGTAAACAGCGACCACGTCATTGCCATCCACGGTGATTCCGGGAATGCCAGCTCCTTTAGCTTTCTCTGACAGCAAATCTGCCGCACATTGCAACTGACGAGGAACGGAGATCGCCCACTGGTTGTTGTTAACGACAAACACTAAAGGTAAATGCCACACGCCCGCGCAGTTGATGGATTCCAAAAAATCGCCTTTGGAGGTTGCCCCATCGCCACAGGTCACCAAAGCGGCGTCATGATTACCTTGAATTTTGAGTGCGGAGGCAACACCAACGGCGTGCGTGCATTGGGTGGCAATGGGAACACAGAAGGGTAAATCAGCGCAGTGTAAGTGACTTTCCTCGGGACAAAAATCGCTGCCGCGTTCATCTCCGCCCCAATATTGCAGGTTTTTCTCCATGCCAATACCACGAACCCACATGGCGGGCATGTCTCGATAGTAAGGAATGAATACGTCAGAAGGTTTGAGCGCGTGACCAATGCCAACCCCAAATGCTTCAGAGCCAAGGTGGGATGGGTAGGTGCCAAGTTTCCCCGTTCTTTGTAGCGCCACCGCTTTATTGTCGTACGCTCTGGTGATGAGCATGTCGCGGTAAAATTGGACAAGACGCTCCCCGCTAGCCCAAGAAGGGAGCGGGCTTTGCACATTCCCTTCATAGTCGAGGAATCGGTGCATTGGCAGTGCCTGAATATTCATCTCAAGCTCCTTTTGATTAGCCTACCGCCATAGGAGATAAGCTGACACAAGAATGAAAGAGAATGTCCAATTCACATCACATGAGATGCGCTAGATATGCGCAATTTCTTAAAATTGTCTCCTGTGAAAACGAAAGTGGCTATTTGATGCTTCTGCATTTACCAACTTCCACAGTGATCCATCTTGGGACATCCGATTTACTGTAAGTGTAATCAAAATGTTAAATTTCGCTAAGATTAGATTGTTTTCAAGCAGTAAACTCTGCCTTACACCGCTGAGAATTAGGACAATGTTTCAGCTTTGGCATTTGGGCTTGTTAAAATTTGAAGGAAATAACTAGGGTCTGTTGACCTTTTGCGGTTAAATTTTGTTCGAGAAAAAAGTGTTTTAATCGCGGCGAGAGGTTTGTCGCCTAGTCATTCTAAGCAAAACACCTCTCAACAAAGAGTAAAACGCTTTTATCCGAACCCTTCGGGCAGCGTTTGTGACTCCTTTTTGCTGCGTTATCGGCTTATCAGGTAGGGCAGCTACATTTCAAAGCCTCTGCCTTGCACAAAGAACCCACAAACTGCTGCAAAAATCAGCTCAAAAGGTCAACAGACCCTATGGTTGACAGAAAACATCTCAGAATATTCGTGAAAAAAGATGAGCGTTATTTATCTGTGGAAGAAAGAAAAACGCCTTCCGTTGGGAAGGCGCATTATCGATATCGGCTTGTGTAATGCTTACTGAGCGAAGCTCAATAGATGCTGTTTAACGGCATCAGATGTGAAGGCATTGTTGACACTGATGGTGTAGATATCAAAGTATTCCGCTTCTGTCAGCTTAAAGGCCTCAACGACTTTACGCACTTCGTCGGTCATCGTGGTGTTCGACACGGTACGGTTGTCAGTGTTGATCGTCACGGCAATACCGTCTTTGTAGAACGCTTTAATTGGATGTTCACTCAAGCTGTTGACAGCCTTGGTCTGAACGTTACTGCTAGGGCAGGTTTCCAGAGCCACTTCTTCCCCTTTAACAAGCTGGTAAGCTTCTGGGTGGTTGTGGATGAAGATGCCGTGGCCAACACGCTCTGCGCCAAGCAAAGAAATCGCGTCATAGACGTTTTGTCCTGCACCTTGCTCACCTGCGTGAATAGTGATGCGGTAACCCAACTCTTTTGCGTATTGTGCGTAAGGAACAAACTCGTGACAGAATCCAGGAACTTCAGAGCCAGCGAGGTCAAAAGCCACAATACCATCATTAAGGTGTTTTGCGCCTGCTTCTAAAACCGCTTTAATTTGGTCTTTTGGCATGGTGCGTAGAATAGACAAAATGTAGTTACCGTGGATGTCGTATTGCGCTTCTGCACGTTTCATTCCACGAACCACGCTGTCCATGATCTCTTCAAGGCTCAAGCCTTTTACTTGGTGTAAAAGTGGGCCAAAGCGAACTTCTAAATATTTGACGTTCTCGTTTGCAGCGTCTTCGAATAGCTCAAATGAAATTCTCTCTAGCGCTTCTGCCGTTTGCATGACCATACCTGGCAACTCAAAGCGTTTCAGATACTCATCCAAACTTGGGCAAGTTTCTGGTGCAACCATCATCTCTTTGATCACGTTGATGTCACGTGATGGCAGGGTGAGGTTCTGTTCGTCAGCAAGGTCAATAATTGTCTGCGGGCGTACGCTACCATCTAGGTGGCAGTGCAAATCGATCTTCGGCAGGTCAAAGTAATTCATGAGTCTTCTCTTTATAAAATTTCGGATAAAGCGACAGACTTCATAATCAAGAGTTTAAGGCTCTTGGTAGAAACTCCCAAACCATATCATTAGGATTATATGAAGCGTTGATCGCCGAAAGTCTAGCACCTGTTTTTCGCCTCAGCAATGTGACAAAAGGGGCTTTTTCATAGGGAAGTTCGATTTTTTTGATAGACTCTATCGATATCTGTTGATTGGAAACGCTCAACAAACCGCTAGAATGAAACAAATTATTTCAAAAGGTTACTCTGTATGTTTCACGCCCATGTTTATTACCCCCTGATTCGTCGTCAAGATGCGTTGAAGATCCATCAGCAGATCCGCAATGAACGCCAAGATGTCACAGCGATATTTCCGCTGGTCGATCGTCTCGTTGGCCCGCATAAGATGCCGATGTTTGAACTGCACTTTCACGATAATCAACAAGGGCTGATTGAATGGTTAGATGCACATCGCGGCGATCTGTCCGTATTGATTCATCCGGTCAGTGACGAGCATTTACTCGACCACACTGAACGCGCTCACTGGCTAGGCAAAGAACTTGGCATTTTTGAAGAAACGCTAAGCGATTGAAACTCATCAGGCTGTTTTTATGCTTTTGCTCCTCTTTCTCTGCTGGATTTGTGCTAAACCTAGAAGGTGAGTAATAAAAATGAAAGGGTGACAAATGGACTTGTTTGCAGACCATCGTGCAGAAAATCAACCTCAAGAGCCTACACAGAGCCTTCGCCTATGTAAGCCATGGAAAGTTTTGCTGGTGGATGATGATGAACAAATGCATCAGGTCACTCGATTAGCGCTTAGTGGTTTTCAGTTCCAAGAGAGAAAGTTGGAACTTATTTCCGCGCTATCAGGACAAGAGGCTCGGCAGATTTTACAGCAGCAAACGGATATTGCCGTTGCTTTTGTCGATGTGGTGATGGAAACCGAACATGCGGGCCTCGAGTTGGTTAAGTTCATTCGTGAGCAACTAAAGAACCGCTTGATTCGCCTCGTGCTCAGGACGGGGCAAGCAGGGCAGGCACCGGAAGATATCGTCATCAAGGAATATGAGATTGATGATTATAAAGAAAAAACCGAGCTCACCACGCAAAAATTGAAAACGGTTCTCTATTCCATGTTGCGCGCCTATCGCGACCTTTGCTTGATTGAAGAACAAAAAGAGGGCTTGAGTAAGGTGATTCAAGCCTCTGCATATGTACAAAATACCACCTCTCTGCAGAATTACGCTTCAGCCGTGCTAGAACAGCTCACTTCACTGCTCAAGTTAGAAAAATCCGCTTTTTATTGCATTGTTAAACCCGACCCTAACGGCGAGGTTTGCCGAGCCATGACGCTGGCAGCAACGGGTTCTTATGTCGATCTCTACTCTGAGTGTGCGTTTGAAAAATTGCCAGAGTTGGTGGCAGAACGCTGTCAACAAGTGTTGGAGAGCCATCAAACCACACACTTTGGTGATGCGTTTGTATTGTATAGCCACGATGAACAGGGCGTGGACAATTTACTCTATGTAAATCTCAACAAGCAGTTGTCTGAGTTAGATCGACAACTGCTTGAAATCTATATGCAAAATATTGGGCTCACCTTTGAAAATCTTAATTTGTTGCTTGATGTCCGAGAGACCTCCAAGGAACTGGTCTACAACCTTGCCAATGCGGTGGAAGCGCGCAGTAAAGAAACTGGTGCGCACGTACAACGCGTTTCGTTGATTTCAGAGAAACTGGCGCAGTTGTACGGACTCAGTGATTTCGAAGTCAATTTGATCAAGCACGCCTCACCGTTGCATGATGTGGGCAAAGTGGCGATTCCTGACAGCATTCTTCACAAGCCCGGTAAGCTGGATGCGCAAGAGTGGGAAATCATGAAAAAGCACGTCGAATATGGCGTCAACATCTTGAGTAAATCCAAACGACGCCTCTTCGCCATTGCGAAAGAAATCGCTGGGACACATCACGAAAAGTGGGACGGTTCAGGGTATCCGATGGGGCTGAAAGGAGAGTCGATCCCGATCAGTGGCCGAATTACGGGCTTGGCGGATGTGTTTGATGCGTTAGGGGCAAAACGCAGCTACAAAGAACCGTGGTCTGACGAACAAATTCGCCAAGAAATCGAAGCGCAAAAAGGCAAACATTTCGATCCCCGATTAGTGGATTTGTTGTTCGAAAATTGGCAAGCGTTTATCGATATTCGTATTCAGCACCCTGACTAGCGAGTCCTTTGGGTATCCTTTCTTATTTCTCCGCTCTTGTTTTTTTTGCGAACTCCGTGCTATTTAGCACGGGGTTCTTGTTATTGAAATCAGGCACTTTTCTGAGCAAGCTCTATTTGCATTGGCAGTTCTTTGGGCAGTGTAATCACAAAATGCACACCTTGGTTTGGCTCTGAATGAAAAGAGAGGTCACCTTTGAGCTTTTGTTTGACTAAATTAAACACCAGATTTAAGCCTAATCCAGAACCACCTTTTCCTCGTTTACTGGTATAAAACGGCTCGAAAATCTTTTGATGTAACGACTCTTCAACGCCGGAGCCGTTGTCTTGATACTCCAATATGACGTTTTGTTCTTGTTCAGAAATGCGGACAAGAATCTCGGGGTTTGGTTGAGTACTGAAGGCGTGATTGACACTGTTGAGGACAAGATTTGAGACGATTTGAGTGAGAACACCGGGCAAACTGTTCATGACCACATCCTCTGGCGACTCCACGATGGGAGCCACAGGCACCTTGCGTGTTTCGGGATGCAGGCTGGCCATTAACGCATCAAGCACTTGTTTGACATTGAACTCACTGCGGCTTTCGGAGATTTGATCGACCGCCGTTTGTTTGAAATCTCGGATCAGTTTCGCTGCACGGTTAAGGTTGTTTTCCAGCATTTGGCTGCTGTCAGAAATTCTCTGCATGACGTCGGCAAATTGCGTGCTGGTTAAAGTTTGATTGGAAAAGGCTTGATTGAGCTCAATGGAGGCATCTCGAATAATCGAAGAGGCGGTCACGGCGATACCAAGTGGGGTGTTGACTTCGTGTGCAACACCAGCAACAAGCCCGCCCAATGCTGCCAGTTTTTCTGATTCCACTAGCTGTTCTTGTGTGGCTTTGAGCTGTTCCATGCTTTGCTTTAAGTCGAGGGTTCTTACCGCCACTTCATGCTCAAGGTTTTGGTTGAGTTGTTGCAGTTCGATCTGCGTGAGCTTGAGGTCCGTAATATTAATCGTGGTGCCACGAAAACCGAGAAATTTGTTTTCTTCATATTTCGCTATGGCTTGAAAAAGAAAATGGTAAGTAATGCAGTTTAAGGTGATGCTCTCTTCACACATGGAAAAGTCGTTACGTTTAAGCATGTAACTGGTGAGATTTTTGGCATCAGATAAGGCTTCAATTTCAATCAGTAACGGCTTTTCTAAAGGCTCGATGCCCAACTGTTCCATCATGGCTTCTGAACAATATGTCAGCCTGCCCAGCTCGTCGGTTTCCCATAACCAATCTGAGGAGACGTGGGTGAAATCCGCCAGCCGCTCTTGTTCCTGTTTGATATTGCGATACAAGGTGGTGACATTGCCAGTGATTCGGTTGGTCTCTTCGCCTAACCAATCGAGCTCGTCATCGTTCTCCATGATCCATTGGTAATGCGCAAGTTGAAGCGGTTCTGAAGGATGACGTGGATTGTAACGACGGAGATACTGAGCGATTTCGAAGATCCGACGATTCACGCTGGCGTGAAAGATCATCAATATGATGTAGCAAACAAAGGCCGTTTTTAACGCGTTGAGTGTGAGGGTCACGAGGAATTGTTTCAGCAAATAGTGATAAATTTCTTGCGCGTCAGATTCAACATAGATGGTACCTATGGTCTCCATATTGCCGTCCATGGCATTGTGGTAGGTCAGTGGGTAGGTATCGGCAATGGCTCCCTGTTCTGCACGTTTTCCTGCGCTGAAGGTGTAGTCTTCCGATTTGATTTCAAGGTAGTCAATTTTCGGTAGGTTCACTAAACCATCGAGTCGTTCTTGCAAGAGCACCAAATCGAATGACCACAACGACGCCGACAGCAGCCCTGCATGAACATTTTGAATTTCGTAGTGACGTTGTTCAACATCATTAAACTCCTTGTCGTAATCCCAGTAGAGCTGGAGCAGGGTGGTAAGCAAGGTAAAAAGACCACTCAACAATATCATGATGAGAATGATTCGACGGCCTATTCGGCTAAACAGCGGATTATTGATACTTTCTTCATAATTGTGTTTACGGCTCATAGCATCCCAGCTTTTCTTGGTTCTAATAGCTTCATTATAGACACCCATGCTGAACTCGATTGAAATAAGCGTAATTCGAGGAGTTTGACTACACTCAGTTCATGACGTCATCGAGAGGCCGTCACATGAGAGCCGTTTTAGCGTTGATAATACTAAGTTGGACCTGTGTTCCTTCTTTCGCTTATAGTGCAAAAGTGCTGATCATTGAGAGCTATCATGCTCAGTATGAGTGGGATGAAAGCTATTTGTATGGGATTCGGCAAGAGGTCGGTGAGCGCGCTCAGATAGCCACTTTTGAAATGAACACTAAGCGAGTCCCCAAAGAGCAATACGCCGCAATGGCGGAAAAAGCGTTTGCGAAGTACCAGGCTATGAAGCCAGATGTTGTCGTACTGGGTGACGATAATGCGCTGAGTTATCTCTATCCGTATCTGTACGATGAACCTATTTCCATGGTGTTTCTTGGTATTAATTCCAACCCTCGTAAGCTGTTTGCGGACTATCCTGGACAAGCCAAAGTGACCGGCATTTTAGAGTTGCCTCTGTTTGTGAAAAACGTTGGGGAAATCAAGCGGATTCTTGGCCGCTCACCATTGAAAATTTGGGTATTGTTTGACTCTGGCGTGACCTCTGCCATTGCAGGGGAATATATTGAAAGCCAATATCAGATGATTAAAAAGAGTTTGGGGGTCGAAGTGGCGATTTATCTTGTCGATACTCAGGCTCATTGGCAAGAGATGGTAAGACGAGCGAAAGAGGAAAGCGTCGACGCGATTTTAGTTGGGCTGTATCACACGCTCGTGGATGAGGAGGGGAACAGTGTTCCTTCCGATGAGATCTTATTTTGGACCAATCAACATTCGGAAGTGCCTTTGTTTGGTTTTTGGGACTTTTCGGTTGGCAAAGGAAAAACGGCAGGTGGCGTAGTATTGTTTGGTGAAGTTCAAGGTCGACATGTTGGTCGAATTATCAATCAACTGATTGATGGTAAATCGGCTGACGCGATTCCCATCCAAATCGGTAATCAGGGAAGGCCTCTTTACAGTGATTCGGAAATGCGACGCTGGAATTTACTCCCCCCCAAAGGATGGGAGGGAATTGAGTAGTTAAATCGCGAGATGGTTGTTTAGGCGATTTCGATCAATTTGTTAACCAGTTTCTCGATCCCTGATGCAGCTTCGACAATGGAACCTGCAAGCATATAAGCTGGGGTGGAAAGCACCTTATGTTGCGGATCGAAATGCATCTCTTCGACTGAGCACTCGACGTGCTTACCTCCCATTTGACTAAATGCCGCCGCGGTTGCGACATCGTTGCCAATGGTGCCTTCAACGCCTGAAGCGTAGACCATAGGGATAATGGTTGGTGCAATGCACAAGTAACCTGCTGGTTTGCCTGCTTGGGCAAAGTCGCGACAGGCTTTGGCGACACTTTCATTTACTTGGCATTCAGCGCCAGAAATAGCGAAATTGGTTAAGTTTTTTGCTGCGCCAAATCCGCCCGGCAAAAGCAGCGCATCGTAATCATCGACCCTTAGTTTACTGACATCGTCGATATTGCCACGTGCGATACGGGCAGACTCCACCAAAACGTTTCTGGATTCGTCCATCTCTTCACCGGTTTTATGATTGATCACATGCAGTTGTTGGATGTTTGGCGCATAGCAGTGCCAACTTGCACCTGCTTTCTCAATTGCATAGAGAGCTAGAACTGCCTCGTGAATTTCGCTGCCATCAAACACACCACAGCCACTGAGTATCACCGCTACTTTTTTCATTTCTTACCTTCCTTTTGACGGAGTTCCGTTTGCTCAGCTTAACCAACTTTGCCTGTGAGTGGAAAAGTGCGATACCGATTCTGTGCGGCTATTCAATGTCGACCTTGCGACTTTCGTGATCGCTTTCTTGGCGAGGTTCGTCACTGTGCTGCAGGGAGGTTTCTTGTTCTTGATGCTCCGACTCCTCTTCTTGGTAATGACGGACAACGAAGGGGGTAAGCATGACACTAGACGGAAGAAAACGTTTCATAGTAACTCCTAACTGACGGGATCGTTTTGTTTATATCGAGTTTGGTGGTGTTTGTTTTTGAACTAGGTCAGTTTTGCAGTAAGCTCTTCGTTTGATATGCCGTTGCTGCGCTAGGGATCACAGATAATGACAACAACCCATCGTTACACCTTATTTGGTTTGCTCGCCATTTTATTTTGGAGCTGTTTACTGGCCATGACGCGTATGGTTGCGGAATATTTTGGCCCGTTGGGTGGGGCGGCTCTTCTCTACAGCTTGAGTGCGATTTTGTTGGTGATGGTGCTTGGCATTCCAAAGTTGAGCTATTTCCCCAAACGCTACCTTTTGGTTGGTGGCGCCTTGTTTGTCAGCTATGAAATTCTCCTAGCACTGGCGTTGGGTTATGCCGATAGTCGAATGCAATCTATTCAAGTTTCAATCGTCAATTATCTTTGGCCAGCTTTGACGGTGTTGTTTGCGGTGTGGGGGAGCGCTAAGAAAACCAGCTTGTGGCTTTATCCTGCGGTTCTACTAGCCTTTATTGGCGTAGCGTGGACGGTCAGCGGTGATGATGGTGTATCACTGACAATGATTCAGGCGAATGTGATGGCCAATCCTTTGGTGTTTATCATGGCTTTTGCTGGGGCAATCATCTGGGCGATTTATTGCAATGTGACGCAAAGAGCGCGCTGCAAACATAACGCAATCACGCTGTTTTTTATCGCCACGGCAATAACCTTATGGGTGAAATGGTGGCTCTCTGGTTCTGTTCCCTCTTTGCATTTTGAGTGGCAAGGTGTCGGGGTTCTGTTTGTTGCCTCGGCATTGATGGCGGGAGGATATGCGTTGTGGAATGTCGCGATCGTTGGCGGGAATATGGTTCTGCTTGCGACAATGTCTTACTTTACGCCAATTCTTTCTTCTTTATTGTCTTCGATGATTCTTGCCGTGAGTTTACCCAGTACATTTTGGCAGGGTGTCGCTATGGTAACCATTGGTTCACTGACATGTTGGTGGCTTACCAGAAATAAAAACGCCGTCTAGTAAGACGGCGTCATGTGGAAGAGCTTTGAATTAGAAAGCGACGTTCACATTGAGCTGCAATTTGAACGGATGCTTAGAGAGCTGCTTCTTCAGTTTATTTCGAGTACTTTCCAGTTCTGCCAGGGCCAACGTCTTGTTCTTGACATGCAAGTCAACGTTAACGCGTAATTCTTGCCCGACTTTAGCAACACCTGCAAGTTTAAGATGTTGGGAAGTTTGTTTCTCGATGAACTCGATATCACTGCCGACACTTCGACAAAGTTCTTCGTCTGGGGACATCATGAGCAGCTCGCGCAAAGCTTCTTTCAACATTCCCATTGGTACTTTGATGAAGTAAAACGACATTGCCAGCATCATGACTGGATCCGCATAGGCTGCAAATTCAGCATATGGGCTATACGTCACGGCGATGGACATGATAAATCCAATCGTAACAACGGCACTAAGCAACGCATCCATTTGCCACTGTTTTACTTCAGCAGCAATGAGGCCAGAGGAGTATTGGCGACTTTTTCTCGAGATATACCACCAGACATAAGCACAACCAATCACACACGAAGTCTCAAAGAAAATCGCCACAGAGGCATTGACTTCACGACCACCGTTGAATAAATCAAACACGGCGGAATAAAGCGAGTAAGCAACCACCATTAAAATCACTATTGCCTTGATTGCGATAACAATCGGCTCTAAGACAGCTTTACCAAAAGGAAACAAACGTTGAGAAGGTGTGTTGATATAGTAAGACGCTGCCAGCGACAATAAAGTTAACAGTAGGCTGACGAGGGAATACACCCCATCAAACATAATTACCAGTGACCCTGCGAACATGCCAAGTACCAATCCCGCTACTGCAAAGCCCGATGCTGCAAGGGCTGAGAAAGTCAGAATACGGTTTTCGTTCTTAGTTGTCCTGTCACACATAAAATATTCCGGTTGCTAAACACTCTGTTATTGTTTGCGTAACGGCAAAATTTTACAAATGAAAAGTCAGTGAATGAAATGTGTCAACTTGATGTGTTTTGATTTTTGTCTTTTAAATTAATTGGTTAGCCATGAAAGTGAGCGTCATAAATATTGACGCTCACTGTGCTCGAGTTAGAAATCGAACAAATAGTCGTTGATTTTGTCTGCCAACCACGACATTGCAGGGTGTTCACTCATGCCGCTGTGGGTCAACATACAGTAATCCTCTTGTGTCAAACCATAAGTGTGTTTGATCACGGCCAGTTTTTGTTCACGTAAATAGAGCCTGATGAGAGGTTCAGGCAAAACGCCCCAAGCATCTTCTTGCAAAATCATGTTCAACATATAGTCAAAGCAGGAGAAGCCGATGTGTTTAAGTGAAAAAGGGCGCAATTCGGGATTGTCTTTCTCGTTAAGATAAACCATGAGTGCTTGCATTTGCGCACGGAGATCTTCGTCCGAGACTCGGCGCATTTTGGTCAATGGATGATCAATGCGACACACTGACATCATGCGTATTTTGCCTAAAGGGCTGTAGGTGATTTTAGGGCTATCAACGCGTTCATAGTCAACACCAAATGCAAAGTCGACTTGGCCTGTTTCAACCAAGTTTGCTAAATCTCCGCTTGAAGCCAGCACAATATTAAAAGCCGTTGACGGGTACTGTTTACTCAGTTGGTGCGAAAACTCCTGCCAAATTTCATCGGGTAATGAATCGTCTCTGGCAATCCACATCTCGGCATTAAAGACCCCAGAGACATCTGCGCAGGTTTGCTTGATGCGCTGTGCGGTAACGAGCAAGTTTTCACAGTCTTTGAAGATAGCTTTACCGGCTTCAGAGAGGGTAAGTTGGTTGCCTGAGCGTACAAAGAGATCAATATCTAGTTCTTTTTCCAGCGATTTTATCGACATACTCAGCTTGGTTCTGTTGCAGTCGAGATGCCTAGCGGCTTCGGAGACGGAGCCCAATTCAGCAATGCTGCAAAATGCTTCGATTTGTGAAAGATTCATGCTCTACTCGAAAAAATGTACTTGGCGATAGCATAGCGAAAATTCATCCTGCATGCTAAGTCACTTTCGGCATAGAGGAATTTCAATAATAACTCTATGACGTAAGGAATATTTTGAGTTAATCTATCCACGTTGCAAGAAGTAATTATGGAGGCCGTGATGGCACACAATTGGGACGAAGCCGCGAAGGAGTGGGAGAGCAATCCAGCAACGGAACAGTTTTCACAATCTGTGTTCAATCAGTTAAAGGATTTAGTGAGTTTAAATGGCGCTAGAGTCCTTGACTTAGGATGTGGTACTGGCTTGTTAAGCCAAAAAATATCACCATTAGCAAAAGATATTGTCGCTTTGGATTCTTCTGAAGAGATGATTGAAGAGCTTGATAAAAAGCAGTTGCCCAATGTCGAACCCGTGGTCGACGGTTTAACTCGGGGATTGGTGGCGCAACATCCTGCATTCAGAGGGCAATTTGATGTGGTGGTGGCGTCTTCGGTTTGCGCATTCATTGATGATCTAGAAACTGCTTTAGAGGTTTCACATAGCCTACTCAATATTGGCGGTACGTTTATCCATTGGGATTGGGTTGCGCAATCGGATGAGGAAGGCTTAACGATGCAAAGAGCAGAAATGCTTTTAAAGCAGGCTGGCTTTGCAGACGTTTCCGTGACGCCCGCTTTCGAAATGCAGTTTGAAGGGGAGACACATTCTGTCTTTGTTGGTCAGGGGAAACGCTTAAGTTAGCCCACCAAGCTCCAAGGCGCGACACCAAACTTAATATGCGAATGATGAAAGGCGAGCCAATAGTAGGGCTCGCCTTTTTCTGTTGCCGAGTTGGCGGCTTAATGCAAAGAAAAGCTTAGCGATAAGCTTGCGTAACGCGTTTGATTTCTTCTAGAGCCTCTGGGTTGGCGATCGCTCCGAGGTTTTTCACTTCTTCCCCATTCACCACTTGTTTTACCGCTAATTCGACCAACTTCCCTGAGCGCGTTTTGGGAATCTCCGAAATAGCAAAAATTTGGCTGGGAACGTGGCGTGGTGAACAGTGGTTTCTCAGCGTTGAACGGATTTGTTCTGCAATGCTATCGTTTAAGTCGAAGCCCGTCGCTGGTTTAACAAACAGCCAGATCTCTTCGCTACGGTTTTTCACTTTCCCCACGGCAATCGAATCGTCAATGCTGTTCAGTGCGTTCACTTGTTGATAGAGCTCCGCAGTGCCGATTCGAACGCCACCGGGGTTGAGTGTGGTGTCACTTCGCCCGTAAAAAACAAATCCACCATGATTTGTCATGATCACATCATCACCGTGATGCCACACATTGGGGTACTTGCTCCAGTATGATTGGTGATAACGCTCTCCATCATCGTGCCAAAAGCCCAACGGGTAGTTAGGCAGAGAGTTGGTACACACCAGTTCACCTCGTTGTTCAACGACTGGCTGTCCGGAGGTGTCGTAAACGGCGATAGAGACTCCTAAGCCTGCGTACTGTACTTCTCCACGGTAGACTGGCGAGATGGGATTACCTAGTACAAAACAGCCACAAATGTCGGTGCCACCAGAGATAGATGCAAGGTGAACGTCGGATTTGATAGACGAATAGACAAAATCAAATTGCTCCGGATAGAGCACGGAACCCGTCGAACAGATCGTTTTTAACGTACTGAATTCATGGAATAGTGCTGGCTCGTAATGCGCGTGTTGAATCGCTTCTAAGTATTTGGCTGAGGTGCCAAACAGTGTTACTTGGCAATCATCCACCATATCCCACAAAACCGATTGCTCTGGGTAAACGGGGCTACCGTCGTAGATCACCAGCGTTGCGCCACTGGCTAGTGTGGACACATGCCAGTTCCACATCATCCATCCACAGGTTGTGTAGTAAAAAACGCGATCATCCGGCTGAATATCGCAATGCAATTGATGTTCTTTTAGGTGATTGATAATGGTTCCGCCCACCGTGTGAATGATGCACTTTGGTTTGCCAGTGGTCCCGGAAGAGTAGAGGATAAACAAGGGCGAATTAAAAGGTACACGTTCGTAGATGATACCTTTGGCATCATAGTTTTCTATTATGGCAGCCCAAGTGGAGTAGTTGGTGTTGTAGTCCGTCTCGGGAGATTCCAAATACTCGATTTCACAAATATTGAGTAAGTCTGGTAGCTGTTCGGCGATTTTTCGGTTCTTTTCTGACATATCGAACGTTTTGCCATTGAACGAGTAACCATCGCAGCAAAACAGAATTTTTGGGTTCACTTGTCCTAATCGCTCGATAACGCTATCTGTACCAAAGTCGGGAGAAGTGGAGGTCCAAACCGCACCAAGACTGGTTGTTGCCAGCATAGCAATGACTGTTTCTGGCAAATAGGGAAGATAGCCAGCCACCACATCGCCTTTACCGACACCATTGCGAATTAACCATTGCTGCAAGATTGAAACTTGATCACACAGTTCTTGCCAAGAAAGACTGGATTCTTCATTCCGTTCATTCCGGAAGATAATGGATGGCTCTTGCGGTTTTTGGTAGGCGGAAGAAAGTAAGTTTTCAGCGTAGTTGAGTTCTGCTTGAGGGAACCAAAGGTTGTCTCTTTGCGAAAAATAATTTCCCCATTTGGGCTTCCCTTCACCGACGATACAGTCACCCTGGTAACCAATCACATCGCAGAAGGTCCAGATTTCCATCCAAAACTTTTTATTTTCGACAATCGACCACTGATGCAACTGTGCATAGTTTTCGATGGCTTCACCTTGCATGTTGATGTGTTCTATGAACTTTTTGAGGTTGCTGGTTGCAATTCTCTCTGGAGAAGGGGACCAGATAGGGCTTGATGTTGGCATTGTTATTCTCATTGTTAACCATTCATTAACACAAATAAGTTTTATTCTATTTTGCTCAAAAGTCAAACAGTGAACGAGGATACATTTATTTGATATGTAAGGGTTTGAAATGAGTTTGTAAAGAAAATGTTACACCTAATTTTGCTGGCAAAAGCGTCAGTAGGATTGGAAGTGTTCGGTGCAAAAGATAGGCTTATTGTAAATGGATTGTTAAATTGAGGTTGTGATGAGTCATTATCATTCAAAGCCCGTCGACTCCGAAGGATTCGTTGAGTGGACGGAAGAAGAAGATGCGATTTGGCAGGATCTGATCACCCGACAACTGAGTATGATTCAGGGACGTGCCTGTTCTGCCTATATTGATGGATTAGCGCTACTCGATCTCCCAACCGATCGCGTTCCCCAGTTGCCGGAAATTAATCAAGTGCTTGCAGAGAGTACGGGTTGGAGTGTGGAGCCAGTCCCTGCTTTGATCAATTTCGACCGTTTTTTTAATCTGTTGGCTAACAAAAAGTTTCCAGTCGCGACGTTTTTACGAACCAGAGAAGAATTTGATTATTTGCAAGAGCCCGATTTTTTTCATGAAATCTTTGGTCACTGCGCGATGTTGACGAATCCTGATTTTGCCGCTTTTACGGAAACCTATGGCAAATTAGGCGAGCAGGCGACACCTAAGCAAAGAGCCTACCTCGCTCGTCTCTATTGGTTTACGGTCGAATTTGGTCTATTGAGAGAAGAGGGAGAGTTGAGGATTTATGGTGGCGGTGTTCTCTCATCTCCAGGTGAAACCGTGTATGCGCTGGAAGATGAACGCCCAGAACGAGCAAAGTTTGATATCCAAACGGTGCTTAGAACTCCCTATAGAATCGATATCATGCAACCCAAGTATTTTGTACTGGATGAAATTAACGCTCTTTTCAAATTGAGCAAAATTGATTTAATGAAAGAAGTCGAGTTTGCAATGAGTGCGGGCTTGCTTCCACCGCTGTTTGAACCAAAGGAAACTGTAGATGCTTGATGAGTTAAAATGCGAAGCTTGTAGTATCGACGCGATAGCGTTAACGACACAACAACAGCAAGAATTACTGCTAGAGTTGGAAGGGTGGCACCTGATGGAAAGAGAAGGTATTCCTCAACTTGAAAAAGTGTATAAATTTAAAAACTTTATGCAGGCTTGGCAGTTCAGTAATCAGGTGGCTGAGCTCGCTGAACAAGAGTTCCACCATCCTTCCATTTTACTTGAGTGGGGTAAAGTAACGGTGACATGGTGGAGCCATTCTATTAAAGGCTTACACAAGAATGATTTTATCTGTGCCGCGAAATGTGATCAGATCATTCGTTAACTGGTTGTTGATTTGAGGGTAACGTTTGTGTCCCAACCCTCACCAGCTTGATAGAGTATCCCTTCTCAGTAATCACAAACGTGTGACTACTTTTCTCTATCAAGCTATTTTTTTTAGGGTAATCGTGCCAAACAATTGCTCTAACTCTTCCAAATTCATAGGCTTTGCAGTGAGGTAGCCTTGGATGTAATCACAATGGAACGTTTTGAGAATTTTTAACTGTTCAAGTGTTTCAACACCTTCTGCTACCACTGAAAGATCAATCGTATGAGCCATGTTGATGATCGCAAAACAGAGTTGGGCAGAGCGGTGATGGACATCATCAACGTGCTTTACAAAACTGCGATCCATTTTGACTACGTCGATGGGGTATTGATTCAGCATCGCAAGTGATGAATAGCCCGTGCCGAAGTCATCCAGTGAGATGGTAATGCCGAGTGCTTTGATCTTGTTCAGCACGTCGATTGTGGCTTTGCTATCGGATAATAAACTGGTTTCGGTGATCTCAATCCCTATCAACTCAGCGGGACAAGCAAAGCGCGCTAAATGGCTGTTAAGGCTGTATAAAACTTGTCCGTTGATAAACTGTTTCGCAGAAACGTTAATATTAAAACGTGGCAATTCTTGAGCGCAGTAACGCTCACTAAGCTGAGCGACGACATGGCAGGTACGTTCAATCACCCAGTCACCAATTTTGTTGATCAAACCTGCTTCTTCGGCAATCGGTACAAAGTCTGCGGGTGAAATCCAACCATTGTCTGGATGATACCAACGCAATAATACTTCAACGCTGATCAACTCTTCGCCATCATTGCTAAAAATGGGTTGGTATTTGAGGTGTAACTGTTCACGTTCAATCGCAAAAGAGAGCTCTTGCTCAAAAGTGAATCGTTTTGTGGCTTGAACAAACATATCGTTGTCGAAGAAGACCACTTTACTGTCTTCCGATTTTTTCGCTCGATACATCGCTGTATCGGCTTCACGCAAAATTTTTGCCAAGGTGTATGAGGAATCCGAAACCGTGGCAATTCCAACACTGACGCCGATTTGGCAAATTTTTTCTTCAATATTATAAGGTTCACAGATCAACTCTGCGTATCGGCGAGCAATGCGCGCGAGTGTTTCTTGGTTATGCAGGCCAGGTAAGCAGATGACAAACTCATCTCCGCCAAATCGATAACAGGAATCTTGTTTTCGGGCATTGAGAAGCAGTCTACTGGCGACTTGCTTTAAGACCAAATCCCCAATCAAATGTCCCATGGAATCATTGATGACTTTGAAGCGATCCAAATCAATAAAGAGAACGGAAAAGGCCTCGTCAGGGTCTTTGGCCAGTTTTTCCAGCTTCTTGTTGATATAAGTATTGAGCGCATGTCGATTGTAAAGGCGGGTTAGGTTGTCTTCCACCGCTTGCTTTGCCAATGTACGGTTTTTTTCTTTAGCTAATCGTTTTGAAATCACCGTCCATTGTTGGTAGCGGTGCAACCATAGACTAACCACAAGAGTCAGTAGAGTAACCAGAATAAAGGCACTGCCACCATAAAGTATGGGAGGTGATATAAGGTGCTGGGTGAGCTCTACTCGTTCCCATTCCCTATGAGATTCTATATGCCAAATGGCTAAGACACTGCAAGAGGCAAGGAGTATTCCTAATAGCCAAATACCAAAATAGACGTGACTAAATCGAGGTTTTTTCAAAAGAGCAGAACCTAATTAATAAATATATAAACAGCGTGAATGGTAAACGTAACGCTTAAGGTTGTAAATGATAGTCGTTATTAATAAAAAAAGCTGAGGTTTTAACGGGTTAGCTTGTGTTGGAATTGGTTTGAAACAATTTTCTATCTTCAACTCGATAGCATGGTTGCTGATAAGTATACTCACTGGGATAAATGGCTTGAAAAGGGACGACAAAGCGATTAGTTTTTTGACTCTTTAATCACGCTGTACAGGAAGGATAATGAGTTTAAAGGATTTACTGGCTAAGTTAGCTGAAACGCCCGAAGCAGTGGAGTTTCAAGAGGTTATTGATGTTATTGATAGCCATTATGTATTTGTGCCTGCGGCATTTCAAAATGGCGACACACATAACGAAGCGGGCCAAAACAATGGCTCATGTAAGATATTTTCTTTCGCACAATTGAATGAGCTAAACGAAGAACAAACGCTTGCGTGTTTTGGCCGCTATTACCGTCATGATGTATTGTTGCATCCCAAGAATGATGACCATCAAAATATTCGCAATTTCATACGTTTTGGTTGGTCAGGTGTTCAGTTTGACACGCCGGCACTAACAGAAAAGTAGCGACATGAGCGCCGATTGTTTAGGCAATCGGTGCTTTCTCTAAACAGCGTCGACAAAGGCATAGACCTTTGCTAGACACGCTCACTTCTCTTTCTTCTAAGTCAAAACACCAACAGTGTGTTTTTCCCTGGGCAATATCACATTGCGTTGGTTTCGTACAGTTTGGGCACTCGTGGGTAGCAGTACGGCCATCGAGCTGAGCCATAATCTCTTCTCTTTGCAGATCGTTGAATCGAGACCAGTTGGCTATCTCGGTGACTGTGCGCAGGCAACCTTCGCAGATGCCATCATTGTTTTTACAGGCTGCAACACAGGGGGTCTTCATGAATTTCTGTCCTTGGTGGTCATTGCCAGCTAATGGTAAGCTTGTCGCGCAATAAATTAAAGGACCAGAACATGCTTGCCAAAGAAAATCTCATCAAGTTAGCGCGAATTCAAATGCCATTTGGGAAATATGCGGGAAGGGTGTTGATTGATTTGCCTGAAGAGTACTTACTTTGGTTTGCACGCAAAGACGAGTTCCCGAAAGGAGAACTCGGTGAGTTAATGCAGCTCTGTCTTGCGCTCAAAATTGAAGGATTGGATAGTGTTGTTAAACCCCTCAAGCGCGAATTTGATTGACGTTTATTGCTTAATTACAAGCTCGGTGTAACCGGTCTTTTCGTCCCAAGCTCGCTCAAAATACAACGCAGGGTAGGCGTGAACAATCAGCTCAACGGTGGTATCAACGAGGCAACCTTCGAGTAGGTGTCCACCGTACACACGACCGTGTTCATCCGCAATAGCAAGATGAACATGCTGATGCTCAGGGGTCAAGGTGGCAGTAATGGCGACAATTTCAAAACATGCTTGCTGTTGGAACTCACTTTTCGCGCCAGCCAACCTCAGTTTCACTTCGCTTAGGCAGCCAGTACAGGCCGCTATACTTCCCGCAGTGATGTTATGCTCTATAACGATATTGGCAATCTCGCGTTTTAAGTCTGCGCCATATTCTAAGCGTTTTCCGATGACGTTGATGCTCATTGACGTGAATCCAACTTGATGAGCGCGAGCAGCGTCTGCAGCGCGATTTCTAAATCATCATAGCGTTTCGTTTTGCCCATAACGCGCATTCCTTGCATTTGGTTAAGGACCAGTTTTGCCAGAGAGTCTGCCGGAACATTGTTCGTAATTTGTTGACTTTTTTGACCATTCTCTATGGCATTCGTCAATACTTCAAGCAGGTGATCAAACAAGCGGTGGCCTTTCTTTAGTACTTCATCGTCATCACCAGCGTGCTCAACCAGCGCATTTTGCATAAAGCAACCGCAGCTTCTTTCCCTTTGAATTTGAGCAAAATGATTTAAGAAAGCTTCAAGCTCAGCAAGCGAAGCATTAGGCTGGCTTACATCACTTAAAGAAGGAAAGGAGATCGATGTTAAGTACATCTCAAGCGCTTCGTAATACAGCTGCTGCTTATCACCAAATGTGTTGTATAAACTGAATCGGTTTATTTTGAGCTCATCAACCAAATCTGAAATGGCGGTGCTGGCGTAGCCTTTCCTCCAGAAGAGATCCATAGCTTCTAGTAGCTTATCGTCTCGATTGAAATTTGCCTTTCGTGCCATAACAAAACCTTATTGAATAAAAATTATTCTTGACTGAACGTTTATAAAACACGTACATTCTAACCTAAACGATCGTTCTGGAAAAGAGAAAGGACTAAAAATGAAACTGTATGAAACAGAAATGACCCCGAGTTGTCGCCGAGTAACGTTCTTTTTGGCTGAAATTGGTGCAAGTGTTGAACGTGTTCAGCTCAACGTAAGAGAAGGTGATAACCTCAAACCCGAATTTTTGCAGAAAAGCGTCAATGGTAAAGTGCCGATGCTTGAGCTGGACGATGGCACTACGCTGTGTGAAAGCGTGGCGATTTGTCGTTATTTTGATGAGATTCATCCGAATGAAATGGCGCTGTTTGGGCGTGACGCTTTAGAAAAAGCACAAGTCGAAATGTGGCACCGTGTTGTCGAGTTTCAAGGTCTCTACGCTGCATTCCAAGCTTTTCGCAATATTACGGCTATATATCAAGACAGAGAAACGTGCGTGGAAGCATGGGGCGTAGAATCTAAAAAACGTGTTGAGGCATTTTTGCCAGTATTGGAAAAGCGCCTTTCTGAAAGCACTTATGTTGCGACCGAACACTTTACGATTGTTGATATCACCGCGTTCATTTTTGTTACGTTTGCTGTAAAAGGGCTTGAGCTTGCGGTTTTTGAACAGTTCAGCCACATTCAGAAGTGGTATGAGCAAGTCTCCAACAGAGCGGCATTCCAGCCTTTGTAATTCGGTGTACTTGTACGAAACCTAAAACGGCCAAAGCGTCACCCGCTTTGGCCGTTTTTGTCGGCATATTAGCCTCTAAAGTCGGTACTGTCGACTTGCTGCAGCAGTTCGTTTGCCTTTTTCATCGCGTTGCGTGCACTGACTGATTGGCGTTTTCTCAACAGCATATCTGAAAACTTCAGATATTTGTTGGCAGTTTGAAAACGCAGATCAGAGATGTTTGGGAAATTTGGTGGGAAATCCTTGGCGAGGTTATCGATATCGGCCACCAACTGATCGAGAGAGTTAACGGTTGTGGCGCTTTCAAGCTTTTCATGTAATGTGGAAAACTTGTGCCCATAAAGAACCTGCGCTGCATCATAGGGGTATATAGCCTGCTCTCCATTTTCTTCCGCTTGTTTCCACTTCTCCATGGCAATGACGGCTGAATTCACTTCTTTAGCACGTAACAATCTCTGCTGTGAAGCTTCATGAGTACTAAAAAACGTCTCGCCTATCGCCAGCAGTTCTGTGAGTGAAATAGAGTTACGCTGCTCAATAGCGTCAATAAGATTTTGCTCAAATACTTCCAAGGCCAGTGATGATGGAGTGAGCGGATAGTTCTTTTGAATGGAATTCAAATCATTGTTGAGATCAACGATCGACTTTCCATCCTGCTTCGCATCGTATTGACCTTTTTCGAGCACAGCGTTGATGTGTCTTTCAATTGACAACAACGTTGAACGCTTACTCGAGCGCATATCAAGGTTGAGTAATTCAAGCTTGTGGGAATCTGGGTAGTAGATGGCTGCGTGCTTTAGGACAGATTCGACTTGATCGTAATCGGGATATTCGTTATTGCTTTGGTTAAGAATTTCATCGATCTGTTGCTCAAATTTCGCGAGAAGCGTTTGCTTGTGATGCCGCAGTAATCCGGCTCTTAAAACCGGATGGATGGTATCGGATGCGCTGAGCTCAAAGACGGATTCAGGCTGGCTATTAATGATCTGTTGCTGCGTTTGTAGCGAATGAGTCAATTGGCGATTGGCCTCTTCCAACTGGACGATCTGCGAGTTTAAGTGATACGCAACACCAAAAGAGGTGGATAAACCGAGAACAATCAATGCAGCTATTGCATATTTTGAGCGATTATTTTGGTTGAGTCTCTGTTTCAGCGACTCGGCAGTGAGTTTGTACTGACCACTAGTGTCGGTGAGAATCGTTTTAATATCGGGCCATAGGGCATTTGGAAAACCAGAGGGTTTCTTTAGTGGAATCGCATTTTTCTTAGCCAAATCGATAGGGGTACGATTATAGGGGTGCTTGCAAGAAAGGAGTTCGTATGCAATGCACGCAAACGCAAACAGATCGTCCTGCCTGCATGGCTTATTGCCACTAATGATGTTGAGGGACGCATAATTTGGGGTATATCCCAATACTTGATGATCATCGACTTTACGCTTGGCGGCGTACTGATCTTGTTTGAGGCGCTCAGTTTTTGACACACCAAAGTCGAGTAATTTCACAGTACCGGCTGAATCGATCATGATGTTAGCCGGTTTTAGATCTGCGTGTACGATATCAAGCGAATGAGCATATATCAGAGCGTCGAGTATTTGGTTTAGTAGGACTTTGGCATTAGGAAACGCCAAGCCATTGGGTCTGGAACGCTGGATCAATTGTTCGATGGTCTCTCCATCTAAGTATTCCATCACAATAAAATAAATTTTGTTATCGACGCCAAAATCAAAAACGCGAATGATGTTGGGGTGACTCAAGGTTTGAGTATGCTGCGCCTCTCGGATAAGCATTCGTGCAGTCTCTGGCTGGTCGATGTATTCGTGTTGCAATACTTTGAGTGCAACAAAAGGACTAGCGACTCCAGATGATTCAAGAACTTTATCTTTGGCTCTGTAGACGTCACATAGGCCACCATGCCCAATTAGGCTATCAATCACGTAACGATTTTTAACTAAATGGCCTTTCTCTAGAGTTTGATAGCTGGGCGAACTGTTTTCTCCCGTCACAGCGATGTTTACCTCTGTTCTTGTTGAGGGGGGAGCTGTGTTTGATTCGGGTCTTTTAGTGTGAGATTTGTCGTTAATATTGTCTTCTTTACTTATTTCTTTAACACTAACTGGTTCTATTTTACTTTTTTCTACATTCTTTTCCGGACCAATTTTTTGTGAACGCGCAATAAATTTAGTCTTGTCATTTTTCTCTTCTTGCGTGTTTTTATTCTCATTATCAACTGACATATACAACCCCTAAAACGGTAAAGAGTGACATCATATACTCAAAAAAGTTTGATTTGTCTGCGAATTAAAAGCTTTCGTACTAATTAACAGAGGACTAATTCTTTGTAACATTAGTTCTCACTAAAAATTTGAACTGTGTTCTATATTTGTTTTGTTGCATGATTTTGGCTTTGTGTTAAATCAGCAAAATGCTCATTATCGCAAGCAATAAATATATCTAAAGTAGTAGTGCATTCTAATATCGAAAACAAAATTGAGTTTTAATTTTTGGTTTTTGTTGATAAATGCATTATTAATAAAGTGGCTAGAGGATGTTATGGGAATAGTGCTTTCGATTACTAGTTTCCACCGTTTTACACCAGAAATAAAAAGTGTGTATTCAATACCAACAAACGAAGAACACTTTTGTATGAAATTTGGGCGCTCTGAGAGCTGTGATTGGGTATTACCTGATCCTGAAAGAATTATTTCTGGTGTTCATGGTGAAATAACTAAGTTTGGTAATGATTATCTACTTAGAGATCTCTCTACAAATGGCATTTTTGTTAATAAGTCAGTTAGCCCAGTAGGAAATGGTGTCGAGGTGGCTTTAAGTGATAAAGATATTATTAATTTTGGAGAGTATGAAATCGAAGTATCGTTTAAAAATAGCGAAAACCATAACGTAACTCGAAGCCAAATCCACACGAATACTCTATCACCACGTGAAGTCAATAAAGAGCCAGTCAGTGGTAATGATAATTTTATGGATTTTGGTTTTGATGCAAACCTATTTTTGGCCGAAGAAGAAAAGCAGCATCAAAATCTATCGCCAGAGTTAGGTGATTTGGATGATTTTCTCGATGCTCCCATATTACGCCCCCACATAGAGCCGACTCAGAAAGAAGAGAGAGCGAACGACTATCCTCGTGATGATAAAGTGGCTAAGCGATGTGAACGTGTTGATTCGGATTTGAATGCTTTTCTCAAGGGGGCTGGTATCGATTTAAGCTTAGTTCCAGAACAGGAAAGAGAGCAATGGTTTAATCGATTAGGTCGCTCTTACTCTCTCATGTTAGAAGGTTTAATGCAGACACTGCATAATCGTGCAGAGTTCAAACAGGCGAACAAATTAAACCATACCTCTTTTCAGAAAAAGGAAAATAATCCTCTTAAGTTTTCGGCGAATTTAGAAGACGCAATTCACAATCTATATAACAGACGCAGTGCGAGTTTTCTCTCACCGGAAGCCGCAATTCAATCTGCATTTAATGATATAGAAGCTCATGAAAAAGCAATGATAGAAGGTGTTCATGGCGCTGTATCTGGGGTGTTACGTCTGCTTGAACCGAATACCATATCTGGACACCTCTCTCAAAGTGAACAAAATGGATTGACATCAATATTTTCGCAACTCGATAAAAAACGATGGAAGAAGTATGAAGATATCTATTTTCAAATAAGAAATGAGATTGACGTTGATGAAAAAGGATTTTATTTGGAAGACTTTTCCAAATCTTATGAATCGGCAATAAGAAAAGTGGGGAGAGAATAAATGAAAGCCATAGCAAAAGTAATTACCACAATAATAGTGTTTTTATTAATGGGTTGCAGTGCGGCCAATATGGTTGTTTCTCCCTATTCAAATTTGGAAATAAAGACAGGATTCAATGTCAATCCAGATATGAATGGCAGACCTTCACCCGTCGTGGTTTATGTCCTTGAACTCACCTCTGATACCTTATTTACGAGTCAAGACTTCTTCTCTCTCTATGAAAATACAGCTCAAACGCTAGGCCCGGATCTGGTGAACAAAACAGAATTGTATCTTTCCCCAGGCCAAAACACACTTTATGAATCTACGATGAAACCAAGTGTTGAATATATTGGCATTGTAGTGGCATATCGAGACATCGAAAATGCAAATTGGCGCAAGGTGATAAAGGTCGATCGCAAGGGCTATAACACCTACGAGCTTTCACTAGATGAATTGTCTTTGGCTATAAAATAATAACAACGTTGGCAGGATATTAAATGAGTGTTTATTCACCGATTGTTTGGAGTGAAGGGATGTTTCTGCGTCCTCAACACTTTCAGCAACAAGAGCGAGCGTTGTCTCATGAATACAAAGGTCTAACGCGTTTAGTGGGTTGTTATTCCCGAGGAATTGAATCGTTTTCTCTCGACAAAGAACAGCTGAAAGAAGGGGTTGTATTGCTAACGGAGTGTGTTGGAATTTTCTCCGATATGACATTCGTCAACATGCCGACTAAAGAGCAGATTCCTGAGCCACTCAAAATTGAGCCAGGGATTGAAAATACTTTGGTTCAGCTTGTGATACCTGCAGAAA
The DNA here is from genome assembly GCF_002224265.1 of Vibrio vulnificus NBRC 15645 = ATCC 27562. NCBI lineage: Bacteria > Pseudomonadati > Pseudomonadota > Gammaproteobacteria > Vibrionales > Vibrionaceae > Vibrio > Vibrio vulnificus. The sequence continues at coordinate 1,167,423 of NZ_CP012882.1, forward strand.
AATCCCAAGGTCAAAACGTTTCCCATTCCGAGACTTCAACGGTAACGCGCTATAAGGTGGTTGATCACACCTTAACCGACAGCGTGTCTGGTGATGAAGAAGTACTTCAACTCGCTGCGCTTAAGTGCGAGTTAAAGGCAACTAATGACAATTTGCCCGGCTATGTCTCTTTGCCACTGGTGAAAATTCGTCATGTTGGTAGCGAAGGTCAAGTCATTCTTGATGAAGAGTTCGTACCACCTTTCCTTAATGTACACCATAGTTCGCTGCTTACCCGTTATCTGAATAACGTTTTAGCCATGATCAAAATTAGGGCAGATGCCATTGCAGGTCGTCTCGGACAAGGCAAGTCAGCCTCTTCCTCAGCAGTGGATTTCATTATGTTACAGATGCTGAATCGCTATGAGGCTAACTTAAGACATTTATCAAAAGGGAGTGAGCTTCATCCATATGAGTTAGCGACGGCCTTATTGAGCTTAATTGGCGAGCTGTCCACTTTTTCGAGTAAAAATAAGCGAGTCCCTAAGCTTCCCGAATACCAACACAGTAATTTGGGGCCTGTCTTTTCAGAGATGAATCAAATCCTAAGCCAATATCTGAGTGTGGTGTTGGAGCAAACTGCGACCAAGATGCCCTTGGATATTCGCCAGTTTGGGATTCGCGTTACACCATTACCAGATAAAAGTTTGCTTTCACTTTGTCAATTTGTATTGGCCGTTAAAGCCGATATCTCAGCCGATGAAATTAGAAAAAAGTTACCAGGACAAATCAAAGTTGGACCCGCAGAGAATATTCGCGACCTTATCAATAATCAGATCAATGGTATTGCCGTTTCGCCACTGAATGTGGTGCCAAGACAGATGCCTTACGCAGCAGGCTACGTCTATTTTGAGCTGGTTAAACAAGGTGCTTATTGGGCCCGTTTAAATGAAAGCGGGGGAATGGCATTTCATGTCTCTGGTAATTACCCAGGGTTAGAAATGGAGCTTTGGAGTATTAACCAATAAGTGAAGCTATGGACGAAACGATTGTAAAACCAACCCCTGGGCGTAAAAAAGCACCGCAGTCGGCACCTGTTGCATCGCTTGAAAGCGATAACACGGTTCTTTTTACGCAAAATAGTAAAGAAACACGTGAAACGAGTATCGTCGCGTTTGGCAATAACGTACTGCTGGCAGAAGCGAATGTCATTGTTTCTTTGCTTGGTCAAATCAGAGCGACGGCCACGCACAGTGATGTCAAACAGTTACGTGAAGCATTTGTGCAAAAAATGCGTGACTATGAAAACCGGTTGAGGTTACAAGGCGCAAATAGTAAGCAGATCGATATTGCACGCTACTGTTTATGTTGTGCTATCGATGAAGCAGTCCTGAATACAGAATGGGGAAGTCAATCCGTTTGGGGACACAACTCGTTATTGTCGACATTCTATTCCAATACTCAAGGCGGTGAGCAGTTCTTCATACATCTCGATGAAAGCCTCGCTGAACCCAATAAGCACTTAGATCTGCTAGAAGTCATGTATATCTGCATGAGCTTAGGTTTTTTGGGGCAATTTCGAGTTCGAGAAAATGGAATCGAGCAACATCGTTCCTTAAAAAACCGCGTAATGGATGTCCTTAAATCGCACGGTCGGGACTACAGTCCTTCACTCAACGATGATGCGTTAGCTAAAGTATTGGTTGGTGAGCAGATCGCAGAAAAAGCACCATTGTGGGTAGTTTTATCAATTACCGCAGCTGTGTTAGTCAGCGTGTACATGTACTTGAGTTATAGCCTAAACGAAAAATCCGATCAGACCTTTAGTCAGTTACTGAATTTAGTGCCGAGCAAAGAGATAGAGAACCAAAGTGCGGATTATATTTCGTCTCTTGCCGTAGCAAATCAAATCCAACGTTCGTTGGCAACGGAAATAGAAATGGGTTTGCTAAAAGTCGATGCATTACCTGATAGAGTGCGTATTACTTTTCAGTCCAATGATCTGTTTGAATCGGGCAGTGCGGAGCTCGTCGCGCATATATTCCCTGTGGTTTCAAAAGTGGCCAGAGCACTCGAGGCGACCAATGGAAAAATATTGGTTGTCGGGCATACCGATAACAACCCCATTTTTACCAGTAAATTCCCTTCGAATTGGCATTTATCTCTCGCAAGAGCGACAGCGCTTACCGATCGCTTAGCATCAGCAGGCAAATTGAGTGGGCGTGTCATTCCAGAAGGTATGGGAGATGCGAGACCTTTGGTATCAAATGAAAGCGCAGAAGGAAAAAGCATCAACCGTAGAGTCGAAATCGATCTCCTAGTACAAACCCAATCAAAAATGGATGCAAACAATGGCAAAGATTAAACGTTTATTGGGGCAAAAATGGCTGATTCGCTTGATTGGGCTTGGGGCAATTTCAATTTTTATTTGGTTTGTCGGACCATTGATCGCGATAGCAGGCATAGAGCCACTGAAATCAGACTTTAACCGTTTGTTGGTTATTGTCGTTTTAGTCTTTATCTGGGGCGTGACGAACGTTGTCCGTCAACAGAAGGAGCGAAAGGAACAAGACGAAAGCATCCAAAGCCTATTAGAGGTGGATGCTCTCACCGACAAAGAAGCGGCGGCAGAAATAGACGTCATGCGCGAAAGAATCGAGAAGGCGATTCAAGTCGTGACGAAAGGTGGAAAGCGTAAGAGCCATCTCTACCAGTTGCCTTGGTACGTACTTATTGGACCTCCTGGAACAGGTAAAACGACGGCATTAAAAGAATCGGGTCTCGAGTTTCCTCTGTCAGACTCAATGGGCGTTGACTCGGTTTCTGGTATTGGCGGTACGAGAAATTGTGATTGGTGGTTTACCAATAAAGCGGTGTTGATTGATACGGCTGGCCGGTACACCACTCAAGATAGCCAAGCACATGTCGATTCAAAAGCATGGTATGGATTCTTAGGCTTATTAAAGCAATACCGTAAACAGCGTCCCATTAATGGTGCGATTGTTACAGTCAGCATCGCCAGTATGCTCACACAAACTCGCACCGAACGAGGCATGCATGCAAGAGCGATAAAAAATCGGCTACAAGAGCTGAAAAATCAATTGGGTATGCAATTCCCAATCTACGTTGTGTTGACTAAGGCTGATCTCATTGCGGGTTTTAGTGAGTTTTTTACGGAGCTGACCAAGGAAGAGCGTGAGCAGTTATTAGGCTTTATGTTTCCGCCCTCAACAGAAGACGAACGAGGCGTCATCTCTCTATTTAACAAAGAGTTTCATGACTTACTGGAGAGACTTGATCGTCGCATGATGCAAAGGCTTGAAACGGAACATGACCTTGACAAGCGATCGTTAATTTTTGAATTTCCAAAACAATTGCGTTGCCTTCAAGCGAATCTAGACGAGTTTCTTAACGACATTTTTGCCCAAAACAAGTTTGAAGAATCTTCAATGATTCGCGGCGTCTTTATTGTGAGTTCATTGCAAGAAGGTATGCCGGTTGATCGTATCATGTCTGAAACATCCCAAGGGCTGGGGTTGGGCAAACCTCTACTGCGGTTAAGTTCCAAAGAATCAAGCAGCTATTTTGTAAAAAACTTGTTTGAAAACGTGATCTTTAAAGAGCAGTTTTTAGGGACGGTCAATCGTCATCATCAAAAGCAAAGTGGTTGGATCCGAAAAGGCGTCTACTGCTCGTGCCTAGCGCTGTCTGGAGCTGCGATCACTCTGTGGATGATGAGTTATCAGTGGAACAATCAACTTATTGATGAAACGGATCGTCAAGTGGCTGTGGTGAATGACTTGCTCGTTAAGTCTGGCCTGGACTTCGAAAATGACTTGATCCCCTCGATAAACATTCTCAATCACATTATGCGTTTTCCTATGGGTTATGGACAGCAAGACGAAGAGAGAGATCGTGTGACATCATTTGGTTTGTTTCAAGGTGAGAAAATCGGCCAATCAGCTAAGAGTGCTTATCACCAAGCACTGACAAATTACTATTCATCCTATGTTGAATCGGTACTTCTCAGTGAAATGAAGAACAATGAACAACACCGAGAATATCTGTACGAAACACTCAAAACATATTTGATGCTCTTCAACGATGACAAATTTGAGCGTGAACATGTTCTTGGTTGGTTCAATTATTTCTTTGAAAGGCAGTATCCCGGCGAACTGAATCAAGAGTTAAGAGAGCAACTCTACGCTCATACCGAAAACTTTTTGTCGCAGGCAGACAGAGGCTTATATATCAACAGCGATTCAGTAACCGCAGCCAGATTGGTTCTAACAGAAATGTCGTTGTCGGAAAGGGCCTACCAAAGAATGAAACTCCAGTTCCTTAAAAGTCATGTGCCTTCATTCCGTTTAACGGACGTTCTAGGGGCAAGAGGAGTTGAGCAATTTGAGCGAAAAAGTGGTAAGCCATTGTCCATGGGGATTTCCGGTTTCTACACGTACAACGGTTTCCATAGCATCTTCCAATTACAACTGGGTCGTATGGTAAAGGCCTTGATGGAAGAAAACTGGGTGTATGGGGATGAGATTGACGCGCAGAACATCGACCATGATCTCGCTTTGCAAGGCGTGAGAGAGCGCTACTATCGTGACTATGTCTATGAATGGAAGACGCTGCTCAATGACATCCAACTCAAAGCGGCACCAAGTTTGAAATTAAGTTTAGAACAGAGTATGGCATTAGCGGGCTCTGAGCGACCAATTGAATCGCTGCTTAAAGCGGTACAAAAAGAGGTGGCATTAACGAAAGTTTCGCTAAGCAACAACGAAAAAGCGGCCGCTGAAGTCGCTGGTAAAGTCGGCAAAGTAAAATTTTCAAATACGGCGGACAAACTTGATTTGTATCGTCCGGAAGAGGGGAGTTCGTTTGATATTGCGCTTCCCGGGAAAGAAGTGGAAGCCGAGTTTGACGATCTTGTCAGGATGACAGACCAAGACTTCGACGATATTCACCTCGCATTGAGCGGTTTAAAAAGTTATTTGGCCGATCTCTCTAGCTCAGGAAACAATCAGAAAGTCGCCTACAAGAGTATCTTAAATGGCACTGTGACAGGAGAAGTTGCCGCGTCAATTGAACATGCTAAACAGCTTTTACCCGCTCCGTTCAACAACTGGCTAGGCGAACTTTCCGAGGAATCGGTCAAGTTGGCGGAAAAAGGATCGCGATCTCACCTTAACACGCTATGGGTTAACAAGGTTCTTAAACCTTATGAGCGCAGCATCAAAGGCAGGTATCCGTTTGAGCCAAGAGCGAAAACAGAAGTGACGTTAAAGGACTTCAGTCGATTCTTTGGCTACGGCGGAACACTTGATGCGTTCTTTGTCGAGTACTTGGAACCGTTTGTCGATACGTCGAGAAGCGTGTGGCGCTTCGAGAAGGAAATCGGTGTTAGTCAAGAAACACTCGCCGTATTCCAACGAGCAGATCGCATCCGACAGTCATTTTTTGAACTCGACAATACACTAAAAGTCGATTTTGCAATGAAACCGATATACCTAGACCAACATATAACCAGCTTTGTTCTGGAAGTTGGGGGGCAGAATCTTGCATACCGACATGGGCCAGCAAGAGTAAAAAATCTGTCTTGGCCAGCGAAGCGTTCAGCAACAAGAGTGGTTTTCACACCACCCGATTCGATTCGTGAAATTGCTTATACCTATGAAGGTGAATGGGGCATTTTTAAGTTGCTTGATCAATCTCTGAAAGCAAGGCCGCAATCTCGCAAAGACAACATCGTCATGATTGATTTGAAAGGCAACAAAGTTCAACTGGAGTTGATTCCTAAAAGTACGATGAACCCATTTTGGTCGAGTGATATGGAGAGTTTCCGATGTCCGCAAACGCTATAACACCAAGCTGGGGCTTTATAGGCAAAATTCCTGCAAAAGGGGATTTTATCAAGCAAGACTTGCCAAAACCTTTTGCGGATCTTTTCCACGACTGGCAGCAGGCGATTATCGCCGTGAGCAAAGAACAGCTACAGGAAACATGGCAAAGCCATTTTCTAAACGCCCCAATTTGGCATTTCGCATTGGACAGTGGTGTTACCAATGACGCCACTATCATCGGAACGATGATTCCTAGCGTAGATGCCGCTGGACGGTACTTCTTCTTTACATTAGCCAGGCCCGTTCTTGGTGATGCCGTGAGCTATTGGAGCTGTCGAGATTGGGCCACCGAATCGCAAGAGCTAGCGTTAACCGTGCTGGACGACCATTTTACCTTCGACGTTTGGCGTCAGAATCTACAGTCCGGTACAGAGTTAATCAACGCTATTTCGGCAGAAACGTTACCGGTTTCCCAAAAGAAACTGAATGGGGAAAACCTCTTTATTAAGGAACATACAGAAACCAATGTGATGAGCTTGCTCTCTCATGTTGTTCGACAGCAATTCCCTAAGCCGTGCTACTGGTGGACGGATGGTAATGATGCCATCGAGCCGATGATGCTCGTTATGGATGGTTTACCACAAATTGGCAAATTTGCCGCAATGTTGGATGGACAATGGCAGAAATGGAATTGGTAACGGTGATCGAATGAGTTGGAGTTTCTTTACATTTTCCAAGACACACGCAGGTAAAGTCCGCCCTTACAACGAGGATGCGTTGTTGGATATGACCGCAAGGCGTGTATGGGTTGTTGCAGATGGCATGGGTGGGCACTCAGCCGGTGATGTTGCGAGCCAAATGCTTGTCGATCGCATTGAAAGATTCGTTCTCGACACGCCGGATTTTGGTATCGATGAATTGCGTCAGATGATCGACGTGGCCAATAGGGAAATTTTCCAGTACGCCCAAGTCCACCTAGATGGCAAAACCATGGGTTCAACTGTTGTGCTGTTGTTCTTACAGGAAGGTTATTTCCATTGTTTGTGGGTTGGTGATAGTCGCATTTACCTACTCAGAGACAATCATTTGGTACAAAAGACACGAGATCACAGCCAAGTGATGGAGTTAGTTGAGCAGGGACTGCTCGCGGAAGAAGACGCAGAAAATCATCCTTTAGCCAACGTGATAACAAGGGCGGTTGGCGTTGAAGAGACAGTGAGAATTGACCAACAGTCGGGGCAGCTACTTCATGGCGATCAGTTTTTACTTTGCAGTGACGGTTTGACCAAAGAGCTTAGTAATAGCGAAATACATCAGATTATGTGTGCAGACTCGGTTAATCAGTCTGGTCTTGCTCTTCTTCACGCTGCGTTAGTGCGGGGGGCAAATGACAATGTTACGTGTGCATTGATCAAAGTGGCCAAAGAAAAGCAATTGGTTCAAGAGGGCGTGTCTCATTCCTCTGATGCAACGGTGCCCGTCTATGCAAGAAGGAGGGTGTAATGAGTCATCACGATGAAGACTTCACTTGGTTTGAGCCAGCCTTACTGCCAATTTCTGACGAGCAGCCAGCAGGTGTGGATCCAAGAAGTGATATTACGCCTCAGTCACTCTATTACCGACTGAAAGATCAGAGAATGCAGGCACGAAATATTGAGCGAAATGCCATTATTGAAGAAGAGCCTATTCTTAACTATGCCAACCTCTGGCAAGTGTTTCTTGATGAAGTTCCGCAGGCGCTGACGTCACAAACCAAAGATCTAGAATACGTGGCATGGCTTATCGAAGCGTTAACTCGCCTTGATGGTTTCAAAGGAATGGCGGTGGGCTATGAACTGGCCACGTACTACTTAGAAAATTATTGGGCAGTGCTGTATCCAATGCCGGATGAAGATGGCCTAGAGACAAGAATTTCGCCCATCATCGGCTTGAATGGCATTGATAATGAGGGGACGCTTATTTTCCCGTTATCGTGCATACCCTTGACCGAAGGGCTGTCAGAACAACCGTATGCGTATTGGGAGTATCAACAAGCTTTGGACTTGGAGCGCTGTGATGAGGATAAGAAACGAGCCAAACGCGATCAGGGTGTCCCCGAGTTATCTGACATTACCCAAGCCGTCAAATCATCGAGCAGTCAGTTCTACCAAAGACTGATAGAGGATCTAAATAGAGCGATAAGTTCTTTTGAGCGATTTTCGCAAGCTTTGGATAGTGCGTGTGAAGAAGTTACCCCCAGTTCCTACATTTCTCGAAAATTAGATGCAATACACTCGGCAATTATGCATTTGGCGAGTGACAAAATGATCAAGGTTTCAAACGAAACGAATTCAGATGAACCATCGAACTCTACCTCCAGTCACGAAGGCGAGAACGATGGACGAGGGCAGGGCGAAGCCAACTTTCAGTTATTGGCCGCCAATATGCACTCTCGTGAACAGGCCATAGTGCAGTTGCAGCGAGTGGCTGATTTTTTTCGTGAAACAGAACCACATTCACCCGTTTCATACACGATTGAACAAGTGATTCGATGGTGTGGAATGCCTTTGCCAGAACTCCTGGCAGAGCTTATTTCCGATGGAGATGCTAAGAAAGGCTATTTCCGTTTGGTTGGCATAGCAGACAAAAATGAGTAATTAAAGGGAGAACGATATGACTAGTATCCACTCGAAATTATCGCGAGTACGGAAGCCACGTGTTCATATTACCTATGATGTTGAAACAGAAGGCACATCACTGAAGAAAGAACTTCCGTTTGTAGTGGGTGTGATGGGGGATTTTGCTGGCCAAAATACTGAAGCCCTCAAACCACTAAAAGACCGTCGTTTTATTCAAATTGATCGAGACAACTTTGATGATGTTCTCAAGAAAATGAGCCCATCAGTGGAGTTTAAAGTGAAAAACACGATGGTGGATGACGGAACGGAATTTGCGGTCAATCTACAGTTCCAATCGATGAAGGATTTCGAACCCGCCTCGATTGTTAGACAAGTTGATCCGCTGCGTCAATTGATGGACACGCGCAATAAATTGCGTGACCTAATGACGAAAGTTGACCGTTCAGAAGAGCTAGAAAATGTGCTTGAAGCGGTTTTGAACAACACCGACAACCTATCTAAATTGGCTGATGAACTCAAGTTAGGCCAAGAAGAGAAAGCGGAGTAAGGGACAGCACAATGACAACACAGCTTGAAACCCAATTAGACCCTACCGTTGAAGGCCAGAGTTATTCCTTCTTAGAACAAGCGATTGGCGCGACCAAACAAACGGAAGCTTCGAGAGCGGAAGAGTTAATCAAAACATTAACGGAAGAAGCTTTAAAAGGTACGGTAACGTGGAACAAAAACCTAACCGTGACGTTTCGTGAAGCCATTACCGCTTTGGACAAAAAGATTTCTGAGCAGCTGTCTGCGGTGATGCATCACCCTGAGTTGCAAAAGTTGGAAGGTACGTGGCGTGGTTTGAATTATCTGGTGATGAATTCGGAAACGAGCTCCACGTTAAAGATTCGTATGGTGAGTATGACCAAGAAAGAACTGCACAAAGATTTGAGTAAAGCAGTGGAGTTCGATCAAAGCCAGGTCTTCAAGAAAGTCTACGAATCAGAATTTGGTAGTGCTGGTGGTGAGCCATATGGTGCGATCATTGGTGACTATGAATTTACGAATCATCCAGAAGATATTGAAACGCTGCGTCTTATGTCGAATGTTGCGGCCGCCGGTTTTTCTCCGTTCCTTTCTGCCGCCTCACCTGCGTTATTTGGTTTTGACGAATGGACGGAATTGTCGAAGCCTAGAGATTTAGAGAAAGTCTTTGAGTCGCTCGAATACACTCAGTGGCGCGCATTCCGTGAAAGCCAAGACTCACGTTTTGTCAGCTTGACGATGCCTAAAGTCCTTGCTCGACTTCCTTATGGACAAGCGACATCACCCGTTGAAGAGTTTGGTTTTGAAGAGTTTTCTGTAGACGAAACCACTGGAATTGCGGTGAATGCACTGCACAACGACTACTGCTGGATGAACTCGTCGTATGTACTAGGAGCGAAGCTCACTGATGCATTTGCCAAGTATGGGTTCTGCACGGCAATTCGTGGCGCAGAGGGTGGTGGCCGTGTCGACAATCTGCCAACGCACTTCTTTATGAGTGACGATGGTGATCCGGATATGAAATGTCCGACCGAAATCGGCATTACCGACCGTCGTGAATCAGAGTTAGGTAAGCTGGGCTTCCTGCCTTTATGTCACTATAAGAACACCAACTATGCTGTATTTTTTGGTGCGCAAACCTGCCAAAAACCAGCCAAATATGATTCGCCAGATGCAACAGCGAATGCTGCGATTTCTGCGCGCTTGCCTTACATGATGGCGACCTCTCGTTTTGCACATTATCTCAAGGTCATGGCGCGAGATAAGATTGGTAGCTTCATGGAAGCAGAAGACGTTGAGTCATGGCTAAATCGATGGATCCTTGGTTACGTCAACGCGTCGGAAGGTGGAGGTCAAGAGATCCGTGCGAAATACCCGTTGGCGGATGCGCGAGTGCAGGTCAGAGAAGTTCCTGGAGCGCCGGGCGCTTACAACGCTGTCGCGTGGCTTAAACCTTGGCTGCAAATGGAAGAGCTTACAACGTCTCTGCGTTTGGTAGCGAAAATTCCTCAGTCTGGCGGATAAGAGAGGCTAGGGACTGGCATCAAAAGCCAGTCCCTCATATCGATATGAATTTCATCGAAATAGAGCAACTTTCTCACGATTTACCGACACCAGAGTCTGCTTTGGAAAATGGTATTTGGATGGCGCATTTTCTTGATGCCAAGACATTTACGCAAATGGTGAGCTATTGGGTTGAGATTTCTGGAGCGAAAACGAAACAAGAGTTTGTTCATAGCATCATCAGTGCCATTGAATCTATTGATAGGGAAGTGAGTGTTCAACTGGATGAGATTCTGCATCACCGACAAATGCAAAAGCTTGAAGCGACGTGGCGAGGGTTAAATTACCTTGTGCAGCAGAAAGATCACAATGCTGGGGATCTCGTAAAGGTCAAAGTTTTGTCTTGTACGTGGGAAGAGCTGAAGAAAGACAGTGAGCGTGCGATAGAGTTCGATCAATCAGCACTGTTTAAATTGGTCTATCAAAACGAATACTCGATGCCAGGGGGAGAGCCGTTTGGTTTATTGATTGGCGACTATTATCTCTGTGGCGGTCAAAACGCAATGGTGGTTGAAAGAGAAATCAACATATTAAGGAAAATTGCGCAGTCGGCAGCGGCGGCGTTTAGCCCTTTCATCATGTCGGTCGAGCCGAGTGTTTTTGGTTCGGATTACTTTGAAAACATCGCGTCGATGACGAACGTGTATGCCCAATTTGAGCAAAACGAATATGTGAGTTGGAAACGACTACGAGCTGAAGAGGATGTTCGGTTTATTGGTTTAACGCTACCCAACCTTTTGTATCGTCAGCCATATCAAAGTGATGGTTCGAGATCGGATTCTTTTGTTTATAACGAACGAATTCGAGATTCGCACCAAGATTTGTTGTGGGGAAATGCCGCCTATTCCTTTGCCGCGGTCATTGTTAGAGCATTTCAAGAGCATGGTTGGTTTACACACATACGTGGACATAAAACAGGGGACTACTCTCAAGGCATTATCCAGCCTCCTTCTTTATGTCAGGTTGATTTACCAGGAAAAGGAGGGCGATATCGCGCACCTCTCAACTTAAAAATAACGGAAAAAAGAGAGCAAGAGTTGGCAGATTGTGGATTTATCCCTCTGTCTCCCGTCGCTGAAACGCCTTTTGTTAGCTTTACCTCGAACATCTCTTTGCACAAACCTCAGCAGTTTGCTTCCAAGGGAGCCAGTGTAAATGCACGTTTGTCTTCGATGTTGCAATACACCTTATGTGTTTCAAGAATTGCTCACTATTTAAAAGTGATGGGAAGAGATCGGATTGGCAGCTATCAAGATGCCCAATCGATAGAACGAGATTTTCAGGCGTGGCTTCATAAATATACCACTGCGTCTGATGAGGCATCGGATGAACTGAGAGCAAAATATCCGCTCAACGAAGCCAAAATAAAAGTCACTGAAAAGCTAGGTAGCCCAGGAAAATATTATTCGGTGATCCACCTACGGCCCCATTTTCAACTGGATCAAATGGTTTCATCGATCAAGTTGATTACGGAGCTGTCTCCTGAGCATATTGTATAAGGAAATAAACATGTTAGATTGGCAAGACCACCTCAGTCGAAGCGAGCTCGAACTCGCCAAAGAAGCGCTGATTAAAGAAATCAAATTGGCGCCCAAAAACGCCACTATTCGCAGCAAGTTTATTGAACTGCTATGCATCATGGGCGAGTTTGAGCGCGCGGATGAACAGTTAATGCAGTCCATTAAGTTGTTCCCTGAGTATTTACCCGGTGCAAGCCAAATTCGTCATCTGGTTAAAGCCGCTCAAGCAAGAAAGGACTTTTTTGCAGGCGCCGCATCAGCGCAATTCATAGAGGGTACCGAAAAACTGGGTGAAACGATTGTTCAGTTCATTTTGGCGCAAAAAGAGAACAACCATGAAGAACTGCTCTCGGTGTGTGAGCGTGCAGAGCAATCCCGTCAAGCACTCCAATTTGAAATTAATGGTGTGCGCTATGATGATGTGAGAGATCTCGATGATCGATTAGGGGGCTTCATTGAGCTCTTTTCTTCCGCAGGTAACTATTTCTTAGTTCCGATGAACCATATCCATTACTTGGAGCTCAAACCAGCAACCAACATGTTGGAAACACTATGGCGACCATGCGAGTTCGATATTCAAGGACTTGGCGAAGGTGAAGCTCATTTCCCAATGACGTACGTAGATTCCGAAAGTGGCAACCAAAAACTGGGCAGAGAAACGGACTGGAAAAATGTTCTAGGTACGGATCACTGTATCGGTCAAGGGCAAAAGATGTGGCTGCTTGGTGACAATGCGCTTGCTTTGAGCCAATTAGAACGAGTCGCCTTAGCTGTGGAAACCATGATTGAATGAGTGAAACAGGTCTAGTCCCATCCCTCATGGATAAATTGACGGACAGTGATCCTCTGAGCAGCATTGATAGAGACTTTCCATTAACGCGACATGCGTTGATGGATTCACTAAGACGAGATCTTGAATCATTGTTGAACAGCCGTATCAACTGGATGACGTTGTCAGATGAGTTACGTGAAATACAGACGTCTATCTTGCGATATGGTTTGCCAGATTTCTCGTCAATGCCATTTAGCAGTACGGATGGGCAACAGGTTCTGTGCCAACGAGTGAAAGAAACCATTCAACAGTATGAACCTAGGCTCAACTATGTGTCGGTCGTCATTGCAGAAGACAAAAATCCGTTAGATCGAATTTTAAAACTCAGAATCAAGGCGACCTGCATGATTGACAATAACGAGCAGGAGTTGGTTATGGATTCGGAAGTTGAGCCCGTCAGTCTAGGGATAAAACTGAGTAGAGCGAAATGAGTGAAGATTTTCTGAAATACTACAATCGAGAACTCGCGTATTTGCGTCATAAAGGCCATGAATTTGGGGAACAATACCCTAAGATTGCCGCTCGATTGCGAATGAATGATGAAGTCGTTGAAGACCCTCATGTGTCAAGGCTTCTCGAAGGGTGTGCTTTTCTCTCTGCTCGTATTCGACAAAGCTTGGATAACGCGTTTCCACAGCTAACCGAAGCGTTAATAGGGCAGCTATTTCCCGATTTTCACGCCCCAATTCCGTCAATGTCGATTGTGCAGTTGAAAGGAACGACTTCGTCGTCGTCGGCGTTTACGGTGGCCAAAGGGGAACGCGTCACGATCACGGCACCGGGATACCAAGTGTGTGACTTCAAAACGTGCTGTGCCACACAAGTTCATCCTTTTGATGTCACTGACGCCCAGTTTGAAAATGCCCCTTTTAGTGGCACAGAGTGTCGTACGGAGCTCGCCGCCAAATCAGTGCTCAAACTCGAAATTCAATCGAACAATGCTGAGTTGAGCCTATCCACTCTGGATGATTCATGCCTGCGATTCTATCTGAGTGGTCAACGACAAGCCGCTCTGCAGCTTTATCAACAAATATTTCAATCCTGCATTGGCCTAAGCTTGGTACAAGGAGGTCGATGCAAAAAAGAGCTCACGCCACGTCACATACGTTCATTGGGCTTCGACGACCAAATACAAGCGGTTCCATACAGTAAGCGTAGCTTTTCTGGCACGCGTCTATTGATCGAGTACTTGCACTTCCCCGAAAAATTTCTCTTTTTTGAGATGACAGACTTAGATCTCTCAGTCCTCGCTAGCGAACAAGGGAAAGCGGAAATCTGGCTCTATTTTGCAGAGGGCAACGACTGGCTGGAGAAACAAGTCTCTGTCGAAAATATCGCTTTAGGTGCGGTTCCGGTTGTTAATCTTTATCAAGCGAAAATGAAGCCAATGAGGGTGCAAGCCTCTGAATATGAATATCAACTGCATCCAGAGCACTGCGATCCAGAGTCGAGTGAAGTGGTCAGCATTGATGACGTCACGTTAAGAAATTGGAATAAGGTCTTCGAAAACTTGCCTCCTTACTACGCAGGGACGCATACCCACTATCAAACGCAATATGATCTGTTCTGGTTAATGCGTAGAGAAGATAGAAACTGGGCTGGTGGTTTTGATGAACCTGGGCGGGAAGTGTTCGTATCACTGGTTGACCGCAAGCATCAATTATTTGCCCCTGATGCAAAAGAAAGTTGGTTGATGTCGATCGACACGTGGTGTTGCAATCGTAATCTCCCCGCCAAAATTCCGTTTGGTGGAGGGCTTCCTCTGGTCACAGTGCCCGAGAGTCAGGACAATTTTAGTCGCGTTCGTTGCTTGACCACGCCAACCGAAACTATTCGCGCGGAAATGGATGAGACGACTCGATGGCAGTTTGCCAAACTCATTACATTGGATCATTTCTGTAATCAACAAGGAGCGGAAACGCTCAAGCAAATCTTGAACTTGCTGGCTTTTAGAGGTTCGCCAGAAACCAAAGCATTGATCGATTCAATTAAAGGGATGTCGACACAGATGACGACTGGGCGCGTGGTACAAAATGGCCGAGTAGGTTTTTGCCACGGCAGCGAAATCGCCTTAACAATTTCCGATCAGATTTTGTCTCGCGAACAGATCTTTTTGTTAGGAAACGTGCTATCGAGTTATTTCTCACAATTCGCTGAAGTGAACACGTTCACGCGGCTGCTTATCAAGCTTTCCTCCACTGGGGAATTATTCCATAAATGGCCATCGATGGCGGGAGAGAGAGAGCTGTTATGAAAAGTGAAGATTTTCTCGCTGAGATTGAATCGCTACCTCTCTTTACCGCGATACATTTGATAGAGACTCATCTACTGCAGGCAGATAGTCATCTGGGTTCTGATGTGTTGCCAAAGAATGAAAAAATCCAACTTACAGTTTCTCAACGTTTAGGCTATGAAGCGAGAGAGCTGATAAATGTCGTACCAAATAGCCAGAGCAAAAAATTAACCTTACATACCAACATCATCGGTTTAACTGGCGAGCAGGGGGTACTGCCGAGTCATTACAGCGAACTGGTTATGCAAAGAGCGCGTGAAAATGACACGGCTATGAAGGATTTCTTCGACATTTTTAACCACAGATTGCTCTCTCTCTACTACCGGTGTTGGCTGTCATATCAATTGCCTGCACAACTGCGAACGCAAGATAAGAAATCGGCCTCGTCGCCAATTCAGATCGTCCTATCCTCTCTGACAGGCAACCAGGACGATGAAGCGATTTTCTTCGGAGGTATGTTTACGTCAAAGCGTCGAAGCCGTGCATACATCAAAAGCGTCATTGAGTTTTATACCGGATGTGATGTGCGTTTGCATGAGTTCAAAGGTCGCTGGTTTGACATTAGTGAAGCAGAGCAAACTCGCCTTTGCAGCCATGATAGGCCGGAAGGGCAGCACGCACAACTGGGGTTGGGAGCCATGCTTGGTAAGCAAAGCTGGAATATGAGTTCCGGCTTTGATGTTGAGTTGATTGCAAAAGACCCTGATTCATTGGCGGCGCTGCTCCACACCGAACGATTGAGTGAGACCAAGCGTTTGATGTGCCGCATGTTAGGGACGAGTAAGCGTATTCGTTGGACTTTAACCGCTCGTAGAGCACAACTTCCTAGCGCTAATTTAGCAAAAGGGAGAGGTCGATTAGGTAAAGGCAGTATCTTAATGCCGAGCCTGTCGAATGCAAATAAACATATAACGATAACAATTTAAAAAGGATTTAAGAATGGCATCTCTTTCACTATCCGCGTTAGTTGACAAGTTAACCCCTGAAGCGAAAAGAGCATTAGAGCAAGCCGCCGCTTTGGCGAGCTCAAGAACCCACCACAGCATCGAAATGACACACTGGCTGCTGACGCTAGTGCAAAGCGCTGGGCCTGATGAAATCGAACTGTATCGTTCGTTTAAGGTTGATCTGCACCAATTGCAGACGGATCTCTCTTTACAATTAGAGAAGTACAAAACGGGCTACCAAACAGTGCCTGGGTTGTCATCTCATACGGTCACCATATTACAGAATGCGTGGATGACAGCGACGATCGCGTTTGAAGCAGAAAAAATTGCTGCCGTTCACCTGCTTCATGCCTTCCTCTCTGACGACACGTTGTTTGCTCTATCTTCGACTGTGAGCAAAGAGCTAAGCAAAATTCAACCTAGTGCGCTAATCGAATACGCACAGACTCATGTTGAAATGGCTAATGATCTACCCAACCACAAGGCTTCTACACAAGCGTTGGACCAATTTACGATAGATCTGACAGAGCAAGCGGAGCTGGGGCAAATTGATCCGGTGATTGGCCGAGATGATGAAATTCGGTTGATGACGGATATTCTGCTGCGACGTCGTCAAAATAACCCTATCCTGACGGGCGAGGCGGGAGTCGGTAAAACTGCCGTTGTCGAAGGACTTGCGCTAAAAATCGCTCAAGGAGATGTGCCACCCGCGCTTAAAGCGGTGAGAATTAAATCGCTCGATTTGGCGCTACTTCAGGCCGGTGCTGGCATGAAGGGCGAGTTTGAAAATCGATTGAAGAACGTGGTCAAAGAAGTCAAAGAGTCTGCGGTACCTATCGTACTGTTTATCGATGAAGCGCACGGTTTGATTGGTGGAGGGGCGCAGGCTGGTCAAGGTGATGCAGCGAATATTCTTAAGCCTGCTTTAGCCAGAGGGGAGCTACGTACGATCGCCGCAACCACGTGGGCTGAATACAAAAAATATGTTGAGAAAGACGCGGCTCTGACCCGTCGTTTTCAAGTGGTTAAAATAGAGGAGCCATCACCTGAATTGGCGATAGAGATGCTGCGTGGCCTCGTTCCTGTCATGGAAAAACATCATGGTGTCCACATTACTACCGAAGCACTCAAGGCCGCTGTCTTTCTTTCTTCTCGCTACATTAGCGGTCGTCAGTTGCCAGACAAGGCGGTATCGGTTTTAGATACCGCGTGCTCTCGTGTTGCTTTGAGTCAAAACTCGATACCAGGGCTGCTTGATCAGAAATACAAAAAACGTCTAATGATAGAAGCTCAACAACTTCAGCTCACCAATGAACTTGCATTTGGTCATTCTCATCAAACAACCCTTGATGAACTAGAAAGTAAGTTGTCGCACCTTCGAAGTGAAATCAACCAACTAGAGACAACGTGGCGAGATGAAGAAGGCGCAGTCAAACAGGCCAAAGCGCTCCGTGATTCCATTTTGGCAGAACCATCGGCAGAGAAAGCCAATCAGCTGCAATCCATTGAACAGCAGTTATCGTCTAACCCGATGCCTTTGGTGTTTTCGCATGTTAACGAAGCCCTAATTGCTGAAATTATTGCAGGCTGGACAGGCATACCGTTAGGCAAACTAAAAAGCGATGAAATAAAAGCGATTCTAGACTTACAGCAACATCTGCAAGAGCGAGTGGTCGGCCAAGATCACGCGTTGAGTAAAATGGCGGAAGTGATCAAAACCGCGAGAGCGCAGCTCAATGAAGAATCAAAACCTAACGGTATTTTTTTCTTGGTAGGCCCAAGTGGTGTCGGTAAAACGGAATCTGCATTGGCCATTGCTGAGCAAGTTTATGGTAGTGAAGAGAACATCACCGTCATTAACATGTCTGAATTTAAAGAAGAGCATAAAGTCTCATTACTGCTGGGCTCTCCTCCGGGCTACGTTGGGTATGGCGAAGGGGGGGTGCTAACGGAAGCCGTAAGAAGAAAACCTTACAGCGTCATATTGCTTGATGAAATGGAGAAAGCCCATCCGGGTGTACAGGATATTTTCTATCAGGTGTTTGATAAGGGGATGATTAAAGACGGTGAAGGGCGAGACATCGATTTCAAAAACACCATCATTATCATGACTTCCAACTCTGGGACGGAAACAACAATGGAGTTATTCCAAGATCCAGAGCTTGCTCCGGATCCGGAGGCACTCAAAGAAGCGCTACGAGACGATTTGTTACAGGATTTCAAGCCCGCTTTTTTAGGTCGAGTGAATGTCATTCCTTATATCCCTTTGCACCGTGATGTTTTGGAGAAAATCACCGCGTTGAAACTCTCCAAAATTCAGAAGAGGATAAAGACAAACTATAAAGCAGAAGCAGTGATCAACGAACGCTTAATTAATAGTATTGTTGACAGCTGCAATGAAACGGGCAGTGGCGCGCGTGCTCTTCAAAATGTGATTGAAAATAAGGTGTTGCCTAAAATATCTGAATCCGTATTAAATGCCATTCTTAATGATATAAGAATTAATAGAATTGAGATAGAAGGTGAAGTTAATGACTTGTCTATCTCAATCGTCTAATACTTTTTTATGATTTTTAGTTATTTGAGAATTGCATCTAACATGTTTAACAGATGTTCGTTATTCACTACTAAATAGCGAGCATCTCAGTTATAAAAGTGTGTATTTAATTTTACCTATTTAATACATTTATTATTAATTCTAAAGTTCTTATTCTAGTAAGAAAATCTGACTCTTTTTTGAGTTTTATTAATCAAATGCTATAGGAGACTAGCATGCAGTCAAATACCTACCTGAAATATGCTGATATTAAAGGTGAAGCTACCGCAGAACAGTACAAGGATATGATTACTCTTCTTTCAGTTGATTGGAGTGTAGGTCGTGAAATTTCTTCTTATACTGGTACCGCAATGGATCGTGAAGCAAGCTCTACTCGTCTTTACGATATGACCATTACCAAACTTCAAGACAAAGCATCCCCAGATCTGTTCAAAGAAGCCACGATTGGTAAGGGCAAACCCGCTGTATTCCATATCACTAAGCAGGGTGAGAAAATCGAAGAAATCATGAAAATTCAACTAACGGATGCCATGATTTCTAACTATGCAGTGTCAATTCAAGATGACCGTCCAATTGAAACAATCACGATCTCTTACACAGAGATGATGATGACTGTGACGCCTACTGATGACAAAAACAACACATCTGCTCCGTTGGTATACGGTTACAGCGGTGTTAAAGGTCAACAAATGTAAATCATTTGGAGGGTTCGAAAGTGCCCTCCTTATTTGTTTATAAAGAAGTTTGTAATGAAAAAAGCAACTCAAGATAATAAATTTATAAATATTTCCACGCCTTATGGGAAAGATGCGATTATTCTCAATTCTTTTGAATATAGAGAAGAAATGTCAGAGCTATTTTCATTGCGAGTTTATGCTTATTTTAATGGTCAAAAAGGCGAATTGAATCAAATCGTGGGTCAGCCAGTTATTATCAAAATGGATAATAATAGCCAAGTCATGTTGGAACCGAGATACTTCCATGGGTTTGTTGCAAAGGCAACACTAGCAGGAAGCCGAGTGACCAAATTTGAAGATGGTGAAAACTACAAAAAAATTGAGCTTGTTGTTGTGCCAAAATTGAATTTTGCGGACTACAAAATCAACAGCCGAATCTTTCAAAATAAAGATATAAAAGAAATCATTTCATTAATTCTTGGTGAGCATGGCGTCGACTTTTCTTTTTCTCTGACCAAAAGCTATGCCAAGTATAACTACAAAGTTCAGTACGAAGAATCGGATCTACAGTTTGTTAAAAGACTCTTATCTGAGGAAGGGCTATCGTTCTGTTTCAGCCATACTAAATCTTCACATGTGATCGAGATATTTGATGATGCCAGCTATTACAAGCCAGGTGCTGAGTTTTTAATTGATTTCAATTCAGGTACCGCAGAGTTGGGCCATATCTCTTCGTGGCATGAAGCTCAATCGATGGTGATCATGCGTAGTCACAAAAGTGGTTATGACATGAAAAAGCCAGCTTCACACCCCAACAATATAGCAAAAGGGAGCGAGTCCTTATTTACCGTTCCGAGCAGCGAGCATTATGAATATCTGGGTGAAGCGGAGTCAGGTGATCAGTACAAAACGAGAAATACTCACACGATCGAATCATTACAGCAAAACGCATACGTTTGTTCTGGAGAGTCGAGTTGCCGTTCCTTTGCGGTCGGCAGAAGTTTCAAATTTGGCAAGCATGAAGACCCTAGCCGAATCGGCAAAGAGTTTGTGCTCTCATCGATTGTGATCAACGCTGCTGTTTTCAACCAAGTAGGTCATGGTGGCCCTTCAAATCAAGGTGTTAGGACTTACTTTACCTGCATTGAGTCAGGGAAAGTGCATCGTCCGGCGGTTAACTTTGTGAGGCCCGTTATTCGCGGAATCCAAACTGCGGTTGTGACAGGTAATAAGCAAGGTGAAATCTACGTCGATAAATATGGGCGGATAAAAGTTCAATTTCACTGGGATCGTGAAGGTAAGTTTGATACGACGAGTTCGTGCTGGATACGTGTCGCACAACAAATTGCAGGGAATGGCTGGGGAAGCTCGTTCCTACCAAGAGTGGGGCAAGAGGTCATCGTTGAATTTATCAATGGGGATCCGGATCAGCCAGTGGTGACAGGGTCGCTTTACAATGGGACGCAAGCGCCACCTTTTTCGTTGCCAGAGAAGAAGACCCAAAGTGGTTACCGTAGCCAGTCTGTAGAAAAAGGGGCGAGCAACTTCAACGAATTACGCTTTGAAGACAAACCGGGTGAGGAGCATGTCTATCTTCATGCGGAAAAGAACTTTCAAATGGTCATCGAAGATTCCGCTGATGTCCTAGTTGAGAACAATAAGACCCAGAAAATTACCAACAACCTGACGGAGGAGGTTGGACAAAACGTCTCTGGGAAGATTGGGAAAAACTATTCACTCGACATTGGCGAAGTCCTCTCTCTCACCGCAGGCAAAAGCATCGAAATTAAAGTGGGCGGCGCTTCGATTCAGATGTCGAGTTCGGGGGAGATCAATATTAAAGGCAACAAAATAGCCATTAATGGTGCCTCGATTGCCTTAAAAGCTGGCCAGATTTCACTGAACTAGGAAGAACACATGGGTAAACCTGCATCTGTCATTGGTTGTTTTCACGTCTGTCCGAAAAAGACAGGGAAGATTCCCCATGTTGGAGGCCCTGTCGTCACGGGCTCACCGAATGTAAAAATAGGAGGTATACCTGCCGCGAGAGAAGGAGACAAGCTGATATGCGTTGGTCCTCCCGACAGTATTTCAAGCGGTTCATCGTCAGTAAAAATTAACGGCAAGCCAGCCGCTCGGATGGGTGATAGCACTTCTCACGGTGGCAAAATATTGGTTGGTGTCCCTACAGTGTTGATTGGAGATTAGATGGCGCTCGAACTCAATCCACACGCGGTTTATGTTGGTTCTCACAATCTGGCGACTCAAGAAAATTTAGGAACGATTGAGCCACCTCAGTGGTGCGATGATCTGTTTTATTCTGGAAATAGCTATAAAACATTCGCACATCAATCAGCGTCTCTATTGGTTCGTTTGCAGGAGCTGATTGCGCATTATTCAGCAGACATTTCTAGGATCCCTACACAAGCGACGATTTTCTTCTTGTTACCTGAACTAGCGACGCAAGATGAGGTACTAAAGCTGGTGAAGAAACTCAACAAGGTACTGGGTGACACGTCTAGCGGTCAGCGTTCTATATTTTGTTACCCCTATGGGAATGCCTCTTTTTTGGTTGCCTTCGAGCGAATCATGCATTGTCTCGAGCGCCATGAGTGCTGGGTGTTGTCCGTGGATACCTCGTCTCTATTTTGTGTAGGCAGTGAATATCAACTTTTTGAAGACATAAAAACGGATTCATTACTCTTGGTGCACATTGCACGTTCTACATACGGTCTAGAACCTTCGAAAGTTCAGTTTGACCGTTATTCCAGTCACTACGAAAGTGGCACTCCCAGAGTGATGGCGTCGTTGTCTCAAATGTGTCAGAGAGAATTAACGGAACTCATGTTACCTCTAGACGGTGCTGATATGCCTATTTGGCATTCCCAACTACACCGTTTTTCGCCTTGGGTAACAGAAAACACAAGCTATTTGTTCTCCAGCACATTGGTGGGGCAACTTGGTGCTGGAACCGGGTTATATAAGGCGCTTCATGCCTATCAAAAACAGTTGCAAGATCCACATAAGCCCTTTCATGTCTTACAGATTGATGCTGAAGAGCAGGGGTTAGCTGTGGGTATTTTGTATCGTTGGAGCAGTCGTTCGGAAGATAAGTAAATGAATGGACAACGGATAGTCAAAATCTCTGCCTACGATGGATCGTTACACTATTTCTCAGACCAGCCAATCGCTGAAGGGAAGACACTGCACTTCTCGACAGAATTGGTTGCTCAACAGTTTGTCGAAAAATTTAAGCTTGCTTCGTTAGAAGACATCGCCGAGGTAAGCGGTTGGTTGGGCGATCATATACCCCAAAGTCCCTTTCGCGATGAAAAAGTCTTCGAAGATTACGTCGCGTCGCTGAGTGCGGCACTGGCAGCAAGAAGGCTGCATGTCGTTCAGTTTGAAAGCGTGACGCCAGCATCATTAAAACCAACGATTTTAACACCACCACCTCAAAACCAAGAGTCAAAACCCGCGTCAGATGGGAAAACAGAGAGCCAAACCAGTGATGACAAAACTTGTGACGAAGCGCAAGCCGAAAGCAGTAAACATCATGAAAAAGCCGGCGATCCGGTTTCTATGGTGACGGGTGAAGAAATCCTAACACTGTGTGACTTAACACTTCATCATCGCTTGAGTTTTTCTCGCACCTATCGTTCCTCATTTTGTCTTTTAGACACTGGCTTAGGACATGGTTGGCGACATAGTTTCGACTACCAGATGCACGACGTACACTCTGAAAAAGGATCGCTTACGGGGTGGTATTTTTGCGATGAGATGGGCGACGTCATTGAGTTTCCCGCCGTGAATCAAGGTGCGGTGAGTTATCAAACTTACGTAGGAGCAAGTTGCTTCCATCACGAAAATGGTTATTTGTTGGTCACGTTGGCGAATGGTACCCAGTACAAGTTTGAACGGAAGAATGATACTTGGTTAATTAAACAAATCAGAACGACAGCGATTGATTTAATTGATCTGGATTATTCCTCAAAACAGCGTTTGGTAGGCATTCGCTATAACAAACAGCACTGTGCAGAGCTTCAATATGATCGAAGAGGCCATCTGGTTGAAGTCCGGCTCCCCGATTCCGGGAAGGTGTTGGCGAGCTATCAATATGACGCGCAAGACAATTTAACGGCGGCAACCAATCAGCATGGTCAAACAGAAAGCTACTTCTACTCAGAGAGTCATTTGCTCAAACGAAGGCAGCGTCAATCGGGATTTAGTCACTATTTCGAGTGGTCAACAGAAGGGCCGGAAGCCAAATGTCTTCGTAATTATGGCGATGACGGTACTTACGATTATCAATTTCACTACCAAGATGAAACATCAAGTTATCGCGATACCTTGGGGCATCAATGGTCATTTGAACACAATGCCCATGGCAAACTAAGCTCAAAACGCAGCCCAGAAGGCCGAGAGTGGCGCTGGGAATACGATGACAACGGACGACTCGTGCGCGCGATACAACCCAGCGGTGAGACAGTGTGCTACCAATACAATGCGTATGGTCAGAAAACAAAAGCGCGTCATTCCAGTGGGGCCACGACAGGTTATCAATACAACGCACTCGGCCAGCAAACAGCCATTCGTTATCCAAACGGCTCATTAGAGCAACGCCAGTACAATATATTAGGTTTACTGACGGCTTTGTGCGATTCAAACGGTAAACGGACGGATTGTCGTTATGACAAGTTTGGCCGTGTTATCGAACGTAAAGCATCGGATGGTGAAAGCCATCAATGGTGGTGGAATGATGCCCATCAGATGATCGCTCATCAAGCCAATCAAACATTGCTACGCTACAGTTACAACCAAGAACATCGGCTCGATGGCATTGCATATCCCAACGGAATGGTGACCGCATTTGAGCATGATACCAATGGCCATCTGACCAAAACCGTTACCTACAGTGAAGAGGATGACCTACAGCATGAAGTCCGTTACCGATATGATGAATGCGGGCGAGTAACACACCTTATTACCCCTGCAGGAACGAGCACGATTGAGTGGGGTTTGCTGGCACAGCCTAATGCAATCATTCGCCCTGATGGGGGAGAGCTTGCTTTTCGGTATGATGGAGAAAGGAACCTCGTTGGAATTTCTCGCAGTGACGCATGTGATTTTCTGTTTACGCTGTCACCAGACGACTATGTCACTGAAACGCAGAATTTTGATGGTGTCACTACTCAGTATCACTATGATTTAGCCGGAAGACTCTCCCGTTTAGAAAGTGGCGAACGTCAAGTCGTCTATTCCTATGACGCAGAAGGTAATCTTTGTCTGGTCAAGGCGGGGGCGACACATGGTGTGTCGGAAAACCGATACCAGTTTACTCACGGGTCGCAACTACGTTTGGCAACCAACCATGCGTGTACAATTCAGTACCAATACTCATCTGGTGGTCAGCTATCTCAGCAAATTCAGGGGCAGCACAGGATTGATTATCACCATAACGCATCAGGGCAACTTAGCCAGTTGCTTCTAGCAGATGGCAGCCAAGTGACTTATGCCTATACCGCCTACGGTCAGTTGGCGGCTATTTCAATGGGTGAGAAGCAGCCTTGTGTGCATTTTGACTATGACTCCATGGGGCGAATCTGCTCGGTTTACTATGGACAAGATCAAGAACAGAAAAGGTTTGATGGTATTGGCCGGCTGTCTCAACAGCAGTGGAACAACCGAAGCAGAAAATACCACTATGATACCGCTCATCAGCTCGCCATTATTATCGACAGTGTACAGGGTACATCGCATTACCAATACGACAGCCTAGGCCAGCTCACTCGCGCCAAAACCGCGCATCAGGAAGAAATCTACCGATTCGACAGCTTTGGCAATCCAAGTGAAGCGGATTGTCTGCTAATGGGTGACAGATTGGTTGAACACAACGGCTGGCGCTTCCAGTATGACGCTCATGGCAATCAGATTTGTGCAGAGGGAGAGGGGAACGCGCAGTATCGATGCTTCAACGCACTCAATCAGCTCGTACAAGTCGACAGTGATGGGGTACTTTCTCATTTTGACTACGATGCGCTGGGGCGTCGTAGTCGCAAAGTGACAGAAACTGGCACCACCGAGTTTATCTGGCAGGGAAGCCAGTTAATTGGCGAGTATCACAACGGAAAGTACCGTTGGTATTTTTATCTGCCCAACAGTCACACGCCAATCATGCTGGTGGAAGATGAGCAATGCTACTTCTACCAATGTGACCAAATTGGCACACCTTTGGCTTTGGTGGATGAACAAGGCTCCGTTGTTTGGCAAGCCCGTTACGACACATACGGACGTGCGCACATTGAGGTGGAGAGCGTTGGCAACCCGCTCCGTTTTCAAGGGCAATATCACGATGTGGAAACAGGGCTTCACTACAACCTTGCCCGTTACTACGACCCAAAAAACGGGCGCTTTATTCAGCCAGACCCGATTGGGCTTTTAGGCGGCGTAAACCATTATCAATATGCTCCCAATCCGGTGATGTGGGTAGACCCGCATGGTTTATGTGCCAAAGAGGACACTCCTGCAATAAAAGCTGGCGTGAACGATACCCAACCGCAACAGCCGATGTTTTACGCGATGGGCTCAGGCAATTACGCCAGTGCGGTGAAAACAGCAAGCCCAACTTATCAGTTACATGCTGAAATATCTGACGTCCAAGATGTAACCCAGCATAGTGGCCTAGCTGATAAAATTGCACATCCTCAGCTTCCAAACGTCGAGCAAGGTGCAGGTGCGGTTGGCTTAGATAAGGTCCAGCAACGACAGTTGCGTTACCAACAAAGGATTCAATTGCTAAAAAATACGTCTGGCATACCTGAAATCAAACAAGCACATGAGCGTCTTAGTTTTAATAACGATAATATTATTCGGGCAGAAGCGGCACAATATGTTTATAGGGTCGACGAATATAATCGTGGTGCTATTGCTGTGTTGCCAGAGCCTCCTATAGGATTGGAGATAATTAATCCCGTAGATATCGGGTTGACTCAGGATGATTTTACCAATAAAAAATCGGGCTTTGGCGCAGCATTATTCAAGTCTAAAATAAACGGTGAGACTATGCTAACTTACCGCGGTACAAACAATAAGCATACTGGCTTTGCGGACTGGTCCACTAACATTAAACAAGGTGTGGGATTTGAAACAGACCAATATAATCAGGCGATGCGTTTAGCTATCAGAACGCAGCAAGCTATAGGTGATGACTATGCAATTGTAGGTCATTCGTTGGGTGGAGGACTAGCTTCTTCAGGAGTTGCGGTAACAGGCCAGTCAGGATTTACTTTTAACTCCGCAGGTTTACATCCGAATACTGCCCTACGAAAGGGTGGCGGCTCGTTGGCTGAAATCAATAAGCTGATCACAACCCAAGCTGTTAAGGGAGAGGTTTTAACAATGGTACAAAGCTCTGGAGCAAAAGCAGTTTTAGCTGGAGCCGCTGGTGCTTTAGGTGGAACAAAAGTAGCTATGCTAGCGGCCATTGGTATCAATGCGTTAGATGTGTTGCCCAAAGCAGTTGGTACGATGCGTGATCTTCCTAGTGTTCAAGGAGGAAATCCAGTGACCCGACATGGTATGGAGCAAGTTGTAGAGGGGATTGAGGCGCAAAAAGCAAAGGATTTAGCAACGCTAAACAGTTACTCAAAGGCATACTATGGTTAATTGGAAACGATTATTTTCAGCAACAAACAAAATATTGTCAGTGTTAATGATCGCGCTTCTTAGCCTGTTAAGCGGCTGCAAGTTTGAAGGAAAAGACATGAAAGCAGATTTATTTTTTGACGCGAAGATGGTTAGCCTGTTACACGCTATACAGCGTAAGGATTCCGCAGCGGCAAAGGCAATGTTAGCGCAAGGGGTTGAGCTGAACGTGCGTGGTGAAGAGGGCATTACACCATTACTGTGGCTGATTATGCAAAAAGACCTCAGTGCCGTTGAACTGGCATTGCAACTGGGGGCGGATCCTAACTTCCCTGCCATGATTGAGATCAACCGCACAGGGCCCAAACCCGCGCAGCCGTTGGCAATTATTGCAGGTGATGGTGACAATAAGTTGTTTCGCTTGTTGTTGAACTATGGCGCTAGCCCCAATTCTCGTGATGATTCTACCGGGCATCCCGCGCTATTTCGTTGCATCGGGCATGACAATTGGCAACAGTTTACTTGGCTACTGGAAAAAGGTGTCGATATCAATGCTACGGATAATTCGAACGACAATGCTGCACTCTATGCCTCAACTTTATTGAAATACGATTTTGTCGTTAAGTTACTTGAACTTGGAATTGATTATAACAGGCCAAATAGTATTGGGATTACACTCGCACATGCAGTAGAGACTAATTTTGCAAATAATCGCAAGAATCCAGGTTTTAGGTTGAGTGAAGATATGCATAAGGCGAAAGCCATGCTCGAAGAGAGAGGCGTTGTGTTTCCGCCGCCCACGCCTAGAGAGGTTCGAGAGGCGTTAAAGCAAGGGCAATAAAGATGCATTAGCGCGTCGTAGTCGCAAAGTGACAGAAACTGGCACCACTGAGTTTATCTGGCAGGGGAGCCAGTTAATTGGCGAGTATCACAACGGAAAGTACCGTTGGTATTTTTATCTGCCCAACAGTCACACGCCAATCATGCTGGTGGAAGATGAACAATGCTACTTCTACCAATGTGACCAAATTGGCACACCTTTGGCTCTGGTGGATGAACAAGGCTACGTTGTTTGGCAAGCCCGTTACGATACATACGGACGTGCGCACATTGAGGTGGAGAGCGTTGGCAACCCGCTCCGTTTTCAAGGGCAATATCACGATGTGGAAACAGGGCTTCACTACAACCTTGCCCGTTACTACGACCCAAGAACCGGGCGCTTTATTCAGCCAGACCCGATTGGGCTTTTAGGCGGCATAAACCATTATCAATATGCTCCCAATCCGGTGATGTGGGTAGACCCGCATGGCTTATGTGCCAAAGAGGACACTCCTGCAATAAACGCCGGCGTGAACGATACCCAGCCGCAACAGCCAATGTTTTACGCGATGGGCTCAGGCAATTACGCCAGTGCGGTGAAAACAGCCAGCCCGACTTATCAGTTACATGCCATAGCGCCAGATGAATACAAAGGTGCTGCACTTGAGGCGATACACTTGGCGCTTGATGGTGCCGGTATGGCTCCTGGAATTGGCATTGTAGCGGATTTAATTAATGCGGGGCTGTATGCGCTGCGACTTTTTGAATAGTGGTTTGTCTTTATTATCTGGCTTGCCAATCGTTGGGCAGGGAGTGACAGCAGCAAAATATGGCAATAAAGCACTAAATGTAGCTACGGAGACAGTAGCAAAGGGAAGTGATAGCCTAACATCAGTTGCCAAACAACTGGACGCACCGAAAGGGAGTGAGTTGCCGGGGGCAACTTCGCATACAATTGAATTAGATCAAGGAAGTAAAGGTGGATGGAACAAGGCTCTCAATGGCAAACTTGAAGCAAACGCAACGTATAAAGTGGGCTCTTACTCATATAAAACGGATGAACTTGGCAGAGTGAAGTCCGTTTCTGGTAAACTCGAACTCAACAAAGTAGATAGAAACACTTATCAGCAAAGCAAAGCTGGGAAAACAGATGGTATTAAGGATGGCCTAGTTGATGATGAAGGCGGTCACCTTATCGCATCAATCTTTAAAGGTCCTGGTGAGCAAATAAACTATGCAGCGATGAATGGCAACTTAAACAAAGGTGCTTGGAAACGGATGGAAAATAAATGGGTGGAAGCACTTAGTGGAAACCCACCTAAAGAAGTTAAAGTTGAGATAAACTCTATTTTTAAAGGCGAAAGCAAAAGGCCCACTGCATTTGAAATAATATATGAAATTGATGGTAAAAAAGTGAAGCGTTTTTTAAGGAATATGCCCAATGGAAAATAGCGTAGAAAATTTGTACTTAACCATAGCTCAATCAATGGTCAATTCTATAGATGATGATTGGTCAATCTCAATAATTCGAGCAGAACATACAGAGGGTTCTATCGAATTTCAAAGTGAATACATTCCAACCTTATCACCTGAACAGCCAAAATATTTCGATGTTCCTTTTGAAATATTTGAAGCATTTGAAGAGCTTCATGCAGTAACAAGTGGAACTGATAACAATTGGAACAGAGCTACATTTAGCCTCGAACCCTCAGGAAGTTTCAATATTGACTTCGAGTGGGATCAAGCCCTTGCTGATGAAATCGAAAGCTTGAACAACGAATAATGACTTATTTGTTAATATCTAATAACTTCTACTCTCAAACAACATGAATGCCGCAAAGTCTGCTAAGTCGGTTGGCGGGCTTAGCTTTAACGTTTGTCATCCAACCTCAAAAGTCCCCCCAATAGTTAGCTTTTGGGATGAGTACTCTGCGTTACTGTCAATGGCATCGTTGTTTGGTTAGGACGCTACAATACTGCGGATGCGCGATCATCTATATTTCAAAGGCATACCATGGTTAATTGGAAACAACTATTTTCAGCAACAAGCAAAGTATTGTCAGTGTTAATGATTGCGCTTCTTAGCCTGTTAAGCGGCTGCAAGTTTGAAGGAAAAGACATGAAAGCGGATCTGTTTTTTGATGCGAAGATGGTTAGCCTGTTACACGCTATACAGCGGAAGGATTCCGCAGCGGCAAAGGCAATGTTAGCACAAGGGGTTGAGCTGAACGTGCGTGGTGAAGAGGGCATTACACCATTACTGTGGTTGATTATGCAAAAAGACCTCAGTGCCGTTGAACTGGCATTGCAATTGGGCGCAGACGCCAACTTTCCTGCCATGGTCACCATAAACCGTGAAGGACCAAAACCAGCACAACCATTGGCGATTATTGCCGGTGATGGAGACAATCAACTATTTAGTTTATTACTAAAATACGGCGCTAGCCCGGACTCCCGAGACGAATCTACTGGCAGACCCGCTATCTTTGGCACCATTGGACATGATAATTGGCAGCAATTCAGCCTACTTTTAGAGTACGGTGTCGATATCAATGCGAAAGATAGAAGCAACAGCAATAGCGCCCTGTATGCTGCCGATTTAGGTAAGTATGACTTTGTTTACAAACTTATTAATGAAGGCGCATCAGCAACAGAACCATCGACAACAGGTGCTTCAGTGGCATGGCGTGTACATTTAGCACTCGAAAAGAACGCTAAAAATCCAGCTTTTAGGGTGAGTGAAGATACCCACAAAACGAAAGCCTTGCTCGAAGAGAGAGGCGTTGTGTTTCCGCCACCCACTCCCCAAGAGGTACGAGAGGCGTTAAAGCAAGGGCAGTCATGAGGTGCATTCTAGGCTTGCTGCAGAAAATTAAATCAACGTATAACTCCTGTTAGTAAAAAGGGGTAAGAAGATTTTTGAGACCTTGGTGAAAGTACAATTAAAATATGCCAGCTGTATTCGCTGGCATATTACTGCCGCACATTGATGGTGCAGTGTGCCACTATCGAGATTTAAATCGGATTAGAACTGAGCTTGAATCCAAATCATTCGGTGGTCTGAAGAGACGTCTTTACCATTGCCGAATTTACCAATTCTCGGGTCATTAAAGAGCTTGCGACCTTCTTCGTATGATGCCGCCCAGTAGACACCCGAATTGACCACATTCAGGTTGGCAGATGGCAGAACATAGTCAACGGCAAGACCAAATGTTGATGTGATGCGGTTTGGAATAGGGTGGGTGGATTTACTATCAACCGCATGTTCTGCAGCACCATAGCTAGTTGGGTATAGGTTACCGTTCATGACATTCTGGTTGACTAATGGATCACTATGTAATGCCTGCATAATGTCGCTAAATCCATCACCGGCTAAGGGATCAAGGTTTTGATCTCCCATCATGACGAATTTAGCGCCTGTTGGGAGACCACCTGTTTTCCCAGAATCGTCGTAGAAGTACGCTTTGCCTTGAATATAGTGATGCCAGAACTGCACTTCGGCACCATTTTGCGCTTTGTTCTTGCCTGGATCAAACACAGGTGGCGTCGGGTGAGACATTAGTAGGTGAACCACTTCATCCCCTTTTTCAGTTGGAATGATGATAGGGGCATCAACGTGGTTTTTCGATGACAGACGGACTTCTTGCCACTCTTCTGTCGTGTACCAAGTATCGCCACATTGCATGCCATCTGGAATTTTCTGAGAGCCGTCGCAAATGGTTATAGTTGGTATTTGAGCGCCTTCCATATCTTTCCACTTAAACGTTTGGAATGTTCTTGTGTTTTCTGTATCAATTTTGTACTTCGACATTAAGGCAAAGGCGTATTGGCCATGATAGAAGCCAAAGCCCCATGCGTCGCCGGGAAGTTGGCCAGCAGTACCATTATTGTCTAGGTCGAAGGAGCTGGCTAAGCCAGTATTCGTCGAGTAGGATTCAGCATAAGGGTATTCAATCGGCTCTAAATTTGCGTTACCACCAGCGCCATCAATGCTTTGGGCCACAGAAAGATAGTTGTTTTGGAAGCCCACCAGTGCAGCTTTATTTTCACCAATGCCATCGTTGTTGTATTCAGCCATTAGCAATACATCAGGTCGATTTTTTTGGATGATTGCAGCAACATTTCGTATTTGGATGACTTTTTCTGCTCTCACTTTGTCTTGTTCCGCGATGCTGCCATCTAAGTATGACGTGACTAACAGATGTTGCTGTTCTGGCGTTACTTGCATTTCATCCACGAGATCTTTAAAGGTGTTTCTATCAAACGAGAGATTGAAAGTGGCAATTTTTACCTCTTTAGGATGCACATCAATGTAATCGGTATCGTTGCTACAGCCTCCAAGTAATGCGGTGCTAATGAGGAAAGCGAGGGTCGTTTTAGAGTGTTTCATTCTTCTGTTATACCTTATTGTGATTTCGGGCAAATACTAAGGTTATCAATAAGTTCTGTAAGCGATTTGCGTCACATAAGTATTTTCAATGTTGCAGTCAAATACATATTTTGTGTGATTGCTGCAAATAAATGCATCACTTTCAACAGTAAAAGGTTATATCCAAATAGTGGAAGCGCTTTTATCGTGGTTTGAGCGTTGGGTGTGTCTGGATGACAAACGGCATCTAGAATCTGAATTATGAGCAACGCGCTAGAGGAATACAGGATGAATTAGGAGGATCAGGGGTTATCTCAGGTATAAAAATAGGATGCTCATGAGCATCCTATTTTTATGAAGAGGCTAAGATGACATGCTTAACGGTG